>DIUR01000028.1 GCA_002428265.1 Bacteriovoracaceae bacterium UBA6153
TATGAAAACTCCCGGCTGGTCAGTTATACCAAGCTTCAATATATTCAAAAATCGCTTTTCTTGCTAGCTCTTTACCACCAAAACATTTTTCTCCAAGTTCATTTTTCAATGTATGAAAAAAACTTTCTGCAAATGCATTGTCGTAACAATTTCCTTTTCGTGACATTGATTGAGTAATCCCTAAGAAGCTAAAAATCTTTCTCAACTCGGTTGTGCAATATTGCACTCCTTGATCTGAGTGGAAAACTAAATCATCTGGTTTTCCTTCAATGTTTGTCAGCGCCCGATGCATGGCTGCCGTTGTATGAGTTGCTTCCATTGAATCACTTAAATCCCATCCCTTAATTTCACGGTTAAACAGATCCATCACCACTACCAGATACATAAAACCTTCTGTTGTCGGAATATAGGTCAAGTCGGAAGCCCAAACTTGGTTTTCTTTCACCACTTCAGTCTTTTCAATTTCAAAAACTCGTGGTGACTTTTTATCGCTTGGATTATTAATCGTTGTCTTCGGACGGAAAGCCTTCTTACGACGTGCTGAAAGGCCCTCTCGTCTCATAATCGCTGCGACCTTACCTTTGCCTATCACTTCACCATCTTTTTCAAGCGAAGCTTTAATACGAGGCGAGCCGTACGTTTCTTTTGAGTCACTGAAGATATTCAAAATCTTCGCTTTCAACTCACCATTTTTCAGTTCACGATTCGATGGAGGACGTTTTCTCCAATCATAAAAACCAGAACTCGAAACACCGAGTAGATCACAGCAAAGTGCCACTGAATGACCCTCTTTTGCTAGCAAGACAATTCCTCGATATTTCACTTCAGGTGATCCTGACAAAAAAAAGCCGTTGCATCTCGAAGAATAGCTGTGACTTTCTTTTCTCTTTCCAGTTCTTTTTTTAGTTTTTTATTTTCTTCTTTCAGTGCTTGAAGCTCGGCATGAGCTGAGTTTGAATTTTCTTTTTTGCTGGCACGAACCCAGTTGCCGAGCATTTGCTCACTACTAAGTCCTAATTTGTCTTTGGCCTCTTTCATTCCGATCTCCTTCGCAAGAGCAACTGCTTGCTCTTTGAACGAAGTATCATAAGATCTTCTCTTTCTCTCAACTTTCTTTAAATTCGACTTCATTTTACGCACCCCATGGTTGGGTTATGTGCTTAAAAGACTGTCCGTTTTAACAGGGGAAGATCAGCAAGCAGTTCCCGGACAGCCACTACTTCCATCGCAATGTGCAGAACAATCAGCACAATAAGGGTCTGTTACATAATAAGCCTCAACTTCCGGATTCAAAATATCACGATATTCATTAAAAACATTTTCATCTATACCATCCAGCAAGTTTAAAACTTCACTAGAGAGAGCATCGTCTAGCAAGTTTAAAACTTCACTAGAGAGAATATCATCATTAGGATCTTCTGATTTTTTGGAGACTTTATTCATATATGCTATTATACTATACCCTAATGTCAGAGGCAAGCTCTAAGCCCAGATGGAACTTCTACTAAGGTGAAGCTAATGAAATTACTTATAACAATCGTGATTGCGATGTGCTTCAACTCCTGTTCAACAGTGCCTACGAAATCTGACCTAAAGTTCTCTAACACACAATCTTGGGATAAATATTTTTTAGTCTACAGAAATGAAAAATTTAAAACTTTTGCTGAACTTGAACACATCACCTTACCCCCTCCCCCATCAAACACTTCGGCTCAAACTGATGAAGAATTATTAGTCCTTCTGACTTATCAAAAAAACAGAACCCTAGTGGACATCAATTTTATAAATAATAGTATTGAATTTCAGACTCAAGTTTTTAACAAATTGCTTCTGAGTGATTTAATTTTAAAATTCAAAGAAACACACTTAATATTTCAAATGATCCATAATGACATGTCGGTTCTCATCGCTAAGCAGAAGGAAACATTTGACAGAGTCAGGCCCGAATATCTTTCTCACAAAATAAGACCCTCAATCAATACTCCAGCTCACCCTTCTTACCCAAGCGGTCATGCAAGCATGTCATATATTTATGCTGAAATATTTTCAATGATAGACCCTGAAAACAAAGAAATTTATCTTAAATCTGCCTACAGAATTAGTGTCGGGAGAGAGATTGCCGGGGTTCACTATCCCAGCGATACCGAAGCAGGGAAAGCACTAGCTGATCAATTCACAGCAATCATTATAAAGAACAATGACTTTCTGCAACAGCTGAACAAGGCGAAAATTGAATTTAAAAAAATCAATCAAACATTCTGATGAGCAAGCGATGAGCAAGCATAGCTTTAGTATTATTAGGCTTGGATCATTTAATTTAGCTGAAGCTCGTAAGAGTGATGTGGATAAATACTTTAATCACACTGGCTTTCGAGAAACCTTATGTAAAATTAATCCTGCCTATCATGATGTCATAAAATCAAAAGATCACTTTCACGAATTAACTCTTAAAGAAAAAAAAACTTTTGCAAAGTACTGGTTTCGCCTCATCGGTAAAAACTCACCTATGAACAATACTGCCAGCGTAGCTCTAGTCAACCCCTCTGTTGCATACGAATCCCTTGACAGTAATGTAGAAAAAACTCTTCACAGGCAAAACTCTATTCAAAAAACCCACAAACTTTATCAAAACGCTATAACAACAGATAAAAACTACGAAAGCACCACCTTCAGACAAAACATTCTTAATAAAAAACTCTCTTACCATTTAGAAATTTTTCTAGAAAAAAATAAAATAGAAAAAGACACCAATGTAATTAAAAATCTTGAACTATATAGATCAGACACCCCTTTCGAGATCGAAAATCTAATCAAGGATTTTAACTTAAAAGAATTAGCATCTAAAAACATAAAACAATTCATACTCTTTTTACTTAAAGAAGAAATAATTATAAAAAATGACTATCCCTCATTGCTATCTAAAGAGTCCTCGATCTTTTGTCAATCAGGAGAAACCAGTTACTACTATCATGCAAAAGATTTTAACATCCCTAGCGATGTCATTAATCAGATAGAAGAAGTTTCTAATATTTTAATTCAATGCTTTTCTTCTATGGCGGGCAATAACTCTATTGCAAAAAAAAAATCTGCAATAGCAGATCTTCTGTATCAAAAAATAGAATCGTCATACATAGACTTGGCGGAGCTTGAAAACTTCATTGAACTCCGAAATTATAAGCTTGATAACTTATTACTTGATGATTCAGTTTTCTTAAGATGGCTAACAACTAGACCTGTCATAAATAACAGTATCAACTTGAACGAAGAAGATTTTAAAGACATTGAAAATATCATCAAACTTAACTACAATGAAAATTTTAATCCTCCAGGATTTTCAGCAGTATATTCAATAACTGAAAATGATCAAATTTTATTTTCACATTTAAGTGGTTTTCCAGGCACACAAATGGTTGCCCGCTATAACACAGGCTTAGAAAAGCTTAAAATTAAATTAAATGAGTACCAAGGAAAAATACAAGAAACTAACCAGGATATTATTTATGCAGAACTAGACACATATCTCCATAGTTCAACATCAGAGGTATGCGTTCATCTTCCTTCAACTGAATATGTTATTTCGCTTCAGTCTGGAATTTCAAATATCGATGTTAAAATTATACCCATAGAAGACTTAGAGATTTGTTCCGATGGAAGTAAGCTTTATCTCAGGTCCAAGACACTTAAAAAGCAAATTATACCTTTTGAAAACAACCCCAGAAGTCATCAAAGTTTGACGAATCCTATGTACTATCTATTGAAGTACTTTTCTTATCAGTTCTATTGGCCCAATATTCATCCCTTCTTTCTAGGCCCTCACCTTCTGGAATATTTTCCCGCTTTAAGATATAAAAACATTATCTTGTTCCCTAGAACCTGGTCATTTAGAAAAAGCGAGACAACTTTTTTATCTATAAAGGAAAAAATTAAAGGAATAAATGAAATAGTTCTCCATGACTTCGGAAATAATTTTTATATTAATCTAAACTCCATGCTCGGCTTAAATATCCTAGAGGATATGTGGAATAAAAACCCTACCAACATTCCTTTTATAATAAAAGAATTCATTGCTCCATCAAACAGTATTCCATTTAGCAATATGATTATTAGTAATTTTATTGGTAAAGAATTTAATCAGTTAAATATTCCAACAAGCTCAACTCTCCGATTATCTGAAAATGATTGGATTTATTGTAAAATATATTCTGATGAGTTTACACTTTTAAAATTATTAAGAAGTGAAATATTTAGCTTTATTACCAGGTTAAATATTCAAACATGGTTTTATCTATTTTTTAAAGATAAAAAAGGTTTACATCTAAGATTAAGAATTAACACTTCGCAATTTAACAAAAATGAGATTAATCAAGAAAAAAATTTATTCTTTCATGAGATTAATCACAAACGTTATGGAATTGTTGAGATTTCTCCATATCATATGGAAGATTCTGTTTATGGTGGTAAAAATGGTGTTGAATATTTCGAAAAAATTAGCTGTATGGACTCCACAATTGCCATAGCTCTCCATAGAAGAGTTACTAGCTATGACGAAAAGATAAGCATTTTTTTAATTATAGCTGCTTTCTATTTTAAATATTCAAGTCATGGCCATTTACTCTTAAAACAATTATCAACAGAGGAAAAAAAATCACTTTTAAGGTTTAAAAATATATCAAACACCATAAAAGATAGATTCTCAACTTTAAAAAACCACTTGAAAAATAGTGACCTAACATCCTACAAGACCTCCCTAGGAAACATTCTAATAACGAATGCCAGAGTTGATTTATTAAACTCTATAAAACTTAAAGTAGATAATAAATTAATCGAGCAATCTATTGATATTTTAGTTCTAAGATACATCCACCTTTTACATAATCGAATATTTATTGGACATGGAAAAAACCATGAAGTGTTATTAACCAAACTAGCACTTAAACTAAGTCTAACCATCAAGAGGAATGATGAATCAAGAGCATCTCTTAAAAATTTATAAGATAGTAAAGGCAAAAACTGTAAATGAGTCTAAAAATCATGCACGATTCAAGATGGCAGACTATTATTATAATTCTTATTTCTCACCCGATATAAACTTAAAGACCTTAACTATCTTTAACGAATCTCTTGATGTTCTTGATGTTCTTGATGTTTTTTTTCTATTTAAAATAAACATCTCAAAGAATTTTAAAAATCTTAAGCTAGAAAAGATTATAAATGATGAATTAATCAATATCGAAAACAATCTATTGCCAGAGAATGTAAAAAAATTTACATATGATGGTCTGTATGGAGCTATGGCCTTAGCCTCTATTGCATCTGGTTTACTCAATGAAAAATCTATCATCAATTTAAAAAAATACGTATTTAGCTTTATCAAACTTACTCATCTTGGAAATTCGATTCCCTGTCATGAGGCAATTAAATATACTAATGAGCTTGATTTTTCCAATATAAAGGATTCTATTAATCTTGGATTAGCTCATGGAATACTTGGTGTAATAATCTTTCTATCTAAAAACCTGAAGTATTGTTCTACGAATGAGAAAACTTTACTTGAGTCATTCATCAAGCAAGTTTTAGATTTGAATGATATAGTTGATCCGAACCTAGGCTTGCCTTGCAATTCTCATGAAGTAAACTCAGCTATTAATAGACAAAATGGTTGGTGTTATGGTGATGTCTCTATCGGTTGGTCACTTCTCATTTCCGCCTATTATCTAAAAAACAACAAGACTGAGATTGATGCTACAAGAATTCTGCTAAGAGGATTAAAGAGATCTTTAATTGAAACAGAAAACATTTTCTTTTGTCATGGTTTTTCAGGAAACGCGATTATCGCCAAGAGAGCATACCATCTAACAAATAACATCGAGTTTAAGCATTTATCTATAAAAATTTTCAATAGAGCGATCGAAAACTTACTCAAGTGTAACAAAATGGATCTTCATATACTCGAAGGATCTGGAAGCTTATTACTACTAATTCACGATTTTTCAAATTATGACATGCTGCCCGAAAATAATGTGGTAACTGATTACTTAGGCATATCCATCCCTGTTACTTAACACTAACGAAATAAGTATGATTTTAACTTTAAACCAAATTGGAATTTTGAAATTTTCCACTTTCCCAAGTATGTTAGAGGTTGTACTTGGCTTATCAACATTTCTCAGTGGATTTAAAGGACGAGTTATAAATTTTTTTTCTAAAGTATTAAAATATTTATTAAATCTCCAGAAGTAATGGCAAATGTAATGACCATCTTGAAAAAAAACAATGATATCAAACCTTTTCAACAGTTCTAGGTTATTAATATAATTTACTTTTAAAATATCCTGATTTTTTATAAATGGAAGCATGGAGTGACCTCGTACTTTTAACTGTATCGATTGTTGAGTTTTAAGATGATTTTTTAGAAGAATGAACTCGTTATAACTAACCATTCTGTATTAATGTCTTTGAGCAATTTTCAAGATAATAAACGATACCTTCATCTACATCTCCATTATAGATAATCTTTTGATTATCTATAATGATTACCCTGTTACATAATTCTTTAACTAGGCCAAAATCATGGGATACAAATATTACCGACCCTGAATTATCTATTGATTCCCTGATTCTTCTCCCCATCTTTTCACTAAAAAAAGCATCAGCTCCATTGAAAACTTCATCAAGAATTAAGATATCTGAACTTTGAGCAGAAATTAATGATAGAAATAATCTAGCCCTCATGCCTTTACTGTAGTTTTTAAAAGGCACATGAAGGAACTTCCCTAGGTCACAAAACTCTTCAGTTTCTTTAATGATTTTTTCACGTTGATTCCGACTCAAGTTCGGATAGATCAATTGACATAAAATAACCAAATTCTCACGCCCTGTTAAATCTGGAAAAATAGTCATCTCTGTGTCAAAAATCCCTCGGACTTTACCATGTGTAGTAATTCCGTAAGTGCTACCAAAAAGACCGGAAATATATCTACATAGAGATGATTTCCCCGAGCCATTGTTACCAATTAAGCCTACCTTGTCCCCCCTAAAAAGATCGAACGATATTTTATCTAGAACAACGATTTTATCACGCTCTTTCAATAGAAAGTCTATTGGTGAATTAAGCATATCAACAAAAAAATCTCTGAAGGTAAAATTTTTATAATATGAAATTGGGTATGAGACGCTAAAATTATTAACTGTTAATGTTTTTTCTTTCATAGTTTAAGATATATCCTATGTCTGGCTTTACTCCATAATAAGGTAGTGATACCTGTCATGGTAAGAATTGCTAGTATTGCTTTCATGATCACAATTCCATAGCGATGATAATCTTCATTCCACATTGATGTTTGAAATAACTCAATAAAAATATAAAATATGTTAAAATCTACTACATAATTTAAATAACTATCAAGAAGTTCTCGAGGATAAAATATTGGCGTAACAAAATATAATAAACCTAGTGCAAACTGTAAGATGTATTGGGTATCTCTGAAAAAAACATTTATGATTGCTACAAAAAACGTTAAAGAATAAATAAACGCCAGCAACAAAAGAGAATTTAAAAGGAATGCTCCAAGGACAGGAAAGCTCAATAAATTTTTATTTTGTATCAATATAGACAATATAAAAAATGATAGGACATAATTAATAAAATTATCAAGTATCTGAGATGACAGCAGTACCTTCGGGTCAAACTTAAGAGCTAAAAGAGCATTCCTGTGATTAACAAAAAGTCCCGAGGTCATTACCAAGCTTGAGGTAATAAATATCCATGGCACAATCCCTGTCAGCAAAAAGACATAATAGCCTGCTATGTCTACTTTTAAAATGATTTTAAAAATTATTGCCTGTACCCAAAAGGTTAAAATTGGATTTACTAAAACCCAAACTAGGCCAGCATAAGTTTTACGATATCTTGCCTTAAGCTGTGCCATAGTTAGGCTAAGTATTAACTCACTTTGACTTATGAGATCTTGATAAATATTCATGATTTAATATATCCAATTTATATTTAAATTTCATCTTCCAGATTAATAGTTTTTAATATTAACATAATCCTAGCAATCTAACTAAATGAATAATTACTTGAATTTTACAAGACAATTATCAATATCTTGAATGTTGGGATTTAGCCATTGCGGGGTAACTATGTAACCTCGTCCTGATGCAACTAGAACTAATTTCTCATAGTCACAGATTTTGATAAAAAAATCTTTTATAATTTGAGTATTCCTTAAATCCTCCAGGGTTAAATCAACCTCATGAACATTATAATGAGATACAGGGAGAATTGCTGCCCACAGGATACAGTTTAGAGTACTTAAAAAATAAGTGTCGGAGCTTTCATATTCATTTGAAAGATTAAGAGCTAGAATGGGATTATAGTAAGTTATTGTGTCTATCTTACTAACGATAGAACCATAGTTTTGATCAGTAAAAGATTTAAGAATAGAATTTAGTTCAAATGATATAATTAAGTTAAGATTAAAATTATTAACACTTGCACGACAATTAATTTTAGCAATTGCTTTCTTCAATCCTCTTTGACTCCTTTTAATTGCAAAAAAATTTTTGCCTGAAGTATTTAAAAGATATGCGCGCATCCATTGTATTTTTCTAAGATTTCGAATTCTGTCGTAAATTGCGTGAAAATTTGTATCGAATAATTGCTTCTGTTGCCACTCTATAGCTGTATAGATCTCAGCTTCCCCTATTATCGGTATGTAGGCTCTAATTCTATCAAAGAGCTTTGCGAGTTTTTTAAATTCATCATCACTTAGATTAGAAACAACTGAGAAATCTATATCGCTATAGAGGAAGTGATAATTATTTTTTTGAGTTATACTGTGTCTCAAAAAGACCTGCACTGGTTTCTTGATAGTTAGCAGTGCAGAAAATTTAATGAGATTTAAAAAAAGAAATGAGTTCAGTACTCTAAAAAAACTATTTATAAAAAACACGTAACTAATATTTCAGTAGTTTTTCTAAGACTTCTTCAACGTGACTTACCTGAGGAAGAATCAGATCTTCCAGAGCAGGGTTATAAGCACAATGAACGTCCAATGCACCTACGCGAAGGATTGGAGCGTCTAGCAGCTCATAACACTCTTCATTGACTCTTGCAGCGATCTCTCCAGCGAATCCTGAAGTTTTGTGTTCTTCATGAGCAATCATAAGACGTGATGTTTTTGAAATTGATTTTTTAATCGCTTCAAAGTCATATGGTGCAAGAGTTCTTAGATCGATAACTTCAACTGATTTACCAGTTGCTGCTTCAAGCTTCTTCGCTGCTTCAATTGATTTTTGAACAAGAGCACCCCATGCAACGATAGTTGCATCCTTACCTTCTCTAGCAATACGAGCTTTACCGAAAGGAATCATATATTCCTCTCCTGGATCAGCAGCACGGTTGTAACCTTGGTAATATAAATGCTTGTGCTCTAGGAACATAACTGGATCATCACCCTTGATTGCTGTTCTTAGAAGTCCAGCTGCATCTGCAGAGTTTGATGGATAAGCAACTCTGATTCCTGGAACGTGAGTAAATAGCGACTCTCCAGATTGTGAGTGATAAATCGCTCCACCTTTTAAGTAACCACCGATTGGAACACGAACAACCATCGGACACTTGAAGTCTCCGCCTGATCTATAACGAAGTGTCGCCATTTCGTTTTTTAATTGCATATAAGCAGTCCAGATATAATCGAAGAATTGAATCTCAACAACTGGCTTGATTCCTCTGATGGCCATCCCGATAGCTCTACCGATGATGTTAGCTTCAGCTAGTGGTGAGTTGAAAACCTGACCGTCACGTGATTCACGTTGAACGTTGGCAGATAATTTAAATACTCCGCCTTTTCCTTTTAGCTCAGGGTTTTTTAATCTCTCTTTATCGAAGAAATCTGCAACGTCTTCTCCCCACATTCTTAGCATTGGGTTTTTTGCAAATTCAGTTCTCAAAACTTTATTGATTGAAGCGGCCATTGGCACATCGTCTTTACCAGTGAAGTCAGCTGCTTTTTCAAACTGAGAGCCAGTCATATCGACTTCTTCAGAATAAAGGTGATCCATAACTGTTTCAGCTTTTGGCCATTCAGTTGTGATTGCTTTATCCATTGCTGCTTTTACATTTGCAGTCACTTTTTTAAGTGTTTCAGCTCTTTCAGTTTCAGTGATAATTCCTGCTTCAACTAAATACTTAGGAAAAGAGTTGAAAACATCTCTTAGTCCTTCTTCTTCCAGTTCAGCTTTCGTTCTATACATTCCATGGTCATCAGAAAGTGAATGCGAGTATGGTCTTGTTACAGTTGCGTGAACAAGAGCAGGCTTTCTGTTTTTTCTGATGTAGGCCACTGCTTCTGACATAGTTGCGTAAGACTCAATCGGGCAACATCCATCGCAGTTAAAAATTTTAATTCCTGGAAAGTTGTCCAGAGTTTTTGAAATTGATCCTTCAGGGTATTGAACATAAGTCGGAGTTGAAATAGCAAACCCGTTATCTTCAACCATGAATAAAACTGGAAGACTATTTACACATGCAGTAGTTAATCCTTCCCAGAACTCACCTTGAGCAATTGTTCCGTCCCCAGTTGAAACGTAAACAATTTCGTCGTCGTGAAAGTCTAATCCTTTCACATCAACTTTATGTTCATCTCTTAGTTTTTGAAACCAAAGTCCAGCTTCAGCAAGACCACATGCCTGAAGAAACTGAGTTCCCGTGCATGATGACTTGTTAACGATGTTTAATTTTTTATTTCCCCAGTGAGCTGGCATCATACGTCCGTATGAAGCAGTGTCACCCGTATTTCCATTCGCCTGACATAACATCTCGTATGGTGTTACTCCAAGACCAAGGCAAAGTGCGCGGTCTCTGTAGTAACCTAAAAACCAATCGTACTTAGGTTTAAGTGTCATCGCAGCTGCAGTAAGAATACCTTCGTGTCCTGCACCTGAGATTTGAAAGAATGCTTTTGATTGTTTCTTCATCGAGATTTCTGCATCGTCGACTTTTCTAGAAGTATAAATATTCTCAAGCATCTGAAGCATTTCTGCTTTGCCTAAGTTGTATTTTTTAGCAAGCTCACGTCTTCTGGCGAAAAGGTCAGTTTTCCCTTTTGCTTTTTCTGGCTGTGCTTTAGATTTAGATGTCTTTCCCAACATACGGTCCTTCCTAAAAGTAATAAATAAAGTCTTAAGACTGTACCTAAAACTGCTTTGAATGTCTAAATTTGGGAGTGTTTTTATTGCGCAAGGCAAACCTGTAAAGCATTGAATATATGAATTAAAATCCGCTAGAAATTGAAAGCGCGAACCTTCTATCTTCTTCACCACGGAATTTATCTGATGACGAGTCTACAGCATAAGTCGTTATGTCGAATTCCACCTTACGCGAGCGAACACCAAGACCAAATGATCCGTATCCATCTCCGTAGCCGGCTCTGATAAAAAAGACGCGTGAAAAATCTAATTCCATACCAACTAAAATCTTTCTTGATGCAGAAACATTATCAAATTCTTTTGAAAGATCTTTGTAGTTTACTTCAAGGTGAACACGACTGTTTGATCCCATTTGAGGTGTGATTGAAAACCCAACATCAATACTTGGCTTAATCTGATCAGGAACACCTGCGCTTCTTCCATTTTTAAATTCCTGGTCGAAAGCATTGTGAAGTGTTGCTGAAAATGTTGGAAGAAAAACGATAGGTAAAGTAATCTTCCCGCCGGCAGTTGCAATGAATGCATTTCCTTTTTTATATGAAGAATCACTTACCGAAAGTGTCGCGGCCGGATCAGCTGTCCCAATTAACTCTTTACGATTTAAGTAGATTGCCGAAATTCCGGCCTTAAAAACTCCACCGAACAATGATATATTTAAAGCTGCATAAGGGCCATGATCAAATCTGTCTGCGAACTCATAACCAGTTGTCGTATCATCGACAACTACAGCTCTCGTTCTTTTAGCAAGCAAATATCCAAAACTGAAATATCTTGAAGTGAAATTTGGAAGCATGTGAAAACGTGAATGAGCAATTGTCCCAACATTTTTATTTAAAACTTCTCTCGTTCCATCCAATGAAAACATTTTCGTTGTGTTCTTCATTGCATCTCCAATTGCTCCACCTGATCCAGAAGACAAGAGGCCCTTGTTCACTTCGAGTTGGAAATTAGAAATATGAAAATGTGGGTATCTTACCGTTCCAAGTCCTGCTGGATTATAAAAAACGGCAGAAGAGTCATCGACTTTAGAAATGAAAGCATTCCCCATTGCAAGCGCTCTTGAACTCGTAGCAAGTTCCGGGAAAACTGCATCTTCGAAATCAATAGCGAATAAGCTTTGAGAGAAAATGAAAAATAGAATGAAAGCTGAGAACTTTTTCATAGGATAATTTTACCTTATCAAAAAAATTATTCCTACAAGGTAAAGAAGTCCTGCTTAAACGCATGTTTTAATCAGGTACTAAAACAATATTATGGTGGAGAAGCATAATAAGGATGGACTACCGGTAACTTAGAACTAATCCCCCACTTATGAGCGGAATATCCTTCGAGTTTATTGCGGTTTAATGTACTAAGAACTCCATCAGTAACGATGAACTCACCTATGGCAGTATTCGTCCATCCAGACTCAGTCGTACCTTTTATACGTGCTCCCAAGCGGAATGTACTTATATCAATTAAGCTTCTTGTATAATTTGTTATAATTGCAGATTGGGGCGCACCATTCGCATATCGAAAATATGTTGAACCACTATCTTCAATCATCCCCATATTAGGTGTCCCATTAAAGAGAATCAAATTAGATGCAGCCAATGCCAAATCAGAAGCCCCTGTTGTATTCGTTATCACGCCAGCAAAACTATTTGTTGTCGTTGTTCCAAAAGGTGAATAACCAACATTCGCAATAGCTCCTCCTTCACCGAATAGAAATTTACTGACGGCATTGGAAGGACCATTGACAACGCTAAAGACAGAAGTCGTCCCTAAGTTATAAATAAAGCTACTCCCTATTAAGCTATCGCCTGTTGTTGCAGTTGTGGCCCCATCAAACTTCACTCCAGGATACCCTGTACTGATTCCACTCGCTTGATACACCGGTTGTTTCCCAGGAGTTCCCTGAGTTAACTTTCTACCATTTCCTAACTTATCTCTCCACTCTGATACAGCAGGTGATGCCGTAAGAGTGCTCAACTCAGTTGCATCCATCCACATTGCTAATGAACTTAAACATGATGGTTCCCAGAAGCTCCATGCAGGAGTACTGATAACATTTGTTAATTTTGAAGTCGCATTTGATGCTCTAATTGAATAATAATAATTATTAGTTGATCCACATGAAGCATTCAGATTAAATACCTGCGCTCCACCGACACCACTCTTCATTCTATAACTACCGGCCAGTATGTATGGTGCAGATGATCCATTTGGCTTTGTATATCCAGTTCCTTCAACCCATGAACTTACATCACAAGAACCACTTGCTGTCCCCAGGCACACTTCAACTGAAGTTATATTTTCATCAGAACTTAATCCTGTAAAATTCAAAATTCTCCCATAAGAGTTTCCTGAATATGAAGAAGCAATACCACTAAGATTTGTTGCAACACTTAAAGTACCTGTTAAGTCTGGAACCGAAGCTACTGCTAATCCAAATGTAGAAGTTGCTGTCAGTGCCGGCGTTGGAGTTCCATTATCCTCTAACGTTAATGTAATATTCGCGTTGCCAAATTGATCTGCTGCTGGTGTTACCACAACTGTACAATTCGGAGCTGTTCCCGAAACAACAATATTTGCGTTGGGAATTAATGTTGGGTTTGAAGATGTTCCAACAACATTGGCATTACAATTTAATGTTGAATCAATATCAGCCACAGTGAATGCAATTGGACTTGTAGGGGTATCTTCATCTGTCGTCTTATTGGAAATCGCTGAAATAGTTGGAGCATCATTAACTGGTGACACTGTTAATCCAAAAACTGAATTGGCCGTGACAGCTGGCCCCGGAGTTCCGTTATCTGTAAGAGTTAATGTAATAGTTGATGATCCATATGCATTTGCAGTAGGAGTAATAGTTGCAGAACAATTTGGTGCTGTTCCTGAAATAATAATATTAGCACTCGGAATGACTGCTGTGTTACTTGAAACACCTGTCACATTGTTACAATACACCGTTGAGTCCGAATCAGAAATTGTGAAAGTGATTCCACTAATTGCCGTATCTTCATCTGTTGTTTTATTTGTTATCGCTGAAATAATTGGGGCCTGATTTACCTGCGCAACAGTCATTGTGAAAGCTGAGGTTGCAGTAAGGGCCGGAAGTGGTGTTCCACTATCTGTAAGAGTAAAAGTTAAAACCGAAGTCCCATATCCAGTGGCAGGAGTCACAACTGCAGTACAGTTCGGCAATGTTCCCGCGAACACAACATTGGCATTTGGGATAAGAGTTGTATTTGAAGAAGTCATTGCAACACTGCTTGCGCAGCTTAATGTTGAATCAATATCATTAATCGTGAAAGCAATCGCTGCACTAGCACTTCCCTGATTTGTCGTTTTATTTGTTATGGATGAAATTGCCGGAGCATCATTGACTGCATTTACAGTCAGAGCAAAGACCGACGTTGCTGTCTTTGCTGGCAATGGAACCCCATTATCTGTCAGTGTTAATGTAATAGAAGCTGATCCATATCCATTCGAAGCCGGAGTAATGCTAGCCACACAATTTGGTGCTGTTCCAGTAACTACAATATTAGCATTAGGAACCAATGTCGTATTATTTGAAGTCGCCGTTACGTTATTGCAATAAACAGTTGAGTCTGGATCTGCAATGGTAAAAGCAATTCCATTAATAACCGAATCCTCATTAGTCGACTGATTAGCGATCGCAGAGATTGTCGGTGCTTGGTTCACCTGAGTCACTGTCATAACAAAAGATGTCGTCGCCGTTAGTGCAGGTAACGGAGTTCCATTATCTGTCAGCATAAGCGTGATAGTTGAAGTTCCGTAAAGAGTTCCAACTGGAGTGACAACGATGGTGCAGTTTGGAGCAGTTCCCGCAAAAGAAATATTAGCATTAGGAATCAGTGCTGTATTTGATGACGTCGCTGTCACACTACTTCCACAGCTCAGTGATGAATCGATATCATTGATCGTATATATGATTGGTGCACTTGCTGTTCCAGCGTCTGTTGTTTTTCCCGTTATCGTTGAAAGAGTTGGAGCATCGTTAACTGCGGCAACAGTCAGAGTAAATATTGAAGTGGCCGTCAATGCTGGTAGTGGCGTTCCATTATCAGTTACAGTAAGAGTGATTGAAGCTGAACCGTACCCATTCGCAGCTGGAGTTATTGTTGCGATACAGTTTGGAACTGTACCCGTGATAACAATATTAGCATTGGGAATAAGGCCCGTGTTATCAGATGTTCCAGTTACGTTGCTACAATAAATAATTGAATCAGTATCCGCAATCGTAAATGGGATAGCACTTGTCACAGTATCTTCATTCGTCGTTTTATTCGTAATTGCAGAAATTGTCGGAGCACGATTAACTTTCGCAACATTCAATACAAAATTTGTACTTGTGGTTTGAATCGGCATAGGAAAACCGTTATCCGAAACGCTGATAGTTATGGTCGTCGCACCATTTTGACCAGTGACTGGTGTAATAGTCGCAACACAGTTTGGTGCAATTCCAGAGAGTGCAATATTAGTATTTGGAACTAATGCCGTATTTGAAGATGTAACAGATACACTTGTGGAACATGATAAAACTGAGTCTACATCTGTCACTGTAAAGCTCACTGCTTTAGCAATATTCTCCGTCGTGTTTTGAGTAGCGATAGGTGCAATAATCGGAGCATCGTTAACAGCAGCAACAATAACAGTAAATGTTGTCGATGCCGTTTTCGCAGGCATTGGATTTCCATGATCAGTGATTGTCAAAGTGATATTAGCTGATCCACTTTGATTTAAGCTTGGAGAAAAACCCACCAAACAATTCGGAGCTGTTCCAGAAATTGTAATATTACTGACTGCAATTAACCCTGTATTTGACGAAGTCGCTTTTACATCAGAACAAGTAACTACCGAATCAACATCCCCTATCGTAAACGCTATTCCTGTTTTAGGAGTGTCTTCAAGTGTCCCTTGAGTGGCAATAGTTGAAATAGTCGGAGCATCGTTAAAAGTGTTTACCGTTAAAGTAAAAGTTGCCACTGCTGTTTTAGCAGGTAGAGGTGTCCCTGTATCAGTGAGAGTTAAAGTGACGTTACTTGATCCCACTTGATTAGCGGCAGGAGTGACTGTCACTGTACAATTTCCAGCTGATCCCGTTACCACAACATTGGCCGCCGGAAGAACAGTTGTATTTGATGAGCTTGATGTAACATTTCCACATGTCACAGTTGAATCTGTATCTGCAACAGTAAATGAGGCACTCACTGCAAGGCCTTCAGTCGTGGTTTTTGCAGCAATAGCAGAAATAGTCGGTGGGATATTTGATCCTGCCGGTGGTGGAGTAATATTGAAATTAGCTCTTCCTGTTGTCGACGTTTTTCCACCAGCAACGATATTGTACGAAAATCCACCAGCGCCTGAATAGGCCGAGACTCCAGTCACTCCTACCATACACACACCCAGGCCATCACAACTACAGGCCTGAGTCACTGAAACGTTACTAGCATTAGAAATTGTACAGCTTGAAGCAAGATGATTATCAATGCTCGTGTAGCTTAAAGTAATGATTGATTGAGTACGCGATGGAAAATCACTGGGAGTGATATTGTTTGCGATTAATCTATTAACCACTTCAGGTTGAGTTGCAGGTGCTTCATCTTTTTTAGCAGAATCGGCCACACAGCTCATTAAAAACGAGACAGTCATAAGGAGCAATAATTTCACAAGGGACTGCACTGATATCATTCGACCTCAGTACTATTATAGTGGTGTATTTGGGGAAATCTCAAAGAGCAGTGGAATAGGAAAAAATGGGCACCAAACTAAACGTTAGGTGCCCATGAAGATTTGTAAAATTAGCGAGTTTTACGTCCAGAAACTCTGTGGCGAAGATTACCTAAGTATTTACCTCTGATATTTTTCATAGAGGCAAGTCTCTTTTCTGCCATAAGGTCAGTCGCCTTATAAACTGGAATATTTTGCTCATCAGAAAGTTTAAAGATTTGAAGAGCTGTATCGTAAATCTTATCAACCATTCTTGTAGATTTCTCTGCAGACCATCCTTCGAACTCGATTGATACGTTCATTACACCACCAGCATTAATTAAATAATCTGGAGCGTATAGAATTCCTTTTTCTTTTAACATGTCACCGTGACGATTTTCTGCAAGTTGGTTGTTAGCAGCACCACAGATGATTTTTACTTTTAATCTTTCGATTGTTTGATCATTAACAGTTGCACCCAATGCACATGGTGCATAGATATCAGCTTTAACATCATAAATATCGTTAAGACCAACAAGTTCAGCTGTTGGAACAACTTGCTTAAAGCGAGCAATATTAGCTTCGTTCATATCTGTGAAGATAATTTTTGCACCTTCTTCATTAAGGTAGCGACCAAGGTGAGTACCAACTGAGCCCGCACCTTGAAGAGCAACAACTTTTCCTTTTAGAGACTTGTCTCCAAAAATTTTCATCGCTGATGCTTGCATCCCACGGTAAACACCGCGAGCAGTCCATGGTGATGGATCTCCAGATCCACCGTTGAACTCTGATACACCTGCCACGTGAGCAGTTTCAGAGAAGATGTATTCCATATCATCAACAGTTGTATTTACGTCTTCAGCTGTGATGTAGCGACCGTTAAGAGATTCAATGAATCTTCCGTATGATCTAAAGAATGCTTCTGATTTATCTTTTTTCGGGTCCCCGATAATAACCGCTTTACCACCACCAAGATTTAATCCTGAGATAGCATTTTTATAGGTCATACCACGAGATAGACGTAGAGCATCTTCAACTGCTTCATCCATGCTCGCATAGTTCCACATTCTTGTTCCACCAAGGGCCGGCCCTAGTGTTGTATTGTGGATAGCAACGATAGCTTTTAAGTTGCATGAAGGATCAGAGAAGAAAACGACTTCTTCGTGTCCCATTGAGTATAATTTTTCGAAGGTAAACATTCTCTTCCTCACTTTATAGTTGGATTAAATTGATGCGTGACTTACAATCAGGAGATAATATTCTTTGAAGGATAAAAAAAATATGCCCACCGTGTTAGTTCATCTAAATTCTTCCAATGAAAGCGGGCAAAGTGAAACTCGTGAATACAAAGTTAATTTAAGCCAGATTTTATATGATGAATTAGACCGCCAAGGTCTTCAATTACCTCACGGCTGCCTTGCTGGCTCATGTGGGTCTTGCAGGATACATGTGGTTAAAGGAATCGAAAACTTATCCCCTATGGGCGTAGTAGAGACGGATACGGTCAACTCTATCAAGGACTCTTATCCTGGAAAAACTGTGCGTCTTTCATGCAGGGCCAAAGTTCTTGGCGACGTAGAGATCACACCTTTAAAGTAAATAATAATTGATTAAGATTTTAAGATGAGCAAAAAAAAGGCCCCGTTAGGGGCCTTTCGTTATTTAGGGCATTGAGAATTTGGTTTTTTTAAGTCCTACTTGATCGTGGATGTGGCTCACACGTTTTTTTTGCAACTGCATTTTTATTGCTCTTAATGCTTTTGAAAAACTTTTATATAAAAACATATCCTCTTTTTTTGCAAAATAAGTTTTAGTTTTTGTAGAAAGTTTAATATGAGTACTGAAGTGTCCTATTGGGTCTTCACGTACATCAATTTCGATTTGAGAATGTTTTGGAGCAAATTTTTCGATTTCACTAGTTGCTTCACTGACCATGTTGTCAGTATTGAAAGTTTTCATAACTAAGATCCTCCGTGTATATCTCGAGAGATATAAATTTCTCTCTTAAATATACTCTACACCCGTAGGATTTTTTTCAAATGCTATAATAGTGAGGTATCAATTCGCTTTTTTCGACGTATCAAAATATTGATGTCATCTGCAGAATCTACGGCACAATCCCATGCTGTATATATCTGTTTTTTGGTATTAGCACGCAGGTCACCAGCAATATACAGCCCTTCAACAGAGGATTTACCTTTGTTATCTGTAGTAACAAAACCTCTTTGATCAAGATTGGCGTTAAGCATTTTTGCTAGTTCGTTATAGACAATCATTCCTAATGCGATAAACGCAAACTCTGCATTCACAGTATTAGTTCCGCAAACAAATGCTTCAAGAATTTTATTTTTTGGATCACCTTTTATTTCAGTAATCGCATTCGTTTCAACTTTAAAATTATAACGTTTGATAAGCGCTGATGTTTCTTCATCAAACGATGGTACTTCACCATTCGTAACAATCGTCACTTCAGGACACTGGTAGCGTTCATACAACATAATAGCAACCCACGCGGCTGCAGAGTTGTGGCCTAATACTGCAATCTTTTTATTGAGCACATGATGGCCATCACATCTTAAGCAATAGTCAGCGAGCTGAATATTTGCATACGGATAAATGGGTTCAATTGATCCTTGAATCGTCGGCTGAACATCCATCACTCCAGTACAAAGAATGACGAATCTCGCTTGATACGTTTCATTTTTATTATCTGTTATTGTAAAGATTCCATTATCGCCTTTTGAGATACTGACAACACCAGTATTTTTTTTCCAGATAAATTTTTCTTTAAAAGGTCCTGCTGCCAGCCAGTCGAATGATTCTCTATTGGGCTCTTCGATTCCTTTTTTATAATCAAGATGCCCTGGCATGTTTTCAACTTTACTCACCCAAAAAGCACGTGAGCGTTTTTTATCTTTAGGAGAACCTGGGAAAAAAAGGCATTCATCATTGTTTAAAACAACTCTTAAAACGGCCATAGCTCCAGCTGAACCACCGCCGATAACTGCTACATCATGAATTTTCATTTTTTGCCTTACTCTTTGTCGTGAAGATTTAGAGAAGCTGCGATGTCATTTTGTTCAACTCGCTCAGCATGTTCTTTCTTAGAGAAAATATGCTTTTCTCCACCAACATCTTTTACGCGAACTTGTTTAATCACACTGTCTTCAACGATTTCCAGATTAAATGATAACCCTTCCCACACAATGATTTGTTCTTGCTCTGGAAAAGTATTCCCCAACATGTCCAGCAGGAAGCCTGCAAGAGTTGAGTAGTTATCGTTTAACGGAATTTTAATATCATAATCATTATAAAGCTCACGAAGAGAAATATCGCCTTCTACAACGATCCCATCTTCAAGATTAGCTTCTTCTAATCCTTTTTCAATCTCTTCAACATCATCGTGCTCGTCATGAATTTCACCGAAAATTTCTTCGATGATATCTTCAAGTGTCACAATCCCTACAACTGTACCATTTTCATCTTTTACCAATGCCAAATGCACTTTTTTTCTGTTCATGTGATCGAAGACTGATTGAATCTTCATGTGCTCATAAACGAAAAATGGGGGCTTAAGAAGTTTTTCTAATTTAAAGTTTTTCTTTTCTTCATCTGTAACGAAAGCAAGATCTTTTACGTGGAGGAAACCAACAATGTTTTCCAACTCTCCATCAACAACCGGGTAACGTGAGTTCCCTGTTTCTCTGGCATAATTCATCATCTCATCAAAATTCCAGTTTACCTGGCCATAGTTGACTCGAACTCTAGAGATCATAATGTCTTTCACTTTGATCATTGGGAACTCTAGAATAGATGAAAGTAAATCAATCTGCTTAGAGTCCATTGTTCTTTCTTTCTCAGCTTTACTGATCATGAACTCGATATCATTTTTTGTGACCATTCTCCCTGTGACTTCTGCGTTGTCACCAAGGATTGTACCAATGAACCAAACGATAGATTTGATAACTGGGTAAAGAACATAAAATAATATTTGAAGCATACGGATAACCACGACTGAAAATCTTTCAGCATGCGTTCGTCCGATAGTCTTAGGAATAATTTCACCAAAAATAATGATGATAACTGTTGTAAACCCGAGAGCAATACCAGCGATATTACTTCCGGTATAGGCCGCCGTAATAGTGGTTGTGATCGCACCAGCAAGAATGTTAGCGATGTTGTTACCAACCAGAATGGTTGCTAAAAGCTCACTTGGCCTTAGGATCATAAAGGCCATGGCCTTACCTTTTGCACCACCTTCTTCAATGAGCTGTCTTGCTCGG
The DNA here is from genome assembly GCA_002428265.1 of Bacteriovoracaceae bacterium UBA6153. GTDB lineage: Bacteria > Bdellovibrionota > Bacteriovoracia > Bacteriovoracales > Bacteriovoracaceae > Bacteriovorax. Next base: position 21,210 of record DIUR01000028.1, read on the forward strand.
TCTACACCGATAGACAACAGTGCTGCCTCAGCTGCTGAGAAAAATGCTGCTGCTATAAAACATAAAAGGAGTGATAGGATTTGGGACGAAGAAACGATGGATTCAAGCGGGGGATTTATGAAGAATTCCTGGTTAAGTTAATATCATAAGTAAACAAAATCTAATTTGTTCATTATACAGGATCAACCCTTTGAAGTCTAATAGGCCTGAATTTCTAGTGGTGATCTAAGGGTTTTCCATGAAAATTATGATCGGAATAAATAATGCGATCATTCATTTCGTGGTTAAAGTCTGGAATTTCATGGATATTAGACACATCTCTAAAAATGGTCTGGCACTTATAGCAGATGGCAATTTGTTTCAGCCTTCTAAATAATACGAAATCTAGTGCGTAAAGAACGATAAAGGTACTCAGGTACCAAAGTGGGTTAATTCCAAAATACAGCATCACAGTTGAGACAATTGCGGCCAATACAAAGAGCATGACGCCAAGTTTACGGTTAAAGTCTTTTTGAGCGTAGAAGTCTTTTCTCGAGCAACATGGACAGTCTTTTAAAATTCCCTGCTCGTGGTTGTGATCAAACACAACTTCCTGCACATTTTTACAAATGTCGCATTCAATTTTATGAGCACTCGCTTCCGGGTAAACGTGAATCCCAGAGCCACAATTTTTACAGGTAAATTGAACAGTCATCATATATAAAGCCCGTAGTTAAAATACATATAAATAGAAACAAGCTCTCCAATAAAAACAAAAAACGTCATGGCATATAAAATACCAGTCGAACTTTGAATGGATCTAAGCTGAAGAAGCTTCCAGTTGAAAAAACTCATTCCTAGAATAACTAAATAACCAAACGACACTCTCATTGTCAAAAGCATCCAGTTAAAAGCGTATCCTGCTCCCAGCTGTGTTTGTTCTTCAAAAAAATCATAGTGGCTATAAAGAGTGTAAGCACTCCAGATAATTTTAGTTATTAGGATTGCCCAGGTAAAAATGGCAGCGACCTTCAGAGGCTGTGCACTTAATTTCGGAACAACTAAATACCAGTGACCAAGAAGCATTGAGTAAGTAATAATTCCTAAAAATAGTCCTGCAGAAAAAATAAAAAGCACTGGCACTAATGCAAAATTCACCAGAGAGCCGATAAGATAGGCAAAGAGTATAGATAGAGCAGTATAGAGAGCACACATGAATTTAGATTTTTCGTCTTGATGAAATGTCGTAATAAGCGTGAGGCCCACAAGAGCTAAGAATTTCAAACCAAACTCAAGATTCATCATCCCTTGCGCTGATATTCCCTGAATAACCATTGAGATCACTAAAGATCCGATGGCAGTATTCGTGAGAAGTTTTATAAGGCCAGCACCCGTAAGTTTTGAAGAAGCTATTGGTGAAAATAAGACCAGAGACCAGGCCACTGATAAGAGAAAAAAATCGGCGATAAATTTAATGGAGTCTACTGTTGCCATATTAAATCTTGGAGTCCTGCTTCGTGTTGAGATTTTATATATACCGCTAAATCGTCGATAATAACATGATTAATCGGCGGAATTTTACCCTGCAAATAATCAGATTTTTGAGTGTAAGTAATCTCGTGCCACTGGCCTCTGTGCTCTTCCAACTCTCTGAATTTTGAAATAAAGACAAATAAACAAATATTTTTATTTTCTACAGAATAGTCCTGATACTTAAATAAAACCAATTTCTCCTGCACTGGAATGGCGAGTTCTACCTCTTCCAAGACTTCCCTTCTACAGGCCTCTTCCGGTGTTTCGCCCGGCTCAATCTTCCCTCCAGGAAACTCTAGCATGCCATAGAGTGGGCCAGCTTCAGTACGCACCTGAGTCCAGATCTTAAAGCTTTCCGCTGTAATATCTTTAATAAAAATCGCAATGGATACTGTGAGATTTTTTTTCAAGTGTCTTTTCCTTTGAATTGAATCCTGATACTAACATGCCCAATGAACAATTTCGACGTGTTTCCTAAAAAATCACTGCTCTTCGCACCGATGGAAGGCATTACTGATGAGCCTTATCGCATAGCTCTCATGAAAACGTTCCCTGAGTGGGATCAGTTCTTTACTGATTTCTTGAGAGTCCCGACAGTTGGGAAAATCACGGAGAAAATGATCATTGAGCATTATGGCGAGAGAATTTTAAATAATCCTGAGTGGAGAAAAAAAAATTCATTTCAAATTCTCACAACTGAACGAGCACAAACTCAGGCCGTGGTTGAAATCCTCGAATCCCTTAAAATGGATCACCTGGATTTAAATCTTGGTTGTCCTTCAAAAAAAGTAAATTCGCATCATGGTGGAGCTTACCTACTCTCAAATCATATTGCCCTTAAAAAAGTTTTAAAAATTATCAGAGAAAATTTCAGCGGACATTTTTCTGTAAAGATGAGAATTGGATATCGTGATGATTCTAATTTCAGTGATACCTTAAAACTTATTCAAGATGAAGGCGTTGAGGCCATCACTCTTCATGCCAGAACCCGCGACCAGCTCTACAAAGGTGTGGCGGACTGGAGTTATATAAAAAAAGCAGTAGAGGAAGTTAAAGTTCCCTTAATTGGAAACGGCGATATCTGGAATGCTGATGACATCGAAAAAGTTTTCAAGGATACCGGATGCCACTCTGTCATGTTTGGCAGAAGTGCGCTGAAAACTCCTTGGCTGGCAAAAATTTATAAAGACTATATCGAAGACGGAGGTCATATTGATGAGACGTATCTTCTCTATGAAAGAAAAAAATATCTTGAGCTCTATTTTGAAGCACTCATGTTTGAATATCGTCAGATTGGCTGGCCTGAAAACTTAATCTTAAAGCGATTCAAATCTTTTTCCAGAAACCTTTATGATGACTATGAGGATTTTGAAGCTATTCGTGGCTCTTTTCTGCGTTCGGAATCATTGGGGCAGTATCTAGATTTTCTCTATGCTCTAAAAGGCTAGAGTGAAAAATGTTCGTTTTTTTCTTCATAAAAATATAAATCACTTCAAAAATAAATGATCCTAAAATGGTGAAGAGAATATTTCCCGTTCCACCCAAAATAAAAAGCATAAATGTGAAAAGACCAGGAGAGAGAGCTCTAATAAATGAAGAGGCGTAAGGAAGTTTTTTTAAATTAATAAAAATCTGCAAATAGTGATTCACTCGCACCACAATCGCCAGAAATGAAAGTCTATGATGGCTCAACATCACTTTCTCTTTAAGTCCTGGTGTGACCAGTGAAAAATGCCAGATGTAAGCCGTCATAAAAAAAACAATATTGATAAATTGAACTTGAGTAAGCGATAGAATACCCCAACAAACGCCTATTCCTAAAAAAGAAATGATATAGTACTGGGCCTGAACAGAGAGCTTATTCCAGATTTTCATTTAAACAATCCTTTCTTGTGAAGAAAGACGACTTCAGGAAATTGAACATGTTTTGGACTTCTACTGATCATTTGAAAGACATGCATAAAATCATCCACACTCATCATCTGATCTCTTGGAAGATCCATATCACCTTCATCCCAAATCGGCGTTGCGATTGCTCCTGGCATAAGTGTAGAAAAGCGCACACCGAGATGTGACCATTCCTCTCTCAAGGATTCTATCATTCCATTTAAAGCAAATTTAGAAGCACTATATGCGGAAATGTTTGCTAGCCCTTTTCTAGAAGCGATTGATGAAACAGTAATGATATGTGTTTCATCTTCTACTAAAAAATCATTCGAATGTTTTAAAATATGAAAAGCACCTACAACGTTCGTTGTAAGATGGTCTGCAAATTCTTTTGTCGAGGTTTCAATTAATGGAGACATCTCAAAGATGCCAGCATTCAAAATAATCATGTGAAGCTTGTCTGTATGGTTACCTATGAGTTCATACATCTCTTCAACGGCTGCTTCGTCTTTGATGTCACAAAGAATATCGATAAATTGAGGATGCTCTAGATTGGTGCCTCGGCGGGATACGCCGATAACGGTAAAACCCTCTTCTAGTAAGAATTGGGCCATTTCATAACCGAGACCTGAAGAGGTCCCGGTGATTAGTGCAAATTGATTATCATCAACCATGATGAACTCACTTTAACTTAGATTATTTCGCAATCCCTACTGCTTTTGTTTCACGAAGAACTGTAATTTTAATTGTACCTGGGTACGACATTTCTTCTTCGATCTTCTTAGCGATATCGCGAGATAACATGACTGTTTCTTCATCTGTTACACGATCATTTTCAACGAAAACTCTTACTTCACGTCCACCAGAGATTGCGTATGACTTCGAAACACCTTCGAAAGAGTTTACGATATCTTCAATGTCAGTAAGACGAGAAACGTATGATTCCATCATTGCTTTTCTAGCACCTGGACGAGCTCCTGAAAGCGCATCTGAAGCTGCTACAAGGTGAGCAAGAACTGATTCTGGTTTTTCATCGTCATGGTGAGCACGAACCGCGTGAACGATATCTGGAGACTCTCCATATTTTTTCAGGAAGTCAGCACCAACAACAGCGTGAGAACCTTCTGCTGAAGCATCAATAACTTTACCTACATCGTGAAGAAGAGCAGCACGACGAGCTTGTTTTACGTTTAATCCAAGTTCAGCGGCCATAGCTCCACAAACGAATGCGGCTTCAATAGCATGTTGATATTGGTTTTGAGTGTATGAAGTTCTCCATTGAAGAGCTCCAACTAACTTTAAAACTTCAGGGTGAATACCGTGAACTCCGATTTCCATCTGAGCTTTTTCACCAAGATCTCTTAACTGTCTTTCCATTTCAGCTTTTGATTTGTCATGAAATTCTTCAATCTTAGCAGGGTGAATACGACCATCAGCAATTAGCTTCTGGATAACCATTCTTGCAATTTCTTTTCTTACTACGTTGAATGAAGAGATAACGACGACTTCTGGAGTATCATCAATAATTAAATCGACACCACAAATCTGCTCGAAAGCTCTGATGTTTCTACCTTCACGACCAATCAGACGACCTTTAACATCATCACTTGGAAGTTCAACTGAACCGATAGTTTTTTCACCTACGTATTCACCAGCAAATCTTTGAATCGCAATTCCCACGATTCTTTTTGATTTTGCTTCTGCATCTTCTTTTGTTTCTTCTTCAATACGTCTTAAAATCTTTCCGAAATCTACGCGGGCTTCTTCTTCCATAGCGCGAAGTAGTTCACCTTTAGCTTCTTCTTTTGTAAGCTGAGCTACTTGAGCAAGCTTATCGTTAAATTCGTTTTGCTTATTTTTGATTCTTTCAGACTCTTCTTCGTGAATTTTTTTAGCGACTTCGTATTGAATTTCTTTTTCTTTTAAAACTTTAACTTCTTTTTCATGCTCTTCAATCTTGCGGTCTAGTGTTGCATCTTTTTTAGCAACTTCGCGCTCTTGATTTTTAATTTCGTTCGTACGGTTTGCGATTTCGCGGTCTAGTTTTTCTTTTTCTTCACGAGCAATTTCTTTTGCTTCCTGGCGGGCCTTATACTTAACTTCATCGGCGTGCTTCTTAGCTTTTTCGATGATGTCAGATCCCTTGCCTTCTTTTTCTTTAATATCTTTCTGGACTTGAGCGTTTTTCATCATGAAACCGACAACAGCTCCAATGATGGCAAAAACAACTGCTGCCACTATTACGTAAATATTCATATATGAGACTCCTTTAGCCTAAACATTTATTTTGTATATTTGCTGGTCTGTGACCACAAAATTCATTAATACATCATGAGCATCAACTGGAAGGTCCGACTCTAACTGGGCCTCAAAAGCTATTCCGATTTTTATCGCGGAATGATTTTCAAGATACCTGTCGTAAAATCCTTTCCCTCTGCCCAATCGCTTACCTGTCTTAGTAAAACCTAATCCAGGGACGATTATTATTTCGGGAGAAACCTCAGGAGCACTTTTTAGTGGCCCCAAAATATTCACTCCAAAATCCTGACTCACAACAAGTTCGCTCATTTGCGCCAACCGGTAAATCATCATTTCATTCGCGTAAGCAGGATACGCTGTTATTTTTTTGAACTCTTCCTCCAGACTTAAAAACCAAAGTGGCTCTTTTAGGATGGGAGCAAAAACTCCAATAGCTGAATGTCTTTGAATAACGGATAAACGATTTAAGAGATTATTGAGATTCTTAGATACTTTGAGGCTTAGCTCTTTGTACTCCAGATCTGAGATCAAAGACAACTTAGTCTTTAATTCTAATCTCAGCTCTGATTTCGTTCCCAAAAAAACTCTTAACGGGTGGTAGGAGAAACCTCTTCGATGTATTGAAGAGCATCAACTGCAGTTAAGCGCAGCTGACTAATATTTTCGCGATACTCTTTTTCCAGGGCCAGTTTTTCACCTGCAAATTGCAATGCTAGCAACACGGCCACCTGGTGAGGTGCGAGTTGCGGTGATTTTCTAAATATTTTAGAAGCCTCAGTTTGAACAAATCCGACGATATCAGTTGGGCTAATTCCTTCAAGCTTCTCATCTTGTTTGAGCTTGATTTTATAGCCTAATACTTCAAAAACTTCTTGAATTTCTCTTTCGTTATTCATTGTATTAAGAGTAAACGATGGACGAATTTTCGTCAAACAAAATGCCTTGCATGATTACTTACGATCCGCTTTGAAAACGCCTACATCCCCAATAGAGCACGCAGGTAATCATCTACCTTGAAGATGTCCAGGTCCTCAGCGCTCTCTCCAACTCCAATATAGGCGATAGGAAGTTTTAATTGCTCCACTATCGTCACAGCACTTCCGGCCTTCGAAGAGCCATCGCATTTTGTGAAGATTAAGCCAGTTAGACCCAAAGTTTTGTGAAACTCTTCGGCTTGACGAAGAGCATTTTGACCAGTGATAGCATCGATCACCAGTAGGATTTGGTGAGGAGCTTCTGCGTCTAGTTTCTTTAAAACGTTTTTACTTTTAGCGAGCTCATCCATTAAGTTTTCTTTAGTGTGAAGACGTCCTGCTGTGTCGAGAATGCAGTAATCGGCCTTTTGGTTGATCGCAGCTTGAAGAGCGTCATAACCAACACCTGAAGGATTGGCCCCTTCTTTTGCTCTAATCATCGTCGCCCCTGCTCTATCACACCAGACTTGAAGCTGATCAACTGCGGCCGCTCTAAAAGTGTCACATGCACCAACAACAACACTTGCTCCTTGAGCACGAAGTTTCGTCGCAAGCTTTCCAATCGTCGTTGTTTTACCAGCGCCGTTAACTCCAACCACCATAATAACTTTTGTTTTTCCTTCTTCAGATTTTTTAAAAGTATAGAGATCACTGTCTACTTTTTCTTGAATAGGCTTCATTTTATTTTTTAGAAAATCGAATAAGAAAGTTTTAAAACTCTCTTCAGTAAGTCTTTCTTCTTTGTTTTTCTTTTTCACTTCTTCAATCAATTCAGCGACAGTCGCTGTTCCAATATCTGCACTATAGAGAAGCTCTTCAATTGACTCGATTGTCTCTTCATCAAGAGTCGGTCCCGAGAATAATCCTGATAGTTTTCCCCAAACTTCTTGTCGAGATCTACTAAGGCCAAGCTTTAAGCGTTCAGTAAATGAGATTTCTTTTTTAGCAGGTTCAACCTTAACTGGTTCAGTCTTAATTGGTTCGGCTGCTTTAACAATTTCTTGTAGCTCTGGTCTATGAGCTTCAGGAGCTTTCGTAATAACCGGCTTAGAAGGCTTCTTTTTAAGAACTAAAAAAGCAATAACTGCGATAACTAAAACGCCGATGACAATATATAATGAATCCATTGATATCCTTAAGTTTATGAGACCTGCTTACGAGACAACAGAAGATAAATGATCTGGTTGATTTTTTCAATTTGCACAGCACGGGATTTGTCATATATAAACAAACTATATGCGCAAAGTTAAACTACAGGCCCAATTCCAGCTTCTTTGGGCGATTAGACAATTTTTTTCAAAGCAAGGCTTCCAGGATGTCATGCCTCCTCCCATGGTAACTAACCCTGGAATGGAAACTCACATCCATCCTTTCAAAGTTGGACATGCCAATACACTTCGTTTTTCACAATGGTACTTAAACACATCGCCTGAGTTTCATATGAAAGAATTACTTTCTATGGGCTTCGATAATATTTTTTCTCTTGGTTATGCTTTTAGAGATGAGCCAAATGCCACACATCACCGTCCACAATTTTTAATGCTGGAATGGTATCGAACTAATGCTCACTACACTAAAATCATGGATGATTGCGAAGAACTTTTTAAATTCTCAGTGCAGTCTCTTAGTGAAAAAAATCTTCCAGTCGATCAGGATCTTTTAAAAACCGACTTCCAAAGAGCAACTATCCAAGAAATTTTTAGCGACATGCTTAAGGTTGATATTCTCAACTTCTTAGATAAAAAAGATTTGAAAGAATTGATTGAAAAAGATTTCAAAGATGTTCCTCTTCCGGTTATGGGAGAAGAACTCTCATGGGATGATTATTACTTCTTACTTTTTCTTAATAAAATTGAGCCGCATCTCGCCCATTATCCGTACTTACTTCTTTATGAGTTCCCAAATCACCTGAGCGCCCTTTCAACAATCAAAGAAAGTGACCCAAGAGTTTGTGAGCGATTTGAGATTTATGCAAAAGGAGTTGAGCTCTGCAACTGTTTTAATGAATTAAGAGATATCAAAATTCAAAAAGAGCGCTTTTTATTTCAGGCAGAAGAAAAACAAAAACTTTACGGCTACTCACTTCCTGAACCGACAGTACTCTACTCTGCACTCGAAAAAGGATTTCCTCCCTCTGCTGGAATTGCATTAGGAGTAGAAAGACTTTTAAGAGTTCTAACAGGAATTGAAAACCCTTTCTGGGATTAAATTAAATCATTGAATTAAATGCTGAGTGAATCTTAATCACTAGTTCAGACTTAATATGCTGAACTGGGACTTTACTCGCCCATGCTTTATGATCAACGGCACTTGTATTTTTTCTCATCTTGTTTGACCAGATTGCCGGAAATTTTGCGGCCAGGTCAGCAGACATAATAGCATACCATCTCTCTAGTCCGTCACGGTCTTCACCGAAAGCATCAGAGACCTCAAGGGCCTTTTCACCAATTAAGCGCTTTAATGTGAAGACACTCATACCTTCAAAACTTTTCTTCTGAACTTTTCTTCCAAAATATTTGTCATAAAAATAAACCGCGAAATCTGCTGTGACACTTTTAACTGGTTTATCCCAGTTTTCCATTCCACCATAAACATTGTCGAGAACCAGCATGCGATAAACACCTTCTCTCGTCCCACCTTGTGAGAGGACATTCATCATTTTTGCAATTTCGTCTTCATTAGGTTTTGTCTGTCTTGTTGTCTCGTAAATTTCTTGGATAAAAGCGTAGTTAAATTTCTCTTCAACTTCAGGCTTAATAACAATAGTGTCTTTTTTTCTGTCGTACACCGCAGTTGATTTCGCATTGTCTTCAATCTTGGGAATCGCTGGCATAATCAGATCTGTCGACTTAACACCAACATCCTCTGCTCCAATCAATTTAACAGTCCACTCTTCTCCAACGATTTTCATCAACGTCGGTCTCATCTTTTCGACGATAGATTTTTCCTTAGTAGGTGCCTGAGCTTGAGCATTAAGCATATGAATTGAAAGTGCTAAAACAAAAATAACTGCTAATCTCAAGACAATCCCTCCTGGAGTATTGGATTAATACAGTTTAGCTGTGATTTTTTTATTTAATAGATGGAAATTTAGTTCTTTGGATTGCGATACAAGATTAATTGCTCTTTTAGTAAATCAAATTTCTGGGATGTTAGTGGAAGGATTTTATCAACTAATTCAGGATTCGTTCGCCATTCTTCATTCATCAGCTCTAGTGCAGACATTAATGCAGATAACGTGGAATTTATATCGTGAGTAAGATCAATCGTTAGCTGGTCATTGAGCTTTGTCATGGTTGACTCCCTTTGCTTTTACATTTGTCATAATTCGGTAAAAAGAATTATTAGAAAGCTTTAGATCCACTAATGTTTTTCTGACTTTTCCTTGATTTTCATTAAGAGTCTTTTCCAATATCTGTGTTTCAATTTTTTCCAAATAGGCTGGAAGACCAATCGCCTTTATATGATCCAGATTAAACTCTTCAAGAGTAGTGCTCGAAATTGCATTTTGAAGAAGAGATAATACATCCGACTCTTCAATAATTCCTTTATCACTGCTTCTTAAGACTTCGATAACCTTTTGCAATTCTCGAATATTTCCTGGCCATGAATAAGAGGCCATAGCAGCTCTCGCATCTTTAGATAGAACAATTCTTCTCTTATTCTTTTTTAAGAAAAAGTTTATAAGATTATCAATATCAGATTTCCTTTCACGAAGAGACTTTAAATAAACATTAAATCCCTCAAGGCGATAAAGAAAATCTTCTCTAAATTCACCGGCCTTAATTTTACTTTTTAAATCTTCACAAGTCGCACTGATAAGTCTGAAATCGGAAGTAACACTTTTTTCTGAACCCACTGGATAAAACGTTTTTTCTTCAATGGCCTTTAATAATTTCTTTTGAAGATTCACTGGAAGAGTGGCTATTTCATCTAAGAATAAAATTCCACCAGAGGCCAGCTCCATCAAACCTTTTTTAGTCTTTACTGCTCCAGTAAAAGCACCTTTTTCATGTCCAAATAATTCTGACTCCAACAAGTTCTCAGAAATTTCAGCGCAATTTAAATGAATAAAAGGTCTGTTAACACCAATGAGTTCATGAATATATTTAGCTAAAAAGGTTTTACCTGTTCCAGACTCTCCCGTAAGAAGAATAGGATGATTTCCAAACACTGCCTGTTCAATTGTTTTAAGCTGAGACTTTAACTCATCATCATTTGTAAGAAGAGCTTCTTTTAATTTTCCCAATAAATCGACATTGGAATGCTGGTATTTCTTAATCACTGCTTCTATAGAATCTTTTGAAAATGGTTTCGATAAATAATCATTGCATCCCAAGCGGTAAGCTTCCTCAATGACAGCATCATCTTCTCTTCCACTTAAAACGACCGAGTGGATACTTTTAGACTTAAGAGCTTCTAGAACCTTAAGCCCTGCCAGCTGAGACTCCAGGTCAAGGTCCACGAAGGCCATATCATAATCGGATGATTTAAGAGCATCTAATGCCTCTTGGGCGCTTTGGGCCTCATTAACCATGCCTACAGACTCAAGTCGGCTCTTTAAGCTCAGCCTTGATAGTAAGTCATCTTCAACCAGGAGAATGCGTATTTTTTGTTTCATAGTAAGGGAATCATAAAGAGATTTCGTATACGGTTCAAGGAAGTCGGCCTAACCCTATAATAATTCCTCAGTGCCCAGAAAAAGTTGCAAACAAATGGTTGATTTTAATGGTCTGTTTTTATTAAGAGACTGAAATCATTTTGTTTTAGGACATTGCTAAATATTTATCAGATTTTAACGATAATAGAGATATGAAAACGTTTAATACAAAACTCATCGTTTCTCTATTCATCACTCTAATTATGACTGGTTGTATGCCTGATAGCATGACCAAGTTCAAAAAGGACGAGCCCAAAAAAGCTGCGAACACAGACAATGTGCCAGTGGTCGATGAAGAAGGTAACGTTGTCGATACTTCAGAGTTTATAAATCCTACAACATTTAAATATCGTTATGACTTAGGCACTACACAAATAAGTGAAGCCTTTGTTTCAGAAGGATCTAATCTTGCGCTTTCTCCAATTCTTGATGGAAGTGTTGGTCTATCTAGCATGGTAAGCAAAACTTTTTTAAATTGTACTATTTCTCCTGCTCTACCTGGTGGCTTAAGCATTGATAAAAGTGCCACAACAGAGGCCTGTAAAATTACTGGAAAACCTATTGCTATTTCTACAGATCCTCTGAATCCTGGAAAGCCGATTAATTATACAATCACTCTTTCCTACATTAAAAAAGGTGGCAGTGTTGGTACAATCTCAACATCACTAGCAATTGGAGTGTACTCTCCAGTTATTGATTTCAGCTATACACAAAATGAGAAAATTCTCTTCACTGTTGGGGTAAACTCAGGAACACTTAATACTGCTACGACTAGCACTAACGTAGATATTCCTTACCTCAGAACTGGATTTGTCACTTCAGAATCTGGAACAATTGGAGTCATCAAGTTCATTGATACAATCAATAGTAAAATTGGTGTTGCTAAATTAGTTCCACTCAGAGTTACAAACCTCGCAAGCCTTGGTTTACCTGCAACTGAATATGTTGGCTTACTTGCTCCTAAATTTATCAGCGCAGCTGGCGGAAAATCAGCAAAAGTCATCAGGGTTTCAGCAGCCACAAGCACAATCTACGTTGAAATGTTATCTTCGGCCATGTTCAATGCTGGAGATGCCTTAGATAATGAAAAGAATTTTGTAAGCAACTCAGGAACAGTTGTCGCTGAATTAATTGAAAATTATTCATTTGCTAGAATCAACAATATTATTAGCCTAGATAATAACATTCAGTATTTTTCAGATAAGTATATTGTAACCATTATATCTCGTGCCTATGAAGTTAATAAGACTTTTGGTGTAGATCATTCAAGACTATTAGTACAAACAAGATTTCCATATACATTAGTTCCTGAAAATGGGGCTAGGTTTACAGTAGCTCCTCAGTTGCCTGATGGTTTAGTCCTTAATGAAAGTACTGGTGAAATTAGCGGTGCTTTTGCTGATGTTGTAGACCCTACAACTTATGTTGTTACAGCTACCAATAGAATAAGTAACTATTCAGTAAATTTAAACTTAAGTGCTATCAAAAAACCAAATGATCTAAGCTACACAACTAGACAATTGATGGCAGTAAAAAACACTACCAAGTTTATTGAAGCAGAAAAAATTATACGACCAATGACTCCACCTCTAACTGTTACAATTGTAGGTAACATACTAAAAAAATTCGATAGTGGTGCAGCTGCTGGAGATAATAGATATAAATTAAGTGTAGACACAATCAGTGGTTCATTTGCTGCTGCTTCAAGCTTAGACAGTGGAAATTTCTTCTACAGTGAAAAATCATTTGTTCCAGCAACTGCAATTGCTCCTGTTGCATCAACTCCAGCAACAACTCCAATTATTGTTAATTACAACCTCGCAATCGAAGTTATTTCAACTTCTGGATTTACAATTGGTGGCTACGCTTCAACTAGTCAGGGCTCACTTGCACGTATTGTAGCGATTGAAGGAAATACTTTATTTGTTCAAACAATCGCGAACTCTGATCCTGCCGTCATTGTTCCATTCCAGGAAAGATCAGGGATGGCTGCAAATATAATTGGTAACCAAGCTGTGTTTGCAGACAGCACGTCAACTACTTCGATCACTCAATTGGAATCTAATATAGTAGACATTAAAAGAGGTTCAACAACTGGATCTCCCGTGTTCGCCCCAGGTAAAGATATTACTTCGTCTGGTGACTTGGCCGGTTATATTTATTCTATTAGCTCTACTGATCCTACAATTGTTTCAGCGAGCAACATCACAAGAAAACCCGGCTCCACTGCAACTTTTAAATACAACCAAAACTTATTTGCTGATGAGTCAGTGGAATTGGTCCCAACAAATTATTCGGTCATTGAAAATGTTTACTCTAAACCAAATATTTATGTTCTTGAAGTTGGAAAATATTCTGAAATTCAGTCAAATATTTCTAGCGGAAACAGTATTTCATACTCAATCACTCCACCGCTCCCTACTGGATTAACTTTTGATCCTAAAACGGGATTAATCAGCGGTACTCCCAGCATTAGAACAACCATGAAAGATTATTTGATTACAGCTACAAACTTAATTGGAAAATCAGCATTCCCTATTGAACTCGAAATTAGAGACTATTTTAGAATTACTGACGGCTCTGGTGCTTCAACTTCCATAATGCACAAGTATGGCTCTTTCAAAAACAACAGAGAGTGTAAGATTAATGCAACTGATATTGTAGAAGGCGATGGAGATCTGGATGTTAGATGTATTTTAGATATCGAAGAAGAAGAGTTGCATAATACAAGACTTAAATTTCTTTCAAGCGCTGGCGCTGGAATTTGTGAGTTTGTTGAAGTTGAGCCATTTTCATTTTGGTCATTTTCACCAATAAGAACTCCTCCTAGTACCGTAGTTAATATAAGACCAACATGTGTGGCAGCAGGTGTAAACGGTGTACCGGCAGACGCTGTTCTAACAGCGCCAAGATGTGCTGGAAACTATGAACCCTTAGGTGGTCCAAACTGTGATAGTGGAACCTATACATTAATCACATATGCTGGTTCGGATGCGAATTCAGATGGTGACTGTGCAGACCCTGGAGAAATATCTGCAGCCACGCCGGTTACTATTCAGTGTAATGGTAGAAAAATTAACTGTCTTGATGGGCCGGTAACAGATATTCTAACGCCAACCGAGCTGGCGCAAGGCTATCGTTCAACTATCACTTCAACATTTTCTGGTGGAACTGTTTCAACACAGTTAATGAGTCCATTTCAAAAACTTCATGCAAGTAATTTAAGAGTGGCAAACGGTACAATTAATAATCAATGTTCTCTTTCTAACGATGAGGCTGACACCTGGGAAAGCTACACATCAGGAGAAAGTGAGAATGCGATGCCGTTTGGTAACACTAGCCCATTTTACACATTTAATTGTCTTGATGGTGCCAGAGATATCAAAGCACGAGTCAGGTTAGTCGTCAGAGAATGGAATAAAACATTTAAAGTTAATTCTTTTATAGATGTTGATCTTCCAGGAGCTGCTCCGTACGCTGAAGATTTAATGAATAATGCTGCGCCTGTCTTTGGTAAGAGTAATAATGATTACAATGATTGGGATGATGCATATGGAGGGCCTGGTACGGCTGCCAATTATGGAACATGTGGTGCTTCCATGACTGCTCCATACCTTTACCCGGAAGATGCTCTTTAATTGATAGAAGTAACTCGACCTACTAAATCGTAATCTAATACTTCGGTGATCTCGACATGAACGAGATCACCGATTTGGATTTTTCTACCGTTCAAATCATTAATGATCACTTTTCCATCGATATCGGGTGCCTGACCGAAGTGACGTCCTTCAATAAGAAGCTCTGTTTCTTCGTGCTCACCTTCAATTAAAACCGGAATAACCTTACCAAGAAACTCTCCGTTAAGCTCTCTTACGATCTCTCTTTGAGCTTCGTAAAGCCTGTCAAAGCGCTCTTCAATAACGTCTTGTGGGACTTTTGGGTGAAGTTTAAATGCCGGTGTTCCCTCTTCATCTGAGTATCTGAAGATACCAAGGTGGTTGAAACGTGCCGTCTTAATACCAGTTAATAGCTCTTCGAAATCTTCTTCTGTTTCCCCAGGGAAACCAACGATGATTGAAGTTCTAAGAACGATTCCTGGAATTCTTGTTCTGATGCGCTCAATTCTCTCGTGAATTTTCTCACCAGTAATTTTTCTATTCATACGCTTTAAAACGTTGCTTGAAAAATGCTGAACTGGCATATCGAGATATTTACAGATTTTTTCTGACGTCGCCATCTTCTCGATAACTTCATCCGTAAGCTCATCCGGATAAAAATAAAACAATCTAATCCAGTCAATTCCAGAAACTGTTTCAAGTCCTGATAAAAGATTAGCTAGTTTGTTGTTCTCATCAAGATCGACACCATAGTCAGATAAATCCTGAGAGATAAGGTTAAGCTCTCGTACCCCTGTAGATGCTAAATTCTTAGCTTCGTTTACAAGCGACTCAACCGATCTCGATCTCAGTTTTCCTCTAAGCTTCGGAATAATACAAAAAGTACAATTACGATTACAGCCTTCAGATATTTTTAACCACGCCGTATAAAACGGCGATGTATTCATACGTGGGTCATATTCAGTGTGGATAAATTTTGGGATTTCTACGAAAGATTTTTTTTCTAATTTTCCATCTTCCATTGCACGCAACAAAAGTGTGATCTTGTTGTATTCACCAGTACCGATAATTAAATCAGCTTCCGGAATTTCTGTTTCTAACTGCTGAGCGTATCTTTGTGCCATACACCCAGAAATAACCAACGCCTTACAACGCCCATTTTCTGGATCTTTAAAATCGGCCATATCTAAAATGGTATCAACTGATTCTTTTTTTGATGCTTCAATGAATGAACATGTGTTTACAATAATAACTTCTGCGTTTTCTGGCGCATCGGCGATTGAATAGCCGTCAAGGCCCAAGTATCCTAACATAACTTGTGAATCTACCAGGTTTTTTGAACACCCTAGAGATGTAAAAAAAACTGTCTTGTCGTTAAATAGTTTTGTCGAAAGATCCATGAGTGTACCTAAATTTTAATCATTTTTATAAGCTAGGACTAAATAGTACAAATTAGTTGAATAATCAAAGCTTAAAGGGCCCCATGAAAAAAATACTGCTTGCATTACTCTTTCTCTCTGGATGCTCATCGAGACCCATTAACCCAATTCCTACACCAAGTTATGAACGTTTGAGTACTATTAAAGGCCAGATTCAGGCTGGGAATAAGAGTGTAGAGGCCAAAGGTGCATCAGAAGAGGTCGCCAAAACTTACCTCCTGGCCTTAAAAGCAGAATCTCAGGGTGACACAAAGTTGGCCTGCTCCCTTTTTAGTGACCTGGCCGATGCTAGGGACTTTGCCCTCAATCAAACAGCTTTAGTCCACACACTCGACAATTGTTCTTATTCAGAGCGCGAGCTTAAAAAGATCTGGAAAGCAACCAGCATCCCCAGCTATTTAAGAGAGGCCTACTTTGAGAGTTCATTGAAACTTGCTGAAAAATACAAAATGGATGAATTTATTGCTGAGTTTTCTTACGAGCTCACCACCTTTAAACAAGTCCAGTCAGAAAAGGTAAAACTTTTAAATAATGCAATCGCCATTGCTCAAAAGTTAAACCTACCAATAGAAGAAGCTAAGTATTTTTTAAAACTTACTGAAGTCTCCCCTCAATACTTAAAAGAAATTAACAAAGACAACATCTACAAAGTCGCAAAAGATTTAGAGGCCAGCAGACACTTTGAAAAAGCGCGCGATCTCTATCTCGATATCATTAACAATGAAGAGCATTCTCTTGAAGAAAGAATCAAGGCCTACAACTCATACCGCATGTCTTTTAAGGTTGCCCGCGATCTAAAAACATTCATGGAAAAAACCGGTGAGATGGAATTGTTCTTAAGGCAGCTTCTAGATCAAGAGCCTGATGATAATAAGCTTCAGGAAGCCTGGGTGGAAGCTAAAATTAATTATGCTAGAGCTGTCTGGACTGAGCACATGAATCCTGAAGCAAGAGCGCTTCTTGAAGATATTCTAGAGAGAAAAATTGGCTCAAATAATCAGCTAGCGACAGTCTATTGGATTTACGGCTCTCTTCATATTGAGAGTAAAGAAAACAATGAAGCACTTCTAAAATTTGAAAAAGCTGCAACTTACAAAGTCACTACAGCAGACCAATTAGAAAATATCCAATGGGCCATTGTATGGAATAAATTTCTTGTAAAAAGATATACAGATGTCGTCTCAGACGTTGATAAATTTATAAAAAAATCAAATAACCCTAATTTTGTTCATAAGCTTAATTTTTGGAAAGGCCGCTCACTTTTAAAAATGGGGAAACCGGAAGAAGCTCAGATTGTATTTGCAACAACTGCCGCAAACGACATGTTTGGCTATTACGGTCTGATTTCAGCAATGGAAAACAAGCTTCCACTTGAGCCTCTTCTTCCTAGTGTGATCAATACCGATCCCATTGGAAATGATGTCTTAGACTGGCTTATTGCTATGGATGAACAAAAGTTTTCAGTCAAAGTTTTAAGAGAAATCAATTCTCAATTTAAAACGATTGCTGAAAGAGAAAGGGCGATGTCCTTATATGCGATGGCTGGATGGTATCAAGGCGGGATGGCACAAATTTATAATTTCCCAATGAGCAGAAGAGATGAATTAACCAAAAAGCACGTTTCAGTCGTATTCCCTACCCCTTACTCAAGCACATTTTCTAAATATGCTACAAAATATAAAATTCCAGAAGCGCTGACTTATGCGATCACGAGGCAAGAATCCGCTTTTAATACAAATGTTCGCTCTTGGGCTGATGCTTTTGGATTGATGCAAATGATCCCTGAAAAAGCAGGAGAGCTTTCAAAGAAGTATAAAATTCCTTATAAAAATTTTAATGATCTTTACAATCCTGAACCGAACGTTGAAATGGGTTCTGCTCTCTTGGCAGAACTGAGAGCTTTCTTTAAAGGAAAATTTGCTCAAAATGTTGCTGCCTACAACGCCAGTACTGCTGCGATTGCAGTCTGGGAAAAAGAAAGATTTAATGGCGATTATTTAGAGTTTATAGAGATGATTCCCTATGAAGAAACCAGAAATTATATCAAGCTTGTTTTCAGAAACTACATTACTTACAAGAGAATCTTAGAAGGAAAAGAAGTCATCATACCTGAAGACTTCTTTTCTGCTCCCTACAACTAGTTTACTTTTTTAGTGTTTGCCGGTGGAGTAAAATTAAATCTATCGGCACCAGGATTATGATTTGTCTTTAGGTCTACAAACTTCAACTTTGATTTTTTTCCATCAGCAAAAGTTAACTCTATCAATTGCAGATCTTCAAACTTTTGGCCGTTTCCTTTAAAAGAAAGATCAGCTTCACTGATGCCTAATTCTTTTTCGGCCTTTGCTTTAAAAATAATTTTCGAAGGCTGACCATTTCTAACACTGTAATAGTCATTTGAGACAAGTCCATTTTTTAATGAATCAAAAAACTTTATATAAATTGTTGAACCTTCTTTAGCAGAGGTTTCTGTGACTTCACCTTGCTCACCTTCAATAAAAGGAGCTCTGTAGTACCAGGCCTTCACACCATTACTCGCAAAAATAACAGTGCTTGGAGTATTGGTTTCAAAACGAATCTGCCCCGGGTATTTGTACTCAATAGAGCCCTGCCCTTTTTTAGCCTTTCCCTTCAAGGTACTTACATATTCCTGTTCAAACTTAGAAGAAAACGACTGTGGTAAAAATTCGGCCATAGCTGCTGACGATAAAAATATTGAAAAACTGAAAAATAAAATTTGCTTCATTTTGGAATCTCCTTGATCTAATCCCTTCTAATCATGCAGGAAAATATCTAACTGGTCATGTAAAAATAGCACACTAACGCTCTAATCGTTGACGGGGGCCGGTTTTTTTCACTATAAAGAGAGCGGAAATTCACATTAGAGGAGTACTTTATGAAATCACTCATTTTATCAATCGCATTACTTGCTGGGCTTAACGTTTCAGCTTCTACAGTTGATAGCTACAATCTACCAATTACTGGTGTTCAAACTGAAGAAAACTTTACAATGAATGCTGTTCAGACAAAAACTGAATACAAAAATGAAACTGTTGCAAATACTTGCTACAGAACAGTTTTTGCAGGTTACCGTCAAGAATGTCGCCAAGAGCCTGTTGTTATTTGTTACCCGGGCGGACCTGCAGGACAAGTTTGTTCAACAAGATTTGAAACTCGTTGTTACCAAGTTCCTCAATACAGACAAGAAGCTTATACTTGTTACCAAACTATCTCGACTCCCTACGAAGTCTTCTCTCACAATGTTCAAGCAAACGTTAATGTAAGAGTTGCTAAAGCTCCAAGCGATGTTCAGGCCCCTCACAATACTTGTAGTATTAACTTTATCCTAAGTGGTGAAGCTTTCAGACCAAGTGCACATTGTTCTGAGTTCGTTATCCTTGCAGAGAGTTCAAACAATGAAACTCGTGAGCCATTTAAAGTAACTCAAAATAGAGCTTTAAGCCTCACTCTTATTGATGCTCAAAAACTAGCTGCTCCAACAAAAGGTGGAATTGCTGATATGAGACTCGAAGGTCAAACCTTAACTTTTAGAACTGGTAACTTAAATAAGAACTCGAATTTCTCACTTAAGCTATATATCGAAAGACAAAAAATCTTTGGAAGTGACGAAACTGCTATCAACCGTAACCTGGTTCCTTCTGAATATTCTTTCGAACAAATCAACGATGACTTTGGAATTGTAAAAATCAATCTTTCAAAGCTTGTTGGTGGAATCAATACAAAGAGAAAAAACTTCTTAAAAGTAACTCTTGATGTTGCTCTTGATAGAAGCAAAGTTATCAACGCAACTCTTCCAGTTTTAAGCGTAGACAACTCAATTACTGTGAACAATTAATTAGTCTTTTTAAAGTTTGGTAGGATCTATTCCTACCAAACTTCTCAGGTAAACTCTTAAAATTGCCAGTCTTCTCTCTCTTTAGTATCCTAAATAAATTATTCTTTCTTTGTAATAAGGATTTCTTAATGATGTCTTTTTCGACAGTCGGCAGCTTAGTTGTCATTTCATGCATCATTACAGCATTCTCTAGAATTGTACTAAAAAAAGGTCTTATGCATTCCAATGCTATTACTGGAATGGTTTATTCTTTATTCTTCGGATGGATTGCTCTAACTATCATGACTCTTATTGATTACAGCAATCAAAAGTTTTCTCTCAATGGGATCTTGTTTTTTTCGGCCATAGGTGTGATCGCTCCTCCTGTTGTGAGGTATCTAACTTATATAGGCGTTGAAAAACTGGGGGCTTCGCGATCAGATCCCATCAGATCCCTTACACCTTTATTCGCAGTTGTATTTGCTTTCATTTTTTTTGATGAAAAATTCAGCCTCTCTTCATTATGGGCATGTATATTAATTGTGGCCGGAACTTTTTTTTTAAGTCGCGACAGTATAGGCAATTCAGAAAATAAAAAACTGTTTCTATTTCAGGATTTATTTTACCCCTTTGTTGCTGCTGTTATTGCTGGCTTGATATCTAACTTAAGAAAAATTGGGATGAATTTAGAAATCACCTCACTTGCTGCTGCAACGACTGCCGCTACTTCGGCCGTCGTTATTTTTGGGTTATTCCTTCTTTATAAGAAAAATTATAAACGCATCATGATTAATAAAGAGTCCGTAAAATATCTCGCGGCCACAGGTGTACTTGTGTGTTTGACTGATATTATTGATTTAATCACCCTGAAAAACTCTAAAGTTTCAATTGTTGCACCTTTATTGGCAACTACTCCACTTTTTGTAATATTATTCTCATGGATGTTTTTAAAAAACATAGAGAAAATTACTAAAAATCTAGTCATAGGATCCCTATTTATTTTCACAGGTGTTCTTACAATTACCTTGAGCAGGTTATAAAATGAAAACTCTTAGTAAAGACTACAATCATTTATCCGGATGGACTTTAGATGAAAAAACATTAGAGACCTTCCAAGAAAGCTCTAAAGTTCAAACAGGTCTTCCATTAAGGGCCTGTGGGTGTGGAGTAAAAATAGACCTGGATCATATTGTCTATCCTACATTAAACTCTTTAAACGAAATACATAACGACTCAATTACCAATGAAGTTATTAAAAGAAGAGATTGCTTCATCATTAGCAATCAAATCAAGAGCGTGACCAGAAAAGTTTTTACTTCTGACATGACCGACTTTCAAAAAGAAATTTCATCCTTATTTGAAAAAAGCAATCCTCAAGTCGTTGTAGAATTATTTTCATCTTCTTTTAATATCTACAAGAATTTCGACCAACTTAAAGACCAGTTTCAAAGTAGACAAGAATATAAATTTAATATTCTTATGAAAATCAAAGAAGAAATGGAAAGAAGAAACTCTCCCTTTAATTTATCAGTCGCAAAAGGTCATAGCATACAAGGAGAAGTCGACTTTACAATGCTTGACTTCGTTGAGCTGGGAGAAAAAACTGTAAACAACACTCTTTTGAATAATGACACTATCATTACTGGTGACTCCATACTAGAGCCACATTCGCTCATTTCCATTTTCATCGCTTTGAATAACTCTCTCAATGATCTATTGATATATGCAGGCAACAAAAACATCTGCATTTACCCTGTTTATGATGGCAATGATAAACAAATTGATTTATTCAAAAAAGGCTTCGACCAGTATCAGAAATTTTTATCAGATAGAGGTCTTGTTATTACAATTAAAGATCAAGGTCCTTTAAAAGTAGGTGCACATTTAATCGGAGCAACAGTCATTAGTGAGTCTTCCAATGAAGCCCCAGGTTTTGAAAAAATTTTACCGAAGCAAAAAATTATGCTGACTCACTTCCTTGGCGACCTTGCGTTACTAAGTATTCACAGGTCGCAATTTCTTGAAAACAACATTTCTGAAGATATTGCAAAGGAGCGAATTGAAGTTCTTCAAAAGCTTACTTCTCCTCATTTGCTACTCTCGCGCATTATCTCTGAATTTTTACCTTTAAAAGGTGAAGAGTTTAATCAAGACAAGCACCTTACTTTTATCAGCGACATAAGCGGTCCAGGACTTTCTGTTCTTGAGGATGCCGCGATAGCGAGTGGAGCCGATTTAAAAATAAGTACTTTAAAGTTCAACAACGAGGAAATCCTTAACTTTCCAAGGAAGAATTATACCACCAGTACTAATGGGCCATGGGTTATTATCGCCAATGAATCAGTGCTTGAAAAAATTCAGTCCAGACTCCATAAGGCCGGTTTCATGGAAGCTCACTATATAGGAGAAATTCTTAAAAAAAGCAGTAATCCGAAAATCTATATTAAGCGAGAGCTGGTCGAATATTATTCAAAGACAAATTTTCGCTTTGACCTATTTACTCCTCAAATCACTGTGCAAAAAAAAGAAGGGAAAGAAATCATCAATTGCCCTTTATTTAAAAATACAGATGTCATTTAAGGACAATAACACACCAAGCGACTCAACTACTTACATTCATTGACTCTCATACTATCTCCTCATAAAATTTATTCATGAATAAAAAGACAAATCTTAGCCCGACAATCGCAGAGGATTACACGATTAAATATCTCGTTGGAGTTGACGGCGGTGGCAGTGGTACACGCATAATTGTCACAGACAAAAAATTTAATATTCTTGCGAGTGCTCAAGGTGATCCTTCAGCGCTAGGACAAGGAATAGAAAAATCATGGCGATCAATTGTCGATACACTTGCAAGTGCCTTTCATTACGGAAATATTCCAGTTCCCATGCTTTCTGAATGTGCCATCGGTCTTGGTCTGTCTGGTGCAAATAATGTGATCTGGAAAAATGAGTTCTACATGAGAAATCCAGGTTTCAAAAATATCCTGGTCGATACAGATGGATTTACAACTCTGCTCGGTGCTCATGGTGGAAATCCTGGAGTCATTGTCGCTGTCGGAACAGGAAGTGTCGGCATGGTCATGAATAAAGACGGAATAAGAAAAGATGTTTCAGGTTGGGGATTTCCATCTGGAGATGAAGCAAGTGGAGCATGGCTAGGATTAAAGGCCGCTGCCATTACTCAAAAAACACTAGATGGAAGAAGAAGTCCATCAACTCTAAGTGAATTAGTTTTAAAATTTTGCGGAAAAGAACCGGCCCATTTTTTAACCTGGCTAGGAAACGCAGGACAAAATAGTTTTGCGAAATTAGCTCCTCTTGTTTTTCAATCGGCTGCAAGTGATCCCGATGCAAAAAATCTTTTAATAAAAGCAGGGATGGAAGTTGATCTTATGGTTAAGGCCCTAGATCCTAATGCTGAATTACCACTTTCAATCTGCGGACGTTTAGGTGAAGCCTTAATACCATTTCTGCCAGAGGCTACAAAGTCCCGCAATCTTCCCGCTCAAGGAGATTCTACAATCGGAGCACTTTTGCTCGTATCGAAGAATCCATAATATGAAAATTATCAAGGCCAACATTCTTAAGAATAATAATATCTTTGCTGCTGAAGTAACCTTTAAAGAAAAAATTACGAAAATTGATTTACTCGGAAGTGAAAATAAAACTTTTCCACTTCTTGTCCCAGGATTTATTGATCTTCACGTTCACGGTGGTGGAGGATCAGATATTATGGAAGCAGGAAAGGCCATCGAGAAAGTCACTAGCACTCATTCTAAATATGGGACAACTAGTCTTCTTGCTACCACCATGACTGCGCCTTTTGAAGAATTGGAAAAATCATTTCTGGCCATGAAAGATAGCTATGAAAACCGCCAAAAGAATCAGTCTCGTATTTTAGGGGTACATCTCGAAGGTCCATTCATCAGTGCTGAAAAATTAGGCGCACAACCTAACTTCACAAGAGAAGCGACCTTAAAAGAAATCACTGCCCTTAATAATATTGTTCCGATAAAAGTCATTACACTTGCTCCTGAAGCTTTTAATCATTTAAATTTAATTCCTGATTTAATAAAAATGGGCATTGTTGTTCAAATCGGACACACTAATGGAACCTATGAGCAGGGAGTGACAGCACTCAGTCAAGGTGCTAAAAGTTTTACTCATCTCTTTAATGCGATGTCGAGTTTCCATCACCGTGCCCCTGGAATGTCTGGCGCGGCACTTGCTCATGCTCAGTATGCAGAACTTATTCCTGACTTAGAACATGTTCACCCGGGAGCTATTAAAGCAGCTCTCAGATGTATTCCCAATCTTTATTTTGTCACTGACTCAACTGCTGCAACCGGAATGCCTGATGGTGAATATAAACTTGGAAGCCAGACTGTTCATAAATGTCTTGGTGGAGTACGACTAAGTGATGGCACACTCGCTGGTAGTGCACTAACAATGGACCAAGCTTTTAGAAACCTTGTGAGTCTTGGACTACCCTATTATGAAATTTCAAAAAAACTTTCTGCGATCCAAGCAGAGCTTATCGGCATCCAAGACCGTGGCAGTATGAAGGTTGGCCACTATGCTGATTTAGTTTTACTCGATCGCCAAAATAAAATCACTACAGTTATCATCGAAGGAGATGAATGTGACTTCTAAAATGAGAACTGAAGCTCTTGAAGCTGCTGATGTTATCAGCAAACAAATCAGTGAAAATAAAAATCTACTCAATAGTATTACAGCTGAACTAAGAGCTAATGACCCATATTCGATCGTAAGCATTGCCAGAGGAAGCTCTGATCATGCTGCTCAATATATGAATTACCTGGCCATGGCAAAACTAGGAAAACTTCCTACCTCTTTATCAATGTCTATTTTAACGTTATATAAAGCAGAGCTTGATATCAGTAAATCAATTGGTATTGCTATTTCTCAGTCAGGACAAAGCCCTGACGTTGTTAATCCGCTCGGCTATTTTACCGAAAAAGGTAGAGGTAGCATTGCATTAGTTAACGATACAAACTCTCCATTGGCAAAAACAGCAAAATGGACAGTGCCTCTTCACGCTGGGCCTGAAAAATCTGTAGCTGCCACAAAAAGTTTTATTGCATCTTTGTCAGCTTCTGCTCATTTAATCGCCTCATGGAAACAAGATACTGAACTTCTGAAAGCTCTCGATCATCTTCCTGACGATTTATGTAAGGCCCAACAATGCGACTGGACACCTGCGATTGAAACTCTTAAGGGCTCAAAGCGCATTATGGTTGTTGGTCGTGGATTTGGTCTTTCTATGGCACTCGAGGCCTCATTAAAATTTAAAGAGACATGTTCTATTCAGGCCGAAGCCTTCAGTGCTGCAGAAATTAAGCACGGCCCCCAAGCACTTATTGAAAATGGATATCCTTTAATCGTCTTTGCTAATAGAGGGCCAGCTCTTCACAGCATGCTCGATCTTGCTGAAGACATGAGAGCACGTGGAGCTAAAGTTATATTAGCAGCTCCTTCATTTGTTAAAGAAAAAGATTTATTAATTCATTCGGCACAATCGGATGATTTAGATATCTTGATGGCAGCGCAGTCGTTTTATTTAATGATAGAAGGGTTGTCGAGGAGTTTGGGATTGAATCCGGATGAGCCTAAACATTTATCGAAAGTGACGAAGACGAATTAATGGAATCGAGAGTTAAAATTATTCTTAATAACGAAAATGTTCGATTTCTTATTTATCTGATTATTGCATTTATTATTTTTAGTCCAAGTTTTTCGAATCTTAGTTTTTTTTGGGATGATGAAAGATTTATTTTTTTAAACCCCGATTTCTTAAACTCTCCATCGTGGACACATTTTTGGAATCCTAAAACAGTTTTTTACAAATCCTGGTCACTTGGTTATACAATATTCTGGTTTCTCGTAAAAACTTTTCCAGCAGCTGGTTTTGTTACTTACAAGTCGTTAAATATCATTTTTCATGCTTTAAATGGATATTTAACCTATCGTTTTATTAAGAAGCTCACAATTCCCTATCCTTATATAATTTCTATGCTTTTTTTGATTCACCCTTTGCATGTTGAATCTGTAAGCTGGATCTTTCAATTGATGACTATATTGTCTTATACGTTTTTTATCTCTAGTCTTATCAATTTTTATAATTTTATTGATACTGGATTTAAAAAGCATATCATCTGGACTTTTATTTTCTTTCTGGCTTCCTTGCTAACAAAGAGTATTGCGCTCTTAATACCATTTGTATTTCTAATAATTTTAATTATTCAAAAGGTAAAACTTAAAGCTTACTTATTCCTTGTTCCATTTTTCATCTCAAGTCTCTATCTAGGTCTGGTAAATAACAAAGGGACTGAAATTTTGCTTAATGAAAAGAGCTCTTTGAGTAGCCTCGTGTTGGTGAATATTCAAAAAATCTTTACGCCGATAACTCAATCTAAAATTCAGTCTCAAGGAAAAATACCTAATACAGAGAATGATTATTTTAATTTTATTTTTAAGAAAAGACATGATCAGAATCCTATTAAATTTAATCGTGGTGAGATTTTTTCCCAAGGAATCTGGTACTATACTTACAGCGCTATATTACCAATTAACTTGCAGTATATACATAAATCAGAATCAACTAATGCTATTTTTGTGATTTTATCTTTATTCTTTTTAATTATTTTACCTGTGATTCTTTCAAGAAATTTTAAAGATAGATATTTTCTTCACATACCTCTATTTGCATCCGCACTATTGCTTCCTTATCTCGGAATTAGCTTTATTACTTTTTTTTATTGGTCGAATGTTTCGGATCGATATACTTATTACTTCATTTTAGTTTTTATTTTTTTACTAGGTTTGTTTTTGAAACATGTTCATATTAAATACGCGAAATTTTTTATTATTTTTTATATTCTAATTTTATCTGCAATAAATCTCAATTACGGAATGAAGTTCAATAACAACGTTCTTCTCTACGAAGAAATTCTTACCTATAAAGCGCACCCAGGTCTCTACTCACTGTTAATAGAGCAATACATTCAAAAGCTTGATTATAAAAATGCAAATAGAACACTAGAAGATGGGTTGAAAAAATTTCCTGAAGATGAAAATCTAAAAATTGATGCTGAACGAGTGAATAATTTAAAGAAGTTTTATAATCAATTTGAACCTAATAAACCACAGTAGACCCTGAACTTCTCGCACATCCGGCGATTGAACTCAGTGGCGTCAGTACTCCTGTGGTATAATTATAACTATGGGTTACTACCATCGCGTCCACTGTATAAACTTTAGGGTGTGTAATTGAGGTAATTGTTCCTCCACTCGAAGTCTGTCTAGCTCCTGCGGCAGTAGCACCAAGATTTTTTTCGAATGTTATATAGATTCTTACAACAGCTGGCATAACTCCATCGTAGTCACCACCTGCAGAATCGGCTACATACTTTCTTTGTTGAACTTTATAAAGTTGATATTTTAGATCTTTAATTCTTGCACTAGTTGGATGAACCGTTGCTGATACTCTTCTATCTAATCTCCACGTACCTCCAGTCTCTGGCCCCATGTAATCCGCATAAGAAGCACCCGAAGCGCAAGTTCCAGAAGTACAAAGTCTAATTTGATTTAAAGGCTGAAGAGTTCCAGTTGGGAAACTTAGTCCACGCAATGTTGCAGAACAATGCATAGGTGAAGCTAATGTTGCAGTAATCGCTGCAACTGCAATTTCAATATCATTGTCAGCACCAAGTCTCTTTCCAATTTTAAATTCAGTTTTTGCTCTTTGTAATAAGAGAATAGCCATCCCGCCAATCGCAACTGTCCCAATAAGTGCCAAAACGATGGCATTTCCTTTCGCAGATGAAAGATTTTTTTTAAATGATTGAGGCCTAAAACCAATTTTTATAAAAACTCCTAATAAGGCTGAGTTGAATTAGTTGACTTAGGACACCCCTGCACTGTTGTACCATTAGTAATAATAGCTACAGGAAACTTTATAACCTGATTTGTTTCTGGTCCTGTTATCGACTTAAGAACAAACTTAATCTCTAATGTGGCTGAGTTAACTGCGTTACTTCCAGCAGTAGACCCTGTCATTGTTCTAGTAATAGACGCAATTTTAACTCTCTCAGAAATTTGTCCTGCTAAAACTTGAGCTGTACCAGGCCAGCCTGTGGGTATAGCGGCAAATTTTGAGACTCTTGCACCTGTAGTTGCTGTACATGCGCCAGATGTGCAAGTGTATAAATTCGTAACTGCTGACGCCGCGGCTGTCGATAAATTTTTAAAGTTTGCATTACAATGAGAGGGGTTGTTTAACAAACCGATAATTTCAGATTTTGCCATTGCTAAATCTGCATCGTTTTTGGATTTAATAGATTGATGTGTTTGCTGTTTGGTAAGAAACATTAAGGCTACCGCAATCCCACCCATAATACCGGCAGCGATTATAACTTCCGGTAGGGTAAAACCTCTCGAATTTTTTAAAAGTTTAAAAATCTTAATAAAAACCCCTCAAATTATGCATCTATTACTATTTTCAGTGAGGTTAGAGTTAATTACAACACATATACTCGAATCCATTAAATATTAAGGTTTTATACCCGATCTTTACGCTAAATTAAGGGCCTAAATGTGTCTAATTAAAGGCAACTCCCTTTTTAGGGAGCTATCTATTGTAAATTGATACTGGAATTGAGTTCGTAGAAATGTATCTAGTTTTTCCCCTTTCAAAGACTTCAGAAATGAAATGGATATTATAATTTCCGTTTTTTACATTTTGAGTTCTGAAACCTATTTTCATTTTTTCACTAAAATTAGAATCATTTGATCTATAAGCAATATCTCCACTGCTATCTGTGACAACCAAACTGATTACTTTCGGTGGAATTTTACTTACCCCTGTTTTTAATGTGACTCCTAATTCAATTCTTCCGCTCAATGGTTTTGTTAAATCTATTAAGTCATCAGACCAATCAATCTCTGTTTCTGAAATTTCATTACTAATATAAACAACGGCTGGAACACTTGTTTGTGAATCAGTTAACAATTGCACTTCATACTTTCCATCTGGCAAAAGAGTGCTGTCAAATATACATTTTTTCAAATCACAGTTAACTGCCAAAAGATTATTATGAATAGATTTAATTTCTAGCCTGACATTGTGCTCAGCCGTTGTATTAATCTCTAAAGACATTTTTCCACTTAAATAAGTATTCAAATCTTTAAATGCAAGTTGCTTATTTCCTTCTGATCCAACTTCAAACTTCCAAGTCAAATTTCCAATCCCGGATTTATCACTATAAGCAACCCACCCATAACCACTTTCGCCCCAGTCTTCTCCCCAAGAGTTCTTAATTAACCAGGCCTTTTTCTCATCATCAAAACCAATGATAGCAACAGCGTGACCTCCAGCTTTCTTTGAAGTCGTCGCCTTATAAACGCCACCTTTGTAATAAAGAAAATCTTCACGAGCATTCATCGTTGTTAAAAGAGGACCATGCTTAAGTGCCTCCTTTACTTTTTTATCACTGCCACCAAAGCGAGTACTAGGAGTTGAAATAGATTTAATTCTAATCGTTCTGTCTGCTTGATTTTCACAATAGTTTTCCTGACACAGGCCATTCTCTCCAGTCGCACCTGACAAGTAAGGAGCGCAAGCAAGATCAACAGTGCCACCACTTTTTAATTGATAAGCGGCCCACTCTGGTAACCAGCCAACGCGGCAACTTCCCTTTCCGCAGTCAAAAAGCATTTGAGGGGAAAACTGAGCTTTCAGCCAAGACAACTTACTATCGATTGTGTACTGACCTTCTAAAACAGCAACAGAAGCAAAGGCCACACAAGATCCACAATTTCCTTGGTCACTGATAGGAGTAATCCAATTTTGTCCGTCGACATTTCGCCAATCCCATTTTTCTTTTACTGCGGACTCACTATATTTAAGAGTTCCTTCTGGGGTAATTAATTTATTTCCAAATAAATTCTTGCGCGCAGATGGACTAAGTCTTGAAACGCTTGTCTCTCCCCTTTCCCATGATTGTGCAAACACAGGGATATTAATCGCAAAAAAGAGAATGAAAAATAACTTCATAAATACCTGACTATTTTGTTCAAATTATTATTTTTACCAATGAAAAATATATGCATAAATTTTGTCATAAATATTGGTAAGAAGCATCTTCTGATTGCGTTTTGATATTCGATTTTAGATGATTAAGAAGATTTTCGTCGTGGAGGACAATATGAAAAAACTTTTAGCTCTTTTGTTTTTAACAATTTCTTTCAGCGCTCTTGCGGAGCCTGTTTTTGTATTTCCTAACTGCAACTACTATGGAAACAATGGCGAGTGCACGGTCTGGAATACATCTGGAAAAGATATCAGCTGTAATATTCAAGTTAATGGTTATACAAAAAAAGGTAACTCGATTAATTCTTATGACTACAGAGTTCTTTATCAAGGAATGCAAGCATGGATTCGCGTAAGCTCATATGGGGCCGACAATCCGATCACATCCCTTCGTGCAACAGCTTTCTGCAATACACTTAATTAAAAAAAAGGCTCCGTAAGGAGCCTTTTTTATTTGTATGGATCAAAATCGCTTTCTAAATTATTAAAAGAAAATTCTTTGTCGCAATAAAATGGTGAGTACATAACTTCCAAAATAGCATTATCCGGGCCCTTGAACTGGATCGAATAATAATGGTTATCGCCCATAGCTCCTTTTCCAGTAAGACTTTCTATTGTATTTTTTTGAAGAACTTCACGATAAAAATCATCTACCACTTCTTTTGTTTCAGCATAAAATGATAATTGCTTAGGTGACATTGCCTGTCCGGGCTTAACAATAATTTTTAATGTTCCATCCGTATAAGCTGTTTGCTCCATTCTACTAAAGAGCTTTTCCCATCCAAGACTTAGGAGAATCAAATCATAGAAGCGCACGCCATCTTTATAATTGGAAACCTGAATATCAACATGAGAAAGTTTAGTTCTCTTGACTCCCCACTGCCACTTAGGTTTTTCTCCATAACGAAAACAGATCAGGATAAGACCCATTAATAAAATAGGAACTGATGCCCACGTATAAAAATACTGAGTCGACTTTTCATAGTCCAAAGCTTTTGCAGTAAGCCTGATAATAATAGGAATCACAACGACGACTAGAGTGACTAGCCATCCTTCCCAGGTAATAGGAGTCCAGCCCCATCCGTAAGTCTTTCTTCTAAACCATAGTTTATTTTTTTTCATATAAGGCCTTAAAAATTATTTTTGAATCAGTGAATCGCGGATTACAAAGGTAAACTCGCGACGTGTATTATAAGAAGATAAATGTGCCTGACCACGTTGAAAAGTCATATATGCACTATCTGTAAAATATCTGTTTAATCTAGCAGCTGCCGTTCCTTGGAGTTTAAAAATCTGGTTAGATCCATTAATTACAAAAAGAGACATAGGGATACTGAATCTGCAGTCTCCGATCAAATCACCGAACTGAGTGTTATAGGCCATGCACTCAAGCTCAAAATTATTTTCATAAATTGATTTGCGATAACCATTTCCCACTAACTTTGAATGCAGGATGCCAGCTTCGAATGGTGGAATAACGACATCGTCCTTAATGATAATGACAAGGCGATCAGTGTGATGATCAACGAATGCTGAAAAATCAGATTTCGCAAATGATGTTAGTGATAGTGTTGCCAGAATAATGGCGAATAAAATTTTCTTCATATTAAATCCTTTTAATGAGAGAAGAAAAAAAGGGCCTCAACATGAGGCCCTTTTTGATAATCAATTTTAGTGTAGCTGAACCGAGACTGCTTTTGAAACCCCAGGCTCTTGCATTGTAACACCGTAAAGTGTGTCGTTAAGCTCCATCGTCTTCTTGTTGTGAGTAATAAGGATGAACTGAGAGTCACCACTCATCTCTTTTAAAAGCTCGTTAAAGCGCCCAACGTTGGCATCATCAAGAGGAGCATCAACCTCATCCAGTAAACAGAATGGAGATGGCTTAACCAGGAAGATAGAGAAAATTAAACTTACTGCCGTCATGGCCTTTTCACCACCCGACATCAGGTTAATGTTCTGCATTTTCTTTCCAGGAGGCTGAGCAATGATGTCAATTCCGCATTCAGCATCATTGATATCTCCGACGATTCTTAAATCAGCAGATCCACCACCAAAAATGATAGGGAATACTTTTTGGAAGCGCACGTTAACTTCTTCGTAAGCTGTCTGGAAGCGCGCTTTAGATTTCTCATCAATGTGAGCAATCGCTTTTTGCAGGTCTTCAAGCGACATCTTAAGCTCAGTTTCCTGAATTTTCAGGAAGTCTGCACGAAGTTTCTGTCTATCGTAGTCTTCAATCGCTTGCCAGTTAATATCACCTAGGCGACCAAATTCTTGTTTGTAATTTTTAAGTTTTTCAGAACACTCTTTAAGGTCTTGTCCATAGCGACGTGAGAACTCAAAATCTTTACGGTCAATTTCTTTAGGACCTTCTTCAGTTTCCATCCAGAACATTGAGTTCAGATCTTTAAGCTCCTGATAATCACTTTCTTCATACGAAAGGAATTTTCCAAGAACATCGCGCAGATCAATTTGATACTTCTCAAAAATGTTGCGAACGTTTTGCTCTTCTTCAATAACATATTGAGAAAGTCTAACTTCATATTCAGTGATTTCTTTTTGGTTTTTATTAAGCTTAGAGTTGATGTCTTTAACTTCATCTTCTCTATCTTTCATAGAAAGAAGAAGTTGTCCCAAGCTGTCTTTAAGAAGATTAAGAACATCTTCTTTATCGCCCAGAACAGTTGAAGTTTCTTTGTTTGAAGCTTCAAGATTCTCAAGCTCAGAAATGATCTGATCAATCTCAGTATTGTAAGTAGCTACTAAAGTCTTATTAGACTCTAAACGCTGATCTAGGCGCTCAATCTGGCCGTTTAAGTCATCAATCTGAGAGTTTAAGCTCTTAAGTGTAGACTCGAATGAACGGGCCTCAACCTGCTTTTGAAGAAGTGATGATCTCTCCTCTTCATAACTAGATTTTTGAATTTCAACTTCTTCTTGAAGCTCATCAAAACGGCTGTTCTTTTCTTCTAGAGTTGAAGTCATCCCTTCTTTTTTGCGAGAAAGAGTTTCTTCACTTTCGATCATATCTAAACGAGATTTTGAAATTTCGTTTTTTCTATTTTTTAAGATTTCAAGACGGGTAAATCCTGACTCGAAACTAGCAAGTTTTGCATCTAATGAAGATTTTTTAGCTGAATACTGAGCACGCGCTTCAGCAGCCTGATCGCGAAGTGTATCGTACTCTGCTTTTTTAACTTCAAGAGTGTTTCTTTCTTCAGTTGATTTAGCTTCTAGTTCACTTGTTTCATTTTGAAGATTTGCTAAAATTACTTTTAGTTCTTCAATCTGATTGTTTCTAGCAATAAACCCTTGAGCTTCTTCAGATCCTGATTGAATTGAAACAAGCTTTGCTCCACTTAAATTAGCAAGCTTTCTTGTCCCTTCAAGGTTCGAGATCGCTTTAAATCTAATATCAGCTGATAACGACTCCATTGTGTCAGTCGCAAGGCTTTCAGAAATAAAATACCCATCAAGAAATGATGACATTTTATTTTTAAGTGCACTTTCAATTTCAAGAATGTCAGTAAGGCTTACAAGATCATCTCCAAGAGAAAGTTTCAATCGAGAGATTGTCTCTTGTGAAAGCTTTTCAGAGTTAACCATTTTTAAGTAATCAAGATTCTTTTGGTTATTTTCAATCCAAGTAAACAAATCGCTATCAGCATCAGCTGTTGCAACTAAAGTCTCAAGGAAATCAGCTAAAAGATTTTGTACGGCTTTCGTATATTTTTCATCACACTTAATAAGTGTTCCTAAAAGTGAGAATCCTTCTGCATGATCTTTTAAGAAAGCAGAAATCCCGTCTTTTTTACCTTCGAGAGATCGGTTGATTTCAACCAATGACTGAAGCTTAGAATCTGTCTGAATAAGTGTTTTTGATTTCGCAGTAAAGGCCTGCTCAAGTTCACGAACTGAAATATTTTTATTATCAATGAACTCTCTTAGAGCGACTTCTTTTTCTTTAAGTTCAATCGAAGCTTTTTCTGCACTTGCAACAGCATCACGCTCAGCTACGATCTGAGTGTTAACACCAGAGTACTGAGCTTCGAGAGCTTCAATTTCTTTTGTTAAATCTTGAAGCTGGTTAGAGTACTCTTCAAGACGAGAAGTGTTTCTAAATAGCTCTTGATCGATTTTATTAAATGAGTTTTTCTCTTCTTCGATTTCTTCACGAAGATCGTTAAAGCTTTGAACTTTAAATTCTAATTCTTCTTTTAGGTGTTCAACGCGCTCTTCAAGAAGAGAGAAGTCGTTATCTTCTTCGCCTTTCTTTTCCCACTCTCCAAGCTCAATTTGAAGGTTAGAAAGTTTTTCTAGACGGCCAACAAGTTCATGATTAACGCCATCAATTTCTTTTTCGCGAGTTTCAATCAGCTTTTCTTTTTCAGTTTGGGTTTTACATAGGTAAACCAATCTTTCTTCAGCAGCTGCTAATTCTTTTGAAATGATATTGTATTCTTTTTGAAGTTCATTGATTTTATCAGTTTCTTCATCTTTTCTGAAACGCTCTTCTTCAAGACCAATTTCAATCGCACTTTTTCTTGCCTGCCAGTTTTCAATTTCTGCCGTTCTTTCATCAACGATGGCCTTTCCTTCTTTGTAGTTTTTAAGAAGGTCGAACTCTTTATGAGAGTGAACGATAAGGTCATACTTTTGAACTTTTTCTTTAAGGTCGCGAGCGCGCTCAGCGATTGAAGCTTGCTTCTCAAGCGCCTTTAAGTTTTTTTCAATCTCTTGTTGAAGATCGTTTAGACGAGCAAGGTTTTGCTCAGTCGCTTCGATTTTCTTCAATGATTCTTTCTTTCTAACTTTGAATTTTGTAATACCGGCAACATCTTCAATCATGCTTCTTCTTTCTTCAGGTTTTGCCTGAACAAGACGATTGATTTCTCCCTGAGCAATAATCGAGTACGACTTCGCACCAGCACCAGTATCCATGAAAACTTCTTGAATATCGCGAAGGCGACATGGGATATCGTTAATACGATATTCAGTCTCTCCGTTTCTATAAAGCTTTCTCGTTAACTGAATTTCAGTTGGAGATGAAACTTGATTTCCAATATGAATATGTTTTCCTTCATCGTTTTCTAAAACGAGAGAAACTTCTGCCCATGCTGCTGGAGTGTATTTTGAAGAACCCGCAAAGATAACATCTTTCATGGTTGAACCACGTAAGTGTTTTGCAGACTGCTCACCCATTACCCAAAAAAGAGCATCAACGACGTTAGATTTACCGCAACCGTTGGGTCCAACGATACCTGTAATTCCTTCATCGAAATGAATGACCGTACGGTCTTTAAATGATTTAAAACCTTGGAGAATTAGTCTCTTTAACTTCACTAGCGTAATCCTTTGCTGTGTGTTGTTATGTGTGTGACGAATAATGTGTCATAATCGCCTAAATTAGTACACGATAAAACGTTTGAGTTAGACAATGTAAGATGATCATTTTCAGAGGGAAAATGCTGATTTTTTGAAGATTTTTTTAAGCTTTCTGGACACCAAGCAATAAGCTTTGGTGGCCTGCGATTTTTGCTTCAATCTTGTCCCCTGGATTAAGCGGGCCGACACCTGCTGGAGTGCCAGTAAAAATTAAATCTCCGGGAGAAAGTGTAAAAATACCCGAAAGGAAAGACACAAGGGATGCTAAAGAAAAAATCATCTCTCCGGTGTGACCTTTTTGGCGAACTTCGCCATTAATTTTTAATTCCAAATGAAACTCGCCAGAGAGTGTTTCAATTTTTTCAAAATTCCCAATGGCCGAAAAGGTATCAAAACCCTTTGCAATACTCCATGGAAGCCCTTTTTCTTTTGCCTTATCTTGCAGGTCTCTCGCAGTGAAATCAAGTCCTACTCCCACATGGGAAATATGTTTATGGGCCTCTAATTCTGAAATATTTTTTCCCCCTAATCCAACAACTAAAACAACTTCAATTTCATGATCCACTCTCGAAGATTGAGAAGGAATAATAAGATTTTCACCACTGTAACAGATTGAAGAAGTAGGCTTGATAAAAACGACAGGACTCGTTGGAACCGGATTGTTTAACTCTTTTGCATGTTCGGAATAATTTCTTCCAATACAAAAAATATTTTGAACAGTAAGGTCAGTGCCTGGAATTTTTTTAGTCATAATGTCTTCGAGGTTGTGAGAAGTTTCGATTAAAGGCTGATTTCTAAATGGTCGGAGCGAGAGGATTCGAACCTCCGACCCTCTGCTCCCAAAGCAGATGCGCTACCAAACTGCGCTACGCTCCGACGATAAAGAAAATCAAAAAAGATAGGCTACATATATATGGCACGGATATCAATCTGGCAAAGATTTTTTCTAATTTCTTTGACCCAGGAACTTCTGGGCAAAGCCTACTGCGATGGCCCTATGAGAGTTTTTTTGCTTCCACTCGTGTAGTTCCGCCACTGTGAGACCTTCTTCGCTCTTTTCAGTAGGAATAAACACGGGGTCATAACCAAAACCTGTTGAGCCGCGGTAACTATAAGCGATCATGCCGGCCATTCGTCCTTCAAAATAGAAGATTTCTTTTTCATTAAAATAGACACATAAAACACAGCTAAAGAAAGCTTCCCGCGTGCTCACTCCATCCATTTTTTTTAAAAGAAGTTCTGCGCGATCTCTATCTTTAAGTCCATCGCCACCAAAGCGTGCTGAATGAATCCCTAACTCTTCTGGAAGAGCAGCGACACTTAAACCAGAGTCATCTGCAATGACTGGGACTTTAAATTTTTCATAATAAGCGCGGGCCTTCAGCAAGGCATTTTCAAAATAACTAGTGCCGTCTTCAACAACATCTATTTTTTCAGGTGCAGCTTTTACACAAATGAGCTTAGGATCAAAAAGATCATTAAACTCTTCTGCCTTATGTGCATTTCCGGATGCCAGGATTAATTCAATCAAACAAGTGTCTCCGATTGTTTTGCAAAGACAACATCAAGAGAAGTTTTCGCACACTCTAAAAGGGCCATCATCTGATCATGCGAGAATGGATTTTTCTCAGCTGTTCCTTGGATTTCTACAAATTTCCCTGAGCGAGTCATGACAATATTCATATCTGTTTCGCAGCTTGAATCTTCTTCATAATTTAAATCGGCAATCGCTTTTCCATTTTTATTGATACCAACACTGATAGCAGCTAATTGCTCAATGATAGGATTTTCTTTGATCAATCCTTCAGACATTAATTTTTTCACAGCTAAACTTAGTGCTACATAAGCTCCCGAGATTGAAGTTGTGCGCGTTCCACCGTCTGCCACAATTACATCGCAGTCAATTTGAACTGTGCGTTCACCAAGTTTTTTCATATCAACGATTGATCTTAATGATCTACCGATGAGTCTTTGAATTTCTTGAGTTCTTCCACTAGCTCCATTTCTTTCTCTCTTGTTTCTTGAATGAGTGGCCGATGGAAGCATTGAATATTCAGCAGTCAGCCAGCCTTCACCTTTGCCTTTCAAAAAAGGCGGGACACCTTCTTCAACCGAGACAGTGACATAAACTTTAGTATTACCGCACTCGACAATAACTGAGCCTTTAGCATAAGGGTTAGGATTTACTGTGTATTGAATTGCCCTTGGAAGGCTTCTTTCGATAATGTGGCCAAAAGATGACATAAACTCCCCTTTGAGTTAGTTTAGTTTGCATTGAAGTTAGCACATTTTAAGCTATAAAATTACAATGCACCATACTCATTTTAATACAATTCATTCTACCCAAGTTTATCTGCGTGATAATCTCGTGGAGCTTCTTAGTCATTCACCAGAAATTTTAATTACTGCCTCTGAGCAGACCATGGGAATAGGGAGAAAAGGCAGCCAGTGGGATTCTTATTCAAATAGTCTTGCGATGAGCTTTACCATGGCACCAAATCTCATTCCGACAATGACTCCCATTGAAATCGGCATTCTCACATCTGAGTTTTTGAAAAAAGCTTACGATATTTTCATTTTTCTAAAATGGCCTAATGATCTTCTCACTTTAGAAAATAAAAAATGTGGTGGAATCATTGCTCAGTACATTGATACAGAAACTGTAGTGGCTGGTCTTGGACTTAATCTTGGCGACACTCATACTCGAACAGCTCCAGGTCATTATAAACATGGATTGGGAAACGTTTCACAAAAAATAGTTCTCTCAGCTGAAGATCAAAAAAATATTCCAGCCAAAATTTACCAATACATTCTTTCCAATAGAATACACACATCAACAGAGCTTCAAGAACGTTTTAAAAAATCATGTATTCATATGGATAAACTTGTCGCCATTGATGACGATGGAAGTTCATATTCAGGATTATTTAAAGGGATTGGACTAAATGGAGAAGCTCTGGTGGAAATTGGAGGCGAAATAAAACCTTATCTCGCCAGCTCACTTAAAATTTTAAATTAGTGTTGAACAGAATCTGAAATTTCTTTGATTTCTTTTCTGATAAGATTTTCAGCAAGATCAGGAATAACTTCCCATGCTACCTTTTCTGCATTTTGTCTGCAGAACTCTCTCACCATTTCTTCAATCATAGGTCTTAAAGATATTTTGAGTTTTTCCACAAGCTCATCTTGGTCCATGTGGATAATTGTATCAGCTTCCCCAGAAGCTTCCGATGGAACAACTCTGCTGGCTGCACGAGCTTCACTTTCTTTAAATGATTGAACTGTCTCAGTAAGGTCTGCTGTAACTTCATCAAGATTTGTTTCCAGAATGTCTGAATACTCTTCTGCTGCCACAGGAACTACTTCATCAACGGCCCAAAAAGCTTCTGCTGAAATTTCATTGTCGATTTCAGAAAGAAGATTGCGATTTAAATCTTCAGGAATTTCAAATGAAGGATCTGTTTCATCATCATCTCCAGAATCGATTGTTTCTTGAATAAACGATGACGAAGATTGCAATCTTTCAACAACATCTTGGTGATCATCAATCTCAGGAGGAAATGTTTTT
This sequence comes from Bacteriovoracaceae bacterium UBA6153, assembly GCA_002428265.1. Classification (GTDB taxonomy): domain Bacteria; phylum Bdellovibrionota; class Bacteriovoracia; order Bacteriovoracales; family Bacteriovoracaceae; genus Bacteriovorax. Next base: position 60,466 of record DIUR01000028.1, read on the forward strand.
TGAAATTTTTCTTCAAGATAGTTTGGCGATTTGAATCCCCATCCTTCAATTTCACTTGAAAGTGGATCCAGGCTCTGAGTTTCTGATGTGTAAGCTGGCTCAGTTGGCTCAACTTCTTTAGCTGTCATATGTGGAGCATCTACTGTCCACAAATCTAGGTCATCAGAACTATCATTCACTTCTTCTGAGTTATTAGAAGAATTATTGCTCTCAGCTTTTGCCACTGGAATTGTTTTAACACCATCAAGAAGGTCGCGGCACTTTTTAATAAACTTGCTGCTTTCAAATGGCTTAACAATTTTATCTGAAATCCCACATGAACTAAACTGTCCTTCATCAATAGAATCGAAAGTTCCAAGCATCACGATAATCGCAGCACCTGGCATGACATTATTAATTTGTTTTGAAAGTTCGTATCCAGATCTTGAATCTGAGAGATTGAAATCCAGGAGAATTAAATCAAAATGATTCGATTGAATCTTTCTAAAGAGTTCCTCTTCATTTACACATTCAACTAATTCATATCCACTATTGGCCAATGTTATACCAATAACTTTTTGAATAGTTAAACTATCGTCTGCGACTAAAACTCTTGATGTCATATTCATCCTCTTTAAACTATTCTCAACTAAATCAGCTTCTTAATCAATGCAAAATTTTAGTTGTTATCCTACCAAAACAGTCTCTTATTAAAACTGGAGGATAATTGCTGATTGGTTATCGAGGTTGCCTCTATCGTTGGCGAGCCTGAATAATTCTTTAATGGCATCTAACTCACTTTCGAGATTCTTTTCAAGAGTGTATTTTATTTCATCTTGCGAGACTCTTGAATAGGCACCATCAGTAAGAAGAACGACGAGATCCCCTTCTGTAACTTTCAATTCACGAACATTGTAATGAAGATCTTCAAAGAGTCCTATTCCACTCATAGGAACCGAGTGAAGATATGACTGATAGGAATCTCGGCTTAAACTCGCTAATGAATCTGGGAGTACTTCAAGGCTTAGGTGACCTTTGCGATATAGATAGGCCATGCAATTTCCCGTTGAAACGAGGGTTAGAATATTCTCAGAAATAGCTGCAGCTATAACTGATCCTCCACCACGGTTATCGAGACTTCTCTGCGCATTGTCTCTACTCACATTCTGATGAGCAGAAAAGAAAGCATTTATAAGAGCATTACCTTCAATAAGATACTTGTGGCTATAAAAAAATGGAAGAGTTGCTTCCGGATCTACTGAAATTTTTGTGTAAGACCTTTTCAAATTATCTCGTATCATCATCGCGGCACGATCGCCGGCATTAGAGCCGCCAAAACCGTCGATAAGCATAAAGAGATTATTAACTAAATCTGCTTCTACTAAATCTTCATTAAGATTTAGGTGTGGCCCTTGATGAGACTGCATTCCATAACTTTTTAATTCGATCATATTTTATTCCAGATAATCACGTAATTTTTCAGAAGCCTTCTTATAATATTCACTATCAACCGGAGAGATCTGCTGAACTTCCTGATATTTTTCTTTCGCATCAGGAAATAAGCTTAGAGACTCTGCAATAATAGCTTCTCGATAAATTTTTCTTGCACGATTAGCAAGTTGATCACGAATATCTCCAACCTGATTTAATGCCTCCGAATTGGAAGGTTCAACTCTCAAAATTTGCTGATAAACTTCATAAGCACCTTTTAAGTCCTGCCCTTCCATTAATGATTTTGCTTTACCAACAAGTGGAGCGACCGCTGCATTCAGCTCATCTTTGGAAACTTTCAACATCTCGGTAGCTTCTGTTGTCAGATCATCATCCATATCTTTAATACGAAGAAACTCTTCAAGTTTACCAATGGCCTTAAACCATTCCTTTTGTAGATAGAGTGAACGGGATGGTTTTAATCTCTCAACTTTATCTTCCCTATCTTTTTTCTTTTGAACTTCTTCAAGCTCTTTTCTTTGCTTTTCTCTTTGCCAGTCATCAAGCTCAAGCTTCATTCTGGTAACTTCAATATTTTCTGGCTCTAGTTGTGTAATATCGTTAAAAGTTGTATTGGCCAAATCCACTCTTCTGTCTTTAGTGTATTCGCGTGCTTTTTCTAAAAGCTCTTTAACTTTTGCTTTTTTCTCTGCTGCCTGAATGTCTGCGATACGTTTTTTTTCTTCTTCTTCAATTTTTCTTAGACCTTCTTTTGAAAAAGAAATGAGCTGTTGCAAACTAGCGTTGAAATTTGGGTCAACGATTGCAATTTTTTGTAGTTCGTTTAAGGCCTCTCTGTAACGCCCATTTGAATAATGGTCTTTACCAATTTCATAGAGGGCCGAGAAAGCTCTTTTTTGTTCGTCTGTTAATTCTTTCTTTGATCCGGTAGTCACTGCAACTTTTGCGACCTTCGCTTTAGGTTTTTTAGTCGTAGCCGGAGCAGGTTTTTCTTCTGGCTCAAGCATAACCCAAGCAAGCACTAAAGCGACTAATACATAAATAAGTTTTTTACGTTTTGCCTCATCTTTCCAGATGCGCTTAATAATGGATTTTTCCTGAGGAGCACTGGAAACCATATTTCCAAGTGCATCTAGCTCTTCGCCTTCCTCAGCTTGAATCTCGACAACTTCTTCAACTTCGACAGTTTGATTTTCATCAACGGCCATAAGAGTAGAGCTTTCGTCTTTGATAAACTCAGAACGAATTTTTACGGTAAAACTTACGCCACCAATAACAAATTCATCGTTATGCCCAAGCATAACTTTATTGATACGATCGCCTTTATGAATTGTCCCATTTGAAGAATTTAAATCTTCGAGAGTCAGCATCATGTTATTTCTAGTAATAACTGCATGTACTGTGGAAACTTCAGTATCGTTTAAGATGATCTGACATTTTGCCGGATCTCTACCAATAAACGTTTTTTCTTTTTCAATAATATATCTATCGTAAGGAGCAGTATCACCAAATAACTCAAGATACACAGAGGAAAAGGACTGAATGACTTTTGTACTATCATCGTCATTATCTATATTCTCAAGAGAGTAAGACATGTTCTCATCGTCTTGAAGGACTTCGCCACCTTCTTCCATCGCATAATCAGACTCTGTTGATTGATTTACAATAGAAGGATTAGAATTATCATCAGAATGTGTAATTCCATTTAAAGTCGCCAAAGCATCTTCCGGCTCATCTTGAAATTCAACTTCTTCACTTGAATCTTGTTGCTCGACTTGTTTTAAATTATGAGCTTCTAATGAAGCAGCAGTTAGCTCAGAAATATCAATTTCTGTAGTCATATCCTTATCGTCGTTGTCGATACTTATATCGGCAGCGGGAATAGTATGATCTGTTGCTGTTACTGTTGTTTTCTTAACAGGTTTTTCTTCAATTATTGTATTAACTTGTTGAATCGTTTCAAGTTGAACAGGAGGTCGCAATGAAGCAGTTTGCGTACCCTGACTTTCCAGATCGATAGTGATACTAAAATTTTCTACGGTAAAGACGTCACCATGCTTACATTCATGACGATTAAAATCTTCACCATTAATCATGCACATGTTGTCTGGTGATGTTTTCTCAATAAGCCATTTACCACCATTATGAATGATACGTGCATGTTCTCTTGAGATTTTTTTATCATCAAGAACAATATGACAATCCTTTGATCTACCGATCAAAAAAATTGTTTCTGAATAGTCATGTGCGAGAACGTCTTTGCCTAAATCAATTTGCTGAATCGACTGACTTCTCTTCAAAACACTTAATTTCACCTTTCTCCATTCCAAGTGATGATTCTATGGCGCTTAATTTTGTTAATGCCGTCTTGTACCTATCATCGTCTGGGTACTCTTTAATCAATTGTATAACACCACAAAAAGAAACAATGGCAGCTTGATACTTTTTAGAGTCCTGCTCTTGATTTCCTTTTTCAAAGTTTTTCTTTATCTCGTCATCCAGCCTTTGCTTTGCTTTAGATAAATAAAAACTTGCCTGGCCGTTGTTTGGACTTAGTAAAAGAGCTAATCTGAACTCTTCCATGGCCCTAAAATAATTCCCTTCCCTAAACTCTCTTCTCCCACTATGAATCAAAGCATCCAGTTTCTTTTTAACATCCGGATCATCTTTAGAGACTTTCACACTCATCGTTTCGTTAAACATCTCCAAATCAGCATTCTGCTTCATTTTAGTTTTTGGGGCCTGAGTTTTCTCATCTTCACCAAAAAGTACAAAAACAACTGCGATTAAAATAATTCCAAAGATTAAAACTTTCGATTTACTCGTGTTTTGACCTTGATCTGACTTCGTCGGTTTATAAACTTCCTCAACATCTGTTTTAAAAGATTTTGTTGGAACCTTAACTTTCACACCTTTTTTAATCTCTTTTGCCAGTGCTGAGTCTGGTGTAGCCTCGGCAAGGATCATTTCATTGGTCTGAGTTACATCTATAATATTATATTTAAATACAGTCTGCCCAATGACGATCTTCTCATTATTGTATAGTTTCTTCTGCTTAACCTTCGTATCATTGACGATAATCCCGTTTTGAGCGCCAAGATCTGTAATCGTATAGCCATTATCAGCGAAAGAAAGCTCGGCATGCTCCCTCGAAATCTTAGTGTCCACGATCTGAATATCTGCGTTTTCACCACGGCCAATAACGGCCCTTTTCCCGATAATATAATAAACTTTCCCTTTATTAGGTCCCGTCATGCAAAGTAAACGATAGTGCAATCCAATATCACTTGGATTTTTTAGCTCTGTCGTTATTCTTACGTTTGCGCTCATATCTTCCTAATTAATTATCCAGTACGAATGAAATATAAAATCCTTTAGCAAAACCATCTTTCCCCATCATTGAATTTACAAAAATGTTATACGGTTTACCTTGAAGCTCATAGGCCCCAGATTGTGAAGTCCCAGAATTATTAGCTGAACTGTCACACAACTCAATTAAAGTGGCTGCAAATCCACGCTCTTTTGTAATATCTAAAATATTCATACCTTCAGACATTGAAAGCCTGATACCGCATACATCTTCAGCTTGCGTATTGAGCTTCACTAAATTTTTTGAAGAGTTGAGTACAATGACTGGCCCTTGGGCACCATTCATAAACTCGAGCAAATTATTTACATACTGATCATCACTTTCAATATCATTCGGGTCCACATCGTTTTCATCTCTTTGCAACTCTCGTATGCGTTGAAGACCCGTGTTGATCGCATTTCTCACCGGATTCATTTCTTCAAATAAGAGCTTACTATCAACACTTCTTCTCTTACCTCTTAATCCCTCTTCAATTTGAAAACGAAGTTCTTCGATAGGTCTTAGAGTTAAATAATAAACCACTCCAAAGAATAAAATCCCTACTAAGAGTGAAGTTACAAGAGATTCAAGATACAGCCTTGTGCTCTTAGAAGCTTCAGCTGTTAATGTCGTTGGCGCAAAACGAATCGCAATAATACCTACGGCTTCCTGCGTTCCTGTCTTTGGATCATAAATGAAAATCTGTTTCCCGATTCCAATTTTCCCTCCTTCGAGAGAGAGAATTTTAGCTTCTTTCATGTTTTTATTACGAGGCCTTGAAAACCATTCTTTGATCTGAATGGAAACGGTATCATTGGTATATTCATTCAATCTCGATAAAGGTCTTAAAACCCTTCCATCTAAATCGAATAACTCATATGACTCAACTCCATCCTGGCTGGCACCGTCGAGAAATGATGTATCAACTCTTTCAAGAGTTTTTTGCTCTAAGGCCTTAGTATTGGTACGGCTAATCTCATCAGCGTAGTGAGTTCCACGAATTCTAATTTCATTCATTAAAACGTTCTTTGAATCCTGAAGAACCGGGCCGATTGTAAGTGTAATGGTGATCAAAGCAAATGCTGCTGTAAATATGGCAAGTAAGATCCTCCACTCATATTCTTGATTTACACCGTGAATGAATGGCATCAACTTATATTTAAATAACCAGAAAATTTTCCCAACGATATTATCTGGAGGAGTTCCCCCATTGAGGATTTCATCAATTGTTTCTTCGCGCTCTTTTTGAGCTGCGACTTTTTTCTTAACAACAATTTTCTTTTCTTGAACATAAACTAACTGGACAATTGAGTTTGGAAGTCCAATCTTATCACCTGTTTTGGCAGCTGCTTTCTTAATGATTTTCCCATTTAAGAAAGTCCCGTTAGCACTCCCTAAATCTGAAACAGTAACGATATCATCGGAAACAGTCACACTCATATGTTTCTTAGAAACACCCTCAACTGGAAAATAAACATCGCAAGACGAATCTCTACCAAGCGTATTTTCTCCGCTTTTCAGAACAAATTCCTGACCTCTTAATTTTCCGCCGACAACGACTAATTTAAACATATGGCCTCTAACGTTTCACCTTTATTCAAATTCTTTATTAAAGTTCCCGCCTTCATTTCTAAAACCTGGTGTGATCTAAGATACATCCAGGTCATTCTCCAAGGAGAAAGATCATAAATAACTTTTACAACTTTAAAATTCTTATCTAAAAAAACAATATCCAATGGGTATCTCATAAAAAAAGTATGAATCGAATTACACGGAGCTATTAAAAATCCATCGCAATCAGGAAGGTCTGCTGAAAACATGAGCCCTTTTATTCTTAACATCATGTCTCTTGCAACAATCATCTTATTGCAAATGATCTCTCCTTTACTTGTTTTTAATTTATAAATTTTATTTTCCACCCATCATCTCCAATACAATAGGTGCAAAGACGATCATTAAAACCGAAGGAACAATAAGAAACAGCATCGGAAATAAAATCTTTGTCGCAGCAGTGGCCCCGGCCTTTTCAACTTCAGCTGATTTTTTTTGTCTGATTTCTACTGCCAGTGCTTTTAAAATCGGACCGATTGAAGCACCAACAGAGTCTGCTGCGATCAGTGTTGCTGAAAACGAAGAGATTTGAATTAAATCGATTCTCCATGCCATATTTCTTAGAGCTTCTGCTCTGCTAGCTCCGATTTTAATTTCTCGAATAACAATTTCAAATTCTTCTGTTAAAGGATTAGCCTTTGCCTTTTCAATTACCTTGGCCATTGCTGCAATGAAATCCAGACCTGCTTCAACCGACAGGGCAAGCATATCAACACCAAACGGCATTGCTCTGATAATATCTTTTTGTCTTTGTTGAATCTTTCCACTTATCCAAAAATCAGGATAGAAGAAACCAATTAATGCAAGAACAGGAATCATCTGAAGTGACCATGTCTCTTCAAGAAAAGTTCTCACCCCTAGAAATACAATCGGAAAACCTAGAATAAGAAACAATTTAAAAGCAAAAAAATCTTCAGGAGTTAACACGTTAGTAAGACCTGCGGCCGCAAGCTTTCTTCTATACTTATCTTTGAAAGTTTTTTTGTTTTTCATCCCGGAAACAATCGGGCTGAAATAGCGCTTAAAGAATGGTCTTGAATATCTTAAAATGATTCCGTGTTTAGCAATCTCATCTGTTTGAGTTTTACTATCATCGAGTTTTTCCTGCGCCTGGAACTGGTCTTCATCTTGGAAAATAGTTTTAGAAACTAAAAAGACTGCAAGAAAGATGAGGCCTAAGGCCGCATAATAAAGAAGCGAAGCTCCTTCATAGACATTTTTTCCACTTAGCTCCTTACAAGCAGCTTTCTCGCCACCATCACAAGATTTTTGTAAAAATTCTTTTCCTTTTACTGCGCTGATTTTTTCTTGATTTTCAGGGACAAGCTTAGCGGCGAGTGTATTTAATTCGGTCTGGCTTTCATCTGGAAAATCTTTATTTTCTTCAAGTGCTTTTGCTTTTTCTGCCTGAAGATTTCGAATTGTGTCTCTGATAGTTCTTTCTTCAATCGGATCTAGTCTTTTGTTTTCAATATACCAATGCGCAACTTGATAACAATTTGCAAATTGCTCTTTTTCACACGATTCAAAATAAGATTCAAATTTTTGATCTTGTGTTAAATCTTTAAATTCCTGTGCATTCACATGACTTGTTAGTATCAAGCTTAGTAAAAGCGAAAGGCCTTGCAGCACTCTCTTCATTCTATCTCCATCATAAGTTAATGATATCAGATAAAATAAAATACTGATGTGTAGCGTTTTATGTGGAAATATTGTCCAGTTTTAAGAGGGTTTAGCTGAGATTAATTATCGGTTAATTTTCTCAGCTATTTTCTTTTTTAGATCTTCAACAAACAATTGAGTCTGTTTACGATTAAACTTTTTTTCTAAATCTGGGATATAGATAGGTTTATAATCTGTAAAATAAGCTTTTTTAGCTTCTGAAATTCTTGTAAGTCTGTCGGCGAACTCGCTCGCTTTAATTGTTTTATCTTTTTGAGCTTTTTTCAGGCCCTCAAGACCAAGCATAGCTTCTTCCATATCGCGATACTCGACTAAATCACTCCCTGCTCTGATGGCCATCATAGCGGCTTCACCAGTCCCTCTATGTTGAGTGATCGCGCCCATCTGCATATCATCTGAAAGAATAAGACCTTTATATTTTAATTCATTTCGTAAAATTTGATGTGCTTTAGGAGAAAGTGAACAAGGCAACTCAGGATCAATATCTTCAACAATTATATGGGCCATCATGATCATATCAACTCTGGCCTTTACTGCTTTAATGAACGGCTGAAGTTCTTCATTTCTAATATCTTCAAGAGGCTTTTTTACAATCGGAAGATCGTAGTGAGAGTCTTTTAATGTATTTCCATGACCTGGAAAATGTTTCGCACATGACATAAGATGATTCGTTTCAAATCCTCTGATCATTGATGAAATAAATTTTGAAACAGTTTCATGATCTGTTCCGAAAGCACGATCCCAGATAACTTTATTTTGATCGTTGTTCCAGATATCACAGACTGGTGCAAGATTAAGATTAATTCCACACGCTAGAAGCTCTTCTGCCATAATTGTGGCCACTTCAAAAACAAGTTTTGGTGAATCCAGTCTGGCGATATCTAGCATTGGTGGAAATTGAGTGAATTGAGTTTTAAATCTTACAACTCTCCCACCTTCGTGATCTGTGCAAATAAAAAGAGGATATTCTTTTCTTAGATTCTGAATACTGTTAACCAGCTCAGCAAGCTGGGCCGGTGATTCATAATTCTTAGAGAAAAAAATAACTCCACCAATATCTTCTTTTTCGATGAACTTTTTTTCTGCATCAGTCAGTGTTAAACCGCTCAATCCAGTAAAAACAAGTTGTCCGATTTGATTCATAATTAACCTTTATTTGGATCGAGATAGTCACGTAGACCATCTCCAAGTAAGTTTAAGCCGATAATAAGACCGGCCATAGTAAGACTCAAAATCATTGCGATATGAGGTGCTTCAAGTAGAACCGTTTTTGCAGCCGAAAGCATTGCTCCCCATGAGTATGGACTTCCGCCCAGACCTAAAAACCCTAAAGCTGCTTCACTGATGATAACTCCACTGATTCCTAAAACCATATTAACGATCATAACTGGAAGAATCGCAGGAATGATGACTGTGAAAAATAATCTCACTTCACCAATACCAATCGCTCTTGCCCCTTCAACATAAGTTAAGGATAAAACTCTTTTAGATTCGCCTCTGGCAATTTTTGCATAACCTGGCCACCCAGTAATAATCATTGCAAAAATCAGACCCTGCATCGATTGTCCTGTTACTGCCATAATCATGATAGCGATGAGAATACTTGGAAAAATAAAAACAAGATTGATTAATAAATCGAAAACAAGCTTAAACCAGCTCGGTGCTTTCACGGCCATGTATCCCATCAGGATACCAATTGAAGCTGTAGCAATTGTCACGATCATTGAAAGAGTTAATGAATAAGTCAGTCCTGCTGAGAGAACTTCAAGCAATGATCTTCCTAAAAGGTCAGCACCTAAAACAAGTCCTTTTGAAAATGGCAGGGCCAGTTCAAGCTTCATATCAAGCTCTGGAACATATGGTTTAAAGATCGTGCCTTTTATAGTGTATCTATAAAAAAACCAAGAGACTGCCCAGACCACATAAAGTGATAAAATACCAAGACCCCATTTCATTTCTTTGGTAAATTTTCCCATAATCAGCTCTGAGTCCTTGGATCTAGCTTTTCATTGATATAATCAATTAAAAAGTAAATCACCATATAACTAACTGTTGAATAAACAATTACACCCTGAACGATTGGATAGTCTCTGTTTTGAATCCCATCAAATAAAAGAGAGCCCATTCCAGGAATATCAAAAATTGTTTCAGTAATCATTGTTCCAGCAATAACAACAGAAAGCTGAATAGAAACAACATTGAGAATTGTTGGAAGACATACTTTTAGAACCCTAAGAAGAATAGCAACATCACTTAGGCCTTTTGATCTTGTGACCATGACCCATTGAGAGTGTGCTTCTTCTAAGTATTTATTTCTAGTCACTCTCATGACAATGGCACCAAGTGGAATCATTAGAGTCACAATTGGAAGAATCATATGTTTTAGTGATCCCCACTCTGATACGGGCAGGAGATTAAGTTTAATCGAAAATAATAAAACCATTAACGGCGCTAATGAAAATATCGGGAATGAAAGTGCAAAAAGTGAAATGAGTCGTGAAAACTTATCAAAGTTTTTGTTCTTTTTATATCCGGCCCAAATACCCAGAAAAATTCCCACGATAGCAGAAAGAGTTACTGAAATAGAGGCCAGGATGATTGTTGGCTTCATTCTTTCTTTTAAAAGTTCTTTAACATCTTTGTTTCCAAAAATTGTTTTACCAAGATCCCCTTTGGTTAACCCTTTGAGGTAATTGCCATACTGAGATGACATGGGAAGATCGAGTCCAAGTTGAGTTTTTAATTTTTGAATTTCTTCCTGAGTGGCCTTTTGACCAAGAACTGTTTCGACAGGATCTCCTGGCGACATACGGATGACAAAGAAGATGGTAGTAAGGGCAACAAAGATAGTGACGAAAGCATAGATGGCTTTTTGCAATAATCTACTCAAAAATCACCTCCTTCATCCTGTGTTTGGCTGACTTTAGCGGATTTTCCAACCATGGAAATTCCCTGACTGACCCAAAACATCTTACTCATCTCACTTTTATCGTTGAGAACGTAAAATATAGACTGGCCAGCAACTCTTAAATTAAATCTTCTCTCAGATTCTGTGGTTTTTCCATCATATTCAAGCACACCTTCTGAAAAAAGCTCACTTGGAAAATCACTAAAAGTTTCATTCAAATAAGGATACCCTTCCCAGATAATCAGTAAATTCATTGTACCTGATTTTTTATCAGAAGCTTTATTAATGAAGCCTGCGACTTTCGCACAATCTATGACCTGCGAAAAAAAGCATGGAACTATCGTAGAACTTGGAAACTTTACTTGCCTGGTCCCATTCCATTGCTTTTCAGGACTCGTCATCTTCACATCAATAGCTTTTTTAGCAGCATTTATCTTGAGTTCTGAAGTATATTTTTTACCGTCAAACCAGACATTGTATTGAGATAATTTTGGTCTCAAAATAGTATTTTTTTTAACAGCTCCGATAGTGGAAATAACTACACTTTGCTCTAAAACTTTGTCTTTCTGGCGATTGGGAAGCTCCATCACTTTTTTAGTGAAGTATCCTTTTCCTGATTTATCAGGCCCAGAGGTAATTTGAACAACAAACTGTCCATTTTTATCAGAGTAATTAAAGGTTTCGCTCGCTTTACCAAGCGTTGCTTTTCCACTTCCTTTGCCCATATTGGCACAAGAAACGATAAGAATTGAAAAGCAAATGAATAGTATTTTATTCATTTTTTATAAACTCTTCGAACTCTTTTTGATAATCAAGAAGATCAACAGTGATTCCCGAATGGTCTTCTATTTTTCTTTTCAAACTTGGGCTTGTTTTGAAAGTAATTCCGATTTTGTACATCGGAACACCGGAGAATTGAGTATTAATATAATTAATCTTATAAACAATGTGAGCTTCTTCTAAGTTAAAAATCTGCATTTCAAAATTTAAAACAAGAGTAAATTTTTCATCGCCAATAACATCAAGAATATTATCTTTTTCTTTAGTGCTAGCAAAAAAGCTTAGGCCAGAAGAAGATAGATCTTCAACTCTGAAACCAACAAGCTCCTCTGAGTCTTCAACATGAACATTCTCTGCCATCTGGAGTATTTTATTTTTTTGAATGTTATCGATCTCACTTAGGAAATCTCTACTTTTTTGCTCTTTTTTGTTGAAGAAAACAACGTTATTGCTTTTAGCCTTTTGATACTTCAAATATGCATAAACTTCATAAACCGGATAAGTGATAAGACGCTCTTTATTTCTTTTTTCAACTCGAAAGCAGTGCTCTTCAAGCTCAACGATCATCTCCATCATGTCTTCAACTTGCTCTACTACTTTTCCGCGAAGAAAATAGTCGATATCATTAATAGTGAAATTGAAACAAATTCTCTCGGAACTCAATCTTAAGTGAATATTACAGTCGCCAATGGTGAGATAAGTTTTCTTCTGACGAATTTCAAAATTAGTTGCTTTGCCTTCGTAATAACGAGGAGCTGCCTTCCAGAAAATGATCCTTGAAGATTCAGAAACTAAAAGAGCTATCTTGGCCGATAGCTCTTCTTGATTTAACTTAATAAAATTAATTTTTGCTCTTGAGACTGAAGCCATGAAAGCCTCTCTCCCTAAGAAATCGTCACTTGTCTTAGAAGATCAATAGATTCTAAAACTTTTCCACAACCTCTAACGACACAAGTAAGAGGATCTTCAGCAATCGAAACCGGAAGACCTGTCTTTTCCTTGATAAGTACGTCAAGGTTAGCAAGAAGAGCACCACCACCAGCTAAAATGATTCCGTTATCTACGATATCAGCAGCTAGTTCAGGGGGAGTTTTTTCAAGTGAAATCTTGATTGCTTCAACAACTTCGCTAACAGGATCAGCGAGAGCGTCTCTGATTTCATCTGAAGTGACTTCGATAATTTTTGGAGCACCAGCAATTAGGTCGCGTCCTTTTACTTCGTAAGTTTTAACCTCATCATCGAATGGATAAGCATTACCGATAGCAATCTTGATTGCTTCAGCTGTACGTTCTCCAATAAGAAGAGAGTATTTTTTCTTGATATATGAAGCAATAGCTTCATCAAATTTATCACCAGCAACGCGTACTGATTTAGAGTATACGATACCTCCAAGAGAGATAACCGCAACTTCAGTTGTACCACCACCGATATCAACAATCATATTTCCTGATGGTTCTGTAATCGGAAGACCTGCTCCAATTGCAGCGGCCATTGGTTCTTCAATTAAATAAACTTCGCGAGCTCCAGCTTGTTCAGCAGATTCTTTTACAGCGCGTTTTTCAACTTGAGTAATTCCGAAAGGGATACAGATAACAATTCTTGGCTTAATAAGTTTTGAGCCAGTAAGTGATTTTGCAATAAAATATTTAATCATCGCCTGAGTAACTTCGAAGTCTGCGATAACTCCGTCTTTAACTGGTCTGATTGCTTTAATTGATCCAGGAGTTCTTCCCAGCATATCTTTAGCTTCTTTACCAACAGCTAAAACTCTATTTTGTCCTTTTGGACCCTGGTGAACAGCAACAACAGAAGGTTCATTGACAATGATACCTCTATCCTTTGCGTATACCAAAGTATTAGCCGTCCCTAAGTCGATAGCTAAATCATTTGAAAACCAGTCTAAAACTCTTTTAAACATTGTCCATATTCCTTACTTAAGTTTTTACCATTGATAGTGACGGATAGCTTCGCCTCTTTCTGCAATATCTGCCATAGCTTCAATACCTAATTCTATGTGAACATCGGTAAATTTCCTAAAGACAGCTTTTGCCGATTGCTTAGTTTTAATTCCACCTTCTTTAAGTGGGCAATCAGAAATAAGAAGAAGAGCTCCAATATTAACTTTACTGACAAAACAAGAAACGAAAAGAGCGGCAGTTTCCATCTCTACTGCTAGAACTCTTTGCTCTAATAAATTTAATTTAAACCTGTCGTCGAACTCCCAGAAGCGATAATCAGTCGAGTGAATTGTTCCAGTTCTATACTCAAGACCGTGCTCAACTAAAATCTGAGAAACGAATTTTTGAACTTTGAAAGTTGGAAGCGCCGGAACCTGCTCAGGCAAAAAGTGCTGAGTTACACCTTCACCTCTAATTGAAGCAATCGGAAGAACAAAGTCCCCTACATCAAGAGAAGGGTGAACTCCACCTGCTAATCCTAAGAATAAGACAGCTTTTGGCTCAACAACTGCTAATAACTCTCCAATCAGTGCGGCCATAGCTGAACCAACACCGAACTCAATAATTGTTACTGCAGCTTTTTTTGAAGAAGAAGCTTTGAACGCTGAACCTTGAGTGTAGTGAGCATCTGGAAGGAGAACATTGAAGCGCTCTACGTAATAATGAAAATTTGTAAGGATGATTTGTTTTTGAAAATCGCCGATATCGTGACCAGTGTATCGCTCAAGCATATCGCGAGCAATTTTCTTCTTATCTTCGTTTCCATGGATTCTTCTATGGCGAAGCTTTTCCTTCAGGTCATTGATCTCATTTAAAACTTCACGTCTTTGGTGAGCAGAACGGTTTGTTCCTTCACCAAATTCATTTTCCATCACAGCTTCAGGCTTAATGGCCTTAGCTGCCTTTATCGTTTGGGCAGTCTTGGCCTTAACAGTTTTTACTGTATTTGTGGGAGTTTTTTTCTGCACTGCTTTTTTTTGCACTGCTTTTTTTTGCGTGCTTTTTTTAACAACCATTGTTATTTCCGAATCCATTCTAATAAACTAAATCGTTTATAATAAAATTTATCATTTCACTCAGTTGGACACAACAATTAAATAGTAGATTTCCCTAAGAAGATTTAATAAAATAGGGTACAAATAAAATAACCGACTAAAAAGGAAGACTGTAATGGGAATGGGAAGAAAGAGCATCGCTCTAAAAATGAAAAGAAAAACTGCACAAACTAAGAAAAAACTTAGAATCAAAAAGAAAATTGCTGCTAGCAAAAAATAATTTCATATTTTAACTACCTCTTTGGAGGTAGTTTTTTTTAAGAATTACTTAAGATTTTGTACATAGCTTTACGTTGCAGTTTTTTTAAATGAAAATTGTATTCACATAAAGACTAACACTCAGGATGAGGTACAAATGAAGTACTCTAAGACGTTATCAATACTTGTATTGACTGCAGCCATTGTAATCCCTTTTCAATCAACTTTCTCCAATGAAAAAGCTCAATTTACTCTTAATTGGAGTGTCGCTCACGGTCCTTATGAGTTAGTCAAAAAAGCAACTGATCAATTTAAAAATAAAGTCGAAGAAAGAACTAATGGCGCTGTTAAAGTTGTCGTCATTAAAAACGATATTTCTCCTTACTATCTTAATTACATTGGTAATAAAAAAGCGATGGATGATATCATGTCTGGCAAAATTCAAATGGGTTAGATCTACACTACCTTGCTAGCTCAATACTATTTTAAGATGTACGTTCTAAGCCTTCCTTACATTTTTGAAAATGATGAACATGTATTCAGGGCACTTGATGGAGAGGCAGGAAAAGAATTGTCTGATGGTCTACTGAATGCTTCAGGGATGCTTCGTGGGCTTGCTTATACCTATTGTGGTGGATTCCGCGTGACACCAACTTCAGGAGTGGAAATCAATACCGTTGAAGATTTCTCTAAATTAACAATGGCTTACCCAGATAGTCCTATTACAAAAGATACTTATGAAGCTCTTAAGATCAAAACATATGCTACGCAAAAATTTGAAACTATTAAAAATACCAAGGCCAATTTAATTAATGGGTTTGTCTCTACATATCCAAGATATGCAAATTCTGGCGAAATGCCGATTGCAAATGTCGTTAATGAAACTCGCGAAACAGTTTTAATCAGCAACCTGGTTATCAATGATGAATTTTATAAAAAATTGCCTGAAGAATTTCAAAAAATTATTTCTGAAGAGGCCATGAGTGCCGCTAAAGTAGAAAGAGAGGAATCAATTCGAATTGGTGAGGAAATAAGAAAAAGTTCTAATGGAAAAAATTTCAAGTTCGTTAAGCTCTCAAAAGAAGAAATTGAAAGAGCAAAAAAGATGACCGCTGTCGTGTACGAAAGATATGAATCAGCTTTTGGATCAGAATTAATAAAAAAGATAATTAATGCAAAATAAAAAAGGGGAGCTTAGCTCCCCTTTTTTTATCTTAAATGGCTTCAACACCTTCTCTCTTAATCTTAAATGTGCTCATGTCTTTTAACCAAACATCATCCTGAAGCTTCCAAGTACCACTTTCACTGTTGAGATTTTCCTTCTTAGTTAAGGCCATATCTAAATCTTGCCTTGTCTCAAAAGTGTCACCGTTTTCAATAATAGTCGTTAAAATTTTCAGAGAGTCATAAGCGATAGTCTCTACAAAATTCGGCTGCTTTTTAAACTTCTCAAAAAATTTCTGTGTAAAAGGAGTTTCGGTTGGATTAATAACCTCATCCATAAAATACACATTACCGTAGCGGTATCCTTCATTAAGCATCAGTTCTGATCTCCAACTAGGCACACCAACATAGTTCATATTAAAGGCGTCAAAATAGTTAAAGTTTGGAAGAATTTGAACAACTTCACGCGGAAGTGCCGGTACAAAAACCCAGTCAAAATCAATTTGTGGCTGAAGATTTTGTAAACGTTTTATGCTTTTTTTGCTTTCAAGTTGTGCAATATCTCTTACTACAGCAAGCTCTTCTTCACGCTCTCGCTCAAATTTAATTCCGAGAATATTTTTAACCGGGTCACGGTAATCTGTTTGAGAAGGATCAAAAGAAATAAGTCCTGTTATATCGAGGTTCAATTTTTTTGATTGTCTCCAAAACTCATTAGCATAAGCTTCACCAATCTCTGTTTTTGGATACATAATCGCAGGCTTTTTCCCCATCTTTGCCATCATCTTCTCTGAGAATAGATAGCTAACTTGAGACTCAATAGATCCTGGAATTTCTATCAATAGATGGTTTTTTTCTTCTTTAGGAAGAAGAACTTTTGAAAGGGAAATAAACATAACTCCATATTTTTTCGCTTCAAGATATTCTTTGGTCGCTTCACTAGAGTTTAGGCCACCAATAATCGCTGCAACATTATTAACTTCAATCAAGTCTTTAACTGCAAAGGCCCCTGTTGCTGCATTCCCTTTAGTATCTTTAATTTCAAGTCTGTATTTCTTACTTGGGTCCTGAGACATTTCTTCCATGGCAATATCAATACCTGCCAATGCACGTTCACCTAAACTCTTAATGTCACCTGATAAAGGAAGTGCCACCCCGATATATCTAATATCAATCTTAGTTGTATTATTTTGATTTCTTACGCCTAGTGTTTTAACCAGATTCATAATTTCAGTGTTGCTACCGTAACGCTTTTCAATCCATTCTGAAAAATCACTTACACGGTCTTGATCACCATTTTTAAACGCCATCTCAGCTTCTTTATAAGCAAGATAAGCAACGGTTATATTTTTCTCCTGATCAAATTCTTCCAGGAGTCTCACTCTTTCACTGCTTGAAAGCTTTAAAAACGACTCCTCAACATGAGCGTATCTAGCTTCTGCCTTAAGGTCGTTGATATTCTTTACTTCTTCAAGTGACCTTATAGTGGCCGAAAGACCTTGCTCTTTTTTTCCCAACTGCTGTGACAAAAGTGCATACAACTGATGAAACTTTTTTGCTTCAACGTTTTGCAGGTTCTTGTAGTTTGTCTGAGACAGCACAGAGAGTGCTTTCTCATTTTGAGTGAGTTTATAATATGCACTACCAAGATTTAAATTAATTTGGGCTTCCAGTGCTGGATCTTCTTTAGAATTTAATAAGGCCTCTTCAAAGCTCTTAGAGGCCTGTTCGTATTTTTTTGTTGAAAAATAAATAACACCAATAAGGTTTTTGCGTGTCGCTTTTTCTGCAGGAGAAAGTGCTTCTTCTTTCATCGCATTTAAATCTTTTAATGCAGAATCACTTTTTCCCTGACGAACTTTTTCTTTAGCTGCATTTATTGTCTGTAAAAAGCTCTGCTTATAGAGCTTTGAAGTATCAACATTATCTGCCACTTTTCTGTCAGGAGTGATCATACTTACGCCTGAACAAGACGAAATAGACGTAAACAGCACCATCATTAAAAGACTCTTCATTATATTGTCCTAGGATAATTCATTAAATAGACACTCTATTCTAACAAGAGCCTGCACTTAATTAAAGAGAGCGTTTAGGAAAAAATACTGGATCGTTTTACTATGATTTAGGTCAGGGGAATATACTATTTAATAAATAAATTATACAATTACTCAAAATGAAGAAAATCTATGAGCACCATTAAAAATTATAAAGAACTGCGCGCAGCTCTGAGTCCAAAACTGGACTATAATCTTTTCAAAAAAAATAGAATGCTGGGGCTTATTGCTTTTTTCGCATTCCTTCTTTACTGGCTATTATTTGCAATTGGCTACCATTACCCTATTACTATTATTGTGATCGCAATTATACTGGGGTGCATTTCAGAATTTCTTTCGATGGTTTGCCACGATGTTCTACATGGCTCAGTTTTTAAATCAAAAAACTTTTCAGTGCTTTTTTGTATTCCCATATCTCTGCTTACGATGATCTCTCCTAGTTTCTGGAAATTTTGGCATAACTTTCATCACTCATCGGTAGATAGATGGACTACATCTGCACGTCCCTATGAAATGGGTTATGAAACCTTTGGGTATCCCAAAATCAGAAAATATGCAGGCTTTTTAGAGTTGTTCTTTTTTAAAGCATTTCACTTAAACTACACTCAAATGAAATTTCTTCTAGATAAAAGATATAAGAGCTCAGCTCATCTAGCCGTTAAAAAGGCTACATTAATTCAATATACGTTAATTATTGCTTTTAAGATTTACTTATTCTGGGCCCTGCCTTTTGTAATTTGGCTTGGACTTGAACTGGTTCCTCTTCTTATTCAAAATTTTCTTTCAAGTATTTTTTTAGTCACTCAACACTCTTACAAACTTGAAAAAGGTGAAACGATAAGAACTTTTTCTGTTGGCATGCCCAGATGGATAGAAATTTTTACATTAAACAATGGCTACCATGTGGAACATCACTTGCTTCCAAATCTTCCCTCAAAACATCTTCCAACACTAAGAAAAATTTTAGAAAATGATTTTCAACAGTTCCCCCAAGATAAATTTTCTATGATGGAAGCTCTAAAAATAATTTATAAGAAATAATTTTTACGCTTGAGCGGCTATTTCCTTAGAGTTCTCTTCAAACAAAGATGACAGTAAAAACACATGAAATACGAGCATTCCCAATGAAAGCTCTCCCATTCTAAAACTTAATAAAATGCCTAAATGAAACAGTGCTGATAATCCAAGAATGATAAACCTTGTTTTTCTCTTAAACATCATAACCCATCCAAGGCCTTCAATTAAAAGCACGATATAACCAATAATCGCTAGCGCCATTGGTTGAGTCTGCATAAAGGCCTTAAAAAAATTCTGTCGTGGCATAATGTCTTGAAAAACATAAGAGAGCGCTGTTCCTTGCTGCCACTCTATCGTCATTATCTTAAAAACAGCTGAAGCAAAATAGGTTCCGCCAAAAAGTATCCATGCAGTGACTCGCACATCTTTAGGCATAAAATCGTAGTCTAAAAAGCTTATGCGCTTTGTGCTTTTCGGATCAGGAATAAATAAGCTTAAAAGCATCATGTGCCCAAGATAAGGAATATGAATTGACCGTGAAATGGGAATTCTTATAAATATAAGCGACATTCCTAACCAACAACCAAACATCGCGATTCTTTTATGTCTTCCAATTGCATAGTAAATTACTAAGAAAACATTAACGATCATCAAAAAAATAAAAAAATTATCATTAAGATTGAAAATTGATTGAAGTAGCCCATTTTGATAATAACTAAGGAAGTAATCTTTTGGAATTCCATCGGCCCCAAATAAAACTGGAACACTAATAAGCAAAGTGATATTCATGCAGATAAAATAAAAAGCAAAAACTATTCTAAAAATTGATAGAGGACTCTGGTGAATTCCCTCTACAATAAATCTCGCGAGTCTCTGCAACCTCATGAGTACGTCTGTGAACATAAACGATCCTTATTCTTCGCAAATCTGCATTATAATCAATTCTTGAATTAAATTTCTTCTGCGTACAAAAATACCATCTTGTCATGGCATCTCTCAGTCTGTTGCTTTTATAAATGTAGCCCATGTAAAAAAGGCTATAGACAAATTTTCCAGAATAAATATTTGTCGAATTATATAATTCAACGGAACTTCTAGTCTCTGAATGATCAGGATAATCCAAAGTAACTTGAATATCTGAAAAAAAAGGGTAAAAAGCAAAAACAGTGTTATGAGGGGTAAGATTGAGAGCTGTAATGACTTCATTATGATATTTATAATGAAAGAATACAGGATAGATCTGGCCTACTATAATGAGAACTACCAGACCCATCAAGCGAAAAAAACTACTCTTTAAAATGATCTTTTTCATTTCTAGTAACCAAATTCATTAAGCTTTACGTGTTCGAAAAAAGGTACCAGCTTAAAATCCTGAGATATTCTTCCTTTCACTGAATTCTTGATTATCACTTCTCTATCGATGACACCTAAAGGATAATTTTGCCAATCAGTGAGCTTGATCCAGATGGTTTCGCTTCTTTTAGGACCAATTTTATAAGGAAATCTAATTTGATTTGGTGAAGACATGTACTTTTTAATTTCATCAGCAGAAACGTTAGTTTCTTGTGAAGTCAGTTGAATTAAATCATCAAAGGTAAGATTGTCGATCTCGCTGGCCATACTACGCCCAAGGTCGCCTACATTACGAAAATTAACTCTGGTGCTTTTTTTAAATTTCTTCATGTAGGTCAGAATTTTTGAAACAAGATGCTCATTTATATTCTTAATGAGTATAGTTGAGACAGCTACGCCAATCCCTACCTGATCACAATTTTCAATGGCCCTCATTTTATCTTGGGCACAGTTCATTTTATCAATGATTTTATAAATTGAATCATCATCAAAGCCGTTTAGAGAAATCTGAGCGTAAGCAAGTCCTGCTTCCTTAAGCTCTTCACAATATTGTAAGTTTGACAGCTTTAAACCATTTGTAATGAGCATTGGTCTATGACCTAAATCACTAATTGATTTGATGATATCTATCAGGTCACTTCTCAAAGTTGGTTCTCCACCAATGAGACGAATATCTGTTTTAGCAGGAAGATCGCGAAGGACATCGTATAATCTATCAACATCCATATCAGGTATAAGCCTATTAGGCAGATAACAATTTGCACAAGCCATCTGGCATCGATGTGTTATATCAACATAAATAGCTTCAAAGGGACTCTCGGAAGGCTCAAATGTGATTATAGATTGAGGATCCAACTAATTCTCCAATTGTATTTTAAAAGCTTACCTTAATGGTCACATATGTCAATCATCCTATCACTCAAGCAAGCAGGATAGGAATATAATTCTTATTCCAATTTACTTGGAAAACGGTACAATTTAAACAATGTCAGAAGAAGTAAAAACGATTAAAAAGCTTAGAGAATCCCTAATAGATCAACTTGATCCTGAGTTGTTTTCTCCCGACAAATACGTATTAGTAACCTTAACAATTCACCTTGCTATTTATTGTGCTTTTTTTTACTTCGCTTTTAAATATGGTGGACTATTTTATCTTCTCGTAATTCCTATGGGGATATTAATTCAAATTCTATCAACCATTAATCATGAAATCCTTCACAGCAATGTTATAAAGTCTCAAAGATGGATCTATATTGTTACTATTCCAGCAATGTTTTTAAACATTACTTCTCCTCATTTTTGGACGAGTACACATTTGCATCATCATCGTTATCTCGACATCTGGACTTTTAAAAAAAGTTCTACGCCTCGGAAAGAAAAAGAGTTGAAAACATATTCTTATTTGAGAAAAAAGCTATTTTTCTTTGAATTCTTTTTTTATAATTCTATTCAATACAGAATCAGGCAAATAACTTTCTTAAAAAACCATGGGCTTAAAGCAGTTATCAAAGATGCTAATCTTTCATGGATTACCATTGAACTCATTTCTATCTATGCTGTAAAAATAATTATCTTTTACTACTTAGGCTTAACTCAATGGCTCTTACTAGAACTTGTGCCTTTTATTATTTATAGCTTCATCTCTAGTTGCTTTTATGTCACAAGCCATTCGTCTGGACTTGGGCATTTAGAAGCGAAAAGCATTCGTATCTACAGTGTCAGGACCAACCCTTTTGTGGACAAATTATTTCTTCATCTTGGCTATCACGTCGAGCATCACCTATTTCCAGATATTCCACAAAAGCACATGCCGCTTATTTCTAATTTTCTTAAAGGAAAAAGCTTATATGAGCATCATAAACTTACGCATTATGAAGCAATCAAAAAAACGTACCTATACACTTTTAATAAAAAGTTTAGCCAAACATGAATAACGATATCTTTAAATACTCTATCGCCGTTATTGTGCTTATCTTACTTGAGCTGCTTTTTGCCAGTGAAAAGAATAAGCCATTCTTTAGAAAATATTTTTTCCATGATATTTGTTACACAATCATCAATAAAGGGTTTGCTTTTGGTCTTGGTGGATTTTTTATTTTTTATCTTATGGATGGCAGACCTTTTATATGGAGAGGTTTTGGCCCATTAAGGTATCTCCCACTCTGGGGACAAATTGCTATTGTTATTCTTATGAGAGACCTTCTTGCCTATTGGATCCATAGAATATTCCATTCAAAAGTTTTATGGCCTTTTCATCAGATTCATCATCAGGCTGCACCTGTTGATTGGTTGAGTTCTTACAGATTCCATCCTTTTAACTTTATGTTTTACATATTAAGAGTGCCTACGCTTTATTATCTGGGCTTTAGTGGAAAAGCGATCGTGCTTCTTTCTTTTATAACTGAATTTCATTCATTCTTCACACATGCAAATCTCAGTTGGAATTTTGGAATATTCAAGAAAATTTTGGTTAGCCCACGCTTTCATCGCTTCCATCATGAAAAAAGAGGAATCGCCGGGCACAGTAACTATTCAACTATTTTTTCTTTTTGGGATATCTTATTTTGTACTTATTACTATAAAGATGAGCTTCCTGCTGAAGCTGGACTTGATTATGATTACCACCAAGGTCTCTGGGGTCAGTTTTTTTCTCCGTTTAAAGAAAGTTATCTATTGATAAAAACTTATTTTTCTAAAAGAAAGGAATGATCGCAATGCCATTTTTAGAAAGTTTGTATATCAAAGCAAGAAACATTTCTCTTTTTAGTTTGACCCGAGCGATTTTTGGCTTCTTTGGACTTTTCTATTTTCAAACATCTCTTTACGTCCACCTCACGAAGCCCAACCCTTTATTTCGAATTCCTCTTTTTGATATAGCTCTTTTACAATCACCTATGTTTTTAGGCCTTATCGAAATAGTTTTCTGTATATCTATTATTCTTTTTATTTTCGGAAAAAAAGTTGAACTAACCGGTCTTCTAGCCGGCATTACAAAGTTTATTTTTTTGATTTCTCATCTAGAAGGTGTCCTGGCATTTTCATACCTAATCCCTCTCGGCTTTATGGCATTTTCTTTCACTGCTCTAATGGCAAAAGACAATGAGAAAAAACAAAACCTGGAACTTCCCATATCACTTGTCATTGCTTCAATTTTTATAATTGGGGCCTTTGAAAAGCTGGTTCACTTTGACGGTATGAAAATAAGATTAGCGTTTGATCTTGTTAATTATTATCGCCCTAGTTTTTTCTATTATTGTCCTTATGGCTCATGCTTAACAATGGACCTTGCCCCTTGGATAGTTATTCCTGTAGAGCTTGTTATTGGTATTTTATTTTTATTTTATAGATTTCGCAGGATAGCTTTCTTACTCAATTCAATTTTTATTGTTGTCTTATTTACCTTTGTAAGTTTTAGAACAGTTGGTGTTTTATTAATCACATTACAACTTGCAATAGGTTTTATACGTAGTGAATGGAAAATATCAGACATTACTAAAAATTCTTTGAGGCCATGCCTATACTTAATCCCTCTTTTCATCGCTCATCTTTTTATGAAAAACTCTCCTATTCCCTTTGTCGCTTTTATTGATGAAGCGATTATAAATCTGCTGATGTTTCTACCACTGATAGTGCTAAGTGATTTTGCTATCAATCCTAAAAATAGCTCCGTTAATAAAAATGAATCTTTGAAATATCTTCTCTGGCCCATAGTGTATGCAACCATATTGCTTCTCTTTGCCCTTCTCCCTTTAATTGACGGCCACAGAAAAACCCATCAGATGGGCTGGAGTATGTTCTCGGGAGCGACAGCAAATAAAGCTGTCTTTAAATTTCAACTTAAAAAAAATGGTTGCCAGTCACCGCCAAACTACGCTCCAGTAATCCATAAGTTTAGTGCTAACCAAACAGAGGTTTACTCATCATTTAGCGAAGAGCTGATCACAAGATATAAGAATAAAATAATTGAAGTTTGCCCGGATGCGAATGTCTCAGATTTAAATGTATTTCAGATGTCGAATTAAAACTGCACCTGAAAAAATCCAGGTGCAGTTTTAAAAATTATTGGAACAGATCTTTTACTTTATCAAAAAATCCACGGCTCATAGGGTTTGAATTCTCATCAACCTCTGCAAGTCTTTGAAACAGTTCTTTTTGCTCACCTGTAAGTTTCGTTGGAGTTTCAACATGAACAGTAACGATCTGATCGCCCAATCCATATCCACCCAATCTCTGAATTCCCTTACCTTTTAAACGCATTTTTACGCCTGACTGAGTTCCTGCTGGAATTTTCAATGAGACTTTACCTGATAAAGTTGGAACTTCCATCTCAGCTCCAAGAGCTGCTTGAGAAAAGCTAATAGGGACTGTGCAATGAACATCAAACTCATCACGTTCAAAAATATCGTGAGGTCTTATATTGATCACAACATAAAGATCACCGTTCGGTCCGCCATTAGTTCCAGCATCACCTTCGTTAGAAAGTTTTAATCGCTGACCTTGGTCAATACCTGCAGGAATTTTAACTTGAAGATCTACTTTCTTTTTCTTCTTACCCTGACCATGACAAGTGCCACATGGGTCTTTAATCATTTGCCCTGAACCATTACATTTAGGACAAGTTGAAGAGACAGTAAAAAATCCTTGCTGACGACGAACTTCACCATGGCCATTACAGTAGTCACAAGTCATAGGACTTGATCCTGCTTTTGCTCCCGATCCACTACATGTTTCACATTTTACATTTTTTGTAAGTGAGATAGTTTTTTCAATTCCAAAAGCGGCTTCAGCGAAATCGATATCGATTCCCATCTGAAGATCATCTCCCGGTCTCCCTGTTGATCTTCTTCCTCCACGGCCTCTCCCGCGTCCACCACCGAGCATATCGCCGAAGATGTCACCGAAAATATCGCCGAAGTCACCGAAGTCACCATTTTGGAAACCACCAGCTCCACCACCGAATCCGCCCTGTCCACCGTTTACTCCGGCATGACCAAACTGATCGTAGCGTGCTTTTTTCTCATCATCTAAAAGCACTTCAGCTGCTTCAGATGCTTCTTTAAATTTTGCTTCCGCTTCAGCATTTCCTGGATTTTTATCAGGGTGAAACTGCATCGCTAATTTGCGATAAGCCTTTTTGATTTCATCCTTGGGTGTCGTTTTTTGAATTCCAAGAATTTCATAATAGTCGCGTTTAGTACTCATATAATGCTGGCCCTAGATAAAAAAGGTCCCTCCATAAGGAGAGACCATCTTTAAGATAAAAATAATTTAGTAACTCAAGATTAAACTTCTTTGTAGTCAGCGTCTACAACATCATCGTCGTTCTTCTTGTTAGAAGCTCCGGCATCAGATGCTCCAGCGCCTGGGTTACCTTGAGCTCCTGCGTCTGCACCAGGTGCTCCACCTGCTTGATACATTTCTGTAGCAACTTTATGAGAAACATTTTGTAGTCTCTCAACTGCTGCTTTTAGTTCATCAAGAGACTCACTAGAAAGTTTTGTCTTAGCTTCAGCTACTGCGCTCTCAAGTTCTGTTTTAGATTGAGCAGAAATTTTTCCTTCTCCATCTTTAATCATCTTCTCAGTTGCGAAGATCATTCCATCAAGTTGGTTATGAGTGTCTACAACTTGACGACGTTCTTGGTCAGCAGTTCTATTAGCTTCAGCATCTTTTACCATTCTTTGGATTTCTTCTTCTGTTAATCCTGATCCACCAGTAATTCTGATTTCTTGAGATTTACCAGTCGCTTTATCCTGAGCTGATACGTGTACGATACCGTTAGCATCGATATCAAAAGTTACTTCAATTTGCGGCACACCACGAGGAGCTGGCGAAATTCCTGAAAGATCAAAACGTCCAAGAGTTTTGTTATCTTTTGCGAACTCACGCTCACCTTGAAGTACGTGGATCGATACAGCTGGTTGGTTATCCTGAGCTGTCGAGAACGTCTGCGATTTCTTAGAAGGAATCGTAGTGTTTTTCTCGATGATCTTAGTTGATACTCCACCAAGAGTTTCGATACCTAGAGAAAGAGGAGTTACGTCTAGAAGAAGAACGTCTTTAACGTCTCCAGCTAATACCCCACCTTGGATCGCTGCACCGGCAGCAACAACTTCATCCGGGTTAACACCTTTTGAAGGCTCTTTTCCGAAAATTTCTTTTACTTTAGCTTGTACTAAAGGAATACGGATCGATCCACCAACTAGAACAACTTCATGGATTTCACTTAGTGATAATCCAGAATCCTTGATACATGTTGTACATGGAATAACTAGTTTATCTACAAGGTCACCAATTAACTGCTCAAACTTCGCACGAGTGATCGCTACGTTTAAGTGTTTTGGCCCAGTAGCATCTGCAGTGATGAACGGAAGGTTAACATCTGTCTGGTTAACGTTCGATAGTTCATGCTTAGCTTTTTCTGCAGCTTCTTTTAATCTTTGAAGCGCCATCGTGTCGTTACGAAGATCAACACCATTTTCTTTCTTGAACTCTTCAGCAAGGAAGTTGATGATTCTATAGTCGAAGTCTTCCCCACCAAGGAATGTATCCCCGTTAGTTGCTTTTACTTCAAATACACCATCAGATGTAATTTCAAGAATAGAAATATCGAATGTACCACCACCTAAGTCGAAGACTGCGATGTTTTGGTCTTTCTTAGAGTCTAGTCCGTAAGCAAGTGCAGCTGCAGTTGGCTCGTTGATGATACGTTTTACATCAAGACCAGCGATACGACCTGCATCTTTAGTTGCTTGTCTTTGAGCATCGTTAAAATAAGCTGGAACTGTAATTACAGCTTCAGTTACCGGTTGCCCTAGATAGTCTTCAGCAGCTTTTTTTAGTTTTTCTAAAATTTTTGCTGAAACTTCCTGAGGTGACATTTCTTTACCGTCAACTTTTACCCAAGCATCGCCATTTTTATTTGCGATGATTTCGAAAGGAGCAACTTCTTTAAATTTTCTAACTTCAGGAGCGTCAGCTTTTCTACCGATCAATCTCTTGATACCAAAAAGTGTTTTCTTAGGGTTTGTAACAGATTGTCTTTTAGCAACCTGACCAACAAGAATTTCACCATTGTTAGCAAAACCTACGATTGAAGGAGTTGTGTTGTGCCCTTCAGCGTTTGCGATAATTTTGTATGTTCCGTTTTCTAATACGGACACACACGAGTTAGTTGTACCTAAGTCAATACCAATAATTTTTCCCATTTTAATTCTCCTTTATAATTTATCTAATTCTCTATTTAGTTATTATTTGCTACTACAACTTTAGCTGCTCTCAACAAGCGGCCATTAAGCGTATATCCACGTTGATACTCAGTGATAACTTCCTGGTCTTCTTTTCCTGGAGCTGGTGCTTGAGCAACCGCTTCGTGAAAATTAGGATCAAAAGTTTTTCCTAGAGCTTCAACTTGAGTTAATCCATTACTTTTTAATACATCTAAGAATTGATTACGAACCATATCAATTCCTTTAACAATATTTTGAACTTTATCATCATTATCTGACTTAAGTGCATTAACAGTTAAGTCAAAATTATCAACGACTGTAATAAGTGAAGTTAGAATCTTATCATTTCCAAATTTAATAAGATTTTCTTTTTCGCGTTCAAATCTTTTTCTAGCATTATCAAATTCAGCGGCCAAGTAATAATACTTTGCTTTAAAATCCTCTTCTGATTTTTTAGTTTCAGCAGTTTCGATTTCCACGACATTTTCGCCATCAGCGTTTAGTATTTCCTGCTCGTTGTCGTTCGTAGTGTTTTCATTAGCGCTCATTACAATTCCTCAGTAAGTTTGATATTCTGACCATTAAGATAAGATCAAAAAAACGAGTGTCAATGCTGGCCCATTCATTTTTAGGTGAATTTTTAAATATTCTCGGATTCCCTCTTGCGTGAGTCGAGAGATGGTGTTGTAAGTCATTAAAACTAGATTATTTTCTCAGTTTCCTTGGGTCTAAGTATTTGAAATAACTAATTTCTCAATAAATTAATAGGGCTGAAGTGACTTTATGATAATTTCACCAAACTTTTTACCATTTTTAAAAGTCTCAAGCTTATAGAAATCCTTTGCGGCGAAAAAATCTCCAATCATAACAATTCCCTTCATTTCATCTTGATTATATAAACAATCAAAATGAGCACGTACAACTCGAGGAAAAAGATTATATTTGTTCACTACAATCAATCGCCCCATTTTCATAAAGTTATAAATAGAGTCATTATTGATGGGATTAAAAATGACAACATTTTTTGTTTCGCGTTCATAGAACATTAGCTCTTTTGGGTCGTCGACAATTTCATTTCGTCTTTTAGTAATGGGTACATTTGTTTCTTTGAAGAAGGCAAAATAAGTCACTCCTTCATACTCCCAGTCAAAGATCGCAACAACATCTTTTTTAAACTCAAGAGTTACCAATTCTTTAACTTTTTTGTCATCGGCAAACCATAAATTACATTCATTCAAAACTTTTCTTAAAATTTTAATATTAAAATTTTTAATTTTAGCACTATCAGTAAGGTGAGGAAGTGCTTCATAGAGAGCAGATGTTAAAGTGCTAACATCGATATAATCTCGTCTTCCAAGGTATGCTATATTTAATTTTTTAAGAAACATCAATTAATTCCCATTAAAAGTTTAAAATAAGAGTATATAGAATAAATATTAAAATTTTCATTCTTCATAGAGGCACTCATCGACACAATAAGTGAATATATTTCAATATAAATTATAGTTCTTATAAAAACGAAACGATTGTTTGGGTTTATTTTCTTCTTCTCTAGATAGAGACTCAAACATACGATTGTCGCTAACACACCATCATAAAAAGCTCTAGTTTCAAGCACGATTAAAAACTTATGAGTCGTCCATGAATAAAGCTGATAGAAATGCGATACCGTTTGAAAAACTAAACCGCCCAAAAAAATCATACACCACATACTCAGGTATTTTTTAATAACGGGGTTGTGAACAAATTTGAAAAATGAGTAAGTGTAAGGATAGACAAACACCTTATAAAAATCTGCAATATAAACATGCAATCTTCTAAAAAAATCTACAAAACTAGATGATTTGAATGGATTCAAAATTCCAAGCTCTATGTAAATTCCTAGAAACCACAATAAGGCAATTTTAGTATTCCATCCGTTAATTCTAAGAGCAAGCCAATGAATGGAGCGTATAAAGACGGCTAAATATATATTCCCATGATGTTGAACCTGATCCATTAAGTAAAAACGAGGTATGGTTTTGAAAACAGAGAGATCGACAATATTGTATTTCGGAAGAGATATTTTTTTAAGATAGGCCATTTCAAAATTTAAAAAAAGATGTCCCAGAATATCAGCTCCAACCTTTAAACCAAGACACAATCCTAAAACCTTCAAGGCCTTTAATTGTAACGATTTTAATTCTGACTCTTCTACTAAAGAGTCCTGAAGATGTTTGGTTCCCTTTGGAGAAAGCTGTGTCCCCCCCTGATAAGTAAAGGTGGAGTGGAGTGTATTTAACAAGGTGAAACTCTGAAAAGAATTTAACTGATTTTTTTTCCTGACATTATGCAATTCATAAACAATCATAACAAAAGCATTTGAAAAAAATATAATTATCAATGTTCTTAAGGCTTCAAGGTATATTGAATAACTATAATACTTCAGCCAGTTATTTGTAAAAAAAAGAAGGCCGTAGAACACCATCATAAACGGTAATGGGTGTTTAGCCTTTTTATCAACAAGTAAAAATATTTTTCTAATTAAATAATATATGAAAAAACAAATGACCAGACCAACAACATAAAAAAGAATTTGATCCAATATTGTAAATCTAACTTCATCAAATATCCGAATAAGAAATATTTTAGGAAGCTCATGGAGGGATTTGACCCAAAAAAATGGAGAAAATATCGCAAGTATTAAAATCGGTCGCTTGATAAACTTATTTAATAAAACAGCTACTCCAACTAGCCACCACAACTCTGCACCAAGAAGATAAATTAAAACGACCAGTAATATTTCGTACAACTAAACCTCAAAAATATTAGATTTGTTTTTCTTCTTAAGAATTATATTAAAGAATTTATCGTCGTAACTTCCTGCCTCAAATTCTTTTGGTGTAGCAGCAAGAGCGTCTTCCAGCATGACTAAGTCAAAAATAAGATGCAATCTGTCTTCTTGGCCATTATTAATCGCCCCATGCATTTCTTTATTGTTAAATTCCCAAATCTCACCTTCTGCGAAATGCTTCTCTGCTCCTGAGACATACACGAGCGCTTGAGGATTTGTTTTCATCACCCAGCAATAGCGTCTCTGAATTGTAAAAGTCCATCCTGGATCAATGTGACGTTTGACTTCTTTTCCTGGCGGAACACAAGCAATCATGGATCTTGAGCAGTAAGCAGCTCCCAATAATTTCTGTACATGTGAGATTATTGGCAGCAATGAAGCGGTAAAAACATCCTGTTTCGTGTTGTTTTTGGGTAACATTCCTTCAGGATAATTAAGATTATACTTTAATAGAATTGATCTCGAGTCAGTTAGTCCATAATAAGAATTACGCTGACTATCCCAACTTGAATGATTTGAAATTAATTTCTTTATTTGTTCTGAAACAGAGAAGTAAGAGATTTTTTTTGTACACTTATTCACGCTTATACTTCACTAGCAGTAATATCAAAAGATAAAGGTTGCATTGAAAATTGCTCTATTGATCTTAAAGTTTCCGAAAGGTATGCTGTTAAAAAATCAGTTTGAAATTCTATCTCTTTAACAACTTGTCCAGTTTCATCATAAATTTTCAAAAATTTAAAAGCATTACGAGTCTCAATAGATTGCTCAATAAGATCTTCTATCATTTTAGGAAATAAATTATCTTCTAATTCTTTATAAAAAGACAGATGACCTGCCTCTTCTATGTTAACTAATAATTTTTTATATAAATTTTCAGGATCGTCGAATAATTCAAAAGATTTTATTCCATAGGATGAAATGCAAGAGACAATTCCAGACAAAGGATTGATCCATCTTCTAAAATGATAATTCTTTTCATTCGCCAGGTTACTGGTAACTAAGAAATACTCTTCAAATCTTGATTTGTTAAATCTTAACTCTAATTTTTCTTTGTGCGAATTAAGCCAATCAACAACCTCTCGGCCACTTGTACCAAAAAATCCATAAGTTCCAAAAAAATGAATTCGCCCACCTTGTAGCTCTGGCAACATTAGCACTTCACTACAAACGTTTCCCCATAGTGGGCCAACATAAAAGCTCTTCATTATAATGCTAAAGGCTTTATTTGAGTATTAATCTTATCGAGCTCTGCCCAGTCAAATTCTGATGCCAGTTTATCAAACTCACTTTTATCGATAAGGGTCAAGTTGGCTAAAAGTTCAAGTTTAGAATTCTTAAGTGTTGCTAGAAACTTTTCCTTCGTTCCGGCCTCTGCTCTAGGACCAGAATAAGCAACAATTCTACATGGAGTACTATAGTTGGTAGATGCTATAATTTTTAAATTATTTCTCTCATACTCTGTTCCAACGATGTTGCTATCCTTATTATCTTGGAAGAAAGCAGCATCACTGATAAGCATATCAGCTTCTTTATTGAATAAGAGCTGTAATGCATTCGCACCATCAGTAGTTGTAAAGAGTTGGGCTTTTTCTAAGTTCCAGTCTTTAATTGCTCTTAACACTGTTCCTGTATTGTATCCAAATCCATACATAATAATCTTCTTGTCACGCATATTTGAAATCGTATCAGTATTATCTAAGAGTGAGATACCGATTGCATTTTGTGTGCAGCCTTTTGACCAAGCTAGAGGCTCAACAGGTAAACCATTTTTTCTTTGCATTAAAACAAACATGGTCGTAGACATCGTAAAGTCCCAGTGAACCTTATCAGAGAGAGTATTCGTTCCGGCCAAAACCTGTGTGATACTTACATTAAGACCATTTTCTTTAAAGTTTTTTTCGATAAGGGGAATTTCTTTTGCAAATCTATCTTTACCTTTTTTGGCAGTCGAACCTACTTCAAAGATAAGGGAGGATGAACTTGAGTGATTATTTTTTGTAACAAATTTATAGCCAATACCAATCGCCAAAATGACCAATATTGTGAGAGCCAGTGACTTTATATTTTTCATATATATCCCTATAATATGTTTATTTAATAGTAGTTTCTTTTTCCAGTAATTCAACAACTATGCGAGTTAACATATGCTGGTCTTTGCCGATATGAATCTTGAATTTTTTTGCCTTGAAGCATAATAAAAAAAAGGCCTTTAGTCGTTTAAAAAATATCCAGGTCTTTCTTATAAAATCTCTAATTCCTGTTTCCCAAAAGTACTCTATAACAATAGGGGAACCAATTCCAATGACGCCATGCACAAGCAGACCTTTAAAAGATTGTAACCATGAAGATGATAAAACGCAAGAACTCTCTGAATTATATCGAAACCCTTCAACCAGAATGACTTTCTCAAAATACTCTTTCTTTTCAATCTTATTTTCAATTCCCCTGGTGCAGATTAGTTTTTTTTCACCATAAAGCTCTCTTTTCATAGTGTATAAATTTTCTTCAGGATTAAAAACTTTAAGGTTTTTAGGAATTTCATTAAAGCCAAGTTTTAATGGAAAGGGGTAAACCCGCCCTTGCTTATCAACTAAAGGGATATCATCTGAAAGCATTTTTATTCTTGGATCTGATAACAATTCACTTAGCAATGAGCTTTTTCCCCCTTTGGAAGGCATCATACACACGAAAGCAGTATTGTTAAAAGAAACAGCAAACGCATGAAGCTTGTGCAGTCCCTTAAGGTCTAGAATTTTTCCAACTCTAGAGAGAATTAAAAGGTAAGCAATTTCGTGAATTTTATCCAAATCCAACCCATAAATAGCTGCGCTTTCAGACTGAAAATTGATAACAGTATAAGCTTTCCCATAATAATCATTGTATCTGATGTGTCCGACATCATAACTTAAAGAATTTTGAGATTGCATGGAGGTTGATATCTCTGGCAACGGAGGAGCTTGAAGCGTTTTATAAATTTTTAAGCTCAAGTCAGCTTTAGATGAGTCTAAAAAATCCCTGGAATGAAAAGACCAAAAATCTTTTTCTAAAACAGCAAGTAACTCGCTCCAGTCTGATTCGACATGAACTCTAATTCCTGCGATATTCATCAGAATACGTTGCAAAACTCCTCCTAAATACTAGATAATCAATTCAATGAATTTTAGCATTGTCATAGTCACATACAACAGAAAAAAATATCTTGAACGATGCCTGCAATCCATAAAGAAGCAGACAGGTTTAAAATTTCAATTCGAAGTCATCATAATTTTTAATGGTGAAATGTCGTATTTTTCGACTACCAAGGCAGATTTTCCTCATTACCATTGCCACTATCTATCTAAAACAACTCCATCGGATGCCAGGAACTATGCTGTCACCAAATGCCGTGGCGACTATGTCTTTTTTCTAGATGATGATTGTTACTTGCCTGAAAATTACTTTGAAAATCTTAACTTAGACATGGAGTGGGATGTCTTAGGTGGTCCAGACATGACTCCTCCAGATGCTAGCACTTTTGAGAAAAATTTAGGCCATGCCCTTTCTTCACCTCTTTGCATGGGATTTACCTATAAAAGACATTATGTTCATACAACGGAAATAAATGTACCGGCCAATGAGTCAAAGTTAATCCTCTGCAATCTCTGGTTTAAAAAAGAGATTTTTACTCATCAAGGATTTAAATTTTCCAACAATCTCTTTAGAAATGAAGAAAATTTTCTCCTTAAGCAATTAAAAGATATTAATAAGAAAATCCTATATAACTCTAAGCTTTCTGTTTTTCACAGTCGAAAAAGTGATCTTAAGTCTCTGATTTTAACGATTATAAAGAGTGGAGAATGTAGAGTAAAAAATTTTTCCCAACTTCCAGAATCCCAAGAGCTCATCTATTTCTTACCAATGGTCTTTTTACTTTTGTTTTTTTACTGGATGTTAAATCCATTATCGCTTTTAGGCTATGGCTTTTTAATTTATACGTTATTGGTAATTTCTTATGTTGTTATTTATAAGAAACAATTAAAACCGATGGTGATTATTCTTCACTACGTTATTTTAATTTCTTATGCTTTTGGATTACTTGTAGGGCTTAAAAATTATCTAGAATTTATCTGGACACAACGAGAAAAAAGCAAAACTCCATTATAAAAGAGAATTTCTGCTTTCTCTATAAACTTTAAATGCCTCTTGTGGATCGCCATCAAAAATAATCTTACCTCTTTTGAGAACTATGACCCTTGTACAGATATCTAAAACTTGCTCTTCCTGATGACTTATAAAAATAACGGTACCTGACTCAGAGATGAGTTTTCTTATGCGCTGAGAGAGCTTAATTCTAAAAAATTCATCCGCTCCATCGAACACTTCATCCAAAATAAGAATATCTGTTGGAACTGCTGATAAAATACTCAATGTAAGTCTTAACAGCATTCCTTTGCTATAAATCTTAACTGGCAGATCAATCGACTCTTCCAATTCACTAAACTTGAGACTTTCTTCGAGTATTTGAGGGATATTGTGCTTTTTTCTGTCGTAAAAAATTTCTGCAAGCAAAGACATGTTTTCACGCCCACTTAATTCTGGATAAATTACGAGAGATGATTCGAACAAGGCCCTGATGTCACCATGACGAACAATACTTCCAGCGCTGAGTGGGTATGATCCAGAGATGCACCTACATAGTGATGATTTACCACCACCGTTTTCACTAATAATACCTAGTCTGTCGCCACTTCTAAGTTTAAAATTAATGTCCCTTAATACAACTTTATAGTCTTCAGCGAGTGAGTTCTTTTTAATTTTTTTTGCAAAAATATCTCGAATACTTGTTACTTCAAGATTTGCCTTTGGAAACGCAAGGGTAACATTATTGAGATCTATAAGAATTTTTTTATCAACCATAAAACACCACATTGTTTTTCAACTTTCTCCAAGCGAGATAGCTTAAAAAAAAAGAAATAAAGGCCATAAAAAAAGCAACATACTGATAGTGATAAAAGTTATCAGTAGTGCCATTTATAAATAATTCTTGAAAAGGCCTTAAAAGAAAATGGAATGGATTATTACCAATTATCCATCTAACACTGACAGGAACGGAATTTATTGAATAGAATATTGGTGTTAGGTAAAACAGAAGTGAGAATAAAAAAGATAATACAAATTTTAAATCCCTATATCTAACATTTATTAAAGCAAACACTGTGCACATGCCAGAAACAAAAGCAACAAGAGAGAAGGTCGGAAAAAACGAAATTAAAACTTGCGCAGCTGTAACTTTTCCTTGAAATACATAAAACATAAGTATTAAAAAATAAGCTCCAAAGAAATTTATAAAATTATCTAAAAGCTGAATTGAAGGAATGATTAAAGCTGGAATAGGAAGATTTTTTAAAGCGTGGCCCCATTGCAAATAGACACCAGTGCACATCTCTACGGACTGAACGACAAAAATCCAAGGTATAATTCCGGCCAGTAAATATAAAGGGTAGTTCGGATCTTTAACTTCAAAAACAACGGTAAAAGCAAAAACTTGTGCTCCGTACATGAGAATTGGATAGAGTAAAACCCAGATTACTCCATAAAATGTATTTCTGTATCTTGCCCTAAGATTTGCTGCTGTTAAAACGTAGATCAATCTTAGCATTTTCTGATTGCTGGTGTGCTTCACTTAAGTCTTCCAATGTTCATTTTGTCTTATTAAACTATAACTAGTCTTTCATCCATAAACTAGTTATTATTTCTTTTTAACTTTTATGAATATTATATGTCATTTTCACGAAGACGCTTTAAAACTTTCTTAAAAATTGTAATCCCAATACTATTGGTCTATATTATCTATTTCTTATATTTACATTTTTTCGCCTACCCTAGCGATAACGTTTTTTCTATAAGAACCGCTATAAAAAATCATTATAATCATCACTCTATACCTTCAGAAGTTGATTACCTGGTTCTGGGAGATTCAAGTGGGCTTTACTCTATAAACCCTACTCTTCTAAGTCCCAACTCTTATTCTGCTTCGGCCCTGGCCGAAACGGCTTATAAAAGTCACCAAACTTTAACTAGTCTATCAAATACAAAAATCAAAAAAGGCATATTGATTACTCAGACTTTCATTAGTTCACATTATGATGAAGATATTTGGAAAATCCACGTTCCTATTGGTATTTTGAATTTTGAAGACGTGGTATTACTTCATTGTGGGGTCAGCCAAGAAAACTGTAACAAATATGATCTTTTTAAAATTGGTCTGAAATTTGTAGTCACTAAGCTCTACCTGACAGGATACTCACTTCAAGCGGCTACAACGTCAGTAAAGAGCTTTTTTGAAGTTAAACATATCAATGCCAAACAAGACTTCATTGATAACATCACTAACAATCATGGACACTATGCTTCTCCAATAAGTCTAGTTTTAAAAAGATACCAATTCCTGGGCCCTTTTTATAAAGATTTTCAAGATGATCTTCCCGCTCCGCCAAGTGCAGATTTGTATTACTTCAAAAAGATTATTGCACATGCAAAAAACCTAGGACTCAACGTCTATTATGTCATAACTCCAATGTGTACCAATTTTATTAATAGTGATAATTCAAAATACAATAGAAGTTTAAACAACATCATTTATCAAATTAAAGATGAGAATTTTAAGATTATTGACGGTAGATCTTTTAATGCCCAGCTAGATGTTACTGAGTATGTTGACTTCAATCATTTAAACGAAAAGGGGGCGATAAAATTTAGTAAATATCTTTCTGACTTATTAACAAATTCTTTACCTGTAAACTCACCTCGCTAAGACATTGAGTATTCCCAATATCCTTCGCTGAGAATTTGATCTTAAATGTCTTCTGAAGATTAATAATCAGCTCCGCGTGCTTCATTGAATCCCAATTAACAACGCTTTTTCTTTCGATATTGACAGTATCAAATGATGATTTAAAAATTTGATTAAAAACTTTCAACACTCCTTCATCAATATTCTTTAATTCTTGATAGACATTTACTAGCGTGTTCGAGGATGCCTTTCCTCTTGTGTTATGAGGAATTTTTTTTACTTCAATCACTTCATACGGATGCCGTATTAATGAAATATGCTGAGCACAGTAATCCTTAATCTCCTTTAAATTATGACCTTCATTTAGCACTACAAATAAACCTATTTGTTGTCCTGTAAAATCATCCTCTATTGGAAATGCACCTGCATCCTTAAGTAATCCAGATTGCATAAAATCAAACACCACATCTTCAATTTGAATTTTTATTCCTGCTTTATTGATAGTATTTTTAGTACGCCCTGCTATTTTTTGATCAATAAAAAGATCACCTGTGTTGAAAAAATCAACTTTTGTCAGAGTATCATTGCTCCAATAACCATTAAACATATAGTCTGATTTCAAAAGCAGTTCATTATTCTCGTTTATTTTATATTCTAAATTCCAAAAATTAGTAAATGCGAGCTTTGAATCTACCTGTTGAATAGCATTATCTGCAAACCAACCTAACATTTCAGTAGCTCCATACACATCATAGAAAGGAATTTCATGTCTCAACCATTCGAGAACTCTTTTAATTTTAGCATGTGTTAAAGGGGAGCTCGCACAATTAACTCTTTTGAGTGAATGATTTAAAGGTAGCTCCCCAAATTCTAGTAAAATCTCCCAATGACTTGGAACGCTACTGAAAAAGGTAATCTTATGATTTTCAAGAATATTAGAAAAGTCTCGTGCCATTGCCATTGTCATTTTTGGCGCGATAAAAAGCTTCTTTCCTTTGAAGATGGGGAAAAGAGAATTGCAGATTAAGCCATGCCCAAAGAATGTAGAAACAAAACATAGAGATCTTTCGATGGTGCTTGCACCAATATTTTGCTCTAATACATCAAATTTTTTTAACAAAGCTTTCTTGCTTATTTTTACTCCTTTCGGGCTTGATATTGTTCCAGAAGTGAACAATACCAGAGCAATGCCTTCAAGTTCCTCAGAAGGAAAACCAGCGAGTGGCTTGACACCGTTTTCATCAACAAGCGCAATTGCCTTGGAAAAACTAAGTAAATTACCTAGCTCTTTGTCTGAAGTTAATGGATCAATTGGTATAGCTGTCACTTCTATAAAATAAAGGGCTAAAAAATCTATAAAAAACTGAATACTGTTAGAATGTTTTAAAATGACAGCATGTCCGCTTTGAAACTTAAGTTGATCATAAAAGTAAGATGAGCGCTTCTTGATCTCTTCTTTAAAAGCAACATGATCCAGATCATGTCCACTTTGAATTTCAAAGATTGAAGATAGACTCTGACTATCAATGTCTGCTAGAATTTTTTCTATATTATTCATAACTTTTCAGGCTTAAATGAGTACAGACTCAATTGCTTATTTTATCATTATCCTTGCTACATTCATATTATGTTGCTTTTCTCATTTAAAGTACAGATCGTGGTTTCTAATAAGTTTCAGCATATTATTCCTGGGAATTACTAATCCTAAAACTTCATTAATTTTTATCGCTATTGGTTTAACTAATTACCTTTGCGTAAAACATTTTAACAAATTTAATCTCGCCTCACACGCGCTAGTCATTTTCAACATTTTCTGTCTTTCATTAATTAAATACATAGCACCTCATACAGAATGGTTCACAGGTACCAGCTATATACTTCCAGTAGGTATTTCAATTTTTATTTTTCAACAAATTTCTTTCATTATTGATATGAAACATATTGATACAAAAAAGTTAGTTTTTTCTGACTATTTGACTTACTCATTTTTCATAGGAAATCTTGCAACTGGTCCTATTTTAAAATTTACTAACTTTATCGAACAGCAAAAATCAATTCTTGTTTTTAGCAAAAAGGGAATTGAGCTTGGTATTATTTTCATATGTGCAGGTCTTTTTAAAAAAATGGCTGTTGCTGATAATTTGAGCTCCTTTACTGCTTTTCTTTTTAAAGAGAAGACACTCTACTCAATGAACTTGATCATTCCATTTCTTTTTAATAAGTATGAAATTTATGCAAACTTTTCAGGCTTTACTGACATTGCAATAGGTATTGGCCTAATTTTTGGAATTGAACTACCCCAGAACTTTAATCGCCCCTTTGCAGTCTCTTCAATCGTAGAATTTTGGAAAAGATGGCATATGTCACTAACCGCCTGGATTAGAGAGTATGTTTTTTATCCATTAACCACCTCTAGGTTCAACCTCTTTGGGCCATACCCCATTATGGCAGTAACCTTTTTAGTTTTTGCCATCTG
This sequence comes from Bacteriovoracaceae bacterium UBA6153, assembly GCA_002428265.1. GTDB lineage: Bacteria > Bdellovibrionota > Bacteriovoracia > Bacteriovoracales > Bacteriovoracaceae > Bacteriovorax. The sequence goes on from DIUR01000028.1 coordinate 100,341, forward strand.
GCACGATCTTAAAATAACCCATATCCTATATGGACTCATTCAGGTAATGTTAGTTTATCTGTCTATCAAATTTGCAGTTGTAAATTCCCTCATAAATTCCAGCTCTCCTCTTATCAAATATTTTTTAAAAACTATTAAATGGGCCTGGTTTTATGTCGTACTAATTTCAATACCTGGGATTCTCTTCAGAGCAGAATCAATGTCTCAGTTTAATAATATTATGTGGAATCTAACTAACACTCCACTAGAGACTTCACGATATTTTATTCTGCACTCCTACGGCTCTATGCCTCTTTGCATTGCGACTATTTGTATTATGGAAATTTACGAGAAATATTTTCAAGCCGATAAAATTCACAACATTGTTGCATCTAAAAACATCTGGATAAAATCCTTAATGCTTTTAGCATTTTTTATCCTTTTAATGCTTTTAAAACATAATTATTCAGATACCAATTTTATCTATTCAAATTACTAGGAGCACCTAATGAAAATGTTTCTTCTTTTTTCTATAATGCTTTCAGCACCAGTCTTTGCAAAAGTCATCAAGGTGGGCTCATCTCCCGTAACCAGCTCTGCAGGAATTTATCTTGCAAAAGAAAGAGGCTATTTTGCAGAGCAGGGTCTTGAAGTAGAAATTACAGATTTTAATAACTCTGGAGCACCCATGACGCTTCTTTTATCTAAAGGAGAACTGGATGTTGGAGCAGGTAATATTACAGCTGGTCTTTTTAATGCTATTGCCGATGGCCAACAGTTTAAAATTGTCGCAGATAAAGGACATATTGAAGTCAATCATGACTATCTTGCATTAATTGTAAAAAATGAGCACATGACATCAGGAAGATATAAAACATTAAAGGACCTGAAAGGCTTTAAGATGGGGCTAACTTCACTTGAAGGCGTATCTCAAGAAATTTTAACAGAAAAATTTCTTCAACAAGCTGGCTTAAAACTTGAAGATGTTACTTTTATCAAGCTGGCCTACTCTGAAATGAACCTCGCACTTAAATCAGGCGCCATCGATGCAACAATTCAAATTGAACCATTTTTAACGAAAGCTAAAATGGATGGTATTGCTACTCAAGTTGCAGGAGGCTCAGAAGCTTATTCTAAGCAACAAAGTGGCGCTCTATTTTATTCTCCAAAATTTATAAAGGAAAATAGAAAGGATGCTGAAAAATTCATGATTGCCTATGCCAAAGGAATTGAAGATTATAATAATGCATTTATGAAAGGAATCAATCGTGAATCCGTAGTTAACGACATGAAAAAAGTTTTCAAATACGATGATGTCATCTGGGAAAAGATGGCGCCAGTTGGCCTAAATGAGTTCGGAAAGCTTAATGCAGCTGAACTTATTAACGATATTGGCTGGTATGAAAAAAGATATATAAAAAAGCCTTTAAATGCTAAAGATATTATTGATGAATCTTTTACTAACTTTGCTCAAAAAGAGCTTCAAAAGAAGCCAAAGAAAAAATGATTGAAATAAAAGCACTTAATCATTCGTTTGATAATAAGCAGATTTTAAACCAGGTAAATCTTCTGGTCGAAAAAGGCACTATACACTCTTTAATTGGTACAACAGGTGCCGGTAAGACTCTTTTATTAAGAGTTCTTGCCGGTCTTGAAAAAATGCAGACTGGCTCAATTACAAATTCTCCTAAAAAACTCTCATTCGTTTTTCAGAAAAATCCTCTTTTTCCCTGGTTAACTCTTAAGAAAAATCTAGAATTAACTACAGGAAAGAATATTCTTGATTTTTCCGCGCAACTAGAAAAATTCAAACTCACTGAATACCTGAATCTTTATCCATATGAGATTTCTGGTGGAACCATACAAAAATTTAATCTACTTCGCGCTTTTCTTTCAGAAGCCGAAGTTATTTTTCTTGATGAACCCTTTTCTCATTTAGATATCATTCAAAGAGAGACTTTATACGAATTTACACATGAACTATGGAAAGAAAAAAAACCAACGATTATCCTGGTCACTCATGACATTGATGAATCATTACTTCTTTCACATAAAATTTCCTTTTTATCTAAAAAACAAAAAAACATCACGCAGACTTTTTCAGTAAAAACTATCTCTGACCTCAACCAAGAAAACATACTAGAATTAAGAAAAATGCCTTTTTATCAGGACATATTTAGCAATATTTATGAATTATTAAAGAAGGATTTAGTATGAAGAAAGGGCTATTGTCATGTTTAATTGTTATTGGTTTTCTGGAAATCCTTACAGCGATGGGAGTTATCGACAAAGCTTTTTTTCCCAATCCCATTTTAATATTTAAGAACACTTTTATTCTTCTCTCAACAGATGATCTCCTTCATCAAACTTTATTCAGTTTAGGACGTCTGGCGATAGCATTTTGCATTTCATTTCCTACGGCACTTATACTCGCCCTTTTATCAGCTCACATAAAAACATTTGATGAACTACTTAACCCTCTCGTTGCTTTGAGCTTCCCACTTCCCAAAGTTGCTCTATACCCCCTATTACTTTTAATATTTGGAATTGATAGCTGGTCTAAAATTTCTCTTATTTCTATAGGACTTTTTTATCTTATGTTTATTAATTTTCGCATAGGCTTTTTAAGAATTTTGTCTTCTAACTATCACGACATTATAAAAATCTACCCGCTTTCTATAAAGAATTACTATCTGAATTTTCTTATGGCCGGAACCCTTCAAGAGATTTTAACGGGACTAAAACTCGCTCTTAACTATGGTCTTACGCTAGTGGTTGTAAGCGAAATTTCTGCAAGCAATAACGGTATTGGTTATTTCATTTGGAAATCATGGGATCAGTTTAAAATTATTAATGTCTATTCTGGCGTTTTTGTTCTTTCGATTATTGGCTTTGCCCTATATTTTACTTTTAATAGCTTCATTGAGAAGATCAGGCTTAAAAGTAACTAAAACATTTTAAAGCCTAGAGTAAAGAAGTAGAAAACAATATACATAACGACGTGAGTGGCCCCTACGGCCCTCCATCCATTAATATCTCTGTTAAAAAATGAGCTTCTGAAAGTGAATACAATCGCTATAAAAATGACTATCCAAAATGCATAACCCTTTGAGTAGTATTCATAAAAAGCACCCCAACTTAAAAACTCTCGTCTAGTAAAATAATTTAAGGAATCCCTAAAAAGTGGAAAGACCAGGATATAGCACAAAACAATGACTATTGGATTTCTCGTTAATTTAAGAAAATTGAAATAAAAAAACCTAATTGAAAATTGATAAGCATGAACATTTTCTCTTTTTAAAAAATCCAGAGGAGAGCCACTTAGCCAAGTATGATTAGAGCAATCCGGAACATTTAGCATATATATTTTAGCTACACCTGTGACAAAGTTAGCAATTGCTGGCGCCAACAAAAGATAACTAATATAAGTAACCAAAGCACTTAGAGAGGCGGTAACCTTCAGTACAGGTATACTTTTCAAGAGTGCATAAGAAATACAACTTAATGCCAATGCTTTCGCTATTTGTATAAACCCACGTAACCATACTGAATACTCTTCATTTCCATAAAGCTCTTCGCTTTCTACTGGATAATTAATAGGCAAGATTATATGAGCTGGGCTAAAAATCATTCTCGCCATTGTCCTTTTAGTGAACAATGTTTCTGAGACAATATAAGACACGACAAAAGCAAAATAGAACATGGGTTTTTTTAAAAAGAACCATTGCCAGCCGTCACAGAATTTAAAAAGATAATAAGTAAAAAATCCGACAAATATCACATAAATCCAAGCACTGTACTTAAACTTTTTGATAGGCTCAATTGTCAAAAAAAGATAGCTTGTCACAGCCATTAGAAAAAAAGAGAGATAAACCTCAAGCGAGACTTCGCTCCATAAAGAATTATTAATATCGTAGATCGTCCCAATAATAAACATAATTATTCCAAATTTTAGCCTTCGCGAAGATCTCATAAAAGGAATAATAGTGGCCACGAAAAGTAAAAAAACCATTGTACTATACGACGAACTTACGCTGGGAAAATTTAGGAATTTTATTTTAATTCCAAGAACAAAATCGCGACTTAAAAATAGGATAATTACAAAAATCAAAAAAATGAAAGCGTTAAGAACTTTACTATTTTGACCCAAGCGGGTCACAATTTTTTCTTCGATTGAATTTAACTTTTCTTCAAAATTTGCTGGTGTCATTTTATTCGCTGTGACGGAAGAAGTTCTTGAATACTTTTCAAGTAGCTACTGCCTGGTTTATTTTTCTTGAGATAAACTTTTCTTAAATTATAAAAAGCAATGTTTGGGTATTCATGATGAATCCCATGATAATTAGTTGAACATGGAAGAAATATTTCCATTACTAAAGGATGTCCTGAAATATTTCTACTATTGATACCATTTTCAGCCCGGTGAATCAGCCCATGTTGTAGAGCGCTTACAAAGTAGTAATATGGAATGAATAGAATTAATGGAATGAGCCAGTAAAGTACATAATATCCTAAATACCCACTTTGACCTAAGAGCACGAGTATTAATCCATTAAAAAGCAAATACTCAAGACAATCAGACTGTAATAGCTTGCTCAGGCTTCTCGCTTTTATCAAGGCATAAAAAGGAGTGAAGTAGACAATAAAATCTCTAAACATTTTAAAAGTAACAGAATACCAAAATAAATTTTTAAAAAACATTTTTCTATCTACGGGATAAAAGTCATACAAACTTTTGTCGGGATCGAGATGCGTGCCTAAAAATTCATGGTGTGATAAATGATATGTTTTATAGGTATCAAAAGAAACATAGACGAGAAATAAACAGAAATAACGACTAATGAAATCATTACACCATTTATTTTTAACAATTAGGCCATGAACTCCTTCATGTCCAATGAGATAATTTGCAAACTGCCTATTGGCTATTACAAAAAAAGAAATTGGATATAAATAAGGGTTCAAGCTGCCAAGATAAATGCTTCCGACAATCAAAAGCCAGTTAAACAAAAGATAAACCAGCGTTAAATTAATCATGAAAGCTTCGAGTTAATCAAATCTTCAATACTTCTTAAAGTAGTAAAACTTTGATAGTTAATATCTCTGCCAGAAATTTTAATTGAATACTTTTTTTCGATTGCGACTATCAATTGGACAATTGTTAATGAATCTAGAATACCTTTCTTGAAAAGATCTTCATCTTCTCTCAGAGCGACACCTGACATAGCATTGCGATTTACTTCAGATAAAATTTGAATAAGGTCTTCGTTTGTCGCTTTCAAGTCTCTTCCTGAGTATGAACTTTCTTTATTGATACCCTTTATTGTAAGCACCCACCACATAAATGTAAATCTCGTATTTCTTGAGAAGAGTTATCAGGTAAGGCTTGCTGGAATTCCCATCCAGTTATAAATTTCAGTTATCCAAGCTTGAAAACCTGTCTGGTTTGACGAGTTGTGACCTGTGAAAAAACTAATTTCTACCATGTCTGATTGCTCTTCAGCTTTGAAAAAATTAGAAAAAAGAACTGGAAGCAAATAGAACCTGTTATCGTATTTTTTGTTAATTTCATTTAAGTCATCAATACGAGAACTCCAGTACTGCTCAAATGTTTTATATGACTTACTATGAAAACGCTCTCTACGAAACTCAAAGTAGTTATGATGAATATTAAACTTCTTTGCTAAGTTTAAAATCATTCTTGATTTATCATATCGTACATTTAAGTCTACTGCAGGGTAAATGTCCCCATTCGTACTTTCAAAACCATCAAAACCAAAAACACCAGAGTATCCTAACGCCCTTAGGCTAGAAGCTATTTTTTCAGCTGCCTTTATTCTATCTTCTGAAATCGCATCTTCATAAATATGAAGCTTCGAGTTTTTGTGTTTGTCATAGATAATTTTAAATCCACTGACTTCGCTAGATGAATAATTCGTGTTTGCAAGAGTATAAAAATGAGACTTTATTTCTACGTATTCTTGCTTTAAAAACTGTAAATCTTTAGACTTTTCTTCTAACTGACGATCAATAAAAGAAACCAAGTTTTTTGTGCTTTCATTTATAATGAAAACACCTCTTCCTCCTGCGCTATTGATGTATTTCAACACATAAGAAGAAGAACTTTTTTCCAACTCCTTAAAGTCCTTGAGCTTTACAATTGAGCTTTCTGGAAAATTTATTTCGTTGTCTTTAGCAATTTCATAAAGGGTTATTTTCGAATTAAGATTTTTATAAGAAGCTTCGGACAAATAATTATTTTTAACGGATGGGAAACGACTTATGATATTTTGCTCAGTTTGTGATATCCCAACAAAATGAAAGCTTGTAACATTTTTTAAATGACTTAGATCACTTTCAAAAATTTCATCTGCTAAATCTAGCTTATCTGCCAAAAACTCTCTAAAAGATGGATCAAATTTTTGCACAACAATAGCAGAATCTCCAGGGACACCTTCATACACTCCCCAGTTTTGATAAGAATCAAGAATTTCTGCGGAAGAGTTAAGCTTCACTGAATATATTTGATCAATAACTTTTTCATCATCCCAGTTATTATCAATGAAAAGATTTATAAAGATTAACTGACTCACACTAGTATTCCTTTATGAAAGCAATACGATTCCTTTGCTGGAGAATTTTTAGAAAAAGACATGTACCTGTTTACATAAACAATATCAGCTTCAATAGAGAGCTTTTTATCGCTCAAGATTACAAAATAATCCAGCGATCGTGATTTCATAATGTCCTGAGCGGCCTCTAGCAACCCCTTCAAATTTATTACATCTATGTTGGCAGCTTGGACGTAAAGGCGACTTATAATATTATGATTTATTGAGTAACTTCGATATTTTTTATCTGTAAAAAACAACAAGCTTTGGCCGTCTATAACGACTTCTTCGGCATTCTCATCAATAGGATGCGTGGTCTTAATACGGATTAAACTATCGGAGTTCGATAGTTTTTCTTTTTGGGCCCGAAACAAATGAGAATAAATAAACTGGTCCTCGCATGCTTTTAGCGAATAATCCTCTACTAAGAACTTTAGCAACTCCAAAGATTTTATTTTTTCTTCGACTGCAACGAGAGTGTATTGTGAAATCTGAGAGAATATTTTTTTATTAGCACAATCAAAAATCTTTAAAAACACTCTTTGGTTTTCAAATGATTTTGCTGTTACAAGATCCGTAACAAAAAAAGTATTTTGATTATTTTTAAGCTTTATAAATGAACACAACCCAATTAATTCCTCATTTAAAAAAGCTCCAAAAGAAAAGCTTTCACTTGAGAGAGAATCGTAAAGCTTAAAAAAATTTTCTTTTCGAATTTCTAAAGGCTCCGCATGAAGTCTTTCTTGCTTAAGACTTATACATGCACTTGAATCATCAGCATTAAGCTCTCTGATTGTTATCATTGGCCTTAAACAAGTCCGGCAGTTTTATAATACTTTTTCACGTAAGTTCCATACCACTTTTCCCAGCCTGCAGATACATGACGAGCACTCGTACCTTTTTCAATAATTGTCTTAAAATAAGGCATAATATCGCTCTCAATCGGATTTTCATAATCAGGAGCATTGGCAAAATCAAACTCATAGATATCAACTCCATGATAAAGACTCAATGGATGCTTCTTAATAAGAGTAAATCCCTTTAAATCATTCTTTTTCTTCAAAAGACCTGCTCCTCTAGAAAGCATCATATGCTGCAAATATGAATCCTTAACAAGTGTCCCTCTATTAATTTCAAAATAGAGAGTATTTTGAAAATCCATATTCATTTTAATAATTTCCCATTCAGGAAAATCAATATCGAGTTTTAGATTTTGAAACATGACTTTGGCGTACTTGAAAATATTTTCATCCTGCCACCTTCCCCATAAGTCAGTTCTCTTATTTGGAAGATAAGCACTAATCTCTATTTTCTCTAGGTCTTTTTTACTAAAAACAGCAGCCAATTCTTTAATATCTTCAGTGAACTCTTCTGGGTCAGCAAGGGTCTCATTCGCTACACCAGTGATTACAATCTTCTTGGGAAGGTTATTAGAATCAAATACATGATTTGAAGTAATATCATAGAAGATGACATTTTTTTGCCATTCCTTAGGAACTAAAAACCAATAATCTTTATGAATAATAAATTTTCTTTTTCCCTTCATTAGATCAACTGAAGCTTCCTGAAAAAAATAACTTAATGGAATTAAGCCATCTCTTAACATCCAAACATTTTTTTTCAAAAGCTGCTCGTGAGCGGCCCCCCCAAAAAGAATAAAAGGATTTAAGTGAGAAAAATACTTATCACTAAAAGGTGAAAGATAATTCAAATATTGTCTCTCGGCATCGCTAGTTAATCCATTATTATTAAGATAAAAACTTTGAATGTAGTCATAGCTCCACTGAATGATCTCTTTTGGTTCGTTATTTTTCATTATTGTTTTCCTTAGTCTTGCCAGAGATATAATTATTATAAAGCTGAGGATAATAGCCTTTATCTCTAGGTGCTAAAAATTTATTGTATTTAATTTTTGACCAATTCTCATTCATGGCGAATGCATGCTGCTCGAGCAGCCACGTAAATCCAGTAAAAGGAACTCCGTCTTTTTTTAAAATTTCCCTCAAGACATCTATATTGCCCTCTATGGAGAACTTCGCTAAAAATTCCTTAGAGTGACTAAAGCGCAAGTTATCACTTTTGCCAGCATAGTTTTCAACTAAGTCGATAAACGATTGTGTTCCTAACTCGAACCCAAACTCACTCAAGCCTACAGAGACAAGTTCACAGTGCCATTTATCACTCGAGGCAAATGATGAATATCCTCCCCAATCAGTCAAAATGCTTGTTAAACCAGTGGCAAGGGCCTCCGCTGGAGACATTCCGTAATCTTCATCGTGATACAAGCTAAAGCTAGCAAATATATCTGCTGCTGCCTTGGTGACACGCAAGCTTGCTTTCCCGAGATGACCAAAAAATTTAACTCGCTTTAATTCATCCTGAGAACACCCATCTAAAATAGTTTGTATTTTAGCAAACATGTAGCCTGGATAAGACTCATAGCCGATAAAATCAGCACCGACATCATCGAAAGCTCCAACAACCCATAAATGAAATCGCTTACCTTCTTTTTTAATTTTTAAAAATTCATTAATAAGCAAATCAACATTTTTTTGAAGACTGATTCTTCCCGAGTAAAGAACAACGACATCGTCCTCACCCAAGCCCATCTCAGCTCTTAAATCAGTTCTATCTTTTGAGCTGTAAAAGTAATCTTTTGCATTGACTGGAAAACATAATTTATCAATTGGCCTCTGAGCTTTAAAGTCATCTGCTAAGAACTCATTTACTAGTCTTTCTTGTGAATCAGATGCGACAATAAAACGCACCGGATGGCCTTCAAGCACCTCGTTAAGATAATTCCACTGCTTTGAAAAATAAGTGAAGTCTCCATAAAGGTGAAAAATCATCGGTGGCAATTTTGAAAGCTGTGCTTGAATTAAAAGAAATGAAACAACAACAGGCGGAGGTGGTAAGTGGTCCACGAATACCAAACGATCAGGTTTCGTTGCTTCAATATGCTTATAGAGTTCCGAGACAAGAGAGCTATAACTCTTCATCTCACCTTTCATTAGATCTTCAGGCAACTCAAACCAATCCAGTTCAAACCCCTTCCCCAACCCATGATAAAGCTTATGCAGATTAGGTGAAATGACCTTACAACTTCCCCATTTTGATTCAGTCGAACTCTTTATGATGAGTAACTTCATAATACCCCTAAATTAATTAGATCTTAATTATGAAGGGCTTTTATCAGTATGTAACTATCCTAATTAATTGATTTAGTACTAATTTTGTAGAGGAACAAGCTCAAGTATTGGCTTCAATTAGAGGCAAAGAGAACGTCCAGGCCCCCAGGTCAAGCCCAGCAATACCTTAATTTAACAAAGGTTTGTTTATTGTTATTGATATTTAAACCGATAGTGTATTATATTAAAATGATAGGGGTTAATATATGAGTGACAACAAAGGTAAGCCAGAAGGCGAACCTAATTCAAAGGGTTTAGATAAAAAGAAACCATTTGGTTCTTTGAAACCTCTAACTGCCATTCAAATTATCAGCCTTATAGTGCCTTCATCTCCTGCTGGTGCAGGGGCGTGCTACTAGCTCCTAGGTACCGTAATGAAACAACACGAATTATTTCCAAAGATCTCTGCTCAAATTTTTAAAAGCCCTAATAATCCAGAAGAGTTTTTTCTCTTCAATACTTCGACTAATAAAGGTTTTGCCATTGATGGCTTCGCGGCCGTTTTATGCAAAAAGTTCACAGGCGATCGCACTTTAAATGAAGTCATTGCAGAATTTGAAGCTGAGCAAAAACTAGATAAAAATGAGTACCAAACTGAAATAACTGAACTACTTGCCGAGCTAGAAAAAAACAGACTTTTAGTTTTCCATAATACTGCTCAAGAATTGGAAGAAAAATAATTTCTTCTAAGGAAACATGAAGAAAAAATGGATAATAAATATTGATGAAGTTCCACAAAACATCACAATAGAGAAGTTTATCCGCACTCTTACTGACATCAATAAACACATTGAACATTTAAAATCTAAAACACCTGACTACCTTTCAGTGCCTATTAATTTTTCTATTGAAGCGCTAAGATCTGATCTCCTATCGGCCTTAAAAGATATTGCTAGCTACAGTTTTGAATATAAAGGCAGGGAAGAAAAATTTGAAAGTTACGTATCCACTTCTTTAACTTACAACCCTAGTGCAATAGATAATATTTCTTCTGATCCTCATCAAAGCGGGTTAGGTTCCAAACTATACAGTGAAGGCAGCTCTAATTTTTACGAAGCCACGGCGGCACAAAAAAACACTTATGCTGACACTTACTCTTATTTTGAAAGAACTCCACTATCAAATCATGGTGAAATAAAAATTCTATTGGATTCTTTTGAGAGAACTCTTATACGATCGAGAGTTTCAATCATCAAGTCAGGTCTTTCTGAAAGCACCGATTTAAAATATTTATGGCATAAAGATGAATCTATTTTTTTAAACTTAAGAGTTAATATTCCTATTCAATCAAATGAGAATTATGTCATCCAGATGATAGATGATCAAAAAAGTGATTCCGAAATCATCGAGTTCCAATTAAAAACTGGAAACGCTTTCATCTATGACACTCAAAAGCTTCACCGTCCATTATGTAAAACTTTAAATACGACAGATAGAATTAATATGATTTGCGGAGTCTCTCCATGGTTTGATTATCATGAGGAGCAAAAAGCATGGATTTCTAATGATTATTACGGCGAGCTTCATCCTTTTGATATGTTCATGCAAGGCCAAATATCAAAGCTGATAAAGGCGTAATATGAAAAAAATACTACTTCTAACTTCACATTTTTCAGAACAAGATAGTGTCACCAGCATTACTAAAAATATTATTCTAGGTTATAAACAACTTACTAACGTAAAAGTAAAGATTCTGGCCATTGAAGACTATTCAACTCTTAAGAATAAAAAACTTACTTATGATTTTATCATTATTGTTCACCCCTATGTCATGCTTGCCAACGAACTCAAGTCGATCATTACTTTACCATCGCTAAAAGAAATCACTTTTATCTTTTATGTATTTGGAGATCTTGTTAGAAAGTCTGGGCAACTCATTAATCTTGAAGAGAGCTTACTTGATAAAAAAGTTCATTTTATAACTGCTTCTCATAGCTATAAAAGCATGATGAAGAAATGCATTAAAAACTCTAAAGAAGTCTCTCTCGTTCCTTTTCCCCTTAATCAAAAAACTTTTTATTATAATTTGCCAGCAAGAATGAAGTTTAGAAAAGAGCACAAACTGGTGCCAACTGATAAGGCACTCATCTATACAGGAAGACTTTCCTCTCAAAAAAACATTGATTACCTGATCAAAACTTATTCACAAGTTAAATCAAAATATAAATCCGTAAAACTATTTATTTATGGAAATATTGATGAGTTTGATGCTCCCACCTTTTACGAAAGAAAATATGCACCAGGCGATTACTTCAATCAACTTAAAAAAGCTCTTTCTGAAATCCCTGCTAATGATATTGTTTTTTCTCCTAGAGTAAATCATAAAAAATTGAATGAGGCCTATAATGGATGTGACTTGTTCGTCAGCCTGAGTCTCTATCACGATGAAGATTTTGGCTACTCTCCTCTAGAAGCTCTTTGTTCAGGAACTCCTGTCTGGGTGACTAGTTGGGGAGGATACAGGGATCTCAACATAGATAAAAAAAGCTTAAACACAGTTAATTATGTAAAAGTTAATTTTAAAGAAGATGGCCTGGAAATTGATGATAACAACTGTGAATCATCTCTCTTGAATGCGCTAAAAAAGGCCAAACGAAGCAGCCAAACGTCAAAAAGCTATCGCCGGCATTATTCTATTGAAACAATTTCAGCTTCCTACTCAAAAACTCTATCTAGAAAAACAACCATTTTCACTGGGTTCACTCCAGAGTTTGTTAACCTGTCTCTATCAATGTATATGAATCAAAAAGTAGATTTGAAACTTTATCAAAACTTTTATCAATCTTTTTGGAAGAACTAAGATGAAGATGCAAATAAACCATCATTTCAATTTCAATAAAGATGTTTTTAATCAAGAACAGATGAAAGAAATGAGATATGACGTTGGTGAATTAAAAAATGATCCATCATTAGCAAGCATGTCATTTCAATTTTTTAAAACATCAAGACCTTCTAAAAAAGCTAGTATAATTCTCCATTATCAAACCCATAATGGAGATGTAAAACTTACTCATGCCGGAAGCTTATTTCATGTTGATAAGATCTTTAAAAAATCGTCTCTCGAGGATTACAAAATCATCATCAAAGATTCATCTCAGCTAAAAATAGACTGCTGGATATTAAATAGTCTTCTTTCATTGGGAGCACAGCTAGCAGTTGAAGATTATAAAAGGCCCAAAGCTTCGCAAAAAGAGCGCGTGTACAACTTATCTCTACAACATGGCGTTCGAATAATTGAGGGTCAATAAAAATGATTATTAAATTTGAACAAAAAATTAATATCGAAAAACTAAAGACCTATTTAGAAATGGTCAAAACAACTTGTCCCCCTTTTATGAAGAAAAATGGCCCATGGGGGGGATGGTCTATCACCTCTTCCAATGGTGAAGTCTATGATGGATGGCAAGCAGGCGAGAAGGCCTATTCAAAATACTCAAGCGAGGAAGAAAAAAAAGCAATCGTTGATTTTTTTGCAAGTGTCGATTTCACTAAACCAACAGCTATTCATAATGCTTACATTGTAGAACTACTGCAATCCTTAAAAATCTTGGCCCCTAACCTAAGATTATCAAGACTAAGAATTGCACTCTTAAAACCTCACCCAGAAGCTGAGGCATACTGGCATCAAGACAGTGATGGAAGAGATACCTTTAGGCTTCACATCCCAATAGAAACTAACGATGAATGCTTTTTTGATTACAAAGATGAAAGACATCACATGCCAGCTGATGGGTCAGTCTATCTAGTTAATGTGGGGAAAATTCACAGAGCATTAAACTTATCAAACAAAGACCGCTACCATCTTATTGCTGACGCTTATAAAGATTAAGATGATCGCTTAAATTAGCACCTGTAAAATGTTCAAGTACTAATGAAAAATCTTGCTCAGATGTTGCAAGAATAGCTTGCTTTAGAAGATCTCTTCCCAAGATTTTTTCGAGATAAATAATGAAAGAGTGAGACTGAGCATAGAGTAAATTTTCACCTGGACGTTTATCATCAAAGCCTTTCATCAGATCTTTGCGATTCATTTTATGAATATTTTTATCTAAACTTATGTCTTTCAATACCTTTTTGCCTTGAACCCATTCACATAAACCTTCTTCTATCCAGTCCGGAAGATTAAGCGACTCTTGGTTTAAAAAGATATGTGTCAGCTCGTGTACGATGGCCGGAGATAACTCAGGGCCTTTAAGATAAAGCGTGTTACCAGAAGTCACAGCACTAACCCATTCTGGTAAATATTCTGACTTACTTGCCAAAAGCATCTCTTCAAAGTGCTCTACAATATTAACAGTAATATTTTCATGCAATGGCCATAGCTTTTCTTCGAGGTCAGTGATTGCCACATTAACTTTTTTAACGAGTGGGCCAATTGTATCTAAATCTATCATCGAAATAAAATGAGCTCTCTTTTCTTTTCTAAAATAAATAGGCCTCATTAAAAAATGGCACCAGTCTCTAAAAAAATCACAGCTGACTTTTGTATCTGCCCCTGCGCCTATGTGATAATGAACTTGCTCAATAGCAAGACCATTGCAGTGCTCTCTAATGCTACAGCCATCACATGTGCGAGCACTTCTCTTCATCGTTTTTTTTGAGATATCGCTATGAAGACCTGATTTAATAGAATCTAAAAATGTATCGATATGATAGACGCTGTATTTAGATTCATTATAAATTGGGAAATAACAACTTCCATCAATATTAACGTCAAGATATAAAGTTTCTGAAAGCACTTGCTCACGACTTTTTTCATTTTGAAAATTATTGATAACTTTTTTCCAAGGGCCACTTATCTGCACGCCTTTACTCATTCCATAGAGGTAAACAGACATATATCTCTTCATACCGATTTTGTGAGTGATCATGTCTAAATTATAGAACTGATCCAGGTATATTTTGCTGATATTATATTCGGCCGCAATATCAACCAGGTCTTTAAGATGATTATAATTAGATGGCATCATGTAAGAATTTATCTGAGAAGGTGCTTCGTGCTTTTTAATTAAATCCAAAGCAGGTGTCACCATATGATAAGTGCCTTTGCCTTGATGAGTAGGCCTTGAGAGATTATGGACCTCTTCTTTACCATCCACACTAACGTGTATTTCTAGTTTGTTTTTTTTAAAAAAAAGGACGTCTTCTTCTTTTAACAAACTCCCATTCGTATTCATTACCCAATGAATCTTTATGCCTTTGTAGTTTTCGCCAAACTTGAGAAGTCCTTCTTTGATAACCTTTTTATTAGCGAGTGTTTCTCCGCCATAGATTGAAATCATAGTTTCTTTAAAATTTAAGTGAATCAAGGAATCAATAAAAACTTCAACAGCTTTATCGAAAACGTCCTGAGACATCACCCTATTCGGAAGGTCATTTTCACCTAATTCAAAAACATGACAATTTGGACATTTAAAATTACATAAATTAGAAACATGCAATCGAAGCCAGTTCAAAGAGCGACTCCATGTCTCAAAACATCAACTTCGACAACTCCATCTTTCCTAATCCTCTCACCTTCAATTTTTATCAGCTTCATTCCAGTTTGAAGATTTAAAGCAAGGGCAAGATAGGCCAGTCCCCATGTAAAATGCTGATCACAAGCTGCACTCCAAAGATTATCTTTGAGGAACATGCATGCACCTTTGCAAATTTGGACAACCGGACAAGATACGCATTCTGATCTCTGAGACCAATGGAAGGCCGTATCCAGCTTAACATTTATAAGTTCATCGACATGGCCAATTTTATGACCACCTTTGGCAGTCACATTCTGACAAGTCAGAACATTTCCATCAATATCAACAGCAATGGAGCTTGGTAAATCCATACTGCATTTTTGTCCAATAGCTTCGCTCGTTTCTTTTTTTACCAGAGATTGATAGAACTCATGTAAAAAATGATCTGTCATTCCAAGATTCATATCAAATGGATATAGAGATTTTATTTCATCAAAAATATTATTGATCAAATCAAAACGTTTTTGAGGATGAGTGACGTAACTTAATCCAGCACTATCATAAGGGGTCGCAAGATCGTATGTAACTTTTACTTCAGAAGCATTAACATTTAATTTATTAGCTATGTAGTCTCTGATTCGAACTAAAGAATAGTTCTTCGGAGAGACTGTCGCATTAAAGGAAATAAGGCCAAGTGGGTTAAGGGTTTTAAAAAGATAATGAAGCCCTTCTGCCTGATTAGGAATGTCGAAAGGGTCTTTAGATCTATCTTCATTAAAAGTCGGACCATCATGTGAGACGATAAAATGAAGTTTATAATCTTTAGCAAAATCAACCATCTCTTTTTTTACAAGAGACCCATTCGTAAATAATGCCAACGTAATCTTGGGGTATTTAGATTTCAAAAGTTTTGTTAATTCTTCAACTGCTTGCCAGTAAAGAAGTGTTTCCCCACCCCAAAACTCCAGATGCACATCACTTCCTAATCCATCTGTTCCACCATCAAACCACAAAGGCATCTTGGAAAAAAATCCCGGGACTTTCGCCGTCGTCTCAGCTGCCTTATCGTTCGAGAAAGCTCTTTGATTATTTTGGCTGCAATACGTGCATGTATAATTGCATGCAAAACCCATTTGAATTTTAATTTTTCTTAATGCTGTTGTTTTCGTTCCCGGTGTTGCCGGGCTGATTGCAAAAATTTTTTCTGCGACAGATTCTGGAACTTCAGTAAGAACTATTTCCTGACTATTATGATCCCAACACAATGTTGAATTGTATGGATCATAATTAGCAATCAAGGTAGATGTTTCGTCCTTGAGAGTAAGTTTGTAAACAGGCAAATGGACCTCACTAAGTGTATATCTCATGCTAGTCTAATTAGACTCATGTTTCAATCTATGAGCAATTTGGGAATTATTTTATCAATTTCAGATTAAAGAGATCGTTCATAAGTGAGTCTAGTATTAAGTATCCATGACTTGTTAAAAATAGATGTTGCCTTTGGTCAACTACGGCCAAGCCTTTTTGCTCCCAAGACTCAGCAATGCTCTCCAATGAAATACTATTTTCACCAAAAGAACTTATATCTAATCCAATAGATGATCTAAGCGACATATAAATTTTTTCAAGATGAAATTCTGATTCAGTGAGCTTTTCTATATCCATTACTGGCGAATTTGGCTTCCACTTGTAACGCAACTTCTCTTCACTCAAGAAGCCTGTCGCAGAAGGACCGAGAGCACCCACGGTATTAGACTTCCAGTACCTTAAATTATGTTGTGATTCATGATGAGGTAGAGAAAAATTTGAAACCTCATAGTGGAGATATCCTTTTTCTTTCAAAAATTCAGCAACCTCAAGATACTCTTTTTCGATCCATTCTTCTGAAGGAAGTTTGGAGTAATGAGTGTAATTATCTTTTACCGTTAGAATATAGACACTAAAATGAGTCGGAGAATATTTTAAGGCCCTTTCTAACTCACTTTTTACATCTCTGTTCAGCTCTTTTGAAAAAGGTAATCCAAGCATAAAATCGACTGAAAAGTTGGCCTTCTTTTTACTAAAAAATTCCAAAGTATCAAAAACGTCACCAATGCTATGAACTCTATCCAGGTGCTTGCTAATAGTTCCATCTAGGGATTGAATACCTAAAGAATAGCGATTAACGCCTATACTCTCCCATTCATTTAAAATACTTTCTTCCCAGGCGCCAGGATTAACTTCCATCGTAAATTCACAATCAGGGGCCAAGAGCAGATTGTTTGATGAAAGAAAATTTTCAAGAAAAACTTTCCCTTCCATACCCCATAAAGAAGGAGTTCCTCCTCCCAGATAGAGAGTTTTAAGTGGTGCCCATGAATAACCGTTTTCTTTCATCAGTCTTTCATGCTCTTTAAACGCACCTTGCAAATACTGGTGAAAGCTATCAAAGTCTTGAGATTTATTTTGAGGCACTTTTTTATAAAAATCGCAGTAATTGCAAAGATGAGTGCAGAATGGAAAATGTAGATAGAGGGATTCAATTTTTTTCATACAAATATACTTCTGGATTATAGAGAAATTCTATTAGGTAATGCACTCCAACCTTGGTTATAATAAATTGTTTCCAATTACAATGAAAGTCTAAAGGAATCTCTACATGCAATATGAATTAACTACATTGAAAAATGATCTTAAAACTCTTTTTGTCCACTCTCCTGGCTCAACTGCTGCAACCGTACAAATCTGGTTTAGGGCCGGTAGTGCATTAGAAAAAGAAGATCATGAGGGCATTGCTCACTTTCTTGAACACATGTTCTTTAAAGGAACCCAGACGCGTCCATGTGCTAAAATAGCCCATGAAGTTGAGACTTTCGGCGGAGAGATCAACGCTTTCACTTCATTTGATTACACTTGTTATTATATCAATACACCAAATACAAAACTTACAGACACCATCAACATTCTTTTAGACATGGTTTCAAACCCACTCTTTAAGCAAGAAGACCTGATTCCTGAGCGTGGAGTTGTCTTTGAAGAATACAGAAGATCAATCGATAGCCCGAGCCAGTTCGCGTTTGCCAAGCTTCAGAACTCTGCTTTCGAAGGAAGTTATGCTCATCAGATTCTAGGTCGTGAAGATACGATCAAAAACTTTTCACAAGAGCAACTTCATTCATTTAGAAATAACTTTTACAACTTATCAAATGCTCTTTTAATCGTTGCTGGTGATGTTAGTCAAAAAGAACAAATCACAAAAACCATTGAGCAATATAAACTTCCAGCAGGCCCAGAGAGTTCATTCCCATTATTTGAATTAAAAGATCATCCAACGGCAGATATTCACCAAAAAGAAGTTGGGATGGCCACACTAACAATGGTTATTAAAGCTCCTCAATATTCTGAAAAAGAAGCTGCCTCAGAAGACCTGGCAATTAACTGTATGGGCTTTGGTGAGACTTCAAGATTATATAACGCTCTTGTTTTAGATAAAACTTTAGCCAACGTTGCTTCTGCTTCCACAATGTTTATGGCAAAAGGTGGAGCTCACTTTATCAGACTCGTATTCCCTCATAAGAATATGGCCGAACTTCTTAAAAAATTCATGAGCACAATCGAGCACGCTCTTGATAAAGGTTTAGCAAGTGATGAAATCCTAAAAATTAAAAACCAATACCTTTCATCTAAAATTTATGAGATGGAATCAATTGAATCTTTTTCATTTTCTCTAGGCCATAGTTATGCTCAAAGCGGCGACATAAAGTGTGAAGAAGAGTTCATTGATAGAATCAAAAACACTAACGCAAAAAAAGTTAATCAGTCATTAAAGAATATTTTCTCTAAAGATGTTCATATCAGCATGCAAATTCCAAAAGAAGCTGACATGGCAAAAACGAAAAAAGAGATTGCTTCATTTCAAGCGAAGTTAAAAACTTTAAAAAAATCTCTTACGACTCAAGCGAAATCTAAATTAAAAATTGAAAAATCAAAACACGATGAGCAAGTTCAGCTTATCAAAGTTAAGCCAGGTGTTTCGTTCATCTATAGACAAAATATGATGACTCCGACTTTCGTACTTCAAGCCTACCTTCGCGGTGGATTGACTGAAGAAACTGATAAAAATAGCGGAACTTACCACTTATTAAGCTCGATGATGACTAAAGGTCACGATAAAATCAGCTACGATAAAATTAAAAAAGACCTGGAAGAAAACTCATCTAGTATCTCAGGATTCTCAGGTAAAAATGCTTACGGTCTTCTGATGCATGGATTAACTGATAGCTTTCAGGATTTATTCCCGCATTTTTCAGGCGCATTAATGTCTCCTGATATGCCTCAAAAATATTTAAATCACGAAAAACAACTTTCTTTAAGATCGCTTGTTAATCAAAAAGAAGATCCTGTAAAACAATGCTTCAAAGAAGCTCAAAGACTGTTCTTTGGAACTCACCCTTATGCGCTTAGCCCGATTGGAAATCAAAAATCTCTTAAGGCCATCACGCAAAAGAGTCTCCTTACAACTCATAAGAAAAATATGAAGTCGCAGGAATTTCTGATCACTTACTGTGGTGATATGGACCTTCAGGATGTTCTAGTGACTCTGCAACCATTATTTGACAGTCTTCCAGCGAGAAAGTCTCAAGCGCTTAAGTTCAAAAAGTATAAATCTACAGTTGGAGTAGAGCGCTTTATTCCTTTCAACCGCGAACAAACCCAAATTTTTTATGGGATTCCTTGTGGAAAAATGGGCTCACCCGAAAACCTTTATCTTAAAATGCTAAGCTCTCACTTATCAGGACAATCTTCAGAACTTTTCGTAGAAGTCCGCGATCGCCAGGGGCTTTGTTATAGCGCTCAACCAGTACACTTTGCGGCCATCGAGGGCGGCTATTTCGGGATTTACATGGCATCAGGCTTTGATAAGGTTGTTCCTGCTATAGCGGCCATTAAAGAGCTCATAGGACGCATTCGTGACAACGGATTACCAGAAGAGGATTTCAATAGAATTAAGACTATGATCAAGGGTCAAAACCTGATTAACGTTCAAACCAATGAAGACTTCGCCAGCATCTACTCAGTACCGGTCCTACAGGCCCAGGGACTGGATTATTACTACAAAGGTAATAAGGAAATTGAAGATCTAAAATATGCTGATTTCCAAAAGAACATCAAAAAAGGTTCTTTCTCAAAAATGGAATACAATCGTTGTCGGAAGAGACACAGAAGTAAAAACCACTGCAAAGAACGCAAAAAAATAAAAAAAAGCCTCCGTAAAGGAGGCTTTTTTATATCTTAATTTCTTTTTATTATTGAGCGATAATCGAAGCAATTAGATCTTTACCAAGAATTGGTGAATACTTTGTATAAATTGGCTGTAGAGCTGCTTTCATTTTTGCTTCTTCAGCCTTACTCATCGTAACGATTTCAACACCTTCTTTAAGGCATTTCTCTCTTGTTTCAACACCAACTTTTACAGAGTGATCTCTTTCTAACCTAGCAGCATTAACCGCCGCTTCTTTCATAATCACTCTATAATTCTCTGGAAGTGATTTCCAGAAAGTTTCGTTCATGATGATTGAAGTTAAAAATAAGCTATGGTGAGTTTCATTAACAATGTTTGCTACTTTATTTTGGCCCATTGGAAAATATCTAGCATATGTCGATTCTGCTTCGTTGATTTTTCCAGATCTAATCCCTTCATCAATTTCATCTAACGTCATTGCATAAGTTTTAGCTCCAAGAAGCTCAAACGTATCTCTAGCAACTGGGCTTAAAGATGTTCTGATTTTTAATCCTTTAAAGTCTTCTACTGAAGTGATTTTTTTCACTCCGGGAATAATTCTATATCCACCACTGTATGTGAATGCCAGCCCTCTGATGTTTTTTGATGCAAGCCCTGCTAGAAGCTCTTCTCCAACATTTCCTTCAAGAACTTTTTGCGCATGCGCGTGATCTCTAAAGAGATAAGGTAGATCAAGTGCGTACATTGGCTGACTTAAACGTCCTAGGTCTGTCGTGTAAGTCTGGCTCATCTCAATAGAGTTGTTTTGAATTTTTGAAACGAAATGTCTGTGAGGAATTTTTTTATTATTATTATACTTAGCTTCGTATTCTGGAAGTGACATGACTTCAAAAACAACGCCACCGTTAGTTTTTGCAGTTACTTCTTTCGTGAATGAATCAGCTGCAATTTTAAATAAATCAATTGGCTCATGAGCTAGTACCCACTTCACCTTAATTGGATTTACTGCTTTATCGGCTCCAAAGACCGTGCCAGAGTAAATAAGAAAAATTGCTAAAAATAGTGATTTCATGCATGTCCCCTGTGTAACTACTTAAAATATCAAGCTAGAATAATTGTAACATTAAATAAATGGGAGTCAATTAGCATAAATATGACTGATTGATATCAAGCACTTACAAATAAAACGGCAAATAAGTTAAAACCTTTATGCCAAGATAATCTGCTGATAAGCAAAGATTATGAAATTCTTCTATCTTTTAAGATGAGCCACGGGATTGCGGGGTCACTGTCTGTTGAGTATTTCTTAGAAACGAGGCTCATAAGCATCGTCACATCAGAAAAACTATTTGCCATCATTTTAAAAAATGAAGGGATATCATAGGCCTCTGGCGCAAATGAATCTAATCTAGTGTAAGCAATTTTACCAATGTCTTCATAGTATCTTGCATCCACTATTTTCTTATTGAGAGAATCATGAAAAAAGCCACAAATCAGAAGTGATGTTTCGGCAATATCCCTTAGCACCTGCTTTTGTTTTTCCCTTGGAAATTGAGAAGATTCCATTAATTTTATCCCAAGAATTTTTTCGCGCGCTCTGTTGTCCACCTGCTCAAAAAATTTTGCTGATTCGCCATAGGCATCCATCACCATACTGGAATAAAAAATTGCTTCTTGCCTGAGTGGATTAAGAGACTTTGTGTTGAACTCCTGCAAGTGATCGTAAAAAAAGCCCTGCAAGCTAGTCCCTAAGAGAATTTTCGATTCCTGAGTCATGCCCGGTTTCCTCCTCTTGATGCTGGTAGAAAACCAGACCATATTAGATTTTACTTCATTCTCTTTTACTTCTAAAATCAGGTAAGAAATTCCCTATTTTTAAGGACACGCTCATGGGCAATAGCTATGAACCTAAATTATCAACACTTAGTGATTGGTCAAAACTGGCCACTAAAGAATCTAAAGGAAAATCAATTGAAGATTTATCCTGGAAGAGTGCTGAAGGCATTACAGTCAAGCCTCTCTACACTAAAGCTGACACCGAAAATCTAAAATACGCCGACACGATGCCTGGTTTTGAACCTTATGTACGAGGCCCTAAAGCAACTATGTATGTAGGTCGCCCATGGACAATTAGACAGTATGCTGGTTTTTCAACAGCAGAAGAATCTAATGCATTTTACAGAAGAGCACTTGAGGCCGGAGGACAAGGCGTCTCCGTTGCTTTCGATTTGGCCACTCACCGTGGTTACGACTCAGATCACCCACGAGTTTCAGGAGATGTTGGAAAAGCTGGTGTTGCTATTGACTCTGTTGAAGACATGAAAATTCTCTTCAACGAAATACCACTCGATAAAGTTTCTGTTTCAATGACGATGAATGGAGCTGTTCTTCCTATCCTTGCTAATTACATCGTGGCCGCAGAAGAACAAGGTGTCGGACCCGAGTTATTATCAGGGACAATCCAAAATGATATTTTAAAAGAGTTCATGGTAAGAAATACTTATATCTTTCCACCAACTCCTTCGATGAAAATTATCGCAGATATCTTTGCTTATACTGCTAAAAATATGCCCAAATTTAACTCGATCAGTATTTCCGGCTATCACATGCAGGAAGCTGGCGCTGATGCTGTTTTAGAACTCGCTTATACTCTTGCTGACGGAAAAGAGTATATCGATACAGCTATTAAATCTGGAATGGATATTGATGTGTTTGCTCCCAGGCTTTCATTCTTCTTTGGAATTGGAATGAATTTCTATATGGAAATTGCAAAACTGAGAGCTGCAAGACTATTGTGGGATAGAATTGTTTCTTCATATAACCCAAAAGATTTGAACTCAAAAATTTTAAGAACTCACTGCCAGACATCTGGATGGTCGCTAACCGAACAAGATCCATACAACAATGTCATGAGAACAACAATTGAAGCAATGGCCGCTATTTTTGGCGGAACTCAATCTCTACACACTAATGCTTTTGATGAAGCAATCGCACTTCCAACAGAGTTCTCTTCGAGAATTGCTAGAAATACCCAAATCGTTCTTCAAGAAGAAACTCAAATTACTAAAGTTGTCGACCCTTGGGGTGGCTCTTACATGATGGAAGCCTTGACTCAGGAAATGGCAGATAAAGCTTGGGAGATTATTTTAGAAGTTGAAAAACAAGGTGGAATGGCCAAGGCCATTGAAACCGGTATACCAAAACTTAATATTGAGAAATCTGCAGCGATAAAACAAGCTCGCATTGATAAAGGCCTGGACGTTATTGTTGGCGTTAATAAATATAAACTTAAAGAAGAAGCCGATGTTGATATTCTAGAAATCGACAACGAAAAAGTTCGTGAATCCCAAATCAAGCGCCTTGATCACTTGCGTACAAATCGTGATGACGAAGCCGTCATGCAAGCTCTTGAAGAGTTAACCGAGTATGCTCGCACAGGAAAAGGAAATGCTCTTGACCTCGCAGTGAAAGCTGCACGCCTTAGAGCGAGTGTCGGTGAAATTACTTACGCCCTTGAGAGAGTATGGGGAAGATACAATGCAAACACTCAAACTGTATCCGGAGTTTACGGACAATCTTTTGAGCATGATGAGGGTTGGAATATGATTCAAGATCAAATCAAAAAATTCATGGAAAATAATGGTAGAAGGCCAAGAATGCTGGTCGCAAAAATGGGCCAAGATGGCCACGATCGTGGAGCAAAAGTCATCGCCACTGCTTTTGCCGATCTTGGATTTGATATCGATCTTGCCCCATTGTTTTCTACTCCTAAGGAAGTTGCAAAACAAGCTGTTGAAAACGATGTTCACGTTGTAGGTGTTTCATCACAGGCAGCAGGTCACAAAACACTCATCCCGGAACTCATTGCAGAACTAAAGGCCCTTGGTGCAGAAGATATTATCGTCGTTTGTGGTGGAGTTATTCCCAAACGAGATTATGAATTTTTAAAAAATGCTGGAGTAAAAGGAATTTTTGGACCAGGAACTCCTGTTTCAATTTCTGCCAGTGATGTAATTAATGCTATTGAGGAAAATCTAAAATGATAGATCTACAAAAGCTCATTGCAGGCGACCGCAGAACTCTGGCGAAGGCCATTACATTGATTGAGTCTACTAAAGAAGAAGACCAAATCAAGTCGCAAGAGCTTTTGAACAAAATCCTAAATGGTAATAAGAAAAGTTTTCGTTTAGGAATTACTGGCTCCCCTGGAGTTGGTAAATCCACTTTCATTGAAAACTTTGGACAATATCTTATTTCTCAAAATCACAAAGTTGCTGTTCTTGCCATTGATCCAAGCTCTCCTACTTCAGGCGGAAGTATTCTGGGCGATAAAACAAGAATGGAAAAACTCTCAAATGATCCTAGTGCATTTATTCGCCCTACTCCTTCGAGTGGAACTCTAGGCGGTGTGGCACAAAAAACACGAGAGGCCATTTTGCTTTGTGAAGCTGCCGGCTTTGATTTCATCATTATTGAAACAGTCGGAGTCGGACAGTCTGAATTTGAAGTTGCCAACATGGTCGACTTTTTTATGATTCTTATGCTTCCTAATTCGGGCGACGAGCTTCAAGGAATTAAAAAAGGCATACTGGAGCTTGCCGATGCCATAGTCGTCAACAAGGCAGATGGGGACTCAGAAAACCTTGCCATCAAGTCGCAGGCACAATTTCAAAGCGCTCTAGAACTGTTCCGTCACAATCCTCTATGGAAAACTAAGGTTTCAAGTTGCTCGGCACTAACGAATAAGAACATTGATCAAATTTATACTATGCTGAAAGAATTTCAAGAAACAGTTGGCGAAGAATATATTCTTAAAAATCGCAACAAACAAAACAAAGACTGGTTTACTAATCTTGTAAGCGAACTTATTAAATTTAAACTGAACTCAGATAAAAAATTAGCAGGACTGAAAACAACCTTAGAAGCAGAAGTTCTAAGCGGACAAAAATTAGCAGTTGTCGCCGCTTCAGAATATGTGGAAAAGGCCCTTAAGAATTAGGCAAATTTTTTACAACAAGGTCATACAATTCTGGAATACTTTCTTGAAGTGATTGTGCCTTGAAACTATCCATCTTTGTATTGATATCCATAAAAGATTTAAGTAAGGCCGGATCGGTTTTTTGATTCATGAAATTTAGTACTTCATGAATACTTTCTGCCATGTATTTTCTATTTTCAGGAAGCTCTTCTTTTAATTTAGTATAAAACTCTCCTAGCCTTTTATTTGCTATGAGCTTCGCTTCCTCAGGAAGAACGCTTGATTGAAGATAGTTTGGAATATGCAGATTAATAAGATTCAGGGCAGGAACAATTACTTTAAATTTTTTCAGATAATTATAAAGATCTGGAAGCTCTAGAATATTATAAATTTGCACCGTACAAGAAAGAAGAATTTCATCAATATGATATTTCGATGCATTGTCATCAAGATAAGTTAAATTACGGTCAATAACATCCCACTTCGCTGGATGGCGAACATACTCGTTTACTTTTCCAAAACCATCTATACTACAAAGCAATCTGATGCTTTTAAAATACTTCCATAACTCAAGAACTGGTTCGGGCAACTTAGTTAAATTTGTATTATAAGTGAGCGTGATATTTTTAGCGTAATCGTTATCGATACAATACTTCAGCATGCGTGACATTTGAGGAGTAATTAGAGGCTCTCCTCCTGCAAAATGCAAATGCTCACAATGCTCTAATTTTTTTTGAAACTCTAAAAAAAGATAATCTTTTTCAATCCAATCATAATTTTCAAGCTCGATTCTTCGGGTATCATTCATTTTCTCGCTGTCTGGCTTTACCTTGTTCCAGTCTTTGAGCCATGCATTTGAAGAATGTGGTCCGCACATACGGCACTGTAAATTACAAAGATTTCCCAGTCTGTAATCAATAGATTTATATTTTACTGGAATGGTCCCATCAGGCCTTGTCGTTAGAACTGTACTTACAATAATATCGTCATAACTTTTATTTTCAATTTCTCTACGGCTAACGCCGTCTGCTAATTCTGTCACCAGGCAACGAGTACAAACCTTATTCCACTTCCCCTGGAGCATATCTTTTCTAATTTTTTTCATAAAATCAGAATTCATAATTTGATCTTGAGTAGGCTGGTCTTTAATATTAAAGGGTTTTCCATCGTTATCAGTGATAGCGATATGATGCTCTTCACTCGTGCAACATACTTGATAATTTCCATTGCTATTAACAAAGCTATGTATCCAAGGAAGGATGCAAAATGGACTTTTTTCGGATGTTTTATCGGACATGTATTACCTAATTTTCTTTTACTTTAATGATTAACTATCAGAGGCAATTAGGCTAGTCTTTAGTAATAGATCGGAGAAAAATTGGAAACAGACAAAAAAAAACTGATAGAGTCCAAGACGTTTTGTCTAATACCATGGATTCATCTACACGTAATGCCTGACAGTTCAGTTATTCCTTGCTGCGTCTCTCCTTACGATGATCTATACGGAAATGGTGCTAACCAGACGCTTAAAGAGATTTGGAACTCAGACAGATATAAGCAACTTCGCCATAACATGCTTAACGACATCCCATCAGAAGGATGTATGAGATGTTACAAAGTAGAAAACTCAGGCTTTGACAGCATGAGAACATCCATCAATCAGCGCTTCGCTCATTGCTTATCAAAAATTGATGATACAAAAGAAGATGGATCATTTCAGTTAGATGGACCGAAACTCGATTACATAGATATTCGCTTTAGTAATTTATGCAATTTTAAATGTAGGGGTTGTAGTCCTGCACTTAGTAGTTCTTGGTATGATGATCATCAGCAACTATTCAATTACAAATCTAATGAGAAAAAAGTTAAAAGTGTTTCAGTTGAATCTCCTCAATTCTGGGAAGAACTGAAAGAGGCCATTCCAAACTCTGAAGAAATTTATTTTGGCGGCGGCGAGCCTTTAATTACGAAAGAGCATTTTGAAGTATTAAAACTTTTAGAAAAAATGCAAAAATTCGACGTTAGACTTTCTTACAACACTAATCTTGCACAACTCAATTACGGTAATCATAACTTAGCTGAAATCTGGTCCAAGTTTGATTTTGTAAAAGTAGGTATTAGTATTGATGATCAGGACGCAAGGGCCGAATACTTCCGCCACGGTACCAAGTGGAAAGTCATAGAAGAGAATCTAAAAAAACTCATTACAAATCATCCAACAGTCATGAGATATGTAAACTGTACAGTAAGCATAATGAATGTTTATTACCTTCCTGAGCTTTTTAATAAATTGGTTGATACCAATGTTATTGATTCGATGAATTTTAACATAAATATTTTGCTCGCTCCTGATGAATATACAATTCAGGTACTACCTGCTCATCTCAAATTAATGGTTCGTGAAAAACTCTCGGCTTTTAAGAATGAATTAATCAATAGAGGCCCTCTTTTCATAAAAGCAGCTAATGACTTTGAAAACATTATTACCTTTATGGACGAAAATGATCGATCTGACTTACTAAATGTTTTTAAAGAACATACTCTAAAACTAGATAGTATTAGAAATGAAAACTTTGCAGCGACATTTCCAGAGCTCCGTGAACTGGTGAACTAATGAACTCAAGGGATAAAATTCTACTTTGGCTCTACACTAACCTTGGCGACATAAAAGTTCTTAACTATCTGGTATCCTCATTCTACAAACACATCATCTTTCAATTCATTAAAATCATCTTAAAACTCAAGCATCCAAATTTAATTGGAGTGCACTATAGAAATTCGGTGAGCTCTACTCTTACCTTTAATGCCTTTCTCTCTGACATCGATGTTACCTTAGTTATAGAAGACAATTCGGATTTTCGTTCTGTCATACTTACCTACTTCAAATTAAAATCCTTCTTCATCATGCTCGATAGCCCAGAAATTTATTATAAGAATGAAGATGACTATCTTTCATCAATAAGAGAGCAACCAACTTGGAAACTAGTAGATTTCACATGGAATATAAGAAAAATTAACTGGAGCCTTGATACTCTTAGAGATACTAATAATCAGCTAACCAAAATCAAAAAGCTTAGGGCCATTGAAAAAAGCTTTAAAAAAATTATTTCAGATAAGCTTATAAATAATAAAAATGAATATAACTTAATGGATTTTCCGGCCTTAACAGCATTCATTCCTAAATCAGATAAAAAAAGTAATCTTTGTTATTATTCTTTTTTCTTAGAAACTAATAAGATCAATCATATAAAATTTCTCACTACGACTGATCAATATGAGTACATGAACTCCTTAATGCCTGGAGAACAGATTACTTCCTCTATATCTAGTTCCCTTGATGACAATTACTTAAAAAATAAAATTGCTCTGGAATTTTATGAGCTCTATTTAACTAAAAGCACTTCTAGATTAAAATTAGCTCATAACTTAGATATCGCACCCTTACTAGACTGGATTACTTATTTGGAAAAGAAGTTAGGTATTACAGAATGATCAATATACCGGGTAAAGATACAGTCTTCTGCGACAAAGAAGGAAACTACTCCCTTTATTCATCAGAAGAAATTTTAACTAAAAGACTTAACAACTGGAAGGGGTGGAAATGCTCTGCTGGTGTGAGCACTATTCACATTACTTCAGATGGAAATATTTTTTCTGGAACTTGTAAAGTTGGAGGACTTCTCGGAAATGTTTTTGATGCTGATGTAGAGTTTCCAGAAGAGTGGCAGACCTGCACTAAAGAATGGTGCATGTGCGGCTCTGAGATGAAAATTTTGAAAGTTCCTTCAAGTGACATTGATGTGAATAAACTAAGTAAACCTTTAAACTTAACTGAACACACTGCAACTCCTCAGTGGGTTGGCATGGCATTCTCTAAACTAACATCCGTCTTCCCCAAAACAGTCACATGGGATCTCGGCCGAAGATGCAACTACTCATGTAGCTATTGCCCACCATCAACGGCCAATAACTATGAAGCCCATAAATCTTTTGAGAGTTTAAAAACTGCAGTGAACTCACTGCTCTATAAATTCAGCACCATTCAAAGAGTAAAATGGATTTTCACAGGTGGAGAGCCAACCCTTAATCCGGCCTTTATAGATATCTTAAAATATCTTCATCAATTCAGGCATATTGCTCACACTCAAACGAATGGAAGCCGAGATCCGAATTATTATTCAGAATTAATCGAATACAGCTCGATTGGCTTCAGTATTCATTTTGAAGAATTTAATGAAAAAAGATTCATGAATAACTGTGAAGCTATTTTAAAAAAGAAATCTATTCATCCAATGGCCTCTGTAAACTGGGTGGGAGTAAGACTGATGGTTGCACCTGGCGGCTTTCAAGAAGCTTTAGTCCTTAAAGAAAAGCTATTAAACCTGCCACCTCTTTGGGGCAAGTTAGATTTTGTAAACATGAGCCCTCTTTATGAAAAAGAAGATGGAGATAAATTAATGAGTTATTCAACTGAAGAGTTGAATCAAATCAATGAGCATCTATAGCAATGAAAGATATTAATAAAAAAAATATTCTTTTTAGTGATGCTGATGGAAACTTCTCCGTGCATACTAATGAAGAAGTCATCGCTTCACGCCTTAATAACTGGAAAGGCTGGAAATGCTCGGCCGGTGTTAATAATTTACATATTACAGCAGATGGAAACATCTATACTGGCACCTGCAAAGTCGGGGGCCTCAAAGGCAACGTCTTTGATTCAGGCGTTATCTTCCCAGAGCATTGGATCACTTGCACAAAAGAGTGGTGTATGTGTGCTCCTGAAATGCAATTGCTTAAATCTAAAGATCACAAAAAAGTAATTAGCTATGATGAACTTAAAAACTTTTCAGATGTAAAAGTTGATCCAGTATGGGTAGGGCCAGTCAGTGTTAACAAGATTAAAGACTACCCTCTGACAATAACCTGGGACATCGGAAGAAGATGTAATTATCAATGCAGCTATTGTCCCCCTTCTACTTCTAATACATTCGAGGTTCATAAAACGTATGGAAGTTTAAAATTTGGAGTTGATAATATTCATAAAAATTTCTGTAGGGATAAAAAGGCCTCTTGGATTTTTACCGGTGGCGAACCAACAATTAATCCTTCTTATCTGGAAATTGTGAAACTTCTTCACAATGACCTTCATCATCTTGTTCATACTCAAAGCAACGGCAGCAGAGAAGGAAATTATTATTCTGAGCTTATAAATTATAGTTCGATAGGCTTCAGCGTTCACCTTGAGCAATTTAATCAAAAAAAGTTCTTAGAAGCTTGCCAGGCTATTGCTATAAAAAAAGAATCTCTAGAAGAAAACATGAGACAAAACTTTTCCATTAGAATCATGGTTCCTCCTAATGAATTGCCTAAAGCAATAGAGCTTAAAAATGATATTTTAAAGCTCACAAGTGCTCATCAGATTAATTCAGTAAATCTTGCTCCACTTTATCAAAAGAATAACGGAGAGGAATTGATGGACTATAGTCAGGAAGAAATTAACAGCATCGTTAATTCATAAAAAAGGCCTGCAAAAGCAGGCCTTAAATTTTTAAAATTTTGAAAAATCTTTATTCAGCTTCTACTTCAATCATAAGAACACCGTTATCTAGCGCATCACCCGTCTTCACGTGGATTGCCTTAACAGTTCCTTTTGTTCCAACCTTAATCTCGTTTTCCATTTTCATGGCCTCAAGAATTAAAAGTGTCTGACCTTTCTCTACCTTATCACCAACTTTACAGTTGATTTTAACAACCTTCCCAGGCATTTGAGTGAATAGTCCACCTTCATCACCACCGCCTAAAGAAGACGGCTTATAACCGCGATAAAGCTTAAAAACTTTATCTACGTTTAACATGATTCCAGGTGAATCCTGACGAGCAAGCTTATTCCATCTTACGCCATCAGTTGAAGCAAAGTACTGGTCAGCTAACTTTCTAACAAAGATCGTTTCTTTGTTGAGTTCTTTTTGATCTTTAATCGTTCTGAACTCAAATTCCACCATCTCAGCTGAGTGAGTAATAGTTTTTGTCAGATCGACAATGTATTCATTTTTATCGTTATCAATTAAATACGTTCTCATTATAACCCCATTCTTCTAGCTTCAATCCCGGCAATTTGCTTGTAGATTGAAGTGAAGTTCATATCTGTAACAACTTGTTCTTGAGGTTTTTCAAGAGCGATGAAGTTAGTAGAATACTTACCTTTGATGAAGACTTCGTTTCTCATGATAACTTTATGTAGAGGAATGTTTGTTTTTAATCCTTCTAGTAAAAGTCCATCAAGAGCTGCTCTCATTTTTCTGATAGCAACTTCTCTTAAAATCCCTTTTACAACCAGCTTTCCAACCATCGGATCGAAATCTGGAGTTACTTGAAGACCTTTATAAAGACAGTTATCAAAACGAGTTCCTTGAGGGAAATTCGTCTCACATCCAGTAACAGTCCCTGGAGCTGGAAGCATAGTAATTGGATCTTCAGCACAGATACGACATTCAATCGCGTGACCTGTTCTTGTAATCCATTCCTGTGAAGGAATACCAAGATCATCACCGAAAGCCGACTGGATCATACATACGATCAAATCAATTCCTGTAATTTCTTCTGTAATTGGATGCTCTACCTGAATACGAGTGTTCATCTCTAAGAAGTAAAATTCTTTATCTTCACCCATGATTAACTCAACAGTTCCTGCTGAATCATAGTTGATTGCTTTTGCTAACTTTACAGCTGACATACACACACGTTGGCGAAGATCTTCATCATCACCAATAAATGGTGATGGAGCTTCTTCAACAATTTTCTGGTGACGACGTTGAATTGAACATTCTCTCTCGAAGAAATGGAAAACATTTCCTTTTCTATCAGCTAAGATCTGAACTTCAATATGGTGTGGGTTAACAATGAACTTCTCAACAAGAAGGTCACCATTTTTAAATGCAGAAGCCGCTTCTCTTCCAACAGCTTCGAAGTTATCTCTAACATCTTGCTCGTTGAAACAAGTACGCATTCCGCGTCCACCACCACCAGCAACGGCCTTTAGTAGAATTGGATATTTGATTTCGTTACCAATTTTGATGGCTTCTTCAACAGTTTTAACCGGTCCAGTAGAGCCTGGAACAACCGGCATCCCAACTTTCTTCGCAAATTCTTTTGAAACAGCTTTATCACCCATAACTCTAACAGCTTCTGGGTGCGGTCCAATCCAAACGATTCCGTTATCAACAAGGGCCTGAGAGAACTCAGTATTCTCTGATAAGAATCCGTATCCTGGGTGAACACCATCAATTTGATATTTTTTACAAACTTCTAAAATATTCGGAATATTTAAATAAGTCTCAGCATTAGTAGAACCTGGAAGGCGTACCCATTCATCACAAACTTCTAAGTGTTTTGCTTGAACTTCATTATCCGTCCAAACTCCAACAGCAGTGTGACCTAGCTCGCGACACGCCTTAGCGATACGAGCGGCAATCTCTCCACGGTTAATGATAAGAATTCTTTTCGTTCCTGAAGTAATCTTACTCATAGTTGGATGTTCCCGTGTTTACGTTTAGGTTTTTCCTGCTTCTTATTTTTAAGAGCGATCAGGTATTCATAAACTCTCTTGCGAGTTTCTTCCGGAAGGATAATAGCATCCATGAATCCAAGTTCAGCCGCTCTGTACGGATTAGCAAACTTCTCTTCATAGTCAGCAATTAACTGTGCTTTTTTATCGTCAAAAGCTTTTCCAGTTAATCCTTCAAGATCACCTCTGTTAATAATATTAACAGCACCCTCAGCTCCCATAACTGCAATTTCAGCAGTCGGATAAGCTAAGTTAACGTCAGTCTTAATGTGTTTTGATGCCATAACTAAATAAGCACCACCATAAGACTTACGAGTAATGATTGAGATAAGAGGAACAGTTGCTTCTGAATATGCATAAAGAAGTTTTGATCCGTGCTTAATGATACCACCAAACTCTTGGTTAGTTCCTGGAAGGAATCCTGGAACGTCTACTAAAGTTAAAATAGGAATATCAAAAGCGTCACAGAATCTAACGAATCTTGCAGCTTTTTCACTGGAAGCAATATCAAGTACCCCAGCTAAAACAGCAGGCTGATTAGCAACGATTCCGATTTTAATTCCACCAACAGAAGCAAAACCTACGATGATGTTTTTAGCGTAGTCTTTATGAACTTCTAAAAATTGAGCATCGTCTACAACGTCAAAGATAATCTCTTTCATGTCGTATGGTTTTTTCGGATTAGCTGGAACTGTTTCTTTAATTTTTACGTTGTCGCGATAGATTGTATCCGACGTGTATTTAGGAGTCGCTTTTGTAAAGTTTGCATGAGGAATGTATGAAAGAAGCTCGCGCACTCTCTCGAAACACTCATCTTCGCTTGCTACTTTAAATTGCGCAACACCAGATTTCTCAGAGTGAGCACTAGCTCCACCAAGTTGCTCTTTCGTTACTTCTTCGTGAGTTACTGTTTTAATAACTTCAGGGCCTGTAACAAACATGTATGAAGATTTATCAACCATGAAAATGAAATCTGTTAGAGCAGGAGAATAAACCGCTCCACCAGCACAAGGTCCAAGGATTAATGAGATTTGAGGAATTACACCAGAACACTTTACGTTTCTGTAGAAAATTTCTCCGTACCCAGCAAGACCTTCAACACCTTCTTGAATACGAGCTCCACCTGAATCATTCATCCCGATCATCGGGATTCTGTTTTCAAGAGCGAAGTCCATAATCTTGCAGATTTTTCTAGCGTGAGCAGATCCTAGAGATCCACCAAAACAAGTAAAGTCTTGAGAGTATAGTGCAACTTTTTGTCCGTTGATCGTAGCAACACCAGTAACAACACCATCACCAAGAAAAGACTCTCCTTTTCCCATAGCTGCTTGTTTGCTGATTACAAAACGATCAAATTCTAAAAATGAATTAGGATCAACTAGACGCTCAATACGCTCTCTAGCTGTAAACTTTCCTTGTTCATGTTGTTTTTTAATTCTGGCTTCGCCACCACCAATTTCAGATTCGTGTCTGAGTTTAAGCAATAGCTCGCGCTTCCCTTCCAGGGTTTGGGTCTGAGACATAAAAAAACCTCCTAAAGAAGACGGCATTTTATACTGTCATTTCTTATGAGGCTACTTATAGTGCGTCATAGTGGCATAGTATTATTAGGTTTTTTACAGATACGCTGCAGCAGAAGTTAAATTTCTTTTAAATAAAATAGATGCATTAACATCATCTCGCCTGTGTAGGCATCCTCTCCCCAGCCCACAACTTTATTGTGATCAATCCTAGCAGGGTTAGCAGCTGAGTTATCATACTCAAACTCTGTCGTTAATACTGATCCTGCTTTGATACGAATAGGCTCACTCAACTCATAAGTTCTACGATTTTTAAAAATATATCGCGCGCTATAAATAAGTTTTGGATGAAGATCATCAGGCCCTTTCAAATAAGCTTTCGCATGCGCACCTCTGACGTGCATGTGTGGACCAAGTCTGAAGAGGATAACATCTCGTTCATAACGTATGTCTTTTTTTAAAACAAAAGATTCATTGTTAGCTGGAATTTTAAAGTCTTCGATTGCTGACCTTGGATCGTAAAAAATTTCTTTAAGATTCCCTTTCTTTAAAAATTTATTAAATAAAACTTTGATGTTTGCAGTTTCATCTCTACCTGTTTTTGCAAAATGTACTTGAAGATAGATCTTCGCTCCCTTAGGAATACGATGGGCCTTATCAGTGTAATTGCTGGAAATAATACTATTTTGGTTCGGAACATTTACGAGACTATGAATCTTTTTAAGTGCCTCAACAGGGAGAAACTCATTTTTTCCCAGACCAATTTCTGGAATTTCTTCTTTCGCCACTATCAATTGAATATGCTGGATAAGATTATCATTTGATAATTCTGCGTCTATATTAACGGAATTAATCCAGTAGTCTTCACCATTGTTAACGTCCACAAGCTCATAGTGCCAATTGATTTTAGCATCTGCCTTGACGCTCACAGCGGATTTCATCTGGTAGCTGCCATTGTAATCACTTTTATTTTTGACTACGTTCTCGATACCTTCTACGATTTCTACTTTCTTATAATCTTCTTTTTTTCCTTCAGGCATTCCTGAATCTATCCACGAATAAATTTCTTCTTTTTCTTGTTTTGTAAGAGAAATTTGATTCGATACTTGATGCAATTCTGGGTCAGCTTCCCATGGAGGCATCTGCTCTGTTTGAATAACTTCTTTAATCATTGTCGACCAGTTTTTTGCCCCACCATAAGTAAAAAAATTACTTGGCGGAGTTGCTCTGGCCACGTGGCAAGTTGCACATTTCATTTCTAATATAGGAGCAATGTTTTTATAATAGGTGACGTCGTGCCTGACTCGAATCGATAAAGCGCACCCTAAAGATTTCACATAAGGATTTTTAACTTTTTTATTCTTAAGCAGTGCCTGCAACGCATTTTTTAAATACTCTTTTGAAGCACTCGCTTTCTCAGTTGAATAGCCTTGTTTATCATCTACAGGACCTCGGTACATAATCTTAAAATTCTTCATATCGACAACAAGAACTTCAGCTGTGCGATTTATTTTTAACTGTCTGGTTATCTCTTGAGTTTCATCAATCAAAACTGGAAACGGAAGTTTATACTTTTCAATTTCTTCTTTGAGGGCCTCACGAGTATCTTGTGCTGCTGAATCGATAAAATAAAAATCGACATCTTTCTTTTTAAACTGTGTTTTCAAGGCCCTTAATTCGGGAAGATTTTTTCTGGCAATCGGACATCCGATGCAATAGGAATAAAGAACAACAAACCTAGAATTTATTTTACGTGAAAACTGGTGAAGCTTGCCATCAGTATCCTGTAAGGCAAAATCATGAATATTAAAAAATAATTTTGCTGTATCCTCATTCATTGAAGCTTCAGCAGTTTTAATTTTAAAACTACCAAGTACTCCCAAAAGCACACAACAAAAAAATAATTTTAACGTCAGAGAATTTTTAAATGATTGCATTAAATAAATTATACTGAATAATAGAATTCTTGGCGAGTGCCAGAACTCTATTATTCAGTTTTATTGAATCTTAAGCGGCCTTTACTCGTTTATCCAGTCCATATTTGTCAACTTTCATGATCAAACTTGCTCTCGAGATATCCAGCTCTTTTGCAAGCTTCGACTTGTTAAAGTTACATCTCTTCAGTCCTTCTCTGATCATCATAATTTCTAACTGCTCAAGGGCCTCTCTCAAAGTTCCTTCTGTATCAACACCTTTAAATGCTGGTTCAGCCGAAGCTCCAAAATCTGTAATACGTGGGCTAAGATTTTCTGGCCCAATCATCTTCTCGTCACCAGCTAAAACCACAAGTCTTTCAACTTCGTTTTCTAGTTCACGAACGTTACCTGGCCATGGATAATCCAACATCTTCTCCATACATTTTTTTGCAAATGTTTTAAGAGCTTTTCCAGATTCATCACATCTCTTCTTAAGGAAAAAATCCATAAGAACCGGAATATCATCTCCACGCTCACGAAGAGGTGGAAGACCAACGTTGATTACGTTAATTCTGTAATATAAATCTTCTCTGAACTCACCTTTTGCCATCATCTCTTTAAGATTTTTATTTGTGGCCGCAACGATTCTCACGTCTACTTTTTTAGGTGCAGTGGCTCCAACTGGAAGATATGTTCCTTCCTGAAGTACACGCAGAAGTTTTACCTGCATTGAGAGAGTCGTATCCCCGATTTCATCCAGGAACAGTGTTCCACCGTTAGCTGTTTCAAATAGACCTTTTTTATCTTTAACTGCACCAGTAAACGATCCTTTCATGTGACCGAATAACTCCGAGTCTAGAAGGTTGTCGTTAAACGCTGAACAGTTAACAGCTAAAAACATTTTTTCTTTTCTTGGAGAATAGAAGTGGATGGCCTTAGCAACAAGTTCCTTACCAGTTCCGTTTTCACCTTGGATTAAAACAGATGATTCAGATGAAGAAATTTTCTCTAGAAGAGAATAAATCTGCTGCATCTTTTTCGATTTACCAATCATCGCATGGTATCTGTACTTCTCACCAACTTCAGAGCTCAGTGCATGAATCTGCTCTTCTCTTTTTGTAATCTCATCGTGGAAACTCACCATCTCTTCCGCAACTAAACCTGTTAGTTCTTTTACGTACTCAAGTTCGCGAGGCCACATTTTTTTAATTTTTTCACAAGCAGTCGCTGCATCTGATTCACTTGAACCAAGTTCAACCATCTGCGCTTTTAGCATTTCGATATCAGCACTAGTTGCTGTATCTAATACGAATGGATAAACGAAAACCGCTCCCGCAAACTCACCTTCAACTTTCACCGGGAAAGCCACACCTTTAACGTGCTTGAAGAATGATTCGTACACAACGATCTCATCTTTACCTGATGCCATTTTATCTACGATTTTTTCGATATCTTCGGCCAAGAAGTCGTGCCCGTAAGCCGCTTGCATTTGAACTTTCATGAAGTGACTTTTAAAAGCGTATGTCTTGCTAGAATGATCAGACCAAAGTTTTCCATGAGCGTCTGTGTAAAACATTTCAACATCAAACCACTTCCCTAGAATCCCTTCTAGTTTAGAGATAACGTGAAGTTTACCCATATCTTGCCAATTAATCATACAACTCTCCTTAAGCGCACGATGCCTAAATTCATAAAGACATCTATAGTTGTAAAACTTTTCGGCACTTTTCTAAAAATCTTAAAGAAATTGATGAAACTTTTAACAGACAGGTTTTGCCCATCTCTTAATTTCCGACACTTTAAGGTCTTATCGGGTAAAAAATTGTAAAAAATTAATGAGTTTCGATTTTACGATCATCCACTTTCTGGTCATTTAGCCAAAAACTTAGACGAGTCACATAGGATTCCGCCAGCCAATCCTGGGGACCAATAAATTTATTGATATGCTTTCCAGTACTATTAAAGAGGAAAGTTTCCGGAACCTTTAGCGTACCTAATTGGTCCATTACTCTATTTTCTTTATCAATAGCAAAAGTCACATTTTTTGGAATATTTGGAAAGCGCGTGAGAAATTTCTTAATCTTCACTTCTTCATCATTCACGGCCACGAGTAAAAACTTTACCCCTGTATCTTGAACACGAGTCGCGTACTGGAGAAACTCCGGCATCTCTTTTTCACAAGGCCCGCACCATGTTCCCCAGATGTGAACAAAAGCACCACTTGAGCCCGCAAGAAAGTCCTTAGATTTAATTTCAACGACAGGGTTTGAACCTATTACAGTAAAGTCTGGAAGCTCCTTCAAAACAGGCGCAGAAAGCGCTCCATCACTGGCACCATAAAACTGCTTACGCTCATAATGGCCGTATAAAAACGTCAGACCAAGTAGAGCAGCAATAAGAAGAACTTTTTGGAGAAAATTTATTTTCATAAGGAATTTAGGCAAAAAAAAGCCTCCGTAAGGAGGCTTCCATATTAAATCTTTTAACTATTCAACTAGAGCGAAGTAGCTCATCTTTGCACTGTCACCAACACGCCCTTCAGCGATTTTGATAACTCTAGTGTATCCACCATTTCTAGTCTTGAACTTTGGAGCAACGTTAGCAAAAAGTTCTTTTACAGCGTTGTCATTGTTAAGCTTAGAGTAAGCGATTCTTCTGTTGTGAACAGAATCAACTTTTGCAAGAGTGATTAGTTTTTCAACGTATCCTCTTAGTGCCATACATCTAGCATGAGTTGTTTTAATTTGTTTGTGCTCAATTACTTCAATCGCCAGGTTTCTGATGATTGCTTCTCTGTGAGCTGGCTTTACGCCTAAAGTATATTTGTGATTCCCGTGTCTCATAATCCCACCTAAATATTAAAAATCTTAGTTCTTACCTACAGTCTTACCGTCTTGCATATCTTTCATTAAGCTATCAACTTTCATTCCAAGACCAAGACCCATGCTCGTAAGAATTTCTTTAATTTCATTTAAAGACTTTCTTCCGAAGTTCTTAGTTCTTAGCATTTCACCTTCTGTCTTCGAAACTAGTTCGTAGATATACTTAATGTTAGCATTCTGTAAACAGTTTGCTGAACGAACTGAAAGTTCAAGTTCAGATACTGGCTTAAGAAGCGCATTGTTTGTAGGTGATGAAACAGCGATTGGCTTAGAATCGTGTTTTACAACTTGCTCTTCATCTTCGAAAGTTAAGAACACAGCAAGCTGGTCTCTTAAAATCTTAGCTGCGAAAGCAATTGAATCAGCTGGGTTGATACCTGAGTTAGTCCAAACTTCAAGCGTAAGTTTATCGAAGTCTGTTCTCTTACCAACACGAGTGTTTGTAACAGAATAGTTTACACGGTAAACAGGCGAGAAAAGTGTATCTAAATAGATCCATCCAACTGGAAGTTCATATTCATCTTTGTTATCAACTGCAGTTACGTAACCTTTTCCACGTGCAACTTTAAGTTCAACCTTAAGTGATCCACCTGAAGAAATGTTAGCGATAACGTGATTCGGGTTAAGAATTTCTACGTTAGCGTTTGTTACGATATCTGAAGCTCTTACCGGACCTTCTCCTGATTTCTCAAGAACTAGAACAGTATCTTCTCTTCCAGAAATTTTAAATCTAACTTCTTTTAAGTTAAGAATGATTTCTGAAACTTCT
This sequence comes from Bacteriovoracaceae bacterium UBA6153, assembly GCA_002428265.1. Lineage (GTDB taxonomy): Bacteria > Bdellovibrionota > Bacteriovoracia > Bacteriovoracales > Bacteriovoracaceae > Bacteriovorax. The sequence continues at coordinate 140,428 of DIUR01000028.1, forward strand.
TCTTTAACGTTATTGATTGTACCGAACTCATGTTCAACACCTTCAACTCTAATAGCTACAATTCCTGCTCCTTGAAGAGAAGAAAGTAGAACTCTTCTAAGAGAGTTCCCAAGAGTCTGGCCGTAACCGCGCTCAAGTGGCTTTGCTACGAATTTTCCGTAATCGTTTCTTAAGCTTTCGCTTTCTGCTTCTAGAGCTACCGGTCTAATCATGCTATTCCAGTTTTTAGCTGTAAAATTATCCATTCTAAAGTCTCCTTAAATAGAAATTAAACTCTTCTTCTCTTCGGTGCTCTACATCCATTGTGTGGAATAGGGCTTCTGTCAGATACAGAAATAATTCTGATCCCAGCGCCAAGAAGTGCTCTAATAGCATTTTCTCTACCTGCTCCTGGACCTTTTACTCTTACTTCAACAGAGTTTAATCCATGTTCAACAGCTCTTTTTGCAGCTTCAAGAGAAGCAGTTTGAGCAGCGAACGGAGTCGACTTTTTAGATCCTCTGAATCCTAATTGACCAGCACTTGCCCAAGCAAGAGCGTTCCCTTGAGGATCAGTGAAAGTTACAATTGTATTATTGAAAGAAGCCTGAATATGGCAAATACCATGAGAGACGTTCTTTTTTACTTTTTTCTTAACAACTTTTTTTACCATAAAATTACCTTAATTATTTAAGTGATTTAATTGATTTCTTACCAGCAATTGCAACCGCAGGACCTTTTCTCGTTCTAGCGTTTGTATGCGTTCTTTGTCCTCTTACTGGAAGACTTCTTCTATGACGAACGCCTCTATAGCATGCCATATCTTTTAGTCTCTTAATGTTAAGACCGATTTCACGACGAAGATCCCCTTCAACCACATGTCCTTCTTCAAGGTGCTTTCTGATTGTTTGAACTTCTTCTTCAGAAATATCATTTGAGCTTTTTTCTGGATCAATTGCAGAAGCAATTAAAACGTCCATAGCTACTTTTGGTCCAACCCCATAAACGGATTGAAGTGCAATTCTCATTGCTTTATTTCTTGGAATATCTACCCCTAAAATTCTTGCCATATATCCCTCTTACCCTTGTCTCTGTTTATGTTTTGGAGAAGCTTTACAAACAACTCTTAAAACACCTTTTCTTTTAATTACTTTGCAATCTTTACAGATTACTTTTACTGAAGCTCTAACTTTCATATAATCCCCGCTACAACTACTTACTTCTGTAAGTTATTCTACCTTTAGTTAAATCGTACTTACTAATTTCAACTAGAACCTTATCTCCAGGTAAAATCTTGATAAAGTGCATGCGCATCTTCCCGCTAATGTGAGCAATAATGATGTGCCCATTAGGTAATTTCACACGAAATTTTGTATTAGGTAAAAGTTCAGTAACTTCGCCTTCTACTTCGATAATATCTTTATCTGTCATATTCCCCTAAAATAGGTTGTATATCCTAAAATAATCCCATAAAGCAAGAGCTATATTTCGATCACTTTATTCTGTTATCTAATTACGTTTTCTAATTCTTTAAAGACATCTTTTTCTTGCATTGATGCATCAATCTCGACCAAAACTCCCTTCGATTTATAGAAGGCAAGCATTGGATCTACGGTATCTTTGAAAATCTGTAAGCGATTAGAAACTACTTCTTCAGTATCATCTTTTCTCTGCTTAAGAGTTCCGACTGATCCGCACTTATCACATGTATCAGAAGCCTTTGGAGCCTTTGTTTGAAGATTATAAATCTCTCCACAATTGCCACACGTTCTTCTGTTGACGACACGTGAAATAAGGATGCTCAAGTCAATTTTAAAATAAACAGCTAAGGTTTTTCTTCCCTGTAGCAGCTCAGCCTCAAGCATTTCAGCCTGGGCAATATTACGTGGGAACCCATCAAAAATATAGCTAACTTTGTCTACGTCACAATTAGCTTTTAAGAGGGCCAATACGGTTCTATCGTCTACCAAATCACCTCTAGATATTATCTCCGAGACTTTCTGGCCTAATTCACTACCTTTTGCAATTTCACTTCTTAAAAGATCACCTGTCGATACGTGCTTAAAGCCTTTCTCAACTAGTTTTGCAGCCTGTGTTCCCTTTCCTGAACCAGGAGCTCCAAGGATGATCAAATGAGGTTTCATTAACTAAAACCTTCTATTCGGACCGTTGTATTTTCCTTTACTCTTAAAGGCGGTCTCATATTTATCAGAATACATAAATGTCTGAACGTTTAACATTACTCTCATTGCAACAGATACCATGATCAGAAGCGAAGTACCTTCGAAGCGCGAATGGCTTCCAGTAATAACTGAAGGAAGAATACAAACCACGATCAAGAAAAGTGCACCAAAGAAAGTTACTCTATTAAGTACGAAGTCTAGATAGTCTTTAGTTTTATCACCTGGTCTAATCCCTGGGATAAAAGCATTGTTCTTAGCTAGCATTTCAGTAACCTTTTTAGTTTTAAACTGAATTGGAGCATAAAAGAAAGACATATAGAAAATCAATAAAGCGAACACTAGGTTAAACAGAAGTTGACCTGGCATTAACGATTGGTGAATCGTATCTACGTAAGGCTTCATTACACTTCCGGCCGGAACAAAGTTCGCCAGAGTTGCTGGAGCAGCTAAAAGTGAACTTGCAAGAATTGGAGGCATTACCCCACCAGTATCTAGTCTTAGTGGAAGATTTTGAGCTCCACCGTAAACTTTGTTATTCACAACTTTTTTAGCATATTGAACTGGAATATTTCTAAACGCACTTTCAACATATGAAACAATGTATAGAGAGATTGCGATAATCGCTACACCCATTGCCAAGTTCCATCCTGAAAGCTCCCCATTTCTAAATAGAGTTACTTTTTGGAAAAATTCAGCCGGTAGCTCAACAGCAATACCTGTAAAGATAATTAAAGAAACACCATTTTCAAGACCAAACTCAGTGATTCTCTCCCCTAACCAAAGAAGGAACATTGTCCCACCAGCAAGAGTGATCATAGTAGTTAATCTAAATAGCATTCCTGGTTCATTAATAAGTGGAACACCTGTTGGGCTTCTGAAGCCTTCAAACACAGCGGCCATACCGTAGCCTTGAATACAACAAAGAAGAACTGAAGCATAACGAGTCCACTTCTGGATCTTCTTATTTCCTTCGCTGTCTTCCTGCATTTCTTGGATTTGAGGTACAACTTCACCTAATAAGCTGAAGATGATTGATGTAGTGATGTATGGCATGATTCCAAGTGCAAGCACCGAGAAACGCTTAAACGCACCACCGCTGAACGTATTAACTAGATCGAATATTCCACCGCCGCCTTCTGAGAAGTAAGACGCTAATGCAGAAGCATTAACACCAGCAACAGGAACTTGAGCTGCTAGTCTGTAAACTAGCAGCAAAAGAAATGTATAAAAAATTCGTTTCTTAAGTTCTTCTATCTTTCCTTGAGAAGTCGACATATTAGTTTTTTCCTAAACTACTTAACAGTTCCAGAACTGTTTTGGATTGATTCAAGTGCTTTCTTTGAGAACTTAGTAATTTCCTCAAATTTAAGCGCTTTCGTCAATGCAATATTGCCGATAACTTTGATTTTTAAAGATTTATTGATACCAGATAGAAGACCTTTAGTGATTAAAGACTCTCTATTAACTGTTTCAGATTTTGCAAACTTAGCTTCGATGTTTTCAAGCGTTACAACTGCGAACGGATCCGCGAATCTAACGTTATTGAATCCACGCTTAGGAAGTCTCATATACAGAGGAAGATTGTTACCTTCAAACCCTGATCTTACGTGACCACTCTTTCTAGCTTTTTGACCTTTATGTCCTTTACCAGCTTGAGTACCTTGACCAGAAGCTTGTCCACGACCAAGTCTTTTTGTATTTTTGTTTGCACCCTTTGGGCTCTGTAAATTATTTAAAGTTAACATGACAAATTCCTCTATATTCTTACGAACAACTATTCTTTAATTTCTAACATATAGATGACTTTTTTAATCATCCCTCTAACACTTGGAGTATTTTCAAGTTCAACCGTTTGACCGATTTTTCTTAATCCTAATCCACGTACGTTTGCTTGAACTCCCTTAGTTGTACTAGGTAGTCCCTTAATAAGCTTTACTTTTATTTTTGCTGATGTTTTAGCCATAAAAATTTCCTAAATTAGTTTTTAGATCTAAGACCCTTAGGGTCTTTGTCTCTAGCTTTTGCAATCATATCAACTGATCTTAGCTCTTTTAAAGCCTTGAAAGTTGCTTTTACGATATTGTGCGGGTTATTCCCGCGTAGAGATTTAGTTAAAATATTATGTACACCTGCAAGCTCAAGGATCGAACGACATGCACCTGCAGCCTTTACCCCTGTACCGTTTGCAGCTGGCTTAAATAGGATTTTACCTGCATCGAATTCACCTAAGATTTCGTGAGGAATTGTTCCGTTATCAAGAGGAACAGTAATCATATTTTTATAAGCTTCTTGAGTTGCTTTTCTGATAGCTTCAGGAACTTCTTTTGCTTTTCCTAAACCGTATCCAACTTTACCTTTTTTATCACCAACGATCATAAGTGCAGAGAAAGAAAATCTTCTACCACCCTTTACAACTTTAGCTACACGATTAACAGCAACAACTCTTTCTTCAAGTTCTGTTCCTGCACCAGGTGCCTTTTTCTTGGGAGCCGGAGCGCCTTGGCCTCTTTTACCGCGTGGACCTTTTTTGTTATCGCCACCTTCAGTTTCTAATTCTTCAATTACCGAAATTTCTTCAGACATATGATCTCCTAAACCTGGATTCCGCTTTCTCTAATGCTTTGAACAAGTGCAGCAACTACACCTGTGTATCTATAACCTGCTCTATCAAATACAGCAGTGTTAAGATTTTTAGACTTCATAACTTCAGCAACTTTAGCACCAACTTTTTTAGCGCCTTCGATGTTACAGCTATCAGCTGCAGCAGCTTTACCGAAAGTGCTTACTGTGAACAAGCTGATTGATTTTGTATCATCAATAACTTGAACAGAGATATGCTTATTCGATCTAGTCGCTACGATACGAGGTCTTTCAGTTGTTCCACTGATTTTCGCTCTAATCGTAAGACGCCTCTTCTGTCTTTGCTGGTCTTTCTTGTTTACTAATTTTCCGTACTGCTTTCTCATTATAATAATCCCATTAGATAATTAATTTGATTTAATTAATTTATTACTTACCTTTACCGCCAGCTTTACCAGCTTTTCTAATAATTGTCTCAGTCGTATACTTAACGCCCTTACCTTTGTACGGCTCTGGCTCTCTGAAAGATCTAACTTTTGCAGCAACCTGACCAACCAATTCTTTATTTGAACCTTCAATATCAATCTGGTTCTTTGTAACTTTCGCTGTAATTCCTACAGGAAGTGGAAAGTCGATTGGATGAGAGTAACCTAATGAAAGGTTAAGAGTTGTACCATTAACAGCTGCCTTATAACCAACACCTGTAAACTCAAGAGACTTTACGAAACCTGCACTTACACCAACAACCATGTTGCTAACTAGTGTACGAGCTGTTCCCCATTGAGATCTTGCTTCAGCAGATTCGTCTTTTGGAGCTACAGTAATTGCCTTACCTTCGATAGTAACAACAACATTGCTATTTAATTTATGAGTCAAAGTACCTTTTGCACCTTTTACAGTGATTAGGCCATCTTTAAGTGTAACTTCAACTTTCTCAGGAATATTTACTGGATGTTTACCAATACGTGACATGATTTAAACTCCTACCAAACGTTGCAGAGAACTTCTCCGCCAACTTTATTTCTCTTCGCTTCTCTAGATGACATAACACCTTTTGAAGTAGAAACTACAGAAATACCAAGACCACTCATAACACGTGTGAATGAATCGTAGCTATTGTATCTTCTTAGACCAGGTCTTGAAACTCTACTTACACCAACGATTGCACCTTCTTTAAGGACAACTTTGATTTTGATATCATTTGGAGCTTTTGCGATAATCTTGAAAGACTTGATATAACCTTCGTCTTTTAAAACTTTGCAGATAGCTGCTTTAATTTTGCTAGCTGGAAATTCTACTTTCTCGTGACCAGCACTGTTACCATTTCTGATAGAAGTAAGCATGTTTGAAATTGGATCTGTAATCATATTTTCCTCTGTATCCTTAAATTACCAGCTAGACTTAGTTACACCAGGAACCATACCCTTAAGAGATAGGTTTCTGAAGCACACTCTGCACAGTTTAAACATTCTAATGAAAGCTCTAGGTCTTCCACAGTTTTCGCATCTATTTCTGTGTCTTACTTGGAACTTAGGTTTTTTATCGTTTGCAATAATTTTAGCTAATCTAGCCATTCATAACTCCATTATTTTCTAAAAGGCATACCAATCAATGTTAAAAGCTCTCTTCCTTCGTCGTTTGTCTTTGCAGATGTAACGATAGAAATCCCTAAGCCTCTTATTTTATCTACTTTATCGTAGTTAATTTCTGGGAAGATAATTTGCTCTTTTAGACCAAGAGTATAATTTCCTTTTCCATCAAATCCTTTAGAAGAAACACCTCTAAAGTCTCTTACACGTGGAAGAGAGATAGAAATTAATCTATCAAGAAATTCATACATCTTTTCGCCACGTAGAGTAACAGAAGCACCTAAAGGCATACCCTCTCTTACTTTAAATGATGCGATTGAAGTTTTTGCTCTAGCGATAACCGGCTTTTGACCAGTGATGGCCCCAAGATCGTTAACGATAGTATCAACAACTTTTGAGTTAGATACTGCATCTTTAGTTACACAGTTAACAACGATTTTTTCAATCTTTGGAATCATGTGTACGTTACTGTAACCAAACTTCTTTACAAGAGCTGGCACAACTTCTGCTTTATATATGTCTTTCATTCTGCTCATAAAAATTCCCTATTAAATTACAGCGCCACACGCTTTAGAAACTCTAGATTTTTTATTATCTTTTCCAACCGTGAACTTAACCTTTGTAGGCTTCTTCGTTTTTGGGCTGATTAGAGATACGTTACTTGCATGAAGAGGTAAACTCTTTGTTACAAATCCGCCCTCTGGGTTTTGTTGACTTGGCTTCATCGATCTCTTTACTTCGTTAACACCTTCTACAACAAGTTTATTAGTCTTTCTATTTAAAGAAAGAATCTTTCCTGTTTTTCCGGCGCTTTTACCAGTTGTTACGATTACTTCGTCATTTACTTTTAATTTTTTCATAAACTCTTATACCTTCTAAACTATTAAAGAACTTCTGGAGCAAGTGAACAAATTTTTGTGAAATTTCTTCCTCTTAACTCTCTAGCTACTGGCCCAAAAATACGAGTTCCGACAGGCTCATTAGCGTTATTGATAATTACTACTGAGTTAGTGTCGAATTGGATGTATGATCCATCTTCTCTTCTAACAGGGTAAACAGTTCTTACGATTACTGCCTTCTTAACATCACCCTTCTTAATCTTACCGCCAGTAACAGCTTGTTGAACTGCAACTACGATAATATCTCCAATACCAGCTGAAGTTCTTTTTGAACCACCTAGTACTTTAAAACATGTAACAACTTTAGCTCCAGAGTTATCAGCAACATCTAGATTACTTTGCATTTGGATCATAACTTTATCCCTTAGTTAACTTTAAACAGTTCCCATTTTTTTAATTTTGAGTACGGACGTGATTCAATAATTGTAACAGTGTCACCTAACTTAGCTTTAGAAGCTTCGTCGTGAACATGGTACTTCTTAGATGAGCTTACGAATTTACTGTAAACTGGATCTTTGAATCTTCTTGTTACTTTAACAACAACTGTTTTCTCGTTCTTATCGCTAACAACAGTTCCAGTTAGAGTCTTTTTTGTAAGTGTTTTTACTTCTGTAGTCATCTTCAATATCCTATTTGCTTAGCTGTTGGCTAAATGTCAAAAGTCTTGCAATATCTTTTTTAAGAAGTTGCTTTCTGTGTGGTTTTTCTGCACCAGATACAGAGTTTTGAATTTTAAGAGATAGCATCTCTTTTTTTAATTCAAAAAGTTTCTTTTGAACGTCTTTTGCGTTTAATTTCTTTACGTCATCAAGTGTGATCATATTTCAATTCCAAAATAAATTTATCGGCTTGCGCCTTATTACATCTTTTTCTTATTAAGACAAGGCTTCTTTAGCAACCATGTCTTCTTTTTTAACAAGTTTTGTCTTGATTGGTAATTTATACATAGCAAGTCTTAGCGCTGCTAAGCTCGTTTCTGCATCAAGGCCACCAACTTCGAACAAAATTCTTCCTGGTCTGATAACTGCTACCCATGTCTCAGGAGAACCTTTACCCCCACCCATACGTACTTCAGCCGGCTTTCTTGAAAGCGACTTATCCGGGAAGATCTTGATCCACATATTTCCACCGCGCTTCATTTTTCTTGAAATCGCGATACGAGCTGCTTCAATTTGTCTGTTTGTGATATATCCACATCCAGTAGCCTGAAGAGCGAACTCCCCATTAACGATAGTGTTACCGCGTGTAGCAGCACCCATCATTCTACCTTTCTGTTGTTTTCTAAATCTTACTCTTTTAGGACTTAACATGAGAAACCTCTACCTTATTTAAAAACTATAAATACTATTTATAGATCTCGCCCTTATAAACCCAAACCTTTACACCAATGATTCCAAAAGTTGTAAATGCTTCAGCTGTGTTGTAATCGATATCTGCTCTTAAAGTATGAAGAGGAACTTTTCTTTCAGCGTACCCTTCAGTTCTTGCCATTTCAGCTCCACCAAGACGGCCTGATGTTCTTACTTTGATACCTTTAACGCCTGCCCTGAAAGCAGACTGCATAACTTTTTTCATTGCTCTTCTGAAAGCAACACGTTTCTCAAGCTGTTGAGCGATGTTTTCAGCGATTAGCTTTGCGTCTGCATCTGGTCTTTTAACTTCAGCAATGTTGAAAATTAAAGTTCCAGTTGTCATCTTCTTAAGATCGTTTCTTATTTTTTCGATCCCAGTTCCTTTCTTTCCAATAGCAATACCAGGCTTAGCTGTATTGACTGTAACTTTTACTTGGTCAGAAGTTCTAGAGATATCGATGCTTGCAACTGCAGCAGCTTTCATAGTTTTTTCGATATATGCTCTCATCTTAATGTCTTCATGAAGAAGCTCAGCATATCTATCTTTTGCATACCAGCTTGAGTGCCAAGTTTTGATGTACCCTAGTCTAAAACCGTAAGGATGTACTTTTTGTCCCATTATTTCCTACCTATGCTTCTTTTAAAACCACAGTTACGTGGCTTGATCTTTTTCTAATTTTGTAAGCGCGACCTTGTGCTCTTGGCATAATTCTTTTTTGCATTGGACCTTCGTCTGCGAAGATTGTTCCAATAACTAGATTTTCTAGGTCGTATTTATTAGCTTCGTTAGCGATCGCAAGACCACTATTGATTAGCTTAGTAAGAACGATTGCAATTTCTTTCTTCTCGCAAAATCTTAAGATTTTGATAGCTTCAGAAGCTTTTTTGTTTCTTACTAGGTCGCATACCTGTCTAACTTTTCTAGGCGCGATTCCAACGTTACTGTTTTTTACTTTAATGGCCATAAGCCCCTCTCTCTAATTAATTATTTCTTAGTTACTTTCTTATCAGCGCCATGACCGTGGAAAGTTCTAGTAATAGAAAATTCTCCCAGCTTGTGGCCAATCATGTTGTCTGTTACGTAAACAGGAATGAATTTCTTCCCATTATGTACAGCAAACGTGATCCCGATAAATTCAGGAACTACAGTTGAACGACGTGACCATGTCTTAATTACTTTAGATGCTTTATTAGCTTCGCCCGAAAGCGCTGCTACTTTTTTAAGCAAATGTGTATCTACGAAAGGTCCCTTCTTAAGTGAACGAGCCATATCAAAACTCCCTAATTATTACTTTCTTCTCTTAACGATAAATTTATCAGTTCTCTTATTCTTACGTGTCTTATATCCACGAGTAGGTAATCCCCACGGAGTAACAGGGTGACGTCCACCTGATGTTCTTCCTTCTCCACCTCCCAACGGGTGATCGACAGGGTTCATAGAAACACCGCGAACTGTAGGTCTGATACCAAGTTTTCTTGTGATACCAGCTTTACCGCGGTTAACTTTTTCGTGGTCCAGGTTACCAACTTGTCCGATTGTAGCGCGACAGTTTGATTTAACTTTTCTTAATTCACCTGATGGCATTCTTAGAAGAACTGAGTCTTCTTCCTTCGCCATAACTTGAACATATGATCCAGCTGAGCGAGCAATTTGTCCGCCTGCACCTGGAGATAGCTCAACATTGTGTACAAGTGTACCAATTGGCATATCACTTAGAAGTTTTGAGTTACCAACTTTAATATCGGCTGATACTGAAGAAATGATAACATCACCAACAGATAGTCCAAGTGGAGCTAGAATGAAGTTTGTTGCTCCATCAGCGTATACAACTAGAGCGATGTTACATGTACGGTTTGGATCGTACGCGATTGCTCTAACAGTTGCAGGGATATCAAGTTTATTTCTTTTGAAATCGATGATTCTGTATTTACGTTTTACTCCACCGCCTCTGTGACGAGTAGTAATACGGCCATCGCTGTTTCTACCAGCAATTGATTTTTTTGGCGCTAGAAGCTTTTTTGAAGGAACAAAGTCTTTAGTCAGATCTTTGCTGTTCATTACTTGCTTTTTTCTAAGTGTCGGTGTGACCGGCTTAAATTTTGTAATTCCCATAAATATTCCTTAACAATCCTTTAAAAATTAGATTCCTTTAAAAAACTCAATCTTCTGGCCTTGTGCTAATTGCACAAGAGCTTTCTTATAAGAAGATGTCTTCTTATGAGACTTTGCAGTTCTCTTTGTTTTACCTGGAATAACTGCAGTTTTGATTGCAATTACTTTTACATCATAAAAAGCTTCAACAGCATTTTTAATTTGGTTCTTATTAGCTTTTAAACTTACAACGAATCCGTAGCGATTATTTGCTTCAGAGTCAGCTGAAATTTTTTCTGTGATAAGAGGTTTTACAATTACGTCGTTTATTGCAGCCATGATTACACCAACTTGTTAGTTAGCTTTTCAAACGCTAACTTTTCAATAATTAAATTTTCATATTTAACTGCTTCGTAAACGCTGATGTTATCCACACCAAGGCCTTTCGCAGTTCTTAAATTCTTTACAGCTCTGATTGCTAAACTTGCTGAATCTAGAGTTACTACTAGTGAATTAGAAAGATTTTTTGACTCTAAAAGAGTCGCCATTTCTTTTGTTTTCCCGTTAGAAGTAAGTGTATCAACGATGATTAACTTTCCAGCTAATTGCTTATCAACAAGTACTGACTTAAGAGCGTTAAGTACAACTTTCTTGTTAACTTTTTGTTCGAATGATCTTTTTCTTGGTCCGAAAACAGTACCACCACCTGGCATTAAAGGAGATCTAGTAGACCCTTGACGAGCGTTACCAGTACCTTTTTGCTTAAATGGCTTCTTACCACCACCGCGAACTTCTGCTTTAGTTTTAGTATGTGCATTTCCTTGTCTTCTTCCAGCAAGAGTAGCTTTAACTACCTGGTGAACAACAGGAACATTGATAGCTTCAGGAGAAAATTCAAAGTCAACTTTGATTTTTTCTTTGCTTTCAAACTTGTTATTTAATACGTTTAATTCTGTCATTTTAGACCTCTACCTAATTGCTTCTTATGCTTTTTTAAGAGCTTTTGTTATTTTGATAAATCCTTCTTTCCCACCAGGAACTGATCCCTTAAGTAGTAGGTAGCCTTTTGCTTGATTTACTTCAACAACAACAATGTTTTGTACTGTCTTCTTATCAACACCCATGTGTCCTGGCATTTTTTTACCGCGGAATACACGTCCTGGAGTTGCTCTGTTACCGATAGAACCCACTCTTCTGTGAAAGTGAGAACCGTGAGATGCTGGTCCACCACGGAAGTTATAACGTTTCATAACTCCGGCAAAACCTTTACCTTTAGATTCACCTGTAACATCAACGTATGCACCTGGTGTAAAAACAGCAACATCAATCTCTTTACCAAGGTTAGCAGCATCAACTGCATCTGCCTTAATTTCAGCAAAGTGAGTTACGTTTTGAGAAACACCAGCTTTCGCTAGAATTCCTTTATTTGGTTTGTTTAGAAGAGCTTCACGTTTTTCGCCAAATCCTACTTGATAAGCTGTATAGCCATCTTTTTCTGTAGTTTTAACTTGTGTGATTAGGTTAGGGATAATTTTGATTACTGTAACTGGAATGTGATTCCCGTTTTCATCAAATACTCTAGTCATACCTGCTTTAACGCCGTAAACGGCATCTAAAGCGATTTTCGCGTCAGACATTTTTTCCTCCACAGCATCACCCTAGTCTAAGGGATGCGTTCATGGTTTTTATTAATTTATTACTTCAAAAGTTCAATTGTTTTACTAGTACTTAATCTCTACGTCAACCCCAGACGAAAGATCTAACTTCATAAGTTGATCAATTGTTTGCTGAGTTGGCTCGATGATGTCAACTAGACGTTTGTGAGTTCTCATTTCGAACTGCTCACGCGATTTTTTATCGATGTGCGGTGAACGAAGAACTGTAAACTTGTTAATTTCAGTTGGAAGAGGGATTGGTCCCGCTACTCTTGCGCCTGTTTCTTTAGCAGTTTGAACGATTTCATTTACTGAAGTGTCTAAAAGCTTGTGATCATATGCACGTAACTTAATTCTTAGTCTTGTTGCTTTCATAATATACGTTGGTCCTTATTTGTTTTTGACTTTTTATTTTTTTTGCGGCCCTTTGTCAAGAGACCGCAAGTTTTTTTATTAAAATTAATCTAGAATTTCAGAAACAGTACCAGCACCAA
>DIUR01000032.1 GCA_002428265.1 Bacteriovoracaceae bacterium UBA6153
AAAAAGAGGTTTCCGGCACTATCACTCAACCAATCGATTACTCTAAATCATTTTATAAATCATAAAATTCGAAAAAATAAAGAACGAGGTCAGCTATATTATGGAATTTAAAAATAAAAATTGATAAAATTGAACGAAAGTAATCTCAAAGAAAATAAGATTTACGATCGACATGATTTACAAGCTGCAATGGTGAACTCATGGACTGAGTTCTGCAATGAAATTAATATGCCATAACTCAGCTTAATCGGTTCAGAAATTTGCCCTCAATTTGATTAAAAAGTTAGAGGGGATGGCTTGGATTTAAACAAGAAATGACTGAAACGAGATTCCCGATATTATCCTATGATAGATTTTATTTAAAAAGTTAAGCGATAGAAACTTAATAGAGAGAAAAGAGCTTCAGCCTTTTAACTACCTTTTGGCCTTAAATCTAGTGGATCAAATTTATTAAGATTTTTTGTTTTTTCAGAATTCGTATTTTCCTCGAGAGTGTTTTGCGACTTCGAGCTTAAAAGTCTTTCAGAATATTGGGCACGAAGATGAACTCGTGACAACATTCTCTCATCATAGGTATTAGGCCAAATTAAAAAATGTACTCTTACTTTATTTATAGCTTCTTTCTTCGCAATATCAAATACCCCCTCCCACCCAATTCGGGGTCTGTCTATACGACCTGTCTTTTGCTCAAGTTCGTGAGGTGACCAAGACGGAGTAAAATGCACGACATCCCAACAAAAACGATGTAAATCAACTCCCATTGTTCCTATATTTGTTAAAACAAGCATGAATGGATTTCCAGGAGTCAAAAATCTCTGAAATACGAAATCCCTAGATCCAGAATCTTGTCCCGTCTGAACTGCTATTTCATGGGGAAGCCTATGCTTTTTGTTATCAAATTTTGCTTTGTGCTCTAATCGCTTTAAATGACCATAAGGATTTTTAGAGAGTGATTTGATATAACTTAACCACTCATTATTTTCGGCGATGGTTTTTTTTAAAAACTCCACCAATTCAACTGCTTTACCTTGCGCTTTTCTTGGGATTCTTTTCCCACTAGTTAATCTACCTATTTCTTTTTGAATTTCTGAAGTAATCGAATTCGCATGTTTTATAATATCTTGCACATAATCTTTATCTTTTATAATCTGACCTACAGAGAAAGCATCAACAGTAAGACGATGAGTTTTCTTCTTTATTCTTTTTTGTTCCTCATCGAAAGAAACTATTACTTCGGAATTAAAATCTATCAATATATCTCTCATTAATTGAGGATATCTTGATAGAAATCTTATAAAATTTTCTCTGTTTATTGGCTCTATTTGTCCTCTTACCGTGGTTAAGAAACTTTCTATTTTAGAATCGAAACCACTTGCTTTGTTCATGTTAACCAAAGCGGCTAAAAGAAGGGTTAGATACTGTGGTTTTTTTAAAGTTTCAATGTCGGCTCTCTGCTCTTCAAGTTCATCGAAAATATTTCTGTGTGGATGATTCAAGCTACCGCCATCAAAAACTTTCGGATTCAATCTAGCCAATTCGTGACAGGTTTTAAGCATTCTTTTTCTTAAATAATTTTGAAGACCTTTGCCATATTTATCAATCAATTCGCTTCTTGTTTTAAAAGCATTCGCGGTATCAACATGATGCACATATATTAATACTTTGAACTGGAAATCATTAGAGATTGATTTATCTAACCATTTCTTCTCGGCTTTATTGTAATAATCTTCCAACCATATTTTTAAGGAATCATGTTTAGGGCTTTTTTTCTTGTTTCCAATCTCTAGTATTTTCCCCCAAGATGTTGGGTTTGTTTTTTGATTATTTGGGTCAAATAGCTTTTTCCCCTCGAGGGAGGACTTTAAAAATACAGATAAGTTTTTTGAGACAGAATGGTCACTTGATATATCCTCCGCACATTTGTCAATAACTACATTTATACCAGTCTTAAGTGGAAATTGTTCTGAAGTTTGAGCAGGTGGAACATTGCTTCCGCCGGCAGCCCAAAAATTATATGTTCTACTTTTGTCAGGTGGTGTTCTTGCAATAATTGAACGTAATTTATTTTCGAGTTTCTTTTTAGCTTCTAAGTATTTCTGAGATGATAGTAGTGTTGTTGATTCTTGATTTGAAAGCCCATTCATTAGGGAGGCCTGGAAATCTCGAAGATTAGATTTGAGTCCATCAAAGGGATCAATTGAAGGATTATTAAAATCATATTTTTTATTATTCCATCCATAAGCCATTTCAAATAATGACCAAGCATCAGTTATATCTTTAGACAAGAGTGTCGCTGATAAACCAATAAGCCATGGTCTATCGTCTCTTCCGTTCCAAAAACTCTTTGCGGGTTTAGTCAAATTTGGCCTTAAAAGCTGGCCGTACTGTGTTCCCGGGTTTCTTGCTCCAAAAACTTCATCCGCAATAATGACATCAACACCATGTAGCCAGTCTTCAAATATAGTTTTTGCTTTCCGACCTTCTGTGGTGATTGCTGCTTTCCATCCATGAGACAGCCATCCTGGGGTTGCAACCAAAACCTCTATACGACCATTCTTGCTGCTTTTTTTGGGATTAAATTCTGCTTTAGTCCTTGATTCCCTTATTACATAACTTGAGTCATGTTTTCCGCGTAATCGGTAAATTACTGTATCAATATTCTCTTTTTTGAATTCTTTTAGATAATGATCAAAATATGAATTTTCTCCAGGCCTAATAGCAACCGTTCCAAGTCGCGGAGTGTTTTGATCTGAACCAGTAAGCTTCCCCATCCAGCTAGCAGAAAGCTCATTCGTTGGCGAAATTATTAACAATCTAAAGATACCAGATCCAGATTTTCTTTCTCTTAAAGCTCGCCACCGGCCAAATGCCAACGACAATGAAATATATGACTTCCCTGCCCCAACTCCATCAGCAATAAAGAAACATCTATTTTTTCTAAGATGCTTCCACGCATGCCTGGCAGTAATATTTTGTGCAGCCGATTTCTCAAGGCCAATAGCGGTGGCTGATATTTTTACAGGTCCACTGTTTTTAAGTTTCATCCGCAATTACCTCAATCAATGCTTTTGCTAAAACACGTTGCTTTGATGATTTTGTTTTTCGAACTATATAATTTAAATCCTTTTTTAATTTGTCTTTGTCTAAAGAACTTTCGTTTGACTGCTTGATACGTTTTATAACTTTAATCGATTCCGGAAGGTGGTTATATTCGGGACTTTCTGAAATTGATCCTAACTCTACCAATGCTAAATGTTGATCTTCAGTATTGTCCATCTCGTCATCATCATCCTCATCGTGTTCGATAAGTGTCGGGCCAACTGGGCTTACTATTGGTTTACCGTGCCCAAATAAATCTATTACAGATCCAATCTCTCTAGGTATTCCAGTGTTGGGATCGCGCTTTGAGAAATCAGGACCATCTAGAATTATAGGAGACGTAATTGAAGTTCCATCTTTAAATAAAAACTTTAAGCGTATCCACTCAGGCGTTATCATAGCTTCCGAATTTTTTATCCTCAGAATTCCTTCCTCGCTACCTGCATCTATCCAATTATCCTTCATTACAAATTCTTCTGAAATTTCTAATAATCTTTGGATGTCATCTTTAATTGGATTTTCATCACGCTGAGTATTATACCGAGCCTCAATAAAATAATCCCTCAACTTAGTTGCTCCATTGTCGTAATGAGCTGAAATAGTTTTTTCAGTTTCATTATATTTAGCCCAATAAATAAGAGGGATGACCCCATGGGGCTGTAAGTCATCGTCATACTTACCTTCAACGGATTGCTCTTCTCGACGTTTTTTAAAGTCAGAGAGTAGCATTATGTTTGTTTCTCTATCAAAAGCATGGGGAAGTAATGATAAAAAGTCATTACCTCTGGAAAACTCCTCTAGGGCTACTGACTCTAAATTAGTTCCTTGCCAAGCAGCGCCCGTAAAATTCGCTGACCCAATTATTCTGACACCAGAACCATCCTCGGAAACCACCTCTATCATTTTTGCGTGAAGTGGTTTTTCATCTCTCACATTAAAAGGAGGGCTGCCCTTTAGAACAGGAAAATAAAGTTTAGTAATACCAATTTTCTCACAAAGAACAATTAAATTTTCAGCATGGTTTCCATTCGTATGAGAACCAGTGCCATCAATCCATAGCTCAACCCTCTCAGGCAGTAATCCCATAATTTGCAATAACTTTTCTAAAAGGATAATTGAACTATTATCAAAATATGGGGAAAGAATGCGAACAACTTTTATACTGTTCAACTTCGATTTAATTTTTCGTAAAGAATCTTCAAATATGTCGTGTTTTTCACCTCTAGTTAGCCATTTTAGAGCACTTTTTTTATTTGTCTTCCCAATCCCAAAACTTTTCAACCACTCGTTAACTTCATCTTTATCAAGGAGTTTATCACTCGATAGTTTTTCCAATATATCTACCACGTCAGAAAGATGCTCTTCTTTATTCCAATCCCAAATCTCAAAATTTCTCTCCCAGCCGGACATTGTTAAATTAGATGAGCCCAAACCCAGTCGAATTTGATCTCTGTTCTGAATAATTATAAACTTTGAATGATATATTGGCCTAGAAGGCAAATATATGACTCGAAAACGTTTTTCCCACGAAAACCAGTTTTTAATTGCATATTGATCACCCCATTTGGAAATATCATCATTGGGGATATCATTTATTGAAGCAATCACCAATATCTCTGTATCGACCGTAGAGGCTGTTCTGATTTTAGGTAAAACAAAGTTATGAAACCAACGATAATCAAATCGATAAGTAAAAAAGAGAAGTCTCTGAATTCTATTCATTCTCCAAACTTCTGCAAGGCTCTCAAGTTGCTTCGATGCCATATTTATACCTTGCTCACATTTTTATATTTATCTGAATGATAAAGTGAAAATGAAGCCCCAAATCGGTAACCAAATAGACCCCAACGTCCACCTCCATAATTGGCAGAAAGTGATGGAAGCCTATTTCCTAATTCACCAATTTCAAAATTCTGAATATAGATCGCATGACTCTTTCTTTGAATATGGCAATAATCAACATGAAGATCAGTTAATGCCCCCAATAATTGAGAAGAACGGAGTGATGCAATTGATGAAATGTCTACTAGTTTTGAACGATTTAACTTATGTAAATTTATGTACCTCTGTGGTCTGATCGACATATCGCCTTTATGATTATTATTTATCCAGATTGAAAAATCTTTTTTCCATTTTTCAAATGATCCATCATTAAAACATTGATTATGCAATGACAGACCAGAAGAGACTATTCTCTCTAATCTTTCTTCATCATCCAGTTCTCTTCTTGAGATTACTGAATTTAAAAAAATAGAAATAGCTTCATCTGAATCAAGTTTCTTTGCTTTTGGAATTCTTTTCTTTAATTTCAATAAATGTGTTGATGCTTCCAAGGTTGACTGCCAAACAGTGAGAGCAAACTCCAACTTCCTCGACAAAGTGATTATTTCTGGAACCTCCAGGTTCCTCGGCTTCTTCATGCCAGTAAACCACCAATAAATCTCATTAGATTTTAATGTTGAATCAATATCATCTAAATTAATATTAGATACATATCCATCGACAAAATCCCTATACCAAGCTGCATTTTCGATTCTAACTTTTCTATTAATAGATGATTGCTTCTTGTCATTGGGCTCGTTCGCCTTGAATTTAATCTCATTATCAAAAATAATTTTTCTATATCTATCAACAGTTGGTACAAAGTCGGATTTAAAAAGGTCAAAATATAGAACAATCGAACCGTATCTCTGCCAGAAGGACATAACCTGTCTCTTGTAACCCTTCATTTTCTCTGTGCCGACAATTTCAATCAGCTTTCTTTCAACTAAGTCGTCTGCAGACTTATGCATTATTATCTTGGGATCAAAACCTGGCTTCTTCTTTTGCTCTATAATCACGGAGTGTATCGCTTGAAGCTCGTGTAAGTCACGTGTCAGAACAGTTATACCAGGAAACATTAATGAACCCCAGCGAGAGGTTAATGACATAAATCCTAGGGCTGAACGGATACTCGAATCTTTACCAAAGGGGGTAACTATAAACACTAGGAGTTCCTATTTAAAATTACTTCACACATCCACCCATCAGGATTGTGAATCCAAGTAGTAATTTTCTTATTATTAAAATGTCTCTGAACAGCCTCAGCATATGCAGAAAGTTGGTGCTTATATTTGTTTCCAACCGCAGTCATCTCTTCAGCAGTTGCTTTTAATGTTTTATGGTCGATAACCGCAACTTGATCATCCGTAACTACCAGACAATCAATAGCACCACGAACAATTGAACCATCAAAGCTCATTTCCATCGGTACTTCACGAAACACTTTTCCATTTGGCCATAATTCTTTAATAGTACTTTGCAAACGATTAGAAGCTTTTATTAATTCAGCCACATCAAGTGTTTCTTTCAAATTCCAATTTTTAAGGATTTCTTCGACAATGTCAGATTTCCCAGTATCTGAACAAAGAAATAAGTGAACAGCAGTGCCCACTAGGTCAGCTCTATCCTGGTCGTTAACTCGCTTAAGGATCAATCGACTTCCCCAGTTGTATGTTTTACCAATTTTAATTTCACCAGCTTGTGAGGCATTTAAATGGCTAGGCTGCAAATACAATGGCTGTGTATCCATTGAGATTGGAGTCCCATGCGGAAGAGAGGTGTTCGTAAGTTTCCTCTCGACTCTACTTTCTTGAGCAAGTTCTACTGGAGCAGCTTTATAGACACACGTAAACTCATCTTTGCCTGAAACAATAACACTCTTGTCAGGATTAAAGGAAATAACTGGTAATCCCCCATGGACTAAAACTCCAAGTATCGAATTTACAACATCGCCATTTTTTATCGTGTTCAGTAGGACTAATTTTTCCCTGGCCCGAGTCATTCCAACATAAAGAAGTCTTCGCATCTCAGAATCATCAGAATACTTAATATCAACTAGATCTTGTAACCCCTGAAGTTTTGCATCTAATTCCGGAATATTGCTTTGCTTAGCAAATGGCCAAGGAAGATACGTAACGATTCGTCCTTTGAGAGGTTCTTTAGGATTAAAAGTTGTCCCCGCTACTATTTCTTGTCTTACGCCAAATAGATCTGGATCACGTAGTTCTTTTTCTAATGATGCCATTATCACGACAGGCCACTCTAATCCCTTTGATCGGTGGTATGTTAAAATAGTGACTGCATCAGAATGCTCTGATGATGGAATTTTTGGTTCTGAAGACTTTAAAAACTCTAAAAATCCTAGATCAGTACATGGCAAAAAAGATGATTTGCAATTCTCTTCATAAGCTTTTACTTGCTGTCTTAATGCAGAAATACGGAAAGTCCGAGAATCTCCATGCTCCATTTTTTCAATTACTTCATCTATTGGGATAAGAGACATTGCAAGATCGAGCTTTTCTGAAATACTCATCTCACTGGTGAGTTCTCTTGATTTTGAAATACGCTCTAAAGCTGGATGCCAAGACTCTGACTTCGTTTTATTTATCGCTAGTTTGAGCCATTCATCTTTATCAGAGCCTAGAGCAAGTGCGATTTCACTTGCAGCGATTGTATCGCGTGAATTAATTAAATATCGAAATGCCGAAAGTGCAAGACTTATCTCAGGAAGTTCAAGTAGACTTCCCCCAACAACCGCACTTGCAATACCAAGTTCTGATAATGCAATTGATAGTTCTTCGCAATCAGAGTTTTTCAAGCAAAGAATAGCAATGTCACCACCTCTTATTTGTCTTTGTAGATTAGTATTTTTATCGGTGACTTCTATTCTCGATGTAAGAAGAGCTGTAATGGCATTTGCAAGTCGATTCGTTCTCTCACCCTTATTCTTTCCAGTTCCATCCCAAACCTCAAGGCCATCCGTAGAAATCTTATGTTTCCATTCAGGCTTTTGATAAATTTCTTTTTTCGCTATTCCATCTACTTCCAGGCCTAAAGTAAAAACTGAATTAACAAAATTAACAACTGTAGGAACCGAACGCCAGTTTGAATCCAAAACCTCAGTTTCACCTTTTCCTAGTTCCTTAATAACGGATTTCATTAGTTCGGGATCTGCACCACGAAATCTATAAATACTTTGCTTGATATCTCCTACCCAAACTGACTTTTTACAAAGACTCGTTAGCTTTAGAAATATTGCTAATTGCATTGGATTCGTGTCTTGAAATTCATCGACAAATAAAACATCTAATTCCGAGGACAAATCAGCTTGAACTTTTTTGTTTTCAAGTAGTTTTAACGTTTTTTCCTCTAAATCTCCATAATCAAGTACACCAAGTGCTTTTTTCTTCTCGGCAAATTTCAATGATGATTTTTGAGCTAAATCATAAACAAGATTAATGAAATGTTTATAATCAGAACGTAGTTCCCCATTTGATAAAAATGATCTCGCTGTTTCTATTAAAGGTGCAAAAGCATCTCTGGCATCTTTTCCTGGTGTGAGTTTAGTAAGCTTCACCCAATATAGCCAAGGAAGAGATTGATTAGGTTTTTTAGCCAAATCGTAAATGCTTACGACTTCTTGATACGCTTCAATAGTATTTTTAGGTTTCTCTGGCGGTTTAGGAAATGTTCTAAGAAAAGTTTCTAGCCCTCTAATCAAATTGTCTTGTGAACTATTGCCTCTTGGTTCATCCGTTACTAATGGTATTTTATCAAGGCTTAACTTCAAGGATTCCTTAATACTCGACTCTGTTAAACCATTTTCTCTTATCTTTGATGCTAGATTTTTAATATCACTAATTAAATCAGCACTCATCATTGAAAACTTGTATCCAATTTTAGAAATTTGCTGATTCACTTCATCTGTCAAAACTTCATTGAGGGCAACACTGAATAGGCTTTTTGCAGATTCTTCATCTAAAATCTTTTGTCTTGGAGAACTCCCTTCTTCGAATGAAAACCTCTTTAAAATCTCACCGCAGACCGAATGAACCGTTCCGATTTTAGCGGACGCCATACTTCTTGCCTCATCTAGTCTTCCCGATTCAACAAGCTTCTCTCGTATCCTTTGTTTTAATTCTTGAGCGGCCTTATTTGTAAATGTTACGGCTACTAATCCTTGAGCTTTTAGCCCCTTTTCAACTTCTTCATGAACTAATTGCATAAGGCGGTAGGTTTTACCACTACCTGCACTTGCTGATATCAGCTTAATATCTGAATTACTCATATCTAATTTTCCTTCCATGCTAGCCCACAAATATTTGTAAAATCGCAGAACTTACATATTTCAGGATTCCCGTCTTTATCTTTTGGAGACTCTTCTAGATGCCCTTGAGCAATAAGCTTCCCTGATTTTAAAATCTTTACTTTTTCTTTTATGGCGTTTTCACCATCTAATAAGACTTCATTCCCATCAGGACCATCTACTTTTTGAGCGCCTTCGAGACTCTTGTTTAAGAGATAAATTTTGTTATCCAAAATAATGTGGTATCCAAGATTAGGGGATTTTTTTTCGTTCAAAAGCTTTGAATAGAGTGCTAGCTGTAAGCTTTTACCTTCTTTAAGGCTTGATTGCCGATACTTACCACTACCTAATTTGTGATCAATGATATAAAAATTTCCATTTTTATCTTTGAGAACCTGATCGAGTTGTCCCGAAAGATTTACTCCAGCAAATCCCTTTTCACTCTTTTCTATGTATTCTTCTGATAAGTAGACAGCAAGTTCATTCTTTCTTAGAAATTCTCCATAAATTTCTATATCTCTAATCACAATATCTTTTAACGAGCGTAATTCGATTGCATTTTCTTTTAAATAAAGCTGAGGTGCTTTATCTCTGATAACATCGTCAATTATGTTCTTTGCCTGCTCTACTGCATTTTTAACATTGGGAATTTCACCTTTTTTGAAGACTAGAAAAATCACTTCATGAGCAATGATGCCCATAATGCGACTATCATATTTTAAAGAAGCATTATCTTCTCCAGACAGGTGGGCCTTACCCTTTAAAACATAAGCTAATTCGCAATTTAGTAATCTTTCAAGTGAAGTAGCGGATTCTGTCTCTTTTAGGCTAAGAGCATCTTTATCAATCTTCCATTCCGGCCGATCTTGAAAATTATTTTCAAATTTATTTATTTCAAATGAACCAATTTCTACAAGAAACCTTTTTGTCGAAACTGATTGTTTCTCGTACAAGGTTACACAAATTTGAGTTAGCCAATCTTGCTTCAAATTCTTTGGCATGAGTTCGTCAAAAAGAGGATGAATTGACTCATTGTTGCCCTCTGAATCAAGTAGCTGGCTTACAACCACCAATTTAGAATTCACATGAGATAAAGATCGCATCCAACTTTTAGCACTGAAAATGGCCAGCTCTTCGGGATTTCGCCATAAGATGTTACTTTTATTTAGTACATTCGATTCTTCTTTAGAAAAATACTCCTCACGGAAATTTTTGACTGTAGATGCTGAAAAATCCCACCAAATCAGATTTTTAACATCACCAACAATAGACCCTGGACTTGACACAATCTGTATACCATTTGCTTGAGCTTTAATACCTTGTGTAGAAACCCCGTCTCCAACAGCATCTGTTAAAAGATGTAGCATCCTCTCGCGAGTAATCGTTTCCTCACCAATATTGTTGGCTAAATTTGATAGAAGAGATGAAATTTCAGAAGCTTCACGAAATGATGGTTCCTTTTTTAAAAGCCACATTTGCCGAAGCCACTTGGATACACGATCACAGGTTTCCGTAATTTCTTTTACAGGAATGCCTTGTGCATATGAGAAGGAAGGTACAGAAAACCAATCCTTAATACGTTCTTTTCTTTTTTCAATTTTTAATTTCTCATCATCATTTTCTGCTTTTTCAATTTGGTCTTTTGCAATTTCATCTAAAGCAGTTGTCCAGGTTTTGCCACCTACTGCAAGAGACTCATCCAATGTATTAATCAATTTTTTTTTGAATCCACTCCACGCTGGGCTTCCCTTGATAGTGAGAAGTGAAAGTGCGACACTAGGATCTTTTGGTTCCCAATTAAGTGCAAGGGCCAAAATGAGGATTTGTAGAGCAGGCCTAGAATAAGAAACTTCGGTATAGTTTCCGCCAAATGGAATACCTTGTGCAATCATAGCGTTCATCAAAATGCCACGATGTTTTTCTGGAGCGATAATTACAGTATTACTCCAATCAGATTTTGGAATTTGATAAAGGAGGGCCGACAGAAATCTTGCAGATTCCCATGGATCTCGACCAATCAAGATCCTTAAACTCCCATCGCCATCGGCTTTTGACTCTGTTTTTCTCAGGTTTAGAAACTTACCCAAATCATTTTTTAAATTTGAAGCAGCTTCAAACTTTACTTCGGAACTCTTACTCAAGATTTTCTTCCAAACCATTGGTAAGATTTTCAAATCATCCATCACTTTTACTGAGATGGATAAATCTACTTTCGAGAGAGCCTCTGAAATTTTAATGAGACGGTCTGCTTTGCCTGTATGGTTATTAAAGGATTTTTCCACTACGGATAGATCAGATATTTTTTGGAACCCTGAAATTGTTTTTTTATCCCATCCCGACTCAATAAGATTGTCCCTTAAATGTAGAAGATGTTCTGTCACTGCCATTGGATCTACAATTAAAGACTGAGAATAGAATCTATTTTTATTATCTGCGCTCTTTAAGGCGTTCAAGTAATCTATTTTTCTTTTATAAGAAAGGCTCTCGGGTTGTTTAATCCCGAGCTGTGTTTCATATAAATCAATTAATCCAAGCTCACCAAGAGCAACTAGTCCAACAGCCCCCCAATCACCGGACTTTGCCCCTGTCCAAACACCTGAATCAAATTCTCGAGAAAATAATACTTCAATCATTTGTATTTTTCCTTTGCTCCGCCCTTTTTTACCCAAGCGTCTACTTCAGAAGCTTTAAATTTCCACTGACGACCAACTTTACTAGCGGGCATTCTGCCTTTCTCGGCCCAACGATAAATTGTTTCTTTTGAAATCCCTAGATGTTGAGCTATTTCCTCAACAGAAAGCCACCTTTCTGGATCGTTTTTCACGTTCCAAACTCCTCTATTAATTGATTTATGGTTTCATATGAGATTACAAGTTATTACAATCTATGACAAGCTAATACAAGATGCACTCATTTTTCGTTTGAAAGTAACTAATCAGAACATGAGTTAGATAAAAGACAAGACTCAAATGGTTATTTAACTATCCATACGACAAGCCATCCTCGACCTCTTTAGTTCCAGTAAATTACTGATTGTTATCAAAAATAATTTTCACAAATATTTCCTTGCAGCTCTTTCCATTCGCTTAATATCATTTTTGTGATTCAAAACAATTTTTACTTCCATCTCTAATTCAATGACTCTTTTTAAATTAATTTTTTTTGGTCGCATTTGACCAATACCATTGAACTTGGTCATCCCAAAGACCCCTATCTCTAAGCTCCAACGCCTATCACCTGTCATTAAAAAGGTCTTCATATTGTCTGAATGTGAGTCCATATATCCCTTAAAATGAGCTGGGCATATACTTACCCACGCTTTGCTCTTACCGTGTCCCTCACAACTCATCTCCGTAATTAGACCTTTTGAATTTAAAATCTCGACCATAACCGAAATGCCATTTTCAATTTTCATCGAAGGTATAGAAGCTGTCATTTTACTGAGGTCCTTAAAAATTTTCATAGTATTTCGAAATTGAAATTCAGGAACCAATAATCTCCTGAAATTGATTTCGTTAAATTTTTATCCACAGGGATCTGCATCTGACGAAATAAACTTTTTATAAATTCATTCTCTTTCGATTGCTGAACGTCCGAAACTAACAACACTACTGAGCAAGCACTAATCCCATCCCAAGACCATTTCTCAAAAAGACCTAAACATTCTTCAAACTGTATGAAAGCCTGATTAATTACATTAGTATCTGCTTCAATCGGTCGTGATAGAAGTTTCTGTTTAATATCACTCAAGCGACCTCCTAATATTGTCCAAGCCCCATTGGGCGATTCACTCGTTTATAACTTGATTCTATTTCAAGCTGTTCTATTAATACTTTTGCTGACATTGTCTCTGCAAAGAAATTTTTTTGACGAACCACTTTGAAATCTCCAGGGGTAAGATTGGGAACTCGACGAATTCTTACTAAATCATCATCACTCAATGGATCAGATAACTTCTCTGATAGCATATTCTTAAAAAGTATTTCTTTCCCTTCTGGGGTTAAAAAATCAAATCGAATTTTGTAATTAAATCTTCTCATTACTGCTGAATCCATATTTTGACCAAAGTTAGTTGCACATGCGAGAATTCCCTTGAAATTTTCCATCTGGCATAACACTTCATTCGTTTGAGAAACCTCAAAAGAACGCTCAGCACTTTCACGATTAATGAAAAGTGAGTCAGCTTCATCTATAAACAATATTGAACCTGACTCTTCAGCTTCTTTAAAAGCAGCAGCTATGTGTTTTTCAGTCTCCCCTACCCACATTGATTTAAGATCACTCATTCTTTTCACAAGCAGCTCTTTCCCCACAGATTGAGCCAGGTATTTGATGAATTCTGTTTTTCCTGTTCCTGGTGGCCCCTGTAAAAGGAAGTTCATGTTTGGAATTTCCTTAAAATTTGTCTGCTTTGAGTAATTGATAAACTTTTGGGAAGCATCAAGAACAACATTTAAACTAATGTCACAGTTCAAAATTTCTAAAGAATACTTACCTGCCAATGGGTTAAGCTTAGTGTCGCCAAAAATAAAGGATTGATGTTGCATTAAAAGACTTTGCAAAACCTCCTTCTTCTCTTCTTTTGATCTCAAATTCTTCATTGAAGCCACATCTTTTATAGCCAGTGCTATCCCCCCTGCGTTGACCTTATATGTCCGGGAGTATGCTTCTAAATCATTTTTGGATAAAAAGTCTGCACCGACTGATTGGAGTTGATTCTCCCAAACCTTCAAGCGTTGTGATTGTCCCAAATTTGAAAACTCTATACTGTAGGAGAAACGACGCTTGGTAGAATCATCAATGCCATTAACTCTGTTTGAGATCCAAATAATTTTGTGTTTTGAATTTTCAAGCAGATCATTGATCCATGCTTTACTGTCTTTACTGTCTTCTTTTTCACAGTTCCAAAAAGCATCCCGAATGTTAACAATTTCATCACACTCATCAACAATAACGATTGATTTTTCTCGATCAAGCATATTTAGAGCGGCGACGACTCCACTCTTTCTATGACTCAAACTCTCGTCCCCATCCTCATCAGCTTGCTTGATGAAATAGATATTTTTTCCTAGGGCTCTTCCAAGAGAATTAGCAAACTCGGTTTTGCCTGTTCCTGGCTTACCATAAATTAGAATATTGGTTCCTTTCGTGGATTGGATTAAATTTACCACATTTTTCACCTTCTCTTCTGGAACATTATGCTCAGCAAGCTTTAGTGCTTTAGATACATCTGATTTTTTGATGAAATTTTCCATCAAATCTAAGCGCGAGTACCCAGCTAGATAACTTGATATTAAGTCAGAAATCCCAATATCAGTTCCATTACGTATCGAAATGATCCCTGCTTTTATAATCTTTGAATCTTTAGACATTAACTCCTTCAAGCGCCTTGGTGAAATCTGAAATAGTCGACAATAAAGGCTTATAGACTTCACCATCTCGTTCATATCAAGATCATGTTTAAATAGTGTTTCTACATCGGAGTCAAATTCCATAAGATAAAAAAATGTTATAATCTCGCATTCCTTATCTGTTAGTTTAAAAATCTCTTTTATTGATTTTAGATTCTTTTCAAAGATTGATTTTGATACTGGTTTCTTTAAGTAGCTATTAAGTGTCTCCCCTAAAAAAATTGTAGCTTTTTTATAAATATCTTTGTACGAGGCTGCTATTTTTTCAAAACCCTCGGCCCATTTATCAGCCTTTATAAAACCTTTTTTTAGCTCACTGTGAATTTCTTTAATGATCTCTTCTTCCTCAGTTATCTTCTGAGGTTTTTCTTCTTTTGGTTTAGGCTCAGGATGGGGGCCTGAACCACTAAAATTTGCAGTTTTTTTAACAACTTTAAAAAGACCTTTTTTTTTGGAATATGAGTCTAGTTCTTTTCGAGTAAAGGCAATTAACTTCCTAACGTCGTTTTCTTTGAGAATTGCATGAAAATACCTAAAGTAATCTTCATCGAATTTCTTTTCAATCAAAGGTTGAATCTTGCCCCCATAACGCCATAATTCTCTTTGGATGTAGCTGTCTTTCTTCATAAACACCTTACTTTTAATGCTTCTTCGTCTAGCCATTAGTATTTACCTTTTCAAGATACCCGACCAATCTTATCATGCTTTAAGTTGATTTTCAATGCCCTACAGTAATTTTTACTAAAGCATTGATAACCAATACCGATAAGTGGTTATAAAAGCATTTAGATGGTTTATGGGCCTAGAGGAGCTATGGAATGAAAAAGAAGAAATTGGTTAAGGTAGTTGAATACAGCCTTCCTGAGAGGCTTAAATACCTTCGAGAAGCCCGTAATATGACCCAGAAGGATCTTGCAGAGCTTGCTGGCATATCACAGCCCACGATCGCTCATATCGAAAAAAACACCAAAGATCCAAGTGTCGCCACACTGGATAAGATTGCCAAGGCCCTCGACATTCACATCGGGACACTCTTTTCTACTAATGATGTTTTTGTTTTTGATTTAATTAGACTCAGAAGGAAATATACAAGTGTTGATAAGCTCACCCCTCACCTCTATATGGGTCTTGGGAAGGTCATTCAATATGCTAGAGATATTGGAATGATTAAATGAACTACCGAAATGAGAAGTATCCAAAAAAGATCCAAGACGTCATAAAGATCTCAGAAAAAGTTCTCTCTCAGTTAGACTTTAAATCAGCACCATTTTTAAAAGAAATAAAGTCAGACTCAAGACTGATGGATAAAATACCAGCCGGAGCAGGCCTATATATTTTCATTGAAAAAGGAAAGGCTATGTATGTTGGTATTTCAAGAAAAGTAAGAAAACGCTTAGTTCAACATGGCTGGGGTAAGGTTCATAACCACGCAACCCTCGCTTACCTTATAACTGAACACGATTTAGGATTTAGCACTAAAAAAAGCCAAATTCAGCATGCTCAGATCAAGATAGCTCAGGAACGTTTGAAAAACTGCCGAGTAATCACAATTCCAGTTCCAGATGACGATCCATTTTTATTGTATTTTATGGAGGTTTACCTTTCAGGCTCTCTTAAGACAAAATGGAATACATTTAAGACACACTAACCAAGAAAATCACAATTCAAAATATACTTATATAAAAGCATTTGATAAGTTGCGCTAACAAATAACAGTTTGCTTTTGACCTCCCTATGTTTATCCATACAAATTACCTTAATGAGCTAGCCCAGAATTACGTTTCTCGCGTTCATACTTTTCTTAGTGGAAATATCGGAAACAATCAAAGCTTTCACCTACCAACTAACTTCCTAAGAACATCTTGTATCTCTTTGTTATTAAGCTCATCTTTGAAATACTCAATATACCCTCGTAACTGATTTAGACTAAGTACCTTCACATGCTGATCCGTTCCCTCCGCTTTATAGCCAGTCATAAGCAGAATACTTCTAATTTTAATTTTTTTAGTCTTCGCAAAGAATGAAAAAATACTTCTGGATACTGGATTAAAGTAGCAATACAACGCAAAATTAGTTCTTTTAATTTGGTCAAAAGCAGAAAAACCATAGTTCAAATTTTCAGTTCCTCTAGACCAGTTTTTTGTTTCAATTAGAAAAATTCCAGATGGTGCAACGACTACATGGTCTGCTTGTATTGAGTAAATCCTCTGATTACTTCTTGGCTCATATAGTGGTCGAGAGAAGCTAATTTGCACATTATTCACAACATAGAAACTATCCGGGAGCTTTCTTAGTTCATCCAACGCTTGCTGCTCTCCAGATGCTCCTTGAATCAAGTTGAAATTTGAGTCAAATACTTGCTTGTTCCAAAAAAAGTCACCTGAAATGGATTCCGTTCTCACTCTTATAAGTTCTGGTGAATTCTTTACAAACCTCTTGAGTTGTCTATCTATTCTGAAGAGTTTAATTTTGAAAATAAAAACTCGGTATCCTTTCACTAAGAAAAAGCCAGGATCATTTAGTTTTGATTTGCCTAAAAGATGGTTTGTGACCGCCTGCTCAAGAGATTGAATTTTCTGGCTAATTTCAGTCTTTGCAACAAGCTCCGCTTCATAGACTTTTTTATCACATTCTCTTCTGTAATCTAGTAATTGTTCAAAAGACTTAATGTTCTTAGCCTCACCCCTAAGCATGGAGGTCAGCTTACTCAAACAATCAATCTCACCGTAAACAACCGCCATTATTTCCCTTTTTTTCCTACATCTCGTATTTTTGGATTATATTGTTTTAAGTTTGGTAAATGTAAATCAAGTTTTTGACAGAGTTCGCCTGCCCTATCATGCGCATGTTACTGCTTGTATAAATTAATGATTTAGATTTCAAAGGACTTGCTATGTTTAAGGCTTTGCTCATTAACCAATTTGATATTCCTTTCCCTTGATATCTTAGAAGTACACAGACACTGTGAAGAAAACACACTTTCTTAAAGCAGGCTACACCTGCGCAAGCAACAGGTACCTTCCCTGGGTTGTAAACAACAATTAAGTAATTACTTGGAGACATTTTTTCACAAAGTTTATGAAATCCAGTTAGAAACTTTTCATCTAATCCAAAAACAGAACAAGCGACTTCCCTGTAGATGTTTTTACCTTTTAAAGTGCTAAATTTTATAACCTCAAAAGAGAATCCTTTTGGTAGCTCAGGTTTTTTAGAACATTTAGACAGATAGCAAACATTCATCTCCCTTGCCTGGTAACCTTTTTTCTCCCAATTCTTTAAATCAACTTTCCCCTCAAATAGTATGAAAGGCTTCTGTCCTTTTCTTTTCTTTTTAAAATGGAATTCAAGGCTCTCTATGTCCTCTTCAGAAAACTTCCCCTTTCCAAAAACAGGACTAGATAATGGGTAAATACAGAAGGGAGCATAGTAGGAAGTGAACTTACCTTCCTTTTGGATAAATTCCTTGAGACCACTATGGCTCCAAATTGATTCAAATGAATAAAGTTCTGATTTTTTCATATGTTCTTAGAATAAGGCCTAGCTGGCCCTATTCCAAAATTTATTAAGTTTGGATTTTGAAAAATGAATATCTCTTTCTATCTTTAAACCAAAAGGGAGTCTAATTGACTCAAGTTCCTTGAGAGAGAAATAGCCCAGCTCCTTCTCATGTAAATCCACAAGACCGAAGAAAATATAATCACCATCTTCTTCTTGCCCTTCGATCACATACCAAGTTCCAACGCCGCAAGGGTTGAAGAATTTGCAGAGAATATCTTTGTCTGCAAGAGGGATGGATTCAGTGGCATAGATGGCTGGAATTTGTTTTTTTAGCGTTTCTGTAAGTAGTTTCATCGAACTCTCCTTGCTGATTAGTGGTCATTTGTTGACCAAAAGTCAGAACGAAGAAGAGCTGCAATCAAGAAGAATCTCGGAGGGGTTCCCTTTAGGGAGACCGATGATTGTTCTTGATTGCAAAGCGAGCGAAGTGGAGACTAGGAAACAAATAATGACTCACTGTCAGCAAGCTAAGTCATGAAGTAACCAGCAACCTTAAGTACAAACCAGAAATATGTTAGAGATAGAAATGGCCGAATGATGAACCAAGCATAATTTATCACCTCTTCAACCAGCGTCAAAATTGTAAATACAAGGAAGTATTTCATTTTAGTTATACCTTTTTAATTTTCCAAGCTGGAGAATCTCACTTACAGAGGCTACAAATTAATATGACCAGGCTTAAGTTTCTGAGAATCAGAGCGCACTTAATTAGCTCTTGTGGGCTTAATTTATAAATCCTCTGGATGCATTCAAGCTTTACCTCAGCTACGTTATCCGAGCTACCCTTCAGAAGATTCCAATCATCTTGAGATAATTTAATTGCGGCGAGGAACTTGGATTTCATTTCTTCGCTAAGTGGTTTCTTATCTTGTTCCAACTGCTGCACTCGCGAGTGCGAGATGCTCATGAGAGTTCCAACATCACGATAAGAAAACTCTCGAAACAAACGCAGCTCACGCATCACTTCTTGATCTGTTCTTTCTACTCTTGAAACTTTCACATTACCTCCTAGTGTAAAGTCATAAAGCTCAAGAAAATTGATGGGTTAACGATGTTCAAAAGAACGTTGGCTACACTTTTTGGACCACTTTTTCAGTGTAGCCAAAAGTGTAGCCAAAAATAGCCAACCGGAGAAAGTCTGCGACAGCTCAAGACAACTCGTGTGTCTCTGTAGAGTGACAACGTCTTGAAACCTAAGTGTGTGTATTGAAAATAAAAAGGGTTCTGAGAGTGAAAACAAACTCAGAACCCTAGAAATTATTTGGAGGT
>DIUR01000019.1 GCA_002428265.1 Bacteriovoracaceae bacterium UBA6153
GAGCAACCTCATGCCTTCTGGCTACGATCGAGGCATTGCCCGTTTCCAGGGTTTCTTTCACGATTTGCATTCTCATCTCTGGTGAGTATTGTTTTTTAGTCAACTGAATCATGCCCCCTTATTTAACTTTTATCAGATTGAGGTCTAACTGTCCAACCTCGTTAGGGGGCTAAATAGATAACTCTTGAATCAGCGTTTAATTTGAAGTTAATGGATAAAGTCTGGCAAAGATACGTTAAAGTAGGTATGAGGAGTCAAAATTTACTTGATTTGCATGATTATTACGATTTCCATCGCAATAGAAAACAACTCTCAACAATAATCCAACAACAAATAATTGATGGAAAATATAGACCAAAACCTCCGTTAATTATAAGGCTAGAAAAGAAGTATGGTATTTGTCGGCATATACAAATACCTACACCTGAAGATGCGTTAATATTGCAAACAATAGTCGAAAACATGGCTCCACTAATTAAAAATGCATCTGTTTCAGAGAGGGCGTATTATAGTAGAAGTCATGGGACACCAAAGAATGAATCGGAAATTGATGAATCATTCCCGTATGTTTGGTGGGAACTATGGCCAGCTTTTCAAAAAAGAATATATGAATTTAGCAGTACCTTTAATTATATTGTGGTTACTGATATTGCTAATTTTTATGATTACATATCTTTTAATCAATTAAGGAACGTTTTATCTAGTTTTGGTCAATTTGATGAGTGCTTATTAGATTTCCTATTCTACATGCTTGATTATTTTATATGGAAACCTGATTATTTACCTTTGTCGGGATTTGGTTTACCTCAAGTAAACTTTGATGCTCCAAGAATTCTTGGACATGCCTTTTTATTTGAGATAGACAAATACCTTGACAAGTATACAAATGGAAACTTTGTCAGATGGATGGATGACATAGATTTTGCAGTCAATGATATTGATCAAGCAAAGGATATTTTAAGAGGTCTCGACGAACTTTTATTGACTAGAGGGTTGAGATTAAATATAGGGAAGACTAAGATTTTATCCTCCGCTGAAGCCAAAGATTATTTTTTGCCTGATGAGAATAGATATCTAAACATTATGTCAAAAAAGGTAAATCGGCTAACTTCTAAAGACATACCAATTGAGGATGAAAAAAAACTAATAAGAAGAAGGTTCAAGAAATTTCTAAATAGACCCCATGTAGGTAGATGGGAGAAAGTATACAACAGGTATTTTTCTATATCAGGTAAAACAAAGGACACCTTTCTTGAGAAATATACACTGGAGTTATTAAAAAATAATCCTGATATGCGTAGTAATATACTGAGATATTTTACTGATTTAGGGCCTAATAAAAAAAGGTTTGAACAAATTAGAAATTTTTATTTGAGTAAGCATTGTTTTGATGATACCGCTATATTTTCTACAGCCAAGACTTTAGTTGAATGGGAGATTTCCGCACAATCTGTGCTTAGAAAAGAAATTGTTGAGCTAGCTCTGATGTCAGCTGCACATTCGCCTAATAATTTTTTAGCTTCCGTTTGGTTGCTTGCGAAATATGGTTCTAATTTGCAGTTAGCTAAATTGGTTAATAAGTCTCCGAATATTTGGAAGTACTCAAGCTTTATTTCAAGACAAGTTGCAGCAGTTGTTCCACGAATACGTGATTTAAACACACAGTTTAGGTTTTTGGAAAAAACATTATTTGAGACAGCCCAAATGGATGCAATAAGGATTATTAATCATCTTAATGAATTTAGAATCAAGCAGCCACTAAGTCCTGCGGATAAGTTATATATATTGCATGGCAAGGAAGAAATAAGGGTTTATCCTCTAGGTAAATTCTTAATAGCATATGATCTTATCAACTGCAAGAAAGTAAAAGCTCCTCTTAGAGATAGACTGAGAACAGAAATTATCCAAAGAATCTCTGATCCAATTTATATAAACGAATTGAATAAAATAAAACTATAAGAATATGCACATCGGCTAACCTAACATTACCGCGCTGGGCGCGTAGGCAGGGGTTTGGGGTGAGTGCGCCACATCCCCGAGCCCAAGACCAGCAGGACCCGTCTCGCCCGAACCTAACATAAGAGCTATGTAAGGTTCGGCCTTCGCCTTAGGGCTCGGGGACGTCGGTAATGCACATTCGTTAGGCGACATGGCCAAATATTAATAAGGAGAGATCATATGAATTCCAATCAGATTATGAATGAATTGTTAAAATCCAGAGTTGCATTTTCAGAAATTCAGGTGCCCCAGAAATCTGGAATCTACGCAATCTTCTTAAAGCCAGGGGTCGAATTTTTAGGCAATGGTATTGGAGCGAATGGATTAATCTATATCGGAATGTCCAGTAATCTATATAATCGTGAATTCAATGATCACTTTGAATCAAAGAACACAGGCTTCTCTACCTTAAGACGATCTATTGGTGCAGTTTTTAAAGAGAAGTTTTCATTAAGAGCCATTCCAAGAGGGACAGGCCCTTCTGAATCAAACTTTAGATGTTATTGTTTTAAACCTGAGGATGAAGAAAAGATTACTGCGTGGATGAGGGTTAATCTTGATATAGGGGCTTGTTCTATAGGTGCCGCCGACTTAAAAAAAGTTGAAGCCGAATTAATTAAAGAGTATATGCCTTTACTTTGCCTAAAGGGTTGGAACAACCCATTTAGAAAACATATAAAAGAGCTGAGGAAGAGGTGTGCCGATGAAGCTCAAAATTATAAACATTTATAGGCCACGATCGCCTAACCCAGTTTTTCCGCGAGGGCGCGGGAGAGAAGAGCTCTGGGGAATGCCGCGCCACATTCCCCAGCCTAACCGCAGTCGCGGCCGGCTCGCCCAAGCTTAACATAAGAGCTATGTAAGGCTTGGCCATCGCCTTAAGGCTGGGTGACGTCGGGAAAACACATCCGTTGTATGAAATGCTTGATCGGCGAAATGCAAAGAGAATACATGTGCGTTAAGAATGAGGAATTAGATATTTTTATGAGAAGAATAAAAACTTGCCCATCTCGGATGCCCAACGTCCATGGGTAGTGTCAATATCCTTGTGTA
>DIUR01000008.1 GCA_002428265.1 Bacteriovoracaceae bacterium UBA6153
TCCAAGCTTCAATATAAAAATTTTTAAAATTTAATTTAACAAACTAACTATACGGATTGTGTATTCATTGACTAAAAAACCTCACGGCTAATTAGCTCTGACTTTTATCACCAACATTTTAACTGTAACCTTTTACAAGGTGTGACTGAATACTTACGTCAGATATTTTTTGTTTGGGACCTTTCTCATCTTGAATCGAAACCTTTCGGCTTCAAATCTTTTAACTCTATTAGAATTTTAAAGAACTACTTAAATACGTTACGAAAGAAAACATGGTGGACATGACAGGGATCGAACCTGCGACCCTCTGCGTGCAAGGCAGATGCTCTCCCAGCTGAGCTACACGCCCATAAATCTATATATTGCTATATGAAGATGTGCTTTCGTGATCAGTTTTCATTTCAAACGTGAGAAGGAATTTAATCAAACCAGGATTATAAGTCAACTATATTTTTCGTTATTATTAATAAAAATAAAAAAAACTTTTGTACGACGGTTTTATCAGTATAATTTTATTAATAACAAACGCTTAACTCGTGACGGCACATGCAAACAATTAAACTATTTTCATTCATATTACTTCTTTTATTAGCGGGATGTGATCGCTCAGGACACAAAATTGAAGTGATCGCGAATCCAAACGGTGAAGAGATAGATATCGAGAAGTTAAAAACAGATATTGGTGGTCTCTCTACTGCGTCCGCTACAATGAAAACAATTCACGGTGATATTGTTTTTCGCTTCTATACTAAAGCTGCTCCAAGAACATCAGCGAGAGTGATGCAATTAATTCAGAGTAAATTCTACGATGGATTAATCATTCATAGAGCACTTCCAAATTTCATTATTCAGATGGGAGATCCTACTGGGACAGGCAATGGTGGGAGTGGAACAAAGTTAAAAGCTGAGTTCAATGAGCTTCAGCATATTAAGGGAACAATGGGTATGGCCCGCGGAATGGATAAAGACTCGGCTGATTCTCAATTTTATATAAGTCTTACGACCCTTTCTCACTTAGACGGAAAGAATACTGTATTTGGACAAGTTGTAGACGGGTTAGATATTCTACCGAAACTATCTAAGGGCGACAGAATTATCTCTATCACCCTTAACCTTAAAGATCTTACTACTAACTAGAAATACGTTTTAATTCCCAATGAAAAACTCAGGTTCGAATAACTTTTATTAGAAGTAAATGGTTTGAGAACTTGAGTATCACTCTCTTGATCAAATTTATATTTTCTCTTTGATACATATTGATAACCAAGAGTTGCGCCTACTCCAAAATGCTCAGTGAACATTGTTTCTACTCCACCTTCGAGAGCAAAAATCATTGCCGATGATGACGTTTTTATCTCTTCTTCATTTCCATCTATATCTGTAATTTTTGAGCTAGTTGTACTGAGTCCCAGGTAAGCGCCAAGAATAGGTTTGTAATTTGAATCTGGCATTAACACAAACTTTGTTCCGAGCATGAAATCCATAACAGAGTCTTCAAATTTTAAATTGGCCATCCCTTCATCTGGAGGTGAACCATCAGAATAAGTAATTGAACCAGGAACGCTGTCGGTAGACTCTCCATTATACTTTCTGAACTTAAAAGAAATAAATTGAATGGGTGAAATCCTTTTTCCCAGACCTACCGAAATAGCTGCTTTAGTTTTATAACTACTTGACTCTGCTTCGCCGAAAGTAATTGTTGTAGTGTCTGCTCCATCAACGATCACCTGGTTTAAATCTGAATAATCTGGGTAAGTAGGATCTTTAGTTCCTGCACTCAATATTCCCATGTCTAATTCAAGATAATAATCGTTCTTAAAAGAAGATGATGTCGTAGAATTGTTAGACGATTTTCTTTGTCCGTTGTCAGCCGCATTTAATCTATTGCCATAATCTGTCTGATCTCTTCTGCCTCTTTCATCAAAAGAATCAGTTTCTAATTCTTCGAGACTATCAAGTGAAGTTGTTTTCAGACAGGTTGCTGGTGAAATATAAATTTTTCCAGCAACTTTATAGGCCATGAATTGTGGATTGCGATTAAGCTTCTTAGCTTTAAGGGGAACACCTTGAAAATTTTTGGCATCAACCTGAGTGAGACCACCAGACTTGTACTCTTTAATTGTACAATTAGCTGATGGTGAAAAATAATAGGTATCATTTAATTGTGAGTAGGCGGCGGCCGGCGCAAGTACTGCGGCCAATGCAATAATTTTGATCATCCATAATCCTTGAGTCTATTGATTGATAAACCAATTATACATCAAGCTCAATTCTTTACAATTCAAGCACCGATCAGGACTGATCTCATCGACAGGCTTCCTAATTCGAAAGCTTCATAGGGGAAAACGATTTTTTCGTTAGGATCAGCTGCTCCTAAAACATATAAAAGAGGAAGATAATGCTCAATAGAAGGATGGGCCATTTTCCAAAGTGAATGTTGAGTAGAATCCTCGGCAAATAATTGCTCAAGCTTGTGCTCGATAATTGATTTTTTTATCAATTCATCAAATTCACGTGCCCAATCAACAACTGGTGCATTTTCACTTCGACTAATTTGACGAAGATTATGGACGATGTTTCCACTTCCTATAATGAGCACTCCTTCTGAGCGCAATTTATTGAGTTCACGGGCAAGATTGTAGTGATCTCTTAAATTCATAAAATTTTGATTTAATGACAATTGAACAACCGGAATGTCGGCCTTCGGGTACATGTGATGAAGCACACTCCATCCCCCATGATCAAATCCCCAGTCATGATCGAGATGAGCATCGTAAACTGAAAGATCTTTTTTAACTGTTGCTGCCAGAGCGGGATCTCCAGGAGCAGGATAATTGATTTCATAAAGGGCCTGAGGAAAACCATAAAAATCATGAATCATTTTAGGTTTTTCTGAAGCTTGCACCTGCACACCTTTTGTCATCCAGTGGGCTGAAACCATAATAACTTTTTTAGGAATAGGAAGAGTCTGGCCTAAAGTGGCCAAATGTTTTGTAAAATCGTTATTTGCCAAGGCATTCATAGGACTGCCATGGCCAATAAACAAGAGTGGCATTTTTTTGTCTGAATTATGTTTTAATGAAGAGCTCATAGCTAATAATCCTGCGGCAGTCATACCGATAAAGGTTCTTCTTTCCATGAGTATTATTTTAAGCTGATTTAGATATTAAAGATAATTCAAAGAATTTACTGAAATGATAGGTTTAGACTATGAAATTATGGGATCAATTTTTTGCTGGCAGAGAAAGTAATCTTTCCATTTGAAACATCGAGAAAAAACTTATCCTGCATTGAACTTTCAAAAGACATATCGAAATCGTCTAAAATGGTAAGGCCTAACTCTTGTAAAGTTGAAGAAGCTTCAAGACTTCTTTTACCAATCACACTGCTCTCACTTGGAAGAAATCTAAACGTACACGATGCTGTACCTACAGTTCTTCTGCAAGTAACTTTAATGCTGGCATCTTTTGATTGAACATCCAGAGTTTCGCCAACTTCAAAATAATTCATCATGGTTTGGAGTCTTTCACCTTCTCCAAGCTCATTAATGAGAATAATTACTTTTTGAGGTTTGTGAAAAATAGCGACGGAGTCAGTGGCGGCCATTGCTTGAATACTGGTTAAAAGTATTGCAGAAATAACAATGGCCTTAAAAAAATTCATTATCTGTACATAGACTCAAGAATTAGTGCAACAGCGTAGAAAGCTGCTGAAATAGGAACAGCCGCAATCAGCTTCATCCATCTTG
Source organism: Bacteriovoracaceae bacterium UBA6153 (assembly GCA_002428265.1). GTDB lineage: Bacteria > Bdellovibrionota > Bacteriovoracia > Bacteriovoracales > Bacteriovoracaceae > Bacteriovorax. The sequence continues at coordinate 3,749 of DIUR01000008.1, forward strand.
TTTCTTCTTTTAAGTGCATATAAAAGTAAGCCACAATAAGAGCTTTACCAACTGCAAGACCTACAAGGCCTATAACTTTATACGAGTATTCCGTTTTTAAGCCAGGAATAAACAATTCCAGAACTGTTAAAAGAGTCAGAACAACAAATACAATAACGTATTCTTTTGTGTGACTTGGATGCTGGTGGCTTTCGTGATTATGATCACCCATGACTATATCTCCTTCTCGCTTGGGATCGCTGCTGGTTGTACGCTCGAGAAACTGTTGTTAACTAAAAGTCCAAGATCAATCATCATCTTGTCCATTTCAACTCTTTCAGTTCCGTAATACCCTCTGATTTGTCCTTTATCATCGACTAGGACAAGTTTTTCAGAGTGAGCAATATCAAATAATGTAATTTTTTTATCTTCAAGTTGTTTTTCAATTGGCTCTTTAGACCCCATTGGAACTTTGAATCCAGAAATAATAACTTTTTCCAAATCAGCTTTAGTTCCAGTCAAGTAACTCCAGATGAATGGATTTGAGTGTCTTTTTCTAGCGTACTTATAAAGAGTGTCCGGAGTATCCACTTCTGGATCAACTGTAAAAGTCACGATGGCCGCTTTTGTTCCAAGTCCTCTAATTCTTTTTTGAACCAGATCCATCTTTGCCATGAGTGCAGGACAAGTTGTCGGGCATGATGTGAACATAAAGTTAGCAATATAAAATTTTCCTTTCAGCTCATTTGTTCCGAAAGGTTTTCCAAATTCATTAGTAAGAGAAAATTGAGGAACAACATAATAAACCGGAAGCGGCGGAGGCAGCGTACGATTTAGTGTTCTATAAACTGGATAGCTGAAACTCAGGAGCCAAAAAATTAACCAGAAAGATTTCTTTCTGACTAGTTTTTGAAACCAGTTATCTGCTCTATAGAATCCAGGCATTGATGTTGTCGTCATATATTACTTTTTAATGTTTTCCAAAAATTGTTTTCTTTCTGGAGTTCTCTTCATATCCATTAGTGATTTTACATAATGAGCGACTGCCCAGATTTCATCATCTTGAAGAACGCCTTTCCAGCTGGCCATGGCAGTTCCACCAACACCTGCATTAAGTCTTAGATACAATTCTTCAACAGTAGCAGCTGAACGAACCTGATCGTAAGTAAACTCTGGAGGCATAGTTGCGATATCGTAATCTGATGGCTGAAGTTTTACGTGATACATATCTGGATCAAACTCAGTCATAGGTGCATTGTTAATTTTTTGTGCTATTTGGCTTAACTCTGCATGAGGAACGTAAGCTCTGTGACAAGTCCAACATTGAGCAACTACGTGGTAAACTTCTTTACCGCGCTGAATTGCGCTTTCTTTGTGGGCAGCACCGTATGGATCTTTTCCAACAGCAATAACATCACCTAATTTTTTATCAGCGCCTTCCCATTTTTCTGGTGCGAAAGTTTTGATATATTGAACGACATTGAATGCTTGTTGCTCAGTTAAATCCCATGGAAGCATTGCTGTTCCATTTAGACCTTTTTTCAGGATGTCATAGAAATCCTGATCGTGAGGAAGTTCACCTGAAACAACTTTACCAAATTTATACTGGCCTAATTTGAAATTTCTTGGAGGAACAGATAGCCCTTTAGCAGCAACTCCTAATCCATCACCTTTTACTCCATGGCAAGGCATGCAGTATTCTGTGTATAATGATTTACCGTCATTCAATTGTTTTGCAGTGACATAAACTCCACCAGCAAAAATCTTGTCTTCTTTAAAATGCGTTTCGCTACAAGACACTAATGTCACAAGCGCGCAGACGGTTAAAAATAGATTCGAACCTTTCATAGTATTCCTCTTATAAAACAAAAATAGTCACAAACATTATTAGCCAAACGATTCCCAGAAAATGCCAGAACTTTCCGATGTTCGAGACTTTTACAGCCGTCATCGAATCCGGAGTTTTTAGTGTTCCGTATAACCACATTAGAAGACCAAGTCCCGCTACAATGTGAGCGGCATGGATCCATGTGAAAGCATAAATAATCGAAGGAAAAATTCCAGACGATGCAAAAATACCCTGAGCCTTTAAGTGATTCCAAAATAAAAACTGACTGACCATGAAGCCAATTCCCAAGAGCGTTGTTAGAGCAAGACTGTTTTTGTGAGCTTTTCCTTTATAGATATTTTTTTCAAAATAAATATAAGTTGCAGAGCTAATCGCAATCAACAAAGTGCTGATTGTCGGCAATAACAAATCTGGTCTCGACATACCGGCCGGTGGCCATACAGCTTGAGTGAAACGAAACAATGCAAACGCCATCATCAATGTTAAAAATAACATTCCGAAAGACACGAGTGTGACGATCATAGCGACCGAAGAGATAATTTTATCTCCTTCTTTTGCCTGAGCGATAGTTTGTGTCTGTACGTGAGCCATTATTACGCCTTTACCAATTCTTCAGTTTGATACTGGAAATCTTTTCCAACAAGATTCGGGTTACCGAACTCATGCGGACCACATCTCACAACTGGAATATCTTTAAAGTTATAGTGAGGAGCTGGGCTTGGAATAGTCCATTCAAGTGTTCCAACTTCCCAAGGGTTTTGCGTAGCAATTGGCCCTTTGTACATAGAGTGGATGAAGTTGTAGACGAAGAATAATTGTCCTACTCCCATAGTTAACGCTGAAATTGTAATGAACATATTCAGTGGAACTAGGTCTTTTAAGAACTCATAAACGAATGGGTTGTAGATACGTCTGTGCATACCAGCGTGTCCGATAACCATCATCCCCATGAAGATTCCGTTTAGACCAACCATTGAAATCCAAAAGTGGATTTTTCCAAGGCGCTCGTTCATCATTCTTCCGTACATTTTAGGGAACCAGAAATAAGTTCCGGCAAATCCACCAAGAAGAACTGAAGCGGCCATTGTGTAATGGAAGTGACCAACAACAAAATATGTATCATGCAGGTAGAGATCCGTTGTAACAGTTGCAAGGTATAATCCAGTAAGACCACCAAGACCGAAAACGAAAACTACACCAAGAGAAAATAACATTGGAGTATCAAATCTTATTGATCCCTTCCAAATCGTTCCAAGCCAGTTAGCAAAGAAGACCGCTGAAGGAATTGAAATCGTCATCGTAAGCATCATGAACGACTGAGTAAGAAGTGGAGACATTTGAGTTGAGTACATGTGGTGACCATACACGAGAGTCGAAAGAATCGTGATTGATGTCATCGCAAGTGCAGTACCTTTTGCTCCGAAAGCTGGCTTTCTTGCAAAAAATGAAAGTAAGTCAGATACAATTCCCCAAGCTGGAAGAATTAAGATGTAAACTTCAGGGTGACCAAAAATCCAGAAAACGTGCTGGAATAATACCGGATCTCCCGATCCTGATGTAGCCGCAGCTCCAGCAAGGAAGAAAGTTGTTCCGAATACGCGGTCAAATGTTAAAAGAAGTAATCCTGCTCCCAGAACTGGAAGGAAGATTGCGTTCAAAATAGCTGTTAACCAAAGTCCCCAGATTGTAAGTGGCATATCGAAATAGCCCATTCCAGGTGCACGAAGTGTAATAATAGTTGCGATATAGTTTACCGCTCCCATTGTTGAAGAAACCCCAAGAACGAATAGTGCTAAACACCAAAGAGTTTGTCCGACACCGGCAGATCCAATTAACGTTGAAAGTGTTGGGTATGAAGTCCATCCACCTGCAGCTCCTCCTAATGGAGTAAATAATGAAGCTAATAAAAGGATAGCCGAAAGAACTGCTAACCAAAATGAAAGCATGTTCAGAGTTGGGAAAACCATATCTCTGGCACCGATCATTAACGGAATACAATAGTTACCAAAAGCACCAATAAGAATTGGAGTAATAGCGTAGAAAATCATGATCGTACCATGCAGAGTAAAAAGCATAGCGTACGTATCTGGTGGAACAACTCCGTTATTTCCTGGGAAAAGAAGAGGTCCAAGAATTGGAAAAGCTTCTCCGGGAAAAGCTAGTGTCCAACGAATAAGAATGGCCATCATCCCGCCAATTCCTAAGAAAGCAATTCCATACCACAGGAATTGTTTTGCAATGACTTTGTGGTCAAATGAAAAAACGTACTTCGACAAAAATGTCGTTGGAGCGTCGTGAATATCTTGTTCGAAAAATGCCATGAGTTTCCTCTCTATATAATACTAAGTTTTCTTTTTATTTTGTTTCAGCGTCAGCAAGCCATTTCCAACCCCAGTAAAGATCTGCTTTATCTTTTTCTGTTGTGAACTCAGCACGCTCTTGCATTTCATTTAACCAAGCATCGTATTCAGTTTGGTCGTAAACAGTAAGCTTCGCTTGCATTCTGTAGTGGTAAGTTCCACACATTTCAGCACAAGCAATATCGTATAGACCTGTCTTCGTAAGCTCGTACCACATTCTTGAAATTCTTCCAGGCATAGCATCGACTTTTAGACGAGCATTTGGAAAATACAGAGAGTGAATAACGTCTTTAGATGTAATTTGGAAAATAACTTTTTTATTGATTGGTAAACGAAGATCGTTAAGAGTTACAACGTCATCTTCAGTGTTGAAGATTCCATCTTTACCAGCGTAACGGAAGTTCCATGCCCATTGTTGGCCTAAAACCTGAACGCGAACAATATCTTCACTTTCTTTTGGATAATTTAAAAATACGTTAATAAAATCACGGTTAGAGATTGTTGTAATCTGCATGTCGACCATGATGAATACAAGTGCACCAATACCAGCAACGATAGAAATATGTTTTCTGCTTGTTCCATGAGTATAAAGCGGCTTTGGATGTTTTTTCTTAGAATATAAATAAGAGAATCCGAAAATTCCCAGACATACGAAAAAGAAAAAGAACAGAATCAACCATGTTGTAAGCATGAAAAGGCTGTCGATCAAATGGCCATTCGTAGAAATATCTATCGGTGGCTTCATTGATTCCCAGAAACCAACAGTAGATGCAGCATCTGCAGATGTTACAAAGTGTTTCATAAATAAGTTCAAAAGAAGATTCATATCAGCAATCCTGTCATGGAAAGTTAGCGTTCATATAAAGATGCGTTATTATTGTCTATTATGGGTTTAATCATAATCAAAATTTCTAATTTTATCTATTTAAAAAATATCAATGCCATAAGAAGCAATGGCAGATAAAAAAGTGATCCCAAAAAGTAGTTTCTCGCCCACTGTCTTTCAGCCGCTTTCTCTTTTTTAAAGAATCCAAAGGCCGAATAGATCAAGAAAAGTCCGCTTAAAACAAAAGCAGCTCTCGTATAAATAAAACTAGCATTGGAAAAGATGCTTGGAAGAAGCGAAGTCACGAACAAAAAGCCCGTAAAAACGAAAATTCCAATCTTTGTTATAGCGAATCCTCTCTTAAGATTAGGATAGACCTTGATATTCGCTGCGCCATAATCATCTGCGTGGTAAAGCGAGATGGCCAGGAAGTGCGGGAGTTGCCATACGAAAAGAATCAAAAATAAAGTCACGGCCATGATATCTATTTGACCCGTCACAGCAGTCCAACCCATTACAGGTGGAAGTGCTCCCGGAACAGCTCCGACATATACGGCAAGTTCACTTTTTTGCTTCATTGGTGTGTAAGCATATAGGTAAAAAACTGCCGCAATTAAGGCCAAGATACCTGTGACCATATTTATAAAAATACAAAGAGCAGGGATTGCAAATAAAACCAGGATGCTTCCAAAGATCAAAGCTGTCTTTGGTCTCATTCGTTGTGCTGGAAGAGGGCGATCTTTTGTTCTGTTCATTTTTGCATCGACTTCTCTTTCAATGAAACAGTTCAGTGCAGCTGCACCGATAACGACCATCGTGATTAAGAAGAAGGCTAATAATGCTTTAAAGAAATTAATTTTATCCGGAGCAATCAGGGTTCCCACCATTGCTGTCACCATTACAAGTAGTGATAGTTTTGGTTTTGTCAGGTCGACGACATCAGATAAGAAAGAGTGAGAATTACCTAAAAAAAAAGAGCTCTCAATATCTTTTAAGATTAAGTTTAATTTCCAAAGAGCTGCTAGAGACAATGCTGCTCCGGCAAGGTGAAGAGTTGTTGGAACAACACTCATGCTAAGCCAGATAGTCATTATTCCAATAACAACCTGAGCAGAAATTAATACGAATGGAGCGATGCTCGCAAGACGTAGACGTCTGTCCCCTTTAAAGAAATGGTAAGTTTTCACTGAGAAAAATGAAACAACTAAGAACACAACCACACCATAATAACGGTGAATCATGTGAAGCTGAGATGGGTGCATTGAAGGCCAGAACTTTAATGACCAAGTAGAGATATCCATACAAAGAAGCGCACTCGTTGGACCTAGTCCACAAGCAGCTCCCGCTCCAGCATGTCTCATGAACGCGCCAAGAACAATTTGTGAAAATAGAAGTGCTAAGGAAAATAAAATTCCGTGGCGAACAACTGGTCTCCACTTTGTTTTGATATTTTCTTTTACCGTCTCAGATAATTCACGAACTGGATTCACAATCCTTGCGGCCACATGGTGAATGTAGATGATGAAAGAGAAATAAATTAACGAAAGACTCAAGTGAGACGTTGAAACAATTGTTGGAAGTTTATAGATAACAGTAATTCCACCAAGAGCGCCTTGAGCGATAACTAAAAACAAAGCAAGAAGAGAGGCTTTGAATAAGTGGGTATTGGTTTCAGATTTTTTTCTGTCTTGATAAGAGAAGAAAACCATTCCAATAGTAAGAAGTCCTACGAAACTCGCCAATAGACGATGTCCGTGCTCGATAAGAATAGCGCCTTCCATATTTGGAAAGACCTGGTCATAACATAATGGCCAGTCTGGACAAGCTAGACTTGATTGGGTGTTATGAACAACCGCTCCCCACATTAATAAAAGAAATGTGACGATGATGTTCAGAAGTGAAAGATTTTTTAGACGCATATCTTTACTCTATTTAGGCTGTAATCTGTGCCCCATTTTATACTAAATGTTTCTTGCAAAGTCATACAGATATTGAGGATAATTTCGACTGAAACGGCCAATTTTGTCCGAGTATTTTTGGAGAGCTATTATATGCATAAAAACAAGGGTCCAGTTTACTACGGTGACTATCTCCAGCTTCCTAAACTACTCGATTCACAATTGCCCCTGAGCCGAAAGTACGCTGATAAAACTAACGGCGAATGTCATGATGAAATGCTTTTTATTGTCGTTCATCAAGTCTACGAATTATGGTTTAAACAAATTTTGCACGACCTGGATTCTATCCTCGGCGTTTTCAGCAAAACTTACATTCCAGAAGTAGAACTCTCATCGATTATTCAAAAGCTTGAGCGTATCAAGAAGATCCAAGGTCTTCTTGTTGGCCAGTTCGACGTCTTGGAAACAATGACTCCCATGGATTTTCTGGAGTTCAGAGATCTACTCATTCCTGCCTCAGGATTTCAAAGTGTGCAGTTCAGAGAAATTGAAATCAAGCTAGGTCTACACACCAACGATAGGCTTGATGTCGATCGTGAATTTTTTATGGGAAGGCTTTCAGAAACAGATCGTGCTCACTTAACGAAAGTTGAAGAGTCACCTACTATTTTAAAATGTCTGGAGGGATGGCTCGAGAGACTACCTTATACCAACACTTCCGAATTTAATTTCTGGGCCGAGTATCAAAAATCAATTGATAGTATTTTGAAAGATGACCAAGAGATCATTGAAAAAAATAGCGCTCACTTATCCGACAAGCAAAAGCATATGCAGCTTGAAAATCTTAAAACGACTAAAGGGACATTCAATAGTCTCTTTAATGAATCTTCGCACTCTGAACTGATAGCTAACAATCAAAGAAAGCTTTCTCAAAAGGCCATCTTAAATGCCTTATTCATTTTACTCTATAGACATGAATCGATGCTGACTCTCCCGTTCCAGTTGATTACTTCATTAATGGATATTGATGAAAATTTTACGACATGGAGATACCGCCACGCCCTTCTGGCCCAAAGAATGCTTGGAACAAAAATTGGCACAGGTGGATCTTCGGGGCATCAGTATTTGAAGCGCGCTGCCGATAATAACAGAGTCTTTTTAGATCTCTTTAATCTGTCGACTTTCTTAATTCCGAACTCAAGACTACCTGTCATTCCTACTGAAATTAAAAAGAGGCTGAGCTTTAATGTATAAGAAATATTATTCACACTTCTTAACGGCCAATCCACAAATTCAGCATTACGCTAGCCATAGTCATCACTACTGGCCGGACGTAACAAGAGCTGCGACTTTAGAATACTGGGATGACTCTGCAAAATATGTAGACGATAAATGGGGCCATATTTTCAGTAAAAAAATTCCTTCGACTCAAAAGCTTATTGCTGAAGTATTAAACTTGTCTCATCCAGAGCAAATTGTTTTTGCTCCCAATACACATGAACTTCTTTACCGACTACTGAGTTGTTTTGATCCTAGAAAATGTATTTCGATTCTAACGAGTGATTCTGAGTTCTATAGCTTTGACCGCCAAGTTAACAGGCTTCAAGAAGACCAGCTTGCTTCTGTTGATAAGATTGCGACTCAGCCTTTTGATAATTTCGAAGAGCGCTTCATTAAAAAAATTAATGAGAATCATTATGATATGATTTTTTTAAGCCAGGTCTTTTTTAATTCAGGCATGGCCTTAAAAAACTTAAAACGAATCGTTGAGAGTGTTAAAGAATCAAATACGATGATTGTTATCGATGGCTATCATGGATTCATGGCCATCCCTACTGACCTCAAAGAAATTGAAAATAGAATTTTTTATCTGGCCGGCTCTTATAAGTATGCTCAAGGTGGCGAAGGTTGCTGTTTTTTAGTTTCTCCAAAAGACTCTCTTCATCGACCGATTTATACCGGATGGTTTGCAGGATTTGCGGGTTTAACTAATGACGGTGGTAATACTAGTTACTCGAGAGATGGGTATAGATTTGCTGGATCAACTATGGATTTTGCAGCTCTATACAGACTAGAAGCCGTCCTCACACTTTTTAAAGAAGAAGGATTATCAGTAGAAAAGATCCATCAGCATATTCAAAAACTACAGAAAAATTTCCGCAACCATCTTCTGGAAATTGATCATCATTTTTTAACTGAAAAGAATATTTTAAGCGTTGATTATAATCATCACGGGCATTTTTTAACTTTCGCTATGCCAAGTCCTGAGCACACTAAAGCTCTTCACGATGAACTTCGCGCTCTTAATATCTGGACAGATTTTCGTGGAAGCAGACTACGCTTTGGTTTTGGCATTTATCAGAATGATTGTATTGATCTAAGTGCTTTAAGAAAAAGTATTTAGAATAACAAAAATCAAAACTCCAGTTACAGAGACATACAACCAGATTGGCAGAGTGATCTTTGAGATTTTTCTGTGTTTTACAAATTTTTGCGAAAAAGCGAAATAAAGCGTCGTAAGTATCAGTGGAACCTGAACGATTGAAAGAAGAATATGGCTGATCAAGATGGCGAAATAAATCGGACGGATTATTCCCTGACCTAAAAATTTCGTATCACCTTGAAAGTGGTGATAAGTAATGTAGCTGATTAAAAAACATGCTGATGTGGCAGTCGCTGCCAGCATCAGTTTTTTATGAAGCTCTTTATCATTCCACTTAATAGCAATGTAGCCTATCACAAGAAAAATAGAAGTCAGCGTATTCAAGAATGCGTTGGTTGCCGGAAGATAGCTTACCCATCCTTGTCCATTAACATCCGCGCCCGTTTTAAAATAAATAAGCCAGAATAAAAACCCAATAACGACGGCACTAAAAAGTCCGATGATTGTGTATACTGTTTTTTCTGAGTTCATGATTTAGCTATTTTTTGAAACGTCGGTATTATTATTAACGTTTTTGAATTTAATGAAAGTTTTGAAGAGATAGAACATTGGGAAGTAAATCGCCAAAATGAAAGCGCCGATCACGTAAAGATAGTACTTATCGTTAGGGCTATCACCCATACACATCGGGCAGGCATACGCCTGGCCCGAAGTGATAAGTACTAGAATTGCAATTAACGATATTTTTTTCATATTTTTATAACAAGTAAACAAAAGTGAAAACGAGAATCCAAACAAGGTCGACAAAGTGCCAGAATAATCCAGCAATTTCGAGCTGGTTATAGTCTCCGTTATCAAAGTCTCCTCGATAAGCATGTACGAACATCGTGATTAAATAAATAACCCCGGATAAAACGTGCAGACCGTGAAAGCCCGTGATGGCATAAAATGTTGATGAGAAAAGTGCATCGCCATGAGCGTATGAACTGAAGCTCATACCCATTGCGTGACTTAAATGTAGATATTCGTATACTTGGATTCCTAAGAAAGCTGCTCCACCAAAAATAGTAGCTGCAAGCCAGTTAAGCATTCCTTTTCTATTTTTTCTCTTACAAGCATCAATTGCTAAAACCATTGATACTGAAGAACAGATAAGAAGAAATGTCATGAAACCAGAAAGCTCAACACCACCTAATGCTTCAGATGGATTTGGCCAGTCTCTTGATGATCTTAGAACTGCATATGAAATTAAGAATCCTGAAAACGACATACCGTCGGTTGCAAGAAATAACCACATTCCAATTTTTCCTGGGCTTGCTTTACCAAACTGAGGATCAACTGGATATTCATGATAAGGCTTTGGCCCGTCGTGAGTAGCGTGTCCCATTATTTCGCTCCTAATTCAATAATATATTTAGTTAGACCATTGATTTGCTTTTCAGCATCTCCACCAAAGTACCCTGCTTCAATTGGCTCTTTACCATTGTCACCGAAGAAGTTTGGCATTGTCGTTCCTGGCATAATAGCTTGTGGATTCGAGATCCATTTTGCAATCCAAGTTGGACGAAGTCTCTTACCAGCTTTTCTTAAATCTGGAGCAAGAGGAGTTTCATTGTTAAAGCCTTGAGTGTGACACTGGATACAGTTAAGTGCTGTGAAAAGTTTTAATGTTTCTTCACGCTCACCTGGGGCCCATTTCACAACTTCAGCAGTTTCAACAAACGTTGCTTCTTTAGCACCTTGTTGGAAACCATTAACGATAGCGTTTTTCTCAGCTGTCGATAAATTGAACGTTGGCATTCTAACAGTTAACCAAGGACGAATTTTTTGCGTCGATGGGTCACCTAAGAAATGGTATAGCCAATCAGTTTGTGTACGGTGACCTTGTTCAACAAGTCTTGGTGGACCTTGGTTGATATCATCCATATACATTCCAAGAATATCACCTCTAAGACCATCGATCTGGTGACATCCCACACATCCGTACTTGTTAACAACTTTCATACCGTCTGCCATTAAAGACTCACTAGCTGTTAATCTCTTAACACCAGCAAGTGGTAATGGGTCAGAAACCTGAGCAAGTAGAGCGACAGTAATTTTCTTCGCTTCGCTTTCACTCATGTAGAAGTTAGGCATTTTTTGTAGATCACGGAATACTTTATCAATTCCAATATCCCATCTTCTTGGGTTTTGAAGGTGAGCTGTAATCCATCCATCTCTAGTGTGAGGGACATCGTGCTGGATACCAAAACCAAACTGAGTGATTGGCTTAGATCCTTCTTTTGTAAGCTCTGGTCCGATAGGAGCATAACCATCAAATCCTTCGATATTGTGACAAGAGTAACATCCGTATTTACCAATTGATCTCTTACCAAGATCAAGAGTTTTTTCACGATCAGTCATCTTCGCAACTTTTGCTTTTGAGTTTGCCATCGTATCAAACGCTGACAAGTAATCTGCAAGAAGTTCATCACGAGCTGCTAAATCAAATGGAGCAAACTTTAGCTCTTCAAATTGCTTATTCTTCAGAGTCATTAAGTAAGCAGTGATGTCGTTTGCTTCACCGTCAGTTAAACGAAGTGAAGGCATGATCGTATCTTCTTGGTAATGCCATGGTTTTTTGATCCATGACTTAATCCAATCAGGAGATACTTTTGAACCTAGACCTGACAACCAAGGCCCGGCATAAGCTTTAACTTTTTTAGAATTGTCTTCAAGTCCATCTACACCGTGACAACCCATACATCCGATTGATCCGATTAGCTCCTTTCCAACTTCAGCATTACCACCACCGTATTTTTCATTCGGCGTATATGGCTTAGACTTATCCCAAACGTATTCAGCGATTGCATTTACTTCAGCAAGGTTTAGACGAACGAACTCTGGTTTAGAGTTGTTTGATTGTCTAAAGAACGCTGGCATTTTTGTATGCTTATTGAAAGCTTTCGGCTCCCATACCCATGACTTAAACCATTCTTTACTAACTTTTCCGGCAATCTTCTCTAGAGAAGGACCAGTTTTTCTCTTATGCTCCCAACCTTCGATCTTGTGACAAGCATTACATCCGTATTTCTCAATACCCATGCGTCCATCGTTAAGAGCACTTGCACCTGGGATTAATTCAACACCTTGGTGGCACTTCAAACAACTCGCTTCTGTTTGAGATTTTGGAAGCATTGGCTGAGGAACTTTATGTGGTTCATGCCAGTTGTATTTTGCAATCCAGTCTTTTTCTTGTTTTTCGCTATCAGGCATGTGAGCAGCAGAGTTGAAATCGTTAACTCTGTGTCCTTCTCCACCGTGACATGATGTACATCCAATTTGTTTCATCGGGTGCTTAGATTCAAGGCCAACCATTTCATCTAATCTAGGGTGAGTTCTGAATGGATTTTCTTCTTTTTCATAACCAGGTTGATCGATAAAAGTGTGACATGTAATACAACGATCAACTTTTGGAACCTGTCTGAAATATCTATCGTCAGTTACATTGTTAACAACGATTTGGTGAATCTTAATTGTTGGATCCATGAAATCGATGAAAGGTAGGTTTCTAAGTGCAAATACTGGCGTGATATCTGTTTGCTTTTTAGCTGTAGCAAGAAGATCCAGAGTATTTTTGATATCTTTGATTTCTTTTTCAGTAGAAGTTACTTCTACTTTAAGAGCATCAAGTCTTGCATGAACTTCTTTTTCTTGAGCTTGGTAAAGTTTTAGATCATCTTTACCTTTAACGAATGCGGCTTTAAGTTCAGATAAACTCTTATATAGTTTTGGAACTTTTTTAGAATCGTGGTGAGCTTCAGCAGTTTCAAAATTAAAGTTCTTAGCACCAACCTGGCCGTTTAAAACCCCGTTAATGATCGTTTGCTCTTGAATCTTTGTTACAATTTTAGAGCGCTCTTTTTCAACTTTGTGAATTTCTTCTTTTCTGCTAGCAACAATTTCTTCACTCTTGGCTAGCTTAGCTTCAAGTTCAGCAAGTTTTTTAGCATCAATATTTTTAGAAGCTTCCTTGATTTGAGTTTCAAGGTGACGTCTCTTAATTTTTAATGCTTCAATTTGGTAACCTTTCCAAGGTCTCATGTAGTCATCCATGAAAACCCAAATTGTCGTTACGAAAAATATGAAGGACAAGATCGCCATGACCTTGTGGAGTTTAGGCATGCTATATGCCATTCCCGGTTCCTTATTATTCTCACTCATCTCAATAATCCTTAAAAATATAAAATCTTAAAATTAATTTCTTTCTTGAAGCCTATTATAAGTTTAGTTCCCACTCTGGCAGCGCCACGATGTACTTTAAGCTGAATAACCAACGAAGAACCATCTTAATTGGTAAGCTCATCATCGTGATGAAAAGGAACATAAAAATGTAATAACGAATTGATCCCATATCTTCATAGAACTTGCGTCCTATTTTTGTAGCTTTCGCTACCCAAACTGGAATAATTCCTACGTAAGCAAAAGTTAAAAGAATCCCGAAGATTTCTCTTAGAATAAGGTTTTTTGGCATTCCAATACCAAGACCTTTAATCCAGATGAACTCAGATAAGTTAATGTTGTATTCAGCAACAACTTTATGGAGATCCCAGTATTCGAATGGACCGTAGAACGTCCAGTTCGGACCTCTGAAGAATACCCCTACGATAATCAAATAAACCCAAAGAACTAACCACCCATAAAGGAATGAAATGATCGCCCATTTTCTCTCCATAAATGTGAAGTAACCGTTTCCTTTCGGATTTGTATCTATATAAGGAATAGCAATTAGACCTGCAACAACTAGACCTGGAAGAACAACACCGGCCATCCAAGGGTCAAAGTAAACTAACATTTCTTGAAGACCTAAGAAGTACCAAGGAGCTTTCGCCGGGTTTGGTGCCCAAGTCGGGTTAGCAGGCTCTTCAAGTGGAGCTTTAAAAATAATCGCCCAAATAACTAAGAATGCCGTACATGCGATGATCGCAAATAATTCAGTGTAAACAAGGTTAGGCCATGACCACACTTTTTCTCTGTTTTCAGGAAGAGCTTCAATAGGCACAAGACCTTGCTCAATTCGCTCGTCGTTAACAGCAGCTTTATGAAGTGAAAACCACGTGAAAAAGCAAACAAGAATTAAAAGGATCCCGATAGGAACGTTATCCGGTGTCTTGATAATCAGGTAGAAGTTTGGATCAGCAAAGAACCAAGCAACAACTGGGATCGAAACAATCAGTGCCCACATTCCGAATTTTTTTGAACCAAAAAATCTGTAGTATTTAATCATCCACCAAAATGCCAGCGTAGCAATTGGAAACGAAATAATCGGATCTGCTAATTGGTTAATAAGTGCTTTTAACATTTTCTATTTTCCTTAATAGTTAATCAAAACTTAAAGTGGAGCTGAGATCCCGCCGTCTTTTCTTACTCTCCAAAAGTGAACTGCAATTAAAACCCCAACAACAAGTGGGATGAATACACAGTGAAGAATATAAAAACGAAGAAGAGCCGGCTCACCAACGAAACGTCCACCTAAAAGCTGGAAACGCACGTCGTTCTTATCCGAAACCATAACAAAATCACCGATACGAGCAAGCATTGCACCCGGACCACCGTTACCCATAAATGGAGTCGCTTTTGCCATGTTCGATCCAACCGTGATCGCCCAAATAGCCAGCTGATCCCACGGAAGAAGGTAACCTGTAAAAGATAGAAGAAGAGTCAGAACTAGAAGGATAACACCGATCCCCCAGTTGAATTCGCGAGGTGGCTTGTATGAACCTGTCATGAATACACGGAACATGTGAATCCAAACAGTAATTACCATCGCATGGGCTCCCCAACGGTGTATCTCTCTCATGATTCCTAGAGGAACGTGTTCACGAAGAGCGATAATATCGTTGAAAGCGTATTCAGCTGTTGGTCTGTAATAAAACATTAAAAGAAGACCAGTCACTGTTAGTGCTAAGAAGATAAAGAAAGTTAATCCACCCATACACCATGTGTATCCAAGCTGAACCCCTGATTTTTTTAATTTAATCGGGTGAAGGTGAAGAAAAACGTTTCCTGCGATTACAGCTGCTCTGTTTCTTGCATTGTCCGGTGGACCATGTCTGAAAATTGATTTCCATACTTGTGTCTCGCGAACTTTTTTTGCGATTCCATTTCCTGCCATTTTAAAAACCTTGTTCGAAAAATATTTTATTACGTTTTAAAAATTTCTTATTACACAGTTAAGAAAGCATCCGGATTATCCCACTCGCCTTTTTCAGCGCGGAATACTTTTGTCTTATCAACTTTGATTTTTCCATCTGGTTGAAGAGAAATTCTATATCTCTCAAGTGGACGAGGAGCAGGTCCTTCGAAGTTTACACCACTCATGTAGTAACCAGATCCGTGACATGGACATTTAAATTTTAATTCTGATGGAAGCCAAGTTGGAATACATCCTAAGTGAGTACAGATGTTTGAAAGAGCCACTAAGCGGCCTTCAGCTTTAACCATCCATACACCGAATGCATTTTTATATCTCTCATCAACGCCAGCAGCATAATCACCTGGAGTTCCAGCTAAAAATTCCATCTCTGGATCAAAATTTACATTGGGATATGAAAAACGAAACGCCAAGCTGCCAAGACCTGCAAGTGCAGCAGAGAACATTACCCAACCGACCGTTAAGTAGCTAAAGAACTCACGACGATTTAAACTGTTTTTGGAGTCACTCATGACCAAATTCCTCGTTATAGACGCAAATAGGCCGAAACCACTTATCGATATAAAATCGCTTCATGTTTTCAGCTATAGTTATTAAAAATAATCAATACTTAGATTATGCGAAGGATCGCTTATTTTTTCAACAGATTTAATACTTCCTTCGCTTTTGTAGCGACAGAAATATTAGAATCGTTTTGTGCGACTTCTAAAATAGTATTGTTTAAAACTTTCCAATTATATTTTTCTAGAGTGACCAATACACTCAACTTTAAATCTGTAATTTGTTTTCCATCAAGGGCAGGTGGCTGAACGCGTTCTGCTTCAGTGGGATATTTAATTAAAAGAATTTCTTCTAAGAGCGGCTGAGCATTTTCATCTTTGTATGCGATTAACGCAGTTGCTGCTGCATACTTAACAGTAAGATTGTCATCGCGAAGAAGCGGTCTGATTGCTTCTTCTGCCTCTGGAACCTGGTGAGTTGCTAAAGCAAGCGTGCTGGCCTGTCTTAAAATAGCTTCAGGTGATTTTAACATTTCTAAAGTTGGGGCCCAGTCGAATTGGATTCCTTTGGGCATGTTGGCAATTGAAACGACAGCATGAAACTTCACATCTGTGTCAATATCTTTAAGTGCAACTTGAAGGATTGGTAAAGCTAGCTCGGTTCTTAACGCACCCAGTGCAGCGATGATGAACCCTCTCGTTCTTGGATCAACTGAATCTTTGTAAGCAACAGATAAATTTTCTACCAGCCAAGGATAGTCTTCGGCGGGAATCTGAGCACTGTTGATTTGTTTTGATAATTCGTAGGCAGCTACCCACTTGTTTCCAAAAGTCTTTGATTGAATTTCGTTAACAAGGTCTTTGTATGATCTTTCTGCTGAAAGCATTTTGGTTACACCAAAAATAATTAAAGCTCCAACCAGAACGATTGCTATAGGAACAACGAGACTTCCCACAAAAGGATTCTCTAAAATTTTCTTTTGAGTTTGCGGAGCACTTGAATCACGAGACTCAGTTGACATGTTTAGCACCAAAAGGCTTTAGGCCTTATTTTTTTGTTACTTTTTGTTTCTTAAAAAGGTTGTTAATGATAAATAGCAAATCTACATTACCATGACAATTTATTTGAGCTTTTTCAGAGAGAAAATATGGCCTACTTACTTCGCACTTTGATCGTACTTATGGTCGCCAGTATTACCCTTACAGCACTGCTCGCGTTAAACGTGGTTCATTTGAGTTTTAGCCATATTCAACTCTCGATCCCTGCCTTCATCTACACTATCTTTGCTCAAGCTTTTGTAATGTTTTACTTCATTGGCGTTGCTCGTCTAACAAATAATGTTTATTCGATCGTCGCTTCAGGACAAAACCTTGGAGAGCTCTTCGATAACCCGCCGTCGGATCTAACACCTTACATTGAAAAAACAAAAAAATTTGTTGAAGAGGCCGATAGATCTAAAAGACAAACAATTCCTTGGACTATCCTCATGCTGATCCTGGGAATGATTGCTTTCCTTCTTGGCGGAGCTCACGATACAGGAATGGTACAGAAAACAACTCACTCTGGAGTTGTTCTAGGATTTTTCTCTGCAATGATGATTGGTTTTTTCAGACAGTGGTACTATCTTGGAAAATCTCACATTCTTCTTCGTAAATTAAAAGGCCTCTACATGATGCCTGATGCACAGATGTAGCTAAATCGACTTCACCATAATAAACACTCTCGTCTTTCCCGGAACATTTTTTACGTTTGAAGTATTACTTTCAAAAAGTTTTGCTTGATTCACTTTCATGACTTCGCTCATGAAATCTTTGAAGCTGTTTCTTGGCACATAAATATTGTAATAAACTCCACCAGGAACATCGTTACCTGGATGAGAATCCCCTACCGGCGAGCCTTCATATTTTTTTACCAGTTCATTAATCTGATCACGAGTGGCGTAAGTATTACTTGAAGTCATCATTAAGCGATAAATCTTCGTTGTTCCACCAGTCGTTTCACGGTAGCCGTTTGGATTTTCGGCATCACCTTCATATTGAGAAGCTTCTTTATCTGCTTTATTTAAATCGCGGGGTATATTTTCAAATGAAGTTAGTGTTACTTCCGATTCTTCTTCATATTTTTCCGGATCGAAGAACTCGTTAACGCCTTCGCTCTTAGAAATATCTTTAATGCCATCGAAATCCAACTTAAATTCTTTTACCGCATTTTTTTCAAGACCTTTGAAAACTCCACTTTTATTCAGCCACGTAAATTGTGGTTCATAGATACTAACCTTATTGGCCAGGTACTTTTCATACCAAATATTTCCTTGGCGTACTCCGTAAATAGAGAGTGTAAAGAGTAGAAGTAAAATACTAATGTCTTGAACGATTCTGACTTGCTTAAGAAAACTCGAGCGCTCCTTAATTTTCCCCAAATCAAAACCATTACTAGAAAAATCGGCCTTCATGCGTTTTAAGAAAATACCCCACTCATCAAAGAGCGTAACTTCCATTGAAGGCATAATTTCTTCTTCACGTGATCCGCTTACTGGTGCCGTGATATTCAAATCATTTTTTATTTTATCAAAAGATGTATTGAGATTAGGACTAAGAACATTTCCAAGTTGAAAAACATCACTTAGGTATTGATCCAGATGAGGAAACTCGTCCAATAAATAATTTCTTAAAATCGTTGCAAGAAGCGATGGACTTAGATCAGATTCACGAGAGAGTTCTCCAATCATTTTATTTTTAAAAATAAACACATAACTTAAAAACTTATCTCGAAGCCACAGAAACCATGAGGACAATGAACCAATTTTAACTTGCGAATAGGCGTAATCAAAACGCACTAAAAGTTTTTTGATCGTAAGGTTTTCTTCGAAAAAAACATCCCAGAAAGATTCAAATTCTTTCTTGAATCTTCCCTGCCATGTAAGTCCGTCCAGGTTAAGGTTTAACCAGTTTCGAAATTCCAGGTAATCATTTTGTGTTAAAACTAATTCAGTCATCAAACTCTCGTTATACTCTCTTTAATAAAATTGCGATTCCTTGTCCGCCACCAATGCAGGCAGAAGCAATTCCGTAATTTTTGTTAAAATGCTTTAGCTGTCTTGCTAGAGTATTAGCAATTCTCACACCAGAAGCTGCTAGCGGATGCCCAAGGGCCACAGCTCCGCCCCAAAGATTAATTTTGTCATTTGAAATTTCTGCATCTTTCATACAAGAAAGCGCTTGGCCTGCAAAGGCTTCATTGATCTCAAAAAGATCTATGTCTGAAATTTTCATGTTCACTTTTTTTAGTAATCCTTTAATAGCAGGACTCGGCCCGATTCCCATGATTTTTGGATCAACTCCAATGACGTATCCATCTACAATTTCTGCTATTGGAGTAAGACCTTCTCTTTTTACAAATGATTCACTCGCAACAATCACCGCTGCAGCACCATCAACAATTCCTGAAGCAGAAGCGGCCGTTACAACACCATCTGTTTTAAATGTCGATTTTAAACTCTTCATTTCTTCTAATGAAGCATCATCTCTATAATGCTCATCTTTATCGCATACACCTTTTCTTAAAGTCACCGGTGCAATTTCACCTTGAAGCAACCCATCTTTATAAGCTTTTGAAGCTCTCTCGTGAGATTGAAAAGAAAATGCATCACACTGCTCTCTCGTTACTGAAAATTTTTCAGCAAGATTTTCTGCAGTAATTCCCATGGGCGTTTGTGCGTATTGATCTGTTAGTGCATCTAGCAGCATATCGACAGTTTTAAGAGAGCCGTATTTTGTTCCAAAACGTGATCCGTAAACAAGGTGAGGAACCATAGACATATTTTCTGTGCCTGCTGCCAAGACACATTGTGCTTCACCTAATTTAATTAAGCGTGCTGCACTTAAAATGGCCTCTATACCCGATCCACAAAGTCTATTGATGACGACACCTGGAGTTTCTTGCCTACATCCAAGTTTCAGTGCCAGATGGCGCCCGCCGTACATCGTATCTGTTGATGAAGAAACTACACTGCCTAAAATAACCTGATCAATTTTTTCTGGACTAAGGCCCATTTCAGAAATCAGAGCTTTAGAAGCATGAACTGCCAGATCTACAGGGGTTATGTCCTTTAGTGATCCGCCAAATTTACCAAATGGTGTGCGTTTTCCCTGCACCAGATAGATCTTTTCCTGACCGGACATATTTGCCTCCTACTTTTATAAAATTAGTCTTCGTATCATATATTAAGACGCACTTAAGTTCTTAGCAAAGAATTAAAAGAAGGAAACTTATGTCCAGTATAAATGACCTTAAAGCTCAAAATTATGTTGAGTCCGAAAACAAAAGGTATGAAACAGAAATTAAGCAAATGAAGACTCAAAATGAGCGCACCTATTCTACTGAATCAAAGCAGAAAGAAATGGAATTAAAAAAAATGCGTGAAGACTATGAGACTCGTCTGACTAATATGAAAGGTGAGCAAGAAAGAAAATTGAGCGACATTCGCCAGAAGCAAAGCAGAAGCATGACAGAAGAAAGTGCACGCTTAAAACAAGAAATTGAAAATCTGAAAAAAACTCATCAGGACCAGGTTGATGAGATAAAAGTCAGTCAGCAAAATGAATTACAAGAAATCAATTCTTCTCACCAAAAGTCTTTGGAAAATGCCAGAGAGAAATACATGAGAGAAAACGCTAAGTGGAAAACGTAATATAATCGGATTTGGGAGAAAGAATGGAAAACAACAACAGCGCAAGTGGTGTCTTTATCAATGGTAAAGCACAAATCATCGAGATGCTTCAGCACATGCCTAGAGAAGAACGCGCTATCCTTCTCAGAAATTTAAAAGCAAGAAATCCACAGCTTGCAGAAGAACTAACAGAACAATGTTTTACATTCTCTGACCTTGATAGCTTATCTGATAATGAATTAGGAATGATCTTCCAATATGTAACCGCTCCTATTCTGGGAATGGCACTGAAAAATGTTGAGCGCTCATTTCAAAGACGCCTACTCTCTCTTGCGGGAAGAGAATATGCTGAAGAAGCTTTCAGAGTTCTGAAAACTTCTTATTCAACAGAAAAGAGAGATATTAAAAGAGCTCAAAACAAGATCATCGAAGTTCTTGTGTCTCTAAAGAAAAGAAAACAAGTTCAATTCTAAGACTGCGAATTAAATTCTGAAATTGCCTTAATATACTTTATCTCGTCATCTTTGCTGATGACGAGACGAGGGTCTTTTTCACTGGCCAGATTATGCTCTTCAATCATTTCCTGAGTATGCTTTAATCTCTCACATAATGTTTCGAAAATCTCTGGAACCCATTGTGGTGAGCTTTTAATGACTGAAAGAATATCTTTTTGATCGATTAAAACCAGCTCAACATCCGTCTTTGCAATGGCCGTTAGCTCATTAGGCTTATTCGTGAGAATAGCAATCTCATTTAGAATTTGCTTTTCACCACAAAGCTCTATGGCGCTTAGGTTTGTTCCTTTAGATTTAAACAACCTTACTTCACCCTTTTTAACCAGATAAAGATATTTAGATGTCTTTCCTTGAGCAAATATTACTGTTCCTGCCTTAAACATAATAGGTGCATCTACACCCTTACTTTGAGAGATATTGCTCATTAATTCCTCCAGTGCAAACGACTCCATAACGAAGCCCACGGGTTGATACTTTCATTGTCTCTATTTTTAATTTTTTTCCGATTAACTCTGCGACGTGAGACCCACCGGCCACCATCGGAGCTCTTTTTCCAAGAAAAGGAAATAACATCAGAAGATTTTCAACTGTAGTTTTTTGCAAATCGTGTGAAAACTCCTGAAAAGCAGAAAAAGAAATTTGCATTCCATCCACTTTAGAATCCACATACTCACGCTGGCCCAAATACATTGAAGCAAGTGCAGTCATACTTCCGGCCACACAGACCAACGTCTTGGTTTCGTACTCGCTCATATCCAGCATCAGCATTTCTGAAAGTCTTTGATCAAAGTCCCCTGCTTTTTTCCAGTCAGTTGCTCGTACAGATCCTACAGGGAGACTGACCGAGCTTTCTATTTTAAAAGGAGCAGCATTAATCTTTATAAGCTCTGTAGAAGCTCCACCAATATCCATAACAACAATATTGCCAGCAAGAGACCCTAGAGAAGACACGACCCCTAAGGCCGTATAATAAGCTTCTCCATCACTTGTGATAATTTGAATATTAAATCCTAATTCATCTTTAATTTTTTTAAAAAACTCACGCGAGTTCGTAGAAACTCTGCTCGCCTCAGTGGCCGTTGCAATAACCTGGTCTACTGGAAATTTAATTTTATCCAAAAGACCTTTATAGGTTTTTAAGGCCTCATAAGTCGCCTGCATAGAATCAGGATGAAATCTTTTAGTCGCATCAAGATCTTTTCCCAAAGAAGTAATAAATGATTCATTTAAAACTTCACTGACAATTAATCCAGCATCATCAAGATCAACAGCTAAAAGCAGTACAGAATTTGATCCTATATCAATACTAGCTCTTCTCATTTATACGCCTGCAATCTTGCGGACGTTTTCTACCGTTACCGGATTGATAGCACCGTTTTCACAAAGAATTCCCGTAATGCATGAGTGATCAGTTACATCAAAACTTGGATTTAAAGCTTTAGCATCTGGGTGAGCAATATGAGTGTCTTTAAATTTTAAAATTTCATTTGGATCACGCAGTTCAATTTCAATCTCGTCACCTGTTTTCATATTGAGATCAAACGAGCTAACTGGGGCAACAATAAAAAATGGAATACCGTAATGTTTAGCAATGATGCTTAAACTTGATGTTCCAACTTTATTTGCCGTATCACCATTTTCAACAATGCGGTCAGCTCCTGCAAAGATGGCATCAACTAATTTATTTTTCATTAAGTATGAAGCTGCACCTTCAACCACGATTTCATGGCTAATACCTTCTTTAATAAGCTCGTAACTCGTCAGCCTTGAGCCTTGAAGATACGGTCTTGTTTCTGAAGCGTAGACTGATTTAACTTTTTTCTGTTTGTTTAAATGAACGATTACACCAAGGGCCGTTCCAAGAACACCGCAGGCCAGAGTTCCGGTATTACAAATTGTCATAATATTTAATGGACGATCGCCGTAAATTTTCTGCAATTCAATTTCTGCAAATTTCGCCATCGAAAGATTTTTTTCATAAAGATTATTCATTTCACCTTGAGCATGAGCAATCAATTTTGGATAAAGAGCACTCATGTGAGTTTCTTTTTTTGCCATCTCAACAACACGATCAATTTCGAAGGCCAGGTTAACAGCCGTGGGTCTTGCACTCTTTAAATAAGTCGCCGCTTGTTCGAATTGAGGTAGAGCAACTTTAGGATTGTTCTTAAGGAATAGAACCATCCCCCAAATCCCAGTAAAGCCAATGAGAGGAGCTCCTCTGACAACCATATCTTTAATGGCCACAAAGCAGTCTTCAATTGTTTTCGCTGTCATATAAACCTCTTCACCCGGAAGAAGCCTTTGATCCAAAAGTTTTAAAACATCTTTTTCGTATTTTAGTGGCTCAATTACATTTTTCATTTTTATCTCATTTTTTTAATTTTATTTTTTCTTAAAGAATCCATCGATCAGGCCTTTAACCTGCTCTTTTGCTTTTTCAGGTACAATTTTATCAATATTTTTATCGATAATTTTTGTAGCAGCTTCTATCCCTTTCGTTTTAGCAGCGCCTTTAGCAACTCTTGAAATTGTATATTGATACTCTGGCATCATCGCAAATCCAGGACCGACTAATCTTACTGGAAGAACTTTAGACCCAAGATTCTTAGTTAAGACTTCTCCAATCTTTCCATTTTCAGCAAAGTAGACATCCATACTTGATCTATTTGGCGAACCTGGTAGCGGATAAATTGTTCCACTTCCATTGATCTCTACTTTTTTATTGATACCAATAAAATTTAATGAAGCAAGGTTGTAAGTCGCTTCAGTAAAACGTCCCTTCATGTTTAGTGTTTCAAAGTTTCCATCAATCTTCACTTGCTTGTCTTGAACCTGATCTTTAACAACTGGAATATTAGCAAGAAGAGGATTGATATATTGTGAAATATTCAATTGCTTAATTTCTCCATTTTTAGCATCAAGAGCTACGTTCACATCATACTTTGGAGGTTTGTTCGCCGTATATAACGTTGCTCCACCATTAACTTTACCTGTGAATGTTCCTGAAAAATTATCGATGAATGGAGGAAGAAAAGGTTTAAATGATGAAAGATTTAAATCAGCGATTCCCAAATCAAAAACTACATCGTTTGATTTAGTACCTAACTTCATCGTCTGAGTTAGCTTCCCTGTTCCTTTAGAAAATTTGAAAGTCATTCCATCAATAGCAATGGCGTTTGAAGTTACTACTATTTTTCCGCGCCCAGAGAAGTCTTCTCCTCCAACACTGATATTTGACCATGCAAGGTTTACGTTAGCAGCAGGAAGTCCCGGAGCTGGTTTTCCTTCTTTGGCGGCCTGAGCTTTAGCGGCTTCGGCATCAGCTTCTTCTTTAGCTGCAACAGCGGGGTCTTTTTTTGCCCACAGCTTAGCCTGGATAGTTTTTTCAGGAATCTTTAATCTATTAGCGGTAATCTTAATATCGAAAGGCTTAAGGGCCTTCATATCAAATTTTTGATCTGGATCATATTCACCGTTTACCAGTGTTTCAACAAGTCCGCCTAACACATCTGTTCTCACTTTAACGGCGATATCTTTTTTCTTGAATGATCCCTCTACGCTTGTAGTGGCAACAATTCCATCTTTTGAATACCCAATGCCCGGAGCAATTGTGAAAGAAACATCTGCATCAATTTTTTTATCTTCAGTGTAAATTAAATTACCTTTTGCATTTAATTTTGCTTTTGATAAATCGATCGCGCGATCCAATCCCATGATAAGACCCACGTCTTTAAGAATAATATCAACAGCAATGTTTGAAATTTCAATCTGCTTAGTCATTTTAAAGTCAGCAGCGATTTTATTTTGAGATTCAAATGTTGTTTCAACCTTACCTGAAATTTCACCATCTTTTTTAAGCAGGAAATTTACATTAGTTGTAATCTCTGGAAATTTCCACTCAAGCCCAGTCTTAGCTATATTGCTCACTTTGACTCTTATAAGAGAGCTCACAGAACCATTTTTAACAAGGTCTGCAATATTGATTTCTCCAATAGCAATCGTACTGAATGAAACCTGAGACTTGTCGGCCATTATGAATTTTGCGTCTGAGGCAATTTCAAAAGCCGTCGATGTTTCAAAGTTCAGGCCTTTTATTAAAAAGCGTGAAATGGCAATCTGACCATTTGAATTATCTCTTAGTGAGTATTTAACTGCGACATCTTCAAGCCTTACGTTAATTTTACTTTTGCCAAAAAATCCGATTGCCTCTTCTTGAGCTTTCGCTTTTTCTTCCGGGGTTTTCCCATCCTGAGCTTCCTCTTTTTTCTCACCCATAGCATGAGTCCAGTTATTTCCAACCGGGAACTCTGCGTAATTTAAAAGTGGTTTTTCTAACTGGATCTCAATAATTCCACCATTAGTGATGATGGCCCAAAGTGGAACTTTTACAACCATGTCATCAACGGCCATCATTTCAACAGGCTTTCCTTCCGGGCCTGTCGTATTAAGAGCGAATTTGCGGATTTCAATTTTAAAATTTAATCCCCATCCAATGTTCACACTTTCAAGACTCGCTTTTGCATTCGGAAAAATTTTTTCCGTCTGAGTAATCGCCATTTTTTTGATTTCTTCAGGGTTGAGTTTTGTTGAAGCGTAATAAACGACTCCTGCCATTGCGATAATAAAGATCGCAGCGACAACTCCAATGATTTTAAATTTATTTGATTTCATAATTATCCTCTATGGCCAGACTCATAAATCACCTGTTGGTGATCGATCTCGTCTATTATTTTTTATTATTAAATTTTTTTCTATTTTACTGGCAACTGATAATAGTTCCTGCAAAGGCTTTGTAATGGGATGCTTTTGATTAAAACTATAAAGTCTTGAGCGGCCGACAACTCTTGATAAAAGAAAGCCCGCTTCTTCAAAGCGCTCTAGTTGCTTTTTAATTGGATCGAGGGCGGTATCATACATTTGTGCAATTGCAGACGCATGAAGCTCCTCATGCGCATAAAGCGCAAGCATAACTTTTTCAGCAGATTTATTTCCTAAAAGTCCTTCAAGCATAAGGGAGATTATCAACTAAAGAGAAGTCTATATCAACTAGATTATAGTTGAATCATTTTGGTCAAATATCTTTAGCAATATGAGTTTTTTGTGAATGATAGATTCCATGATCTCCAGAGAATAAATAACTCGCAACAATGGCCAATGCAGCATAGACACTAATGCCCGGGCCAAAGAGCTCAAATGCTAAAATAACACTGGCGATGGGAGTGTTAGCTGCTCCTGCAAAGACTGAAACAAAACCCAATGCAGCAAGAATCGGATAATCTATCGGGAGAATATATGACAGAGTATTTCCAAGTGTTGCCCCTATATAAAAGAGCGACATGACTTCTCCACCTTTAAAACCAGAACCTACTGCTGTTGCTGTCATAAATATTTTCCCTAGGAAATCCCAAGGGTATACATGCTGAGTAAAACTCGCTCTGATGATTTCTTCACCTAAATTATGATAACGATCTGATTGAAATGCATAAAAGCAGATGACCATGATCACGCCACCAATAACCGGAGGAATAAGATTATTAGAAATCTTTTTCTTGTAGAGGTCTTTTACTTTATGAATGCTCCAGACAAATAGCTTCGCAGTTAATCCAAAAATAACTCCAGCAGCAATTGCAGAAAAAATTCCCACGATCGAAATTTGAGGGAACTCCATATGAAAATAAGGAACGTGTACAACTCCCAAAAGAACCGTTGTATAAAAACCAGCGATCGCTGCCACCAGACATGGTAACAAGGCATCGTAGACCAATGTTCCAATAAATAAAACTTCAAAACCAAAAATGGCCCCTGAGATTGGTGCTCCAAAAACGGAAGCAAACCCAGCACTCATTCCCATCATCAAAATGAGCTTTCTATTCGTATAAAATCGGCCAAGGAATTTAGAAAATTGATCACTGATTCCTGCCCCCATCTGAACAGCTGCCCCCTCTCGTCCAACAGATGCTCCAAATAAATGTGAGATGACTGCTCCGACAAAGATCATCGGCACCATTCGAAAAGGAATAGTTTTTGTGGGTGTATGAATTTCATCAATAATGAGATTATTTCCATTTTCAACTTCTCTTCCATAAACCTTATAAAACCAGGCAACAAGAAAGCCGACAACGGGTAAAAAGAGAATCATCCACTCATGACTTCTTCTTATATCAATGGCCCAATCAACTGAATGAAGAAAGAGCGTTGAGGCCATTCCAGATAAAATACCAATGACAATGGCCAGAAGACACCACACCATCATCTTTTTGAGCATTTGCACTTCGAAAGTTTTGTATTTAACCATGTAATTTTTACACCTCATCTCTTGAACTCACATAGGGAAAGCTATACTCAAACCCCATGGGAAAAAGAGCAAAAAAAATCTATCACGCCGCCCTCATTATCTTATCGATAGTTCTTATCGCGGCCATTGTTATTGCACTAAAAAATAATTCATTAACTTTACTGCGCCTGAAAGATATAAATCCTTTCTACTTATTAACCCTGATTTTACTGCACGCTCTTGGATTAATAGCTTTAGGCCTTACTCAGTATCTTCCATTAAAAAAAATCAACATTCAAACTAGTACGAAAGAATGGAATGCTCTAGTCATTGTTTCAGAACTTTTTAATCTTCTGCTTCCTGCAAACGGTGGAGCTGGAATTAGAATGATGTACTTGAAGGATAAAAAGAAACTCCCTATAAGACAATTTTTATCCATGAATTTTGCCATCATTCTCACTGGGTTCACGATGCTTGGAATCGTTGGAACCCTGTATTTCCAATATGTCTTGGTTAGAAATGATTCTGTTTTTAAAATGATTGAGTCAATTTTTATTGCTTTAGCTTTATGCGGAATTTTGCTTCTGATAACATCTGAGGTTTTTGGGAAGCTTTTCAAATTTAAACGAAAATACTCTCCCAAGATCTACCTATTCGATACCAAGCTCACTGCTAAACTTACTCTATTGTGGCTGACATTCTTTGCTCTATACCCTTTGAAGATATACATCTCATTCTTAACCTTAGGTGTTCACGTAGGACTCCAAGAAAGCCTGGAAATTGGCCTGATTCTCATGGCCTCAACATTTTTTCAGGTTCTTCCGGGCAACATGGGTATAAAGGAGATCATAACTGCTTATGTCTCAACTCATTACGGAATTAACTTTGAAACGGCACTACTTGCCAGTCTCGTCGACAGGGCCGCTTTAATGATTTATCTTGTTCCAGTCGGAATGTATTTTTATTGGGAATTGTTCTTAGATGCAGTGAAACCGAAGATGCCAGCTTTTCTTATAAGGCCATCACAATCGGAGCAAACTTCACCATAAACTTCTTTCTGTTTCCATCAGTGAACTTGATTGTAACTTTCTCATCAGCCCCAGAACCCTCTGAGTCTTCTACTTTTCCGGCCCCATATAAAGAGTGAACAACTTTTGATCCCTTTGGGAATATAGGTTGGTGATAGCTTTCTTTAATCTGATACACGACTTCTTCATTATCGTATCGAACATCCTGACTTTGATCGTAAGGATCAAAATTCTGCTGATATCCACTTGAGAAATTATTGTCAAACCTGTCTGCTTGAGTGCTCTTTAACTGCTTCCATGTGAAAAGTCTGTCTGGGATTTCATCAATAAACCTGCTTGGCCCATTAAATTTAACCTGTCCAAAGAGCATTCTTCCCTGAGCAAAAGTTATATAGAGCTTAATCATCGCTCTGGTCATTGCTACGTAGAAAAGCCTGCGCTCTTCTTCCATGGCAATTTCGCCACCATCAACACTTCTATAACTTGGAAATACGTTTTCTTCTGCTCCCACGACGAAAGCATGAGTAAACTCTAAGCCTTTTGCACCGTGAACTGTCATTAGCGAGACTTCACCATCAATAAGTTTTGCACCTTCATCAAAGTCTGAACTTGAATCAAGTGTGATTGTTTCTAAGAATCCTGATAATGTTGGGACTTCTGACGACTCTTCGAATTGAGTAATCGCATTTAATAATTCGTCTAGGTTCTCAAGACGGGCCAGTGTCTCATAATCTTTATTGGCCTTTAAAAAAGCATAATAGCCTGATTCATGAAGCACTTTTTCGTAAATCGTGGATGGCTTGATTTTATTTTCATCTAAATGTCTTAGCTCATTTATCAAAGTCACAAATTCAGACAATGAAGACTTAATTTTTGCTGAGAGTTTAATATGACTATAGTCACCTGCATGGTCGACAATTTTCTCGATAATATCCCAAAGTGAAGTGTTGTTGTTAACGGCTTCAACTTCAAGTTTTCTTAGTGAAGTTGCACCGACTCCGCGAGCGGGAACATTGATAATTCTGCTTAGCGCGAGTGAGTCTTTCGAGTTAATAACAAGTCTTAGATATGAAAGCATATCTTTAATTTCTTTTCTCTCGTAGAACTTCACGCCACCGACAACACGGTATTGGATCTTAGATTTTCTTAGTGCATCTTCTATCTGTCTTGCCTGAGCATTAGAGCGATAGAAGACCGCCATTTCTTTATAAGGAACGCCGCTTTTATAAAGCTTAGCCGTCTCATTTGCGACAAACTCAGCTTCATCTTTATCATTGAAGCATTCGATAATATCAATCGCATCTCCTTCCGGATTTGCTGTCCACATCTGCTTGCCTTTTCTCATCGTATTTTTTTGAATGACGTGAGAGGCAGCTTCGATAATGGTTTTACTCGATCTGTAATTTTGTTCTAGTTTTAAAACTTTAACATCAGGGAAAACATTTTCGAAATCCAGGATGTTTCTGATGTCAGCTCCACGCCATGAATAAATCGACTGATCTTCATCACCGACCACGCATATATTTCTGCGTTTTCCACAAAGCATGCGGATAAGTTCAAACTGAGCACGGTTTGTATCTTGATACTCATCTACTAATACGTAAACATAACGATTTTGGTAGCGGTTTAAGACTTCTGGAAATTTATCAAATAGCTGAATGACAGCAGTAATAAGACCGCCAAAATCAACTGCATTAGCTCGGTGAAGTTCTGATTCATATTCTTCAAAATAATCGAAATACTCATCCGTAGAGTGAGCCCCACCTTCACCTTCCGTCATCACTCGACCAGTGTAGTAGCCATTATTTTTTAGTCCATCAATGTAACTTAAAATTTCGTAGGGATTAATTTCTTTAGTTGAAATTCCCCTTCTTTCAAGAAGAGACTTAGCAATCGCTTTAGACTCTCCCTCATCGTAGATGGTGAAGTTTCTGCTGAGACCCAGGTAGTTTGCTTCCGACCTTAAAAGTCTCGCACAAAAAGCATGGAAGGTTGTAATTTGAAGGGCTCCGATATCGATCGCAACTTCATGCCCTATCCTCTCACGCATTTCTCTGGCAGCTTTATTAGAAAACGTAAGCGCCAGCAACTGGTGCGGGCTTACGTTTTTTTCTTGTAATAAATAAGTGATGCGGGTGACAAGGGTTTTGGTTTTACCAGAGCCTGCTCCCGCGAGAATCATGACTGGGCCGTCAGTATTAATTACGGCTTCTCTTTGAACGGGATTTAAACTATCTAGATTTGTCATCCCATATAATTAGCACGAAATTTACTCTACGGTAACTGACTTCGCTAGATTTCTTGGCTTATCAATATCTGTTCCTTTGAATTTCGCCATGTAATAAGCAAGAAGCTGATTCACTACGTTTACGTATAGCGGTGCCAATTCTTCAAGGCCATCGAAATCAAGTGGAATATAGTAATCAGATAGTCCCATCAGCTCTTCGTTACCACGAGGGCCAATTCCTACGATAATACCCTTTCTAGCTTTAATCTCGTGAACGTTTGAAACCGTTTTTTCAAATAACTCAGGGCCAACAAGAGCGATGTTAACCATCTCTTCATCAATAAGAGCGATTGGACCGTGCTTTAATTCTCCAGCTGCATATCCTTCAGCATGAACGTAAGCAATTTCTTTTAGCTTAAGTGCGCCTTCAAGTGCGATTGGAAAGTAAGCTCCTCTACCAGTGTAGAAGAAACCTTTTTTATTATAGATTGATTCTGCAACAGATTTAATAGCGTCTGATTGAAGTAAAAGAAGATCAATTCTTTCAGCAAGAAGAGCAAACTTACCAGTAAGTTTAACTTTCTTAGCTTCGTCTTTTAAATCTCCAGCAAGAGCTGCTGACATTAATCTTCCAGTTAATGATTGTTGAGTGAATGCTTTCGTTGAAGCAACACCAATTTCTACACCAGCACGGATCAGTAGGTTGTCATCACAGTCTCTGTATAGAGTTGATCCATCAACGTTAACAATGGAAATTGTTTTCACATCACCTTTTTTACAAAGCGATTGAGCGGCAAGTGTATCTGCTGTCTCACCAGACTGAGAAACGAAAATTCCAACATCACCTTTTTTAAGAATAGGATTTTTGTAACGGAACTCTGAAGCAAGTTCAACGACCGCTGGGATTCTGTTAATTCCCTCTAAATAATCTCTAATAACTAGACCAGCGTAAGCCGCTGTACCACAAGCAGAAAGATAAACGCGCTCAGGTTTGTGAGCAGAAACTTTCTCTAGTGACTCTTTTCCTTCTCCTGCAAAGTAATACTGAGTCAGGTTTCTGATAAGAGCTGGTTGCTCGTGAATTTCTTTAAGCATGAAGTGTTCATACTCACCTTTTTCACTTACCTCTAGCGACATATCTTGTTTTTTAGAAAGGTATCTTTTTGTTTTAGTAAGATCTAGTTCGTAAAAGTTAACCAGGTTTTTATTTTCGCCAGACAAGTGAACAATTACTTCGTCTTCAGGAAAATAAAGTTGGTGAACAATTCCAGCAAGGGCATATGGATCCGATGAAACAAGGGCTTCACTTGTGACTTCATTAATCCCACAAACTAGTGGTGCTCCTCTTTTAACGGCGAAAATTTCACCCGTTTTTGGATAAAGCACTACGAAGGCAGAGTTTCCGTGAATACGTTTGAATGAAGTTGCGATAGCTTCTTTAATCGCAAGGCCATTTTTTAAGTGAAAAGTTACAAGTTCTAAAAATGACTCTGAATCAGTCTCAGACTTAAACTTCACTCCGTGAGCACTTAATTCTTTTTTAATTTCGTTTGCGTTTTCAACAATCCCATTGTGGATGATTGAAAGAATTTCGTTATTGTGAGGATGAGCGTTTACATCCGTCACTCCACCGTGAGTTGCCCAACGAGTGTGACCGATACATGATCTAGCGATAACATCTTTACCAACAAGTTCAGCTTTTAAGTTATCTAGCTTTCCTGCTTTTTTATAATATTGCATTTTATTGTTCTGATCGATGAAGCTAACACCGGCCGAGTCGTATCCACGATACTCAAGACGCTTTAGTCCCTCTAGAACAATTCCTACAGAATTTTGAGAAGGTCCGTAATAACCGACAATTCCACACATACATGTACCTCTATAAATCTTGATATTTTAGCTATCGCAGAATAGCACTATTTACAGGGGATTTGCTTGTGGTTTTTTTGGTTTTACCTTTTTATACGCTACTTCTTTTCGCGAATCTTAATGAACTTCTTGGCCATGCCCTCTTTCGTCGTCTGCTGACCACGCGAGATGGCAAAAGAGCCCTCTGGCATGTTCTTAGTGACAGTAGTGGCCGAAGCTACGAAGCAATTATCTCCGATTTCTATAGGAGCGACGGTCTGGGAATCAGACCCGATAAAACAATTTTTACCGATTTTTGTAACGTGCTTGTTAACACCATCGTAATTACAGGTAATAAAACCGCAGCCAATATTGGTTTCTTCCCCAATGAAGGCGTCGCCGATGTAACTTAAGTGAGACACTTTTGCTCCGCGATCAAGTACGGCCTTTTTAATTTCGACAAAGTTTCCAATCTTGGCTTCCGGACCAATATCGGCCCCTGGTCTTAGACGAGCAAAAGGCCCTGCATGAGCTTTTTCATGAAGCTTTGCACCTTCTAGGATTGAGTAGGCCAACACTTTTGCGTTATCAGCTACAACTGAGTCTTTAATCTGAGCACCCATTTCAATAACAGCGTTTTTCCCTATAACCGTTTTCCCGGTGATGAAGACTCCAGGATAAACCACGGTTCCTGGACCGATTTCAACTTCGTTATCTATATAGGTGTTGGATGAATCGATAAAACGAACTCCTGCCTCTCTTAATGAAACAAGCTTTTGCTTTCTTAGAATCCCCTCGGCCAGCTCAAGTTGCTCCAAGTTGTTCACACCTAAAAAGACTTCTCCACGAGGAAAAAGCAGTGCTGAAACATTTAATCCATCTTTAAAGATGTCTGTTAAATAAAACTCTCCCGACTTATTGTCAGAGTTCACTTCTTTAAGGTGCTTTAAAACATATTCAGTCTTAAGAAGGTAGAGACCAGAGTTCACTTCAGTGATTTTTCTTTGCTCATCGCTAGCATCTTTTTCTTCAACGATATGGAAGCCTTTTTGCGCTCTGATAATTCTTCCATACCCTTTTGGATTTTTTTCTTCAAAAGTTGCGGCTACAGCCTCGCACTTTTGAGTCTGAAGAAGTGTCAGCATTTCTGTCAATTCTCTCTCTGAAACGATAGGAGTATCTGCACAAATAACCAGAGTGTAATCTAGCTTATGAGTCGCTTCTGATGAATCAAAATAAGCGCGAAGAGCGTCTGCTGTTCCAAGTTGTTTTACCTGCACGGCATACTTCACATCTGGATATCTACTTTCAATATAGGATTGAACTAATTCTTTCTGATGACCAACAACAGCGGTCTTTATTCCCTGCAATTTATTCCGACTAAAAAACTTTTCTAGCTCTGTTATTGGAAAATCGACTAATTTTTTATCTAAGCATGGTGCTAATGGCTTTGGCGCGTCTAATTTCAAACGCTTCCCTTCTCCCGCTGCTAAAATAACTGCCCCTATAGTCAAATTCATCTCTATCTCCCTATAAAACATGTCAGGTAATTCGTCTTAATTTCATTTAAAACAAGGATAATCGCTCTCAAGTATAACCAAAAAAAATGAATAAATATTCACAAATTAACACTTTTCCTTAAAGAGTTTAATCCAGAACCCGATTTAAGAAACTGAATGCAAATGATATTGCACGAAGGCCAATTTGGAGGATTTATATGGTAACTAATTATGAGGGTGACAACATCGAACTTAAAGATCATCTCCCTCTCCTGCCAATTAGAGACATAGTAGTATACCCATTTATGATACTACCATTCTTTGTTGGAAGAGAATCTTCTATCCAGGCCGTTGACCACGCGCTTACAAAGACGGATAGACTTATTCTTCTATCAAGCCAAAAAGACATGAAGGCGGAAGCACCTACTCCAGAAGAAATTTATGAGACAGGTACGATCGCAATGATCATGAGAATGAGAAAGCTTCCAGATGGAAGAATTAAAATTCTTGTACAGGGTCTATCAAAGGCAAGAATCACATCGTTTACTCAAGAAGCACCATTCTTTATGTGTAAACTGATGAAAGTATCAGACGTACAACTTGAAGAAAATAATGTTGCTGCTAATGCACTAATGAGAAACATTAGAGAGCAACTTGAAAAAGTTATCAATATGGGGAAAGTACTCTCTCCAGATATCCTGATGATCCTTGAAGATATTAAAGATCCAGGAAGACTTGCTGACCTTGTAGCTTCAAACCTGAATCTTCATGTTGCTGAAGCACAAACTATTCTTGAAATTCTTGATCCTATGGAACGTCTTCATAGAATCAACGATATCCTTGCCCGTGAATTAGAAATTCTGGCAATGCAAAACAAGATTAAGAGTACAGCTAAAGAAGAAATTACAAAAAACCAAAAAGAGTATTTCCTTAGAGAGCAAATCAAAGCAATCAAGTCTGAGCTTGGTGACGAAGGTCAAAAAGAAACAGAAGATGAATTTGGTGAAATCAGAGCTAAGATTCTAAAAGCGAAAATGAGTGAAGAAGCTGCAACTGAAGCTAACAAACAAATCGCTCGTTTAGAAAAAATGCACCCGGACTCTTCTGAAGCTTCAATTCTTAGAAGCTATCTTGAGTGGATGTGCGATCTTCCATGGAGTAAATCAAGCGAAGAAAAAATCGATCTTGATGCTGCTCTTGAAATTTTAAATGAAGATCACTTTGACCTATTTAAAGTTAAAGAAAGAATTTTAGAATATCTTGCCGTAAGACAACTTAAAGGCCCAGGAATGAAAGGACCTATCCTTTGTTTTTCAGGACCTCCAGGTGTTGGTAAGACATCTCTTGGTAAATCAATCGCTAAAGCATGTGGACGCGAGTTCGTTCGCATCTCTCTTGGTGGTGTAAAAGATGAAGCTGAGATCAGAGGACACAGAAGAACGTACGTGGGAGCAATGCCAGGTCGTTTCATTCAAGCTCTTAAACAAGCTAAGACCAACAACCCAGTTATCCTTCTAGATGAAGTAGATAAACTAGGTGGAGACTTCAAAGGTGACCCGTCATCGGCGCTTCTTGAAGTATTAGATCCAGAACAAAATATGAACTTCCGTGACCATTACATGAACGTGTCTTTTGACCTTTCAAATGTAATGTTCATTGCCACGTCTAACGTTCTTGAGCAGATCCCTGCTCCTCTACGTGACCGTATGGAAATCATCAACCTTTCTGGATATACACAGGAAGAAAAAGTAGCGATCTCTAAAAAATACATCATTCCAAAACAAATGGATGAAAACGGAATCACTGAAAAGCATATTGCTTTCTCTGATGAAGGGGTAGCTTCAGTTATCAAGGGCTACACAGCAGAAGCTGGTCTTCGTAATCTTGAGAGAAAAATCGGAGCGATCTGTAGAAAAGTTGCAATGAAAATTGCGAAAGGTGAAGCTGATCAAACTCATATCATGAGTGACACAGTTTTCAAACTTCTAGGACCTCCTGTTTATACAAAAGACGATGAAAAAGAAACTGATGAAATCGGAGTGTCGACAGGACTTGCATGGACATCACACGGTGGAGAAGTTCTTTACATTGAAGCAACTAAGATGAAAGGAAGAGGATTAACTCTTACAGGTCAACTTGGTGACGTTATGAAAGAATCTGCTCAAACAGCTATCGGATACATCAAGAGCCAGGCCTATGAACTAGGAATTGATGACGAAGTTTTTGAAAAAAACGAAATGCATATTCACCTTCCAGCAGGTGCAACTCCGAAAGATGGTCCAAGCGCAGGTATTACACTTGCTACGACAATCGTCTCTCTTCTTACGAACACACCAGTAAGTAAAGATGTTGCGATGACTGGAGAGATCACATTGACTGGAAAAGTTCTTCCAATCGGTGGATTAAAAGAAAAAGCGCTGGCCGCTATGAGAATGAACATTAAAACAATCATCATTCCATGGAAAAACAGAAAAGACCTGGAAGAAATTCCTGAAGAATACAGAGCAAAGTTAACTTTCATCCCAGTTAAAACGTTTGATGAAGTTCTAGAAGTTGCTCTTGTTGGATGGAAAGAAAAGAAAGCATCAATGAAGAAGAAAGCCGTTAAGTACAAAGAGACTCTGCCGCCTGCAGCAGCTTAGTTTCTGATCAAAATTGTCTGATATAAAGAGAAACCAACAGTATTGTTGGTTTTTCTTTTTTTAGGCGCGTCTTTTCGGTTAACATAGTAAGAAACCCATTAAGGACTTACTATGAAGCCACCTCGCAATCACGATAAATTAAAAATACTCATTGTCGACGACTCTGACTTCAACAGAAAAAGCATGGTTGATATCCTTACCTTTGAAGGCTTCAACGTCGTAGGACAGGCCTCTTCAGCTGAAGATGCTATTCAAGTTGCCCATTCAGCAAAGCCCAACCTGATTTTTATCGATATTGTTATGCCTGAAATTTCGGGCCTAGAACTTACAAAACACTTACAAGAAAAAACAGCTGGAGAGAAATTCATTATCATGATGTCTTCTCTCAATATTGAAAGTATGGTTATTGAATCTATTTCAAATGGAGCTTCTGATTTTTTACAAAAACCATTTGAAAGAGATGACCTCATTAAAGCAGTAGAAAAAGTTGAACGTTTAGTTGAAAAGGATAACAGATAATGTTTTTAATTAGATTTGCATTCTATTTCACCATTAGCTTTGCCATTTTATGTATTCCAATCGGAGGCGGTCGCCAGCTATTCGATAAGATGTTTTCAATGGTTACCCCCTATGCCAGAGATGCAGCCAAAACGACAAAACAAAAATTTACATCAACCAAAAGATACTCAAAAAAGTTATACTCTAATTCAGAGCCAGTAGTTGAAGAAGACGAAGTAAAATCCAAAATGTCTGCGACTGATAGAAAGAAAAAATCGGTAAAAAAAGAGAGTAAAAAATCTAGTAATACTTCTTATACTGAAGATGAAGAAGAGCGCCTGAGACGTGCGCTAAGCGAAGAATAGAAAAATACAAATAAAAAAGCCCGCTATTCAGCGGGCTCCTCTATATTCATTAAGAATGATTTAATTATTTACTGATTGCTTTTGATTCTGCTTTTACTGACTCAGTTGAAGCTGGAGTGCTTACTACTTTTGTTTCTCTTTTATTAGATTGAGAAGAGTAGATACATTCACCTTTTAAGTCTTCGCCTACTTCACCTGACATTGCTCTTAGAGAGAAGAAAAGAAGTGATGAGATGATTAATGCTTTCATATATATTCCCCTTATTTGGTTTAATACTTTCTTACTTTAGGTATTGCACTAACAATGCCAAATTGGCATCACGGGGTTTTAAGGTCTTAGTCTGAATTTCAAACGCTTTTTTGTATAAACTTTAGACAGCTTGGAAAATTTCTACACACATTCTGGATTATTGGCACAAAAAAGGCCCCGCATTCGCGAGGCCCCTTTTATCAGTATCTTTGTAATTTGGTCATCTATTAGTTATTTGCTTACAGCTTTTGAAGATTCTTTTTTCGATTCAGAAGAAACTGGAGCTTCTACTTTTTTATCTTCTCTTTTGTTTGATTGAGAAGAGTAGATACATTCACCTTTTAGATCTTCGCCAACTTCACCAGCAAATACGTTTAAAGAAACTATAGTAAGAGATAAAATAAATAATGCTTTCATAAGATTCCCCTGTTGTTGTGTTGATTAGGTAGTTGCAGGCAACATGCCAACTTTTACATTCATGAGAATCAAACAGTTAGAGTTTTTCATTGGGGAAAGTGTAAAAACTTTAGACGACACTGGATGAAATATATACATAGTCAGAGAAGTTTATAGGCATATTTAAGAAGCGCTAATGGCCTCGTACAGCTCTTTAAAGATGATAGATGATATTTGGGCGAAGGCTTAGATTGAGAGAAGATTAAAGACCGCCTGACATGCAGGCGGCCTTTATAAATTGATCAAGTCTTATCGAAGGGTAGAAAAATTACTTCTGAGCAGCTGAAGATGAACTAGAAGAAGTCCCGCTTCCTGTAGATTCACCAGTCTTCGCAATCGGAGAATTGTTAGTCTGTAGACAGTTAGTAGTCCCTTGAGTGTCAACACTCATACATTTTTGAGCTCTACCTTCTTGAAAATCAAACTGAACTCCACCTTCTTTCGAAAGGGCCACACACTCAGCTCTTGTCGAGCAGTCTTTTGCTGTAGAAACAGCGCAAGCTCCGAATGCTGATGCTGAAAAAGCTGTAGTCATGATAATCGCTAGTAAAAGTTTCATATTCTCTCTCCCTTCGAGTTGACCTTATAATGGTCCTTAAAATTACATATTTAAGTTAACACCAGCTGGCTTAACAATGCTCAACAGTGACTGGAACGCTTGTGTCACTTGAAGGGCCATTTTAGCGCCTGCCTTAGATTCTACTTTCTTAATTTCACCGTAGTTATCGTAAGCTACGTTGATGATTCCAACATTTTC
Source organism: Bacteriovoracaceae bacterium UBA6153 (assembly GCA_002428265.1). Taxonomy (GTDB): domain Bacteria; phylum Bdellovibrionota; class Bacteriovoracia; order Bacteriovoracales; family Bacteriovoracaceae; genus Bacteriovorax. Next base: position 42,769 of record DIUR01000008.1, read on the forward strand.
CATTTCAATTTCAACTGGTTTCCCCATTGAGTTGTATTTAAATGAAAGAGTTCTTCTTGATTTAGTGTCGTCTTTTTCCTGGTCAATCATCTTAGTGATTTTTCCAGCACGGTCATAAATTAATAAAACTGATTTACCAGAGCTGTTTACAGCTTTAGCAAGGTTTCCGATTTTATCGTATTGGAATGTAGTCCAACCATCATTGTTAACAACTTTTGTAATCTTGTTGATTTTGTCATCATATGCAAGTTCAACGTATTCACCACGAGTTGATGTCTTCTTCGTTAACAATCCTTTTGCATTATATTCAAAAGTTGTTACGTCTTTTCCACGAGTGATTTTTAGTGGAAGTGAACAACACTCAGAATAAATTGTTTCAGTCTTAGTTCCTTCAACATCAGTAGCAATTCTGTATGTGTACTGTTGTCCATCTGGCTTCGTCTTGATTTCATACTCATAACGACTAGCTGACTCAGGGCCATCTGTTGGCTTCTTAGTTACAGTTGTCCAGTAGTGGAAATCAGGATTTTTCGGATTGTTCTCATACTTATACTTTGTAGACTCACCTGTTCTTTCTACAACTTCAGTTGCAAATGAACTCTTGTCATACTTAACCTGCATCTTAGTTCCATCAATATAATTGATAGCTGTAAGATTGTGGTTACCGTCGTATTCATACTTATAAGTGTTTCCTGCTACGTCGTTAGATGTAACAAGGTTTCCTTTTGTGTCATAAGTGTATCCAGTTTTTTTATCGCCTGCATATGAAGCACTTTTAATTTTTCCATCCGGGTACCATTCAAGAAGAATTTGCTTCGCTTGAGTGTCTTTGATGGCGAAAAGTTGGTTACCTTTGTATTCAAAAAGAATACTGTATCCATTCTTATCCGAAATTTTTGTAAGCTTTCCTTCATTGTCAAAATAATCTACTTTTCCATCAGCATTTGATCTCTTGTATCCAGTTTTCTCTTTTACGATGTTCTGAATACCGCGGTCATTTGAATAAAGAACTGTTCCATCTGCAAGCTTTGTCTCTACGTTATACTTTTTTGAGTAAACTTGACGAAGTTCTGCATCATTATTAAGTCTCTTCATAAGTGACTGAAGAGCAGCATCGCTCATTGGTTCTTTTTTCTTCATCGCTTCGATGATTTTTTTAGATGCACCTTCTACATTGATGGCTTCTTTTGGTACGAAACGAGTCTGTGCACCAGAACCGTTCTCCATAACAACTACAGACCCATCAGCTGAAACCATTAGCTTAGTTTCATAAAGAGATCCCCACCCAAAACCAAACCAGCCATTATCAGTTGATTTAGAGTTGTACGTTCTAGTTACTTCCAGATCATGATCTCCACCTGGGACAATGATGTCTGTATACGTAATATAGAAGTTACCATTCTTTAAATTTACTCCACCAAATGCCAACACTGGCATAAGTGAAAGTGCAATTATTGTTTTCTTTAAGCTCATACAAATCCCTCGTTAGAAAAATACAGTTAATTATTCGGTATAATTGAACATTTTCTTTAGATCTTAATTTTTACTATCTTCATTATAACGTAAATACCTGCTAAATCGAAGCCAACGGCCAGAAATAACATGAGTAGCCCTATCGGGGTCGTAAACAAAGGAGTCATAGAGTTCGGGTCCTGCATGAAATAAACCAGACCTAAAAGGTATGGCATCGCCCCGATCGTCATTCCTTGAAACATCCCTTGCGCAGTAAAAGTATCAACCTTCTGCTGCAGTCTCACTCTCTCTCTAATAACATCTACAATTGTATCGAAAGTCTCAGCGAGATTACCCCCCGTCTCTCTTAAAATGTTAACCGACGAAACGAACATGTCATTATCTTCAAGTGGAACTCTCTTAGCTAAATTTTCAAAACACTCTTCTAATGGCATACCAATTCTGTTTTGCTGAAGAAGAATATTAAATTCTTGAGAAATAGGAGCTGGCATTTCTTCTACAATCATCCCAATGGCCTGAGGAACTGAAAGCCCCGCACGAATACCGTTAGATAAAAGCTGAAGAGCATCTACCATTTGAAGTGAGTAAGCCTTAATTCTTCTCTCAACTAAGAAATCAACCAGCCATCTTGGAGCTTTAAAACCAATGAAGGCCATGATGAACCCCATGATCGCTCCTACTACCCAGCTTCCTACAAACCCAATAAGTAATAAAAAGAAAAAACCCACTCCAACAGAACATGCCAGCAGCATCCACGTTAATCTGTCTTGAGATATTTCTATGAAAAGAAATTCTAATTTTTCTGTTATGTAAGCACGTGTTCCGTAAGTTTTTTGCTCAACCCAGTCAAAGATATTGATTGAGTATTTATAACTCAAAAAGAAAACCATCATCCCGACTACAAAGATGAGTCCATTTCTTCCAATCATATCCAGGAAAAAACTCATAACTCTCCTACTTCTTCACTGGTGGTTTTGCTGCTCCTGTCGGAGCGCTGCCGCCAGTTGCTGGAGCTTTTGTTGCAACGGCCGCTGGTGCTGAAGCACTCGGAGCAGGAGCACCAGGAGGGCGGTTACTAAAAATTCCTCTTGGAACGTTGTAGCCTTTTCTCTCTAACACTTCGATAAACTTTGGAATGAATCCAGTTGCCTGAAACTCTCCTAAAATTTTTCCTGACTTATCAATTTCTTTTTGAACAAATAAAAAGATATCCTGAAGAATAACTGTATCACCTTGAAGACCACCAAGCTCTGTAATGTACATAACTCTTCGCGATCCATCATCAAGACGAGACTGCTGAATAATCATGTGAACAGCACTGGCAATCATTTCTTTAATCGCTCTTGCTGAAATAGAAGTTCCTGCATACTGAACCAGTGTTTCAAGACGCCCAATACACTCTCGTGGATTGTTAGAGTGAACAGTTGTCATTGAACCATCGTGACCAGTACCCATTGCTTGTAACATGTCCAGCGTTTCACCACCACGACACTCACCAACGACAATTCTATCGGGACGCATACGAAGAGTTTGTTTCACAAGACAACGAATATCAATCGCGCCATCGCCTTCAAGTGAAGGTGGACGAGTTTCAAGTCTTACAATGTGCTCTTGCGGAAAGTTTAGTTCGGCAGAGTCTTCACAAGTAATAATGCGCTCGTTAGATTGAATGAATCCACCAAGAACGTTAATTAAAGTTGTCTTACCAGAACCTGTACCACCAGAAACGATAATATTTCTATGCGCTTCAACTGCAATTCGCAGGAAGTCGGCCATACTTTCAGTCATCGATCCATATTTTACAAGATCTTTATAAGTTAAACGCTTGTCCGGAAATTTACGAATGGTAATTGTACATCCATCAATTGATGAAGGAGGAATAATCGCATGCACACGGGAACCATCTCTAAGACGAGCATCTACGTAAGGAGTTTTTTCATCAATACGTCGCCCGATCGGAGCAACAATTCTTTCAATAACATTCAGAACCTGACGGTCATTTGTAAAGGTAACTTCGGAAAGCTTAATCTTTCCGCCCTGCTCATAATAAATTTTATGAGGACCAACAACCATGACTTCAGAAATCGTTTTATCGCGCAATAAATCTTCAAGAGGCCCCAGACCTAAAGCTTCATCAATAATTTCTTTAACGATTTGATTCATATCTTCACGAGAATTTAAAACACCTTTAGTGTCTTCTTTTCCAAGAAGCTCAACGACAACTTTTTTAGTCTGCTCTTTTAGAATAATGACCGCTTTTGGATCATTATCATCGGATTTTTTCAAATCCATTTCTTCAACAAGTGCTCTGTGAATACGAGACTTAAGTTCAGTCCACGGACTCTTTCCACCCTTTGTAACGGGAGTACCATCTGCGCCAACTGCGACTTCGGTCTTTTTTTGTCCAGCATCTGATGGCTTATTTAATTTCTCTAGCGCTCTTAAAATATTTTTTTCACTTAAGCGTCGAACAGTATCAATGACTCCTTTAGCGAAAGCACTGTTTCTTGCAACTAACATAACTGGCTTTTTTTGGTTCAAGGCCAGCGTACAGTTTTGATCGTCTCTGGGAATTGAACTAAATGCAGGCTTACCAAGTGTTTTGGCAATAACTTCATTGGTAACCGGATGGCCTGGAACAGCTTGATTAATTACAAACTGGATCATGTCTTTTGGAAACATCATCGTCACTAAATCAGAATAAAGCCTCTTTGTTTGATTAAGCGCTAAAATATCTGGAGTAACAATGACAAAAATCAGCGTTGAAAACTCTAACGCTTTAATAGCAAGCGGAGTTAGTTCATTTCCTGCATCAATAATAGTTACAGGGTAAATATTTGTGACAGCTTTAAGCGTTCTTCCTAGTGCCTCTACTTCAATATTATCTGAAGCTGTCTGATCACTCGGCATACCAATGTAATAAACATTTTGATTCATGTTTACAAACTGCTGAATTGAGTTCGGATCAATTGCGCCTTTGAAGTCTGAGAGTTCCTTGATATTTTTCTTACCTTTCATTCCGGTAATAAAATCCTGATCCCCACTGGCCTTTTGATCGAAATCTAAAAGCAAAGTTTTGACCTTTCCTTCAATCGCATAAGCAAAGGCAAGGTTGGCCGCAACTTGCGACTTTCCGAGTCCACCTTTACCACCAATGATTGAAATTATATGTCCGGCCACTATCTGCTCCTTTTTCTAAACTTTCTTTCGATTTCCTGTGCCCCAGTTGCGGCAGACTCGATGATTTCAGGAGTAACGAAGATTACGAACTGAGAACGGTTCGTTGAGTATGCTTTTGATTTTAAAAACGAGAACAGTGGTGCTCCACCTTCAATCGTTTCATTCACCGGCGGGTTTCTGTCGAAGTCCGTTACAAATTTATTTTGTACAACTCCCCCGATTACCGCTGACTCCATAGACTTCACAACAATTTGAGTATTAATTGTATTATCAAGTTCAATAGGAGGCTCTGCTCCTGTCGTGGCCTTAATTGAAATACCTATTTTAAGATTAATTTTTTCTTCTTGAAGCATTGTCGGTGTGACCTTCATATCAAAGCCTGCTTTGGCCTGACCTGTTTTTAAGTTCTCACCAGTACCAAGAGCAAAGTTAGTAGTTGTCGACTTATTAATTGATCCTTCAATACCTTCTCTAACAATAACAACCCCTGATTGAATCATTCTTGCGTGTCCTGCACTTTTTGCTGAAGCAAGTTTAGGAAACAGGTTAGAGATAGTTGCTCCAAGTGTTCCTTGTGATGATGTAGAGACTCCTCCTCCACCAGTTTTTCCCACTTGAATTTCTCCTCCACCAGCACCAATCACCGGAGTCCAGCTAAAACCAAAAGTCCTATCGTATGCTTTTGTTAACTCAACAAATTGAGCCGTTAACTTAAACAACTTTGGAATAGGCTCAGGTTTTTGTTTCTCATTAACAGTAATTAAATTTTCATAAGGTGGTTTTTTTGTCGATTGAACGGCATCAGTTCTTCTGGCCAGGTTTTGAATCTGGTCTGGTAAATAAGCTCTGGCAATCTGATCTGACTTTTCAAGCTCTTTACCGCTATTAACAATACCTTCAATCCAAAAGCTTCCGTTAACAACTCTTACCGTTACATCTTTAAGTCCAGTCTTCTGCATTTCTTCCTGCATCTTTCTGGCAATAATAAGCTGAGTTTGAGGAGATAGTTCTACTAGTCTTAAAACATCCGGATATTTTTCAAGGATAACAACAACTCTACCAATGTCACTTGGAACAACAATTTGTCCACCGACATATACCGCATCACCTTTGATTCCGATTTCCAATCCTTCGACATCACCTAATAATTCTTTTAACTGAACAACTACTTTCGACTGATCTGAAGCTGTAATTTTTAAAAGGTAGCGGGCCTTGATGTCTCCGGCCAAATCCCTAACTGTTAATGAAGTCTCTCCGGCCTTGATCCCCGTTAAAAGAATTTGTTTCTTTTGAGGAACCAGCTGATAAGTCACAAGATTTTCATTAGCAATTTTAATAATTGAGTTAGGAACAAAGTCTAGCGTAATGATTTTCTCTAAACCAACAATGACTTCTACTTCTTTTAACTCTTCATTTGAAGGAGCTTCTTCCTGAGCAAAGGCCTGAAAGATTACTGCTAAAAATAAAAAACAAAATGTTAAATACTTATTGCCCATTTTTCGACTCTTTTGAATATTTATCAGAGAAGAACGATTTTGCTTCTGTCGCATCATCTCCAAGCACATCGTAAATTTGAGTAGCTCTTAGACGTACTGGTTCTTTATCTGAATTATTTCTAAGTGAAAGTGAAAGTGTTCCACTTCCGTAAGCTTGCATGAAAGAAAGTTTCTGTACATCATATGGATCAAGCTCAAGCGTGATCGTATTGTATGTTGTATAGGTATTTAAATTCATCGTACGAATAACTCTTGGTGTTTCAACTCCGTACATTGGAATTGAGTTCGTCATACTCATACCTGTTGATAAAACGAGAACGTCCTGAAGAAAAGTTCTAGTCTTTTGTAAATCCTTTCTTGAACCTTGAGAAATATCGATTGCAGCTAGTACATCTACTCTGTCTCCTGGCTTAATCAATCTTCCTACAGCATCTTTTTCAGTGATGTTGATTGCGACAGCGCGCTTACCAACAGAAACTTGCCTAGATAAACCTGTCTTAATCCCTGGATAAGTTACACGCGGTTTTGTAATCTGTTCTCCCTTGATGATAGGAACAGTTGCAATTGTGTTTTCTAATTCTTTGATTGTTTTGAAATGCCCTGGCGAAAGAAAATTCGCTGGAACAGTTTTAACTTCTACTTTTGAATCATCAATCAAATCTAATTCTTGAATATCGTTTTTTGCAACGACAACTGAACTTTGGACACCATACTCTTTAATCATGGCGCTCTTTTGATCTTCGATATATGTGTAGACCATCATCATCGCAAGTCCTGCAATCACTATGGCCAGAGTTAGGGCGCGTGTGTTCATTTACAACCTCTTTAAATAACTAGCTTTTTAAGCTTATCAAATTTCAAAGGATAATTTGTGTAGGGGAAGATTTTGACTAGCTAGATACCGGGAGAATTACTTAAGGAACATTTGGCGATGTCACTCTGGTTTGCTGGATGGATCATATAGAATGCTGGAGCATTAGGGTCTGATGTCTCAGAGTAAACTGGTCCACAAACTCCGTAATAAGTGAAAATGCGGATGATTCTAGTTGATGGTGACCCATCAGAGTCAGCTTCTCTCGTTTTATCATCGCAATCTTCCTCAGAACCATTTTTTAGCATCGTAGAAAATTTAAAGCATGGAGCGAATGAAAGATCTCCGTTATTTTTACTTTTCTCTCTCCACCCAATGGCCGAGAAGCCGACCATTTTTATAGACTTATCTCTAAATCTCTCAAGATCATCAAAAGTATTTAAATAAGAGTTCCCTTTGATCAGACTATAAAAATAGCCTCTCACTGCTTTTTGTTGATTGATAGATGAACTTATAGAGTTACCAGTTGTTGAGTAAATGGTGTAAAGAAAAATAAGAAATGGAATGAATATAATCATTTCAAAAAGGGCCTGGCCTTTTTGGTTTGAGACAAGAATATGTTTCAAATTTTTATTATCCACCGTTATCTTCCAGAGTGACGAATACTTCACACTTATTTAAGCCTAGTGCTTTAATCGCATTACAAACTTGTTGCCTGGTTTCGGCCCTTGTTGGTTCTCTCCCTAAAAATGCTTCTGAGACTAATCTCATCGATTTTTTTCCGCCAATGAATCCGAGGGAAAATTTTTCAAAAAACTCTACATGTAATCCAACAAAAGCATGATACCTCATGCTGCCTGGATTATTTTCTTTTAACAAAGAAGAGTCCACTCCCTTCACTAGCCCCTCGGGCATATATTTTTTAAATACCTCCTGAGCTTTAGCAAAAGCGCGAGAATCCCCTTCGTTTAATTCTTTTCGATCATCATCATTTACCAGATAAGATCTTGCGGCCATGAAAGTTGCATGATGAACCATGAATCCATCAGTGTAATTCATTGCCATTTTTAAAAATAAAAAGATAAATCCGATAGCTGCGGAAAATGTCATGATAAATTCAATAGTCGACTGGCCTTTAGAGTTTTTAAAATTTCTCGTCATGGATAAGCATCCTGTCCGGCAAAAAACCGGCTAGAATTTTCTTGTTTATTATAATAAGTATCGTGTTTGTTATCACCGTAACTAAATTCCATCGCTGAATCATACTCAACATCGGCGTTTAACTCTCTTCCATAACGATACGAGTACTCCATACGCTTTCGGATAGAATCAAAAAAACCTACATCGCCTTTAATGAATGATTTGAACCTTGTGCTGTTATAGAGAGCGAATGATAGCGAACTAAGAACTGCTAAAAGCAGAATATATTCGACAACTGATTGACCCTTTTTATTTTTTAAAAGGACAAGATTTTGTAATTTTGCCATCCAAACCACATCCATGCGATGAAGATTACCGGTGCATAGGTGAATTTTTTTCCAAAAATTCTTTTAATCCCTGCAATATCTCTCATTCTAAAGTGAAGTATAATTATATCAAGGTTCTTAAGTATATTAAATAGGAGCAAAGTACTCCCTACCAAAATGGTTGCATATAAGAGATAAACGAAAGTCGATTCTTGATGCTCAAGAGGAACAAGCAAATAAAGCGAAGAAAGATACTTCGAATCCCCGCCTCCCATAATATTCAGCATGAATAGCGAGAATCCTACAAATAAGAAGGCCATGGGAAAAATGAAAACCTGAATTGACCAATCATAGCTTTGAGGAAATACAAAAGTAAGCACGACAAAGAAAATAAAATTAATCAACATCCATACGTTAGATATTTTTTTCGTTTTAAAATCAATGTATGCAACAAACAAGAGCTGAATTGAAATGAAGAGGTATACGACGATAGGAAGCATCTATTTCTCCTGATTCTCAAAGGAGTTATAGAAACAAAGCTTCTCGCACACGCCGACAGTGAGCTGCTCACTAAGCTCATAACCAATGGTCCCAATAGAGCTCGTAAGAACCTTACCGACCCCTTTAACGAGGTTGATGGATATGAACGTCATAAAGCTGAATAAAAGAAGATATTCGATGAGAGCTTGCCCTGAAGCTCCCATGCGTTTTTTTAATTTCATATTTAAAGGATTGAAGATTGAGAAGAAAGAGACAACAGCAGGCAAACAATGCCGACCGCACTAAGGAACTATCTTAATAGATTACTAAAAATGTTTCACAACTAACAATTAGTTAGTTTCGATACCATCGACCATTGTATCGGCCTTAGTGAATACACTTTCTGTAATTTTTGTAAGACGTTGACCAGCAGTGTCCTTAAACTTAAAAACGATCATCGCAACAACCGCTACAAGCAAAATATACTCTGTAGATGTCTGTCCACTCTCGTCTTTTAAATAGGCCATTAACTTCTTCATAAATTCTCCTACATTCGAAATTCTCGCAAAACCTATATCGGTCTAATTTGCGTGAATCTTTAGTGCTTTCCATAATATTTTACCACTACACTCAACTTTTCTTTGGAATTAGCGAACCTTAAAGCTTTTTTTAAGTTAACCCCTCGAAAATATTTGCCAGGTAAAATCTTTCCTAGAGGCTTAAATATGAAAGGTGTATAATGAAAGTGGGTCTAGGAGTTGGCATTAAGTTGGTTCCTCTATAAAGATATACTCGGGAGCGGTCCCTGGTCACGGTGAGCAAGCTCATACAACATCTTCGGATTTTGTCAGTGAGAAGCCTAAAGAGACTACTTACTGCAGCCACCTATTTAAAAATGGGCGGAACCTCGACAATAGTCCTCCTCCTAGGCTCTTTTTCTTATCTGCCTTTATCAGGCGTCGTTCATTACACCTTTCATTCTTGACAAGTGGTCTAAATGACTCGATTATTTTTATATGATCGAACAAACTCAACCTTATCAGCCTCTAAATTATTCATGGATTGAAAATCTAGCGATGGATGAAATCAACATGGATGAGTCTGGTATTGTGAATATCAATGGACACTTAAACCCAGCGTTACTTCTGGAAGAGTCTTCTATTGCTTTAATGAATGATATCCGCGATCGCTTCGAAGCTTATATTACTAAGTTCAACGAATACAGAGGCCGCAATCAATCAAGCGCAGCTATTAAGCTTTTTAAAATTTCAAACACTGTGAATGACTTTATGTTGTTCAGAAACTCTCTTCGTTTAATTTTCGCGAGAAAAGCTAACGATGTTATTTCTATTGGCTTTCTTGCTAATGGAAAAGATATCTACGGTGCTCGCTTATCTTTCAATGACCAATTTGGTTCAACTAATATTCATGAAATCAGAGCTCACATGGGACCTTTCAATAAGATCACATGGAGATTTAATAATGAAGTGGTTGATCTAGATGCAATGGTTCGCCACTACCTGACAGAGTTCATTGTTAACTCTGCTAGATAATTTTCTAGATAAAAGAAAGACCTTCGCCTTTATTCACAACCCCTTTAGCGGCCGTGCGATTTCCGTTTAATCTCTTAAGAGTAAACTCCAATGATTCTCTCACTGTTGGCATTTTAATTTTTAGAAGTCCTTCGAGGTTCAGTACATCTATTTTGTAATGAAGATGCTCATCTATTCTTTCAATAGAAGTACTTTTTAAAATAGGAAGATGCCATTTTCCTTTAGTAATCAGACCATCTGATTCATGAAAAATTTCAGCATAGAGTTTAGCAAACTCATAATACGTCAAAGTGTCTTGTGAAGAAAAATGAAGGAGTCTATTTGAAACGTTTTTATCAATACACATCTTAAGAACCATACCAAGATAATAGACGTCTACAAATCCTTGGTGAACAAAGTCATCATATGCAGCACTTTGATTATCTTTCAAATTCCTTTGAAGAGATTCAAACCACGAGTCGCGAAGCGGGCTCACTCCTCTGCCGTAGAGTTTTGAACAACGAATAATTAAATAATTTAATGACGATTTTTGTAAGTAAAACTCTGAAGAGGCCTGAGACTTACCATACTGTGTAATGACGTCAGCATTATCCATTTCATTATAGTTTTTATTGGCACCAGAAAAAACAAACTGTGAGGAGAAGTAAACGACTCTTGCCCCATATCTAGGAGCAATTTCGGCCACGTTAAAAAGCCCTGAAGAGTTAAGAGCATCAGAAGCATTAGGCATATCGGTACAGTCTCTTAAAGACGTCATACCAACGCAATAGAGGACGACATCCGGCTTGAAAGCATAAAGAACCAGCTGTACTTCATCCTTGTTTAAAACATCACATGGAAGCGTGAGGATTCCCGGCAGGGTTTGAATTTTTTTATGGTAAGTTCCGACGACTCTATAATCTTTTCTAAAAAATTCAGCAAGATTAGACCCTACGAAAGAGTTAATCCCTAAGATGAGAATCGTTTTTCTTTTATCTTGAGCGCTGTTTAGATCGAACATAATTCTTCCTTTTTTTTATTATAAACGAAAAAAGAGAAAGTTGCTCCATTCGGAGCAACTTTCCTAAGAATTAGCCGTTGAGTAGTTTTAGTGCAGTATTTGGACTTTGATTCGCTTGCGATAGAACCGAAATACCTGCCTGAAGAAGAATATTATTCTTAGTCATGTCAGCTGTCTCAGATGCTACGTCGACATCTCTAATTCTTGAGTTGGCAGCAGATAAGTTTTCATCGCTAATCTCAAGGTTATTCTGAGTCGATTGCAATCTATTCTGAAGGGCACCAAAATTCGCTCTATTTCCGTTGATCTGCACTAAAGCATCATCAAGTTTTTTAAGCGCGTTCTGAGCTCCTTCTTTCGTCGACACCCCATCAACATCCAAACCTAGTGCTTTGAGGGATGCGTCCGCTCTTGATCCATCATATTGAAGGCGATCAAGAATTGGATCGTTCTTAGTTCCAACTTGGAATTCGAGTTTTCCGCCAGAGCCATCGAGAAGTTTGATACCGTTAAATTCTGTAGACTTTGAAATTCTGTCAATCTCTTCTTTGAGACTTTGAAATTCAATGTCTGAGTATCCTCTCTCTGTAACTCCCACTGTATCTGAGGCTGCTTGGACTGAAAGTTCTCTAAGTCTGATGATGATGTTAGAGATTTCATTCATTCCACCTTCTGCCGTCTGTAACAGTGAAACAGCGTCGCCAGCATTTCTTTTGGCCTGTCTCATTCCTCTTATCTGTGCTTTTAAGTTTTCACTTATAGCTAAACCTGCTGCATCGTCACCTGCTTTAGTGATACGTTCCCCCGAAGACAACTTTCTTAGGTTGTCATTAAGGTTTCTCGTATTAATCCCTAAAGATCTCTGCGCTGATAACGAAGGCACGTTTGTATTTATTCTTAAACCCATTTTTAATCTCCTGTCACGCTAAGCCTCCCTGCTACTACTCCGAACATCTTGTTCAGAAAAATTGTTATAATATTTTTAATTTAAGTAACTAAAACCTGTAACCAATCAAACTTTAAAAACTACTCAAAAGTTTAACTCTTCCTTTAAATTCATTTATCATCAGGGCCATCTTGCAGGAAGGCCCCGAGCTCATCGCTTATTAACGTTGAGAAGCAGCCTGGATCAATTGAAGTGCATTGTTTGTACTTGAGTTCGCTTGCGCTAAAACTGATGTACCAGCAGTCATCAAAATGTTTTGTTTTGTTAACTCTGCAGTTTCTGCAGCGACGTCTGTGTCTCTTACTCGAGAGTTTGCAGCAGCCAGGTTTTCAATAGAAGTCTGGATGTTGTTTACTGTCGACTGTAGTCTGTTTTGAAGAGCACCGAAGTCTGCTCTAATCCCTGATACTGAAATGATCGCTTGATCAATTGAAGTAAGAGAGTTTTGAGCTGAAATTTTATCAGATACTGAAGCCAAGTTTAACCCTAGGGCAGCAACGTTTACGTCTGCAGAAGATGCATCGAACGTTAATCTGTCAGATATAGGATCATTTCTTGTTCCGATTTGAATATCAAACACAGCACCAGTTCCGTTAAGTAATGGAACTCTGTTGAACTCTGTTGAGTTTGCAATACGATCAACTTCAGAAGTTAATTGTTCAAATTCCACGTTAAGGAATTTTCTTTCTGTACCACCAATAGTATCAGAAGCAGCTTGCACCGATAGTTCTCTTAATCTAATTAGGATGTTTGAAACTTCTCCTAATGCACCTTCAGCGATCTGAACTAATGAAATACCATCTTCAGCATTTCTTTCAGCTTGGCCAAGACCTTTAATCTGAGCTTTTAAATTTTCTGAGATTGCGAGACCGGCAGCATCGTCACCAGCTCTGTTGATTCTTTGTCCTGAAGAAAGTTTCTCCAAAGACTTGTTCATAGAAATTCTAGTTGAACCTAGATTCCTTTGTGCGTTCAAAGACGCCACGTTCGTGTTAATTCGAAGTCCCATACATCCTCCTTGATTTCTGGTCTGAAAAACATCATGTTTTTCTGTGAGACAGTTGTCCCACGGCTTCATACATACCTAATCGACGGCTCAGAAAATAACTTTAGAAAAAAGTGACTATTTTTTATACATTTTTTAGCGCATAACCACCTGAAAACATTGAGATACGGGTAACTTACTAAACTCGTCGGCCAAAAAAAGTGAAATATTTTTGATCAATTTCAACATCAAATGCAGATAAAATAGTCACATGAATGAATTTCCCTTCACCCTTACTACACTTTCCAAAAACCCCGAGTACTTTGACGAAGTCATTACTCTTATAGAGAGAGAGTTTCACTATAGTAGTGATCTTTCATACTCAAAAGATTTTGCATTACTCATGGACACACTGAATTTTGAAAATTGTTATCTCTATGTAGATGATGAAACAAATAAAGTTGTCTCTCACCTGGCCGTTTGTCCCAGAGTCATGATTAAAAACAATTTCTCACTTAAAGTTGCTTTCATTGGTGGAATTGCAACTGTAAAAGAGTTCAGAGGAAGAGACCTCTTCAAAGGTTTAATGAATCACGCTCTTACTATTCATTCTGCTCATTGTGGATTGTTTATTTTATGGAGTGAGATCACTGGTCTCTACGAAAAATTTTCATTTCATTTAAGTGGAGGTCTGATTGAAACTGGTCACGCTGTATTTTCCAACAATGATCGCCCAATAGGTTTTAATAAAACGACGTTTAAAGATCTTTCAATGAAAGACTTCGAGGCGATTCAAGAGATCTATTCAAATTTTAATCAAAAATATTTTTTCACTGTCGTCAGAGAAGAAAAAGACTGGTCCATTATAAAACATATGAGCTCAATTGATCTTTATCTAAAGAGAAATCCAGATGGAGAAATTGAACAGTACTTCTGTGTAAACAAAGGTCGTGACCTTACCAACATTATTCACGAAGTTGGATGCTTGCCAGCTCAATACATGAATATGATGAAAGCTCTGCAAAAATTTAAAACATGGCTACCCGAAAGTGAGCTTTTGCTCTCTACTAATAAAGAAATATTTTTTACCGCTTTCATTCGTCTTGGGAATTTTGAATCACTCAAAACTTTTTTAAAAGAAGTCAGCAGCGATGAGATGGAGCTTTATAATGTGACAGGAGATATGATTAGCTTTCGTTATGGCGACTTTGAACATCAGGCCACTCATAAAGACTTTATGCAATACTTATTCGGCCCAAGACCGCTTAAAGAGTTTGAAAAGCTTGCCCTGTCCCCTTATATTCCAGGGACAGACAGCATTTAGAACTCATTTCTTTTTACAACAGCAGGCTTAAAGATAGAATTGATATGTTTTAATGAAATTTCATATGGAAAATTCTGATTCTTAATATTATTCATTTCTAAAATTGTTTCAGGACTCAATCTTGAAAGATCTGACTTATTCATAAATTCATAATCAATGGCGCCAGATTCTTTTTTAAGAAACAAGAAAGATTCATCTGCAATTCTATAAGGGAAGATTGTTTTAAAACCAGCATAGTAAAATGTGCTGGCAAGAACACTATTGTTTAGAATGTGTCTTTCGTTAAAGACAGTTGTCACCATGATTCTTCCGCGAATATTATCCTTCAAATCATTTTCTTTATCGAAGAAAGGAGCATCTAAGACAACAAAACCTCCAGGATTTAGTGCTTTGTTAACATATGTATAAAACTCAACACTGTAGAGACGGGCAAGGTCGTAAGAGTTCGGATATGGAAAATCAATAAAAATTGCATCGTATTTATTTTCAGTATTTCTTAAATAATAGAATCCATCATTGACTTGCGTGTGTACTTTAGGATTATCAAGTGCATTTTTATTCAAGTAAGCGAATCTTCCCCTTGCAAGGTCGAGCATTTTTTCATCTAGCTCGATAAAGTCAATTGATTCAATTTCGTCATACTTAACAAGCTCTCTGAGTAGAAGGCCATCACCTCCTCCAAGAAGCAGAATTTTTTTAGGAACTTTTTCATTCATCGCAATTGATGCATGAGCAAAAGCCTGATGGTAAAAAAACTCAGTTGCTGTATTAAACTGAAAATTCGTATCCAATGTTAAAATCGTCGAATCTACATATTCACCTTTATCAAAATATGGATAACTGAAAATATCCAAGTATTGATAGAGAGACTTAGACCTCTCAATCGGAGGCAACTTATCAATTCTTTGATAAAGTCCATCAAGGTCTTTATTGTTTTGAGCGAGAATTTTTGGCATATAGTAAAATAGCTTTAAATAAGTCTGCGTGATTCTGTTTTCATTAAAACCAATCAAGAAACCAAAAACGACAACGACACTAGAAGCGATGTAATAGAATCTTTTATTATTCTTCAAATACTTTACAATAAAATACAAACACACCAACAAATTCAGCATCGCTACAACAACTGAGGTTTTAATAACATCGAGTTTAGGTAGCAATAAATAAGCAAATAGCGTTGTACCGACCAGGGTTCCAATATAATTAATACCAAATATTTGATATTCGCTGTCTTCCCCTTCTCCCAATCTGTCTTCTGCAATTCTTACCATCAATGGAATTTCAAATCCTGAAAGCAGACCAATAAAAAAGGTCAGCGTCTGAACCATAATAAAAAAGATCACTTTTAAAACAAATAAGTTTTGAAGATAAAGAGCGGAATGAAAGTCCCCCGTATAATAAAACAGGTTATCCATGTATTTATAGCTTCCATGAAGCATGTAAACATAGAAAACGCTAAAAGCTCCGAGAAACGATAATGCTATTTCGATATTGATAATACTCTTATAGGTATCTTTTAACTTATCTGACCAATAGGCCCCAAGCCCAAGGCCACCGATATAAACACCAATTGTAAGAGATTGCCACCAGATATAATTCCCAGTCACTAGAGCAAGTGTATTTGCCAGTAACAGCTCATAAACAATACTACAGAAGGCCAAAACGATAGTGACAATAAGAATTTCAGCTTTAATTAGTGTTCTACGATTAATTGAACTCATCATTATAAACCACCAAAGTAAAATTTCTGAATGATGTTTTCATTGACCAGTGTCGATTTCGCAATTAACAATGCCCAAAGAACAAGCATGACAACAATAAATATCTTGTATCTTTTGTTTTCTATCTTAAATTTCGCCATTACAAAAAAGGCCACCACAATATTCATTGCAGACACAACATATCCAATTGTAAAAATATGCAACTGCGGAAGAATAATGATTGGGAACAAGATAGCACCAATCAAAGTACCAAAATAATCATAGGCAAGTACAAAACTTCCCTTTCTCTTATCAAATCTTTTTCCCATATCAATAAGAAGCGGAAGCTCTAACCCTGACAAGAATCCAATTCCGATAATCAGCAAGTGATTCAAGGTAAAAAGAGGCATTTGAATCCAATTAGAAAAAAATGAAATGCCTGTTGCTGTCGCTGCCTTATTAAAAAGAAAGTCAAAAACTAAAACCATAATAGGCGCAATACCACCGAGTACTGACAAGACTAACTCGAGCTTTATAAACTCTTCAAAGATATCACGTCTCACAAATTTCTTATAAAGAAGCGCCCCAAATCCCATGGCCGCAATATAAAGACCAATGGTCGTATTATATCTTAAGGCCGTATTTCCCATTGTTGTTGAAAGAGATTGAGCAAGAAGAAGTTCATACAAAATACTGCAGCAAGCAGTGACGATAGTGACAAAATAAACCCATCCCAAATTATTAGTGGCAACAGGTGTACCGATCTTACCTCTCGTTAAAAATCTTTGGTCTATTTTTTCAAAAGGAATCTCTTTAGAGATTTCATTTACTATTTTCTTTAAATCCGTCTCCAGATTACAGATATAAATATCCATCGAGATGAACTTGTTTTCCGGGTATGTATGAAGCGTAAAATGAGATTCAGATAAAATGAATACGATTGTCTCTCCCTGCGGAGTAAACTTATGCTCAATGCGATTAACGACAGTAAGATTTTTTTCAATAACTGATTTGATATGCTCTATATTCTCTGGCGTCAGATCATTTTCCAAAACGGCATCAAATAATAAATGCTGAGACCTGGTATCCATGAGCCCTATTTCCTTTTTTGTAAAATGATGTCACTTATAGGTGAGGTTTTTACAAAATAACAAAGTCCTAATGTTATAAAGATATAAATATAAATTTCAATAATGGATGCGCCTATAGTTCTTCCCGTAATGCTACCAACCATTACACTTATAGGTGCAATGAGTTTTACAAAAAATATTCGATGAAGAGCAAATATCATTAATGAATAAATCCCCACCCAATTTATTAATGGAACATTTAACTTAATATTTCTTTTTTCCAGCCAAAGAAAAAATGAAATTAAGATCGCCTGAATGCCAATGATATAAGCAGTTCCTGAAAATGTTCTAGCTAGATCATGCTCAGTCATGAAAAAATCATCATACGGCACAGTGAACTTGTCCCCTATCGCAGCGTAGATCAATACCAGTACCAGCCCAAATCCCATGAACATATAATCTTTACGGTGACGTAAATTGGGTTGATGAAAATGAACATATCCCATGATAAATCCCAACAATCCTGAAAGGATAAAATACTCAAACCTGGCATCGTATTCAAATCCTGGATGAACATTGGTCTTTATAATCATTTCAAAAAAATCTGAAACCATTTCAATTGGGATAACAAAACGAAGCATAGATAATAGAGTCAGGGCCAATATTCCTTTGATTCCAAGAAATTTATAGACGAGAGAAATTATGACGAGAATAACCATCCAAAGCATGATCGGATAAAAAGAGATGGCCTGTCCTAAATTAGGGGCCACAAGAAAATTCTCCAAGACGAAATAGAGAAAAATAAGACCAAACATCTTAAACTTACCTGACATTTCTTCGCCGAATATAATCTGATTTTTTTTAGCAAGGTTAAAAGCAGACATAGTGAGATAAATTTGGCTTACCCACGGGGTAAAGACTATTGCTAGCCAATGATTATAAACATCCGAAGCAATTTGTTTTCCAATCATCGGAAAATGAACTGCGTAAGTCGTTGTCAATGCCATGGTATCGCGAAAATAATCCACGTACCACATGTTAATGTAGTACGTGAAATGTTGATTTAATGCGAGAATGATGAAAATGCCGCGTAAAAAATCTAAATTAACTATTCGTGGTCGTGAATCATCCCTATTGTTTATCTTCAATGACATCCTTGTCTTTTTTCTTCGATAACACCTTATCGTAATTTCTGATATAGGCGTTCGTTATTTTTTCAAATAGTGTCTGTCCATCTGTAGACTGATACCTTCCATTATTTGCATTACGAGCATCAATAGCATCTGAGAGTTTATTCTGATCATCGCTGTTACCAGCTTTTCCACCGGCTCCATATCCACCAGCTGAAGATCCATACTTGCTTCCTGAAGACGAAGAAGATGATCCTGAACCAAAAAGAGCTCCTGTTCCCGACTCTGCACCGTAAGCTCCGGCCCCTGCTCCAACTGCTCCATAAGCTGCTCTTGCTGCTGCATCTTTATCGGCCGATGATGAGCCATCACCTGAACTTCCAGCTCCTGAAGACGATCCAAGGCCTGAACCCCATGATCCACCAGAGCCACCATTTCTTCCTTTAGAGAAGCTGTCACCGAATTTTTTAGAAAGCGCTGCCATTTTAGTCGTACGGTTTTTATCTCCGCTTGCTTCCATAGCTTTTTTATATGTAGCAAGTTTCCCTAACTGAGTCTTTCTAGCAGTTCTTAGATCTCCAATAGCTCTAAGGAAGTTGGCATCTCCAGAACTAAAAGCAACTGTTCCTGAAGCTCCGGCATTCTTAGCTTGATTGGAAATAAATGAACTATTCAACTTACTTAAGTCTGTATCAAGCATTTTATTGTCTAACATTGAGTTCATAGTAAGAAGTGTATCAAGTTCTTTATTAACTCGATCAATCTCAGCATTAATAAGATCTTTTTTTACAGCATCTGTCTGATTAATTGGTTTCTGAGAAAATAGGATTAAGTTATTTTTATAATCCTTAAGGTACTGCTCATTTAGTTTACTAAATGTTGTTGCAACACCAGCTTGAGACGCTGATAGGTTACCTGAAACTCTTACAGCAATATAATCAAGATAAGTTGAAAGTCCCAGTGTTGGATAACTTACTTCATCTGGACGAGATCTCTTTGGCCATAAGAAGTGGTAAGTGTATGCATAGTTAGCAAACTCTTGAAGGTTTTCTTTTTCGCTTTCCAGAAGGACACCTTCCGAGATCGCAAATTTCTTAGCTGCTTCCTTAATGAGTCTTACTTTTTCAACATTTAAATAATAATTTTTTTCAAGCTCACTTCCAATGGCTGGAACGTAACTTCCTAAAACATTTTGATCAATAAATACTTCTGAAAGATAAGCTTCTGAAACGAACTCTCCGCCACCTTTTTTACCGCCACCACCAGTTGCGCCTGGATTTTTCATAACCATTGCATTCTTCGCTTTAAGGAAACCTTGCTCAATTTTTTCAGCATAGTTTGGTTGATTGCTTAAAATTGCATTTCTATCAACTCCTACTGGTATCCAAGGATCAACGATATAAGCTGGCTCATTACCATCATTGATAACAACAAAGCTCTTAATACATGCATTTGAAGAAGCATGAATGTTACAAACATCGTTATATGGTTGAACAAGTGTACGCGTGTACTCCATACATGTTTCTTTTTTACCACAACTGTAACTTCTTGGAGCTACTGTGTAGTCGCTAATTTGAGGACTTTGTGTAATCCATGCTCCTTTAAGAGTTGCAATCATCCAAAGACCACCGGCACCAGTTACTGCTGAAGCAGTAATAATACCTGCAGCTCCCCATGCAGAAAGAATTGATGTCGTAGCAAATCCGCCCATGATAGCGATAATTCCTGCTGCCAACAGCGCACCAACGATCGCTCCCAAACTTGCAATATTTCCACTCGGATTTTTAATGTTGAATTTAAATAGATCATAGTTTCTAGTTTTAGCAGAAGACCACTTTGCTTCTGAGTTTACCCAATTAGAAATTTTTCCTAACTCTGTCATCGAAGCAGTGTTATCCGTTGTTAATTCAGCATAAAACTCTTTTAATTTTTTCGACCAGTCTGTAAGAAGACGTTTTGCTTTTAACCCCGAAGCATCTCCTTCTAATTCATCAAAACTGGTAGTTGGATCATTGTACTTAGCTAGCTCTTCCGCACAGCTGTTTTCAAAGAATTTTTTCTTCTCTGCATTTGTAATATTTTTGTATCCCTGAACATCAAGACACATACAAGTAAGTTTTCTGTCTGCTTCAGCGAGTTTAGCATTGAACTCTTTTCTCTTTACTCTATGAGCTAGTCCAACGACTTTAAGTCTATTATAAAGAGAGACATCACTTCCATTAAAGCCCCCTTGAATTTCACTTATTCCAGCAACGCCAACATCGTTAAAACTCGCAGTTTGACCACCCGTCCAGAAGTCACTTTCTGAATCCCCTGTAATAACAAAGTCAAACCCTAACATTGCCATTTCTAGATCAAGGTTACCGTCAGTCTTCATTGAATTATAAAAGTCATCTCTAAATTCAATATCACATGTTTGAAAATTAGATTTTTTATTAAATGAGATAACTGCATTTTTCTCACTCATATTAAGTGATTTTTTAGATGTCGTAGAAGTTGGTACGAAAGCAGAGTATTTTTCTTTATCGGCCATAACTCCGCCGGCAAGGGTTTGCCCGTCGTTTTTTGCACCTTTATTTAAAAACTCTTGTTCATCTTCAAGCTCTTCAGCTTCAGTTTTTGCTTCGTCAGAACTTTTTTCTGTTTTAGTGGCTGAAACTTTTTCATCTGCAAGGAACTCATAATCGTCTGCTTGAAGCTTGCTTCCTGTAAGCGCAGCATACTCGTTACTCGCTAAAAATTCAGCAACAGTTCCATATTTTATTCCAGTTGCTCCAGTTACAGAAGGAGGAACGGCTGCTGCACTCTCAGTCTCAGGAGTACCACGGTCATAAGTAATCTTCCCCAGACCTTCAACAGTAACACTTACCGCGTTGCCTGCTCCGTAACCAAGTTTCGCATTATCGGCCAACATTTTATCAATGTTAGTTTTAGTTGCAGCATTGCTTGCTTTAGTTGTTTGAAGTGGATCAACCCCGTACTTCATAATAATTTCTTTTCTTAAAGCAGGGTATTTTTGTGCAACCTTAATAAGGTTAGTTTTTTCAGTTAACTCAGCTGTCCCTACTCCATTAGAATCTTTATAGGTAAGAGTATCGCCTAAACCAATGGTAAGAGTTCCTGAACCAAAAGTTATTTTTGTTCCTGGAGTTCCAGCAGAGTTATTAAGCATTTTATCAAAATCGGCCTGAATTTTTGTGATCTCTCCCGCATCAGCAGTTGAAATAAAAAGACTTGCAACGATCCCAATGAATGTTTTCATTGGTGAATACTTCACCTGCGGAATAACTGAAGGTGGAACATCAGGGATACACATACCTTGATCATTCATATAAAGTCCTTCGCAGCATTTCTGCCCTCTTTGTGGTCTATTTCCATTCCCAACACAGTCTTTACAAATATTATTTTCTCTACAAACTCCATTTCCACATAAATTTGAACAACAGTCTGAGTTTGTTTTACATACAGATTCAATTGGATTGCATTCTCCAATTCCCGAAGTGTTTGAACTAAATGGAAGACAAGCTCCCTGTCCGCAAACTGGGTTATTTAAACAAGACTGGCCAAGAGCAAGTGGTCTGAAACAAAGATAAACTTCTTCACAAACTTTTTTCTTACTTCCAGCTGTTTCTTCAACACATTCACCTGAAACACATTGGCTGTTTTCATCACAAACAGCTCCGGCCTTTTTAAGGTTCCCCATCGCTTTTTGAACTGGGTGTGGAGCACATTTCAATCCATCTGCACAACTCCAGTTATTACAGATGCCACCTTCTGCTACTTTTGGTAGAGGGCGTTTATTAATTTCATCTAATTCTCTTTGAACAAAATTATAGAATGCTTGTTCTGCAGCGGCAGGCGAGATATTCGATCTTGAAAATGCTTCATATCTTTGTTTAATGACAATCATTTCATCGCGGGTGAATTTTTCCTGCTTTAATGACTCTTCAAGTTCAGCATAAAAACCAGGCTTGATGATCTGAAGATCCACTCGTCCTTTATTTTCAACCTTGTGTTCAGCAATTCCTATTTTTACATCTTCAAGAAATCTTTTCTTGTCAGCTTCTGAAAATCTATCTTTTGCAAAAGATAGGTTCATCATTAGAGTAATTAAAATTAGGCTTTTCAGCATACGTACCTCGTGATCAATATTTATAATTACATTTTAAGGGCTTATAAGATTGAGGTAAACAACATCCATGTTTTGCCTGTCTAAGGCGTTGAAAGACAAAGAGTCCGATCGGATTCGACTGTTTTTTAGGCGACTAATATAGTTGGCGTATCACCGATAACTGGTATTTTGAGAGGGGGGCTACTTTTTAAGCCCTGCTATCCCTGATGAAAAGAGTAGGATTCCAGTACTCCACAGAATCCAGCTCAGCGTGGGGATCTGTCTCCAGGTCGTAATATCCTGATGGATAATAAAGATACCTGAAAAGATCATCACAGAAGCGACTAAAGCAAATCCAAGAAACGCAATCGCTCCAGTTACTGCACTTAATTCCTTTTCATATCCAGTATTTTTAACTTCAATGGCATAACCTTTTTTTGCAAAGTCTCTCAGGAACCATTTTATGTGACGAGGTAGTACTCTCATAGTAGAAGTCAGGTCTCTTGCCGCCCAAGCAGCTTCTTCCATCAACTCTTCTTTACTGAAAGTACTTTCTATAATTTCTTCAATATCATCTTCAAGGATTCCAAAGATATTTAAATCAATTCCAAGCTGCTTACCTACACCGTCCAGAGTGATGAGTGCTCTGAAAATAATGTACCACTCTCTTGGAAGAAAGATTTGGTGCTTCTTTAAAGTTCCAAGCACAACGGCTAAAAGATCTGAAAAATTTGTCTGTTTAACAGAAAGACCTACGAATGGACTTAGTGCCTCTCGGACATCTCTAATAAGTGCATCTGTATCTGGGATCGTGTCGTATTCTGCCACATCTAAAAATTCATAGACCAGGTTTTCATAATTGTAAGACAAGATGGCATAGACAATAGCTATGAAGTGATGGCGCCCGCTCTTACTCAAGCTTCCCATTAATCCAAAATCAATTAATCCAATTTTTCCATCGTCTAGATAAAAGAAATTTCCACCATGAAGATCTGCGTGAAAGAATCCATCTTTTAGAAATGTTTTTAGAAAAAGTCTTACTCCATATTCCATCTTAGGAATAATTTCTGCTTTTCTGGCCAGGATGGCTTCATTGTTACTAAAAGGAATACCTTTTAGCTCTTCAATAACCAATACTCCTTCTGAAGAATACTCTTTGAAAACTCTTGGGATATAATAAATATTATCAACATCATGCTTTTCAATATTCTTTCTTAATCTTTCACAATTAAGTGCTTCAACGTGAAAATTTAATTCTCTGTGAAGTGTTAATGCAAAATCATTAACGACTCTTGAAATGCCAAGATATTTAAGTTCCTTACTGACTCTCTCTGCTTGATTGGCAAGAAACATTAAAATTGAAAAATCAGTTTCAATCTCTTTTTCAATTCCAGGTCTTCTTACTTTGACAACAACAGGCGTCCCATCGTGGAGTACGGCCCTGAAAACAACGCCGATAGAAGCTGTACCTATGGCCTCTTTTTGAAAATAGCTAAAAGTGTCTTCAACACTTTTTCCCATAGCTGATTCGATGACGGATCTTACTTCTTCAAACTCAACTGGCTTAACTTTATCACGCAGCATTCTCATCTCTTCAATAAATGAAAAGTGGAATAGATCTTCTCTAGAGCTAAGTAGCTGTCCAAATTTAATAAAGGCCGGGCCAAGCTCTTCAAAGCATTTTCTCAACCTGAAACCCAAGACCTGGTTCCAATCTTTTTCTGATTTATTTGCAAGTTCTTCAGTGATCTTCTTTTTTGATTTAGGCAGAACAAAATTTGGTATTTTATTAGTAGTATTGTTTGTAATAAACTCATCAAATCCATGGCGGGCGAAAACCATCACAATTTCTTGTAAACGGCCGACGTTTCTGATTGTTTTTGAAAGTCCAATACCTGCTTTAATCAAATCCATGAAAAAACCTTTTGAATGGGATGTGCCTATATTATAATCAGAAAAATAACATTTGAGGTGATTTTGCGCTTTTTTTTAGTTTTCCTATTCATTTTTAATATCTCGCAAGCTTTTGCAGCTGAAACCTGCAGTCGCATTGCTATTATTAATTATCAGGAAGTACTCATCGACTCAAACACTTCACAAAAAGGTGAAGGTCTTCGCTACCATCTGGAAAAAGATCCTGTCGCCAAGCAATACCTCGATACATATCAGAAGAACTCAAGCGTCACTTGGCCCTCTGCTGTTTTAGGAACGGCAGGAACAGGACTTCTTCTCTATGGGTTTTTTAACTCTGATTCTGAGAATAGAAGAATTTATATTATCTCAGGAACGGCCACTATTTTAGTTAACTTCCTTGTAGCAAGAACACTTGAAGTCACAAATGAGTCGAACCTCAATAAAGCGATTGAAGAGTATAATAAACGTAATTTGCCAAAAATTTTCTTCAATCCTGAAGAAACACAGAGTCAGGGCATGATTGATTTCTCTAAAGTTAAACTAGGTCTTGTGCAGCAATGGACCTTCTAAGATGGTTGAGTAAATGAATAGTATTACATGTTATCACTGTCATAAATCCATTCCCATTCTTGGGGCCTTTAAAGTTACAAGAACTGAGGAATGCCCCTATTGCTCTTGGAGCTTGCATTGTTGTAGAATGTGTACTTTCTTTGACCCAAAAGTATATAACGAATGCCGCGAATCAAACGCCGACAGAATAGTCGATAAAGAGAAGGCAAATTTTTGTGATTACTTTAATCTTTCAGATGGTAAAAACACTGGCACATCTAAAGAAGACTTAATAGACGCTGCCGCCTCACTTTTTAAAAAATAGGACAATTAAAATGGATGAACTACCGATCACTTTAGCGGGTAAAACAAAACTCGAAGCGGAACTTAATCAACTTGTAAAAATTGAGCGCGAAGCTTTAAAAATTTCTATTTCAGAAGCTCGCGAGCTGGGTGATTTAAAAGAAAATGCTGAATACCATGCTGCTAAAGAAAAGCAAGGTATCGTTGAAGGAAGAATTGCTCAACTTCAAGGAATCTTAGCTCGTTCACGCGTGGTTGAAGTAAGTAAAATTAAAAGTACAAAGATTGTATTTGGCGCAACTGTTCAGGTTCTGGACGTGGCCCGTGACCAAAAAGTTACCTATAAAATTGTTGGCGAAGATGAATCTGATTCGAGAGAAAATAAGATTTCTTTCACTAGTCCTCTTGGCAAAGCAATGATTGGAAAAGAAGAAGGCGATACTGTCATCGTAAAAGCTCCTAAGGGCGATGTTGAATACGAGATTGAATCATTTGAATTTGTCGACTGATAAAAAAACATCAAAGAAAACTCTGTCATGGTCTTCAAGTCTTGAAGACCTGCTGGGTAAAGCTTCCAAAAAATCCTATGAAAAATTAATCGATGCCGGCGTCCGAGAAGTCTCTGACTTTCTTTGGGCATTTCCTTTAAGGGTGATTGAGCTTCCTCCTCTTCGCAGCTTTGATCATATTGAAGAAGGAAGAATTTTTATTGGTAGAGCTAAAATTCTAAATGTTCAAGCAAAGCCAAACTTTAGGATTAAAGGCCGTGGTAAGGCCATGCTCTACAACATCATGGTTCACGTGCAGGATCTTTTATCAGATAAAATTCTGACCTTAAAATGGTTTAACTCTTACGGGTCTGTAACGAGTAAAATTTCTAAATGCACCTATATTGAGTTCATGGGAGAAGCTTCAGTCTTTAACGGGCAGTCGCAGTTTGCTAATCCTGATTTTTTCCCTCTAGAAACACCCGATGATCCCTCACCGTTTTCTACCGTCTCAAATGAATTAAAAATTCAGTACCCGACAATTAATACTGTTGCTGGCGTTCAAATAAAAAAATTCATTGATAAAATTCCCAAAGACCTTTGGGATAATATTCCTGAAACACTTCCTAAGGTGCTGGTTAAGAATAATAATTTTCTCTCGTTAGGTGATGCTTTCAAAGTAATGCACGCTAAAATCAAGCCGACTCCAGAACTTGAAGCCGCTGCTGAAAAGAGATTAATTTATGAAGAATTTTTTGAAGACCAGTTAAAAATTCATTTAAGAAGAAAGTATTTTAAAAAGCCTAAAGCTAAAAAATATGAAGTCTCTGATGCCATTTATAAAAACTTCGCAGGCCTTTATCCCTATGAACTAACAGATGATCAGCAAAAAACACTTGTTGATATCCGCCGCGACCTTATTAGTGAGCATCCAATGATGAGACTGGTTCAAGGTGATGTTGGGTGCGGCAAAACAACAGTTGCCATGATAGCTGCTATGATCGTTATTGAAAATGGCGGGCAGACGGCCTTAATGTGTCCGACAGAAGCACTGGCCATGCAACACTACTCAAGTGCACTTGAACTCTTTGGCAATGACACTGTTAAATTCAAACTCATTTTGGGATCAACTCCTGCTAAAGAGAAAAAACTTATCCAAGCAGATCTTCTAAGTGGTGAAATCGATTTTATCATTGGAACACATGCTTTAATCCAAGAGACTATTCAGTTTAAAGAACTAGCTTTGGCCATCATAGATGAGCAGCATAAATTTGGTGTTGATCAACGTATTAAACTTACCAGTAAAGGTCAGGGAACTCACTGCCTGATTATGTCGGCGACCCCCATCCCCCGCTCATTGAGTCTTACTCAATACGGAGACCTGGATATTTCTTCAATCAAAACTATGCCTAGTGGAAGAAAAGGTCATAAGACGAGAATTGTCACAGAGGAAACTTACCCTCAGTTTTTGAATTTTATAAATACGAGACTTCATCTAGATGAGCAGATCTATGTTGTCGTCCCAGCGATTAATGAAAGTGCTGAGCAAGAATTTCATAATTTAATCGATACGCTTGAGCGCTTTAAAAAATACTTTCCTAAGCACGTAGTGGAAGGTCTACACGGGCAAATGAAGGCCGATGAAAAAGCGGACATTTTTAAAAAATTTAAAGCTCATGAAATTGATGTACTAGTTTCAACAAGTGTTATTGAAGTCGGTATCAACGTTTTAAATGCTACCGTTATGGCCATTATTAACCCTGAAAGATTTGGTTTAAGCTCTCTTCACCAATTAAGAGGAAGGGTCGGCCGTGGTGACAAGCCAGGATTTTGCTTTCTGGTAAATGATAAAAAGATCTCTGCTTTAAGTATGGAGCGACTAAAAGTTATTGAGAACAATACGGATGGATTCAAGATCGCAGAAGAAGAT
This sequence comes from Bacteriovoracaceae bacterium UBA6153, assembly GCA_002428265.1. GTDB lineage: Bacteria > Bdellovibrionota > Bacteriovoracia > Bacteriovoracales > Bacteriovoracaceae > Bacteriovorax. Next base: position 70,678 of record DIUR01000008.1, read on the forward strand.
TTAAAACTTCGTGGTGAAGGTGATCTTTTTGGAACTGATCAATCAGGAAGTCTCGCCCAAAAGCGCCTTGCCAACATTGTTCTTCATGCCGACATACTTTATCAGGCACGCGAAGATGCTTTCTCTCTTATAAAGGCCCAGGACCCAGACATCATGAAGCTCTTAGAAAAATTCTCACAAGACTCCCACATTTTCACTACAGTCTAGCCATTGTTGACCAAATCCGAACGACAATACTTATTTTTCCCGATGAATTTCATCCAGGCCTTGATATACTGTAAAGCATGATTCACCTTGAAATATTATCTTCCAGCGACTCACTTGCTTTAGGACTCTACGAGTTTGAGTACGACTATGTCCTTATGGGACGATCTAAAAAAAATGATCTTATTTTCAAAGATAGAGAATTACCTCTTCGTTATATCACTCTTGAGATTGTAGAAGACAGGACAGGCATCCACCTGATGGTGAGAAATTTGATTCGCATTCCTTATTTTTTTGTAAACGGAAAAAAGATTAGCGGCTCTCTGAAATTGCGCAATAATGATGTCATCGCTTTTGGTGAAAATAAAATAAAAGTTGTGAACTTTAAAAAGACCAAAGTGGATGAAGACCTAGGGCCCGCTTATGCAAAATTTGCCACCGAAGCTTCTGAACTTCGTTTCGCTCTGGATTTCATAGAAGAAGTTCTTATCGAATCTGAAGAAAAAGGCGGATATGTTTAAGAAAAATCACCCTAATTATTTCTATACAAGTGAAGGAATAAGACTTTTTTATAATACCAATTATCCAGTAGCAGAACTCAATCCCGATAAACCCGTTGTCGTTTTCATCTATGGACTTCTTTGCAGCAATAATCATTTTAAATACCAGATCCCTTACTTTGAAGAAATGGGTTATCAAATTCTTCTTCACGATTACCGCTTTCACTTTGCTTCATCTCAAGATGGAGATATCGAGACTTGTAATTTTCCAAATATCGCCAGAGACCTTCATGAACTCTTAGCTTCACTCAACATCAAAAAAACTCTCTTTATTGGCCACAGCATGGGTGTGAACATTTGTCTTGAGCACGCACGTAGGTATCCTGAAGATGTGACGGCACAAGTTCTAATTTCTGGAACCGTGGTTCCACCACAAGATATTATGTTTGATTCCAATGTCGTAGATCTTGCGATGCCATTCATTGAATCTCTAACAAAAAAATACCCAGGACTCTATAAAGCTATCTGGAAACATTCGTTTAAGAATCCCATCGCTCAGTATGCGATTTTCGATGGTGGCTTTAATAAAAAACAAGTTGAGATGGAGTTTGTTCAGCTCTACATGAAAAAAATCAGTGAGCTGCCTGAAAATTTATTTTTTCACCTATTGAAACTTATGCATGACCACGACGTCATCAATCATCTTGAATCTATCAATACTCCGACACTGGTTATTGGTGGCGATAAAGATAAAATTATTCCCAACTATCTTCAGCAGATTCTCACTAAGCATCTTCCCAATAGTCAGTTATACATCGTTAAAGATGGCTCTCACGTTCCACAGGCAGATTTTCCTGAGATGATTAATCACAGGATTAATCAATTCATGAAAAAGTCTTTGAATAAAAAATAATGATTAGAGTGTGATTTGTTTGTATTCAATAATTGTTTTGAACACACGTCTCATGGCAGATTTCACTTGTAGTCTCTTGTACTCTTGATGAGAAGCATCTCCCTGCGAATTTGCTTTGAAAGCTTCTTGATCGACAACTTGAATTTCATAAGGGTAGAAGAAACGAATGTCTCTAGCGACTAGAGAAATATCCATATTCAAAACTCTGCGTGCTAAATCATTTTTTTCAGGATTAGAATTTTTTGCCAATTTTCTCAGGTCATTAAATTCCTGCAAAAATGGATTTTTATATTCGATCAACTGACGACAAGTAAACTGAATCGACTGATAAGCTTTGGAAGTGTGTTTATTGCGGTCACTTTCTGCTGGAGTTTGATTCGACTCAACTGCCGCCCTTTCCATTGCAGATAAAAAGCGCTCCTCAGAGAGATTATTCCTGATCGCCATCTTTAAAATCGCCTGGTGAGCTTCTTTAAACTTCGCCATATCAATCATCGTATTGACCGCACGACTTGGTTTATTGTTGTGAGGGATAACAATATTTTGCTCTAGTAGAAAGCGAATCAGTCTCAACGTATCAAAACGTGAATGCGTAATAAAGCGCACTCCAACTCTGTCAAAAAGTTCTTCTGCAACGTTTTCAGCCTTATGAAGAAGCTTAATAATAACACTTTCGCGGGTCTTTTTAGATTTCGTTTCAAAGTCCACTAATGGAACAACATTTTCAGTTCCCTTTACTCCAATAAATAATTTATTGTCGTCACTTCTAAAAACGTATTTATAAAAGCGGTCAAAAATTTGAGTTTGAACGATATTAAAATAATTTGATCTAAGGTCTTTATCAGCATGCATGATTGTATGCATGACTTTCAAGACAACTTCGGCCCAAAGCTTGTCTTCTTTTTTAACGATGTTGTCGTCAGTGGCCATTAAAAACAGCTGACTGATATCCGAGATCATTAATAGTGAGTTTGGAACTTTAATGTCGAGTCCATCAGGATTTCCCTCTCTCAGGAAATACCTTCTAATAAACTGCATGGCCTCCTGGAAATTTCCAAAGAGCTCAGACTTCGCTACGTGATCATTAGGATCAAGGCCGTAACCTTTAAGGAATTGGTTTACCTGATCGATAGATGACATCGGGCCTAGAAAATTCTTTGTATCGAGCGCAGACTTGCCGCCTACGACTACATCGAAGATTTCCCAGTCGAACATATATTTTTGAAGATAACTCGGCCTTTCCATAAAAAAATTAAAACCTTTTCTAAGATCTAATAATCGGGCTAGACTATTATGTAATGAATGAGGCTAATCGACCAACACTTAAAAGACTAGATATTCTTTTCCTTTCCTTTTTTGGAGTAGGTTTTTTACCTAAAGCACCAGGAACGTGGGGCACTCTTGCTACGCTTCCTTTTTTATATGCTATCGGAAGATTTAATCCTCCGTATATTTTCTTTATTCCCTTTTTAATTATCATGACATTGATCTCATCTTTTATTGCAGACAGTGTGCAAAAAAAATTTGATTTACATGACCCGCAATTTATCGTGATCGACGAAGTTCTTGGGATGACCACAGCATGGCTTTTTATCCAGACTCACAACCTCTCTCACCTCTTTATATTGTTTGCTCTCTTTAGATTCTTCGACATCATTAAAATCTGGCCTGCTTCTTATTTTGATAAAAAAGTTCACCATGGTTACGGGACAATTGTTGATGATATAGTGAGCGGTGTGTTTGCCGGATTAGTTTACTTAGTCATTAATCACTTCTTTTCAGCTCATCTAGCTGCTCTCTAAAAAATAGTTAACTTACGCTAAAATTACGCTTGACTTACGCAAGTTTTACGCACAAACTTTATATAAGAAATGAATTGATTAACACTGGCTCAATTTGTGATTTTTTGACCTGATAAGTCTAATAATTACAAGCCTTTGATTCTTTTATAAGTTGAACAATTTGCACAAGTTTTCGATTATCGAACAAATATAAAGAGTGTAGCGTATTAGCACACATTAAGACACCCTCGGAGGACTCATGTCATTACAGAAAGTATCAGCATCGGCATCACCTGAAAAATTAAAAGCATTAGATCTAGCTTTATCTGCAATTGAAAAACAATTCGGTAAAGGCGCGATCATGAAATTAGATAATAAAACCGTAACAGAAAAATTAGCAGTCATTCCTACTGGGTGTTTAAGCTTAGACTTAGCTCTTGGAGTTGGTGGTATTCCTCAAGGAAGAATCATCGAAATTTATGGGCCGGAATCTTCTGGTAAAACAACTCTTACTCTTCACATTGCAGCTGAATGCCAAAAGCAAGGTGGAACAGTAGCTTTCGTTGATGCTGAACATGCTCTTGATACTGCATACGCAGCTAAGCTTGGTGTTGATATTCCAAACACACTTATCTCTCAACCAGATTCTGGAGAACAAGCTCTAGAGATCACTGATATGCTAGTTCGTTCAGGTGCTGTAAATCTTCTAATTGTGGATTCAGTAGCTGCTCTAACTCCAAAAGCTGAACTTGAAGGAGACATGGGAGATTCTCACATGGGTCTTCAAGCAAGACTTATGTCTCAAGCACTAAGAAAACTTACGGGATCAATTTCTCGTTCAAACTGTACTGTTATTTTCATCAACCAACTTCGTATGAAAATTGGTGTTATGTTCGGTAACCCTGAAACAACAACTGGTGGTAACGCTCTTAAGTTCTACGCTTCTGTTCGTCTAGACATCAGAAGAACTGCAGCGATTAAAGATGGTGAATCTCATATCGGTAACCGCACTAAAGTAAAAGTTGTAAAAAACAAAGTTGCTTCTCCATTCAAAGAAGCTGAATTTGATATCATGTACGGACAAGGTATTTCTCAAGTGGGAGATATTCTAGACCTAGCTTCTAACAACGGTATCGTTGAAAAAGCTGGTGCATGGTTCTCATACAACAATGCTAAAGTTGGTCAAGGTAGAGAAAACTCTAAAGCATACTTAGAGCAAAACCCTGCTATCCTTGAAGAAATTAAACAAAAAATTCTAGTGAAATTCGGTCTAGCAGGAGCAATCAACACAGAAATCGTTGATACAGCAACTGGCGAAATTATCGAAGGTGAAGTAGAAGAAAAAGTAGCTAAAAAATCTAAAAAGAATCTTCAGTAATCCAAATATGACTTTAGTGTCCTTGATCCCTCTTGAATAAGAGGCCGCAAGGACACTGAGGTTCTTTTAAAATTCGAAAATCTTATGTCACAAGCCTACAGCTATCTCGTAAAAATTCTATCAAGTCGCGATTATTCAGAACACAAGCTTCGCGAAAAGCTTAGAGAGAAAAAATACCCTGCAAACGAAATAGATGCGGCCATTAATGAAATTAAAGAAAAGGGCTTTTTACGTGAAGAAGCTTTTACAGAGTCTCGAATCAGATCCTTTATGAATAAAGGACTCTCAATTAACCATATCCGTCAAAAACTTCGCCAAGAACACCTACAGGCCAGCGATGAGCAAATCCAGGAAATTTTTGACGACAATCTTATCTCTGAGGATCAGCAAATTGAACGCCTAGCACGCAAGAAAATGGGGAGCAAAACAGACCTTGATTTCGAAGATCAGGGAAAAATCCTCAGATATTTGATCTCTAAAGGCCATGACTACGCTCTTTGTAAAAAAGTACTGGGAACTATCGTATCTGAGCTTAAAATCGAAGACGATTATTACAGAAGCGTCTAACTTTCAAAAAAACAAAAAAATTGATGAATTTCGCTCTGGGAAGTACAATATCGTAAACTTTTACGATCAAAGGATCTCCCCATGTCAGAAAAACTCACAGGTCAGCAAATCAGAGAAAAATTCGCAAATTATTTCATGAAGAAACAACATGAAAAAGTAGCATCAAGCTCTCTTATTCCACATAACGATAAAACACTTCTATTCTGCAACGCCGGGATGAACCAGTTCAAAGATTATTTTACTGGAAAATCTGTTGCAACTAATAAGCGAGCTGTGAGTATCCAGAAATGTGTACGTGCCGGTGGAAAGCATAACGATTTAGAAAACGTAGGACATACGGCCCGTCACCATACATTTTTTGAAATGCTTGGTAACTTTTCTTTCGGTGACTATTTCAAAGAAGACGCTATTAGATTTGCTTGGGAATTTTTAACAGAAGAGTTAAAAATTCCAAAAGAAAAATTATACGTCACTGTTCACTACTCTGATGATGAAGCAAGAAAGCTTTGGAATAAAGTAGCAGGACTTCCTGATGAGAGAATTTTCAACAAAGGTGACAAAGATAACTTTTGGGAGATGGGAGAATTTGGCCCATGCGGTCCTTGTTCTGAAATCTTCTTCGATCACGGTGAAGAATACACTGACAAAGATTTAGTAAGAGTTGATCCAAAAGATTTATTAGAAGATGAAAAACGTTATGTTGAAATCTGGAACCTGGTATTCATGCAGTTTGAAAAAACTCCGGAAGGAAAACTGACGCTACCAAAACCATCAATCGATACAGGTGCAGGTCTGGAGCGCGTCGCTGCTGCTCTTCAAGGTTGTTACAACAATTACAACACAGATATTTTCTTTCCTATCATGAGAAAGATTGAAGAGATCTCTGGCAAAAAATATGATCCTAACGGGAAAGACGAAAAAACCAAAGCTGCTTTCAGAGTTGTGGCCGATCACATTCGTTCTGCGACTATGTTAATTACTGATGGGGCCATTCCTTCTAACGAAGGTCGTGGATATGTTCTAAGAAGAATTATCAGAAGAGCTGTGAAGTATTTAAACGAGCTTGGTGTGAAAGAAGTTTCTTTCTACAAACTTGTTCCAGCTGTGTTTGAAGCTTTAGGACAAGAATATCCACAAAATGCTGATGGATCAGAGCTCGCTATAAAACTTCTTGAACTTGAAGAAAGAAAATTCAGAGAGACACTTGAAAACGGAATTAAATTCTTAAACGAAGCGATCGCTAAAGAAGTCACTAACAAGACTCTTTCAGGGAAAGCAGCTTTCAGACTTTATGATACATATGGATTCCCTGTTGATTTAACTGAGATGTATTTAACAGATCAGGGATTAACACTAGATACTGCTGGTTTTGAAAAAGCGATGAATGAACAAAAAGAGCTTTCGAAAAAATCATGGAAAGGTGGAATCAATAACGACGATAAAATTTTCCACGCAATGAAAGAGCGTCATGGTGAAACGAAGTTTGTTGGTTACGATAAACTTGATGTCACTGCAAAACTTTTAGAAGTTGTAGACATGGGTGAAATGAAGGGACTCGTATTTGATACAACATCATTTTATGGTGAGTCCGGAGGACAAGTTGGTGACATCGGAACTGTTAAAGATGGCAAAAATGTTATTGCTCACATTGACGATACTCAAAAACCAGTTGATGGATTATATGTTCACTTCTCTAAGGATGCTGATGCCCTGGAAGTTGGAAAGTCATATACACTCGCAGTTGATGGACACACTCGTAAATTGATTATGAGAAACCACTCAGCTACTCACTTACTTCAATCTGCACTCATAAAAGTTTTAGGCCCTCACGTAAAGCAGGCTGGATCTGTTGTGACAGCGGAAAAACTCCGTTTCGACTTTGCTCATACTCAAGCGATGACAAAAGAAGAAATCCAAAAAGTTGAAGACATCGTTAATACTGAAATTAGTAAATCACTTAAAGTTGAAGCCAACATTATGGACATGGCAGCTGCTCAGAAAAAAGGGGCCATGGCACTTTTTGGTGAGAAGTATGGGAATATCGTTCGCGTTTTAACGATGGGTGAATTTTCAACTGAACTTTGTGGCGGGATTCATGTTCACAACACTGGAGATATCGGTCTTATTACAATACTAAGTGAATCATCTCTTGCAACAGGTGTTCGCCGTATTGAAGCGACAACTTCTGAGACTGCGATTCATTATTTATCTCACAGATCATCTCTTCTCAAAAAGGTAGAAGGAATGGTTATGGATAAAGAAGAACGTGCTCTAGGAAAGCTGGAAAATTTATTTAAAGAATTAAAAGAAAAGCAAAAAGAGATCGAAGCACTTAAAGATAAAATTCAATTAAGTGAATCAAAAGACCTATTCAATAACATCGAAGTTATGGGTGGTATTGAAGTAGCAATCGTTGAAGCAAGTGCAGAAAGTGACCTAAGAAAGCTTTCAGATTTATTTATCAGCAAACATCAAAATGGTGCTGTCGTTCTCTACAACATCAATGGTGATAAGGCCGCTGTTCTTGTAAGAGCTTCTAAAGGTGCTGCTAAGTTAAATGCTGGAGAAGCTCTAAAAGAGATCCTTGCAGTTGTTAATGGACGTGGCGGAGGAAAGCCTGATCTTGCGCAAGGATCTGGTGAAGCAGCTCTTATTGCTAAGATTGCACCTCAAGCGAAAACTGTTTTAAAAGCAAAACTAGGTTAATGATATGAAAAAAACGCTGGTATTAGTTCTTATTGTTTTAAGTACTGTCTTTATAGGCTGTACTAAAAAAGAAAACATTAAAGACAATAAAATCTTAAATGCTGCTCTTACTAGCGAAATTTCAACCCTCGACCCAGTGAACTCTTACGACAACGTATCTGGAATGGTTATCTACAATATCTATGAACAATTGTATGACTATCATTACTTGAATCGTCCTTATGAACTAAAGCCGCTTCTTGCTGAGGCCATGCCGACGATTGAAAATAAAGGCAAGCGCTACGTTATCAAGATCAAAAAAAATATTCGCTACCACGATCACCCGGCCTTTAAAGGTCAACCGAGAATGGTGACTGCAGAAGATTTTATCACACAGTTCAAACGTCTTTCTTATAATCCACTTAACTCTACTGGATGGTGGGTCGTTGACGGTGTAGTCGTAGGTGTAAACGATTTTAAGAAAACTGTAGGTGATGATTTTCAGAAATTTAAAACGACTTCCATTTCAGGAATTCGCGCCCCAGACGAGCACACGCTCATTATCGATCTGACTCAGCCTTCACCTCAGTTTATTTATAAACTTGCTATGAGTTTCATCTCTCCAGTTCCTTTGGAAGTTATTGAGCATGAAAAAAATGATCTAAGCCATATTCCCATCGGTACAGGGCCATTTTATCTTTCTAAGTTTGATCAAAAAGAAATCAACCTGACTAAGTTTCCTTATTTCCATGAGAGCTTCTACCCTTCCGAAGGAGATCGTTATGCTAATAGCAGAGGACTTCTTAAAGATAGCGGTGAAAAAATTCCTTTCATAGAAGGTGTGCATTTTACTTTCGTTCACGACAATGCTTCTCAATGGAAACTTTTCAATGACAACAAACTTGATTTCATTGTTCTTCCGCAAGAATTTTATTCTCAGGTTTTTGATGATGTTGGGAATTTGAAAGAAGATATTAAAGCTAAAAATATTCGTCTTCAAACAATGCCGACTCTTACTTACTGGTGGCTAGCTTTCAACATGAAAGATCCGTTGTTTGGTAAAAATATCAATCTAAGAAAGGCCATTGCTCACGCTGTTGATATGGATAAATACATCCATCTTTTTACTAACAATACAGGACAAAGAGCTAACTCAATTCTTCCTCCTGGAATTTTAGGATACAATCCATCAGGCAAACTTCCTTATGAATATAATCTTGATAAGGCCCGCGACTTTTTAGCCAAAGCAGGATACCCGGGTGGAAAAAATCTTCCTGAGCTAACTTATGATACACGTGCAGAATCAAAAATTAGTTACGACCAGGCAGAGTATTTTAAAACTCAGCTGGCACAAATTGGAATTAAGCTTAAAATTGTAAGAAACAACTTTAAGCAATATCTTGAAAAGTCTCGCGTGGGAAATCTTCAATTTTTCCAGGATGGATGGACTCTTGATTATCCTGATGCTGAAAATATCTTTCAACTTCTGATTTCAAGTAACCCTCCACCAGGACCGAACTCATCTTTCTATAATCGTCCAGAAATCGATGCGATGTACGAAAAGCTCAATAAGTTGCCCGATGGAGACGAGAAAAAAGACCTGGTTCTAAAGATGGAAAAGATGGTTAACGATGATCTTCCATGGATTATGCAGTACTATTCTCGTAACTTTATTCTTTATCACGACTACGTTAAGAACTACCGTCCTTCAGACTTAATCTGGAATTATCCTAAGTACATACGGGTAAAGTAAGCTTTACCCGAGCTAAATAGTTATCCGGCAAGAATTACCTCTCCTGCCTCTCAAAACTCGCTCACCTTATCCGGGAACAGATTCCCTCCGATAGGAAATCAAGATTCAAAGACTGCACTTTGAATAAGAGCGAGTTTAAACATGAAAAAATATTTTGAATTACCAGTTCTCTTTATGATTGCTTTGGCATTCACGGCTTCTATGGCAATCGCCAAAGACTATGTTATCTACAGTATCGCCCAAGACATCCCAATGGGTAACAAAGATGAAATTATCAGAAAGAACTTCTACGTCGACATGGGCATGAGTCAAGGCGTGAAAAAAGGAAGTATTCTTGATGTTTACAGAGTTGTTTCTGTACTTGATCCATATGAAAGTAAAAAGCGCTTCAATCACCGTATTAAAATTGGTGAAGTAAAAGTTCTTCATGCTGAAGACACATCGGCCATTGGTGTTTTGAATAAATTAGAAGAAGGTGAAGATACGCCTGTCTTCGAAGTTGGTAAAATGATGATTGGTGATATTGTGACGGTTAAAGTTAAGTAATTACAATTTAGCAATTATCTCTGCTCTTCTTTCTTTAAGTAAATCAGTCATGCGATTAATAGCGTCTAGGGATTTCTCAAGGCGCTCTATTTCTTTTGCATCTACAGCAGAATTAGATTTTAGCGAACGCAAAACAAAGGTCGCCATTCCATGTGCTACAACAATGTGATTAGACAGGTCATGAATAAACTTACGTTCACCTGCTGATACTTCATTCAATGCTTCATCGCTCATAATTATTTCCTTATAATTATTTTACCATAAATTTTATTCAATCTTTTTATATTTGATTAAGAATACCTCAAGATTTGGTCCGAGTACCCCCTTAAATCCTACCCATAACAGATAATCTTCACCCTTAATAATATCAGTATTCTCATTGGCAAAAACGTGTATTTGCTTAATCTTATTTCCGTTATAAAATCCTTTGAAGTGAAATCGGTAATAAGATTTTTTAGTTTTTGGACTAAGCCTTTTAGTCTGACATCTACTAAGAATTAAAATCATTTCTTGCATAAAATACTCCGGTATCAAATACATTGATTTTGCGAAACTAACCGTAAGTATTTTTGAATAAGATGCCGAAATTAAATTAAGTTTAAAATTTTAAGGTCAAATAATGATGAAAGAATCAACTATTTCGAAACTGTTTTTAAAGAAAACCGCAAAAACACCTCACAGAAAAGCGATTGGCTGGGTTGATGGAAGTGATCTGCATTTTTATAACAATGACGAATATCTTCAAAAGGTAAGAACAATATTTTACGGTCTCTCAAAGCTTGGTATCCAAACTCAAGACAGAGTCGCTATCCTTGCTCAAACTTCTAAGGAATGGCATTTCTTCGATATCGCTGCCTTATGCGCCCGTGCTGTAGTGACACCCGTTTATCCTACTTATATGGCCCAGGAAGTTGAATATATTTTAAATCATAGTGAGACTAAAATTCTCATCTTAGAAAACGAAGCTCAATTTCATAAGCTGCTTGAAATTCAAAGTAACCTACCTCACTTAAAATACGTCGTTGCCTTAAAAGATATTTCTGAAGAATCTGTCGGTAAGCTCTCAGACAAAATTATATTTCAGGCTTATCAACAATTTATCGACAATGGTGTGCTGGAAGCTCAAAACTCTCCTAAACTTTTTGAAGCATCAATTGAATCGAGTGAATCATCAGACCTCGCTTCAATTATTTACACTTCTGGTACGACTGGAGATCCTAAGGGAGCTGTCATTTCACAGAGAGCTTTTGTGGTCATGCTTAATAATGTTTACTCAACACTAAAAACCAATATTCTTCCCACAGATCGAACTTTAACATTTCTTCCACTCTCTCACGTTTTTGGAAGATGTGATTCAATGCTGAGTTTGGTATTTGATTTTGAATGTGTCTTTGCAGAATCTCTTGATAAAGTCGTCGACAACCTTCAGGTGGCAAAGCCAACCATCCTACTTGCCGTTCCAAGAATTTTTGAAAAAGTTTATTCAAAAGTTTTAGAAAATATTCAAAAAGAAAATGAATTAAAGAAAAAAGTCTTTGATTGGGCCATTGGGGCATCAAGCGCTTACTATAAAAAAATCAACGATGATAAATCTCCTAGTGCTCTAGAAATTCTTCAAAAGAATCTTGCTTATAAACTAGTGTTTGAAAAAATCTATAAACGCTTTGGTGGACGAATCCGTTTTCTTGTCTCCGGTGGTGCTCCACTATCTCCAGAGATCGTGCGCTTTTTACAAAACGCGAATCTTACTATTCTCGAAGGATATGGACTTACCGAAACAGTCGCACCATGTATTCTCAATCCTCCAGTCAGACAAATTCCAGGGGCCATTGGCCTTCCCCTTGGAGATGTTCAGGTAAAATTTGCTGACGATGGAGAGATTCTACTGAAAACAGAAGCACTCTTTTCTTCTTACTATAAAAATGAAGAAGCTACGAAAGAAGCCTTTAAAGATGGCTGGTTTCTAACAGGTGACATCGGCGAATTAACCACAGATGGATACGTTAAAATTACAGATAGAAAAAAAGATATCATCATCACGAGTGGTGGAAAAAATGTGGCCCCTCAGAATATTGAAAACATCATGAAGCTGGAAAAGCACATTTCAAATGCCATGATTGTCGGTGACCAAAGAAAATTTCTAGTGGCCATCATCAGTATTGACCGCGAAGCTTTTTTTGATGAGCTGGACTCTCTTGGCATTCAAGGACGTCCTTCTTATGAAGAACTTTCTCAGGATCCTAAGATTTTCGAAATCATCGACCGCGAGGTTCAGAACGTGAACTCTCAATTAGCGAGCTATGAGTCAATTAAAGGCTTTTTTATTGCGCCGAGTGATTTTACTGTTGAAAATGGACAGATCACCCCTTCATTAAAGCTTAAAAAGAAGGTTATCCTAAAAACTTATCAGAAAGAAGTAGATGCGCTGTATAAAAAACTCGAGAGTAGATAGGTTTAATTGTCTCAAATTGACAATTTTGCCAATGAGTACTATAACCTAAAGTTCGTAAATCTATTTTAGGCCCACAGGCTTTAGGAGCATATCCATGGCAAGAATTACAATCGAAGACTGCTTAGAAAAAGTAGAAAACAGATATGAACTAGTTCACTTAGCAACTAAGAGAGTAAAGCAACTAAGAGAAGGTGCTGAGCCTCTAGTAAAGTCTAAGAACAAAGAAGTTGTTACAGCTCTAAGAGAAATTGCTGCTGGAAAAATTAAGCACGCTCCAATCTCTGAATACGACTCAGACGAATTCTAAAAATCATCTTAAAACATTATTTTTATAAGAAGACCGCCTATTTTAGGCGGTTTTTTTTTGCCTAAAATCTTAAGGTTATTTTTATTCAGCTAGCTACTTTACTGATCCGATAAGGCTTATGTGAACGATCTTTTGTGATGATGATTGGGGAATTATCATCATGGAAAAACGGGCATAAAAAAGGCCGGTGGAGACCGGCCTTTTCAATTTCTAATTATCTACTTCGATTATTTTAAAGCAATTTTCAGAACTTCATCAAAATGCGAAACCGGATAAAACTTCATACCCTTTCTGTGAAGAAGAGGTACCTCTTTTAGGTCTTTCTCATTTTGCTTTGGAAGAATGATTGTTCTAATCCCAGCACGTTTTGCTGCCAGAACTTTTTCCTTAATCCCACCAACTGGAAGAACTTTACCTGTAAGGCTTAACTCTCCCGTCATTGCGATATCAGCATTAACAGCTTTATTTGTAGCAAGTGAGTAAAGAGCAAGCGCCATCGTGATCCCTGCACTTGGTCCATCCTTAGGAGTTGCTCCTGCTGGAAGGTGAAGATGCACTTCGTGAGAAGCTAAGTAATCTTCTGCCTCGTGCTCAACTTTTGCCGGCACAGCTGATTTCTTAACTGGATTTTTCTTTTTTGTAGCAGCGGTATCAACGTCAATTTGATTCTGAAGAATTTTCTTAACGTAAGAGTAAGCAAGGCTAGCTGACTCATTCATTACACCACCAAGCTGACCTGTAAGCTTGAAGCCTTTTCCTTTAAGAGGAAGAGTTTCAATGAAAAGAATTTCCCCACCGTACGCTGTCCAAGCAAGACCTGTAACAACACCTGGCTTACTTTTCTTCTCAGCAATATCTGAATGGAATCTTGGAGTCCCAAGCATTGATTCAAGATTAAGTGTTGTTGGAACAAACTTTTTCGACTTAGCTTTTCCACGTGACACTTTTTCAAGCGCTGCACGTCTACAAAGTTTAGCGATATGTTGCTCAAGTACACGCACACCTGGCTCACGAGCGTAGTCTGCAATAATTTTCTTAATAACATTTAAGCTTAAAGAGAAATCAGTCTTAGATAATCCGTGTTTTTTCAACTGACGAGGAATAATCCACTTAGTTGTAATTGCCACTTTTTCTTCAAGCGTGTAACCAGACAACTCAATAACTTCCATACGATCTAGAAGTGCTTCTGGAATATCATTGATGTAGTTAGCTGTTGCAATGAAGAGAACTTTTGATAAATCAAAAGGGATATCTAAATAGTTATCGATGAAAGTTGCATTTTGTTCCGGATCAAGTACTTCAAGAAGTGCTGAGGCCGGGTCACCCTGGAAGCTTTTTCCAATTTTATCGATCTCATCAAGCATGATAACCGGATTGTTAACTTCAACACGCTTAAGCGCTTGAATAATTTTTCCTGGCATTGCTCCAACGTATGTTCTTCTGTGTCCTTTAATCTCTGCTTCATCTCTCATACCACCAAGAGAGAACCTATAGAAAGTTCTTCCCAGAGCTGCTGCGATTGATTTACCAAGAGAGGTCTTACCTACTCCGGGAGGACCAGCTAAGCACAATATTGTACCATCGTATCCAGGCTTCAGTTTTCTTACAGCAAGGAACTCAAGAATACGCTCTTTTGGTTTTTCTAATCCGTAGTGATCTTTTTCAAGAATTTTTCTTGAAGCAGCAATATCCAGATCGTCAGTCGTCTGTTTTTTCCATGGCAGATCGATTAACCAAGTTAGATATGTTCTTGCTACGTTGTATTCTGGTGATGAATCAGGAATTAGCTCTAAGCGCTCTAATTCTTCCTTAGCTGTTTTTAAAACATCTTCAGGCATTCCCACTTTTTCAATTTCTTCTTTGATACGTTTGATGTCGCGTGATTTTTCATCCTCTTCCATTCCTAACTCAGAACGAATGACTTTCAATTGCTCGCGAAGAAAATACTCTCTTTGGTACTTATTAACTTTGTCGTTAACTTCATCAGAAATTTTCTTTTGAATGTCAGCAACGTCTTTTTCTCTTTTTAGATAAACAAGAAGTTTTGCGAATCTTTTCTTAACAACTAGAGTTTCAAGAAAATCCTGTGCTTCTGGAATATCAAGAGAGATTGCAAACGCTACAAGGTCGGCCAGAGATCCTGGTGACGGCGAGTTTAACATCGCAAGCTTCATTTCTTCATTGAAGTATGGGTTGATTTCAGAAAGCTTCTTAACCTGATTAATAACTGATCTTGTGTAAGCATCTAGCTCTTCATCAGTTTCTAAAATATCATCGAAGACTTCAATCTTAGTTCTAAGAATTGGAGACTCTGAAAGAATTTCAGAAGCTCTATATCTCTTCATACCGTGAACAAGAACGTTCACTGATCCATCAGGAAGTTTTAGCTTCTTAACAACCTTACAAAGAACACCAACTTTATAAATATCACCTGACTTGATTTCCTTTTTATCGAAATCAATATCTTCTTCAGGAATAATACTTCCTTCTTCGTCTTTTAAATCATTCTTAACTAAGTTAAGAGCAACATAACCAGTCTTCAGAAGTGATTCATCAAGTTCTGGTGTGAACTTTTCTTCGCTAAGAATAATAGGTGCGATCATTCCAGGGAAGATCGGGCTGTTCATAATAGGAATAATAACCACAATCTCAGGAAGCTTTGGAAGATCATCCTTTCCGTTTGATGGTTTTAACTTAACTTGAAAATCGCTTTCTAAATCTGACATATTTAACTCCAGGAAATTATTTTTTTAAATCGATTACTAGGCGTCCAGGGTTTTCCAGGAAAAAAATATCGGCGGTTACTTTACCGTTTAGCTTCATATCAATTGAGAGATGGTTAGATTCGATGGGAAAGAAATTAATTTTCTCAATGTAGCGTGTGCTTGCCACTGTCTTAAGATCTTTAGCAATAGTGGTTTCAAAAATATCCAGATAAAGTTTTCTGTCGTCACTCGAGATATGTCCGTAAACTTTTGGAATTTGATTTGTAGAAAAATCGATAACAATTCTCTCAAAACCTTGTTTTGGATTATATGACTGACGAACAGATTTCAAAGTTGATTGAAGCTTAACTCCACCATTATGAAAAATTCCTTTCTCAACATAGATTGAAGTTTTGTTGCTACTTAATTTTCTGATTCTTTCCTTGAACAGATCCTGCGCAAAGATTGATGATGTTAAGCAAAAAATGGACATACATAAGACGATAATTTTCATAGAAGCCTCGGCTAATTACACTCCTAAAAGTATAAAACAGCTTGAGCTAACTTGCTATAATGTTTTGATCTTATTCTGCTTAATGATTGAAGAGGTAAGACTACAAAGAATTAGACTTAAAATGAGACCAATAAAAAATCCACCTGGACCGCTGCCAGGGCCGCCGTTCATATCAACCGTTCCACATCCAAGAAATCCATCTTTCTTCTTAGCAGTAGAAGATTTTGCAGTTGTATTAGAGCCCGTCGCACTGAAAGTTGATAACGCATATGTATTGATTGCATCAGGACAGCTTTTATTGTCAGTCAACTGTTGCCCTTTATAAGACACAGGAGTGAATGTTCCATTACCGTTATCTTTTACAATAGATGCACTGACCAAATAAAAATATGTAGAATCTTCAAAGTTGCTCGACGATGGAAAATAATCTGCTTTGGTTGAAGTAACCGGAAGCGATTGAGGGAACTCAAAGGGCTTCATTGATTCAGGATAAACTGAAATTTCAAAGTCATTATCCGACGAATTTGATCTATTAATAAGCTTGCGCTCATAAGTATCAATATTCATCCATCCATCACTTTCTAAAACATATGATGGCGTTGCGACTTCACCTGTCGTCAGTCTTCCGATTGAAACATTTGCTTTATACGGTGAGAAGAAAGCTTGATTTAATATCTTCAATTCCAGATAGAGATTAACACCAGATGGTGCATAATCATTCCAATCAACGCGGGAAAAATCAGCTCTAAATTTATCAATAACTGGATGAGAAATTGTGCTTGAATCAATTTCTTGTTGGGAAAAATATCCAGTGAAGGTATTTCCTAGGCCTGAGGCGACATGCGACTGCAGGTCAAAATCGAAATTAGCAGAGCCCTTGTTCTGCATATAATCGACAGGAACATCCAAAGCACAACGAATAGTAATACTTCCAACCTGAACCTGAGAGGCATTAAGCTTCACACTTTGTGGAAAACCTTCTCCCGCGGCACCGCAGGCCTGAAAAAAACTCCCACGGTACTTTTTTGAAGAATTACAAAAATCAAATTTAGCATTGCTATACCTAGAAGGAAGCCCTGCCGTAGAAACGATAGGCGATGTATAGATGAAATACTGATCATCTCGGCTCAATCCTTCAATAAGGAAAGTTCCATCAATATCACTTATATTTGAAGCCGCTACTTTTCCAGTCTTTAATGAAACGGCCTGAACATGGGCCCCAAAAACAGCAGCAAGAGAGTTGCCTCCCACAATCTTTCCAGTTAGAGATCCTTTTGAAGAGTCTCCCGTCGGATAAATGGAATACACTCCTGCTTTATCGTCATCAGATATTTCACTTTGACCACGAGAGAGTGCATAAAACATAGATGCACCGACAACCTGACTGTGGCCTAGGCCCAAGAAGTGCCCCATCTCATGAGTGATAACATTCCCTAAAAAAGCAGATGAATTTTTATTATTCGTAAAATCGACAAATGAATTATTAAGCAAAATATCTGCTTCAATAATTTCACCAGTATTGTTTTTAAAAAGGACCTGAGTTACGCCTACAACTCCTGTTCCATTGGCAAAGATTCCAGGATCAGAACTAAAATAAATTTCATTCTGCCCTTCCTGATTAATGGTCGGAGTCGGATTACTCTTCAAGCTAATTCTCGATTTTCCATTCCACTGAGCAATCGCAGTCGTCACAGAATTATCGACATCTGTCGAAGTCAGCCCTAGCGAGTTTGTTGAGTTTACATAAATATTAATTAAGGAGACACTGCTCGTCCACTGAACGCCAGCATCACTCTGGCTACGATTTTGAACATAACTATGAGCTCTGATCGAACAGCTTAAAAGAGCAACTATGAATAAGTTTTTTATTGAAATCAATTTCAATTAGATACTTACTCCTTTTCTTAGTTTCCACCAGATAGTAATTCCGCTTACTGAAAAAAGTGCAAAGAAGGCCCACATCGCTGGAGCTCCTTCTTGAGAAGATTTCTCCATAGGCTCAATCTGAGCAGGCTCTCTTTTTTCATCACTTACCTTTTGAAAAACACCTGTCATTCTTTTTTCACTCTTAACAAGAGGCTTTGCTACTTCTGTAATTTTAAATTTTGTTTTCACTAGATCAATCATCTTTTCTTTCTGGACCTGTCCAAGTTCAGCATCGCCTGGAAAAACAGTCGAAACATAGATGACTTTCCCATCTTGTTCCTTAATTTTATATTTACCCATAGTGAAATTGCTTAAGTAAATTTTCGATTCAATTTTTTTAAGTAAAAGAAAAGACTTTTCTCCAACAGCAAAATCAGGCGCTCCATCAATAAACGAAGTCACACCATTTACCGTTCCACCAGTCATTGTGATTTTTAGGTATTCACCATCAAGATCACTTGTATCAACGTTGTAAGACTCAGTAACTGAAAACGTAAACTCAGTCATAATCATTCCAATTTTATTCATGAATGATTTCTTAGATTTTAATTCAACTTCGGCCGCGCCATTTGATTCTTCAATTAATCTCTCTAGAGGCATGGGTTGAAAAGTTGTGGCATAAACTTCAAACACTGCAAAAAACATTGTGAATACAATTGCGATAAAATTTTTACTGGTCACGCCCATTCTCCTTTAGAATTAGTAATATTTTATCGGCTTTTCCACAGAGGATTTGATTAAAAAATACGGTTTTTATTGACTAAAAAATAGACACTTTTGGCACAGACCGAGCTCAAGTAAGTTATTAAAACTAAAACTCGATCTGATTATGTGAAATAGTAGAGAAAAAAGCATTCTGGTCAATCACTACGACAGTGTTACCTGTGCCAGATAATTGGTGCAGAAGTTCAGCAAGCGGAGCGTATTCATGATGAGAAAGCCCACTGGTAAGATTCTCAAAAATGATCAATTCTCCCTGGATTTTTTTATCTAATAAAGTCAGCAGCTGAAGCCTCTGCCTTTCTCCCCCTGAAAGAGAAATAAGCGTTCTATCAAGTGAGAGGTAATCCAGTTTCAAAATTTTAAAATACTCCCAAATCCTTTTGCCTTTTGGAGTTAGTTTGATATGTCCTAAAACTTCAGAAAGCGGCTTACTAAAAGCTTCATAGGCCGTAAGGTTACCGTCAGAAATATTAGCATAATAGGGCTTAAGCTTTTTACCCTGACAGTCTTCACAGATAAACTCGACGTCTTCCATGAAATACATCTCTACTGTTTTTACTCCCTTTCCTTCACAACTCGAGCATTGTCCAAGCTCTGAATTGGAAGAAAAATGCCCTTCTTTAAGTCCCAATTTTTTAGAGACTTCAAGACTAGCAAAATACTTACGAACGAACCCGCCAAGATCAGTATAAGTCGCTACAGTTGATCTCGAACTTATCTTATCAAGACTGCTATTGATGACAATAACATCTGTGACATCATTAATTCCTTTGAGCTTTTTAAAACTATAATCTTCAAAAGATAATCTTGTTCCTTTCACATTTTTGTGAACTTCATTGGCAATAATATTCACAATGAAAGATGTTTTACCTGTTCCCGACTCCCCATGAACCCAATTGATGGCGTCTTTTTGAAGCTCAACTTTCTTTTTTTCAATCCCACGAATGCTGGCATCAGAGAGCTCAATTAATTTTTTACTGCCTTTTAAATCAAAATCCAAACGAGGGTATTTAATTTTTTCTTCTTTATATGGACCTTGATAGAGGACTTCTCCACCTCTTCCACCTGCAAATGGACCCATTAAAATGAGTTCATCAGAAGTCGATTTTAAATACTCTGAGTGCTCAACCATTAAAATGGTATTTCCCTGATCGCGGAGGCTACGAAGATATTCAATCAACTTCTTTTGAGTGCTAAGACTCAATCCCAAACTAGGTTCATCTAAAACAAATAGCGATTGAGATCCTTCATACGAAAGATATTTTGAAAGAAGTAATCTTTGATATTCACTAGAGCTCATCGAACGAACTTTTCTTGTGTTTTGCAAATGACCAAGACCTAAGTCCACGCTGACAATGTAGAGTCTTTCAAGCTTTTCGAAAGTGCTGATTAATTTTTCATAAGTTAAAACTGCTTTTAAATCAGCTTTAATTTTATGAAGCATCTTGCATGAGTCTATAAAATTTAATTTGAGAAAATCTTTAAAAGTTACAATACCATCTTTCAAAACCAGCGAAACGCTTCCTGCTTCTTCTGAAACTCTCGTTCCTTCACATGCCTCACAAAGAACTTCCGTCTGCATACTTCTCATATAAATTCGAATGTTCTTTTTATAACGTTGAGTTTTTAAGTATTCAAAATACTCATTAAAGCCCTCATATTTTCCACTTCCGTCATAGAGAAATTTCCAGACACTTTGAGGTAAATCTTGAAAAGGAACATCAAGATCTATCCCATGTTTTTTTGCTTCTTTAAGAAAGGCAGGAAACAAATGTTGAAAGTGAGAGAAGTTTAAAAAATTGATTGCGCCTTCTTTAATACTCTTCGTAGGATCCTTAACCATTTTCTCTCTATCGTAGACGAGAATGGCCCCATGTCCTTCACAGGCAGGACAAGCTCCAAGAGCATTTAGCGGAGAGAGCGCTTCAACATTATTAATTTTTTGCGAAGGAGATTTTTTACTGCACACCGGACAGCGAAACTCAAAAGTGTTTTTGAACTCGACTTTCTTTTTTGCGTTTAAACTATAGAGAAGAACCTCTGCTCCATTTGAAAGCTTACTTTCTTTAAACTTAGCAACGATACTATCAATATTTTTTCTTTTAACCCTGAAGATCTCATACCAAGGATCTTCTTCATTAAACTCGTTCACTGTCTTATTAAAAGTTCGAGATGGATTAATTTCCGCCGCTACATTTCTTCTATATTCGTCGGCCCTACAGAATAAGTGATAGACCTCATCGTCGCTGGCGTTCTCGGAAGCCAGTTTTTTAACCACTGCTTCAATGGTCATAGACTTCTCATAAGGCACATGATGATCCGGACACACGAACGACCCAAGCTCCATATATATTCTTTGAAGTCTTTCGTGACCTCCTAAAACATCGAGGGCCACAGGCCTAGAATTAACAACAGGATTATGCTGAGGAAGTCCCCAGGCCGGTAGCACAGGATAAATACTATCAACATCCACCGTATGTGGGATCTCCCAAAAGAACTTCATATCCATTGGCATTGAATTAATAAATCTTCTTTTGGACTCAGTTAAAAGTGTGTGAAAAGCGAGCGAGCTTTTTCCAGAACCTGAAGGCCCTGCGATACAAGTGATTTTCCCTAAAGAAATATCTATATCGATGTTTTTTAAATTATGGGTGCGAGCGCCGCGGACTTTAATGATGTTTAAGTTCTGCATGTTGGGATTTTAGGCCCAGAAAACAAAAAAGCCTACATTTCTGTAGGCTTTTATATACTGACAAAATATAGACAATATTATCTTTTTGAGAACTGGTATCTTTTTCTAGCACCAGATCTACCAGCTTTCTTACGTTCAACTGCTCTTGGATCTCTAGTTAAGAATCCAGCAGCTTTTAGCTCAGGACGTAGTCCTGGTTGAACTTTAATTAGGGCTCTTGAGATTCCTAATCTGATTGCTCCAGCTTGACCTGAAATTCCACCACCAGCAACGTTGATTACGAAGTCAAATTTTTCAAGAAGCTTAGTAAGGTTTAGAGGTTGGTTTACAACATAAAGGTTAGTTTCTTGTTTAAAGAAATTTTTAAGATCTCTTTTATTGATTGTAATTTTTCCTGACCCTGCGGCCATGTAAACTCTTGCAACAGCAGTTTTTCTTCTTCCAATTGCGTGAGTATCGTAAGTTTTACCTTTTGCAGCCATGATATGATCCTTTTATTATTTTAATTTATATTCAACTGGGTTCTGAGCAGCGTGATCATGAGTTGCGCCTGCAAAAACCTTAAGCTTAGTTAATTGTTTTCTTCCAAGAGTATTTTTTGGAAGCATACCTTTTACAGCCTCAAGAACGATTAGTTCAGGGTGCTTTTCAAGTTGTTGTTTAGCTGATCTTGTTTTGATCCCGCCTGTGAAATTAGTGTGCCAGTTGTATTCTTTCTGGTTCCACTTATCACCTGTGAATTTAACTTTATCTGCATTGATAACTACAACGTAGTCACCAGAATCAGTATTGTAAGTGAATTTTGGGTTTAATTTACCACGTAGAAGATCTGCAATTTGAGTTGCAAGTCTACCAACGATTTGGTCTTGAGCATCTACGACAAACCATTTTTTGTCTGCTTCAGCTGGCTTTAGTACGAACGATTTTTGAGTATACATATACGCTTTCCCTTAAAGTGATCCCTTCATTTGATTTTTCGACACGAAAAATTACGAAGTATTAATTCAAATATAAAATGCAGAAAAATGCAAGTGTTGTCCCTTATAGCGAGTTTTTTGGCCCTCCGTCAAGCACTTCTTGGCGAAGAATCTGAAAAGATACCCAGAACATCATGCATTATTCTCTAGCTAAATAAAATCTAGAAGAATCCAATAGAAAGGTGGAAGCGGCCAACCGAGTCACGGACTGAATCTTGATAGGTTCTGCGTTGTAACTTTATACCGTAATCGAAATCAAGCGATCCAACCGGGGTAACGTACTTGAAGCTGGCCCCAACAGAGCTTCTTAGCTTAGTGGGCTGAAAATCGCCCACAAAGACTCGACCGGCATCATAAAAGATCCCCAGGCGGATAGTGTCAGTCAAATTATAACGAGGTTCAAATTTCAGGGCCGTAAAATAAGCTTCGCGCTGAACAATAACTTCGCCAACGGGAGTTCCATCCATTAGGCGATTGATCTCGCCCTCATCATATCCCCGAATCTCATCATAACCATCTAGCCTGAAAACCTTAATACTTGGAATGTACCCTCGGGTTTTTGGCTGGTTGTTATCGTTTAGGATGGTATTGCCTTGAGAATCTTTTAAAAGCTCTTCGGCGAAGTTTTTCTGATAGCCGGCGGCCAGTGACAGCGCAAGAGTGAAGTCACCTACTGGATAATAGAAGCGATTTCTACTGATAACTTTTACAAAGTTAACTTCCAGGTCCTTTTCTTTCATTGATCCGAAATTTGAGTTCGCCCACTCTGAAGAAAGAGTAAAGAATGAGCCTTTTCTAGGATTAATAGCATCATCTCTTAAATCCCAGGTCACAGAAGGAGTAATACCACCGATAGAAAAGTTATCGTTATCCTTAGTTTCAGTAGCATCGAACTGAACAATGCGCTCAAACTGATACTTTACTGATGCGGAAAATGTTCTGGTGAAATTTTTAGAAAGCTGTGGAGATAATCTAAAAATATCGGCATCAAAGCCCGAAAAACGTATTCTTTGAAATGTAGAAGACAATTCAAACTCAAGCTGGCTTTTTAAAAGGTTGTGAAAAATATAAGGATCAACAAATGATGCTTTAGCAGAGTACTCGAACAAATCTTTATTTTCTTTTTTTCTTCTCTCGTCAAAACCATCAAGATTGAATCTTTTGTTTCCTTGCAATCTTAAAGAAGCAGAACGGTTCATACCGCTGATATTGTTATAGGTAACGCCAGTCGAGAGTTTTGCTCCTAAATCAGTACGGTACCCCGGAGCAACTTCTAAGAGTCCAAAGTCTTTTTCTTTTACTTGTATCACCAGATTAGTTTTCGGACACCCACCATCTTCTTCCTCATACATCATATAAGGAGTGATTCTCAAAGACGAAAATAAATTCAGCCCAGATAGTCTTTGTCTTAAGAACTCCAGCTTATCAGGAGTGATTAACTCCCCCGGCCTTAAATCGATTTCCCGGTTAATAACTTTTGTCTTGGTGTGGACGTTTCCATTAATAATAGCTTCGTTATAACAAATCTTTTTATCCAATGAAATCTCTGGTCTTAGTTCAACCCCAGCAAAAGATTTTTCATAAACTAAAAGTGAATCAGAGTTCAGGTTAGTGATAGTCGCAAAATAATATCCTTCATTCTGAAAATAGACGATCATCTTTCTAAGATCGCTTTCCAATTCAATGATATTTACAGGAGAGCCTTCTTTATTGACGAGAACAGCCTTTGCCTTTGCGGCCAGTTCATCTGGTACTTTTTGAAAAATAATGTTTTTGAGTATGACTTGTTGCTTTTCATCGATGCCATATTCGACCGTAACAGATTTATCATCTTCATTTGAGACAACGCGTGGTTTTGAAACTTCAATGAAAACAAATCCGCGGCTCAGATACTCTTTCTTTAGGATGTCTGAAAATTCTTCAAGAAATTTCTTGTCATAAAAACCACCACTGGCAAGAGCGGTTGAGTGCTTTTTAAAGATTTCATTAATATCCGTGCCGTGAAGAATTGAATTTCCTCTAAAGACCACTTCACGAACCTTAACTTTACTTCCTTCATGGATGACAAAGTAATAATTGTTAACTTTGAGATTAACAGAGTCTTGCCCCTTACCTTGGTAGTAAGTCACAGTGGTATTATAAAAACCTTTATTTTCATATTCTTCAGCAATGAACGCTGATAAATTTTGAATATCGAGTTTACCAAATTCATTTCTGATTTTATCAAGGATTTTATTTCTTAATTCCTGGTGACTGAATATTTTATTGCCTTGAAATTCAAAATTGGTTCTCTCTTTTAGATCAATGCTCATTCTAATAATGATCTTCTCTGGATTGCCTGCCAGCTCAGACTTTATAGAAGCACTAAAAAATCCTGTCGCAAAAACTTCTTTTATGATTTGATCAAGTTGAATTTTTAAAGTCAGGTTATCAAAAGGCTTATTAACCAAACTTCTCAAAGTTCCGCTGAATCTTTTTTCCATCTCAGGACTCGTCCACTCTATTTTTGTGACTACAGCATTTTTAGCAGGAACAATTTCTGCTACAGCTATAGTTGCAAATAAGAAAAGAAATAGAGCGATCGTGCGGATAAAAATCAAAATGATTTCCTCCACTTTAAGTCAGCTCCCAGAGAATTAGGAGTTGTCGTGTTTTCATCCTCAGTAGGCTTTACTTCGTAAATACCTTCGAGAGAAAAGTTTTTATTAATATTAAAGTTAATATTCATTTCCTGTTTTTGTTCAAGTGATCCACCGATAGTGCTCGAGAGTGCTACATCCACACGATTGTTAATCTGCTTATTAATTTTAATCTTTGTTGCAGACTTTAAACGGCTTGTACTTCCTTCACTCACGGCTGATTTTCCAGAGATGAGACTCGATTCATTTTCTTCGAACTCTGGCTGGACACTTAGCTTAACACCCAAAGAAGCATTTAAATCTTCATTAATTTTTAACTGATCTACAAGCAAAGTTCCGATTCCTACAGTTGTTACAAATCTTCTTTCGCTTGCTTCAAGGTTTTTAGACATGTCTGATGTTACACCTAATGTAAGAAGTGAAAGTAAGTCTTCTTTAGACAATGCGGGCTCTGAAGAAAGATCAATGTTAACTTTCGAGATACTTCCAGACAAATCCAACTTCATATCATAATCGCTAATTTTAGCCACCCCAGAGAACTTTAAATCTGAAATTCGGTTTTTACCTCTGTCTCTAATTTCAACATATCCCTGGTTTAAGGCAAAGTCATGACCCTTGAATTTAAACTTGCTCACATTAGGAACTATTTCTAATCTCGTATTTAATTCAGGTGACTGAACATTGCCAGTAACCTGGCCATTTCCTTTAATATAAACTTCGGCCATATTGTTTTTAATAACAACTGGATTTGCTGTATCAAAAGAAATATTTAAATCAATGATTGGCTTATTTCCCAAAAAGTTTTTTTCTGGAAGATATTTTTTATACTCATCAATAGAAACTTTTTCATCTTTCATGAAATCTGCTGGATCATCCAAAAACTCACTGTGCATGATTGTAACTTTTCCTGCGAGTTTATAAGGAAGGTTTGATCCTGTAAGTGTACCATTACTACTGATCATCACATTAGAGCGCTTAAACAAAGGAACAGTTGCCCTGTCGATTTGATAATTTAAAGCAACGTCTGGGTAGGCCGTATTAAATACTAATTTCCCGCCGATCTTAAACTCGCCTTCTCCGTATTCACCATTCATTCTGGTGACTTCAAAAGCTTCGCCTTTTTTAATAATCGTGAAATTAAAATTTGTTATATATCCTGGGACACCTTTAATTTTTAAAGAGTGATCATCGCCATAGAGACTGAACTCTTTAATTGTTACTTTTTTATCTAGAATCACCAGATCGGTTCCTCTAATTCTTCCTGTGGCCCTTTCAATTTGTCCGGCAGCTATTTCAAGCAAGCTCGCCTTAAGTGCAAACCTGTGTTCAAGTCCAATAACACCATTTGATATATTGCGACCTTTACTGATAATAAACTCACTTCCATCTCTTAAGCGCAGGTCCCACTTCTTCACGACTCCGCCATCAACCTCAATACTATTATAACGAGGATCAATATTTAAATTAATATCACCACGCTTCAAGTTGAACTGATCTACGTTGAGTAAAAATTTTCTTACTCCCAAAGAGCCTAAGCTGATTTGAGTATTAAGTTGGGCCTTAATTTTCCCGGTAATCCCCTTGTCTGTCATATTGTGACTAGAAAAGACTCCCAAAAATTCTCTTAAGTCACTGGTATCAATACTGGCCTTAATAGCTGCAATCCCTGTGTTAAAGCTCATCAATGAATCTACTTTTATTTTGTTTCCAAGCAGACTCGCATTTGTAACAATATCGTTTGAATTAACATAAAAAATAGCGCTAGAGCTTGTTGCAGGCATATTTCCAATAAAAGCATTCGCAATTCTTGCTTTAAATTTTGAGCTAAAATCTTTAGTTGTACCGCTACCATCAAAGTCTAAAAATAAGTCCCCATCATATTCAAGATTTAAATTTTTATAAAAATTAAAATCTCTCATTCTCAACCCGGTCGTTCCACCGCTCAGGTCTATGTAGTCATTAACAAGATTAATATTTACATTGGCACTTAATTCTCCACGAGATTTGTTAATTTTAATATTTTTCATGTGAAGCTGGCTCTTAACGAGAGAGAGATCTAGAGCGATTTTTTCAGCTTCTTCACCTGAAACTTTTAGGTCTGTTCCTCTAACCTGCCCTTCAACTATAAGTTTATCAAGGTCATAACCACCTTTTACTGTGTAGCTACCAGAAAAATTAAACTCAGGCTCCACTGGTAATTTAATATTCTTAAAAACCAGATTCAGCATTTTGCGAGAGTCTGAAAAAGTTGAATTATGGAAATCAATTTTTAAATTCATGCCCTCTTTAGGTCCATCAAAGCCGAGTGTGCCTAAAGCTGAGAAATTAGTTTTATTATAATTACCATCAAGCGAATTGATCGTTAGGACTAGGTCTTTTAAGCCAAGAGTGAAATCTGCTTTCACTTTTCCAAAATTTAAATCAACGACACTAAAATTACTCCAATCCACATTGAAATAAAATGTGACATCATCCAATGGTCCAGTAACTTTTACTGAGGCGGGCCCTGAACCACTAATATCAATCCCAGATATTGGGCCCAGGGCTTTCATGTCAATTCTCGAGTCTGTCGTTGTAATATCGATTCCTTTTTCAGAAATCTTACCTTTGGCCAGGATCCTCGTGTTGGCCATTGATGCTTTAATATCTACATTGACTGAGTAATCGCTATTGATTGTGATAACCGAATTATCTAATTCAAACCCAGGATTTTTTAAAATATTAGTTTTTTCATCTGAATTAGTAAGCTTGAAATTTTTTATTTGAACTTTGTTTTTAATATTAAATACTGCTCTGTCATCGAACAAAGCAACATCTACGTCACCTGAAAAATGCCCCTTCAATGTACCAAGGGAGTCTTTTACAGAAAACAGGAACGTGTCTGTAAATGCATTACTCAGTCTTAAATTGAAATTAAAATTAGTAAATTTTTGAATATTAAGATCATAAAAGCTTTGATGCCTAAGAAGTGTATATGTCTCAGTTCCATTGACCGCTGAAAGTTTTTGAATGGCGAGGATATTTTTCTTTTTACTAACGACGCCACTTACTGTTTTTAACTTAATCCATTCCGTATCTACATTTTGAGCTGTGAAATTAACCGAAGCATTAGGATCATCAATGACACCTGAGGTTTCAAATTTTCCTTCAGCTAATCCTTTAATGGAAGCAATGTCAGATGGAAGTGTTTTAATATAACTTAAAACTTCTTCTGGATTTAATTTAAAATTCCCAGTCGAATTTAAATTGAGAACACCATCTTGATTGAAAGCAACGCCTCGAAGATCAAGCACTGTACCATCATTCGTGATTTTAAGATTATCAACTCTCCACTCTTCTTTCTCCATGCTTCCAAGAAATTGAATGTTGGATATTTTAATATCTTCGATGTCACTATTGTCATGTTCTACATAAAGGTTTGAGACGTCTGCTTTTAGTCTTGCTTTTTTCTTGTGAGGAGAAAATGAAGCATTGTTAATGAACACAGAGGTTTGATCAACCTCTACATGCACTTTGTTGACTGTTATAATATTTAACTGAACAGGGATTTGATTTAAGAGTGCTTCATAATCAGCATAGATTTCTCTAGTCTTGAGATTTCTAATAATTGTTTCTTTATCATCTTTTTTGAAAATTTTAAGTTCGACTTCACCTTCACTTAAATTAACTTCATCAATTTGAAGCTCGCTTGCAATAAAACTTGAATAAGTAAAAGCAACTTCTAGCTTTTTAGCTTCAATTTTTATGTCCATTAAAGCAGGATCATTTTTCGAAATTTTAACATTCTTAAATGTGGTTGATAATGGGAAGAGACTGAAATCGACTCCCGAGAAACTTAGTTTTGCTCCGGCCTTCTCTGTCAGGATCTTTGAAACTTTTAATGACGCTTCTCTTGAAAACTTTTCAGAATGTATGAATCTCCATCCACCATATAAAATGAGGAAAGTGAAGCCAAAGAATATGATTAGTATTCTATTTAATCTCTTCAAGATACTTTAATCTCTCTCCCACTAAGCGGTATTGTGGGTTATATTTTTTAATTGCCTGATACACATCTTTGGCATTTTTATATTTTTTTAATTTTAAAAGGCTTTCAGCTTTTAAATAATTAAAGTCATTCATTTCTTCAGGAAGCAACGGCTCATTCTCAAATACATCTTCCACCAGATCAATCACTTTATAAAAATCAGCACTATTAAACATGGCCTGCGCCATCATAAACTGCATGCTCGCACGAGATTTCACATCTGCCATTAGTGGAATGGCCCTGTCGCATAATTCAACGACAACTTTGTCCATTCCTAAGAGTCCGAATGCTACAATCATATCCTTACCTTTTTCTACAATTTCTGTATCTGAAAGATTTTGAATAGAGATAATAATTTTTTTCTGCTCAGTTATACTAGGTTCAATATTTCCAGAGATAACATCCATGGCCAGCTGATCATAATCTATATGAAGCGAAGAACTCTCAACTTTCATTGGAGCTTTTTCTTTTTTATCAAAGGATTTAATATTTACTTTTTTCGAGGAAAGAAACTTTAAAAAATTATTTTTATGCTCACTCTTTTCCATCGAGGCAGCCTTGTGTGCAAGCTGAAGAAAAAGATCTTTGTCATAATAATATTTAATAATATATTCATAAGCGAGTTTCCAATGTTTAACACTCCACTCATCTTCTTCTATTAAAAAATTAACTAAAGGCTGATTAGAGTTTTTTAACATTTCAGGATGTGACTCAAACATGTGATAGCTCTCCAATGAAAAACTCTCTTTTTCTCCTAAGATGGCTTCGGCCGCTTGGAACTTACTGCTTTTTTTCAACAGCCTAACATTAGATAATTCAGCAATTAATTTTTTAATAGCTGGGACTCTCTTATATTCGATCAAATAATCTAAAATAAATTCTGCATAATTTTTTGCTAACCTAATTTTTCCGGCATTAAGAGCAATCTTCCACATTTCGAAATAATATTTTTGAGCGTTATGTTCGCGATAATTTTTATCAATGCTTTCAAAAAGCCAGATGGCAGAATCCATCTCTTCAATCTCAAGAGTTCTTGATATTGAATTATCAAGTTCACGAAGAATTAATGTCCATTTTTTCTCATCGATTAAACGATGAAGCTCGCCCATTTCCAAATAAATTTCCTCTCACATGAAAGTCAGATAAGTTATTGAGATTATAATTATTTTAACCCGAAAATGGCAGAAGAATGAGGGGCGAAATTATTTGCCCCTCAAAATTTTTTGGTATTCTTGATCAGATTACTTTTTATCTACAGTAGCACGTTCAACATAATCACCCGTACGAGTGTCGATCTTAAGAAGCTCGCCTTCTTTGATGAAAAGAGGAACTTTAACTTGAAGACCAGTTTCCATAACCGCTTTTTTAGTAGCACCTGAAGCTGTATCCCCTTTAAGACCTGGATCTGTTTCAGCAACTTTAATGTTGATGAAATGTGGATGCTCAATCGAAATAGGGCGACCTTTATAGTAAAGAACTATAAGCTTTGATCCTTCCATTAAATAGTATTTATCGTCACCGATTTGTTCATTTGTAAGGTGAATTGTTTCGAAATTTGATTGATCAAGGAAGTTAAATCCATCTGCATCAGAGTATGTGTACTCAACTTCTTTTTCTTCTAGGTCTGGCGCTGTAACGTTTGTAGAAACACCTGATTTCCAAGTTCTCTCGATAACTTGTCCAGTTTCAAGATTTTTAATTCTTGCTATAACGAATGCAGAACCTTTTCCAGGGTTTGTGAAATCAGATTTTAAAACGACGTAAGGTTTCCCTTCAACTTCGATTTTTAACCCTCTTTTGATTTCGGTAGTGTCGTACATAAATATATTCCTTTTTTAAAAAAGCTGAGTTTTCACAGCTGTGAGATATGCGATCTTTCCTAGGCCTTCCATTATGATTGTTGATGCTTTTGCAGTCAACTTCGTTTGCCTGAAATCCTCACGCCTGTGAGTGTTAGACAAATGAACTTCGATCACTGGAAATTTAATCATTTGAAGAGCGTCATAAATAGCAACGCTCGTATGAGAGTAAGCCCCGGGATTTATTATTAAGGCTTTATAATTCTTTTTAGTCGCTTCTTGGATCTTTGTGACAATCTCACCTTCGATATTAGACTGATACCATTCGAGGGAGACGTTTTCTTTTTCTAGGGATTTTTCGGTGAAGTCTATAATTTCTTGCAGTGTGAGGGAGCCGTAAACTTCTGGTTCACGAGTGCCCAACATGTTCAAATTTGGACCATTGATTATGAGAAAGTCAGTCTTATTCATGGGCACAACCTATCAAAGACGGGCTTGATAATCTAGTGCTCTTTTTTGGATTTTTTTAAGAAATTTGTTGAGTTTTTCTTCTAGCAACTGCTTTTTTTGCATTTCCAGGGTAGCGACTGAAGTTTTTTTAGAAATTTTGGCTTCCTTCACTGGCGCAGCTACAGGCTGTTTTTTTAGTGGTTGCGCTTCTGAGAGTTCAGGTCCAACTTGCTGATCGATTAGACTCATCAGTGTTTTTCGACCATCTTCTTCTGATGTTTCTTTAAGTGCTTCAAGATATGGTTTGGGAAAATTCTTAGCTTCAGCTTTAACTTCAGAAACGTTGATTTCTTCAACGACTCTTTCTTCTGGCATCTCTTCTTCGTAATGACCCATTAACGATTTAATTTCTGAAATCTTTTTAATCGTTTTTTCATCATGAGGATTCAAGATAAGGATCTTCTCTAATACTTCTAGTGCTTTCTCCATATGACCTTGGCCACAGTAAAGATCGACTAAAGTATGTGTGACCATTGGAACTTTCTGAGAAACTGAAGCATTGTCATTAGACTCATCATCAAACTCATCATCTTCTAAATCCAACTCGACGTGAATCTTGGGAGTAACGGTCTCGACAGGCTCCTGCTTAATAGCTCGAGCTAACTCAACGAGTGTATTTGTTTTTGGCCTTTCTTCTACTTTCTCAACTGAAGTTTCTTGTGGCGAATCTAAATTGGTTTCACCTTTCTTTAAATTCCAGAACTCATATGGATCTTCAGACTTTGTCGTTTTTTGTTCACGACTTAAATCCAGTGCCATCCAATCATCAAAGTCTGCCTTACTCGAATTAGGCTTATTATCTAATTTATCAATGTCGAACAATTGATCATTGTTATAACTTTTTTTTGATTCCGTTTTTAAATCTGACTCTGGAATATAGATTGGCTGATGGATCGGCTTATATTGCTCTTCGATCAAACTCTCAAGTGTCGCTACTTGAATAGCAACGTCCCTATCTCTAGGATTAATAAAGAGCAGATACTTATAAGTGTCCAGAGCCTCTTGTTTGTAATTTAATTCTAAACACACATCTGCAAATAACTTCTGAAGACGAATATTATCTCGACTCGTATCAACCAGCGGCCTAAGTGTATTGTAAGCAAGTGTGAATTGTTTAACGTCGAAATAGCAAAATGCTAATCCGAGATATCCCATGACATAACCCGGATGAAAGCGAATTCCTTGCGAAAGGATTTCCATCGCTTTATCAGTCATACCTAGTTTTCTATATGTTTCAGCAAGAGGCGCAAAGACTCTCGATCGCGGATTTTTTTCATAATCCGCCTGATACTTCAAAAACAGTGGTGATAGAAGCTGTATTTTATCTTTGCTCATTTTTTAAGATTAGCCTCTTTCAACCAGTCCAGCTTCTTCTGAATTGATAATTCTCGGTGTAATAAAGATGATCAATTCTTTCTTTGTTGTATCTGGATTGTATTGTGTTCTGAATAACCATCCTAGTAACGGAATATCTTTCAGAAATGGTATACCAGAATGGTTTTCGCGACTTTCATAAGTATAAATACCACCGACTACAACAGTAGAACCATTCTCGACTAGAACCTGAGTCTTAACTGTTCTTTTAGTTTCGCCCTTTGGATTGTTGATTGCAATCTGTGCTCCTAAAGAGTCTTTTTGCAATGAAACTTCCATGGAAATAGAACCATCATTTGTTACTTGTGGAGTTACATCTAATTTTAACTTAGAGTTCTGTGCTACCCAGGCTTCTGTAACAATAGTACCGTTTGTCATTGCTGTTAAATAGTACGAGTTCTCATCCTGAACAATCTCTGCCTTTACGTTATTCTTTGTAATAACTTTAGGACTTGAAATAATCTTTGCCTTCTCTTCACTTTCCATCAAGTTCAACTTGAAATCCAGATTGAGAAGTCTATTGAATCTTCCAATATTAACACCTAAAACATCACGGGCCGTTGTGGGTGCTGTACTAAAACTAAAGGCCCCTAATTGTGCTTGAGCTGCTGATCCAGAATTTGGAGTAATAGGGTCATAACCAAAACTTAACCCGTTTTCTAAACCGATTTCTTTAGTGTAGCGCTCTACAACTTCTACAATTTTTGCTTCAATTAAAACTTGAGGTGTTTGAGTATCAAGCAGCTCGATAATCTTTTTCATTTTATCAATTGTTTCCGAAGTATCTTTAACAATTAATGAATTAGTACGACTGTCTTTAGAAATTTTTCCTCTCGTAAGAGTTGAATACTCTGCCAGGATTTTTTGAAGATCATCAATGCTGGCAAAACTTATAGGAAAAATTTTTGTTAACAATGGCTCCTGTTCAACAGCAACTGTTTTAGCTTTTTTTATGGCTTCTTGCTCAAGCGTCGCATTCTCAAGAGTGTTGACAATTAAAATCATTCCATTCTTTTTTCCAACAAGCTTATTCATTTCAAGAACTGTGTCCAGCGCTTGGTCCCAAGGTGTTTCAATAAGATTTAAGGAAATCGGCGAAAGCTTTTTAACATCATCAGTAATAATGATGTTAAATCCTGAAGTCTCAGCAACAATTCTTAAAATTTCCTCAGGCTTAACATTCTTCAAATTCATGGTAATTTTTTTACCAATGTATTTTTTTCGGCCTGACATTGTAAGGTTTTCTAGGATGTCTTCAACTGAATCTGACTTGGGAATATTAACCTTATTAGTTTCTTCAGGAGAAAGATCTGCAATTTTTTCTCGATAAGACTGATTTTCTTCTGCTTTAGTCTGCGAAAATACGCCATATCTATTTTCAATCTGCAACACAACCCTATTCGTTTTTCTAACAAGTACCGAGCGCACGTTATCTCTTAATTGAATCGCAATACGAATGTCCTTTTCTGATTTAGGCTTTTTATAGGCCTTAACAAAGACCACACCACCAGAAAACTCAGACGTGTCGAATGCACGCATGACTCTATCAGTAGCTTCAACGTTAGTTAAATCTACGATAATCTGTTTATCTTCTTTAACTTGAAATTTGCTTGCCTGAACATCGTTTGAGTCAAAAATTAATTCCAACTCACTCGTCTCACCTTTTTGGGTGAAGTTTATGGCTTTCATTTCAACTGCAAATGACTGCGTTGAAAGAATTACAAGATAAAATAAAACACTAAGAAAAAATCC
This sequence comes from Bacteriovoracaceae bacterium UBA6153, assembly GCA_002428265.1. Classification (GTDB taxonomy): domain Bacteria; phylum Bdellovibrionota; class Bacteriovoracia; order Bacteriovoracales; family Bacteriovoracaceae; genus Bacteriovorax. The sequence continues at coordinate 105,402 of DIUR01000008.1, forward strand.
TTTTTTCATGCAACTCATCCCTAAGTTATCATGTTATATCCTCTATACTTGAAGACTTAATTCATTATAGCATCAATTTTAAATTAGATAGAATTTTTTAGATTATAAATAGCTGAGTGAATCAGTCATTTGAGACGGGTATAACTGTTTCAAGATATTCATCTTGATCATAAACGTTTCGTATTTTTTCGACGAGAACAATACCACCGGGTAAAATGGCCTTAACTTCTGCACCATTTTCACCAATCTTCATGCCTTCCTTAATATAGTAAATTGTAGGGTCATTCGAAGCTCCATCACCCATTACTTTTGCCATTGCTCTTCTTTGTGGGCCAATAACTACGCCAATAATTTTTATATTCTCAACTTGTTTATTTTCAATTGAATCTGGAGTATTGCTATAAATACCATCTATATGATTTTTATTTTTATCATCTGTCTTTTTCTTATTTATTCTTCTTTTAAATGGGTCACGTAAATCCATTGGATTTTTTACATAGGTCTTACTCTTAAAAAGATTATACTGAGCCTCACCCGACTCTTCACCCAAAACAGGTAGAGCAAGCATGACGATTGAAACGACTATCAAAAATTTAATTTTTTTCACTAAGTACCACCATCCACTGATTATTTTTTCTGACTGCCTGGAGGACCTTTAAACTTCTTTTCAATCTCGTCAATTCCGCGATCTTCTTTAAAGTTCGAATTGTATTTGTAAGCTTCAATCGTAAACAATCCATCTATTACTTGAAATTTTCCTTTTTGTGGCTCTGCTGTTTTTCTAAAAACAGATTCACCTACGTTTAAGATTCTTTTATTTTCTGCAATTTTTTCGAACATAATTAGAAATTGTAAATATGTCGCCTTTGCCTTCACTCGATACCTACGAGCAATAAAGAAGCCTCTATCAAAATCCTGCTCAGGTGTAATGCTTAACTCTTTAATATTAACATCATCTGCCATTTTTCTAAGTAAGTTGATATTTTCACTATCTGAAATCTCACCTGGCAACAGCTGTTGAGTCTTTTCAATTTCATTAGCAACTCTTTCAATTTTAACTTTTTCTTCATTAATATTTTTATAGTAGTTACTGATTTCTCTCTGTGTTTTTTTATTTCTAGTCAATTGCAGTCTTTGAGCTTCCTCTTGAGACACAAGGTTGACGTACTTTTCTTCTGATTCAGTATAATGAACATAAAAATTGAAAGCTGCATAAGCTATAATAAACCAATGTAAATTTTTTAATAACTTTTCCATGAGTTATTTAGACCTCATGTCATAGTTAATAATTTTACCTTTCAATTCAAATTGTTCAAAACTGCTCATTACTCCATCAAGCATTTCTTTTTTATTTTCTTGCTTAGCAGGAGTAATACTTCCACCAAAATAAGGTGAATCGTTAATGACTGCGATAAACTCTCCGACGCCCCTGGGAGTATAAGAGCCTCCGACTATAGAAATTTCGTTTTTATCATTAATGGACATTTCATTAAACCAAACATCTTCGGGAATACTTCTGGCTACTTTTTCTAGAATTTTTTTAGGATTAGTTCTGGTTTTTAAAATCTCATCAACTTGCGCTGACCTGCTTTGCAACTTATTAACCTGTACCTTATAGGCTTCAACCTGTGATTTAATATCAGCATCTTTACCTATTTCAGCTTGGAGCTTAGTATTTTGGGATGTCAATTGATCTAAGACGGCCTGAGTTTCTTCCATTTTAGAATTATACATCTGCCCAACAACAATATCTGGAGCGTAATAAAGCACCAGAGCTACTGCCATCATTTTAAAATTAATGACATTGAAATCCATTCCAAGAATGGATGGCAATACAAAAGGCTGCTTCTTCTCGAGGAGGTTTAACTCAATCATTTAGGAAGACTCCTCATCGCTAATCCAATTGCACATACCCCTTTGAAAGCAATTTCATTAATCATGTCTTCGCTGATATTGCTTTGATTATAGGCCATTGTTGAAAATGGATTTAAGATTTGGACTTCTGTTTCAAAAAGCTCTTGCAGTGCTTCGGGTAATCCTGGAATCAATGCGCTTCCACCTGTTAGGACACAGCCATCAAAAGATTCTTCTGAAGTTGAATTAACCCAAAAATCTATTGTTTTTTTCAACTCATTAAAGAAAGAATCTAAAACCTGATTAATTAGATCCATAATTTCTTCAGGAATATTTCCGCTACCATCACCAGAAATTTTTAAGCTCTCTGCTTCTTTGTAATTGACTCCCATTTGTCTCTGAATTTCTTCAGTTATGGTTAATCCGCCAATATTTACTTCCTTAAAAAATGCAAGAACCCCACCTTTATAAATCATAAAGTGAGTTTTCTGTGCACCAATATCCATTAAGATCCAGGTTTTATCCTTTTGCTTAACTTCATCTCCCATAACTGCTTCAAAAACATTAATCGTTGCTGAGGCATTTAAGTCTACAATTTTTACTTTTAAATTTGCTCTCTCAACTGTGCTTTTAAAAGAATCTATAACTGTTTTTTTTGCAGCACCAATAATAACATTGATACCACCACCTTGATTTTCACTCACGACACTAAATGAAAGATTTCCTTCATCAATTGGAAAAGGAAGGTACTGTTCTGTTTCCCATGTCACTTGATCTTCTATTTCTTCTGGAGTTCCACCTGCTAATTGAAGTTTCTTAATCAGTGTATTTGGACCAGAAATCCCAATACAGGCAAATTTATTTGGTGAATTTAATTCTTTAATACCTTGCTGGAGTGCTTGCAAGATCTCATCTTCTTTTTGAATTTCATCTTCAATGATTGTCCCTTCTGGCAAATCGACTGAAGCGTAGCGGTTAATTTTATAATTACCATCAGATTGCAATGATACTTCTGCAAATTTAATCGCACTTAAACCGATATCTATGCCGATAACGCCTTTAGGCCCGACATAAAACATGTCGCCGAACTTTTCTTTAATATTATCGACAATATCTTTTGGATCCAAGGTTCATCCCTAATTAAGTTATAATGAAATTATACATTTAATAAGGAACTCTGATCAAGGAATATATGAGATTAAGGCTTTGAAGGAAGATTCAGCAAAAATCTGAAAGGCTGCAACGATAATAATAAATGGACCAAACGGTATTGGGTTCTCACGCTTTATTAATTTAGTCGCTATTAACAAGATTCCAATCAGTGCACCTAGAAAACAACTTAAAAAAATGTTTTGCATGATTCCTATAGGACCAAGATATAATCCAAGGGCTCCAAATAATTTAATATCACCTCCACCAAGGCCTACTTCTCCTTTTAATTGATAAAAAATCCAACTCACCAACAATGGAAATCCTAATCCGATTGCTCCGCCTATCAACCAGTGTGTCCATACTTGAGTAAAAAGACTGATTACTAAAAAAAGCAAAGCCAAGTAGATATTAATAGAGTCTGGTAAAATCTGATGTTTTAGATCAACTATTAAGTGGACAAGAAATGCAGAGAATACACTAAAGAAGAAAAAGAAGTTTAATAGATCTGAGCTATTAATAGTTTTGGGGGCAATAAAAAAAGCAAACAGAGCTGCTACAAATTCGATAGCTGGATATTGCCAGGAAATTTGAGTTCCACAACCTGAGCATCTTCCTTTTAAAAAAACATAGCTAATGATTGGTATATTCTCATACCATGAAATAATTTTTTTACACTCAGTGCATGATGATCTTGGAAAAGCGACGTTTATTCCGCGTGGAAGCCTATAGATTAAAGCATTTAAAAAGCTGCCTACGAGTAGGCCAAAAATAGTGGCGAAAATTGTAAGCGTAGTGCTCAATATTAATCCAGGTTTTTGTTTTTGAAAATCAAGAGTACTGCACTTAATAAGGCCAGCAGATAAAATGCGAGATATAACAATGTACTCAGAAGATAATCATTAGAGATATTCTGCTGATAAAGGACAAAGTCCTTTAAATTTAATTTATAAAAATTAGGAACTAAGATAAAAGAGATATCAATTAAGCTACTATAAAAGCTAGAAACTTTTACTAAAAGTAATTTAGATGTTTCGTTAATAGCATGACCTACAATAAAAACTGCGATGGTAAAGATAACAGATAAAGTTGTGTTGGTTATTAATGAGAAAAATACTGCGAAGACCAATACAGTAAATGCTTCTAGAAAACTAAAAAGAATAGTCCAAAACATTAAAGAGCTATAAGTACCTTTAAATAATAAATAGATTAGAATGCTCAATGTTCCAAGAACCAAAGAGTTAATTAAAAGTACAGATGACAAACCTAATATTTTACCCATCAAAAATGAAGCTCGGGAAATAGGTTTTGAAATAACCATATAGAGAGTGCGCTGTTCAATTTCTTTATTAATTAGATTAGCCCCTATGAAGATTGAGATGATTAAATTAGAGATAGACATTATGCCTAATCCGACATCTAACGCAACCTTAGCTGGTGCACCATAAGCAAATTCAGAAGCGACATATGACACTCCCAGAAGACCTATAGATAGAAACACAAGACTGATCATCAACTTACTTCGATAAACTTCTAGAAATGTAAATTTAGTTACAGTCAGAATATTTTTCATTGTTTAATCTTATAAATAATTTCTTCAAGTGTTGGTTTTTCTTTCTCAAGCTCGAGAATACTCACATTAGAAGCAATTAAATTTGATAAAATTTGATTTTTTTGATTCTCTTTAATTGACTCTGTAAAAATCACATCATCTTTAATAAATTTTAGAGTGTAGTTATCATTGCTATTTTTAATAATAATTTCATCAATACTACCATTGTAAATCAACTTCCCTTTTTCAATAAAAACAACCTTATTGCAAATTTCTTCAACGTCAGAAACAATATGGCTACTGAAGAAGATAGTAATCCCTTCATTATTCAACTCTTTCATAATAGTTTTAAATTCTTTTCTACCAATAGGATCAAGCCCTGAGAGTGGTTCATCCAAAACTAAAAATTTTGGCCCATGAATGAGCGCACTGATAAATCCGAGTCTCTGCTGCATCCCTTTAGAATACCCGCGAATTTGACGATCTAAGGCATAATCAATTTGAATTTTTTCAGACCATTCCTTAATAAGGTTTTTAAGTTTTTCACTTGAGATGTTGTTTAGTGCCCCTGTGTAATTAAGAAACTCGCGGCCCGTTAGATGCTGATAAAGATAAGCTCGCTCTGGCAGATAACCTATGTTGGATTTGATCTCTAGGCTGTTCAAACCTAATACCGGATCAAAAATTATTTCTCCACTAGTCTGCCTACTAAATTCCATCAAACTTTTAATTAGAGTCGTTTTACCTGCACCATTAGCCCCCAAAAAGCCGACCAAATCACCCTGATGAATTTTAAACGAAACATTGTCGAGGGCAAAAAAATCTTTTTCCCAAAAATTAGCCTTAAATTTTTTTGTAATATTAACGAATTCAATCATTATGTATTAGTATAAATAGATATGAAAAATAGTAAATACTTAAGCAATAGTCTGCTTTATTTAATTTTGGCCCTATCATTAATAAGTTCTTATCATATTTCAAAAAAAATTGAAAAACCTACTCTTTTTATAACTAAGCAGCAGAGTTCCTTTAACCTGGATAATAAATTTCTCAGTAGCTTTCATCTCGGACAAAAAAGGCTGATTTCATCACTGTACTGGGTAGCCACAATTCTAGAAAGTGATCACGATCACTACAAGGGAAAAGACTTAAACTCTTGGATGTTTTTAAGATTTAATACAATTTCAATTTTAGAACCTAAGTTTTATGAAACCTATGCTTTTGGTGGTCCCTATTTATCAATTGTCAAAGATGATATTAGCGGGGCGGGGATTATATATAGCAAAGGCTTAACTCAGTATCCTGATGATTATAAATTATTAAGAGATGCTGGATTTCATTTCTATTTTGAGGCAGAAGATTATGTAAAAGCAAAAAAAATTTATGAAAAGCTTTCGAAACATCCAAATCTTCACCCTCTCATTCTTTCTTCTTTTGCTAGATTGGAATCTGCTAGTGGAAACAAAGAAGTCGCATATAATATTATTTTAACAAAGTACCAGGAATTGAAATCAAAACCAAATTTTTTGACAGATGCATTGGAAAAAAATCTTTATGCTCTTAGAGCAGAGATGGACTTAAACTGTCTTAATTCGCATGAAAAGGGCTGTAGAACCAAAGACTTTGAAGGTAATAGTTACTTATTCATTAATGGAAAATATAAAGCGCAGAAAGAGTGGGTACCTTATGGAATTATTAAAAAAAATATTCAGCCAGAGCAAGAAGAGCGTAAATAACTTTACGCTCTTCTTGAATTTATAATTAGAATCCTTGAAGTGAATTAACTAAACTTTTTGCCTGATTGATTGTCCACTTATCAAATCCTGAAGTTGTCGATGAAATCTGTCCAGCAGCCCCACCTGTAAAAAGAATCGTAGACATAGTAGCAGCTGAACCAGCCACCGGTAAATCAGTTAACACTGCAGTTGTACCTTGCACTTTTAAGATTTTAGTTGGTTGTACACCTGAAGCACTAGAACATGTTGAAGTATACGGAGCAGATGTAATGACTAAGTTTCCGGCAGCATAGTGATCAGAGAAGCCAATCCAGTAATAACCTTTTGGAGAAATTTCATAACCTAAATGCTCAATACATGTCGCATAAGTATTATAATCAGCCTGAGCAGAAACTTCTGTTTGATAAAGAGCAGCTAGCTGAATCTTAGCTTCTGATTGCTTAGATTTCGCCTGGTACTTTTTAAAATTTGGAACAGCAATAGCAGACAAGATCCCGATAATCGCAACAACGACCATCAACTCAACCAGGGTAAACCCTGATGAGCTTCCAAGTAACTTCCTCATAGAACTCTCCTTTTTATTTACCAAAATTAAGATTTGGTAGTTGAAGTTTCTCTCACAAGCATAAATACATTAAGAGCATTTTTGTTTGATCGATTAAACTACATATAATTATTTTAAACCCAAAGCTAAAAACTTGTTAATACATTCTAATTTGGCCTCAAGGGGTTGATTTTTCCTAGTCTCCGCCACCTGCAGACATAAATATAGGAAGATACATGGCAACTAAAATGGTCGCAATGATCCCACCCAGAACCACAATAATCAATGGTTCTATAAGCTTAGTCATGTTTGTGACCAGCTCATCGACTTCCCCTTCGAAAACTTCAGCAACCCTGGTTAACATCTGATCAATCTGACCAGTTTGCTCACCTACTCTGATCATTTGAGTAACCAATTCTGGAAAATATTCAATTTTTTGAAGCGGCTCAGTTAGTGTTTTACCTTCAATGACTTTCTTTTTAACTTCCAAAATATCTTTAGCAATAACAGAGTTATCTAGCGTTTCAATACAAATATCCAAGGCATCAATTAAGGAGACACCTGCACCAAGAAGAGTGGCGAGTGTATTAGAAAATGAACTTAAATTTCCTTTAATAATAATCCCACCAAATAATGGTAAGCGCATACTGAAATTATCCCACACTATTTTTCCAGTTGGAGTTTTTATATAAGATGAAAGTAAAATGGCAAAAACAATCGCACCCGGAACCATTATGGGTGTGTAAGCTCCCATGAAGTCAGATACGTCTATTACAAATTGAGTAATCCAAGGAATCTCTTGCCCGGTTTCTTTAAGCATGCCGGTAAACTGAGGAACAACGAAAACCATCATGGCCCACACTACGGCAGTACCAACAGCAACAACCACTGTAGGGTACATCATGGCCGATTTAATTTGCGCCTTTGTCTTTTCCTGTTTTTCCATATGAATCGAAAGCTTTTTCAAAATAGTATCTAGAATACCACCGGCCTCACCTGCTCTTACTAGATTGCAGTAGAGCTTATCGAAGCATTTTTGAGTCGTCATAGCTTCAGCAATAGTTTTACCTTCACCAACATCAGTAGCAACTTTTTTAATGGCCATTCTTAGTGAAGGATTTTTTTCTGATCGATATAAAATCTCCAGGCCTTGCAAAATAGGTACACCTGCACCAATCATAATAGAAAGCTGCTTGGTAAATCCACCTAACTCTTTTGTCGTTACGGACTTTGCAAACCCTTTCTCAACCATCCATAAGCCAAGATCGAACTCAAGAATAGTTGGTGGGGTAATTTTTTTTACTCTGATACTTTGAGAACGCAATGCCTTTCGAACATCTTTTTCAGATGCAGCATCGATTTGTCCCATGACTTTTTTATTGGCGCTATCAACGCCTTCGTATTTATATATTCCCATTTGTTTTACTTAATTTTAATTCCTAATTGTGTCGCAAGTTCATCCGGAGCATTTGAATACCCCATTGCTACTTCGGCCGTAATTGAACCAGTATCTACATGCTTCTTCAAACTTTGATTCATCGTAACCATTCCCGTTTTATCCTGCCCAATCTGCATTTGTGAATAAACTTGGTGCAATTTATCTTCACGAATTAAGTTTCTGATACCGATTGTTGGCACTAGGATTTCCATAGCTGCAACTCTTCCTTTCTCAAAAGATTTAGCAATCAGCTGCTGAGAGACAACCCCTTGAAGGACGAAAGATAAAAGAGTTCTAACCTGAATCTGTTGGTGAGAAGGAAAAACGTTAATTACACGGTTAATGGTCTGAACACACGAGTTAGTGTGAAGTGTTCCAAAAACCAAGTGACCTGTTTCCGCAATAGTTAATGCGGCTTCGATTGTTTCCATATCACGAAGCTCTCCGACCAGGACGATGTCCGGATCCTGGCGAAGTAAACTTTTTAGTGCATTACTGAAAGATAATGAATCTGTTCCAATCTCTCTTTGGTTAACGAGACATTGCTTGTGCGCGTGAACAAACTCAACGGGATCCTCAAGTGTGATAATGTGACCAGCTTCATGTTGATTTAAATAATCAATCAAAGCAGCAAGAGTCGTAGACTTACCAGATCCTGTTGGCCCCGTCACAAGGATCAATCCATTAGAAACATCGCACATTTTTAAAAGTGTATTTGGTAAATTCAATGTTTTAAAATCAGGAATGATACTTGGAATAATACGAAAGACTGCCGCAACAGCACCTTTGGAATTAAAAACGTTTGCACGAAAGCGAGCAAGTCCTTTAATACCAAATGAAAAATCTAGCTCTAGTCTTTTTTCAAATTCGTTTTTTTGGTCTTCAGTTAAAATTTGATAAATTAATCTTTTAGTGTCTTCACCTGACAATGGTGACGTTTTTACTTTAATAACTTCGCCGTGAACTCTAAGTCCTGGTGAGGTTCCTGAAGTAATATGCAAATCAGAAGCACTGCTATCAACCATCAATTTAAACAATTGCTGAATCTTGAGATTTTCATTACCTGCCTGCTGGCTAGTCGAGGTCGAGGTTTGAGTTATCTTAGAGTTCGTCTTTCCATCTTCCATAATTATCCTACATTTTATCAGCGGATGAGTTTGAAACGGCTTCATCTACTGTTGTTAAGCCTTGTGCAACCTTAGTCAGGGCGCACATTCTTAGTGTCTTCATCCCTTCTTTAATACCTTGTTTTTTAATTTCATCATTTGATCCACCTCTTAATAAAATTTCTTTTATTGCAGGTGTCATCTCTAGTACTTCATAAATGGCCACACGGCCTTTATACCCAGTTTCATTGCAAGTAGGACATCCCTTGCCTTTATAAGCAGTAATTTTTTCTGCTGAAGCAGGAGAGATTCCACAAGAGATTAAAACTTCTTTTGACACATCTGGATCTACTATCTTACAATCTTTACAAATTTTACGACATAATCTTTGAGCAACAACCACGTTTAGTGCGGCTGCAACAAGGAATGGTTCAATTCCCATGTTTACCAGACGAGTAATTGTACTTGGGGCATCGTTAGTGTGAAGAGTTGATAAAACCAAGTGGCCTGTAAGAGCTGCTTCAATTGCAATCTCACCAACCTCATGATCTCGAATCTCCCCAACCATGATAATATCCGGATCTTGTCGTAAAAAAGATTTAAGACAGGCCGCAAACGTTAGACCAATATCTTTCTTAACGTTTACCTGGTTAATACCTTCAAGGTTAAATTCAACCGGGTCTTCTGCTGTGGAGATATTTGTGTCGACCTTATTTAATTCTGCTAGCGCAGAATAAAGGGTCGTCGTTTTTCCTGAACCAGTAGGTCCTGTAACAAGACACATTCCATAAGGTCTATAAATACCTTCTTTAAAGACTTCAATTTGCTTTGGTTCAAAACCAAGTTTTGTCATATCTAACTGAAGGTTTGAAGAATCTAATAATCGAAGAACAATTTTTTCGCCAAAGAGTGTTGGTAATGAAGAAACACGATAGTCGATAGGTTTTCCACCGATCTCAAGCTTAATACGTCCGTCCTGAGGCTTTCTTCTTTCAGAAATATCCATCTGTGCAAGAATCTTTACTCTCGAGATAATTGGAAGCATCAGAGACCTTGGAGGATGGGCTGCTTCAACTAAACTTCCATCCTGGCGATATCTAATCCTGAAATTATTTTCGTAAGGCTCGATATGGATATCAGAACACTTCATAACAAATGCTTCAGCGAGAATTTTATTAACGTATCTGATGACATCATCCCCGATGTCGTCTTCATTTATGTTCTCTTCTTTCTTCATTGATTCAGGTTTAATTTCCCTGATTGTTTCCAGTACGTCTTCGATATTGTCTGGAACTTTTGAAAAGATATCACTCCAAGAAGATAAACTTGTAAGGATAAATTCGATTGGATATTGAAATAATGCTTGAAGCTCTACTTGCAATTTTATCAACGAGGGATCGTAGATGGCGACACTAACTGCTTTTGCATTTTTCTGAATAGGAAGAATGCGATATTTTATGATGTCACTTTTTTTAATGATTTTTAAAATTCTTTCTGGGATTTTTGCTTTCGATAAATCGATATAAGTTAAATTATAATTATCAGCAACTTGCTTTGCGAATCTTATGTCATCAAAAAATTTAAACTGAAGAAGTCCAAGTTCTGAAATAATGAGTGCATCTTTGTCGATAATAAGCGGGCGCAAGTCCTTAATAGGAACCATTCCCGTTTTTGTGATGACATCAACAAATTCTTTTCTGAACATAAAGTTATTACTTCTTCTTAGTTTCAGTTTACGATATTTTAATATCTTATCGGGAGTATTATAAGGAATCTTAAATCATATTAAGACATTAGACGGCAGTGTGATTTGACCAAAAAGCTACAGCATAAAAGGCCTGGCGCTCAAGCATTTCTAACCCATCCATATACATTTCAACACAAGGACTAATTAAATCTTCCTGCTGTTTAAAATTGTAATTAAAATCCCAAAAAATCCCTCTTATTGGTAGTTTACCATGAAAAATGAAGTCTCTTGCACATGCATTTATAATAAGTGGTTTAGTCGGATGATTTGAAAAATAGAGATCGAAATTAAGCTGATCAAAATTGTTCGTTAATTTTCTTGAGAATACTTTGTATTCTATACTTAAATTCTTGAGCGCTAATTGAGCAACAGTTGACATAACTCCATCGCCTAAGATGACGACCTCTAAAGTAGCGTGTGAGCTCTTAATCTCTTTTAAAATATCAACGACGGCCAGGTAGTCGGTATTTTCACCGATGATATCTGCACCTTGTTTTTTTAAACAATTAACGGCCCCAATAGCACTGGCATTTTTGGTTAACTTTATCTGATCTAAGAAATGCTTTTTGTAGGGAGAGGTAATATTGATCCCATCATAGTTCAGAAAAAGATCTTTAGCGGAGGGAATCTTATTAGCGTCATCATAATCGAGAAGAGAGTAATCAATATTTGGAGAAATTAACTTTCGATACATCTCGGGAGAGCGCGAATGTGAAATATCTTTACCAATAAGAGCAAGTTTATTCATTCTTAAAATAATTCCTGGCCTCTTGAGAATCGGCTTCAATTTGTGCGACTAAGTCATTTACGCTTGGAAATTTTTTTTCATCTCTGAGTTTTTTAATAAATATGACTCGGATTTCTTCGCCATAAATATCTTGAGTAAAATCTAGCAAATGACTTTCAACATGGACTTCATAACCCGTATTAAAAGTTGGATTAACTCCAATATTAGAGACTGAGTTATAAGTCATATCTTTAATTTTGACCTGAGTTACATAGACACCTTTGGCCGGAATAATTAATTCTTTATCATATCCTAAATTAGCAGTTGGGAAGCCAATCTTTTTCCCTCGTCCTTCGCCTTTAATAACTCTTCCTGATAAGAAATAATTTCTTCCAAGAAGCTCATTGGCCTTTGGAATATCGCCAGTAGATATAGCATTTCTCACTTCAGTAGAAGACACTGCTGCACTTTTAACTTTAAATTCTTGTTGTAAAACCAAAGATGTTTTTCTCGAATCACATACAGATTTGGCAACATGGAAATCCCCTGACTTATTTGCTCCAAAAGCAAAATCATGTCCAAGGTAAATTTTTGAAATTCCATCGAATGAAAAAATAAAGTTTTCAAGAAATTTTTCAGGACTCAATGTACTGAAGTCTCTCGTAAAATCTATCTCGAGTAAATAATCAGCCCCACATTCTGCTAGCAACTCTCTACGTTCTTCATATGTATTAATTAAAAAACCTGAATGGGCCTTTAAAATTTTCAAAGGATGTGGGACAAAAGTAACAATGACAAATTTAGCGTGATCTTGAATGCAATCTTTTTTAATGTGACCTAAAAATTCTCTATGTCCAGAGTGAACCCCGTCAAAATTTCCGATTGTCACATGAATCTTATTTTCATTATAGATACTTTTGAGTTCACTTAATTCTTTTACAATAATCATAAATTCTTCATTAGTTCATTAAAATGTTTTTTCTCAAACACTGTATTTTTACCGCTATTTCTAGTCTGTGTATAGACTCCACCCTCAGTATAACTGAGCGCATTTCGGAAGTAATCTTTAGACTCCTTTTTAAGAGAGCTTTCATCAATTATATTAATAATCGACACGCCTCCTCCGGCCATCTTATTTGATTTATCTAATGCGGCAAGGACTCTGTAAAGCTCAGGATAGCTCAGACCTTTCTTTTTCAGCGACGCAATGTCACGCTTAATCAACTGATGCTCACCAACCGGACCTGCATTTTTTCTAAGTGAAAGAATCCACTGAATGCAAATGATAACCAGAAAAGCACTTAGGATAATATTTAAAACCATCAGTCCTTTTTCAAACCATCTTCCTTGAGAAGTTGCACTTGGACCTACAAGCCCAGCCTGATTAAGCTCTGTTGGCCCTGATGATTTTTTAAACAACGAGCTTAAAAAACTATTATCTTCCGAAGCAGGTTTATCAGCTGGTTGATCCGTTTTAGTTTCATTTCCACCGCTCGGAGCAACCGCAACTCCAGAAACTTCTAAGGCCGGAATAGTGATCTTTTTTTCAATGTATTTACCATTGGCCGGTTCAAAATAAGCTAGTGCTAATTCTCTACTAGGAATACTAACTGGTCCTCTTGCTAATAGTGTGTATTCAAATAATTTCTTAGCTGCTTGAGTTCCAATTTCACTCACATCAGACTTAGTGTCGAATTGCTCTAGGTTATTATCCGTATAAATAACAGGAGCATCAAAGTTTTCAACAGCACCTTTTCCTTTAACTTCAAGCTTAATTTCAATTGGCTCATTAACTAAATACTTTGCTTTAGGAATTGATAAATTAAACTCATGCTCTCCGACCAGCCCCGTAAAGCTTGCTGGTACTCCTTCTGCTGGAAGCGGTAGAACTTCAATTTCAACTCTAGGACTCGAAAGGTCTTTGTTTTTATATCTTTGGTTACCATAACCAAAGCCACTATAATCATTTTCAATCATCTGCACAGATATCTTAAGCGGATCTAAAACTGCAGAGCCTACCTTTTCTGGATAAAGCCTTGCTGAATAAGCCAGGATTCTTTTTAAAACTTGCCCTTTGTACTGAACTGTTTCAACTGGAGAATTGATATGATGAAAGCGCTTTATAAATTTATTTAGCTTCGGAAATTCTTTAACATCATTTGCTGAAATAGAAGTTTTAAAATAAAGGTAATAGTTAACATCAAGTCCTTCCCCAAGATAAACTCTGGTCTTTGATGCTTCTGCTTCGATGAAAGCGTCGGGAACTCTTCTGGCCTCGTTATGAACTGTTACCCTCACTTCAGGAACAGACATTGTTTTTCCGGCCATTTCTACTTTAACGTTCCTTAAATAAACCTGACCGGCCCTTTCGGCCATCAACTCATAAACAACAGCTTGTTCTTTTGTCGTTGTAAATTTTCCGTTAATAACAATAGTCGAAATTGATAGCCCCTGTGAGCGCTTTCCTAATACTGAAGCCCCATAAGGAGTGAATGAAATGTACGGCTCTTCACTTCCTGAAGTTTTAACTTTAAAAGTTACAAAAAATGTTTCGTTGATAACAACTTCTTTTGGCTCAACAGTGACTTCTACATCCTCGGCAAGTGCAGCAAAAGAAAATATCGTTAAAAAAACAAGTGTTAAAATTTTCATTACCAATCTCTCTTAGGTTTAGATGAACCACGTTCGTTTGTAGTAGTATCCATCATCCTTTTTTGTAATTCTCTATCATCGTTTAAAATTTGCTTAACCATTGCCGGAGTTTTAACCATTTTTCTTTTTTGCTCTATCATTTTCTCTTTTTCTTGAAGAGTCTGAGGACTTGGCTCTGGCCTATCTGGCTTATCTAGATCCTTTGGATCCTTTTTGTCTTTATCTTTGTCCTGCTTGTCTTTTTCGTCTTTCTTATCTTGATCTTTTTGTTTATCACTTTTGCTATTTTTTTGGTCTTGCTTATCCTGGCCTTTGCCATCTTTGCTTTTATCGTCTTTTTTATCGCCGCTTTCGCCGTCTTTATTTTGATCGTCTTTTTTGTCGTTTTTGTCCGACTCACCATCTTTTTTATCTTCTTTTTTATCATCCTTCTTATTTTTATCCTTACTCTTTCCTTCTGAGTTCATTGTAAGAAGTATATTATTTCTGAGCTTATCTTTAAGCTCTTCGTTCTTAGAGTTCTTAAAAATCTCTTGAATAATAGGCATTGCCTCATCGAGTTTATTACTTTTTAGCAATGCGGTCGCATGATTAAACTGAACTTCCTGATCATCATCAGACTTGGAATATTCTTTATAAAGTTCAGTGGCCCTGACATCGTCATTGTTTTTTAAAAAACCTTCTGCCACTTTCAAAATTTCTTTCCGGTCAGATTTTCCAGACTTCATCTTATCTATATCTTTCTTTAGATGTGCTGGAATCGGTGGAAGCTCTGTCTTGTCTTCTTCTTGAGCAAATGCCCCAGATGAGAGAGTCGCGCTCACTAGAAGTATGCTCATAACGGTTTTAAAGCTCGCAAATCTCCCCAGTAAGATGGAAACACAATAAAGAATAATCGCAGGAATAAGTATTAAGTGTGAAAAGACAGGTCGTACTCTCATATCACCTTTCCCATTAGTCTTATTATAAGATCCTCTGAAAAAATTCATGATTTCGTCTGTCGGAAGTGAGTAAGAATTGGCAATCCAGTATTTATAGTTTTTAACATTCCTACCAATTTTTTTTATGTACTCTTCATCTAGCCTGGTAATAACAGGCTCTCCCTTAACTGTTTTATACCCTCTAAACGAACCATCTTCCCAACGAAGAGGAATATTTCCTCCTTTAACAGTACCAATACCAACGACGGCCAGGTTAACATTACTCCCTAAGTCAGCGTCAAATGCACCTTCACTTTCTTCTGCGTCTGTAAAAACTAAGATATTACCAGAAGCAGTTTTTTGATCTTCAGTTTGAAAATACCCCGTAGCTTCAGCAATTGCTTGAGAAATATTAGATCCACCTGAGACGGCATTTGTTTTTTCTAGAGCTGCTAATCTCGAGTCTAGTAAATCAATATCATCCGTAAATGGTATTAATCTTTTTTGAATATCAGAAAATAGGACTATCGAAATCTGGTGTCCGGCTGCATTTTTAACAAAATGTCTCGCTAATTGAATGGCCTTTCCAAATCGGCTTGGACGAATATCCTCTGAGAGCATACTTGCAGAGCTATCAAGAATGATAATTGTTTTTTGATCAGGAAGATTTGTTTTAACTTTTTCCTCAGGACCTCTAAGATCCAACAAAGAAGCCATCATAAGAAATAAGCTTACAATATACACAAGAGAAGAAACTCTGCTCATCCAGCTTCTTTCAAAAAACCAATAGGTCTTCACCCATGTAAAATACTTGCGATTTAAATAAGTAAAAAGAATAAATAGAAATATTCCTGCGGCAATAATATGAGGAAGATATTGTGTGTTAGTAAAATTCATGGGCCCTCCCTTAGGAGCAAGCGTCTAGATAATTCTGTTCCAATTAAAAGTAAAACTCCAATTAGAAGATATTTAAAATAGAGCTCTTCATAAATAATTCGCCCAGATTGTTCGATTTCCGTTCTCTCTAGTTTATTAATATCACCTAAAACATTTTCCAGGGCCTTATTATCGCGGGCCATATAAAACTTCCCGCCAGTAAGGTCGGCAATTTCTTTTAATCCTTTCTCATCAACACTTCCACCCGGAATCATTTGATAGCGCTGGACTCCAAACATATTTGGGCCAACAGGAATGCGTGCATCCTTTGCTCCACCAATACCGATTGTGTAAATTTTAATTTTTTGCTCTGCTGCCATTTCAGCCGCCTGAAGTGGAGTCATCGTACCGACGTTACTTACTCCGTCCGTCATTAATATCATGACTTTGTTTTTGGCCAGAGATTGTAGCAAGCGACCAACTCCCAAGGCCAATGCATCACCAATATTAGTTCCATCACCTAATGGACCTAGCTTTATTTGAGCAACCATTTTATTGATCAAATTCAAATCTGTTGAAAGTGGAAGAAGAGTAAATACTTTTTCTGCAAAAATAACAATTCCTATTCTATCTCTTGGAAAGAGAGAGACGAACTCCTGAATCTTAATTTTTGCAGCCTCAAAACGATTCGGTTTTAAGTCTTCAGCAAGCATTGACCTCGAAAGGTCTAAAACAATAAAAATATCATTTACTTCAATAGTATTTTTATCCATTCCTAATGGTTTCCGAGGTCCGGCCAAAGCAAAAGAAATATAAAGCCATCCAGCGACACCTGTCAGAAAAATAAGAGATCTTAAAAATGGAAAACCAGATTTTTTATATTTTTTGGGAATAAATAATTGTGGTTTTTTAAAGAAATAGAAATAGCCAATAACCCAAAAAATTAGGCCAACTATTCCCCATCCTGCATAAGCGATATGTTGAAATTCAAAATTCATTGCTCAAAACTCCTTCTGATAATATCAAAAGAAGCACGAACCTCTGCATACTCTTCATTATGCCAGTCTTTTTTAAACTGATGCTGATTAAGAGTTTTTAGAAACTCCAAATGCGCTGGTGCCTTAATTGTTAATAAAGGCATCCACTTCTCTTTTTCTTTATATAGGTGTTCAAAATCAGATCTTTTATCTGCTGACCTAAAAAGCTCATCATAGTGCCTCCTGGCCTTTTTAAGCTGATCTGGTCTTAATTTCAGAATAAAAGTTTTAATTGATTGGCGCTTAATAACTGCAACAACCACAAGTAATAAAATAATCACGGCTACAATCATCCACAGCTTGGATGTATTTACTGATTGATCTAAAATAAAAAAATTGTCACTTTTATTTTTAAGCTCATCTATCTTTAAAGCTCCAGCACTTAACTGGATAACGTTTTCATTATATTTGAAGTTAAAAACTGGCTGAACTTTTGAAGACTTTACAATAAACAATGCTCTAAGCTCGACAACGTCTGCATTATTATCAGAAGGAGCAAGACTCAAAATTTGTGCCATGTAATAGGCATTGAAGAGAACTTGCTTTTCAAGCTTCTTAAATTGCCCCATGTCTGCATTTTCAATTGGCCAGAATCTTAAAGTCGCTTCAAACAAATCTCCTTCTTTGACTTGAGAGATTGTATCCGCTGGTTTAAATTCTCCGTTAATCGCCTGAGCTTGAACATTAAAGCTCGTAATAAAAATAAGAATTAAAGAACATAAGAGTTTCATCTCATCTCCTTTACAAAATTTTCTAAATATTTTTCCTGAATTTTTAGCCTTTTAAATCGCTTTCCATATGCATGAACCAAATCTTTTTTTCCTGCAAAATCATACTTCCCTAAACTTGCAGATGCCTTAGGGCCAGAAGAGGCATGCAAAGAGTACGGGAGTGATTTCGCTTCATCCAATGGCGATAGAAGTTGAAAACAATGAACATTGGACCTAACTAACAATTTTTTTAAAACATCCGCGTCCACGAAATCATTAAAATCGGAAAGAAGAATAATCTCTCTCTTCCTACTTAAGTGTTTCATGATGGAGATATATTTTTGCTTCTTATCCACATTGTCTTCAAAATTACGATTAAGATTAACTCTTCCTTTATTCGTAATAATATTATTGTCTTCTAAAGTAGAAATTAAGTGAGTAATTCCCTGGTCCCCTGAGAGTTTTGGAATATTTATAACTTGATCAGTAACAATTAGTGCATGAACAAAATCATTCGTCTCTTTTGCCAGCAAGTATAAAAGACAACATATTTCAATCGCAGCCTGAAGCTTTGAAACTCCATTAAAGCCAGTCATCATCGTTGAGGAAGCATCTATCACAACGACAATCTCTACGTTTCTTTCTTCATTAAAAGTTTTCACATATGGATGACTTGTTTTTGCCAGAATTTTCCAGTCGATAAAACGAATATCATCACCAAAATTATAAACCTGGTGCTCTTTAAACTGAAGGCCCGTTCCCTTAATGTTGGTCTTAAGCATCCCAATAGAATGAGAATTGGCCTTTCTAAAAAGATTGGCCCTTAATCTTCCAACAACTTTTCTAACTTCAGTAATATTCATATCTATACAAGTGATTTTGCAATTTTTAGTGCAACATCAGCTCCTTTAAAATTATCGATTGAAGCTTCATATGAAAGAATCATTCTGTGACCAAGTACACTCGGAACAATCTTTAAAACATGATCAGGTGTCACAAAATCTTTGCCTTCCATGAAGGCCATGAACTTTGAAACTCTATATAACCAAATGACTGCTCTTGGCGAAGCCCCTGAAACGATCACTCCATTGTATTCTTTTGGGAAATACTCATTTCCGGGTCTTGTCGCATGAACAATTTTCACAATGAGGTCTTTGATTTTTTCATCTACATAAATGGCCTCAACTGTATCTTGGGCAGTAAGAAGATCATCAGTTGAAAGAACAGCTGCAAGCTTTGTAACTGCATTCTTCTTTAGCTCAAGAATATTTTTTTCTGATTTAAAAGAAGGATAATCTACATTTACCTTCATCATAAAACGATCGAGCTGAGCTTCTGGAAGCTGGTATGTTCCTTCTTGCTCTATAGGATTCTGAGTAGCAAGAACAACGAAAGGAGAAGAAAGCCTGTGAGTCTCTTCACCAATAGTCACTTGCTTTTCTGCCATAGCTTCAAGAAGAGCTGCCTGAACTTTTGCCGGAGCACGATTGATTTCATCTGCAAGAAGTAATTGAGTGAAAATAGGCCCGAATTTCGTACTAAACTCTTCATTCTTTTGACTATAAATCATTGTCCCAATCAAGTCTGATGGAAGAAGATCTGGTGTAAACTGGATTCTCTTAAACGATAGATCACAAAGCTTACTGATAGTTGAAACTGAAAGGGTTTTACCCAAACCAGGCATCCCTTCAATAAGCAAATGTCCTTCACAAATAAGAGAGGCCATAATAGCATCTAATAAATTGTCCTGACCAAAAATAATTCCTTTGGCCTGTGTTAATGCATCGTTAATTTTTGCTCTTACTTCTGCGCTCATAAATTACCCTCTAGTAACGAAATAAACTAAATATTTAATATAAAAACTTTTATCTTTAAATCCACTGAATGGATGATCAAAACCTTGGACTCCCAAATCTAGCAAATGAACTTTTTGAGAATTTTTAAGTGCCGCATCCTGAACTGTTTTATCTAACTCTTCATAATTCACGTGATGAGTACATGAAGCCACAACCATTACGGCTTCATCATTTAAAAGTTTCATCGCTTTTAAATGCAATTTTTCATAACCTTGAATCGCTGTTACTTTATTTTTTTCTGACTTTGTAAAAGCTGGAGGATCACTTACGATCACATCATACTTTTTTCCAGCACTAATTTGATTGTCTAAGAATTTAAAAACGTCAGAGCGTGAAAAAGATCCTCTTCCTTGAAATCCGTTTAAATCAAGGTGAGTCTCGATCGCCTCTCCCATATTTCCCTGATCAACAAATTCTACATGCTCCACACCCGCTTTTAGCATGTGCAGTCCCCAGCTTCCTACATATGAGAAGAGGTCAAGACCTGTCTTTTTAGAAAAGCTGGTTCTTGATAACAGATCGGCCAATTTTTTTCTATTTTCTCGGTGATCATAATAATATCCAATTTTCTGGACAACATTTTGAGAGATTTTATACTTTAATCCATTCTCAAAAATTTCCAGGTCATCTGTTGTTTTTTCTGATTCGTGAATGGGAAGAACTTCTGCTTTTCTATATTCGGCATTATCAAAAAATAATACTTTTTGCTCTGGGTACTTTAATTCTATTTCGCTTTTGATCAGGTCGCGAAATCTATCCATTCCAGCCGTGTTGATTTGTGCAAAAATATATTTTTGGTACTTATCAACAATGATTCCGGCCAATGAATCATTCATTCCATAAATCAGCCTTGCGCCTGAAGCGTAGTCTGAAAAATAGTCACGCTTTCTGAATGCTTTTCTTAATTTTTTAACAATGATTTCTTTTGCGACAATCGCTTCATCAGATTTACTATTATATTTTTTTTCTAAATCATCCGAGATGATTTTAATTTTATAAAAACTCTCTGCGTATGGATTGATATAAGCTATGTAATTTTTTTTAATTAATTGATCTTCTATAATGACCCATTCGCCAGGTTGAAGACCTTTAGGTAGCTCAATTAAATCTTTTTCAGAAAGCTCACGATCACCACGAGCGACTTTCAGCGAAGACTTGTTTTCAAGAATAAGTGATTTCAAAAGATGGCCTCGAAAGAAGATAAAATACTGTTATATCTATAGTATAGAATGACTTTTATAATCTTCAATAAGGTAATTATAGTAGCTGAGTAGACTAATCAGTTAAAGCGTAATGGCGGCTTTACGGATTTAATTTTAAGAGCAGGGATGAGGTCATCAATCATGTTATTTAGTTGATCAAAATTTTCTACTAATAACTTTTTAGAAGCGATCATGAAATAGGTTTCTTTAGTATCCTTTGATGTTTTTCCAAGGTACTTAACTAGATTGGCCACTTCATCAAAATGATAGTTAGCAATACAGTTTGAGTCACTGTTCATGCACAGCGAGCTCTTAGATGTGAAATTCAAATAATCTCTCACTGGGGAAAAATCCAGCTTCTGCGCATCTGCAATCCTCATTATATTTTGCCCTAGCGCCTTAAACCAGCTGCCATTGTTGTCATGAAGATTGTTTAGATATTTATAGTCCTCATGAATCAAAAAATATGTTGATGTTACAAAATTAGAATTTTGTAAAAATGCCGTTAAAAGGTCCATACCCTTAACGGTTGTACTATTAAAAGTAGCGATACGAGGATCCTGTAAGTCCTCAAATAATGCTTTTTGAAAAACAACAAAGACATCGTTGAGTGCTAGATAAGCAATGTTTTTTTGAGGATCATTACTAGAACCAAGCATATCTGTTAAAAAGATCAGAGCATTGTTAAGAGGTTCAAAAGCATCGATGAGTTTCATTTCTTTAGGGAAGAAATTTTTTAGAGTTGGATAATAATCAATAATTTTCTCCAAGGCCAAAAATACCTGAAGAAGATTATTATCTTTGAAGCGCTCATTAATCTCACTCGCTCCATTGACTCCAAAAACAACATCAGCTGGGCCTAGATAAGAGCCCATCAGAAGAAGTCTTGCCACTGTCTCTTCTACTAATCTTGTTTGGTTATAATCTAATGAAGCAATCCAATCAATTGTGTTATCAAGAGCATTTTGTTTTTCACCTTGGGCCACAACTTGTAACTTTTTTAATAATCTTTCAGCAGAAGGAGTTGCTTCTTTTAATTCAAATCCATATAAAAGCGATTTATCCACTCTGTTGAACTCTTTGCTGTTGATAAATTTATCGAACTCTTCTCTTGTTCGACCAACTCGGTCTCTAATAACTCTAGCTGTATTTGACCACATGGTCATAACAGTCATGTCACCGAGAACTTTTCCATTATGTTTTAAAAGTACTTCGTCTTTTAAAGGAAGAAGCTGAACTTCCTGAGCTTCTTTAGCAGAACTTTGGACTAGTGTTTGTTCAAACGTTTTTAAGAAATTTCCATAATTAAGTCTCTTATCCAGACCTCTTCCATTGTTAATATCAATAAGTGAATCAAATGTTTCAAGAGCATTCTTGGCCATTCTTAAATCATCGTCACTCATTGGTTTAGCACAACGAATACCTGGAATTTTTAAACATTTCTGTAATAATTTTTTCCTGCTAATTGCTTCATCACTATAATCATTTGTATGAGTAATGGCATTTAAGAAAGCAACACCGAGGTAATTGTTATCAAAACGAACATCTCTAATAACAACTTCAATTCTTTCAAGTGTTGTTAAAGCTTCTGTAGATGATCTACCTTTCTCATTTACGTAGTAAGTTTTTGTTCTGTTGATATCGAAATTTTTATCACTTGCATCGTATAAATATTTAAGCGTCTCTTTTAGTGTTAAACGATACTTTTCAGTCTTATTACTTCCTAAAGGAATATCCAGTCCCTCACCAGGCTTAACAGATTTCAGCAGTAATGCGATTGGTGATCCCTGAGGCTTTTCCCAGACATTTGCTAAAGACTTTACAATATTATTTGTATGCTTTTTAACAACTTCTGCACTTGGACAAGGATTTGGGCTTACGAACTGATTAACAACTTTTTCACAGGCCTGATTTGGATCATAAACAGGTCTGCTCTTTCTGTTGCCTTTACCACTTTTCAACCACTCATTATATTTAATTGAAACACCAGCAAGATTCTTTGCAACCTGATTAGCATGTGAAAAATTCTCTTCTCTAGTAAATGACTTGATCATTGCATTACGATGAATCAGATTTTCTTGAGGAGAAACATTAAACCAACTAGCTAGCCATGCTAAATTTTTATCAACAAGCACACCTGCGTTTTTATCTGTTAAATGGTATTTCGCTGAACTTGTAAGATACCTAATTCCATTTTTAGTAGGAACAGTAGAATCAACATCTCCAAGAAGTGAGTCTAAAATCTTTGCAGTACCCAGAGTTGTGTTGAGCATGTAGGGACTCAAAATCCCTCTTTCACTTAAGAGGCTATTATCTCCATTAATTCCTGGATTAAATTCTTTGTAAGTTTCTTCAATGGTATTCATCCACCCAAAGGCCCTGAAAGCAATATTGGCTTCAGTTACTTTTGAACACACTTCTGGAAGTCTTTTTACCAGCTCATAAAAGCCATTTTCGATATCAGCAAATTGCTTCATGCACTCAATAACTGGTCGCGCATCATAATCAGACTCTTTGCCTTCATTATAAGTTACGCTGAATTGATATTTTTCCCCACGAGAAAGGGTGACGTAATTGTCAGATCGCAAGTAATTTAGATCTTCTGCTGCGAGAGCATTGATGTTATTACCATTAGAAATAACTTCTAATACTTTTAAAATTTGGTCTCTTCCGAAAAACTTTTTAAAATCAAGAAGGGTTTCCTTACCGGCAAGCTGATAGAAAAAATCCTGAAGAGAGAGATAAGACATTTCATCTTTTTCAGCTGTCCCCATCCACGTTTCTTTAAACAAAGGTTGAACTTCTCTTAAATCATCCAAAAATTTTGCATAAAAATCAAAAAGCAGCACATATTGAGTGTCACCTTCAAAATGTCTATCTACAAAATTGAAAACAAAGTTTTTCTCTGTAGAGTTAAAGAAATTCCAGAAGTCTGCAATCCCTTTAAACTTAGAGTCATTTTCTTCAAGCAGGAAATCTTTTAAGACTTCACCCAGGTTAACGTAAGCCTCTGGTGGAAGATTTTGAATGACGTCAAAGATCACTGGATAAAAATCTCTGGTTCTCTTGATGATATTTTCATTCAATACATTTGCATTAGAGAAAATATCACTCGCAATCATATCGAATAAATACAAATTCTCTGCAAATGTTTTATCGATATCGCCATTTGCAGTTGTGTGTTTTACAATAAATTTTACAAGATCATAAAACTTTCTTTCTCCAAGGAAGTCTGCAATGTTGCTCATCATCTTGATAAAGTTAACACTATATTTATTCGACTCTAACTCACGACAAATCTCTGTCGACATTTTCATACCAACAATATCTGCTGCTGTCGTATCATAGAACGTTTTATAATCCTTAGTTCTTATAGTTGTTACATAGTTACCAAGGTGAGATTTGAAATCAAATTCAATGAGCTCGTTAGCATCCATTGTGCTCTTCAGTGAACAATTAAATCCTTCATCATAAGCCGATTTTAATCCTTTAATTTCTCCAACAAACGCTGGATTCACTAAAATAGGATACTCAACCAGGTCTCTGAATTTTGTTCTGCTCATCTTCTGGTCATGAATCCATGAATAAATCCAAGGCGCACTTCCATCAGCATTGCCGGTTAACAATAGAGTTGATAAAAAATCGCGATCATCCTTACTAAGTCCCTTTTGTGCTTTTTTTGCAAGAGCATCAACTAACTTAAGGCGGAACTCAATATAGAATGGATCATCCTTAAATTTATTAATTTCTTGTCTTAGCTTTTCTTGATTTGGACCAATTGAAACATTAAGGGCCTTGATAAAGTCAGAGCCTCTTTCAATTGTTTTAGGATTTGTATCGACGATTTTGATAATGTTTAATAGTGATTTTTTAGATGGAATATTAGGATTTCTGATATTGCATGAATCTTCATAAGGATTTTCAACACAAGCAAACATGGCCTTCACTGAATCGAAAAAATTAGTTTCGTTAAGTGCGACCAGAACACGGCTTAAGTCATCAAGCCCATCCTTAGCATCAAGATCCTTAATGTTTTTAAAAACTTTATCTCTTCTTGCAAGATTTTCAACAAACTCTTTATCAATCGGGGCCATAAAATGGTTCCACGAAGAGCTCTGAATTCTTTTGATTGCCTGAAACATCTTAGGAAATTCTTCATTCCATTTTGTACAAACAAATAAAGAAAGAACATTGTGATAAAGGAGAACCCCTTTATTAAAATTAGTCTGAGTACAGGCCTCAAGTCTTGTCATTTCGGCCTGAGTTCTTATCTCTCCATTATCAATATTAGGCGCTTCTTGCTTTGAGCAAGAAACAAACAGCATGATGAGTGCCGCTAGTAAAATTTGAATCCTTTTAAAACTAATTTTCAATTTTTCCTTTCAGAAGTTACCTTCTCAGGCCTTCCATCATGAAACGTTTTGCTTTTCCTGTATTCACTTCATATTTTGTGAACTTAATAACTGTCCCTGACTCATTCTTAAATTTTTTCTCTTTTTCTTTTTCAGTTGGAGGAATAACTCCTTCACTAACGTTTTTCACAGTGATTTTAGCAGGGAAGCCAATTCCGGCCACTGTTACATAATCAACAGAGTTCGTCACAGTTAAGCTAGAAGTTCCCTGCTTAGTGACCGCAACAACTTTATCAATAACAAGCTTATTGTTGCTCCATGATTTTGGCGATTGGAAAAACTCAGTTTTAACTGAAGACATTCCGCCTTTCGTTTCAACTGTTTTTAATAATCCTGCTTTATCAAAAATGACATTCACTTCCTGCACGGCAAGTGTGTATGTATCATCGATTGCTTTAATCAATTTACCGTCAGCAATTGGCTCTGCCTTAAGGTTATAGGCCTTAAATTTATCAGAGAATTTTTCTGGAATAATGAACTCTAACTTACCCTTAATAAGAGTTGAAAGATCATCTCTTACTTCCTGGAAGCCTTTAGGAATACCCATAACTTCTATTTTATACTGGGCAGGTGACAACCAATAAATTTTAAAATAGACATCAGTTAATTTTCCAAAAGTCTGAGTCTTGTTTAAAACTTCTGTAAGATTATCAACTCTTGCCTCAAACACCAGGTCAGTTAAGCCTGTTTTTTGTGGATCGTAGCTTTTGATTTCATACTGTTCAATTTCTTCAATTTTTGTTTGAGACCATGCTGCGGCTGGAACCATCATGATGGCAAAAGTGGCAGTTAATAGTAGAAAATTTTTCATGCGTTTAAACCCCTAAATATATATCTATTCTATAGAGAGCAGCGCCTACCTGCAATCATGGTAAACTAACGGTAATTATTTCTGTCCATGCTATATAATTGCACCTTAAATAGCGTGGCTTTTTTATCAAAACCTTACCTTGAGATCCTTTTAAACCCTTTACGTTCTTTAGTTGACTGTAAATTACGGGTATTGCACCGATTTCAAGTTTGGAGTAATCGCGTATCATCGAAGCTATGGCCGACAAATCCTCTCCAGTAAGTTGTGAAATATCATCCGTTTTTAGCAAGCAATGTGATCCCGGATAATTTTCAATATGAAACCAGTAATGATCTTTAGCCCCTTGAGATCTTAACCAATCATTACTTTCAGCATCAAGAGCAATAGAACCAGAAATATTTTTTAACTTAAAATCTTTAATATTATATTCATTACTGCTTTTAGCTTTATTTGAAGAAGAGCCTGTCTGCCATAAAGGCGCAATCGCTTTTTCTTTAGTCACTTCAAATTCAAATTCACCAACTTTTACTTTTGATAATTCAAGATCTGTTTCTTCCAACCTCGATTTCAAAATAACTTCAGCTTTTTTTAGTTTCTTAATTTTTCCGAAAACCAAATCTCTTTTTTGCCATTGATTTAAATGAGAGGCAAATTTTATTTTATGCCCATGAAGCACTGATTGATGATCATCTAATTCTACGCTTTCTTCGCTTAGCATGTCTTCTTCGATCATGTGCCATTTTTTAACATCTTCTAAATCATTTGTAATATTTGTTAACTTTTTTGATAAAAATTTTTCTTTCTTTTTTTGAACTGGCTTACCACTTATTTTTTTAAACTCATCCTCAAAGTAATTTTCTAATTTCCAATTAGTCGTTTTAGATTGATCGGGAAGACTCTTGTCTCCCATAAATTCATCAACCAATGTAGCAATAGGTTTCCCTAAAGTCGTCTGCCCATTCCAGCTGGTATAAACCTCATCTTTACATTCTTTGATAAAATAAAGCTGTCTATCTTTGTAACCGAAAGAAAATGAATTATCTGTATGCTCATTTTTGAAATGAAACAGTATAAGAAAATGCTTATCATCAACTTCCATTTTTCCGAGTCTTGCACCTACCAAGTATTTTCTAACATAATCAAGTAAACGATCTTGGATTCTTAAGTAAGAAGGAGGAAACTTGTTGGAAATAAATACGCCTTCATACTGATTTCCGCGACCTATATATAAAACAACGTTTTGCCCTGGAAATCTTAAACCAAGAACCAAAAAATGAGGCGTCGTATAGGCCTTTTGAATTGGATAAAATTCATTTTTTGAGAAGAGAGTGTTATATTCTTCTGAAATTGTTAATAATTGTTGGTGAGTTTGTATCATGGCCCTTAATCTTCTAAATGGTAATTCCGAAGCACTCGAGCTCCTCGATTGGTCAATGTTGATTTCTGATATTTCAAGTCTATCACATTTCACACTGACAAAAGTAAAATTTCAAGAAGCCCCATCAGCACGCGCTATTGATATTATCCAACACGATTTAAATCTTCTGGAAAATTATCTCACAAATTACGATGATTATAGTCTGGCTTTCAATTCAAAACTAAGAATGCTTCCAGTAGAGGCCGACTCTTTTAAATTAATCAAAGATATCTCAAAAGGAAAATTTTTTGAAGCAACAGAGCTTCATTTTTTAGCTCAAATTGCTGAATGTTATCACGAGTGCTTTAATCAATTTAAAGCTCTAGAGTTCCAGCAGGATTACTCATTAGAAAACGATAAAATTAATAAGATAAAAAGAAATTTTATTAATCCATTAAGAGATTTTGTCGACCACAGTGGAAATGTCTCTTATGAACGTCATCCAGTGTTAAAAAGACTTTACGCTGAAGTATTGGCCCTTGAAAATGACCTAAGAATCACGATTCAAAAGACTGCCAGAACTGAGTTGTATTCAACAAAGCTGCAGATGGACAATTACGACATCATTAACGATAGATATGTTCTTGCTGTTCGATCTGATTCTTACAATTCTGACTTAGGCCCGATTGTTTCACGCTCGCAAAGTGGTATGACTCTTTTTGTTGAGCCTTATGATGTCAGAGAAAAGGGTAATAAAAGGATTCATCTTCTTTCTGAAATTGAATCTACTATTTTAAAACTTACTATTGAATTAAGTAAGGTTATTCATTCTTATACTCACGAGTTCAGCTTAATGAGTGAATGGTCACTTGAACTCGACTGGCTGAATACCAAGGCCACTTACACTCAAAAATTGGGTCTATCTAAGCCAGTCTTAAACCAAAAATTTTATTTTGAATTTAATGGCATTTATCATCCACTTTTAAATAATCCAGTTAAAAATAATATCGAATTGGATTCTGCTCATAAAGGTCTGATTATTTCAGGACCTAATACTGGTGGTAAGACTGTAGCCCTCAAGTCGCTGACACTTTCAATCCTGATGACTCATATGGGGCTATATGTTCCAGCGATTCATGCTGATATTCATCCTATAGAAGAATTATTTTACTTCAGTCATGACCATCAAAATCTTTCTGAAGGATTGAGCTCATTTGCTTCTGAATCAAAATATTATCTGGAACTTCTGAAGTCACTTGGGCCATTAAATTTAATCATTATTGATGAGATTTTTAACTCAACTTCATCTGAAGAAGCTTCGGCCCTAGCGATTGCATTTTTAGATGAGATTCACCACAGATCTAATTCTAAAGTTGTACTTTCTACCCACCATCAGGTGCTTAAAACTTTTATGCACTCAAGGGGAGATTATGTATCTGCTCACGTAGGTTATGACTTTGATCTTAACAGGCCTACTTATAAACTTATTCTGGGAGAGCCAGGAAGTTCACTCGCATTTAAAATTTTCGACAATTTATCGGAAAGATTCGGATTAAAAAATGAAATCAGTGAAAAAGCAAAAGAGTTGTTAGATAAAAAGCAAATGACTTACGAAACTCTCCTTCAAGAGCTATCTCAAAAGAAAATTGATCTCGATAAATTATTAACTCATAACAGATCTTTGAACATTGAACTTAGGAACCAAAAATCTTCAATGGAAGGAACTTTGTTTCTAGAAAGGGAGAAGATTCTTAACGAGTACAACAAAAAAATTAAAACTCTTTTTGATCAGGCCGAAAATCTTCTCGCAGAAGTTAAAAGCGGAAAGACGGCTAACCGTCGCACTCTAAACAATGAAATGGCAGGCATTCAATCTGCACTTATCAAAGAGAAACCTGAGAGAAAAAATAAAGAAGATGTTGAGCAAATTTATGCTCATATGAACCGTATTCACATTGAAGACATTCAGGCAGGAATGACTGTTTTTTCAATTGTCATAAGAAAGAACGTAAAAGTTCAAAACGTTAATCTTAGAAAAAAAGAAGTTCAAATCCAGCACGGAGCTCTTTCGGTTTGGGTTTCTACTGAAACTCTCCGTTATGCATCTGGATCAAAACCAAACACACCAAGAATCAGCATCAATATTCAGAAAACTGTTCGCGGAGATATCGAAATTGACTGCCGTGGAATGAGACTTGAAGAGTTTCAAAAGGTAAGTGAAGACGCCATTGATGAAGTTTTAACAGGAGAAATCCCATTCGTTACAATTATTCATGGGCATGGTGATGGTGTACTTAAAAACTGGCTAAGATCTTATCTTAAAAAAGAGCACCATGACCTTCGATGGGAAAACATCGAAGGAAATGATGGTTGTACGAAAATTTTTAGTTAATTGGTGTGCCAATTCTCCAAGGACGGAACTTGGCCGGATTTTCACCGAAAGGGAAGATCAGAGAGAACCAAACAAACATTGCGCGTCCTTTGATTTGCTCATGCTTAACAAATCCCCAGTAACGAGCATCGTATGAGAAATCGCGATTGTCACCCATTACGAAATAGCTATCAGCTGGAACTGTGATTTTATCAAAATCTACTTTGTAATAATTGTCATTATCTTGTTGGATAACGTGCTCTACATCGCCAGTTTTAACTTTATAAAACTTAAGATTATAACCTTTAAACTTATCATCCATGTCATCCATGATGGCCTTGCCATCAAACTCTTTTGGCTCAAGAGCTTTATCGTTAACATAAACAACTTTATTTCTGATTTCCAGCGTATCTCCCGGAAGACCGACTACACGCTTGATGTAGTTAACTGATAAATCTTTTGGGTATTTGAAAACAATGACGTCACCTCTTTTAGGCCCGTCTCTTTTGATAATATAAATTGGATCAAAACTCTTATCTCCCAGAACAATGTCCGTGAAAGGAACTTTAAGACCGTATGAGAATTTATTTACCAGAATAAAATCGCCAATCATCAGCGTAGGAATCATTGATCCTGAAGGGATTCTAAATGGCTCAAAAAGAACTGATCGGAATGTAAAGACGGCTATAATGATAAGAACAATTGATTTCGCTTCTTTAATCAGCTTTCTCTTCTTATTTGTATCTTCTTCTACACTTTTCATAAGATCAGCGTGAGGATCTAGTTGATCACTAGATGGTGGTGTTTGATTTTCGTTCATTTCTTCTACCTATTTCTTTTTTTGTACTCTTTTTCTTTCGTTGGACCGTTGAGACTTGTCTTTTTTTTGACCTACTACTGGCTACGCTCCTTTTGTAAACGCGTTTTTTGCGTGTATTCGAAGAGAGAGTCTTTGGCATTTTCACCATAGTGATAGGTACTGGACGAACATTATTGTAATAATACTCAATTATGTTTTTAGCAAGCATTGTTGATTTAACATGCCATCTTTTAACATTCACGTTCATGACACTTATAGAAATACCTTTGCCACGCTCTTGGTCGCGAGGAATAGCATAAGCTGAAAACCAATCTCTTTTACCAAATGGTTTCCCACCTGTAATACTTCCTGTTTTTCCACCGATATCTAAAGCATTCTTGTAACCTGTGTTCATTTTCTTGAATGACTTTCTTGCAGTTCCGCCATCGATTGTCATGGCCATCATTTCCTGCATTTCTTTTGCAGTCTCGAGTGCCAACACGCGCTTTTCAATGGCCGTGTTTTCCCAAACGGTCTCGCCTGATGATGCATCACTGATTTTGGCGATGACTTTAGGATTTTTCATAATCCCATTATTGGCAACAATAGATGCCAGCATTGCACCATGAATAGGCGAAATGACAGTTTCATCATTAAATCCTGAAGCAAGCTCAGCAAGTCTGTAGTCATCATGAGATGCACCGATGTGAGATTGAAGAAAATCTAATTCTTGAATGATAGGCTGATTGAATCCAAAATTTTCGGCCATCTTGATAAGCTTGTCGCTACTCATGTGCTGAATAGCTGCTTTACCAAAGATAACGTTATTTGATTTTGCGAAAGCTGTTTCAAATGACTGAGCTTTGTCCCAACGATTAGCTTTAGTATCGCTTAACTGATACTTGAACAACGTTGTACTTCTACCTCTAAACTCAAACTCTGTTTCACGAGTGACCTTTGCATTTTGAATAAGTTCAGCAGCAGTGATCATTTTGATTAAACTAGCAGATGGGTGAGTGCTACTTAGAACTAGACCATTATCGATAGAGTTCGTTTTGCCTTCAACACCAACAGCAGCTAATACTTCACCAGTCTCGTTATCAATAACGGCAACTGTGGCGTAATCTGAGCGGTATGATTTAAGAAGCTTCTTAATATACGAATCAAGCTGATCATCGAATGCATATTCGATTTTCATTTTCTTCTTGTCGACATCAATTGTTGCTGGCCACTCAGTGGTTGATTGCTTGAAAGCTTTATCAATTGAAAGCTTAAGAGCACTATCCATAGGTGAGCTATTACTGTGGTCTTTGACCTCAGCAGCGTTGAGTTTCTGACTAAACTTACCTTGGAAAATATTGATTGCGCTTCCACCTATGAATACACTCAGGCAGGTAGCGGTCAAGACTAAGGCAAACTTACTGTTTTTCTTTTTAAACTTATCCATGTTTAAAACCATCTTGGTTGCAGGTGAGGTTATATTATGGCCTAAAATTCTTCCCAATGACAAAATATTCTTTGCTTACTGACCTTGTAGATTTAGGTCGGAGATAATGAAACTCAGAAAAATGCTTTTTTTGTTCCTTCAAAAAGAGCTGGGCATCGTTGCTTTCAAAGACTTTGATAACAACATGGCCGTCTGGTTTTAAAAATTTTGGTAACAAAAAGAAAACCATCTCTACTAAATTTAATGATCTAGCTTGATCAACCGACTGAACACCTGTGGTATTCGGCGCCATATCTGACAAGACTACATCAAATTGAGAACTCACTCCAAGCTCTTCCATCGATTCAATTGTCAGTACATCTTTTTGAAAAAGACGGACATTTTTTATGTTTAATAGTTTATTGTTTATGTCTCTGACATCGGCACCAATTACCAGACCATTGACACCAATTTTTTCTGAGGTGTACTGAATCCATGATCCCGGGTGATATCCAAGGTCAATAACCTGATCATTTTTTTTGAGAATTTTAAATCTCTCATCAATCTCTTCAAGTTTATATACGCTTCTTGCAAGAAAGTTTTCTTTCTTTGCCTTGTGAAAAAAATGGTCTTTAACTTTGAAATTCATTTATTACTCTAAAAGCAAAACGACCTTAGGGTTATCTTCTGAAGCATCCATGATCGCCTGGATAAGAGCTTCAGTATAATCAGCACCCAGCTTGCTTTTTAATATGCTGAGGAACTTAATCTTGATGATTGTATTAGAAGAGAAATCAGTGCTTAGAACGTCATACAAAGAATCGAGATTTTTTGCATAATAGTTTGGAAAATTAAGCTGTTTTGCCAGGATCGTATGAAGATGATCCTGTGACTTAATCTCTTTACCGTTGATCAATACAGATCCTGAGGCCATTAATTGAAATGACATCAGCATTGCGCCCAGACCGACCATAGTATTTCTCATAATAATTCCCCAATAAGACTCGATTCTCTGCTTTTTGCTCTTATTTCAAGCAATTGTCAACGATCTCCAATGGGGATGTATTTTTTACGCGGCCACGAGACTTGCATCGGCCCTCATTTTCAGAGTGCTGATGTTATACTTTTTAGCTTTTTGAATTAAGGTCGTCTTACTCATTCCTATTCTCCTGGCCGTTTCATTGACCTTGCCTGAGTTTTTTACAAGAACAGAGCTCAAATAGAGCTTTTCGAATTGCTCCAAACTTGCAGAAAAGTCCTCAGGAAACGTTTCAATGAAGTCCATTGAAGACTCTATCGAAAATTCTAGACAAGAACGTTGATCACAGGAAACCTGAGGAAAGTCCCTCGTTTGAATCTGAGCTTCTCCACTCA
>DIUR01000002.1 GCA_002428265.1 Bacteriovoracaceae bacterium UBA6153
TCTAGTGAATTGGGGGCCAAAGCACTTTCTCATTTGTCTACAGGAGTAGATTCAGCTTCTATCTATCTTATTCCATTTCTTCTTTTATTAATTGAACCCGCTAGAGAAGAAAACGTTCAAAAAGTTTCCAGAAGAATTATTTGTGCGTTTGCGATGATGTACGCTTTTTCAGCTTTTAATAAAGTCAATTCTGTCTACTTTAGTGGTATTGCATTTTCTAACGATATTTTGATTAGAAATATTTTTAAATCGTTTCTAACATCAAGACATTTTGAACTCATATGCCTTTTGGGCATTGTTTCTCAAGTTTTTGCAAGCTTAGTTATTTTTTATAGAACTAGAAAATTAGCAATAGTTTCGCTCTGGTTTTTCCATTTTTTTGTAGCTGTGACAATTATCTGGAGTGTGCCTCTGGCCTTTTTTGGATATTCATTACTTCTACTTTTTTCAAATGATCGAATTCTACATAGTTATTTTTGGGTACTTGTAACGCTTAGGATTCTATTTAGTCTGGCTTTATTACTTTGGGGCAATTTTTTTCCTTATAGTAACTACTTTGATGGATTATCCATAGGAATAGTAATCCTGTGTATGATATTTGCACTACATAGTTTTAAAAATTATTCAGTTCATAAAGAAAATACGATCTCCTTATCAGGACTTTCTATTCCGCTAATGTATGTTGCCTTAGCTTTTATATTAAAGTGGCCAGAGCCATTTGGTTACACACAGTATTCTGAAAAAAAATATATGGTTACATTTTTGGAATTTCCATTTCAAAATGTTGATAAAAACCCGAATCTCAAATATTTAAATGGCAGATGGAGCTTTAAAGTTTTTAAAGATAAATCCAAGTACATGGGTGTGTTTGTATCCAGTATTCATGTTAATAAATTATTGGTTTATTATTGTAATGAAAATCCAAGTTTTAAATATAAAAAAATTGATTCAAAAGAAGAAATTAATATCAAGCTTTCTAAAGAAGAGACAATCAAGTACCTTGAAAAATCAGATTGGATAAAGTGCTCGAGAACTTGAGCCTGCAAAAGACAAGCTTAATTATAAATAGATTATTTCTTTGGATAGCCTGTGCCGTATTCTTCGTCAGGTTCAGAGTCATCTGATCCATTTGGCCTAGAGACTAGCTTCGAATCAATAAAATTTTCATTGATCTCACCAGTCAGCATATAGTGAGCGAGAATTTTTCGTTATTTCTACAAACTTCTGGGGAGTATTTTTTTTAGCATAGCATTTTACAGTAAACTTGATTTTATCCCCGCTTATGGCAGGATCAAATGTAGCCACGTGATATTCATTGGCCGATTGGATTTGCATTTTTGAATGGTGATTAATGAATGAGTTTCCTCTTGACCATATTTGTTCAGCATTGATTTTATCAGATTCAAAATTAAGCTGAGCTTGATTTATTTTTTTATAGTAATCGAGATTGTTTCCTTTTAGATCATCGACGTAAATTTCTGTAGTACAAGAAGTAAAAAGAATAAGAAATGTTGAAATTAATAATTTTTTCATATTTTAAATTTGAGCATTTTTAAATAAAGGGATCTCTAATAGATTACCTTTAAAGCCAGCAAGGTTTAATTTTTCTTTAAAGACTTCTACAGATACATTCTGACTTAATGGCGGAAAAAATCATCATGATGATGTGGGATAACAACTTTGGGTTGAATAATTGCAGTTTGTTTAGCTGCAATTTCTTGAATAGAGCTATGTCCTTGCAGTGGAGCTAAGAAGTAATCAATTTCAAGTTTTCTATATTCTAATAATTCTTTTTCAGTAGCACCTGCAGAACTCATCTTTAAGAAAGCAAGCAGTTTCAAAATAATATTTTCCCTTTCCTCGTACAGAGTAAAAAGTTTAGCTGCTTTGCCCGCCAAACCTCGCACTAGGTAGTGACTCACTTAATTTCACTCTCTGGAAGTTTTTATTCTGTGAACTACTCCATTACCTACAACAGAATTTCGCCTCAGCTTGTTCATTCATCTTTTGGGGCCTTATTATAAAATGTGCCATGATAATGTTGGATTTAAAAAAAAGGTGTGCCAGTCCTAAAATGGTCATCGCTTATCATTAGCGTGACATGTAGTTATTGAGCCTCATCCTTCATCCCTAATTCACCCGAAACAATCCTTTTGTTTAATTTAACAATCGCTTTCCTGTCATAAAGAATAAGAAAGGGATTTGTCTTCTAATTCACTTCCATGTGAAATCAAATGATCGAGATTCTTTTGTTTATTTTCTGTCCGACAAGTAATCGTAGTCGTTTTCTTTCCTTTAAATACTCCTCGTAATTGTCATTGTATGTGTCGTTATTTTTTAATAATGAAAGTGATAACGATGCTATTTTTCTTGCTAAAGCAACTTTGGCATCTTTATGTGAAGTGCCTTTTGCCCTAAGAACATCGTAATAATCGCGTAAAAATGTTGGCCCTTACTATACTTATTCCTGGTATTGTCATCAGATTCCTGATTGGGCGATATTTTTTTTGATTATTTTTAAACCAATCTAGATATTTTTTTTTGTTTTCTAAAAATTCTATTTGATGAAATAGATTTTCTGAAACAAATCGGGCTGAATCGTTTTTAAATTCTGAACATCGCTCTTTATTTTTATAGAAGCTATTTTCATCTGTCTTGAGCCCATTAGCTCTAAAAACAGATTTTAATCTATTTTTAAAACGTACTATTTCTTGAACGATATCAAGATATCCACTAACTGAAGTTCTTAGTTGCGCCCAATGAGAATCGCCATGAAAAACTTCTTTTAAATGGCCGCAGCGAAGCTCATTCGCTAGATGAATTGCGTCCCTGAAATCAGTTTTTGCTCCAGTTTTTTTAGCAACAAAAGTTGGATTGCAAACCAATAAGCGATCTACTTTTTCTCTGAGTATTAAATACAACCATTATGAAATAGTTGACTCTTCGAGTGTGAGAATTCGCTCGCCATTTATTGATTCGAGAACATGCCAGAGGTTTTTTTCAGAGGTGTCGATAGTTTTTCTGAGAACACATTCAGCGATTTCGTTTTAAACGGCAAAAGTTGATGTTGATGAATGGGCGTCAAGACCGATAAAATACTTCATGAGCAGCACTCCGTGTGATCAAAATGTTTATAGTGATACAAACATTTTAATATCCACACGCTTAATTGCTGGCCCTGTAGGTTTTTCCTAGATGAGGCCCAAGTGGATTACGCCCAAAGGCGGTGCTGCTTTCTTACCTTGTCATAAGTTTCTTCATTGTTTATCTCCTAAAATTAATTTGAATGAGTCGATTCTAAGGAGACTTTTGATTTAAATAAATAAGCAGGATTAACCTACCCTTGTTTAGGGGGTTAATGGACAGTTGATGAAAAAACTCTCTCATCCTCTTCAAGTTACTGATTACATACAAATTATTCATAATAATGAATAAACATTTTTAATAAACTTGCCATCGACGCAGATGCCATCTAAAGTCTGCGTATCTGATCTAGATCCAAGTAAGACTTGCAACTTTTAAACAGATTTTCTCAAAACGAATTTGTTTTTTTAGTAAGATCTTCAACCATCCTATCCTTAAACTCAAAATCAAAAATTAACAGTTTTATCACAACTAATGTGATGAATATCCTTTGGAGTATTTTATGTCTCAAAAAATTTATGTTGGTAACCTTGGTTACTCTGTCGAAAACTCAATGCTTGCTGATAAGTTTGCACAGTTTGGAACAGTTGAATCTGCAAAAGTAATCATTGACCGCGATACAAACCGTTCAAAAGGTTTCGGATTCGTAGAAATGTCTACTTCAGCAGAAGCTGCTGCAGCTATCGCTGAACTTAACGGAACTGAATTTGGTGGACGCCAAATCAACGTTACAGAAGCAAAGCCAATGGCACCAAGAGATAACAACAGCAGACGCTACTAAGCTTCTGGTTTAAAATTATATCTTAAAAGAAAGGGCAGGAGTCGATAAGACCCCTGCCCTTTTTTAATTACAATTCAAACTTTCTTCAACTTTTAACGTTTTAAAATATTCATTAAATGCCGCAAAAAATAATCCACGATTGCTGGTAAAAAGATCGAACTTTGTAGAATTATCTATGACCAAGGTATAGGTCTGATCAGATTTTTTTGTGAGAAAATCTCCCCTCAAGTTAGCATCCATTTTTGATTTAAATGCTTTTATAATGTGCTTGTTACATTTCTTTTCTTTGAGCGATAGTTCAGTGTGAGGAGCTGTGTAGAGAACTGTCGTTTCACTATAATCAATCTTATAATTAAAATTCTTATAGCTCACCTGTACGACTTTCGCCTGCAGTGCTGTGGATAATATTAGTGATAGTATTAAATGCATTTGTTGAATCTCATATCAGGTTTTTCTTCTTCAATTAACTGCTGGCAAGATTCAGGAAGAGAAATATCTTTATTAACGGCTTCAAAAAGAACTCTGGAAAATCCCGTTGAATGATTGTCCTGAGTGTTGGAAATAAAAGTGAGATCGGTATAAGAGTTGTTAACCAAACTAGGCTTTAAAAATTCACAAGAATAAATTTTCTTCTCTTTCTGATTTGCCATAAATGCAAAAACATCAGCAGCATCTTCTTCAGTATAAAGCCTATCTCCCTTGTGAGAGCGTATACCTTCAGACTTGATAGCATTCGGGTAAGCTGAAACAACACAGCTTCGGATGTTATTGTAAAAGGCTGTACTCTCTGGGCTTAGAGTGGTTGTCGCAAATAAATAGTTTAGCGCATGAGCAATCTCATGAGTTGTGTTATGCCTTCCATGGTCTGCATGCTGACATGAAAAATCAGAAATAAAAACATGGTCGTTCATGCCGAGGCCTTGAATGTTTTCTTTCAGACTCCCTGTTGCAAGTTGATGGGCAAGCTTCATAGGAAGAAACGCATCCCAGGCATTTGATGGGAAGCCGCCGTTTCCACAAGGAGTTGCATTATCTAGTGGAATGATTTCATCGAAAGAATTATTTAATACAAATATTTTTTCTATTATAGATGTTTTACCTAGCTCTACTGACATTGCATTTCCCGTTAAGTAATCTTTTGAACTTTCTGCAAAATTCTTTACGTAATCAAAGTTTTGAGAATTTTTAAGAACGTTCTTGTTACTGGCTTCCAATTTATTATTCACATAATCAAGCATGATCGCTCTGGAGTGTTCTGAAAATTGTGGAAGCATATTTTTTATTATTAAATCTTTTGCTTCTTCAAAAATTTGTCTCACTTTAGATGAATCAGATTTTGAAGTTTCAGCAACAATGATAGCGGCTTTACATTTGGTAATAGCATTTTGTTTTGTGGAAGGATTATTTAACGTATTTTCATATTGAGAAATTTTGCTTTTTAAATCTGTCTTTTTGAAAAAATCACTATAGGTAGTTTTGCATTGTGAAGTACTGCAGACAGCTCTATTGAATGCGAAAGATCCATTTTCTTTATTGATGGCCTCATCTGTGGCCTTAAACCATCTTAAAGCAGACTCATATTGAAATGAACTGGTGTCAGGATTAGACATTACAGTTTCATAATATTTCAATTCATCTTTAAGCTTTGAAGGAAATGCTTCATTTTTGAGAGATGTTTCCTTTATTTTGTTAAAAGCATCTTTTGTTATAATAGCAAGATCTTCATCGCTGTAAGCATTTTTAAAATCATAACTATCAATGTTGTAACGAATAGATTTCTTCAGATTATCAGCATACGAATTAAGAGCAGCAATAAAATCTTCACTCGCTCCTTTAGGTGGAGTGACTTTGATGGTTGTTCTGTTTTCAATATCAGCTTCAGGATTAATACTCTTCTCAAGATAGCTGTCAAACATTAGGGCGGCCAATCTTTCTTGATTTCTTAGATCGAGCTTGTCGAGCTGAGTATCACTGTTTTGAAGATAATTTTTAATAGACGACAATTCATTATTTTTAACTCTTATGGCCGTATCAAAAACTTTGTCGAAAGTTGAATTTTGATTTTCTAGTTTTCTTTTCAGTAGCCACGAAGCAGTGGGAATAAAATTTTGATCAGTAACCCAAATTGATTTGTTTTTATCGGGAGAACCACATAAATCCGTAGCACATTTGTTGAACAAATATGAGTTTGATTTTTTGAGAACAACGTCACTTGAAGACAATGTGCTTACACATTGCAAAGCAGGAGTCTGTACGATGAAGCCTTTGTTGATTTTAGAAATGACAGAAACAACTTCACTCATGTCACTTGAATACGCTGGGAAGATCACAAAAAATAATAGAAGTGCTGCGGGCCTTTTCATTGGAAAATTTTAGCATGGATAAATAGCAGTCCATTTACCTCAGGAAAAAAATGCACCACGTTTTCCTTGAACTAAACAAGAGTTAAACGTAAACTGTGGATATATGAATAATCCAGCAAAGCTTCTACTAATTGATGATGATCCAGAGATATTAAGAATTGTGAAGTCAGCCCTTCCTCCCAATGTTGAGCTAGACTTCGGACTTAACGAGATAGAGGCTTTGGACCTCATTCGAAGAAAAAATTACGACATCTTAATTATTGATATTTATCTCGGAGACACTTCTGGTTTTGATCTTTTAAGTAAGCTAAAAAAGAATAATATGGCCGTTGATGTGACTAAAATTATGCTTACTGCAAGTAAGGATATTGAAGATGAAGTCGGAAGCCACAAAAACGATGTAGATGACTTTATTCAAAAACCAATACGCCCCCCTGTTTTTGAGGCCATGATTGAAAAGTATATTAAAAAGAGATCTCAATCAGATATGTGGTCTCGTGGAAGACTTCTTATAGACATTAATAAAATGAAGTTAACGGGTAAAAATGCAAACAATGTCGATGAAGATATTGTTTTAACGCCTAAAGAGTTTAAAATATTAATCCAACTTATTCGTCATCCTGGTCAGGTATTTTCACGTGAACAAATTTTTGAAGATGTTTGGCGTGAAGAAGATGAAAGTTACCTCCGTTCTGTAGATACCCATGTTAGCGGCCTGAGAAAAAAGATTATACACTACGGTGTGAATCTTAATTCTGTGCGAGGTATTGGTTACAAGATTGAGTTCTTTTAAGACAATCTTAATCAACCTTAATTTAATTTTAAATTTTTTAAATGATCTTGAAAGACAGATTTTAGCGACATAAGTTTAATCGTTAGAAGTAATACTTTTCAGTGAGCTCATTTATGCCTCAAAGAATTTATATTGGAAACTTGACCCGAAATATTGCAAATCAAACTATTGCAGAGAAGTTTTCTAAATATGGG
This sequence comes from Bacteriovoracaceae bacterium UBA6153, assembly GCA_002428265.1. GTDB lineage: Bacteria > Bdellovibrionota > Bacteriovoracia > Bacteriovoracales > Bacteriovoracaceae > Bacteriovorax. The sequence continues at coordinate 7,276 of DIUR01000002.1, forward strand.
ATAGTTTATTCTGCAAAGGTTGTTACTGAAGTAGGTACGGACTCATCGTCAGCATTTGCCTTTGTAGAGATGGCGTCTTCAGAAGAGGCCCAGCTTGCCATTAAAGACCTTAATGGATCTGTTATGGATGGAAGGCTTATTCATGTAAAAGAAGATATTAAAACCTATCTGCACTAGCCAGCATCGACCTCAACATCAAATTGTTCGTCCTCATCATTCCACTCTGCAGTGATATGTAGTGGATGACAGCAAACCTCGCAATCGACAATGAAGTCCTGCTTTTCGCCTTCTTCAACAAATAACTCTAAAGGGATTTTTTCGAAACAAAAGTGACATGTGATTTCCATAGAGGGAATCGTAGTTGGAAAAATGGACAAAAAAAAGGGCCATCTTTCGATGACCCCTTATTTCTTTTTGTTTGGTTAAAACAAGTTCGGAAATTAGTAACGGTTACGTGAACCACCACCATCTCTTCCACCACCGAATCCACCACGAGATCCGCCACCGCGAGAATCGTTTGGAGTCATTGGTTTTGCTTCCGAAACAGTCATTGGACGACCTTCGAACTCAGAACCGTGGAACTTAGAGATTGCATCTTCTGCTTCTTCATCAGTCGACATTTCGATGAATCCGAAACCTTTAGATCTTCCAGTTTCGCGATCAGTAATAACTTTTGACGAATCAACAGTTCCTACTTCTTCGAACTTTTGTCTAAGAATAGCATCGTTAGTTGTGTAAGGAAGATTTCCTACATAAAGTTTTCTACCCATAATTACCTCCTTAAGGCGTTGGGGCCGCTAAAGAGGAGAGCCGAATAACTGGACCACTAATCTTGAATGCGACTGACATTGTACTTCGGGCACCCTAACAGAGTGCCCGTGATAATACTATCACTAAAAGCTAAAATTATCCAAGGGCCAGCTACAAATTAAGTTTAGAATTTTTAGTCTGATAAGAATCAGTGCCTTGAGTTATCTAGCCGTAAAACCTGACTAAATAACAATTGAGCTCATAGCGTAATTTTTACTAAGGTGAGAAGGACAATTCCTAAGAATTGCCCTTGTTAGCATGCTGTTTTTTTGGTGAGCTGTTTTTTACAGAGCGCTGATTGTTACGAGGGTTACGTCTATGCGGGTTTCTCGTTTTTAGAGTGTTTTCACCATCGATTAAAGCTTTTGCCTTGCTTGCTGACATCAGTCTTGCTTCAACCACTTTTTCAGAGTGATAAGGCTGATCTTTTACAACTTGGATAGATTTACCAATCAGTTTTTCGATTTCTTTTAAGAATGCTTTTTCTTCAGAATCACAGAATGAAATGGCCACGCCACTTGCCCCTGCTCTAGCAGTTCTTCCAATACGGTGAACGTAACTTTCGCTCTCGTTAGGAAGGTCGTAATTGATAACGTGAGTGATTTCATCAACGTCAATTCCACGAGCGGCAATATCTGTTGCAATAAGAACTCTCGTCTTACCCGATTTAAAATTTTCAAGAGCGCGCTGTCTTGCTGATTGAGACTTATTTCCGTGAATGGCTTCTGAAATAATCCCGTTTTTTTCAAGGAAGTCAGCTATCTTGTTAGCACCATGTTTAGTTCTTGAGAAAACGATAACTCTCTTCATGTTCTGATCAGTAAGAATATGATTTAGAAGAACGCGCTTATTTTCGCGGTCGACGAACATTACGTATTGAGTGATAAGTTCTGCAGTTGAAGAAACAGGTGTAACTTCAATTCTAACCGGCTTAACCAAAATAGTTTGGGCCAGTTTTTCAATAACCGGAGGCATTGTTGCCGAGAAGAATAAGTTATGTCTCTTCGCAGGTAAAAACTTTAGAATTTTTTTAATATCGTGAATGAATCCCATATCAAGCATTCTGTCTGCTTCATCGAGAACAAAAACTTCCAGACCAGTTAGTTTGATAAAGCCTTGGTCAATCAGATCCATTAAGCGTCCTGGTGTTGCTACCAGAACATCTACTCCACCAGAGAGTGCTTTTACTTGTGGGCTCTGCCCTACACCGCCGAAAACGACAGCATACTTAAGTTTTAAATTTTTACCATACGTCGCAAAACTTTCATGAACTTGAATCGCTAACTCGCGAGTCGGAGTCAACACAAGAACACGTGTGTGGCGAGGTAGAGCTTTGTTGTTTGTTTCAACCAGGCGGTGAAGAATGGGAAGAGCGAATGCCGCTGTTTTTCCAGTACCCGTTTGAGCACATCCCAATAAATCGTGGCCAGCAAGTAAAGACGGAATAGCTTCTGCCTGAATAGGAGTTGGATGAGTGTACCCAGCTTCAATAAGAGCTTGTTTTAAAGGCTCAATAAGTTTTAATTCAGAGAATGTTTTTGGGAGATCTTGCTTCATTTTTTGAACCTACAATCTTTAGAGTAAAGACGCAACTATTTATAGAAGTTATTGATATAATGAGCGACTTCACTTTCGATCATATTTGATTCCTGTGGAATGGAATGAAGGCAGCGATCACGGAAGGTTGAGATCGTCTCATGTGGGGCCTTCACGAGGCCGTAAGAGTTCATTTTTTTGATAAAGCGGTTATATCTTTTGATTTCTGGGTCTGATTTACTCTTTCCATAAAAATAGTAGATGGCCCAAAAGATAAACATAAAAATAATAAGTGAGAGTGAAAAAATCCAGCCCACAGACATTTTTCCAGGTGTTATAGAGCGAAGCACTGCGAGCTGTTTATCGCGGTCAAAGTTGAAAATGTTGTTGTTGAATTTTGAGTTCAGTGAATCTATCCAAAGGGAAAAATCATTTAAGGCAGAAAATTTGAAAGTATCTCTACTTATCTGAAAATTTAGAATTGTAATATAAGGATTTAAGCGATTATTAAATTCTTCTGTGCTCATCGTAATTCTTTCAGGTGCCACGAGGGCAGTCGGATCAATTTTTATCCAGCCTTTTTCTTTAATATAAATTTCCACCCATGCATGTGCATCCATTTCTTTTACAAGGACAGAGCCATCATAAGGATTGAACTCCCCACCGAGATAACCAACAACCATTCTGGAAGGAAGATTGTATAAACGTGCAAGGTAAGTAAATGCAGCTGCGAAGTGACTACAGTAGCCGCCTTTTCCACTGATCAGGAAATCTTCAAGGGAGGCATACATGGGTGGAGCTGTTGTATATTCAAATTCTTTTGCTTTAAAAATTTGAATAAGTTCCTTAAGTCGGGCTTCATCACTCGCTGAATTTGTGGCCTTTGAGAAATAGTTTGTTCGAATTTCTTCGCTTCTCTCTGATTTAAGACTGAGACCCTTTTTCTCCATGAGAGAGCTAAAGGCCAGGGGCCTTACGCCATAATCACCTACGGCAGAATAAGTTAAGCTGCCTCTGGAAATCGTTTTTAATCTAAAAGATCCATCACTATAAGAATTAAAGTTTTGTGAAGCAGAGACGATTGAAGATGATCCATCCAAAACAGGCATGTATTCTTTGTAAGTTGGGAAGAGCTCAATGTCGTATTTCAGTTTTCCCAAAGGGACAGTTTGATTTTTTTCTTTTAGGTTGTTGTTGAATGAACGCCATTCACCATTAGACATTTGCCAAAGAACACTTGATCTCCAGTAAAGAATTTTAAAAGGAAGATTGCTTTCTTCCAGTCCATAAACTTTGAAGGCAGATTCTGTGGATAGCGATAACGGGCCTAATTCTTTAAAGTCTATCTTGGAATTACCACCTGAAATTATATATTGCATTTCGCTGGTATTAATAAATCCAGAGGTAAAACGTGGAAAAGTATAAAAAAGTAAAAGAGAGAGTGCGATTGAAGGAAAAACTAAAAGAAGAAGTCTTTTATAGTTTAAGGCCGAAATATCGTAGTTTCTAATTTTGAGAATGTAGTAAAAATAGAAAATCATCTTGGCCATTCCAAAGATGAAAATAAAAAACAAGGGATTAATAAGAAAAACACTGCATTCGCATAATGCCAGTATCAAAAACATATTGAAGTGATCGCGCTCTTCGTCTAGTTCCCAAAATTTTAAAGATGAGAGTATGAGGGCAAAAGAGACTGCGCTTTCAGTAACTAGTAAAGTTTTAAAATGAAACCTAAGAAGCACAAAACTTCCGATCAATAGAGCAATCTTGAAAAAAATTCTCAGCTTTTTACCAGAAACAAGAAATGAAAGTGCCAGACCAGCGATGGTAAAAACAATGACATTGATTGGGATGTCTTGGGATAACATCAGAACATTGATGGCAATAATGGCGGCCGTAATAAACTTAAGTTTCATATCGGGCCAACTCTATTAAGCAGTGATTAAGATGTTTGGGAGAGTTTTCAGGTGAAATCAAAACATCGTGCTTGAGTTTAATTCCATACTTAATATTTTGATGATGAAGAGCATGCAGTGAAAAGCAAATGGATTTCAAAGTATCTTCCACTGGAGTCTTATCTAAAACCAGTAAGATTGGTTTTGGCTTAGCGCTTTGATATTGTCTTGTGTACCAACGGTTTGTTTGTGCCAGCTTTTTCCAGTCTACTCGCTTAAGTGAGTCTCCCGTTTGATAATCTCTAAGAAAAAAATCATCGCCTTCATCCGTTGATGTTTCCACAATTTCTAATTCTTCATGAATGTTAAAATTAACTCTTTCAGGGTAAGTGTAACACTCTTGATCTATTCTAAAAAAGGTAAAGCATCTAAAAAAATTAAAAGGAAATTGAGTTTCTATATAAAGGGATTGGATTTTTTCTTTCCCCCTCTTGATTCCTTTAATTGAAAGGCTTGCAGTTGTTGAATGTCCAAAATGAATAGGAAAAGTTGATTTTTCATCACTGATTTCTATAATACTGCTTTTGAAATACGCCCTGATAAAAGAGTGCCCTTGAGCATTTTTAGTTGAGAAATGAAGTAAGGCAGTTCCATTTTCATTCACATGCAAAGAGGGAAATTGCACGGACTCGAGCTTAATACCACTAAGATTAAAGTGAGTATAAAACATAGATCCTAAAAACAAACAAAAGAGGATGAAGTTAAAAAGCAAAACATAGTTGTTTGCATAAACAAGTCCGATAACAAGTAAGGTCGCGTTGAGTGCAATAACCTTGAGGCCGTCAAGAGTTGGAATAATATATGTTCTGTGAACTGCTCTTGAGGCAGAGATTTTATTGTAAAAATAATTCTTGATTGATTCAAACACTATTTATTAATCTACCTTTACTGTTTTAATAAGCATCTGACTGAGTTCTTGATCTTGCGTGAAAGATTGATTCTGAAAAGGAGCAACTCTGTGAGAGATAACAGAAGGGAGTATGTCCTGCACATCATCGGGCAATACGAAGTCTCTTCCGTGAATAAATGCCCATGCCTTTGCAGCTTTTATAATATCTTTCCCGGCCCTTGGGCTCAATCCTTGAAATGAACTATTAATTCTTGATTGCTCTAAAAGGGCTACAACATAGTCGAGCAGTTTATCACTTACGGTAATATTTTTTACACTCTGGTATAAATCAGCAAGAGTCGTCGAATTGATAACCGGTTGTAGTTTATTATAATTTTCTGCGTGAATATCACTTGAGATGATTTGTTTCTCATAATGATTCTCAGGATACCCTATTTTAATTTTCATCATAAATCTATCAAGCTGTGATTCTGGCAGATGGTGAGTCCCAATTTGAGAGCGCGGGTTTTGAGTTGCAACAACGAAAAATGGATGTGGTAGCTCAATTGTTTGTCCATCGAGTGTCACCTGTTTTTCTTCCATCGCTTCCAGTAATGCACTTTGTGTCTTTGGAGTTCCGCGATTTAGTTCATCGGCCAGAATGAACTGATGAAAAACCGGCCCATGGATAAGATTGAACTTAGCTTCCTTGGCATCAAAAATCTGGATACCGATTAAATCAGATGGCATCAAATCGTTAGTAAACTGTATGCGGGCAAATGATAAGTCCAAAAGCCTGGCCAGGGTTTTGGCAAAAGTTGTTTTGCCCATGCCCGGAACATCTTCTATCAATAAGTGACCGTGAGAAAGAAAACAGCAAAGTGCGAGTTTGGTTTCTTTTGTTTTGCCCAAAATAGAGCTTTCGGCCGAGGTTAGAAAATCTTGGATAAATTTATTCATTATGGACTCGATAATGAGGAATATTTAGTGAACATCTATAATGCTAATTGAATTATGAAATTTATCAATTTAGATTGGAGGAATGGATAATTATTTATTGACCCTGATGGGGTTTCTTACTGGATTAATAGACTCGGTCGTTGGAGGCGGAGGCCTTATTTCTTTGCCAACTCTTTCAATTGCCATTGCTCCGGGCCCTGAGGCCATTGGAACAAATAAAATTATCGGAACTGTCGGTGCCGCAATTGCTTTAATTGTTTATGCTAGAAAAGGACATTTGAAATGGAAAGAAGGTCTGGCATTTTGTACGGTATGTGCAATGGGCTCTTTCATTGGTAGTTCTATGGCGCCCCATGTGCCGCGAGAACTCTTTAGATACCTGATGATTTTCATGTGTCCGATTATTCTTTATATCGTTTTTAATCGCGATAAGTTTTTTAAAGAGAATGAAAACTTTGTAAAACCTCATCCGGGAATATTTTTTCTAAGCGCTGTGTTGAGTGGATTTTATGACGGATTTTTTGGACCAGGTGGAGGAACGTTTATGTTCCTGAGTCTTTTTCTTGGGACGGGTTATCCACTTTTAACTTCAATTGCTATTTCAAAACTTGCTAATACTTTTTCGGCCGGAACAGCTCTTGTGACGTACTCAATGAATGGATTGGTTCATTGGAAAGAAGGTTTTATTATGGCGATAGGAATGGCCGTTGGGTCTTATGTCGGAGCTTCTTATGCGTCTAAGGCGGCAGCCAAGATTATCAGACCGATGCTTATTTTTATCGTGATACTTTTAATGATTAAGTTGATTTGGTTTGAAGGGTAAAAAAAAGCCCCTTATTTCTAAGGGGCATGACTTACAGAAAAATTATTTTAAAGTCTTAAGAAGAGCTTCACTCATTTTCTTTGGAAGTGGAGCATAGTGAAGTTCAGAAGCAAAAGCCTGTCCTTCTTTAAGTGCCCATCCTAAGAATGCTCTTGTTGCTTTTACTGGAGCAGAAGCAGCGTTTTCAGGAAGAAGGATGTATGTGAATGATGAAATCGGGTAAGCCCCTTTTTGATCAGCATTGATGATAGACATACGAAGATCACCATCAAATTTTTTAACACTTGAAGCAGCACTTGTAATAGATGCTACAGATGGAGCGATGAACTCACCTTTTACATTTTTGATTGAAGCTGATTTTAACTGGGCGTTGATAGCGTAAGCTAATTCAGTATATCCGATAGCTCCATCAGTTTGAGAAACCATAGCAGTTACGCCTTCGTTTCCTTTTGCTCCGATACCAGCTGGCCAGTTAACGTTTTTACCAGCACCAACTTTTGATTTCCAGTCAGCTGAAACAGCAGCAAGGTATTCAGTGAATACTGCAGTTGTCCCTGAGCCATCTGATCTTCTTACTACAAGGATATCTGTAGCCGGAAGTTTTGCTTTAGGGTTTAGTTTTGCGATAGCAGCATCATTCCACTTGTTAATAGTTCCAAGGAAGATTTTTGCTAGAGTGTCACCGTCAAGGTTAAGTGAAGTTGTAATACCTTCTACGTGGTAAGCAACAGCAACAGCACCTAGAACAGTTGGAATATGTCTGATTGGCATTTTGGCTGATTTCATTTCTTCATCAGTCATTGGAGCATCAGTTGCTCCGAAATCTACAGTCTGCGCCAGGACTTGTTTAATTCCTCCTCCGCTTCCGATTGATTGGTAATTGAACTCAACGTCTTTGTTGATTTTTTGGTATTCCGAGAACCACTTTGAGTAAATCGGATAAGGAAATGTAGCACCAGCTCCATTAATCTTTTGAGCAGCAGAAACATTAAAAGCAACAGTAAGCGCGAGAAACATCAATAAATTTTTTAGCACAAAAAACCTCACTCTTTAAAATCGTTGTGCTTATTTTATAGTCAATTTCACGAATTTTGTATTGTTAGGATTTGGTTAGGGAATAAAAAAAGGCCTCCGGAAGGAGGCCCAAATTTATGAAATTTTGATTTTCAAAATTAGATGTCGATTTTCATACCGAAAGTAATCTTGTTATCTTGAACTTCTCTTACTGCTGCTGCAGAAGAGTCGAATTTCTTTTTGCTGTTTGAGTAAGCTAGGTGGTAACGGAAGTTAGTATCTGTGAAAGGTTTCCACATAACACCACCAACATAAGTATTTTTCTTATAGTTGTTAGTTGTGTTTGCAAGGCTGTTTTCGAATTTGTCGTTAACAAATTGAACGAACGGAGAAAGTTGCTCGTTAACTGTATAAGAAACGTTTGCGAAAATTGAAGATGTTTTACCATCAGTTGCACCAGCAGTAGTTGTTCTTGCTTTTCTGTTGAATTGTTTCCAGTCAGCGTCAACAATCAGACCCATTGTTTCAGTTCTGAAACCAGCGGCCATCATAGTATAATCTTGTGATGTTGTTGGAGTCGTTGCTTGTGAGTCACCATCTTGAGGAGCAAGAGTGTATGAAAGAGTTGGTTGGAACATTTTGTCGAAAAGTACTGCTGAGTAGTGAGCAGCGTATGCAATCGACTTGTTGTTTGATTCACCAACTGTGTCTGTGTTAGCAGCATTTGGGTTAGAAAGAGCGATTGTTAACTTTTGAGTTTCTAAAAATGTAAAAGTTGCAGCAGCACCGAAACGGTAGTTACCAATTCCTGTGTTGTAAGCAGCGTATGCATCAGAAGCAACAAATAGATCTGTTGTAGAGATGAATGATTCACGTCCGTAAGCTTCAGCCCAGTTCATTTTACCGAAACGAGTAGTGAAGATTGAGTTTTTGTGATCTACATATAAGTAGTCAAGGTTAGTTGTAGAGTCATCTCTAGTAGTGTTTGCGCCTTCTTTGTTGAATCTGTAACGCATTCTATATGTTAATTGGTCATTGATGTTACCAACCATGTTTAAACGGATAAGTGAACTCATGAATCCGTTTGAAGTGTTTGTAGTTTCAATACCAGCATTAGAAGTTGATTCTGATGAAAGGTGGTTAAAATCTGCACGACCTTCAAGGTTTAGCTTGTAATCGAAAGCAGAAGCGCTTGTTGAGATTGCTGCAATGGCAACAATTGAGAGAGTTTTTTTCATTCTTCATCCTTGGTTGTGTCTGAATGTACAAAAAATAGATACATACTAGTTTACTCAGACTTTATTCTGTTTGTGTATTAAAATTTTGTTAAGAAACTTTTAAAAAATTTAAAAACGGTCATAATGAATGTAAGAAAACTTTTTTTCTTATTGAGTGTGCAGAGCAAATGGAAACAATAGAACAAACGTTTAAGTCAGAAACAAAGACAATCAAGTTTTTGATGCGTGCATTCTTTTTTCTTATTCACCTGGCCATCATGACAGAAATTGTGGCCAATCCTAAATTTAGACTTGGTGTGAGATTGGTTTTTTTCCTTTGGTTGGCAAAACCTTACTATAAAACGATCAAGCACCGTTACTATACTTACTGGACTTTCTCCGCGTTACTTTTTGTCTACCTTCTTTATAAAATTTATGAACAATTTTATGTTTTAAACAATGATCATATAGGGGTTCTTTATCTTTTATCAATCATGATCCTGATCATAAAGATGTATATGCTCTCTTCGCCAATCTATTATCCTCAGATCAGCTGGTGGGAATACGACTTTAGGTACAGAGATGATTTAAAAATCACCGTTAAATCACAAGACCATGAAATGAACGCCAGGCTTACTGATCTTCGCAGGCAGGCCGGATGTGTGGCCATGTTTGAAGAATTAAAACTGGGCGAAGAGCTTATTATCAATGCGGCCCTTGATGAAGATAATGTTCTGCTTCGAGGAATTGTGATGAGTAAAAGAAGAGATGTGATCGGGCGTCCACTTATTTACGGAGTTCAGTTCAAGTTCGATAGTAAAAGTAATAAGAAACGTTACGAGAGCCTAGAGCGTTTGTGGAAAAAGCAGAAAAATAGTAAAAGAAAAATGAAGTTTGCTCATGTCTAAAAATATTACAGATCATTTATGGCTAATGGATGAAGCTCTTATTGAAGCTAACAAGGCCTATCGTGAAGATGAAGTTCCTATAGGGGCAGTCATTGTGGATAAGTCCGGAGCTATTATTTCCAGGGCCCACAATCATAAAGAAAAAGCTCACAATCCTTGCGGTCATGCAGAGATCATCGCCATTACTGAAGCCTGTAAAAAACTGGGTAATTGGCGACTTCTAGACTGCTCGATTTATGTGACACTTGAGCCTTGTCCAATGTGTTTGAGTGCTCTCGTTCAAGCGAGAATTAGTCATCTTTACTTTGGAGCTTATGATGCTAAAGGTGGAGCACTTAGTTTAAATTATAATTTTTATAAAGATGAGAAATTAAATCATAGCTTTCCTGTTACTGGAGGCTTTCGTCATTTTGAATGCTCAAAACTTCTTTCAACTTTCTTTAAACAAAAGCGTTCAAGTTATAGCAAGTTTTGAATTTCGCTTAATGAGTGAGCGATGAAAGTCGGATGAATCCCTTTTGTCACTTCAAGTTTTTCAGGATTAAACCAACAAGTATCAATCCCAAAATTATTTCCACCTAAAATGTCTGCTTCAATGCGATCACCAATAATAACTGTTGTATCTCTTGAAAAATGCTTGGCCCGCTTTACTGTGAATTCAAAAAATCTCACATCGGGCTTTGCAAAACCACATTCATCGGAAACTGCTAAAAAATCAATATAGGTTTTAAGCTCGGAATTATCAATTCTTTGTCTTTGTGTAGACTGAATCCCATTGGTAATAATACCGATTTCGCCGAACTGCTTTAGGTATTTCAAAATTTCGAGCGCTCCATCAATCAAGACAACATTTTTAGGAAGTTGTTCAAGATAATAATCGGCCATTAGATGAGGAGGCATTTCAATATTGTGTTGATCGAGAGTTCTTTTAAATCTTTCGACCTTTAAAAAATCTTTATCAATCTCACCTCTTTCAACTTGTTTCCACAATAAATTATTTTCAATTTTATAAGTTTTATGGAGCTCTTCGAGTTGTTTGATAAAACCGAACTTATCCATCGTTTCTTTAAAACAAAGTTTTTCTGAAGCTTGAAAATCAAGAAGAGTGTCGTCTAAATCGAGAAGAAAAAGTTTATATTTCATTCGATGATCATATTTGATTGACATGAATTTGTCTGCATTCATAATTGGAGTTGTTAAAAAATGTTCATGAGGAGTTTTTATGAAAAAGATTTTATGTTTACTCATGCTCTCGGCACTTGCATCGTGTTCTACTCAATCAAATAAATTAAGTGATACACCAAAAGCGAAAGTTGGATTCGATTCTGTATTAACAGATTACAAATATCCTTACACTGTTAATTTTTATGAGTTCAATGCTCAGGGACAGAAAATGAGCATGGCCTATATGGATGTTAAGCCATCAGGCGCACCTAAAAAGACCATTGTTCTTCTTCATGGGAAAAACTTTTCAGGATTTTATTTTGCTCCCATTATTAAAGAACTAGTTGCAAATGGCTATAGAGTTATCGCTCCTGATCAGATTGGGTTTGGTAAATCAACAAAGCCAGAATCTTTTCAATATTCATTTCATACATTGGCAAAATTTACAGTTGAACTATTAAATAGTTTAGATGTGAAAGAGTTCACACTTGCTGGCCACTCGATGGGTGGAATGTTGGCAACTCGTTTAGCTTTAATGTATCCAGAAAAAGTTCAAAAGATGATTCTTGTAAATGCCATTGGATTAGAAGATTATAAAACATTAACTCCTTATAAATCTTTTGATGAGCAATACGCTGGAGAGTTAAAAAGTGATGCCAATAAGATCCGCAATTATCAAAAAGAAGCCTATTATGATGGTGCATGGAAAGATGAATATGAACCAATGCTAACTCCGGCAATCGGTTGGACACTTGGCCCTGATTTTCCATTAATTGCTAAAACGTCTGCACTTCTAAGTGAAATTATTTATACGCAACCGGTATACTACGAATTTAAAAATCTTAAAGTCCCAACAACTCTGATTATGGGACAACGAGATAAAACAGCGCCAGGAAAACCATTTGCGTCACCAGAAAATCAAAAGAAAATGGGAAATTATCCTAAACTAGGACGCGATGTTGTAAAAATGATTCCCAAAGGAAAGCTAGTACCTATGAATGGTCTTGGACATGTGCCTTTTGCTGAGGATTTAGCAGGCTTTATGAAAGTCTTTACAGCAGAGTTATAGTCTTGACACAAGGCCCTCGATTTTACTAAGATGCCATCGGTAGTTAGGGATTAGCAAAGGTATGTTCGGTCAACCCCGCCAGGCCCGGAAGGGAGCAACGGTAGCTGTTACTGCTTTGTGCTGATTTCCTAGCTACTTCTCGCAATTCAATTTACTAATTCCATCAAATTCATTACCTTTTAAGCTGGAAAAAATTCTTATTTCTCCTCTCTTTGCTAAGGAAGAAAATGTCTTATCAAGTTTTGGCCAGGAAGTGGCGCCCTAAAAAATTTCAGGATGTCATCGGACAGTCACATGTGACTCGTTCTTTGCAGAATGCGATTGTGAAAAACAAGATTGGTCATGCTTACATGATGGTCGGGACTCGCGGTGTTGGTAAAACTTCTGTTGCAAGAATTTTTGCGAAAGCTATCAGATGTGAAAACATCACAGCGGATATTAATGCTTGTAATGAATGCCGTGCCTGCCTGGATTTTGATACTGAAACATCGATGAACGTTATTGAAATCGATGGAGCTTCAAACAATAGCGTTGATAACATTAGAGAGCTTATTGGAAACGTTCATTATCTTCCGACTTCAGGAAGATTCAAAGTTTATATTATCGATGAAGTTCACATGCTTTCAACAAACGCATTTAATGCGCTTTTGAAAACATTGGAAGAACCACCTGCTCATGTCGTTTTTATTTTCGCAACGACTGAAGCACAAAAATTATTAGGCACAGTTCTATCCAGATGCCAGCGTTTTGATTTTAGAAATGTTCCGGTTGATACGCTTGTTAAGCACGTTAAAGACATAGCTCAGGTTGAAGGCATTAAGTTTGAAAGTGATGAGCTTATTCATCAACTTGCAATCTTGGGAAGAGGCTCTGTAAGAGACACTCTTTCACTCCTTGATCAGGTGCTGACTTTTTCTGAAGATAACAATGTTCTTGAAACAACACTTACAACATCGTTGGGAGTTGCAGGGCCAAAAACAATCAGTGCAATTGTAAACTCAGTGTATGAAGGCAACACGGAAGAAGTAAGTAGAATTTATACACGCCTCTTAACAGAGAATGTTCCTGTTAAAAATATTGCAAGCTCACTTCTTGATGAGTTGTTTAATAACCTTAAGAAAAAAAATTCATTGTCTGAAGCAGAGTTAATCTGGATTTATGAAACGATTGCTCGTGAGACGACATGGATTTTTAATTCTATCGTTCCGGAAAAAGCGTTTGAAGTTTTATTATATAAAGTTTCACTCAGAAGAAGTTTCTTCAATCAGAAAATTGTTGGAAGCTCTCAGGGCGTTACTGCCAGCTCAGTTGCTCCGGCAAAAATTGAAGCAGCCCCTGCTCCAGTTGAAGCACCAGTAGAATTAACTGTTGCTCAAAAGCTTGAATCGATGATGAATGAGTTTGCTAATGAGAAAGCTCCCGAGCCAGCTCCTGTTGTAAAAGCAGAAGCTTTAGTTCAGGCCCCTGAAGTTAAAAAAATTGAATCAGTAAAAGACTTGTCATGGGAAGGATTTCTGAATGATTTAAGTCAGCGCTCTCCTGCTTCTGCTTCAAACCTAGAGCAAGGTAATACTTTGTCTCCATTGAAGCTTGAAAATGGAAGCCTCTATATTGAGCTTGGATTTGGATACTCTGGCCAAGTCTTTATGGACTACTTAAATGAGCCAGATGTTTATGAAAAAGTTCTCAATAATTTAAGTGAATACTTTGATGTTGAAAAAAAGAACATCAAACTTGAACTCAAAGAAGCTGATACTCAAAATGAATTTGTTTCTCAAGCAGATATCCGCGCTCACAAAGCAGAGATCTCGATGCAAGATAGGGTTGAAGAATTTAAAAGCAATCCTCTTCTAAAAGAAGCAGAGAAACTATTTAATGCCAAAGTTGATAAAGTAATTTTAGATCAAACTAAAAAATAGGAGATTAATATGAAAGGTATGCAAAACTTAATGAAGCAAGCTCAGCAAATGCAGCAAAAAATGGCGACATTACAAAAAGAACTTGAATCACGCGAAATCGAAACGTCATCAGGTGGCGGAATGATTAAAATTAAAATCACAGGTAAGCAACAAATCATGGCCATCACAATCAATAAAGAATGTGTTGATCCTAACGATGTAGCTTCTCTTGAAGATCTTGTTAAGACAGCTGTTAATCAGGCGATTAAAGAGTCTCAAGATATGGTTTCGGGAGCAATGTCAAAAATTACTGGCGGTATCAATATCCCGGGAATGTTCTAGTTTATGGAATTGCCTGAAAAATTATTAAAAACTGTAAAACAGTTTTCACGCCTTCCTGGTGTTGGTGACAAGACGGCTTTACGTCAGTCACTCATCATGACGAATTGGAATAAAGAAGACCTAGTGGCTTTCGCCGAGGCGATTAAAGGACTAGCTGAACTTAACCATTGCGATAAGTGTGGAATGTTTTGTGACGATAAGCTTTGCAAGATTTGCATGGATTACAGTCGCAGTTCAGCTAAAACTCTTTGCGTGGTTGAATCTGTAACAGACTGTCTGGCGATTGAGCGCAGTGGTAATTTTAAAGGCAAGTTTCACATTCTCTTTGGAGTCCTAAATCCTTTGATGGGAGTGGGTCCTGATGAATTGAAACTGGATTATTTATTTTCCAGAATTAAAGATGAAGAAGTTGAAGAAGTCATTCTTGCAGTTAATCCATCAGTTGAAGGAGATGCAACATGTGCTTATATAAAACAAATGCTACCGGAATCAATCAGCGTTGATCGTATTGGTTTTGGAATCCCGATGGGAGGAAGCTTGGAGTTCGTTGATTCATTGACGATCACCAAGGCCTTAGAAAATCGCAGGCATTTATAACTGGATGAAGATGATTAATAACTCGAGCAAAATTCCTAAATATGTTCAGGCCTTTTTCGAGTCATGTGAAATTGACGAGAAGATCAGCCGATTTTCATTTTTTATGATTAGATCTGATGGTGTGGTCCTTTATCACAACAACACCATGGGTAACTCCCTTTCGAAGTCTTCCATTGGCGCACTACTTAGTGGTGTTTGGCAGGCTTCGAAAGCACTATCAGAATTTATTCCTAAAGAAGAATCAAAAGAAGGTTATCGCTTAAGCTTTGATACTTCTTCTCAAGGTATCTATATCGTACCTATTTCTACGGAAGTAGATGAACTTTATCTTGGGTTGATTTATCACGATGAAGTCAACCCTGGTTTCATTAAAAATAAAATGAGAGAGATGGCAGCTAGTTTTGGAGAGTTCCTCAATCAGGAACTTAAAGATCACAAAGCAGTTCAAGAATTAAAAAACAATGTATTTGATAAAAACGACTATCTGTTCGCCGACATTTCAGACGCTGAAATGGATAGATTATTCGCGTTTATAAAAAATTAAGGTAGTGCCATGTCTTTTGTAAATTATGTAAATAAAGAAGTTAACTGTAAGATCGTCTACTATGGGCCAGGCCTGGGTGGAAAGACGACTAACATTCAATATGTTTATCAAAAAACCAGTGGCGACAATAAAGGGAATATCATTTCTCTTAATACTGAAAATGAAAGAACTCTATTCTTTGATTTTCTTCCGCTTGATCTTGGTGAAATCCGTGGTTTTAAAACTCGTTTTCACCTATATACAGTTCCAGGACAGGTTTTCTATGAAGCTTCCAGAAAACTGATTTTAAGAGGGGTAGATGGAGTTGTTTTTGTTGCTGACTCACAAGTTGAGCGCATGGAAGCTAATCTAGAGTCTTTAAAATCACTTGAAAAAAATCTTGTTGATCAAGGTTATGACATCACAAAAATACCTCTCGTTATGCAATGGAATAAAAGAGATCTGCCAAATACAACAGGTGTTAAGGATCTTCACGATGCTCTTAATAAATGGGGCGTTCCAGAGTATGAAGCAGTTGCTGTAAAAGGCACTGGAGTATTTGATACTCTTAAAATGATTTCAAAACTTGTTTTAATGAATCTTAAAGGCGGACTGGAATAAATTTTAAAGCAATTTTTTGTAGTCCAGATAAATGATATGCGCTTTCATAAGCGCTTCTTGATCATAAAAGCTCGATCTACTACCGACCAGGTGATGTCCATCGAGCACTCCTAAATTGTGTCCATTAAAGTAATATGGAAACTGAGCATTCTCTACATCAACGACACCATCATTTGATTTTTGGCTTCTAAAAATGGCCTTTGTAAGCATCATCCACACATGGCTTTGATGCCATTTAGACTCAAAGGCGATGGCCGTGTAAAAAGGCTTAGTGGGAAGATGTTTATGATTTCTTTTAAACCAGCTTTCACGAAAATTCTTTGAGAGTGATCTTTGAAGCTCACTTGCAATCAAATCGACATCTTTACCTAAAACTTTTTTAGAAAGAACTTCTGGAACTTTTCCAATTGAATTTGCAAGCTTTAAGAGCCTGTTGTTTATGTGATCACTGCCCATGATAGGAGTTGCAATAAAAGAAAATCCTATAATATTAGGAGATAATTTATCGCCTTTTGATCTTAAATAATGAAGAGTATCGATCCCACCTTTTGAAAAACAGAAGAACCACAGCCTCTCATTGGGGTTAATTTCAATATATTCTTCAATTTGTTTTTTTAATGCCAGTGAGTTTTCTCTCGCCCCTTTTTTTCCATCAACAATGGGAGCAATGTGCTTGTAGTTATATTGATCTAGAAGAGCTTCAGCACCTCTTTTGAAAGCAGGAGTTGAAAAGATCTCGTTGAGAACACCAGAAATAAGTACAATCGTAACATTCGCCTGTGGAACCTTAAGAGAGGTTTTATAGTCACTTACCAAGTGGCTATGCACTAATTCATGATAGATAGTATGAAAAATCTCTTGGTCAGAAGCATCTACAGTTCTTTTGTTGGTGACGTTGGCAACAATATCCTGGGCCTTCTCGCTATTGAGATTAAGGTTTTCCATAGAGCTGATGTCAAAGTATGACTTCATTACCTTAAAGGCTGAACGGCTTAGCCAGATACTTGAATTTGTAATTGAAAGAATCGTTTTTAAAATGTCTTTTTTGTCTTTAAGGCGGGCCAGTTTTTGCAGATTGAAAATGATTTCTTCAACACTTGTCGTTTTAGCGTAGTTCAGCACATCTTTTCTCTTTTTTATTCGAGAACGATATTGTGAGAACGATTTTGAAAAGACATTGATTGCGTTCATTTTTTTTGCATTTCCTAGAGGAAAATATCAGTGTAAGATCATCTCATATTAATTTTTTAAACGTCAATTAAAGAGGTGTTTCATGGGTGGTATTAAGATCGGTGTCATTGGTGGGAGCGGTGTGTACAAGATTGAAGGCATTGAAGTTGTTAAAGAACATAAAGTCTCAACACCATTTGGAGCTCCTAGCTCAGAAATTATTGAAGCCAATCTCCACGGTACATCTTTTTACTTTATACCTAGACATGGGAAGTCTCATAGCTTTACTCCATCAGAAGTAAACTACAGAGCAAACATCTTTGCTCTAAAAGAGCTTGGTGTTGAATATATTATTTCAGTTTCAGCGGTAGGATCTCTTAAAGAAGAATTTCCTCCAGCTAGTTTTGTTATCCCAGATCAGTTTATTGATTGGACTAAAGGCACTCGCGCTAGAACTTTTTTCGGCAATGGAATCGTAGGACACGTATCAGTTGCTGAACCGGTTGATACACAACTTCAAAAAATGATCGTTGAGGTTTGTAAGGAAGTTGGAGTTAAGCACGGATCTGGCGGATCTTATATCTGCATCGAAGGGCCACAGTTTTCAAGTAAAGCAGAATCAAATATCTATAGAAGTTTTGGTGCAAGCGTAATTGGAATGACTAATGTTCCTGAATCATATCTAGCAAAAGAAGCAGGGATTGCATATGCCACGATTGCAATGGTTACAGACTATGATTGTTGGAAAGAAGAACACTGTACTCTTGAAGAAATCATGAAGGTTATGGCGACAAATAATCAATCTGCTCATGCAGTACTGAAAAAACTTTTACCTAAATTGAGTGCTAACCCTTTTAAGATTAAAAAAGAAAATACGTTTGCCGTTATGTCTAAGCCTGAAAAACTCTCAGCAGATCAGACGCGTATTCTTGAAGTGTTGCTTAAGTAATGAGTTACGGAAGCCACTATACTGTCTTAAAAAAAGAATGCATTGATACGCTGACAGAAAATGCGCCAGCAGATCAGAAATCATTTTATGCTGACCTGACATTTGGTGGCGGCGGACACTCATTTGAATTTCTCTATAGAAATCCCCTTTTCAATGTCAGATCAACAGATCAAGATCCGGATGCACTAAAAAATGGAAATGAAAGAATCCAAAAGGAAGGAATGCTTGAGAGAATTAAACTCATCAATACCAACTTTGTTCATTTCCCAGAAATAATAAGAGAGCATTCTCCTGAAATTTTTAAGGACGGCGGCTTTCAAGGAATACTTTTAGACCTTGGTGTTTCATCACATCACTTCGACGAAGCAACTCGCGGATTTTCATTTCGCTTTGACGGGCCATTAGACATGAGGATGAATCATCAGTCTGATGAATTTTTAACGGCCGAAGAAATTGTTAACACTTATGATGAAAAAGATTTAAAAAGAATATTTGAAGAATATGGTGAAGAAAAAAACGCCCGCAAAATTGCTCTCAAGATTTGTGAAGAAAGAAAAATCAAAAGAATCCAAACGACGAAAGAACTAGAAAATATCGTTTTTCACAGTTATCCAAAAGAGCATAGATATGGAAAAACCAACCCCTCGACTCGGGTATTTCAAGCATTAAGACTTGAAGTAAATCGTGAACTTGAAGTTTTATCCAACACAATTGATCAACTAATTCCCCTCTTAAAAATAGGTGGAAGGCTTGCCATTATTAGTTTTCACTCGCTGGAAGACCGAATTGTTAAAAATGTTTTTAGGGATGCCTCTGCGAAAACCGACTTTCCCGTTAATGTTTTAACAAAAAAACCTATTTTACCTACTGAGGCAGAAATTTTAGACAATTCTCGTTCAAGAAGTGCTAAACTAAGAATATTAGAAAGAATTGAAGTAAAAAAAGATAAGAATAAATATAAGTACTGATTTTTGGCATTTTAATCAAGGAGTGATTATGGCCTCATCAAAAAAATCTTCTGAAAAATTTCAGTTGGGCAAAAAAATAAAAGAAATTATTTTTAGCTCACAAGGTTTCCCCATTTTTCTTTCGTTCACTACACTTGCAATTTTGTTTGTTTTATTTCGCATGAAGAATGTCGAAATGGATTACACAATTTCTAAGACTAATCGTGAGATTGAAAAAGTTATTATGGATAATAAAGAACTTAAAGCTAAGAAGGCAAGAATGCTTTCAGCAGAAAAACTTAGAAAGCTCGCTTCGGCCCATAACCTGGACCAACCTAAGCAAGAGCAGATAATTGTTATTCCATAGGAATTGGAAAGCGAGTTATGAACAGAGTAGAAAAAAATAGAATTATCTTCGTCTTCACATGCTTTTGCTTGTTTTTCCTTTTGGTATTAGGAAAAGCTTTTAAAGTTCAGTTGATTGACGCCGGAGATTTGATTGTGAGAGCAAACTCGCAATTTCTTCGTCAGGCAACGGTTTATCCGAAACGTGGAAATATCTATGATCGCTCTGGCCACCCACTTGCTCTCAATGTTCAAACCTACAGTATTTTCACAATCCCAAAAGCAACAGAAGGCAAAAGCGATGTTTATAAAAAACTAGCTAAAATTGTTCCGGAACTTTCTTATAAAGAAATGGTTTCGACTGTTAAAAAGAGAAAGAAATTTACTTGGATTGGAAGAAAGTTAAAACTTTCAAAAGATCAGGTTGAGCAAATTAAAGAGTTAAAAGGTATCTTCATCGAAGGAACACCTGAGAGAACTTATCCAAACCATGAACTTCTTGCTCAGGTTATCGGCTTCGTAGGCCTTGATAACAAAGGTCTATCTGGTCTTGAGTATATGTTTGATAAAGAACTAAAAGGAAACCCAGTTCTTTTAAAATATACGATTGATAATAAAGGTCGTCCGATCAAGTTTGAAAGTCATCAAAACGTTACGGCCCAAGCAAAAGATATTTATCTGACTATCGATAAAGATATTCAGGGAATGGCAGAAAAATACTTAAAAGAAGCTGTCTTGAAACACAATGCCGATAAAGGTGGCGTTGGAGTTATTGATGCTTCAACAGGAGAAGTCCTGGCCATTGCCAACTACCCTACTTTTGATCCAAATGATGTTAAAGGCTCTCTTCCTGATGCGCGTAAATTAAGTTTTGCTATTGAGCCGTTTGAGCCAGGATCTACTTTCAAAATCTTTACTGCTGCTTCAGCATTAGAAAACAAAGTCGCAAAGATTGATTCAACTTATTATGCTGAACAAGGACGAATGAGAGTTGATAATCACTGGATTAAAGAAGCAGAGTCACATGAAAAGTTTGAATGGATTTCCGTTGCAGATATCATCAGATTTTCTTCAAACGTCGGTACGACAAAATTAGCATTTGATTTAAAATTTCCAAGATTTAAAAAGACACTTAAAGAGCTTAATTTTGGAAATAAAACAGGTATTGAAGTTCCAGGTGAATCACGCGGGATTTTTACAGAAGCAGATAACGTTACACCACTTTCATTAAGTAACATGAGTTTTGGACAAGGGATTGCTACAACGGGTGTGCAAATGCTTGCGGCTTATGCAGCTATCGCCAATGGCGGAGAGTATATAAAACCAACTCTGATTAAGCGTGATCCTAATATGCCGACAGTCTCTGAGCTAGAGCCAGAAAATGAAAATCAGTTAGAAAAAAGAAGAAGAGTCTTCTCTCAAAAAACAACAGATGACCTGACTAAAGCGTTGATCCTAGCGGTTGAAAAAGGAACCGGTAAGGTTGCTCAAATACCTCACTTTCAGATTGCAGGTAAGACAGCAACAGCTCAAAGAGTTGATAAAAATGGTGGATATAAAGGATACGTTTCAGGATTCGTTGGCTTTCCAGTTAACGTAGATCGCAAGTTTGTTATTGTTGTGTATATTGATAACCCAAAAACTGGTGGGTACTACGGTGGAGCTGTTGCTGGCCCGGTTTTTAAAAATCTTGCTGAATACATGCTTTATAAAAATAAAGATATCAGTAGAATCGCTGAGCACTATGACAATGATTACGATCTAAAAAACATTAAAACGAACTCTGATATGGTTCAAATTAAAGACTCTGCGACAAGAAGCCTTACTCCTGGAATTGTTCCTAACATGATGGGGCTTGATAAGATCACTGCTTCAAATATCGGAATAAAAATGAATATGCAGATGACTCACAAAGGAATGGGAGTTGTCTCTTCTCAGTACCCAAGTCCAGGAACTCCTGTCGATAGTGACACTGTTGTAAAATTGGAATATTCACCACCAACATACGAATAAAAAATGAAAAAAAGCGAACTTCTCGATATCTTGAACGCGGATATTGCTTCTCGAAATACAATTTCGGAGGGCGTTGATATAACTAACATTACAACCAATCTGCAGAGCGCAGGTGCTAGTGATGTAGTATTTTATAAAGTTCAAAATAATGAAAAATCTATTGCTGATTTCAATAAAAGAATTGAAGGTAAAAACCCCGGGTTAGTTATTCTTAATCATGGGGCCGAAGCGTTCATTAAAAATGATAATTGTGTTTTCGTTGATGTTACCAGAGTTCTAAACATTCAAAAAAATCTGATGAATGTGATGTTTCCGAATAAAAATAAAATGAAAATAGTGGGTGTGACCGGAACTAACGGTAAAACGACAACCGTTAATTTGGCCATGCAGATCAGCGCACTTTTAGGCCACCCTGCTATTTCTGTAGGAACAATCGGCGTTCAGGATGCCAATGGATCTCTAGTTGATGATATGGAATCAACAACTCCTTCATATGTTGAGTTCAGAAAACTGATTAATAGATTCCAGGACAAATATGAAGTCTGCTTTGTTGAAGTAAGCTCACATGCGCTTGTGCAGGATAGATTGCATGACATTTCCTTAGATGCAGCGGCCTGGACTAGTTTTTCTCAGGATCATCTTGATTACCACCGCACGATGGAAGAGTATTTTGAAGCAAAAATGATGATTGAAAAGAAGTATCTTAAAGATGGGAAATCGATCATTGTTCCCTCGTTTGAGAAAACACTTTATGAAAATATTTTAAAAAGTCATCCAAATGCCAGAGTTAAAGTCGCTTCAACTCTAGATCAAAGAAATATTAAGAATAAACCACTTTTTTACCATTCATCTTATAACCAAAGTAATGCTGAAGTGGCGCTTCAGCTCAATTCAGAACTTTGGGGTGAAGAAAAAATCAATTCAATAGATTTAAAAAACATAAAAACTCCATTGGGAAGATTTTCAGTTGTAGAACTTGATGATGAGTCGATGGCCATCATTGATTACGCCCATACACCGGACGCTCTTTTAAATATTGGTGAAGCAATCAAAAAAGCTTTTCCACAACACTCACTTACCGTTATTTTTGGATGCGGTGGAAACAGAGATAAAACAAAGCGCCCACTAATGGGTCAGGCCGTTGCTGGTTTTGCGGATAAGATTATTGTGACAAGCGATAATCCCCGCGATGAAGCACCGGAAGATATCGTCATTGATATTATTTCAGGAATTAAAACGGGCTATGAAGCTGTGGTCGATAGAGAAAAGGCCATCCTTTATGCTCTTGAGGCCTGTGGTGAAAAAGAAATTATTCTGATTGCCGGTAAAGGGCATGAAGAGTATCAGGAAATAAAAGGTGTAAAACACCCGTTTAGCGATTTCAATATAGTTCAAAATTTTAAACTCGGATAAATTCATGGTTTCCTCAAAATTACTTTTTAAACTTAAGTCCGTTATTACAATGGATGCATTCTTTGATTTTAAAGCGCGTGAATTTGAATTGAAGATCAATACAGATTCAAGATCTTTCAAAAAAGATGAAACCTTTGTCGCTTTAGTTGGAGAAAATTTTGATGCCTTCAATTACCTTGAAGGGGTTTTAAATCTCGACGCTAAGGTTGTTATTGTCAGTCACAGTTTTGAGAGAGCAGCACTGTTTCAATCGCTCTCAGTGCTTTATCCAAAAACACTTTTCATTACTGTTACCGACACACTTTTATTCCTCCAAGAGTTGGCACGACTGCACATTGAAGAATGGAAGAAAGCTGATAAAGATAGAAAAATTATTGGAGTGACTGGCTCTAATGGGAAGACGACTCATAAAGAAATGATTTATTTCCTTTTAAATTCTTTGCTGCCGGGAAAAGTTTTGGCGACAAAGGGAAACCTGAATAATCACATAGGTGTGCCTTTAACAATATTTGGACTAACAAAAAAACATAAAGTGGCCATTATTGAAATGGGGATGAATCACGCAGGAGAAATTAAGGTACTTTGCGATATAGCTCACCCAGAACATGGGATGATTACTAATATTGGAGCAGCTCATATTGAATTTCTTAAAAGTATGGAAAATATTTTTAAAGAAAAAGGAACTCTCTATGACAGTGTGGTTAAAACATCTAAAGGACAAGGTGTTTTTGTCGTCAATGGCGACGATCAATATTTAGGAAAGTTAAAAAAATCCAAAGGTCTTAGCACCTATGGAGAATTTGGTGGCGACACTAAAATTGAGATCAATGGAGAGAGGATTATTATCCACATGGATAGACAACCATTGTTGATAACTAACAATAATATCTTTGAGCATCACAACCTCAAGAATCTGGCCGGTACTGCTATTTTCGCCATGAAGTTATTTCCTAAAAAGGTAAAACAAATTATTGAAGCGGCCTCTAAATACCAGCAACCTTCGATGAATAGATCTCAATGGATCAATAATATTTTCCTAGATGCTTATAATGCTAATCCAAGCTCGATGAAGGTCTCACTAGATTCATTTGTCACTATCATGAAAAATAAGAATGTAGATCTTGATGATTGTTATTTTATTTTAGGTGACATGAATGAGCTAGGTGATCATGCAGCTCCTATGCACGAAGAGATCGCAAGGCATATTAAGAAACTAGGAATTAAAAACGTGACTTTTATCGGAAGATATCGTGAGTATTACTTAAAAGGTTTCGCTGACCCTAAGGGACACTATCTGAAGAAAGAAGAGTTTAGTGAAGAGTGGAAGAAAATCAGAAAGAATTATAAGTACATTTTCATCAAGGCCAGCCGTTCATTAGAACTGGAAACCCTGCTGAATATAGTTTAATATTTTGAGATAACCAAAAAAGGACTGCACGGATGCTTTACCATTTATTATACCCGAACCACCACCTGTTCAACATCTTCAAGTACATTACTTTTAGAACAGTCATTGCATTTTTAGTGGCGACAATTTTATCAATTGTATGGGGTAAGTTTTTTATAAACTTCATGAAGAGAAAACAATTCGGGCAAATCATCAGAGATGATGGGCCAGAATCCCATTTCAAGAAAAAAGGTACTCCGACTATGGGCGGTGTATTTATGCTTGGAAGTATTTTTGTCACCACACTAATTTGTGGAAACTTTTTTTCTATGCCTCTTCAAATTACATTGGGAGTCACATTCTCATATTTTTTACTGGGATTTTACGACGATTACCTGAAAGTTTTAAAAAAAGACACAAAGGGAGTCTCTGCTAAAGGCAAGCTTGTCTGGCAATTTGCGACAGCGGGAATCGCACTCTATCTCATGGTGAGTCAAAACATAATCAGTACCGATGTCTATTTTCCATTCTTTAAAGCACCGATAATTGATCTTGGTTACTGGTATATTTTATTTGGCTCTATAGTCATTGTTGGATTTAGTAATGCCGTTAACCTAACTGATGGTCTTGATGGATTGGCAATCGGGCCCATCATGGTAAGTGCAGCGACAATGGGACTCTTAACTTACGTTACAGGTCACAAGGAAATTTCGCAGTATCTCTACATTCCATACTTCGAAGGTATGGGAGAGCTGACTGTGTTAACTGCGTCTATTATTGGTGCAGGAATCGGCTTTTTGTGGTATAACTCGTATCCAGCTCAAATTTTTATGGGCGATGTTGGATCCCTTTCTTTGGGAGGAACATTGGGTACGATTGCCGTGCTTGCGAAGTCAGAATTTCTTTTTGTCGTTATCGGCGGGATTTTTGTCATCGAAGCTCTTTCAGTTATTATCCAAGTTGCTTCTTTTAAAACACGCGGAGTTCGCGTTTTTAAAATGGCGCCTATCCATCATCACTTTGAAAAACTTGGCTGGCCTGAAACGAAAGTCACTGTTCGTTTTTGGATCATCAGTGTGTGCCTGGCAATCATGGCACTATCGACGTTAAAAACAAGATAACGTCGATAACAACGACGGGGTATTGTGAATGGAAATGGAAAGATTTAAAGGTAAGAAAATTCTTATCGTTGGTATTGGTAAAACAGGTTTCTCTTTAATCAACTTCTTTACGAAGCTTGAGTGTGAAATCAGGGTCACTGATATTAAGCCCATCTTCGATTTGAATAAGTCTGTTAAAAAAATCAAAAAAATTGAGCCTGCTCTTGAAATGACTTTCGGTGAGCACAAAGATGAAGACTTTTTGGAAGCAGACGTTGTTGTGTATTCAGCAGCAGTTAATCCAAATCTGCCACAACTTGAGCTTGCAAGAAAAAATGGAAAAGAAGTTTATTCGGACTTCGCTCTTGCTTACAAACTTTGTAAAAAACCAGTGATCGCTGTTTGTGGATCATTCGGACGCACGACAATTGCAGCAATGATTGGATACACTCTTAAAGTTGACGGAAAAAATGTTTTCGTTGGTGGAACAAGTGAAATGCCATTCATTGAATACTGCCTTCTTCCAAACATGAGTGAAATTGATTATGCAGTCGTTGAAGTTTCTGCCATTCAAATGAAGTCTCTTCAAGACTTCCACCCAAAAATGGTGGTTTTCCCTAACATCGGCGAAAACTTCTCTAAAGCTAACTTCTCATCAGTAAGCGAATACATTGAAACTAAACTTTCAATTATCAAAAAACTTTCACCAGAAGATACTCTGGTTGCTAACTATGATTCACTTGCAAACAATGCAATGTTTAGAAATGCTAATTGCCAGGTTTACTGGTACTCAAGACGTTCATACGTCACACTAGGTGTGATGAATGAAATCCAAGGAACGCATTTCCACGACAGAAGAATCCACTCAAACATTAATTATCACTCAGAGTTCAAAGTTTCTAAGATGAGAATTGTTGGACAAGTTAACCGTGAAAATTTAATGGCCGCAGTTACTGCATGTAAGGCCCTTGATGTAAGTGACGATGCTATCCAAACTTGTATTGAAAAATTCCCAGGGATTCCAAATCGTATGGAGTTCATCATGGAGAAAAACGGCGTTTGTTTCTACAACGATTCAAAAGCTGAAACGATGCCAGAGATGCTTTCTTCACTAAAATCATTTAAAGAGCCAGTTATCTTGATTGCTGGTGGTAAAGACAATGAGGACCTGAACTTCGATCCATTCGCTAAAGAGATGATGACGAATGCACGCGTTCTGGTATTAGTTGGAGAGTGTAAAGAAAGACTAAACAGAGCTCTTGGAGAGCATAACCAGACTTATATTGTTGGCTCGTTTGAAGAGTCAGTTCTTTTTGCTTATCAAAAGTCGAGAACTGGAGATGTTATTTTACTTTCTCCGGGGAACCCTGCTTCTGACTTTTTCCGTGACTACGAAGAGCGCGGAAACTATTACAAAAAATTAGTTTATCAACTATAAAAATCAAGGGGTGCATGTCACCCCTTTTTTATAAGCAGCACCTACTGTCCTAATCCCTTCGCCCCAGCTAGTTCTAGATTTTTTCATTATATTGAATATTTATCAAAAAATGGGCGATAAATAAGTATTTAATTGAATATTTAGCAAGTTTTTTATATCAAAATACATATTCATCACTTTTTATTGCTCACTTTTTAATTATAGTACATTTTTTTCACGTTTTTTATCTTTAAATGCATATTAACTCTATATTTTTTTAAAAATATGTATTAAAGTGCTATATATGCTGGCCTGTGCATAGCATTGGCCGGCCAGTGAGAGATTTTACTGGAGTAAAATAATGAAAAGGTTAATAGGTGAACTAGTAAAAGAACTTAGAGTGGAGAGAAAGATGACTCAGTATGAATTAGCTCAGTACGCCCAAGTGCCACTAGGTACGGTGAGTAAGTTAGAAAACAACAAGGCTAATGTAACAATAGAGACTTTGGAAAAAGTATTAAATGTTTTTGGTTATGAATTATCAGCCAAGAAGAAGCAATCCAAGCAGCTAGATATTTCGGATTTAATATAAATGGAAGCAAAGTTTTCAAAAATAGTACAATCAAGAAAGGCTAAGATTTATTTAAGAAATGAATTAGCAGGTAGTTTGGAAAAAATAGCAACAGATGAATATCGCTTCACTTACAGTGCTGAGTGGTTGGCAAATAAAGAGTTTCCAATTGGGTTAGCATTGCCTTTGAAAAAAGACCCGTACATAGAAGATAGTCTATTCCCTTTTTTTGATAATTTAATACCGGAAGGATGGCTGTTAAATAGCTTAATTTCAATTTATAAAATTGATAAAAGAAATAGATTTGGTCTTTTAATGGCCACGGGTCAAGAAACGATTGGTGCAATAAAAGTTATTGCACTTGATGAAGAAGGCAGGGAATTAAAAATTTCTCAAGTAAAAGACGATAATAAAAATTTAACGAAAAAAGAAATTATTTTCCAAGCACCATTTAATAATTGCCCTTATTGCTTACTTCCTTTGACAAAAAAGCAATTAGAGAAGAATCAGACATTTCATGAGAGATGTGCAAAAAGCATGTGGGGCACCACTAGAAAAATCAAGTTTGTATTTGATGCAGAGGAACCTAATGATTCTTTTAGTGATTCAATAAAAGGTGCGTCTGTATCGGGTGCTCAAAAAAAGGGATTATTTAAGTTAGATAAAAATGAATTATCTTCTAGTGCATTTGGCTCACAATACATTCTTAAGCCACCTGCAGAAAGATTTGACAATTTACCAGAGAACGAACATTTGACAATGGCAATTGCAAGAGCTGTAGGGTTCAATGTTCCTCCTTTTGTAATTTTTCATGATGAAGAAATAGGATATATATTTGCAATTAAGAGATTTGATATAAATGAAAATAAAGAACATTTAAGATTAGAAGATGCTGGCCAGGTTTTAGGTCATCCGAGTGATGATAAATATGAAGCAAGCTATGAGCAATTAGCAAGCGCTATAATAAAATTTTCAGATGCGTCTCAGCCAGATTTGGTTGAGATGTGGAAAAGAATTATCTTTTGTTACCTTACAGCCAATGGAGATATGCATTTAAAAAATTGGAGTTTTTTAGAGTTAGAAAGCTTGAGGGGAGTATTTAGATTATCTCCTTGCTATGATTTTTTAAATACAAGGCTTGTAATCAAAAAAGAAGATCGTGATATTGGTCTATATTTAAATAGAAAAAATAAAAATATAGATAAAAACTCCTTTATGGATTTTGCAAAAAAATTAAAAATTGAAAGATTTACTAATAAAATTCTTGATGATTTAGACTTTTGGAAAGAAACTAGCATCGAATTATGTATGAAGAGTTTTTTACCGGAGTCCTCTAAGAAAAAGTATATAGAGCTGATTGAAGAAAGGTATACTTATTTAGTTGGCTTAAAAAATGACTGACTACTTTAATCAAGATATAATTTCTTGAATTTCCTTTAAGAAACTTCAAACTTTGTTAATCTATTAGTATGAATGACGAAATTTCAGACGTAGATAGATTGATAAAGGTTTTCCTTTCAACTTTGGCGATTATTATCACCATTGGTTTGATTATGGTGTGGTCGTCGAGCTACATCCTTGCCAGCGAAAGCTTCGGCACTCCTTATCATTATATTATCCGCCAGCTCATTTATTTATTCATGGCCATTGGTGTGGCCTACGGTGTTTCTAAAACTAAATACACGTTCTGGATTAAATACGGCTATCTCGTTAACATTCTGGCTTCCCTCATCGTTGCATTGACTATCGTTAAAGGCATCGGGGCATCTGCTAAAGGTGCAAGCCGTTGGTTAAGTTTTGGCGGAATGAGCATTCAACCAGGTGAGATCGTAAAGTTCACTGTTATTCTTTCAGCACTTTCGTTTTTCGAAAACTGGAACAAGATGGATAACAAAGAAAGGCTTAAGCATGGTGGAACACTATTTTTACCATTAGCGCTTTTAATCAAACAGCCAGACTTTGGAACATTTTTTATATGTTTCGTTGTTATCTCATTTGTTTGTTTTATGAGTTCATTTCCAAGAAAATATTTTTACTACTCTCTTATGGGTGGTGGTCTAGCTGGTGTAGCAATCTTGTTCTCACAAGCTTACCGTGTAAAAAGAATGCTTACTTATCTCGATCCATGGAAAAATCCACAAGGATCAGGTTTTCAGATTATCCAGTCCTATATGGCCTTTGCCAATGGCGCTATCTTTGGTCAAGGCCTGGGAAATTCAAATGAAAAACTCTTCTATCTTCCTGAAGCACATAACGATTTTATCTTTTCTGTTATTGGCGAAGAGTTAGGTTTTATCGGGGTTTTCTTTTTAATTTGTTTGTTCGTTGCATTTATTTATTTTGGATTCAAGCTTGCCCTTCAGGTTAAAGATCGCATTGGAATCATCATGGCGTCTGCCATTGTCTTTGTTTTGGGTCTTCAAGCATTACTAAATATGGGCGTTGTACTGGGATTACTTCCCACAAAAGGTCTTAACCTTCCGTTCGTGAGTTATGGCGGATCCTCCTTAATGTGTAATTTCTTCGGTATTGGTTTGTTGTTATCTGTGATAAAAGGTCATAGAGAGCAATTAGTAAATGGAACTGAAGATTACAAACCTCGTAAAACTGCTTCAAGATCAAAGCGTGTTGAAGAAGAAGTTGATTCAGAAGTTTTAGTATAATTTTCATCCCATAAAATTTTGGAGAGTCTATGTTCCGCAATCACTCGGCCCTAAAGCCAAACATTGTTAAGATTCATTTTGTTGGTATTGGTGGAATTGGAATGAGCGGGATTGCTGAAGTCCTCTTGTCTCTGGGATATAAAGTTTCCGGATCAGATGTCGCTGAATCAGCAAATGTTAAAAAATTAAAAAAAATGGGAGCAGAAATCCATATTGGCCACAAGGCTGAAAACTTAAATGAAGTAACAGTTGTTGTTCATACATCTGCTGTTAATGAATCTAATCCAGAAATGTTAAGGGCCCGCGCAGATGGTATTCCAATTATCAGACGAGCTGAAATGCTTGCTGAGCTTATGCGCTTAAAATACGGTCTTGCTGTTGCTGGTACTCACGGGAAGACAACGACAACATCGTTTCTTGCGACCATCCTTCAGGAATGCAAACTTGATCCAACATATATCATTGGTGGAATTGTTAAAAACCTGGATGGGCATGCAAAAGTTGGTCAGAGTGACTACCTTGTAGCTGAAGCGGATGAATCAGATGGATCATTTCTTTTATTAACTCCGGTTATGTCAGTTATCACAAATATCGACAACGATCACATGGATCATTATGGTACTGAAGAAAATCTCTTCAGAGCGTTCGTTGATTTCTCTAATAAAATTCCTTTTTATGGTGTTGTTGCTTTGAACGCTCACGATGAAAAGTTAATGAAACTTAAGACTGAAATCAAGAGACCTGCTGTTACTTTTGGAATCGATATTGCTGCAGATTTTGAAGCAAGAAATATTGAGTTTGGACATTTTGATACAAGCTTTGATGTTTATTATAAAGGCGAAAAGCAGGAAAGATTTAAAATCAATCTACCTGGACGCCATAATATCTTAAACAGTCTTGGAGCAACAGCATTAGCTTTCCACATGGGACTAAGCTTTAAGGAAATTGCTAAGTCTGTATGCAAACTTGAAGGTGTTGGAAGACGTTTTCAATTGTTAATGAAAGATAAAACCTTTGAAGTTGTAGACGACTATGGTCACCATCCGACAGAGATCGCTTCGACGTTGAGAATCGTAAAAGATACGAGAGCAGATTATAAAAAAATCGTTATTTTTGAACCTCATAGATTCACTCGCACGAGAGACTGTTGGGATCAGTTCCTTCATTGTTTTAATGATGCTGATGAGCTTTATTTGCTTCCAATTTATGCGGCCAGTGAAAGTCCAATAGATGGCATTTCAACAGATAGGCTGGTTGAAGACATCAATAGACTTCATCCAGGATTTGCAAAAAAGATAGAGAGTATCGATAAACTAGTAGGCGTAATCGAATCACACAAGGCAGAAAAAACAATTGTCGTAACTCTTGGGGCGGGCACAATTGGAAAAACTGTTCGTAAGTGGGCAGGTCTTGAATAATCTAAAGTTTACAAAAAAAGTTATTGCACTTTTTTTAGGTATTTGTTTTTCGCTAGTGATTGTTGAGCTATCGCTAAGAATACTGGGTTATGTACAAGGTTTTAAGCAGGCCACTGTGGTGACTGACAAGTCCTCTGTTGTTGGTGAATCTAAATACAAAATTCTTGCTGTTGGAAATTCATACACTGCTGGAATTGGTGCCAGTGATGGAATGAGCTATCCTGAGCAACTCAATACTAAATTAAAAAATTATCGTGCAGATTATTATGAAGTAATAAATAAAGGTGAAGGTGCAGTCAATAGCAGCTATATCAAAGAAAAAATTCCTGGTTGGCTAGAAACTCATAAACCTAAGATTGTCTTTATCATGACGGGTGAGCCTAATAATTGGAATAAATATGGATATTGGTCTTTTTTAAATCAGAAAAAGAAATTGAACACTCTTTCTTTAGATTCTTTTATAGAGAAAATAAGATTATTAAAAATCTTTAAGCTTTATTCCCTGTTGATGAATAGACCAGAGACCTGGAATAAAAGTGCAGGAGTTAAATATTCGAACACCTTTACTTCAATTCCATTAGATGAAAAACATAAAAAAATTTTAGCTTACTCGTGGTTAGGTGCTCTAGAAATTGGAGGACAATTCAGGGGAATGCCTCTTTTAAAACCTAATCAAATTGATGAAGCGTTAGAATGTCTTATCTTTTTAAATAAAATAGAAAAAAATCCAGTGGCCACTAGGCTAGTGGCAGAAATCTTAATAATGAAAAAGAATCAGGTTTCACTAGGACTTAAGTTTCTAAATGAAGCCATTGAGAGCACATCTGATTTTAATTATGGTCAATATAAAATTTTACAATCTATAGATGATTCAAAATTAAATAAAAATGAATCTAAAACATTAGCTGAAATTAAAGAAAAGATATTAACAAGACCACTTCCTTTAAAATTAGATTTTATAACCAAGTGGCATGAATCTGAGCCTGATCAAAATTTGTTAAATGGCGTAGATCGAATTAGTTATCTTGAGGCACTTCATCAAACTTATCCAAGTAGTATTCAAACAACAAGAATTTTATTGGAATCACTTCCTCATGATTCGCAAGGAAAATTACTGGATTACATTGAAAAAACCGTCCTTCTTAATCCATTGAGTCAGGTCAATACACTCTTAAATAGAACTGAACTAACTACCCCATCATTAAAACCTAAATTCGAAAAACTCCTCACGAAGCTCGAGGATAAATTTGAAGGATTAGATTTTAAGAATATGGTTTTTGAGCAAAATCTAGAGGAAGAATGGATTATAAGTGATCTAGAATCCATAATCAAAACGGTTCAAGACAGTGGCGCTTTTCCTATTGTTCAGACCTATCCACCCTTAAAAAACGGTGAAAATCGTTTCGCTGATTTGGTTTTAAGAAATTGGTGGAAGAATAGAAGTTCAAAAACGAATCTTGCTTTTATGGATGTAGAAGTAAGAATGAAAAAATTATTTAATGGCCCCGAGGGGAATAAGTATTATACTAAAAAATATGGCCCAAATGACAATCATCAAAATGATTTAGGTTATGAAGAAATTGCTAAAATAATGCTTCCTTATGTGTTGAGTACTGATAAAAACTTATGAATACAGTAAAAATATATTTTAAAAAAATTATGGCCTTAATCCTAGGTCTCATTTTTGCGATCGTG
This sequence comes from Bacteriovoracaceae bacterium UBA6153, assembly GCA_002428265.1. Classification (GTDB taxonomy): domain Bacteria; phylum Bdellovibrionota; class Bacteriovoracia; order Bacteriovoracales; family Bacteriovoracaceae; genus Bacteriovorax. The sequence goes on from DIUR01000002.1 coordinate 40,630, forward strand.
ATTGTTGAAATCTCTTTAAGGGCCATCGGATATATACAAAATGCCGAGCTTGATAAAAATCAAATTTCCAAAGATACAAAATACCGCATTCTTAGTTTGGGTAACTCGTATACTGCAGGAATAGGAGCTCCTCCAGGGAAAAGTTATTCGAATCAGTTGAATGAAATGTTGAATGAAGTTAAGAGTAATTACTATCAGGTTATTAATACGGGGAAAGGTGCCGCCAATAGCAGTTATATTCGAGAGAATACTGGGGAATGGTTGAAAAAATACTCCCCTCAAATTGTTTTTATTATGATCGGAGAGCCTAATAGTTGGAACAAGTATGGTTATTGGGAATTTATCACAAAAAGAAATGGGGAAAGTCCTATTTTTGTAAGCACGTTCACGGAAAAGTTGAGATGGTTAAAAATTTTTAAATTGTTTGAGCTTTTTACAAGCAGAGCTGAAACATGGAATGAGACTGCCTATACGGGGTATTCAAATACTTTTAAATCAACACCATTAAATAAATCTTCAGCGAAAATGGTTGGTTATTTATGGCTTGGAAATTTGTTTCAATATGTTGGATATAATATTTCTCAACTGAGTAATGCTCAGGTTGAAGAAGCGATCAAGAGTTTAAGTTATATTTATAAGGAAGATAAAAGCCTTGAAGCCGGCGAGATTCTCTCTGAGTTGTTGTTATATCGAAAAGGTAAAATTGATGAGGCATTAGGCATTTTAGAAAATATTGTAGACTCAAGAGATGTTTTTAACTTTGGACCTTATAGAATTTTAACTAATAGTGTGATGTCTTTAACGAAGGCCCAGGACCAATATAAAAATCTCATCATTGAAAAACTACGTCAGAAAAAAAATGCCGACAAAATCGAAATGATAGTGTCTTGGCATTACTCAGCTAAAAATCTCGATCTTGTGAAAAATAAAAAAAATGCGGATGAATTGATAGACATTTTTTTATCGGCTTATCCGGCCAGTATCGAAACGGCTAAAGTGATTGTCGAAAGAAATATGTTTAGCAATCCAGATAAAGCAATGGATGCTATCGAGGCTACTAATCTATTAAATCCAATGGCGCCGATTAATAATTTACTAGATCTTGCGAGCTTTATCGTTACAAAGAAGCCTGAGCAGAAAAATCGAATGGATACGATTTTAGATAAGACTACAAAAAAAATAGATGCTTTTGATTTTAAAAAAATGAAATCAAGAGGTGAATTAGAAGAAGAATGGATCATTAGTGATCTCGAGCAAATCATAACAATGGTTCAAAAGAGTGGTGCTCATCCTGTTGTGCAGTCATATCCTCCCCTCAAGAGTGGAGAAGAACGATTTGCAGATGTGGTTTTAAGAAAGTGGTGGAAGAATAGGAAAGATAAGTCCAATATTCAATTTATGGATGTTAATGCAGACTTAAAAGAGCTTTTTAGTCTTCAAAAAGGCGGCGAAAAATATTATACGAAAATGTTTGGGCCAATGGATGATCATCAAAATGCTGAAGGTTATAAAGAAATTGCACAATTAATGTTTCCCTACGTAATGTCTAAAAGTAATTAAATTAGGATGAAATGAGAAAAATTGCGAGGAACAAAAAAACAAAGTCTAAATTTGCTGCCTTAGCTCTAGGTATTGTGTTTGCTCTATTTGTTATTGAGCTGTCTCTGCGCTTTTTTGGATTCATTGAAATGTTTAAGGCCGGTGCGAAACATTCAAGATCAGCTGTAACAATTATGACTGCTGGCAATTCCCACACTTTTGGCACTGGTGCTCCTCTTGGTAAGGACTACCCTGCTCAGCTTGAAACTCTTCTTAACCGGGATCATCCTGGTCATTATTCTGTAATAAATAGAGGAAGAGTAAATGTTAATACGAGCTATATTCGAGAAAAAATGCCTGATTGGCTTCAAAAGGATAGGCCAAATATTGTTTTTATAATGGCAGGAGAGGCCAATCACTGGAATAAATATAAATATGCCGATTTCTTAGATGAGAACCATCATCGAAGAGGATCTTTTCATCTCGATAATATCTATGAACACTTCAGGTTTTTAAGCACCTTCAAGCTTGGAGAAATTTTATTAAATACGGCCAAGTCTCATTCAGAATTTTCCAATACATTTAAAGGCGTATCGCTTAAAGAATCTCAAAGGGCCTTAGGCTATCTTTGGTTGGGGCATCTAGAAAGAGAGTCGATATACCAAACTAAAAATCTTAGTAAAGAAGAAGCCGAGGAAGCTATAAGTGCATTGAAGTACATTTATGAAAAAGACTTAAACCCAGCTGCTTCAAGATTGATTGCTGCTATTTACTTACAAATTTTTCACGATGAAGACCTCTTCTTAGAATATATGCAAAAAACTCTCTCGATCACCAAAGCTTTTAATTATGAAGTTTGGCAATTATTAAGGCTAAACGAATCTTTGATGGGAGAAAAGTCTAGGGCCTTTGTGAAAACGTATATGCAGTCGCTAGATTATAGCTCTATTCCATTGTCTATTAAGGAGATGGAGGAATGGTATCTTTTTGAAAAACCTTTAAATTTAAAATCAGTTCAAGATGAAATCGCCTTCGTGCAAAAACTTAGCAAAGCAAATCCAACAGACTTGAGACTTTTTGAATCACTTCAAAGAAAAAATGCATCGCCTGAAATTTTAATACAAGTAGCGGAACGAGGACTGTATTTTAATCCTAATTCTCCTCAGACAGATGTATTGGGAATGCTAAAGCTAGCAATCAAAGATAGACCTGAGTTAAATGAAAGATTTAATCATCTTGTTGAACAAACTAATAAAAAAGCAGAGATTGATAGTCTTAAAATTATAGATATTGAAAGAAATCGGGAAAGAGATTGGATTATCAGTGATCTTGAGGCCATTATAAAAATGGTGGAGCTTACGGGGGCGAAAGTTGTTATACAAACCTATGCGCCTAAACGAGATGGCAGTTTCCGTTTTATAGATGATGTTCTAAGAGCATGGTGGAAAGGTAGGAAAAAATCTAATGTTGAGTTTATGGATGTTGGCCTTATGCTGGCAAATAAATTCAAAGCAGAAAATGGAGGAGTACAGTATTACTCTACCCGGTTTGGAGATAAAGACGAGCATCCTGGAGCACTGGGATACTACGAAATAGCTAAATTGATGGTTCCCTACGCGATTCCAGCAAGCCATTAGACAATTCTTTTCGATCTCAGTAATATTCAATCATGCTTTCAAAAATTTTAAATCATACAGATGTTGTCGTCGAACTCGACAAAGACTTAAAAAAATACTCCACCATGAGACTTGATGCTCGTGGAGATCTTATTACAGTTAAATCAGTAGAAGGTTTAAAATACTGTTTAAGAGAACTTACTAAAAATAAGATTTCATATAGAGCGCTTGGCTGGGGAGCAAATGTTCTTTTACCAACGAAGACCGAAATCCCTTACATTCAACTTGATTTTGAATTTGATCGCTCTATTTTTGATTCACCAAAAAATGAATATATTCTCCCTGGATCTGTAAGCTTAGCGACTCTTACGAGTCATGCTAATAAGTATGGCCTTAAAGGATGGGAAGTTTTCACAGGAATTCCGGCCAGCTTAGGCGGGGCCATCTTTATGAACGCTGGAACTAATCTCGGTGAGATTGGAAGTGTTATAAAGGAAGTGAATCTTGTGACTAAAAACGGAGAAGAAAAGTCGGTTATTATTGATAAGTCTTCTTTCTCATACCGACACAATCACTTCGTTGATGACGGAGATATTATTTATCAAGCCCGACTAATTCACTTTGGTTTGGATGAAGCTATTTCTAAAAAAATAAAAGAGTATTTAGAAATGAGAACTCGTACGCAACCTCTTAAAGAATGGACGTGTGGATGCATTTTCAAAAACCACCACGATAAACGAAGCGATGTGACTTGTCGCGCGGGTCTTTTTATAGATATAATGGGCCTGAAGGGTCTAACGATTAAGAATTTACAGATTAGTCCGAAGCACGCCAACTTCATGGAAAATCGTGGCGAGAGCTCTTTCGAAGATGTTATGCAAATGATTAACGTTCTTCAGAAAGAAATGAAATTACAGTACGGCGTAGATTTTGAAACTGAAGTTGAGTTTTAGCAAGAAGCAGGAAACTTAAAAGTACTATTAAAAAGTAGAGAAAGTCAGGATGGCATTTTTTAAGTCTAGAAAATTTATCATAGCAGCTACAGTTGTAGTTATATTGGTTCTTACCAATATAGTTGTGTCTTCTCTTGGCCCAACAGAGCAATTCAACGCTGATCTCTCATACCGATCAAATTTAGGAAAATGCCCTACTCGTCCAGCTGGAACGATGGCACTTCAAGTTGTTAAAGCATTTGAGCAGTCTCATTCACTTCGAGATGTGAAAATGAAAATGATTAACGACAAGTGGTCAGAAAAATACTTTGTTTCTGATTACAAAATTCAATACGATCCATTCAGTAAAGTTTTAGACCTAAACTTCAATTGCCCAGAGCCGTTGATGAAAGTTCAGATCTATAGAAAAGATTCATCTGATTCATACGAGGCCATCCTTGTGGATAACGGCCAATTATATGACCCGACTTATGAAGCGCTGCTGCGCTCTGAAAAGAAGCTGACTCAGGACCTACCATACCTTTCTATGCCAGTTGGTGAGATGGAAGATAAGGTTCAGTCAGACATTACAGGCCTTGTAAAAGAGATGAGACCGGGGCTCCGAAAGAAATTATCTGAGGTTATTTTGAACGACAATAAGGAATTAACCATCATTTTATCGATAAATGGCCATCCATCTAGTGTCTTTATGGGACTAGATGAGTGGAGCGACAAGCTGGTTAAGTTGGATAAGATTGTGAACTACATGGAATTAAAAGAAAAGATTCCTGCCATTATCAATCTTACAAATAGCAAAAAAGTTGTTGTCAAGTTTAACGATAAATTCTAGCATTTTAGATGACAGAATGAATCTGTTGTAAATCGTATCTATATAGAGAAAGGATTCTCACTATGAACGAAAAGAATATCATCGTAGGTCTCGATGTAGGAACAACGAAAGTTTGTACAATCGTTGGTCTTCAACATCCCAATCAAGAATTAGAAATTATCGGTATCGGAACTCACCCTTCTTATGGTCTTAAGAAAGGCTCAGTTGTTAATATTGATAAGACAGTCCGCTCGATTCAGTCATCGCTTGAAGAAGCAAGACTAATGGCCGGAGTGAATATTAGTGGAGCGACTATCGGTATTGCCGGAAGTCACATCTACAGCTTCAACTCATCAGGCGTTGTTGCTATTAAAGGTAAAGAAATAACTCAAGACGATGTTGATCGTGTTTTGGAAGCTGCTAAAGCAGTTGTTATTCCAAGCGACAGAGATATCCTTCACGTGATTCCTCAGGAATTTCGCGTAGACAATACGACAGGAATTAAAAATCCAATTGGTATGTGTGGAGTGAGATTAGAAGCTCACGTACACATCGTTACAGGTTCAATTCCATTAATTCAAAATTTAGTTAAGTGTGTTGAGCAGACAGGAATTGAAGCTGAACATATTACTCTTCAGCCTCTTGCTTCTTCTGAAGCAGTTCTTTCATACGAAGAAAAAGAGCTGGGTGTTGTCCTTGTCGATATCGGCGGCGGAACAACTGATATCGCTGTATGGAAAGATGGAAGCCTGATCCATTCGCAAATTATTCCCATTGGCGGAAACCATTTTACAAACGACTTAGCTGTCGCTTTAAAAATTCCTCACAATGAAGCAGAAAGAATTAAAATCAATCACGGAAGTGTACTTGCTGAGCAATTAAATCAATCAGCACATATCACTGTTCAAGGTATGTCAGGTACAAAACCTCGCGAAGTACAATTAAGTGTAGTCGCTGAAGTTTTAGGTGCACGTGCTGAAGAGCTCTTCGATGTTGTTCGCGCAATGATCGACGACAAAAAACTTATCAGCGAAGTGGCCGGTGGATTTGTTCTAACTGGTGGTGGTGCTCTTATTAAAGGAATGCCAGAGCTAGGTGAATATATTCTTATGAGATCTTGCAAAATTGGTTTTCCAATTCCATTTGGTGGAATGACAAACATTATGCAAAACCCGAAATATTCAACAGTACTTGGTCTTTTACTGGAAGCAGCTAAGAGAAAGCCGTATGTCCATGTTCAGGGTCAGGCAACTGGAAATCATAGAGTGACTTTTAAAGAAAAAGATACAACAGAGTCGAATAACGATCTGATTGGAAAACTGAGCGAGTCACTGAAATCAGTATTTAAAGAAATTTTTTAATTTTATAGTTTAAGGTTCCCTTAGGAGGAATATATGTTCGAAATGACAGATGCAAATAACAGAATCAATGGAGCTAGAATTAAGGTTGTCGGAGTTGGTGGAGGCGGATGTAACGCTGTAAATACAATGATCCGTTCAGGTCTTTCTGGTGTTGAATATATTGTTGCTAATACTGATGCTCAAGCATTAAGCATTTCTCTTGCTGAAACAAAAATTCAGTTAGGTGGAACTGTTACTAAAGGTCTTGGAGCTGGAGCTAATCCTGAAATCGGAAAAAAGTCTGCTCTTGAAGATTATGAAAAAATTTCTGAAGTACTAAAAGGTGCTGACATGGTTTTCATCACTGCTGGTATGGGTGGTGGTACAGGTACTGGAGCTGCTCCAGTTATCGCAAAACTAGCTAAGGAGCTTGGAGCTCTTACTGTTGGTGTTGTTACAAAACCATTCGTATTCGAAGGTAAAAAAAGATTTAAACAAGCGGAAGAAGGAATCAGAAATCTTGAAGAAAGTGTAGATTCACTTATCACGATTCCTAACCAAAGACTTTTATACCTTGCTGGAGAAAACCTATCTCTAGTAGATACATTTAAGAAAGCTGACGAAGTTTTACTAAATGCAGTTCGCGGTATTTCTGATCTGATCAATAACACTGGTCACATCAATGCAGACTTTGCTGACGTTTCAACAGTTATGGCCAACAAAGGTCTTGCTCTTATGGGTACTGGGGTTGCTAACGGTGCTGGTCGCGCAATTAAAGCTGCTACTGAAGCAATCAGCTCACCTCTTCTTGAAGATATTTCAATCAATGGAGCTACAGGTATCATCATCAACATCACTGGAAGTGACACACTTTCAATGCATGAAACTAATGAAGCTGTAACATTGATTATGGAAGCTGCTGATGAAAATGCTGAAATCATTTTTGGAACAGTTATCGATAACAACGCTGGTGACGATATTAAAGTTACAGTTATTGCAACTGGACTTGGTGGACAGATCAGAGCAAACGCAGCGATGAGTTCTCAAATGTCTTCAATGTCATCTTCAAACATGACAACGACTATGAATATGCAATCGAATAATACTCAATCATCTCAAGTAGCTCAGCAGTACTCGGCTCCACAACAGCCGGTATCTCAGCCAATGGCCCAACCTCAACAACCAGTTTATATTGCTCCTCAGGCACCAGCTCCTCAAATGATGGAAGTTCCTGTTCAAGTATCTGCTCCAGTAGTTGAAGCTCAACCAATGAGAGAACCAATCTCTACTCCAGTAGCTTCACCTTCTCAATCTCACATCGCTACAACTGAAGAGCGTTCTGATTTTGATAGATTCATGAGCGATAGAAATGCTTATACTAACCAATCAGCTCAAGAAGAAGAAAATGCAGCAGGATACACTGCTTCTCAACAGCCAGCCGCTCAACAACCACCATCTAGACTGATTCAACAAATCAGAGATGCAGCGAACCGTTATGAAAATACTGGTGCTCGTCCTCAGTCTCAAAATTCTTCTATGAACTCAACACCTGCTTCTGAGTCTGGTGTAGGATCAAACACGAGAGCGAAATCAATTGCTGAAAAATTAGGATTCATTAATTTTGATGAAGATGAATTTGATACTCCTTCTTACCTAAGAAAAGAAGAGAAAGCATCTGAACAAAGACCAGCTCACAGAGAGTTTAACAAGAACATCGACCTTTAAGTCTTAAATATTTGGGGTCAGGCCTAGTGCCTGACCTTAAATTTCTCTAAATCCTCCGCCAATTCAACTGCTGCATCAACCACAACATTCAACTGTATAAAAGATTCAATAAAGTCTTCTTCGATATTAATTTTATAATGAGTTAAAACAAAACTTGGAACTTTACGGTCATTCCACAAGTGGCGTTTAAAGTTATAGATGTAAAGGCCTTCTTCTGGAGTGTCTGGCGTAGTTTTAACATCAGTTATTTGCTTCCACTTATTATTAGCAAAAATTTTAAAATGTTCTTTGCAGAAATAAAGTCCATCATGCTCAATCAGGCATTGTTCACAAAAAACATCTTCACAAATAAGACAAGTTCCTACTGAGGGAATGTCGGGATGATTTTCACAATAGTATTTTTCGGCCACTTTTTCTTCGGAGAGTTTTTTAAAGTTTGGGATCACAACTTCTGGAGTAATCGTCGGTGAAACAGCGGGAGCAGCGGCCTTAGGTTGAGCGACTTCTTTTGGTGCAAGCAATAACTTAACAACAATGACACCAATCAGTGCTATTAATAAAAGAATAATTAATAACAAAAATAAAATAATCGCAAAAATGTTTTCTTGAAAGAAATTGTTCATAGTATATGAATGGTCGTTATAGGTTTATATCCAAGAATCTGATCAAAATACTTTCTGACCGCAATTCTTAACTCTTCATTTGTCTTTTCTTCATCCTTGAAATTAATTTTTATGAAATAATTTTCAAGAAATCTCTTAAATTTCTCATCACCAGGGTTAATAATTGTGGGAAGGCCCATAAAGTTAAAGGTGAATTTTTCTACCTTTGCTCTCGTAGAAGTTAATTTAAGCGAAATAAAAATAGCACCATTACAGGCCAGTTTTCTTCGCTCACTGATTTTTTCTTTTTGAAGAACAATTCCTTTACCGTGAATAATAACCGGCTCAATAGTCTCTCCGTCTACAATCTTAAGCTTTAAGTCTTTGGTGATAATGAGTTCATCGTGATTATTGAAATAATGAGCTTCTGCAGATGGATAGGCGGTTTTTACAAATTCGATATGCTCACGAATGAAGTAGCTCTCTCCATGAATAGGGACGATATCAGTAGGATTAAATTTCTCATAAAGCATTTTTAAGTCAGTTTTTCCCGGATGCCCAGAAACGTGAATTAATTTATCGGCAGCTGTAATGACAGTGCATCCAACTTCAGAGAGTTTATTAATCAATAAAGAAATCTTTTTTTCGTTTCCAGGAATCGCCTTTGAAGATAATAAAACAGTATCTTCAGGCCTAGGCTTAAATTGAGAGTCTTCTCCAATACAAAAGCGTCTAAATGTTCCCCTGAAATCTCCCTGACATCCAGAAAGTAAAACTACAATGTTATCTTCTTTTCCAGTTAGCGAATCGGCCTGCTTTACGACAGTCGGAAAATCAGGAATCATTCCTAATTCGTTGGCCGTATTTAAATAACTAATCATCGAGCGGCCATGGGGAATAATTTTTTTATTATGTTTTTTGCACAAATTAATGAAAGTCATTAGTCTGTGAATGTTGGATGAAAAGCATGTAATGAAGATGCGGTTTTTTGCTTCTTCAAAAATTTGATCAATAACAGGTATAAGATCGTGTTCTGATGGTGTCTCTTTTGTACTACTCGTAATATTGGTGCTATCGCAAAGAAGAACTCTCTTTTTAAGGTTCTTTGAGTTTTTAACAAGCTTATCAAAATCAAAAGGTCGCTCATATATAGTTTTAAAATCAATCTTGAAATCAGAGATAAAGAAAAATCCGACCTCTTCTGCAGCATCTTTAATCAATAGTCCTACAGTTTCCGGAATAGAGTGATTAACGTGAATAGGATCAATTGTGAAATCATGAAATCCTAATTGATCATAATGCTTATACTCTGTGACGGGATATGGATGGTGATTGAACTCTAGTTTTTTTCTAATTAATCCAGCTGTAAATGGTGAAGCTAGAATTTTAATCTTTGGAAATTTTTTCACAACATGCAAAACGGCACCGATGTGATCTTCGTGGCCATGAGTGATAACAAGATGGCTTGGGGTGGGAATGGAGTCAAGATCTGGTATTAAATAATCAATATCGAAAAAATCTTCATAGGGAAAAAGAATGCCGGCATCAATCAAGATTATGTCGTTGTCTCCCTGAACTAAAGTCATGTTTGAACCGATTTGTCCTACACCACCAACAGGTTTAATCTTGATTAAATTTTTACTCATTTCTTTCCTTTTTTAATAACTTTTTCTTTTGCATGTAGGAGTTGATTAACTTTTGCAGCTAGAATGGAAGCAGCAATATCTGTTTCTTCACCAACGATAAAATCGGCATATTGTCTTTGTGGGTCAAGGTATTTTTGATACATTGGCCTTACCGTTTCATAGTACTGGGTAATAACTGAGTCTAGTGATCTGCCTCTTTCTTCAACATCTCTATGAAGTCTTCTAATAAATCGTATGTCGGCTTCAACGTGAAGAAAAGTTGTGATGTCACACATCTTTCTGATTTCTTCTTGATAGAGACTAAAAATTCCCTCGAATAATACAACCTTTGTTGGCTTAACAAGACTGGATGTTTTTAATCTGGCATTTTTCTTAAAATCGTAATGTGGACTTTTAATTGATTTACCGCTCTTAAGCATCTGCAGGTGTTTTGTTAGCAGATCCCAGTCAAAAGCATCAGGATGATCAAAATTAGGTCTGCCTGTTGAAGTTTTTAGATCTTTGGGCAGCTTCGGAAGATAATAAGAATCCATATGAAGAATCGCGACTTCCTGGTCGACGTTTTTTCTGATTTTGTCAGCGAAAGTTGTCTTGCCTGATCCAGACCCTCCGCAAATAGAAATGATGTGCACTAGAGCTCTCCTCAATTGTATTTTATGAATAAAATGATAGATTAAAGTAGTAACAAAAGAAAGAAGGAAGACGAGCATGAAGCTGTTTCAAGCAATACTAGTTCTACTGTGCATAAGCGTATTTGGTCATGTGAGTGCTCAGGAAAAAATCAATATAGCGATTTCTGCTGCACCTAATAGCATGACACCATTTTATTCAACTGATGCAAACTCACAAAACATCAATCGTTTAATTCATTCATCTCTTGTGGATTTCAATGAAAAAATGCAATTCATGTGCATTGCTTGTGAATCTTACGAAGATAAAATGTCGGGGTCAAAACAAGTGCTTACGTTTAAATTAAAACAAGGCATGACTTTTAGCGATGGAACAGCTGTTACGGCCAATGATGTAAAAAGATCATATGAGTATTTTGCTAAAGACAATAAAATTAAATCAACTTTCATGGGAGCTTATGAATCTATTGAGGCTGTAAATGTTCTTGATGATAAAACAGTACAGATTGTTTATAAAAATTTCTCACTTGAAAATTTATCTAATCTTTCTCTTTTAAAAATTGTTAAGTTAAAAAATCCCAATGCAGAAGTCTTTGAACCACAAGATATAATCGGATGCGGTGATTATGTTTTAAAAGCCATAGAGCCACTTGAGATTATTGTTGAGCCAAGGGACACTTCAAAACCGACGTTAGTATTTAAAGTTGTAAAAGATGAAACGACTCTTGCTTTAAAGCTTATCAATAAAGAAATTGATCTCTCTGTTGCCAATATGTCTCCACGAAAGGTTTTCTGGTTAAAGTCGCAACCAGGAATTAGAGTTTGGGATATGCCGAGTGGGAATTTCCAATTTATGGGGATTAATCACAAGAGAGAACTTTTCCAAGATATAAAAGTGAGAAAAGCATTCTCATTATTAATTCCAAGAAAAGAAATTCTCGAATACAAACTTAAAAATACTGCCGTTCTTTCTGTCGGAATGTTTTCTCCTGCCTTTGGGGATATGTATGAGCAGACTGAAATTGAAAAAAATGATGTGCAGGAAGCGAGAAAGCTTCTTACAGAAGCAGGATGGGTTAAGAATAAAAATGGAATCCTTGCAAAAAATGGAAAACTACTGGAGATAGATTGGAAGGTAAGCAACAACAAAGCAAGTATTGAAGTCGTAGAAGTTCTTCAACATTTTTTTGAGAAAGAAGGAATGATCGTCAATGTAAGTATCCAGGAATGGGGAACTTATATGAGTGCTTTTAAGGCCGGAAAATTTGATATTGTCGTTGGGCAGTGGGTAGGTTTTACTGGGCCAGATATGCTTAAGTTTGTTTTCCACTCTACAAATGTACCGCCAAAAGGTGGAAATCGTGTGGGTTATATTAATCCGGCATTAGACACTATTTTAGACAAGGCCACCGTAGAAACAGATGCCACAAAGAGAACTTTGCTGTATAAGCAGGCTTCAAATCTTATTAATTCAGATTATGCCACTATTAACTTATGGCACCCAAATATCATCTGGATTGGAAGAAATTGTCTTTCAGATATCAAACTTGAATCATCTGGAAGTTTTTATCCCCTTAAAAAGTTAGAGAAAAATTGTGGAAAATAAAAAATTTAATTTCGTTCTTCTTGGATTTACTCGCGAAACAGTTGAGTGGGCACCTTCTCTCAACGCTTATGCAGTAGAAGATTATGGCTGTGACGGAGTTGAAGAGTTTTCATTAGAAGAAGCAAGGGTTGATGCTATCCTTGGAGAAAGAGCTTATTCAGGGGGAGATATTCCTGAGAGTTTGATTGATGAAGTACAGGCAGCCATTGTTGATCAGGATAACTTCACTTATAAATACTTTTTTTACCAAGGTGATTTTGAAACTAACTCAGCAGAGTTTGTCTTTTTTATAAAACAAAATTATCCAGAAATTTCACTCTTCACTGCTCAAAGAGATTTTGAAGACTGGAATGCCGAATGGAAGAAATTTTATAATCCAATTTATGTTTCATCTAACCTGGAAATTATTCCAGAATGGATGAGTGATACTCACGTTAACAAATCTACAACTCAAGTTTATATCTATCCAGGGATGGGGTTTGGCACAGGCACACATGAGACGACTTTTTTGTGTCTAGTCTTATTTGATAAAATTCAAAATGAACTAAACTCAAATGACACTTGTCTTGATTTTGGATGTGGGTCCGGCATTCTTGGAATTGCTGCAATGAAAACCAAGAAACTCAAAACTCACTTTTGTGATATCGATAGAAGTGCTTTAGAAAACTGTACACAAAATCTTGTTCTTAATTTCGAAGGACAAAATCTTGAAGGAACAGAGTTAATTATCAGAGATAGATATCAGCCTAAAAAATATAATGTTGTTTTCGCGAATATTCTTGAGCACGTCCTCATCAGTGAAAAACCAAGTATTACTGCTTCTGTCGCTAATGGTGGATACCTGATTGTCTCAGGAATTCTTAATCACCAGGTAGAAAACATCATAAAAAACTATTCGCATATGGATGAAGTTTCAGTTGCTACAAAAGGTGATTGGAGTGCCATTTTATTTAAGGATAGAACTTGAGAGCGATCTTCCACTCATTTGATTCCATAGAAGCTTCCGAAGTATTAATTATTTCTGGAGATGCTGCTCACCACTTAAATGTTGTACGCGTGAAGGCCGGTGAGAAAATCATTATTTTAAATGGAAAGGGAATCAAGCTTGGCGGTGAAGTTAAAGTGATTACTAAAAATTTGGTGGAAATTTTTGTTTCATCAAAAGAAGTACTAGAAAGAGGCCATGAGCTTTCCCTGGCGATTGCAAACCCTAAAAAAGACGCATTTGAAGATATTCTAAAGATGGCGGTAGAGCTTGGTATCAAAGATATCTATCCAATGTCTTCTGAGTTTTCTCAATACGATTATGTAGAAAGTGATAGAGTGCAAAGAATCCTGGAAAGTGCTCTCATTCAATCGAACAATCCTTTTTTTCCTATTATTCATGAGCAGGTTAAGCTTTCTGATTTTTTAAATACCTATCAAGACACGCTCGTATTTTTTAATTCTAAAACATCAGAAGGCCCAGCATCAAATTTGAAAGATCTGTATAAAAAAACAATTCTTATTGGCCCTGAAGGGGGTTTTTCTCCTTCTGAGGTGTCGTTGATACTGAAATTTTCGAAAATTCACGAGATCCACTTACCTACTCCCATTTTAAGAGCTCCGACAGCCGTCGCATCTTCGGTAGGTTATTTACTGGCCGGACAAAATTCGTAACTTTAACAGCTAAAATATCATTGATGCTTTGTATTGTTTGTGGGATTCTTTAAAAAGAAACACTTAAATCAGGTAGAGCATGAATAAAGAGCATAATTCAACAACGCCAGTAAAATCTTCTCCACCAATTCAAATTGATCTTGATGAATTTCAAATCAGTGAAGATACATTTAAGCCTATGACTAAGGGTCTTGGTTTTCACCAGGATACAAAACGCCCTTCATTTAAGCCTTCTCCGAAAGAAACTAAAAATTTTGGTGCAGCAAAATCGCCGGTAAATCCAGCGTTAAATTCATTGCCGACATCATTAAGCCAGTCTGCCACTAAAGCAGTGATCAATAATCATATGCCGTCTGGCCTTGAAGCTTTTTATGGAGCTAAGCCAGTTGAGGTTCAAACTCAGAATCTTTTTGAACGTCCGATTAAAGAAGAAATTAAAAAAGAAAAAACATCAACATTAAAAAATGCCCCCCAAACATTGCAGTTTATGGCATGGGTCATTGATGTTTGTGTAATTTTGAGTTTTGTTGCACTTACAGGAGCACTTTTAGTATTTGCTTCTGGTATTGAGTTCAATATGTATTCTCGCTTGATTTCTCCTCAAGACTTAGCAATGTTTGCAGCAGCAATTTTCTCTATTTATTACGTGCTTTATTTCACGATATTGGATTTGAGTGCATCTCCTGGAAAAACAATTTTTTCTCTGAGATTAGTTAAAGCAGATGGCGGCGAAGTCAGTGTGAAACATACTTTTGCCCGTGCTTTAATTTCTCTTTGCTCTGGCGTTGCTCTATTTCTCCCTATGCTACTCGATTTTCAGGGAAGACTCTCTGAAACTAAAGTGGTGAAGTAATGGAGACTCTTTCTCCTGAGACTAAAAAATTCCTGGAAGAAAATAAAAACAAAAAAATTGTTTTCACTAATGGCTGCTTTGATATTCTTCATCTTGGCCATGTTGAGTATTTAAACGAAGCAAAGTCTCAAGGTGACGTTTTAATCGTTGCTATCAATTCAGATGCAAGTGTCAGAGAGCTTAAAGGGCCTGATAGACCGATTAATAATGAAGCTGATAGGGGCAACATGCTTCTAAATTTAAGAGCGGTTGATTGCGTTCAAGTTTTCACTGAGAAAACACCTCTGGAAATTATCAAATTAATTAAACCAAATATACTTGTGAAAGGTGGCGACTGGAGACCGGATCAAATAGTTGGTTCAGATTTCGTATTATCATTGGGAGGCACAGTGAAAAGCCTCATGTTTAAAGACGGATATTCTACTAGTAACCTGATCAAAGCTGTCCAAGGCAAAAAGTAAGAGTAATTTCATCAAGAATTATTTTTTATTAAGTCACTAAATTCATACAAAACACATCAATACCCGATTAGTTTTCTCCAATGAAAATATGGAAAATACTGCCTAATTTTTGAAGAAAATACTTTAGTTTGTTTTTACTACTCCGATATTCAAAGCATGCATCGGATGGGACTGATGCAGACAAAAACAAAGATTCATACAAGGCTGTTTGAATCTAAATTTTAAGGAGGAAGGTATGATTCTAGGAGATTAGTATGGGATTAAGAATTGCAACAAACACACAATCATTAAGAGCACAGACATCAATGAACAAAGTAGAGGCTCAGAAATCTGACTCTCTAGCGAAATTGTCTTCGGGTTCAAGAATTAATAAAGCTGGTGACGATGCAGCAGGTTTAGCGATCTCGGAAAAGTTAAAAGCTAACATCCGTGGTTCACAACAAGCTACAAGAAACGCTGGTGATGGTATCTCGATGATTCAGACTGCAGAGGGTGGATTAAACGAAGTTTCGAACGTTCTTATTAGATTAAGAGAACTTTCGGTACAGGCCGCTTCTGATACAGTTGGTGACACTGAAAGAAAGTTTGCTGACCTTGAATTTCAACATTTAACTCAGGAAGTAGAAAGAATTGCAGCATCTACTCAGTTTAACGGAAAATCTCTGTTAAGCGGTGAAGGTGACGATATGGAGTTTCAAGTTGGTATCATGAACGACGCGAAAAATGACCGTCTTTCATATAAGCCACAGGATTCTTCTGCAAGAGCTGCTGATTTAGGTATTGCGAGCCTTGGTGTACAAACTAAAGCAGATGCACAAGAGAACTTAGAAAAAATCGACTCTGCGATCAATGGTGTAAACGGTAACCGTGCTTCACTAGGTGCTCTACAGAATAGATTACAGTCAACGATTTCTAACTTGGAAACAAGAACTGAAAACCTGGCTGCAGCTAACTCTCGTATCAGAGATACTGACGTAGCTGCTGAATCTGCAGAACTTGCGAAAGCAAACATTCTGTCAGCTGCTTCAACTTCGGTTCTTGCTCAGGCAAACCAGTCTGGATCAAGCGCTCTAAAGCTGATTGGTTAATTTGTCTAAAAAACATTCTTAAAAAATGGGGCTTCCGAAAGGAAGCCCTTTTTGTTTTTAGTTTTTGATTCTACTTATAAGACCTGGAGTGAAGTAGTTATGAAATTTTTCATAAACTGATTGAGTCGCTTCTTCAAATTTCTTCATATCTTCTTTTGATAGAGAAACAATCTCAATTCCTTCAGATTTCGCTTTAATTTTTGCTTCTTCCCCATCTTTAATTGACTCCGCTCTTTCTTCGCGAGCAGCATAAACAGCTGACTCTCTCATTAATGTTTGCAGCTCAGGGTCAAGAGAGTTCCAGAAATCTTTTTGAATGATCATTGAAGTAAGAAATAAACTATGTTGAGTATCGTTCATAACTGTTGAAAATTTATTTTGCTCAAGAGGATAAACTCTTGGCCATGCACTTTCTCCACCTACAAAAAGGCCATCGGCCACACCTTCGTTGATTTCTTCCAGCTCACGAGCAACCGGAATAGCACCTACTGATCTAAACGTTTCCATCGCAAATGGATTTTTGTTAGATCTAATTGATGTATTTTTAAAATCCTCAAGTGTCCTAATTGCTTTATTGGCCGGGATCATTCTAAATCCACCAGAATAAGTGAATGCTAATCCTAAGACATTTGATTTTTCAGAAAGACTTGCAAGAAGCTCATTACCTACTTCACCTTCTAGAACGTCTTGAGCATGATCGTGGTCCTTGAAAAGAAAAGGCATGTCGAGCACGTGCATATCCGAGCTGTATTTTTCGGCAAGCCATGTTGTATACATCTGACTCATTTCGATTTTACCAGTATTCATTAAATCGAGTAAGTCATGCTTTGTGACTTCAACACCATTATTATATCTCTCTGAGTACTGACTTAAAGTCATGATTTCGATTTCAATTTTTTGCTTAGTCGATTTTGAGTTAATTGCCTTTGCGAATGAAGCAGCAGCTCTAATAAAAAGACTTAATGGTTCGTGAGCAATAACCCAACGGATGTTGATTGTTTTCATAATTTCTCCTATGAAATATTTGTAAGCAAGTGTTCTGGTATTTTTTTATCAAAACTAATTTGTAGATTCAGCCTCAGGTCGGTGACATATTCAACGGAGTGAATAATCCTGGTGTTCATGATGTACCAGCAGTTAAAAGGTCCCTTAACCCAATCTATCAGCTCTAAATGAGATCCTCTTTCAGAAGTTGTCATGCGATCTCTATAAAGAGCTTGATTTTTTTCCTTCCAAAAACAAAGTGTAGAGTCATCGCCACCAGCTTTTATATTATAAAGAAGCACATAGTCTCTGGTTACATCAGTATGTGGCAGTTGAGGCTCATCAAAAAACATAACTCCCGAGTTGCTGTGCTGAAAATCTCTAGTGATATTTTCTTCAATCCATGATTTGAACTCATCTTTAAAGTGCTGCCTCATGTTTCGATTAGAGGCCATGGGTTGAATCCAATCGTAAGATTGATTTTTCCAATCTCCATTTCTTTTTATCCCTACAAATTTTTTATCATCGGGTGAAAAAATCTCAACTTCCGGTCTATACTCCTCGTTAATATTTTGAGTGAGCGATATTGGCGGATGTGGTAAATGAGGGAGAAGTTTGTATGTCCACTCTTTCATGGTTTTTATCCTTAAATTTTTCTCTGGTATTCTTCAGTACGCTTATTGCGAGAAAAGCAGTTATAAGATCCAGAGTAATGATGATGTAGAAGACAAGATTCCAACTGCCGATTTGCTCACGCAAGAGTGCCGCGAGCGGCCCTCCTAAAATTGAGCCAATTCCTACAGATGTATATAAAAAACCAAAATTTACGCTGGCGTTTTTTTCTCCAAAGGTATCTGTACATAGTGCCGGAAAAATCGAGAATATTTCTCCCCACGCCAGAAAAACTAAACCAGATAAGATGATGAATAGGACTGGATTATGAAGTTGCGTAAACCAGACATACATAAAAATGGCTTCAAGGAAAAAAGCAATTGCTAAAGTTTTCTCTCTTCCAATTTTGTCTGAGATCATTCCAAATAAAATTCTACTGAACCCATTGGTAATTCTATCGACCATCAAAGCAAGTGGAAGAGCTGCCATTCCAAACATAATGATTTCTGATCCAATTCCATATTCTTTAGCGATAACGGCAATATTAGAAGTGATCATCATTCCGCAAGTCGCAATCA
>DIUR01000012.1 GCA_002428265.1 Bacteriovoracaceae bacterium UBA6153
GTATGAAAACTCCCGGCTGGTCATTCTCATGTCGATGAAGAAATGTTTCTAAATTGGAAAGTCAAAGTGAGGAACCTATTAGCTAAAACTTGCGGCGAAGAATCACAGCATTTCAAAGAATTCGAAAAAGCCGAAAAACCTCAACCATACACGGACAATTATCAGCTTCTCAAGAAAACAAAAGCTGTATTCATGGCTGCACAAGAGGATTTTGATGGGGGTTTACTCAATTCTATAAAGACTCTCGTTCAAGCCGAAATTTTTGATAATGAACTTGAGCAAGCCAAGGAACTTTTAACAAAT
Source organism: Bacteriovoracaceae bacterium UBA6153 (assembly GCA_002428265.1). Lineage (GTDB taxonomy): Bacteria > Bdellovibrionota > Bacteriovoracia > Bacteriovoracales > Bacteriovoracaceae > Bacteriovorax. Next base: position 304 of record DIUR01000012.1, read on the forward strand.
GGTTACTATGTACCAAGTGCCATTATTGCAGGAGTTGTTCTAGAGACTTCACTTAGAGAACTGTGCACAAGCAATGGCATTACTATTGGTAAACTTGATAAGATGAATGCTGATCTTGCAAAAATCGGTCTTATTAACAAATTAAGACAAAAGAGAATAACTGCTATTGCTGATATAAGAAACAATGCAGCTCATGGGAATTACGGTGCTTTCACCAAGGATGACGTAGCTAGAATGATAGATGAAGTAGAAGAGATTGTTGCAAGTTTTTAAGACTACTTAAGATACTCCAGCTTTAATGCTTCTACTTTTTTAAAAGAAAGCAGCATCCTCGATGGATTAGCTGAAGAAAAATCAGTGTGCGTATCAACAATATCCCACAACTTTTTATATATTCCGCTAAAGCTTGCCTCGATTGAAGCCATGCTTGCCTTGATATCGGCCACAGGCATCTGCCCTTTCACTGCCGGGGCAAGTCCCTGGAGTACCAAATGAAGGAATAGCATATCAACTGAAGCACAGAATGACTTTTCTCTTTCTATAGCGGTTGCAAGGTGCTTGCGCAAAAAATCATCAGTTAATCTTTTAATATTTACAAGGTTCGATACTTTTACAGCTGTTGTGCCTTCATTAAAAATCTTATTATAAATACTTTTTTCTTCTGTGAAAGAATCAAATATTACACTTTTTTCACGTTTAACTTGCGTGGAAAATCGTACATCTGCAATTTCGCAACACAGTGCTGCCGCTGCCTCTTCAGGTGAAATGTCAGTTTCTTGCATTTCATCCAAAGCAATTCTCAATCTTAAATACCTTCTATTGCATTGACTGAAAACCTCTCTCTCTAACCTTATCTGAGTTGCATCCATGGATACAAAATCTTGTAAATTAATTGCATTCTGTGAATTTGTCGCTACGGTTATCTTGTTACCTATTGATTCAGACGCACCCTTTAATGATATAACTCGTACAAAAACTTTTGTATTAACTAAATCATCACTTTCATGCATCTTTACAAAAGCTCCGATGCTTCCTACCGTTTGAGCTCCATTCACTATTCTAATACCTTTCGCGTTCAAGCTTGTTACTTCAAAACTATCTCCATATTTTTTATTCATTGTTAGAGTATCGCATAATATGGTTACACCATTGTTCAGATAAAAGAATGACTCTTTCTCATTTTTTAGAGTATGAATAATCTTGTTATTTACTTCACCTTTGCCTAAAAAGTTTCGAATGTTTTTTGCAAACAATCTCTTGCCATAAACTTTATGCCATTCAGCCAAAACACCAACCTCCATTGCTCCAAAGAAAACTTGATGAGGAGTACTCATCTTATTCCAATTCATTAGTGGAATTTCAACATCGACAGAATCACCACTCGTTTCATGTGACACCACAATCTCAAAGATTTTTCTTAAATCATACTCTTCAAAATAAACCCACTCTTCACCATAGTGGTCATTCAAAGCAATTATTTTTTCAGACAAAGGCGCCTGAGATCGATCTTGCAATTCATCTCCTGTGTGAACAAGTAGAATGCAAAGTTTAATGTCTTTAGCCGTTAGTGCGGCTTGGATCTCAGTGACCTTCGCAAGAACTTTTGAATTTGCACCTGTTAATTTATTTGTAATTGCCTTGGTCACTCCTTCAAGCAAAGCGTGAATTTCATCACGCTCAACACCTTTGCGACCATTTTTAATCAATTTGGATTGAGCCAGATACAAAGTCTTATCTTCGCTATTATACAAGATTCCATCCAGACCAAGATCATTAGTCCCATCAGTTATGGCATCTGCCAATATCTTATCAGGCAGTCCTGTAAGATCTGAAAGCACGTAAGGAATTAGTGCCCTAGATCTAAAGTTGTCTTCTTTGTTTGAAGCTGCAACATCACTTACATCAACGAGATCCTTGAAGCGCCTATCAAGGACACTAACTATTCTTTCAACCTTGGGATCAATTGCCATTCTTCGCTCTCCTTGAATGAGACATTCCATCCAAACCTTTTTTTACGAGAACAGCTGTTTCGCACTCTTCGTCATGTTCAACAACTACAAATATTAATATTTTACTTTCTGGAATATTCATCAATCTGAAAGCAGGGAAATATGCTCTTAATTCTTCAATATTACCTACCCTGTCAGTTAGAAATCGATACATCTTCTTAGAGGGTAATACGTGAATGGCAACATCAAGCTCGTTGCAGTTTAAGCCCATTATTAATTTCATAATAGCTCTAAAGCTACTTGAGATATTTCCTGTTTCCCACTCAAACCCAACCCTGCAATCCTCAAATTCCTTGTATCCATCTAGGGCTTTTCTTTTCATTCCCTCAATGTTCATTCCATGTTCCTTAGTCCAACCATGCTGGCTAAGGATTTCAACAAAAGCTTCCCTAATGGGCTTAACTCCATTGCCATGCTTCACCGGGTTAAGAATTAGTGAGTATTTCCCAAGAATGGACTTAAGTTCATCCAAAACTAAGTTAGTTTGACTACTTGGTTTTCCAAGTAAATAGACAGTTTCTACTATTTTCATGTTTAGCTTATCGTTACATAAACCTGTTTCCATAAATGAATTCTTTTAATTATTTACCTATGTTTGATTGAAATAACGCACTGAAACCGTCTAGAATTCTCTATTCACAACAAGGATAATTAATGTCGATTAAGCTAGGTAAAACTAAGAACTGGGGAAGCCGTACTGGCAAGAGCACTCCTTCCGTCAAAAATGCTGAGATTAGCACTTTGGATCTATTAAAAGCTGCTGGATTAAGCACTGAGTTGCTTCAATCACTTGTGGAAAATTCAGAAATTGCACAATCAGCATTTTCAAAAATATTGACCGATAGAGAAGTACTAAATAATGAAAACTCGTCCCCTGTTAAAAAATACTTTTCAACAGATATGGGAGTACTTTATGAAGGCAATTGTTTTACAGTTTTAAGTAATATGGACGACAATTCGTTAGATTGCATATTCGCCGATCCACCGTTCAATCTTTCAAAAGAATATAACAATGGATTGCAGGATAAGATGAGCGATATGGACTACCTTGATTGGTCTAGGGCGTGGATAGACTTATGCATTCAAAAACTAAAACCCGGTGGAGCTTTTTTCTTATATAACATTCCGAAATGGAACATTTCATTAGCGCCATATATGGACAAGAAATTAAGTTTTAGACATTGGATAACGGTAGACATGACGTTCTCAATGCCAATACCGTCTAAGCTTTATCCTTCCCACTATTCACTTTTATACTTTACTAAGGGAGACAAGCCTAACCACTTCACCCCACCCCGCATCCCTATTAAAACTTGTGTAAAATGTGGTAAAGAGCAAAACGATTACGGTGGCTATAAAAATAAAATGAACCCTGCTGGAATCAATATTCGTGACGTCTGGTCTGACATACCCCCAGTGAGACATAATAAATACAAAAACAGAGACGCTAACGAACTGAGCATTAAGCTACTTGATAGAGTGTTAGACATAGCCACAAAAGAGGGCGATTTAGTTTTTGATCCATTTGGTGGAAGCGGCACTACTTATATTGTTGCAGAAATGAAGGGACGTAGATGGATTGGCTCTGAACTTGGCGACTGCTCACCTATTAAGGAAAGATTTGATCGTATAAAAGAAGAACAAGAACGCCTAATCGAAATGCGCAAAGAGATAAACACCCTATTCACCGATAAAGCTCTTCGCTTAAGAGTTAAGTCTGGCGTGGGCCTCAAGCATTACAATATCCCCGAAGAACAAATAGAGCGAGTTTTCGGTAAAGACTCTCCCTTGATACTAAGCGAATCAGGACTTCATTAATTCATAAAATTCACAATGTTTGAAAAAAATTGAAACATTCATACTTGGCACTAGTATAAAGTGAAAAAACAGGCTCAACTAATTGAAAGAATTGCTTAATCAAGATTGTGAATGAGCTCTCATGCCAGGAAGCATGCCTCAAGGTGATAGTGAAATAATAGATATTATTCATTCAAAGAGTGCATTCTTAATCATTTCTAAGTTCATCTCCTCGGAATAATCACGGATGTCTTTATTGGATCTAGATGAACCTAGGTAGATTAAGTTGTACGGTTTTCCAAATATTGATCGAACATCGTAAATGTATCGACCTGCAAACCATGTGGTTTTTAGATCGAAGGAACCGCACACAACAATCTTGTGAACTCCTCGCTGAAAGACGGGCTCGCTTACCTTGATTGCATTGTTGATTGCGTACCCATCATTTAGTGAGACGATTACTGTATACATCTCATCGCCACAAATCTTCTTTGCATAACTATAGGTAGCGTACTCAGGATTGAACAAGTCCTTTTCAAAAATCTCTTTATGGTGCTGCTTCGGGAGGTATGACACTCCCTCTTTTGGAAATGCTATCGAGATTGCAAACTTACCATCAATTTTACAATTGTGAGTGACGTAATGATCGAAGGTCGCCCTGATGTCTTGAGAGAGCACGTTACTCTCCTTGTATGTATCAAGGGTAGAGACTTTAACGGATCGAAGCCTTGTTGTTTGTAGTATACCAATTTGAGGTAGTTTCTTGTGAAGATCGAGCTTTGCCTCTTCGTAGGTTAATCCAATTCCGGTAATGGTGTTTACGTTTTTCTTGGAAATATGTTCCTTGAGGCATGAGTCCTCAGCGAGCAAGGTTCCCGAACATAATACCATTGTAAGTAATGATGTTGATTTAATCATGCAGTACTCCCAATAAAGAGAGAGGCACTAGCGCCCCTCTCTCCATGATTCATAATGTACCTTTAAGTTTGATATTTCCTCTTGATCTTCGCGCTCTAGCTTTTCATGAAACTCTGCTACCGCAGCTTCCTCATCATACAACAGCTTCTTTTTTCTTTGCTGAGTTGCCAGGTGTCTCCCTAGAGACTTGCTTTCGCTATCGGTGAGGTCGCCTGGTCTCATAGACCCTTTGCCTATCAGGATGCGATCACACGACTGCACCATGATAGGCTTAATAGATTCACCTGCCAGGCATTCACTATATGCTGTAAATTTTTGATTTCTATCATTTGAAGTCATTACTGAGAAATGATCCCATATCAAATATGAGCCTAAAGCTAGAGTCGATAACGAGATAATGCCAACAACTAACTTCTTATTCATTCTTCTCAGCTTGATGCTGCTTCTTTAATAAAAACTCAGCAACGAATAAGTATGCAATAGCTACGATAGCTAGAATTTTTAAATTCCATACAACGGTGCCAAGTATTAATAATATAAAAGCAGGCAATGCTACGAGCAGCCTCTTCTTAAGAGTTAAGTGTTTCATGACTTAGTCCTTGTTATTGGTTTGAGCTAGATGATGGAAAGCGATTATTGTCATTAATCTTATCAATCTCTGCGCTCATGAGGTTTCCAAACTTGGCAGCCTTTGCGTTGCCATATTTTTTCTCAAGCGTAAGCTGATAAGCACGTTTTAGATCGAGAATGTTAACTGATACTTGATACCAGCATCCTCGCATGATCTTAGATTGGCTTTCTTGATAACGAACAATCTTACGACATGTATACTCATGAGACTTGAATCCAGTGGCGCCAATTACCTCTTGTAACTTTGTTTGAATCTGTACGAAATCTGATGATTCCACACCTGCCCCTGTAAGCGCATTTTGCGTGATCACTCTAAAGTCTGATGGAGAGTCTGATATTAATTTTACCTCACCATCCATAAGAGCTGCTTTACTTATATAGTGCTCTGACTTGTCTAAAGACATTTCAGCATAGCCGACTCCGTATAGGCGAGATTCTTTAATTCCTTCAAACTTAGTCCACGCCGGCACAGTGTCGCCCAAGGTCTTATCCTCCAAGACCGAAGCTCCTAGAGACTCTTTGTCTTTAGTGGATAATGAATTTGATGAACAACCTGCTAGAAGTAATAATGCAGATACAATTAACGTACTTTTCTTCATAGGTACCTCTTTGTAATAATACTATTTAGTGATTAAGACTCATCCTTGTTGTTCTTAACAAGCTTAGAGATTTGAACTTTGTAAACGCCTTCGTGAATGTGAATTTCACTTAGAAAGCTTTCGAGTGATGATTTGGGTTTACGATCGAACACAAGTTCATCGACCGTCATGTTGAAGTAAGTAGCAACCTTGTCGACTTGAACTACATTGGGAGAAGTTCCAGTTAACCATGACTGTATATTAGTCTTGGGAACTCCTGTTCTTTTAGCCAGCTCAGTGACTGAAAGATTATGAGTCTCAAGTAAAGACTTAAGCTTCTTTTCAAACATAAAAATACCTACCTATTAATATTATCGGTACTAAACGAATGGTTTGGAGATAAAGTCGCGATCCCGTCCAACACAGGCAGGAACACGACCAATGAATGAGCTTGTGACCGGAAAGCAGGCTATGAATTATTTGATACTTGTGACAACGACAATTTCTTGAGTCGATTTTCTAACGGGCTTAAATGGGTTTGTGAAAAAGTTTATTGGCTCCACAGGAACCTTACCAAACTTACGCATACACGTTACACCTAGAGAGGTGAACAGTGATGCACTACAACCCGCAATTAACCCCGTTGCTGTTGCTGAGCCAACCAAGACAAATACGCCCACATCCAATACTACATCCGTTGCTAATGGGTGCTCGACCATCATGTTCCATAAGCGAGGAGCATGCTTTCGAGTGTGCCAGATTGTAAAACCAATCCCAATGGCACTAATCGCGCCGGTTGCTACGCCAGAGGCCACAGTAGAACCTATTGCTACGGCTGCGCCAACAACCGCTACGCTTGCTACTACTAATACAACATCTTCAGTTTGGATTTCTGAAGCTTTAATTGAAACTGTCATAATAACTCCTAAATAAATCATTACCGACATTGGTAATGATAATTAATAGAAATAGACCGTGCCAACTGTGCCAGTTGTCACATGAATCTGATGGATAAAATTTCTGGTTAGTGAGGAAAGAACATTCTAGATATGTGTTACAAAAACATTTGTCATTGAAACGTTACATAAACCCAGGGAGAGTTTATTTTGTAACAGACAATGTTCTTGAGACTGAAGCGATACTGCATTTTGCAAGTTTTGCAATCTCACGATAGCTATAACCCTTAGTAGCAAGCTCGCGTATCAACTCTTCGTTGATTACTTTTGCTCTACCTAGAATTTTACCTTTCATTCGTGCGTTCGCTAGACCATTCATTACTCTTTCTCTGATAAGATCACACTCAAGCGCAGAGATTGCACTAATGATTGTGAACATTGCTTTACCCATAGGGGTAGAAGTATCAATATTCTCAGATAGACTAATGAAATGAACGGAAAGCTTGTTAAAAACTTCCATTGCTTGTAACAAATGTTTAGTGCTTCTTGCGAATCTTGAGAATGAATACACTACAAGTGTATGAACATTTCCTAATTCAATAGCAGACATTAAACGATTTAAACCAGGTCGACTCTCCTTTCTTCCAGAGATAGCAAAGTCCTCATAGATTTCATAATCAGTGACTCCTTTTTGCTTAAAGTAATTTTCAAGAGCCATTTTCTGAGCTTCTAGCCCCGAAGATTGGCGATCAGTTGAAACTCTCATGTAAGCAGCATACTTTTTAGACATAGATTCTCCCTTGTAATGGATATCGCATTAGGCGATACCCGGTACCTCGAATGGAAAAATGGGTTTTTCATATCTTTCCAAAATCGGTCTAGGAATTTTGTCTAGAAAACAAGTTACTTAATGGATTTGGAAACTAGCTTAGAAATTGCAGTAGAAATAAGCACAGAATTTTTATCCATGCTTTCCATTGCCTTATAAATTGTAGGGTCAATTGTCCATTGTCGATTTTCTTCATAATCAAGATAGATTTTCTTACTGCGATTGAAATAACTTTGAAAAACAGAAGACATAATCATCTCATATGAATCAGAAGAGTTCTTTTCGGCAAACTCTTTCTCCAAAATCGCCTTTACAGATAAACTTTCATCGCTCTCCATTGCAAACGTTTCAAGCTGAACGCGAACAGGCTGAAGAGATTCTTTAAGGGTTGAAAAAACCAAATAAGCCTTTAGGTGAGTATCAAGCGATGGATTACTTGCCGTGGAACCAAGGCGATTTCTATCAAGCAGCGTGAGCGAAAGTTTGTGCCTGAATAAATTGAGAGATTGGTTTATCGTTGAAAGATTATTAAAACTTTCAAGTGTTAGTTCGATACTTGAAATTAATGGCTCAATAAGGGCAGTAATCTCTTTGGGGAGCAGGGCGTACTTGCCAGATTCGTATAGATTTAAAGAAGTGTTAAATCTAGTCATCGCCTCAATCACGGGAGTATTTGGATATGATAGATCGACAACTTGCTGCTTCTCAAAATCAGAGAAGTAAACATATCCCATCTCATTAATTACAATGCTCTCAATTGAGGCATTGTTTAACTTGGAAATATCCCCAAGGACTTCGCTAAGATTATTGTAATAATCTGTCTTGAAGTAGCCGCATTTGAGACAAGTCATCATGCACGCTATGTCTCTTGTTTGAGTTGCGTGACTATAAAGTAAAAAACTTAAATAATGTTTTGAGAATTTATAGTCAGGGGCTGGGGATTTTTTTGCATATCTATAATATGCAAAGTCCATGTCGAGAAAGCTCAGGTACGGCTCGCTATTAAGAGAGCTGCAAAGAAATTTTAAAATCATCCAATTGTAAAACTTAAAAATATTATCATGTGTAACGGAAGTGCTATTTACATCTAGGGCTTGGCGAACTTTTTCACTAACTCGCTTCAATGGAAACAAGTGAGAATATTCCTTATTTGCCAAGTTGGGAGATATCCAGTTACTCCAAATATAACCCACATTCATTTTTGAATGTTCATGGCTTTCAATAATTAAGTGCTCAATTGTACCCAATCCATAAAATTCATGAATCATCTCATCAGAGACAGTGTTTCCAGCTATGAAATAATTTTTACAGAAGCTCAAGAACTTCCTATCTATTTCGCCAGTTGTTGCCCATTGAGAGCCTTTGGACTCTGAGTAGCGTTTTATTAATTCTTTAATTTTCATAGTTTAATCTGCTTATTTAGTTCAATTCTAAAGTAAGTGAACTGTTGGTTTCAAGCATATTTTTTTAAGGCAAATAAAGTCAGTCAATAATGACAAATTATCAGGAGGTATTTTCATGGATTACATTACATTTGAAGCAAGAGGGAGGTCGGTTAGCGACCCCGAGGAGATTAAGACAAAAGGAGGTGCGCAGGGAGTAAAAGGCTCGATCGCTATCAATAAATTTGTTCCCAAGGGAGATGGTTTATTTGAAACAAATACCATATTTCTCAACTATGAATGCTGGGATTCTGATCCTGAAACAATCAAACTTAGACTAGCAAAGGGCAGAACCATAAAGCTCACCGGTGAAATCAAAGAAGATAAGTGGATTAGCTCCAGTAATGAGAAGCGAAAGAGCGTAACTCTCAAAGTTAAAACAATTATAAACATTCAAGATTAACATGCAGGGGGTTCGCCTCCTGCTTCCTGGGAAAACATATGGGTAAAGAAGCAATTTTTATAAGCGAAAAAGTTGTCAGTGGTTTGAAGTGGAGCAATCGACTTGTTTCACAAAATGGAGATTTGTTTTTATATGAAGAAAATAAATACGTTCGAGTACCTTTCAATGACATCATTAGGGAGATTGTGATTTGGCTAAAGACCAGCAAGAGCTTCAGTGATCTGAATTATAAAAATATTCAAGACATCGCAAGCCTAATTATTGCACAATCACCACCCCCGACACATAACATTTACCAATTAAGGGATGTGTCAAAGTCACACATTCCCTTGAGCAATGTCATGCTTGAACTTACCAGGTCTGAAAAATATCTACACATGAAAACTGTTAACCACTCGCGGGAGTTCTTTAATTTACACAGCCTGAATTTTGAATATAAGCCCAAGGCAGGCTGCAAGCACTTCATAGCATTTCTAAAATCAGTACTGAGTGATGAAGAAATACTCTTACTTCAAGAATGGTTCGGTTATCAATTAATCCCAAGCAACTACGCACACAAAATGATGATAATGTTTGGTCAGGGTGCAAATGGAAAGTCTGTAATATGTCTCATACTGAGACTTCTGCTCGGTGAAAACAATGTTTCATCTGTTCCACTAAATGCATTTCTTCCAAATTCTAGATTTAGCCTAGCTCAAACAGAAGGAAAACTTGCAAATATTGTTGAAGAAATGGACGAACTAAGCACAGTACTTACAGCTAGTCTCAAGCAATATGTTGCTGGAGGTGAAATGACAATCGAGAGAAAGTTCAGAGACGGGTATCGCATGAAGCCCACGGCAAGGCTAACATTCGCCACCAATACTTTACCTAAATTCAAAGATGAATCTGATGGTATTTGGAGAAGACTTTTAATATTAAATTTTACAAGACAATTTTTGGATGAGTCTGAGCAAAATAAAAATCTATCTGATCCTACTTACTGGATTAGCACTGATGAGATGAGTGGCATTTTCAATTGGTCGCTAAAGGGTCTCAAAAGATTATCAAGCAATGATTGGACATTTACCTCACCGCCCTCAATGACAAACTTGCTGAATAGTTATCGAATGGACTTAAATCCCGAACAGCAATTTATTAAAGACTACTTAAAAGAATCACCTGAAGGCTCACTTGGAAGTATGGAGGTCTATGCTAGATATACAAAATTCTGTAACGACAATGGTTTTTACCGAAAGAATCACATCTACTTTTCAAAAGAGCTTCTCAAAACACTTAAGCACGTAAAAGTTTCAACGCACCCACAAAGAATTGGCGGAATTAGGACTCGTATTATGAAGGGAGTTACGTGGGCAGATTAGGCACAGTTGGCACAGTCACTTTGAATTAATTATTTTAAGGAATTTATGTTACATAAATCGTTACACAGTAAAAAACCAATTACAGATACAGACACAACCATTCTGAGTGGATATAACCCCACTCAGTTCTTTAACAAATCAATATGGAGAGTTGCAGAAGTTGCTTGTTACCTTGGAGTTTCTAAAGGTCACATATACAACTTATGCTCAAGACGAGAAATTCCTTTCGCGAAAAAAGGAAAGCTTTTGTATTTCATTCCTAAGGAGATTGAGAATTGGATTCTACTTGGAGATTAAGTATGGATTCTAACATTAGGAGATACGAGAAAGTAAAAGGACAAACTGGCATAAGGAAAGATCGCCTATCAGGAAACTATGAAGCTTATAAAAAAGTTCAAGGCAAGAGATACTCGTCTACGTTTGAAGGTATTAGAGAAGCTCGTCAATGGCGATCTTCCTTTGTTCCCTTAGAGGTAAATGCAAGCAATTCTAAAATAACTCTTGGTGAACTAATTCAACTTTACAAAGATGAGCACCTATCAACACTAGCGACCTCTACTAGGCTTGTCCGACTAGATAGAATCAAGGTCTTTGCAGACTTAGCAAGATATGAAGTTGAAAAACTAACGCCTGAACAGATCACTAGATTCTTTATGATAAAAGTTAAAGAAGCTAAGGATTGTAAGTCCAGAAGATATAACTTCGATGCAGAGATAAGAGACTTAAGAGCTATTCTTAACTGGTACAGGGAAACATATAACTATAAATATGCAGTTCCGATAATAGCTAAGAAGCTTCGACAAGTTGGTACACTAACCAAAGACAAAAAGATTAAGGAGAAGTTGAGCGCGGATGAATTTATCTTATTCTTTAATGCGCTTCCTTCCTTTTACAAAGACGTTGCGCTGGTTCAATCCAGGATTGCAGGACGAATAAGTGAAGTTGCAGGACTGCAAATACCTAGCTTAGATTTTGAGAATCGGATAATTACGATCAAGGATGTGGTGGTGTATGGAAGAAAAAAAGAATTTGTGGAATTAAAATCACTTCCTAAGTCTGGCGAGATTAGGAAGTGTCTTTTAACGGATGATTGTTTGGAAGTCTTTTTAAGAAGGGTTAACTTAAAAGCACCTGGTTCTAATTATGTTTTCCATGTTGATGGTCAGCCTTTGAAATATAGATCAGTTCAACATGCGTACGATAAAGCCTTACGAGATGTAGACCTTTATAAAAAAACATCTGGTACGCACATGATAAGACATTTCACAGCAACACTTACTCGACTTGTGTGTGGAAATTTAGATTCTGTTCAAGCAGTAACAGGTCATAAATCTTTAAAGCTTGTTCAAAACTATGGTGCTTTAGCGGGTTCGTTACAAGGTGATTCAATGGTTAAGGTTGAAGAGTTTCTTAGATCGAAGACTCATCCGGTAGACGAAAGATGTGCAAAGGATGTGCAGGGTTTAAAGTCAGGAAAATTAGTTAAAGATAGCGATAGTTTAGGTTAAAAATGGCGCACTCTGAGGGATTCGAACCCCCGACCAACTGGTTCGAAGCCAGCTACTCTATCCAGCTGAGCTAAGAGTGCGCATAAAAGGATTAATTTCATTATAAAAACTCCATCCCCATTTAACAAGCCACTTCGCCCTTAATCCCCTCATTATCCCCAAAATACCCCCTTAAAACGCCTATAAATGTTTCAAAAGCATTTAACAATAGGCCCTTGTTCATATAAAGTGCGCCCATGAGTAATTTAGTTTCAGAAAACATTCCCGGCTACACACTGCTTGATTCTGGTTTTGGAAAAAAACTTGAGATCATCGCAGGAGTGACAGTTGAACGTCCCTCTCCTCAGGCCATCTGGGCGCCAAAGCTTCCAGAGAGTGAATGGAAGAAGGCCACATCTGTTTGCATCCGTAAATCTGATGGTGGTGGAACCTGGAAGCATAGAGGCGATAAAGAGCCAAAAGATCTGCTTCTTGAATGGGAGCAATTAAAGTTCAAATTGAAATTTACATCATTTGGCCACTGCGGAGTTTTTTTTGAACAGCAGGCCGTATGGAATACTCTTTTAAAAGAAACAAGAGCTCTAGAAAAAGAACTGGGAAGACCACTTAGATTTTTAAATCTTTTTGGTTATACGGGATGCGCTAGCCTTGCTGTACTCTCAACTGGTGCAGAAGTTTTTCATGTCGATTCTAGTAAAGGTGTTCTGACATGGGGAAGAGAAAATGCCGAACTCTCAAAACTCGATACGAAAAAAATTAAATTTGTTCAAGAAGATGTCAAAGCTTTCGTAAAGCACTCACTACGAAAAGGCTTCAGGTATGATGCCATTCTTGCAGACCCACCTAGCTGGGGGCATGGGGCCAATAAAGAAGTCTGGGAATTTGATCAGATGATTCATGAGCTCATCACTGACTGCTATAATATTCTTACCCGTGAAAAAAGCTTTTTCTTTTTATCCTCTCACACTCACGGTGTTCAGTCGGAAGCTCTGAAAAACATTATGAATGACCATAAGTCTAAAAAAGAAGTGGTTGTTGGTGAGCTTGGAGTACGTCACTCAAATGACTCAAGAATTTTGCCGGCCGGAATCTATTCTTTGGCCAAAAACATCGTTTAGAGTTGTCAGCAACATCCTTTTCATAAATAATTAATAGATAATGAATAACCATGCATCATCTCCTGCTCTGCCAGATTTCGAACTCAATTTGAAAGGGCGCTACTGTCTGCACCCATTTAGAAGTATGGAACTTCATCTCGATGGCGGAGCTTATGTATGCTGCCCAAGTTGGCTTAAAACCAATATTGGGGAGTTTAAAAAAGAGGACATCCGTGAAATCTGGAACTCTCCCATTGCTCAAGACATAAGAGCTTCAATTATTGATGGCAGTTATAAATATTGCGATAAAATTGCCTGTCCGTTTATCCAAGGAGAAGCCCTCCCTTTTTATGGCGATCTAGAGCCTAAAATGAAAAAGTATATTGATAATAAGCAAGTCGTTCTAGATACCTCTCCTGAAAATGTCATGTTCACTTTCGATGCCTCATGCAATCTTTCATGCCCCACCTGTAGATCTGAAAAACTGAGCTACACCATTGACTCAAACGAGTACAAAGATCTCAATAAACTATGTCATGAAATAACGGCTTCACTTCTAAAAGATCCGAATACTGACCTCACTCTAAATATAACTGGCTCTGGAGATCCTTTCTCCTCACTTGCCTTCAGACACTTTCTTGAAAGTATTGACGGCACAAAATATCCAAATTTAAAATTTAGATTTCAGACGAATGGGCTTCTCTTAACTCCTATCATGTGGGAGAGACTTTCCAAAATTCATAACAACATTGAACATATCTATGTTTCTATAGATGCTTCTACTTCTGAAACATATGCCATTGTTCGTCGTGGTGGTCATTTTTCTGTGATTATGGAAAACATGAGATTCATTTGTAAACTTAGAGCAGATAAAAAATTTAAACATCTCAAAGTCAATTTTGTAGTTCAGCAAAAAAATTATAAGGAAATTCCACAATTCGCTAAAATTTTTTTAGACATGGGCTGCGATAGTATTGATTTTTCAAAAGTTATTGACTGGGGATCATGGAGCAAAGAAGAGTTTGCTGCTAACTGTATCTGGGATGAAAATCATCCTGACTATAATCACTTCATTTCTGTATTAGCTGATCCTATACTATCTCATTGGAACGTTTACTTAGGAAATATTCTTCCTTATAGAAAACTTGCGATTCAAAGACAAATGGCCAACCAACCTCTCTTACAAAAGTATAAAATATTTTTTTCATACTATTTAAGAACTAAGTTCACCAACCTTTTCAAGAAGCTTAGAGTTCTCAAGAAAAAAATTATCCACCTGTTTAAACTTTAGACAGTCGCCCGTCCCTATCCCCTCATTATTCCTGATTTAGTCCTCTGGCCGAGGTTTTGCTAATACATAACCAATTAATGTATTTGCGGAGACCTCATATGAAAACTTATTCATTTATGGCACTTCTTGTTCTCGCGAGTGTTTCTTTTGCTGCTGAAGCGGCTCCAAAGCTTCCCACTAAAAGAGTACTGATCTCTGTTGGAGATCTTCAGAACAACAAAAGTAAAGAATGGAAGAAGAGCACATGTCTTCAGGTTTATAATCTTGCAAACCAGATTGTTGATGAAGGCGTAGACATTACTTGTCGCGAGTTCAACACTGATAATTTTTTAGATAAAGATCTTAACAGACTTTCTGAGCAGTATGACTACCACTTAAGAGTTATGCGTTTAGTTGATGGGAAACTTTCAATGGACGCAACAAACTGGAGCAGAAAGCACGACTCAGATTTTAAAACTCTAGCATGGGATTTCAAAGATCCAATTCAGGGTAAGGCCTCTAAAGAAGACGCATTCACAAAAGTCATTGGTAACTTTTTCTTATATGCAGGAAATGAAAAGGCCTACAAAGCAGGACTCCTTGTTAACGGGATCGCTGAGTCTGATGAAGTAGCATACGATCAAAAAAATGGTTACTTCTTAGACAAGAGAACAAACACTCCTATCTCAATTGATAAGGCTGTTACACTTTATGAAAATGAAAGCCCGAGAAAAAAGAACTACCTAAGAACAGGTATTGAAATCGGTGTTCAGCTCTCTGCTGCAATGGCAATCTATTATAAAAACTTAGTCTTTAACCAAGTCGATTTCGACTACACTCTTAAGTCTGGATTAAAAGGAAAGTTTATTACTGGTGACGCTATCCTTTTCGATGACAACGATAAAATGTCTAACTACGGTCACGTTTACGCCGGAGTTATGTACTACCAAACAGCAAGATCAAATGGATTTAACTCACTTGAGTCGGCACTTATTACTTTCGCCTCTTCTGCTGCATGGGAAGTTATGGAGTATCACGAAGTATTATCAATCAACGACCAGATCATGACTCCAATTGGTGGTTATGTTATTGGTGAAGCAACTTACCAAATTGCATGTGCTCTTGTTCAAAAAGATTCGTATGCGGCCAAAGCACTAGGATACACAATCAATCCAAATCTTGGGATCAACCATGCAATGGATAAAGCTTTCAAAGGCGATAAATACGCAGCTCAACCAGACTGCAAGAGAGCTCGTTGGAATGATATCTCTGTATACGTTGGTCTCGATAAAGGACAAAAAGCATATGAGCCATCATCAAACAATGACTACATCGTTGGTATGCAGGCAACTGTAGCAAACATTGATGGCTACAATAAAGAAGGTAGTGAAGCAAAGATGGTCTACGATACGGCAATGACAAAAATGCTGGTAGAAGCAAATGGTAACCAAGGTTTATTAGACCTAAAAGTTGTCGCACAAATCACAGCAGCAGCTTACTACAAAAAAGACCTGAAAAAAGATGAGAGAGGACAGTTACGTGGATACGATGTCATCTTAGGTGTTGGTTCTGCTTCAACTTATTACGATCGTGGAACTGAAGAACTAAGTGCAAAAGAAGATTTCTACGGAACAATTAATATACTTGGAGCTACTGCACACACAAATATTCACTATAACGGATTTAACATTAAAGCAGATATCGGATTCTATGGTGACTTCGCAATGGTAAAAGCTTACTCACTTGAGCCATACAAAGAAAGCCGTGGTGGAAACATGAATGACCAGTCTTCTATCATGAAAAGAAAAGGATACTATTGGGGAGCTGGGACAAGTGCAATTGCTGCGATCTCAATCTCTAAAGGACGCGTGACAGTTGGATATGAAGGTCAAATGTCTTCTGCAAAAAGTATCAACTCAAGAAACAGAGTGGATGCAACATCGGGAGATGTTTATAGGGACTCACTAAGCTCAAATAAGATATCGATCAGCTACAGCTTAACTAAGAATGTAAAAGTTCAACTTTCTCGTGAATACATCACAAGAAAGGGTTCAGTAAATAATGAGTTTAATACGAGCGGAACTGAAGTTAGAACAATGGGAACACTAGTCTATAAATTCTAGGAAACTGGAAATCATAAAAAAAGGCCTCGGGTACCCTAATACCCGAGGCCTTTTTATTTTGTATTATTTATTCTGCGACTTCAGCGATCTCACCTGTTTCTTCATCTACGTGAAAAGGTGTATCTGCGATATCGACTTTATGACGGCACTTAGGACACTCAAGCTGCTTACCATTTTTCTTAGTAAACTTCTCACCCATGACAGGATGTCCGCAAGCAGAACAGTCGAATGCATATGGCTTAGTCCACATTGCATTTGAGCAGGCCGGATAGTTAGAGCATCCGTAGAAAAGTTTTCCAAAACGGCTTTTCTTTTCAGCAAATTTTCCAATTTTACAAAGTGGACAATGAACATCAATCGTAAATGGAAGAGTCGTCGCACACTGTGGGTAATCCTCACAGGCCAGGAACTTTCCGTATTTACCTTTTTTAATCGCCATTCGCTTACCGCATGTTGGACATGGGTCCTTAGCGAACTCTTTCTCTACGATGTGAATAACACCGTCTAGCGTTCTTTTAAAATCTTCTGTCGAGTTGCAATCCGGATAATTTGAACATGCCAGGAACTGACCGTTCTTACCCCATTTAATCTGATACTCACCGCTTTCGCATTTGCGGCAATGAACACCTGTCGGGATTGATTGCTTCTTCAGGTTTTTCATCTCATCTTTAGCTTTTTCTAAAGTAAGCTCAAACCCTTTCCAGAACTCTCTTAGTACTTTTTTCCAACTGATATCACCTTCTTCGATTTTATCCAGAAGCTCTTCAACTTTGGCCGTAAATTCGATATCCATAACATCAGGGAAACTCTCTACAAGCATTTTACAGACAACTGTACCAAGCTCAGTAGGAATAAATCTATTTTCAATTTTCTCTACGTAATTTCTGTCTTGAATGTTTGAAATGATCGCTGCATAGGTAGATGGACGACCGATCCCATCTTCTTCAAGTGCTTTTACCAGGCTGGCTTCATTGAATCTTGGAGGTGGACTTGTCCAGTGCTCTTCAAGATCAATGGCCTTTTTCTGAGAAAAAGTTTCGCCTTCTGCGATATCAGGAAGAAGGCCAGTTTTAGGTTCATCTGACTCTTCTGCATCTTCATTTTTTCTATTTTGTTTTTCTGCAATTGAATCAAGGTAAACAGTTCTGAAACCTGGGAACTTAACAATTGATCCATTCGATTTAAAAAAGTGGCCCGCTGATTCAAAAGTAACTGTTGTCTGGTCAATAACCGCTGGAGACATCTGAGATGAAATAAACTTATTCCAGATCAGTTCATAAAGCTTTTGTTGATCAGCATCTAAATCCCCTCTGACTTCATCAGGAGTGAACTCAAGGTTAGTTGGACGGATGGCCTCATGGGCATCTTGAACCTTACTAGTCCCTTTCTTTTTATAAACTATTTCTTCTGTTGATAAATAATCTTTTCCGTATTTTTTCTTCACATAATCGCGAAGTGACTTCATCGCTTCCGGCTCAGTTCTCACCGAGTCCGTTCTCATATAGGTAATTAAACCCTGAAGGCCGTGGTCTCTTAACTGCACCCCTTCATAAAGCATCTGAGCAACCATCATTGTTCTTTTTGCAGTAAAGCCCAGCTTGTTAGCAGCTTCCTGTTGAAGTTTTGATGTTGTAAATGGAGCTGTCGGATTTTGTCTTCTTTCTTTTTTCTTAACTTCGATAACTTTAAGAGATTTTCCTTTAATATCAGAGACGATAGTCTTAGAAAGCTTCTCACCAGCACTGCCATCAAGGTCAGTTTTTTTACCGGCCTCTTCTCCGTAATATCTTACTTCGAAATTAATTCCTTTCTTTTCAAGTTCACCTTGAATTGAAAACCATTTTTCAGACTGGAAAGCTTTGATCTGGTCTTCTCTATCAACAATTACTCTTAGGGCAACTGACTGAACTCGACCTGCTGAAATCCCTCTTTGAACTTTATCCCAAAGAATCGGAGAAATTTTATAACCCACTAACCTATCCAGAACGCGTCTGGTTTTTTGTGAGTCGTACATTGGTTGATTTAAAATAGTTGGATTGTCGATTGCGTGCTTAACCGCTGTTTTAGTAACGGCGTTGAATACAACTCTGTGAATCGTTTTCTTTTTTCCAATTTCTTCAGAAAGATGGAAAGCGATCGCCTCTCCTTCGCGGTCCATATCGGGCGCGAGGTAAATAATGTTGGCGTGTTTTGCAAGTTCCTGGATGCGCTCAATTTTATCTTTTTTTCCAGTAATCGGAACCAGGTCTAATGCAAAGTCATCTTTTACATCGACACCAAGCTTAGATTTTGGAAGATCTTTGATGTGACCATTTGAGGCCACAACTTGATACCCTTTCCCTAAGTATTTTTTAATCGTTTTTGCTTTTGAGGGTGACTCAACGATGACTAGATCGTAGTTGCCATAAACTTTTTCGTCTGCATCATCTTCAACTTTTTTTCCACCAGTCTTAGGTACTTTTGCAGCGGCCTTTTTAAAAGGTGTCGCTTTAATCGATTTTGTGGCCGGTGTCTTTTTAACGACGACTTTTTTCGCCGCTTTTTTAGCAACTGCTTTTGCACACATATTTTTTACCTTAGTGTTTAATTCTATTTTTTGAAATCAGTATTCAACAACTCATCCACTTCTTCAAGGTCAAACTCTGTTAGACCGTATGGATTTTCTTTGTTGTTAATATCTTCATCGAGATACTTTCTACCGATATCTTTCTCAATCTCATTTAATGACTCGAAGGCATTCGGGTCTTGTTGCTTAGATTTTTTCTCTAAATCTTCAAGACTTTGTTGCTCTAAGAATTTATCTTCGTCCACTTTTGATTCATTGAGAGAAGACTCAGCTCCCATTATCTCTGACTCAAGACGATCAAGCTCTTTCACATCGCGCTGAGAATCATTGATAATTGACTTATCACGTTCCTGACGCTCTAGCTCTTCTAGTTCGTCTTCCGTCAGCTGAATTTTATCAGCTTTATTTAAAATGTCCTGGCTTACGTCATCAAGATTTAACTCAACATCAAGCTCATCAAGAGCTTTACCTTCAAGTTTCTTAACATCGGTTAATTTATCTTTATTTCTTAAACGTAGTCCACGCGCCTGCTCTTCTTGAGTTCTAGTAATTGAAATACTGCCTAAACCAATTTCGTTAATTGAGCCAGTAACAAGGGCCGTCGCAAAGTTATCTGTGATATTAATAACAGTCAGCTCACCGATCTTATACGTTGGACTTGGTGTAATTTTTCTTTGTGTTCCTCTATCAACGAATGAATAAACATCAAAGACATTCCCTAACTCAACTCCGTCAGCTCGCCCTCTATCGATATAGACAACATCTCCGTAGGATGTTCCGCTCAATGACTCTCTATAACTTCCGATAATTGCAGCCTCAACATTTCTTCTACTGAATGTTTTAGCAATTCTTCCAATCTTTGGAGTGTAGACTGTTATACGATCTTTTCTTTGCACAATTCCCGATTGCTCAACAACAATACATTCCCAAACATCATCGATTTTTCTCACGGCCTTAATTTGCGACGTTGTCGAGTAAACAAATCCGGATCTATCCGAAACCGGATGCTTAATTTCTCCACCAGCTACGTATGTCGAAAATAAATCCCCCGGCTTAACTTTGGCCGACTTATCAAAATTAACGTAAATAGTGTCATGTCTATTGATAAACACAGACTCTTTAGGAGTGGCCTTAATCTCACCTAAATCCTGAACAACGTTAGTTGTTACGAATGTATTAAGAAAAAATCCTTCACGGTAATTAAAGACAATCTTATCTGATTTATCAAAACCAGCACTGTCATAAACATCTGCTGGTGGTTCAGCAATGCTAATATCAGACAATGGTGGGTCATATTTTTCAAATTCATTATTGCGAGAAAGTTTTTCAAGGCGCTCTAAATCTTCATAAGTCTCTTCTGAAGCAAACTGGAAGTAGACCCCTTGATCGATAAGCTTCTTTCTTTCTTGAATCCATGCTGGGCGATTTTGATCATCAGAGCTTGTATATGACCCACCTACTTTAGCGTTATCAATCTCATCATCAGTAAACTCACCAACCTGAACTTTAGGAAATGAATCAGCATCCCCTGTATCAAAAGCGAGAACTGTCCCTGGCTCAATTTCATGAGGGTTAGTAATCTGCGGATTAAGCGACCAGATTTTTGAATAATAAAAACCTGAACCGAATAAATTTTTCGAAATTTTCCAAAGGTAATCACCTTTTTGAACTTCGTATTTTTCAAGCTTGGCCTTGATGGCCATATCATCCCATTCTTTTCCAGTGATCTTGGCCTGAACATATTTAGATAAATCTAATAATTTTTTTTCTTCACTGCCTGTATCAAAGTTCATTGACTCGTCAGTTATAACGACGCCTTTTTCATTTTTGGTTACTTCAGCATCAGCGGCCTTTGGACTCTGTGTTCCTAATGACCCTCTTTGATCAGCAGGCTCAATCGGCGCCTTTCCATCCATCACTGTATTTTCAGCAGACTGTCCTGGAGCGGGCTTATCAAAAACAACATCTCCAATATCTTCTTTTAAGCTCTGTAAATCATCTTGCTCTTCAAGGTTAGACATCTGCACATCTGAGCTTGTATCACTGACTGGTGCAGGAGTTTCTCCTGAGCCTGTGCCGGGGCCGTTTAACGATTCATAAACGTTTACTTCTTCAAGATCAGAGCTAAGTCCATCTTGAGAGTTGGCATTCCTTCCTGATAAACTCAAGAGGAGAATGAGAAACAAATATTTATTTTTAGAAATCGCCATCGTTTTCGCCTATCTTAATTAATTAGGTGGCCTCAAAAAAATCATGAAGGAGTGAATAATATTTCGCCTGCTTTTCAGGTTGCTTTAATTTTTCACTGCACACGACTAGTTTTCCCAATGCTTTTATAACAAAACCCGAGAATGCGTATTTATTAATGATCTCTTCATAAACTTGTGAAGACAGATCGTACTCACCTTGATTAAAAAGCAGATCCCCTAACATCATCTTAGCTCTGACTACGACTTGCTTTTCTTTAGAGCCTTCAAGCTCTTTTAAAATAACTAATGCGTTTTCAAATTTATTAACACGCACTAATTCCTGAACTTCGCGAAGTCTTGTGATCTGATCATCAATTTCATCAGTGTTGTTGACAGTTTTTACGCCCATGCTATTTGGGACAGGAGGACCTTTATCTACTCTTAATGCATCAACTCCATCTAAGTTCGGCGCATCTGGAATCGCTGTATCAATGCGATTGACCAACTCTGAAGGATCGATAGTCGTCTCTTCTGCAACCACAGGTCTTGTCTGATCACCTGGATTTGTTGTTGCAGTTTTTACTGCTTCAATCTCCTGTGATTTTAAATTTTTAGATTGGTTTAAAAGCTCTTGGTATTTACGTGCCAGCTCATCATACTGATCTTTTGGAACAGTTGAAACTTGGGCATGCGCTCCATTTTGAACAGAGTCAACTGTCTCACCTCTTTGTAACCAAAGTGATGAACATGAGGTTAAAAACAAAGTACTGCCAAATAGCAGTGCGTTCGTTATGGCCTTACTGGCATAATTCCTCTTCACTTTTTGTCCTCCATGACTTGTAAATGTGAATGCGATAACTTAACTTTTATTGTAAATCTTATCGGATACATGTCAAACGTGTTTTAAGGGCCTTATGTCAAAACAATCTAGTCAACTTTTTCACTACATCATTAGACTCAATAAAGAAGACTCTGCTTTTTTTTATTTTCAATTGGAGGCAAGTGATGGTCTGTGCTTTTACTCAACTATCGAACACCCTCATCATGCTCAGTATCGAGACATCGACTTGAAAGGAGATGTATTATTAAAAGGGGAAATTTTGCACCTGTTAGAAGAGTGTGGCAAAAAATTCAAAATTGATATTCTGGTTGATGAAATTATAACTGACTCAAAAGGTATAGCATGAAAAAAATTTTAACTGCTCTTGTTTTACTATTTTCTCTTTCTTGTTCCACAACACCTGTTTCAGGAAACAAAGCTTTTCTTTTAACTTCACAGGAAACTGAAAACCAACAAGGCGAAGAAGCTTATAAAGAAATTCTTACTAAAGAAAAAGTCATCACAGGCACTGCTCAAGCAAAAATGGTGGAAGAAATCGGAAGAAGAATTGCTGCTGTTGCCAATCAGCCAGATTTTAAATGGGAGTTTAAAACTCTTCAAAGTGATGAGCCTAATGCCTTTTGTCTTCCAGGTGGAAAAGTTGCTATCTACACGGGAATTTTTAAATACGCTCAAAACGAAGCGGGCCTTGCTACAATTATGGGCCATGAAATCGGACACGCTCTCGCTCGTCACGGAGGTCAGCGTATGAGTCAGCAGATGGCCACTAATGCTGCCTTAGCAGGACTAGCTATCGTTGGTTTGTCTGGATTAGATGATACTAAAAAAACTGTTGCCATGGCCGCCCTAGGAGCTGGAGCAACTTACGGAATTATTCTTCCTTTTTCAAGAAAGCATGAAACTGAAGCCGATGAAATTGGATTAGTGCTTATGGCGAAGGCCGGATATGATCCTGCTGAAGCTGTTAATTTCTGGGATAGATTTTCTAAGGCCGGAGGGAAAGCTCCTCCTGAGTTTTTATCAACTCACCCTAATAGCGAAAACCGCAGAGAACACTTGAGATCATTACAATCAAAAGTTCAGGGTGATTATCAGGCTTCTGCTAAGCTTGGGCTTGGCAGAAACCTGTAATTCATAATCTTATTTTTTCTTTTTAGCTTTAACTTTTTTATCTTCAGATTTCTTGGCCTCAGTTTTCACTGGGGCCACTTCCGGATAGTTTAACTTCACAACGACAGCAAAGTGATCTGAAAATCCCATCTTCTCTTTTGTCTTCTCACCTGGCTCAAATCTCTTTGGTGCCATAAAAACTTTAATATCTTTTTCGTCTTCGCTTCCTAAACCTTTTTTCACTTCTTTAAGAGCAAACTGTGGAAGATAAATTTCAAAGCTTGCTAAATCAAGCTCCAGATCCTTTCCATCTTTCAGGGCACTCGTGTAGAAAATATGATCCAGCATATTCCACTGATCTTTTGGAGGGTAATAATAAGTTCCCGCCGGCATTTTCTTTTTTACATCATCACCGATTGTTTTATCAGCAGTAAATGCTTCAGCAACATCTGAAAAAAGATTGTCTTTATAAAGAACAGTTTTAAATGGGTGCGGGTTGTTTTCATCAATAGTGTTGAAATCCCCTACTGCCATAATACTCATGGCCGGATTTTTTGCTAAAATTTCTTTTGTTCTGTTAGCTAAAACTTCAGCAGCTTTTATTCTCCATGAATCTGGATTAGCTAATGAAGGCCAGTGGTTAACAAAAATCGTTAGTGGCTTTCCACCAATTGTGAACTCGACTTCCAGAATATTTCTTGAAGGATAATCTACAGGAACAACGTGTTCTGCTCTTGAGATTTTTTTAATGTCTTCGTTTGTTTTATATAAAAGAGCAACGTCTACGCCTCTGAAATCCGGGCTTGTTGTCATTTCAAGATTCTCGTAGCCCATCTTTTTTCCAAGACGATTCACAACCTCAGAGTTTTCCACTTCAATTAAGGCAAGAAAATCAGGTGTTCCAGTGCGCTCTTTTGTAATGACATCTACAATTTGTGAAATTTTAATTTCTACTTTCTCTTCAGTCCAGTCAGCATCGTAGCACTCGCTTCTTCTGTACTTACTTTTCTCTTTTGCACAGGCCTCTTTTTTTCCAGGTGCCTCTTTTGGAAGAAAGCTCCAGTCGTTTTTGCCTTCGTCGTGTTTAGCATCGAAGAGGTTCTCAACATTGTAAGACATAATCTGAACTGATTTTGCATGGACATTAAAAGCACTAAGTGCAATCAATAATGAAAGTAGCATTTTCATTGGGGTCTCCTGTGAATTTAGACCCCAAACTTATCAAACTTAAAGGGTAGTGACTAGAGAAAGCACATCATCATGGTGAGTCTTGGTTTTGACATCATCCATTATGTGCCTTAAAACACCTTCTTCATCAATAATAAACGTAGTCCTGACAATTCCCATGTACTCACGCCCCATAAATTTCTTTAAATCCCATACGCCGTATTTTTCGGCCAGGGCATGATCAGGGTCGGACAATAGATCGAAATTAAGACTTTCTTTTTCGATAAACTTTTTTAGTTTTTTAGGTTCATCAGGGCTTATTCCAAAGACCACTGTGTTGGCCTTCGCCAATGCTTTCTTGCTATCTCTAATCCCACAGGCCTGAGTCGTGCATCCGGGAGTCATCGCTTTTGGATAAAAATAGAGAACGACAATTTGTCCTTTTAAGGATTTTAACTCTACTGATTCCTCATCTTGATTCATTAATTTAAAGGCCGGGGCCTTTGATCCAATTTTAAGTTTACTCATAAATATCGTCCTACCACTTGTTGCGAAGTTCTCTCAATCGCAAGAATATATCTTTGTTATTTGAATGTTCTAAATTTAAATTCTCTTTAATTTCTTTTTCGTCGAGCCTTAAAAACATATTAATTTTTCTTTCAGTCTGCATATTATTAATAAAAAAGATCTCATTCAAGTCAAGAGTTGAAATTTTATCTAAAAATTCTTTAGCGCGAGCATTGTGTTTTTCAATACTCAGCGTGAACTCGAGATTTCTTTTTAAATAATCGTGCCCGGGATAAATCAGAAGTTCATCAGGATACTTTGAAAAAATGGTACTAATTGTATCAAATAGAGATTCTGGATTTCCACCATTGTGACAGTTACCTACTCCGGCATTAAAAAAACAGTCTCCGGTAAATAACGAATGAGGGACACCATTAAATTTTAATAATAAACACATATGTGACATTGTATGCCCGGGAGTATCGACAGCAGAGAGCTCCCATCCAGCGTTTTCATACAAAACGTCACCATCAACAAGATTCTTTGTTTTTCCTGGAATTGAAGCCTTCATATGAGCATAAACAGGACATTTGAAAGTCTCTACTAAAGCAGCATTACCCGAGTAATGATCACAGTGATCGTGAGTATTGACTATTGCCGATATGACCACATCTTGTGCTTGTGTATATTCCAGAACTTCGGTGTGATTGAAAGGATCAATACAATAAATTGTCCCATCGTCAAAAACGATCAGGTAACAGAAATTTCTTAGTGTATTCTTAAAGAAGATTTGGCGAATATTCATATGTCAGCATAGTATAATAGTTAAGTGAGGAAATAAAACATGGAAGCAAGTATTTATACAAAATTCTTTTTGGTGGCCTTGTTTATCAAAAGCTTAATAGAGAGCATTTTAGATAAACGCAACATGGATCACATCATTAAACATAGAAATGCTGTGCCTCAGAAATTTCAAGATCAAATAACACTTGCTGATCATCAAAAAGCGGCCGATTATTCAGTCGAAAAAATCAAGGCCTCTCAAGTTTTTCACATGGTGGACCTGGTTGTCTTTTTGGCCCTTACTCTCTTTGGAGGGCTTGAGTTGATCAATCAATTTGCGATGGGATTTAATACAACTCCAATCATAACCGGATTAATTTTCTTCGGATTATTTGGAATTTTTTCAACCATCATCTCTCTTCCTAAGTCCCTTTATTTTACGTTTGTCATCGAAGAAAAATACGGCTTCAACAAAACAACATGGAAAACGTTTGTTGGTGACATGTTTAAAGCAGGCCTTCTCTCTGTCGTTCTCGGTGCTCCGATTATCTATGCTATTTTAAAAATTATGGAGCGCTTAGGGCCCAACTGGTGGGTCTATGCCTTTTTATTTTTAACGGCCGTTCAGTTATTACTCGTGTTCATTTATCCAACTTTCATTGCCCCACTCTTTAACAAATTTTCTCCCCTTGAAGAAGGAGTGGTAAAAAATAAAATTATGGAGCTCTTACAAAGATGTGGCTTTAAAAGTTCAGGACTTTTTGTGATGGATGCTTCAAAAAGATCCGGACATGGAAATGCTTATTTTACCGGTTTTGGAAAAAGTAAACGAATTGTTTTCTTCGATACTCTTTTATCGAGCCTTGATGCTGATGAAGTAGAAGCTGTTTTAGCTCACGAATTAGGCCATATGAAAAAGAAGCACGTTCTTAAAGGAATGATCAAGGGAATTATTTTCAGTTTTATTGGCTTTGCGATTTTAGGTTACCTGAGATCGAACACCGCTTTCTTTAATGGACACGGGGTTCAAACGATCACTGACTATATGGCACTTACATTATTTTCCATGGTTGCTGGAGTTTATACATTTTTGCTAACTCCCATTTCTTCATACACTTCAAGAAAGCATGAATATGAAGCAGATCAGTTCGCTTCTGAAAATGCCCAGGCAGGAAAACTGATTTCTGCACTGGTAAAAATGTATAAGGATAATGCGAGCTCACTTACTCCTGATCCTGTTTTTTCAAAGTTTTATTTTTCTCACCCACCCGCTCTAGAGCGAGTGAGTTACCTTGAAAAATTACAGGTAAGGTCGGAAGTCGGATCTAACTAAAGAATACATATGCATGTCACGAGCTTTACCCTTAATGAACATAGAGGCCTTAAGGGTACCCTCGTATTCCATTCCAAGCTTTTCCATGACTCTTGCACTTTGTGGATTTAATATTTCACAACGACACTGAAGCCTTTCTATCGCAAAATTTTTAAAAACATAATTGATCAAAGGTTTTGAAGCTTCAACCACTAAACCTTTTCCCCAATGCTCTTCACTGATAGCATAGGCCAGCTCATAAGTTCTATTTTTGGGACTAGCAGCAATAAGCCCGACAGTTCCGAAAACCTTTTGTGCAGGATCATCTTTTAAAATGAGCGCCATCGGCTCCAGAGAGCCTTTAAGGTAAGAGCTTAGTGCATAATCGATAAGCTTTTTTGAATCCGTTAAAGTCTGATGTGGCTCCCACGTTACATAGCGAGCAACATTAGGATTTTTGGCGTAATCAAAAATATCCTGAATATCTTTTGGATGAATCTTTCTTAAAATCAAGCGATCCGTTTCAAAAGTAATATCTGGAAGTGGAATAAATTCTTCTAATAGAGGAAAACTTAAAACGTACTTTTCAAAAAACTCTTCAAGCTCTTTGGTAAAAGCATTGAGCTTATTGCAGTCAATATCAAGCTCTGCCACATACACGCCATTTTTATCTTTAATGGGAATGACTAGTTCAGACCTGGTCTTTAAACTGCAAGCGATATGAGTTGAATCAGTAGTCACATCGGCCACGTTAACAGTTCTCTCTTCACGAAGGGCCATGCCACAAAATCCACGATCAATGGATATACGAGTGTGCTCTGTCGCTTCACCAAGATAGGGGCCTAAAACCAGATCTGTAGAGTCTAATTTATGAAGATAGCTTTCTTTGTAATAAATTCCAATCCAGTCACATACTTGCGGTTGTTTTGATTTTAAAACCTCGAGCCATTCCTGAACTTTTGCAAAATAAATTTCCATAATTATGTCGTCTTAAATAGGGCTTCGTTAAAAACTGTTTTTAAATGATCGAAGTATGGTTTTCTGTATTTTTCAATTTCATTATGAATTTCATGGTAGGCACCATCAAAGACTTTCAACTGAAAAGATTTATCAATATTTGTAAAATAGTTAATCAAATCAGAAGTTCCAACAATTCGATCAGAGCTTCCAACTGAAACATAACTAGGACATTTTGATCTAAGCGGTCTTGAGAATGTCTCTTTCGCTGTTTTTGTCATCTCTAACACCAGCTTAGACTCAAGCTTAAGTGCGTTCAGGGGATCTTTAATATAATCTTCTTTGACTCTTGGATCGTGAGACAGGTTATTGAGGTCAACCAATCCACCTAGCGCTAGAGAGTATGGAAGATCACTTGCTGCTTTAAAAAACGTCGCTGGAAGAGCTCTTACAACTGCCCCAAGCCCTCCGCCTACACCAACAGGAGGAGCATTGACGATAAGCCTTTCAGGATAATTATTTTCATCAACATAATTTTGAATGAATGAACAAGTAATCAAGGCCCCCATTGAGTGGCCGAAAACTATGTAGCGGTTCATGCGGTATTTTTCTTTTAGAAAGTTTGTGATCTCTCTGAGATCTTCCATATAAAGTGAGAAGTCCTGAATCCAGGCCTTCTTACCGGTGCTTCTACCGTGTCCTCTTAAATCGTATTGGAAAACATTGAAGTCATGTCCGAAGAGCTCTGGGATATATTTGTGGCGTTCTAAATGTTCCCCGATTCCGTGAGTGGCGATGATCCAGACCGGGCTTCCTGATTCTTTGACCTGAGTATAAAGTTCAGCTCCGTCGCGCATCTTAAGAAATTTTTTATCCATAAACATTGGGGACATCCTGTTAAAAGATTGGTCCCCAATTGTCGCACTATCTGCTTAGTTTTTCAAATTACACTCGCGTCCTTTGTACGAATACTCAGAAACTTCGTTAAGAGGAACGACTTCAATTCCCTTATCTTTGAAAGTCTTTAAAAGCACTTCCACCGTATCTACTGAACGAGAGTGGATATCATGCATTAAAATAACTCCACCACCCATTGGACGACTAATTGTGTATTTCTCTTTTTTAGACTTACCAGACCACTTGCCTTTAACCATGTTGTAAGCAGTCCCGCCTTCAATGTTGGCCATGATGTTAGAAATGATATCTTTGTTATCCATTGGTTTTAACCAGTCTAATGAATCGATGTCCCAGAAAGCGAAGTTGATACAGTTATCGCCGAAAAGCTCCTGAGAGACGTCTTTCATAACGTTAAAATGGTGGTATGAAAGTGATCCTGAACCATAAGCTCCGTAAGGAAAACGGTAATAGATTTCTTTATTAGGTGAATCAACTTCTTCCATAACTTTCGCTACGTTGATAATTGATTTTTTTAACTCTTCTCTGTATTGGGCCTCAGTTTTACTATTGTTGTTTTCATGATCATGGTGATGGCTGGCCACGATATGCCCTTCGTTTGCCACGCGCTTAATAAGCGGTAATGTTTTTTCATTGAACTTTTCTGAAAGCATGAAGAAAGTCGCTTTCACATTATATTTTTTTAAGATTTCCAGAAGTCTTGGAGTCTGAACTGAATCTGGTCCATCATCAAAAGTTAGAACAACTTTTTTAGTTCCAAAAAGTGACTTTGTTTTATATTGATCAAATCCAGAGTCTTTCCCAGCAGCATACACTTTTCCATCTTCCGGGAATTGTTTATCGCCAACATTAACCTGAGCGAATGTCATACTAGACATCATCATAAGTGAAAGAAATGCCAATTTAGATGCGTGTTTCATTGTATATAATCCTATTTAATTACAGTTGCGTTCAAAATCACTATTTATTTTTAAAGCTTCGTATCTAATCATTTTCCAGTTGTGGTCTTCTTTTCTATCACAAAGATTTTTTAAAATTTTTGCTGTCTGATCTTTTGTAAATCCCATACTGCCAAGCTTTTCAAGAATACTGATAACAGTATCATTGTCCGCTACAGCAAAAGTATCTGCGATTTCAGAAGCAAGAATAGCTTTGCCATTGGCATCGTTATTTTTTGCTATTTTTGCTAAGGCCTCAGCCTTAGCTGTGCCCTTAGCATTTGCTGTCAGTTTTATTAAGTCATCTGTCTTTACATTTTTGCTATCGAACTCACGAATGATGTCTAAAGACTCCACCGAGAGCATTTCAGAATCTGTTGCCGCAAGCTCCTGCATAAGTTCCCAATTCACCTGTGAAGCCAGAGCAGCGTCCTTACGAAGGGCCTCTTTCATAATCTTCAAGTTTCTATTGATAAGAATATGAGCGGGAGTTCTCTGGTCATCGAAGTAAGCATCATCTTCGTTTCTTGTTTCCATTCCACAAAAATCTTTTTTAAGACAAGAGTAGATATCAGGAAGATTATTTTGAGCAGTCGTAAAAAAAGTCTTAGCGTTATCTACTTTTACTATAGTTTCTGGAGTCAGAGCGTAGTTATTAATGTCTTTCCACTCATCCCCTGCCGTGTTTTTTGGATCAAGATTTCTAGCAATCTTTTCATAATCGTTGGCCAGTATCTGCTCCGGAGTATTTACCGGAGCGTCTGTTTGAACCGTTTTTAAAACAGGCGCAGCCTGTGGTTTTCTATATAACCACACGGCTGCAATTCCTGCCAAAATTAATAGGGTGACAACAATCTTTTTCATTATTTTAAAAGTTTATCAAGAGCTGTTTTATTGTTCGTGTTGTTCTTAAGGTTTGTTACAACTTCAGTAAAAGCTGCAGCAACTTCTGGCTCAAGTTTGAAGTTTCCAACCATATCTACTGAAAGAGTTCCGTTGAAATCTAAAATCTTGTTCAGGTTTTTTTCGAAACCTTTATCGTGGTGCTTGTATGGAGAGCTTGAATCATCAAAGCGACAAGTCTTAGAGATTGATCCTGAGTTATATTGTCCGGCCCAAATACCTCTAATTAAGTTAATGTAACTAACTTTTTTCTTTTTGAATAATCCACCAGCTTCACCGATACACTTATAGTTATCAAGGTTTCTGTATACTGGGTTAAAACCTTTCATAAGGTGGCTGATTCCGTATTGAAGAGTTTGCTCTACACTTTCGAATTTTTTGTTAGCTAGGAAATCATCAAAGTGCCATCTGATACTTACTTGCATTAAAGATAAGTCAGTACCATCACCACCGCGGATGATTTGAGTTACTTTGTTAGTTTTGATTGCAGAGCAATCTGGGAAAAATGGCTTCTGAGCTGCTTTGAAATACTGATTGAAAAGGTTGTAGTTAGTTTCACCTGATTTTTTTACCAGGTCACCATTGTTAGCGTCTGTATTACAAACGTCACCTTCAACAGCTCTGTACTGGATATAAAGACCTTCTTGCATAGGTACAGTAAGTGCAAGAGTTAGAGCAGCGTAATAAGCTTGAGTGTCACCTGCTTCAAGATATTTTGAAGCTTGTCTGTCTGCTTCTTTAAGAATTAAACGAACCAGGTCTGATCCGTATTTGTTCTTAGCTGCAGCATCACTTTGATCACTGTAAACAGGTCCACCAAGAGTTGCCTCTGGGTTAATTGTGTACATCATTCTGTCTAGTGCTTTGTTTCTAGCTGGCTCAGCAGCAAATAGCGACGTTGATAGTAGAGAAAAGACTGCGATAGATCCCAAAATTTTTGTTGTCATTAGTACCCCCTATAATTTTGTCTGGTTCTCCCAGTTAATTTTGGGTTAAACAAGTAGGGTTGTATTTTTTTTAGAGGCTGTAACATTTTCACACTAGAGAAGTTTTAGGTTGAAAAGCGAATTAAACGGGCTAAAAGGAGCCATTATTTTACACACACTTCTCAATCCAATAAACGGGGGAAAAAATGAGAAAACACATCGCTCCAATAATGCTATTTTCACTTATGACAGTCTCACCTATGGTGATCTCGTCAGTAAGCGCACAAGATGCAGGTACAGGTCCAATCATGACAAGTGCTGCTACTGAGTACTTTGTTACTTTAAACGGATTAAGAGTTCGCTCTACTCCGGAAGACTCAGGTAAGACTATGGGTCTTCTAAGTCTTAATGAAAAAGTTCGTATCGTGAGCCCTGAACTTCTTAACGGAAAATACGTTCAAATTGAGATCGTAAAAACGGTTAACAAAATGATGGCCTCAGAAAAATACTACGTCGTTCGCGAGTACCTTTCTGAAAAAGTTATGGACTACAAAGAGTTCACAGGTAAGTATTTCACAATCCTAAACGTTGCGACAGAAACTCTTCGTCTATATGAAAGACAATGTGCAGACAACTCATGTCCACACAAAATGATTATGGAAACTGAAGTTGTTGTTGGTGAAGACCGTGACCACCCAGCTGCAGACAAAGGAAAAGGTCGCTCGGTTCTTGGATCTTACCGTCTTACTGGTTGGGCAAAGTTCTATCAAGACGGTGAAGCTCACTATCCAGCATGGTACAGAGATGGATACCCTTCTCTTCCAGAAGTTGGAGCAGGATTTAACAAGTGGATGAAAAATGATTTCATGCCTGTTATGCCAGATGGAAAAAAACATGGCGCAATGAGAGGAGCTTTCGGATGGTATGCTGGATTTGTTGCTCCAAACCCATACGGACAATGGACTCACGGAACAATTGGTTGGGGTGAAGATAAAGATGCTTACATCAAAAAAACTAAGAAATTAGTAACTAACATCATCTCAAACCCAAGAAGCGCAGGTTGTACAAGAAACAACAACGAAGCTATCGCATTCTTAAGACAAGTTCTAGATACTGGTGCGCCGATGATGAAAATCTACGCAAAAGAAGAACTTCTAGATAAAAACCTTACTGACTACCGTGTTGAAACTCAGGAATGGCAATATATCTTAACTAAAACTGCTGGTGAGAAATCTGAACGCGCAGAAGTTTTAAAGTCTCTTGGAATTAGCGGACAAGAAGCAGATGCATTCTGGAAGGCAAAGAAAGCTGGTGGACAATTAATTCTTGACCCAAAAAGTCCACTTAACAAAATCCTAGAAGTTGGAACTTATACTCTTGATACTCAACCAACAGTTATCGAGTACACTCCTGGCGAAAAACTAAGAAAACTATCTCGCTCAGTTGGAAGAAAAGGTAACGTTTACGGTATCGATACAAAAGATATGTCGAACGGTGTTTTCTACATCGACGCTGGATTCGTAGCTTCTAACTACACTCACCCAAAAGCTGTCCTAGAAGTAGGTGGATTTGAGGATGAAGTTATTGCTCCATTCATGGATTACAAAAACTTAGTTAGATAGTTTTTTCGAGACATTTTAAGAAACTCAATAAGGCCCCTTTACGAAGGGGCCTTTTTTTATTAAGCTTGTGTCTCACGCTAATCGGACGAATGTCCGACTAAGGAAGCCACAATGACAACGAATCTTTCAAAATCGCCCTCGTACGACCTTATCCATTCACTTACATTCTGTGTATTTGACCTAGAAACAACCGGCGGAAATCATCAGCACGACAAAATTATTGAAATTGGATTAGTACGAATCCAGGAGTTGAAAATTGTCGCGCAAAAAAGCTTTCTGATTAAGCCTGACATGCATATTCCTGAGTTCATCCAGAAACTAACCAGCATTAAAGATGCTGATGTTAACGATGCCCCATTAATTGAAGATGTCATGGATGAGATCCTAGAGTTCATGGGAGACGCCATCCTGGTAGCTCACAATACCTCTTTTGACGTACCTTTCTTTAATTCTGTTCTAAGACGCATGGACAGACCAGAACTTCAAAATAAGTCTATTTGTACCTATCTGATGACGAAGTATATGATCCCTAATCTTCTGTCTTCAAACTTGAACTACATGAGTAAGATTTTTAATCTTCAACACCAAAAAGCTCACAGAGCGCTTGACGATGCCATGGCCTCTGCTGAACTTCTTCTTAAGTACTTATCAATCTTTATTCATAAGAAGATTTCTAAAGTTAACAGCCTTTATTATCCAAAAAATAAGTTTGAGCTCGACCGTATTAATTATAAAAAAGACGTTCCCGTTGAAGGAATCATTGACCAGATCAATTCACTGACTTGCCCTTTTTTAGTGACACTTAAAGGTGTCGAGGGTGTCGTTTTATTTTCAATGCCATCTCATGGCAGAGACGATGAGAAAAAATACATCACTGATAAAATTAAGACTATTCCATATGAAATTCTCACTCTTAAAATGACTGGCCCTTATTTTCAGGGTCTTATTGAAATGTCTTCTTATTTTTCAAAGATCAGCAACGAGCTCGAGATTGAAATTATAAGAAAGCTTTGTGAGTTTAATCAATTGGATGAAAACTGTATTGATATGAATAATGCCCAGGAAATGCCTGCGGATTTTATTGTCGTCAATCACTTGATTCCTGAACAGTACGTAATCTATCCATTAAGAGCTCTTCATCAAAAGCTTGAACTAGTTTTCCGCTACCCTACTCATCAAAATAAGCTGGTTCAATACATCAATTCTAAAAGTGCCCGCATGGCCCAAGGAAAGATGAAAAAAGATCATTTGAATCCAATGATTAGTAATTTTTTAATTCACTATATTCAGCAAAAGAAAGACTTTCTGACAATCAATCGTCAGACGGCAAAAATTACGAATGCTGATATTCAAGGTCCAATTGAGAAGTTTATGTCGGAAAATCCCAACAGCTACGATTTTCCTCACACATATCTATAATTTTTAAGATCGATAAATGAGGCGAATTTCTTGTTTTAAAAAGCTAATTTCTAGCTTTTCAAAAATAAGTAAATGCTGAATAAGTTTTGACTGAGCGATTTTATCTTCATATTCAAAGTCATCATCAAGTTTTAACACAATCTGATTTGAAAATTCCAGGACTTCACCCGTCAGAGAGCCTTGATGCCCCATAGTCACCAGACGATGGTGGGCCAATGCCGTCATAAGCTCGCTACAGATAAGATAGAGTATCATCGACATGATAGATGAATTAATCTGATGAGAGAAATTCTCCAGAGTTGGTGAATACTTCATTTCCAGACGAAGATTAGATTCAATCATTCTAAAGCGCAGTAAATTGATGGCCTGGTCAAGAGAATCTCTAATCGACACTTTTGTCTGAGCAGTCGGTGCAAACTTTGAAAACCCTAAGAAGATTTCGACCAGCTCTTTACATCTCTTAGCACCACTCTTCATATCTTCTAAGTCTGACAAAGCATCAGGAGACCAATCGTCTTCAAGAGATAAAAGCGATAGGGCCGCCAGGATTCCGGCCAGAGGGTTGTTAAGTTCATGAGCAATAGAGCTGGAAATAATTCCTAACTCATCAACTGTTGATGTTTTCTTAGAGAGCTTCTCTCCATTTTTTTGAGTCTGGTTTTTCTCTGACGTATAGAAGACAAAATAAGAAACCGAAATCAAATTGATGGGGAAATCAATTCGTCTAATCTTGTAAAAATTTTGAAAAATTTCTGCACTTTCTAAATCTTTAAAACGCAGGCATTCTTTAGGAAGAATCCCGATCTTAGCAAAAGATTCATTATAAATGAGAAGATCACCCAAACTTGAAATAACGGCCATAGGATAAGGAATCTTGGAAAAGATTTTTTTCCAGAAATCAATTTCACCATCACTCTTAACCAGCTTTTGGTCCAGGATTTGAAGAGTTCTTAAACAAGTCGAAATAATAAGATCGACAAACTCAGCATCTTTTTTAACATCAAAACTCTTAAATCTTAAATAGAGATAATACTCTTCAAGGGGAAGTTTGAATAAAAGAGTGTTCTCATCTACTAAAACATCTTCATTCGAAAAGCTTTCTGGCTTAAGTAATACAATGTTCTGAATTTCTGAGTTTTTCTTTAAGTAATTTTTAAAATGAATATTCCATCTTTCGATTGAATCTTCCTGAAGAAGACTCATTTCTAAATCCACAAGACTTTCAAAAACCTTTTTAGACTCACCTTCATTGGCAGAAAAGTTAATTTCTTCCAGATAATTTTTTATAATATCATTGAGTCTCTCACTCTCTTTTAGTCTTTCCTGGATTTGCAGATGCTTTTCTGCCCAAAAAAACTTATCGATAAAAAGTGAAATCTCTTCCATCGAATTAAAGTTCAAACGAGAAACACTAAGACTTTCACTGGCCTCAGTATTGGGCAAAACGATCATCTTATTTTTAAAGCGCCCGACTTTTCTTAAATTCTTTTTCTCCAGAAAAAAAAGTCCCGGAGTCGAGTCATCTAAGTCAGCTGCATTTGTAGAAAATTTAATTTTTTCTTCTTGGAGAACTCGCACCAAAAATTCCGACTGATCTTTAGTAATCAAAGCAGGATCAACGATAAATTGAATTTTAGTTTTAACCTTATACTTCATCGGATTTTACTTTTCTGTCCCCATCATGGAAATGGATTTTCATAGAAGCATTTTTAGGAAGTTTGTCAAAATCACTAACGGATCCTACAACTTTTCCATTGCTAGTTTCAAGGTATCCATATCCACGCTCTAAAACATTTTTAGGGTTTAGCACTTTTAAAACATCGCGGGACTTATCCAGTCTATAGTGGAGTTCTTGAAATCTTTCTTTGAGGGCCCTTTGCATTCTCATCAGGCTTTCATCAAGCTCCTGATAAAAATCATTAATGTGAGTCAGTTCATAAAGACGCTTTT
Organism: Bacteriovoracaceae bacterium UBA6153; assembly: GCA_002428265.1. GTDB lineage: Bacteria > Bdellovibrionota > Bacteriovoracia > Bacteriovoracales > Bacteriovoracaceae > Bacteriovorax. Next base: position 37,270 of record DIUR01000012.1, read on the forward strand.
GAATATCGCACTTTGAAAGCCTTCTTTGTAAAACGGCCAGCCTGTTTAAAAGAATATTTAAAATACTATGCGGGTGAGCGTGTTTTAACCTGTTATCCAACCTGCTCATCCTGATGGCCATACTGTTTTTCAAACGCCCCTTAAGATTGATCATTCGGTCTTTAATCATGGTCTGAGAGTGTGTTATCACTTCGGCCGCAGCAGAAGGTGTTTCTGCTCTCATGTCAGCGACAAAATCTGAAATAGAAAAGTCGACTTCGTGTCCGATGGCACTAATGGTTGGAATTGGTGAATTAAAAATATCATAGGCCAGACCTTCATCATTGAAGGCCCATAAGTCTTCAAGACTTCCCCCACCTCGAGCAAGCACGATAAGATCAATTTTATTTTCTGGAGTTGCCTCGAGTGAATATTTAATAACGTTATGAAGGGCCGATCTAATTGATCTTGGAGCATCAGCTCCTTGAACAACGGCAGGAATGACAAGCAGGTTCATCCAGATAGAGCGTCTTTTATAAATATTTATAAAATCCTGCAAGGCCGCTCCTCTTTGAGCTGTAATAATGGCCACTCTTTTAGGCATAACGGGAATAGGCTTTTTCTTATCGAGATCAAAAAGACCTTCGCTTGCGAGTTTACGTTTTAATTTTTCAAACTCTTCTTTTAAATCACCAACACCAACGGGAACAATTCTTTTTACGATAACCTGAAAAGTTCCGCGCTTTGGATAAACACTGATGTCGCCGACGACTACAACTTTTGCACCGTCTTTAATCGTCTTCATTTGTGGGTTTCTAAGTGCATCCATTTTAAAGAGAGCAGCACTTAGGGCAGAGTCTTTATCTGAAAGAGTAAAATACCAGTGCCCGGCCGATGAAAGTGAAAGATTCGTGATCTCTCCTTCAATGGAAACATTGGTGAACTCATGTTCGAGTAAATTTTTGATTTCGCCCACAATCTGGGAGACTTTTTTAACATCCAGGCTCATGTAGGAAATTATCTTATGGTGGGGGTAATCTGTCTTGTATTTTTAGTAAGACGCAAGGAAGCATGAAGGCTTCCTTGCGGGATTTCTGCATTAGAATTTAAGATTTTTAATTAAACCAATATTTTTTAAGTAATTAATGGCCTGAGTAACCTGCCAGTCGTCTCCAGGTGCTACTTTTGAAGATGTTTCATCTTCATCATCCACTACAGGCTTGGCCTTTTCAGCGCCACTTTTACCTGCCATTTTCTTTCTTTCGCGCATTGCTTTGAATCTCTCAGCGCGCTCAATGCGGTCTTTAAATTCTGCTTCTTCACGAATTTTCTTTTCTTCAGCTGTTTCAATTGTTGCCGTTAAATGATTCTTAAGATCTTTTTCTCTGATGAAGCTCGACTCTTTTCTGTTGTCGGCGTACCACTCACCTTCTGCTTCACCGATAGTCACATCAGGATTAATTCCTACTGCCTGAATTTTTCTTCCTGTCGGAGTCATGTACTGGGCAATCGTGAGCTTCACTCCGCTTGTATCATCAATTTTTGCTACTGATTGAACGGACCCTTTACCAAAAGATTGCGTTCCCATAATGATGGCACGCTTAGAATCCTGAAGAGCTCCGGCAACAATCTCAGAAGCTGAGGCAGATGATCCGTTGATTAAAACAACCAGTGGTACAACGAGTTCTTTATAACCAGTCTTTTTCACATAACGAATTTCTTTATTTTTTGGATCGCGCCCTTCAGTCGAAACAACAATTCCTTCATTTAAGAAAATTGAAGAAACATCAACGGCTTCGTCAAGAAGGCCACCTGGATTTGAGCGAAGATCAAGAATGATACCTTTAAGTGGAGCTTTTTTAGACTGCTCTCTCATTTTTTTAATGGCATCAATAATATACTCAGCAGATTTTTTCTGAAACTGAGTTAAGCGAACATAAGCAAAGCCATCTTTTAGTAGTTCATACTTAACTGGCTTTAAATAAACAATTTCACGAGTCAGTTCGAAGTTTCTAATTCCATCAACTCCTTCTCTCACAATTCCTAGAACAATTTTTGTTTTCATCTTGCCGCGAAGTTTATCAATCGCCTGTTGAAGAGTGGCCCCAACCATTGACTCATGATTGATTTCTACAACTTTATCCCCTGCTTTGATTCCCGCTTTAAATGCCGGCGAATCTTCAATCGGAGTGACGATAACTAGGATTCCGTCTTTTTGTGTGACTTCAATTCCAAGTCCCCCGAACTCTCCAGATGTCTCTTCCTGCATTTTTGAAAAGACTTCGCTGTCGAGATACGCCGAGTGAGGATCAAGTGTATTCATCATACCGTTGATCGCCCCTTCGATTAATTTTTCAGTGCTGACTTCACGATAGTACTGTGACTCAATAAGGTAGAGAACCTTGTTGAATAATTCCAGTTTTTCATAACGTGATTTTTTTAGTGCTTCTTCTGATGGGGCCGCAAAAGAGACCGCAGTCAACGTAAGTGTGCCGAGCAAGAGACTTAAAAGTACTCTCTTCATATTCTACTCCCTTCCATGGATAGATATGTGCTTAACGAGAAGAAGTTTTCGATTTCTTATCTAAAAGCAAATATGTATTTTGTGCTAAGTTATTTTTTCTGACTTCAAAATAAATTTTACCTTCACCTAATCCACTATTGGATCTTGGATTAGTGTGTCCCACCACCTGGGATTCTTTCACAGCGTCGCCATTTTTAACGGCGTAATCAAACTGCCCTAATAAAACCGTGCGCATTTCATTCCCGTGATCAATCATGAGAACGTTTCCATAGTTGGCAAGTGCACCGGTATAAACGACTTTCCCGCCTTTAGGAGCACGCACTTCATTTTTTCCATGAAAATTATAAGTCACACCTTTTTTATCGTATTCCATTCCCTGAAAACTATAGATCGGAGCATGGAATTGATCAGCAGCTGCTGGCTGAGAAGGGATTTTAATTTCTTCTGTAATTTGAACCGGCGCTAAACGCTCGCGTTCACGCTCTCTTTGAATTGATTTCTGATTCATAGCAAGCTTATTTTTTTCTTCATCAAAGCGCTGCTTCACTTCACTATTGTCTTTAGTTTGAAACGCCAGCTGATCTCTTAATTCTTTTTTCTTTTCTTCAAGTTCACCCATGATGGCCAGAAGTTCTTTTTCTGTATCCATCGACTCCTGAAGTTTTGCATAAAGACCTTCAACATCTCCTTGAAGACTTTTATTGGTCTTCATCATGCCATCTAAATCCACAAGTCTCTTTTGAAGACCTTCGATCATGATTTTTCTAGCAAGGATGTCTGTTGGATTTTCTGTATTTTCAAGTTTGTTTAAAAGAACACCCATAAGAAGGGCCTTTGATTGGGCATAACTTTTTTTAAGGGCTTCACCATCAAAGTCAGCGTTTTGTTTTGCATTAGCAAGACTTTGCTCGATCTTTGCACGCTCTTCAGCGAGCTTCAGGTATTTTTTGTTGTTCATTCCTAGTGAGAACTCAACATTATTTACTTCTTTAGTAAGCAGAAGAATTTGTTTATTTTGATCCTGAAGTTTGCGCTTCATTTCAAAGACATTTAATTTGTCATCGCTTGCGGCCTTGGCAGCAGGAACTTCAACTGCCGACTGAGCAGAAGCTGCTGCGGTCATTGCAAGGAATGAACAAATAAAGAGTCTTCTCATTAGCATGATTAACGGCTCTCCCAATAATGTGCTTTAGCATGAGTAAAAATACCCGCGATAAAGATTGCCAGGGCCACTGCAAGATTTAGAAGTTGAGGCATTCCTAAAATAAATGTCACACCAACTGAAATAATAAATATTAATGTAAGACCATTCATCGCCATCTTAAGACCGATCTTTCTTTTTCTCTGGTAGTTCTCCAGTAAATAAGAAGCTTCAACAATTTTCACTCTGACAGCAAGAAGAGAGACAACCCAAAAGATAAAAATGATAAATAAATAAAGTGAGTAGCCCCACGTTTTGATGAGATTGATAAACTGAGCGCGCTTATCACCAATCTGATCATTCGTTTTAATCGCCCCAAGAGTGATGTTCCCTTCTCCCACTAAGTGAGTAAGGTAGTCTCTAATCAATTCTTTCGCTCTCGGCTTTAGCTCTTTTCCGTAAATGATCTTTAGTCCGGCATAGTTTAAATCCAGACTCGTATCAGTCATATCAACCTGAAGAGATCCCAGTACGTTTTTAACTTCTTCTTTAATTTGAGTTTCTGAAAGAATCTCAACTTTGAATACTCCAGGAAGCATTCCCATTTGTCTTGCAACAGTCTGGTAGGATTCACTTGAATCAATAAGTGCATAAAAATAATCCCCTGCTTTGTTTTCAGGAATCATTTTCGTGAACTGCTCTTCTAAGTAAGCTTTTTGTCCGATAGAAAATACAAGGATGATCGAGAAGAAAAAAAGAAAAAAGCCGCGGATGGGCGACTTGAATAGGATTTTAAAAAATTGTGTTAGATAAAACATGCATTCCCCGAATACACCAGACGTCCATTGTCTAAGTGAAGGATTCGACCTGTGAAGCTCTTAATGAGCTCTTTATTGTGAGTGGCCCAGACTACTGTCAGACCTCTTTTTACATTGTATAAATTTAAAACATCAAAGAGTCTTCTTGTGTTATCGATATCAAGTGAGCTCGTTGGCTCATCAGCAATCAAAACATCTGGACGAGTAAGAAGTGCACGGATGATGGCCACTTTTTGTTTTAAACCACCGTTAGCATCATTAATTTTTAAATGAAGACGGTCTTTAATTCCAAGAATGCGGGCAAGCTCATTCATATCTTGATTGAACTCTGCTTTTGAAGCGTAGATTGAAGAGTCATAAGCAAATAATAAATTCTCTTCGCAAGTGTATTTCCCCATCAAACGAAGATCTTGAAAAACGTTTGAGATGAAAAGATTTTTTTTGCCTGAGAAAAAATCAGGTCTGATGATTTTTCCTGATGTTGGCTGTTGAAGGCCAGATAGAACTTTTAAGAGAGTTGTTTTTCCTGCACCAGAGGCACCGGTAAGAAAAATAATTTCTCCGCGCTCAATTGTGAGTTGGACATTTTTTAATGCAAGAATTTCATCGAATTGAACCGAGACATCTTCACAATAAAATATCGGACCTTTCTGTCCTTGTGGAGCTTTCATATTTTTGTGGTTCAAAGTTTTTGATTGATTTAGCATATCGACCCTACTCCAAAGTCTATCCCAAGAATCGTCCTGATTCTCAGAGGGAGTCCGTACTAGAATCCCTATAAGAATTTTATCTTAGATTTAGATTTTTAGATAGAAAATTGCAAAGCCGATCAGTACTGTCGGGTACTTTTTACGGCCCTAGCTGAATGTCCCCTCAATAATCCCCTCAGAAAGCAGTAATTCGTAGGCCGAACTTGAGCAATAGACATTCGGAATGAAGTTATTACTGTTGAAAAGCTTAGAAATAAGCGAGTTTTCCACTTCTGCCAGAAGTTTTACCGATCCGTCGTCCATGGCGATCTTCACCGGATCGCGGTCTAGTAGGACATTTGAAAGCTGGGTTGATGAGTTTCGGGCCACATTTTTAGGGGATTTTACAAACATGATGGCCTTTTTTGGGATATCTGAAATGACCCAATCGGTGGCTCCACCTTTTTTCTTTAGGAAGTCCTCGATCTCTGTGAACTTCGCCATGGCCTTTTTATAGTATTTTTCCAGGGCCTGAGGGTCATCTTGAGAAAGCAGGCGCGACTTGAACTCTTCACAACGGATGGCCTTTCCACCACTCGCTAAAAGAATAACTTTCGCCATATCTTTTATTTTTGGATTTTTATCCAGGTCACCATTAAGAAGGTGTTTATGAACAGCAGTCATAAAATAGTTGTCGTTGAAGCTATAAAACTTCATCGGATCTTTTTCAATCATGTCTAGAAGTTCACTGTAGCGGTAGATATAACCTTTTTCTAAGAAGTGAGCACAGACTCGTTCTGCAATCGAGTCATACTTCGCTCCACGAGGAGAGCGCACAACTTGAGAGTACCAGGCAAAACGTGATGTTAAAAAATCTTCTACACAGTGAAGTGCATTGTGCCTGATCGTTAAGATGTCGTGGTTATCAACTCTTTTCACCTGAAAGTGATAAAGAAGATAGTCGCGGTCATATGATCCATAAGAAAGACCCGTATAATGAGCATCTCTTAAAAGATAGTCCATGCGGTCGCAGTCAACTTCAGAGTGAAGAATCTGATTAGCAAGAATAGACTCATCTACTCCCTTTACTAAGTCAGAAATTCTCTGAGGACTGATTCCATATTTTTTTAAAATGTAAGTGATCCCGCCCGGGTAATCAGTATTTTTAATAATGAAAGCACCAAGATTTTCGTGATCGTCAGGAAGTCCTTTACCATTTTTAGCGTTAGTTGTTTCACCGTAGGCGATGTATGAGCCTTCCGTTGTGTGAGAGAACATGAACGTTCCCATATCGTGCATAAGGGCCGCGAGACGCAAGCTCTTATGATACACGCACTCAGCTGTCAGGCATGAGGCATCCATTAATTCTTTTTCAGTAACAGCACGCCCGCACGACTCTAAAATTTTATGAGCATTAAACATAACTCCTATCGAGTGATGAAAACGCGAGTGCTCAGCTCCTGGAAAAACGTAGCATGAAAAGCCAAGCTGTTTGATCCATCTGAGACGCTGATAAAATGGTGAAGAGATTATTTCCCATTCGATTGGATTCAATTTAATGAAGCCATAAATCGGGTCATAAATTACGTGATTTTTTTGAGCAGGTGCGGGAGTTGGGACTTCCATGTTTCAACTTTCTCTCTAGAAACAAAAAGGCCCACGCAATCAATCGCGATGGGCCTTCTTAAATATGTTTTAATTAATGTAGGTTCTTTTTATTAAGTGCTTTCGTTTCTTTTTTCTTCTTCTTAACTGTGATCATTACTTTTTGTTGAATCAACTCAAGCATGATTTTAGCTTCACGACGAAGATCATTGTCATTTACGAAACGGTAGAAATTCTCAATATCGATTGCAGTTCTAAAGTTTCTTGGCGTTTTTGGGCCTTCAACAACTGCTTCTGTTTCTGTATTTACTGTAGACATATAGTATCCTCCAACTTTTCAATATTACTTTTTTAGCACTGCAATTACAACTATTAAGCTTCCTTATCGAACTCAACTCCGTAAGAGTGAAGTTTGTTGTATAGAGTCTTAACTGTAATTCCAAGAACTTTAGCAGTTTTTGTCTTGTTTCCACCAAGGTTTTCAAGAGTTCCCATGATGTGAGTTTTTTCTAGCTCTTCAAGCGTTATATGTTGAAAGTCTACCGCTTTTACCTGCACAGGAGCTGCGACAACTTTAACTTCTTCTGCATTCTGGATGTTTTGATCCAGGTGTAGTTTTTCGATAATTGATCCTTCTGCAAGAATGAATGCGCGCTCTACTACGTTTTGAAGTTCTCTAACGTTTCCTGACCAGTTGAACTCTGTAAGGGCCTTGATAGCTCCTTGAGAGAAAGATTTTTGAAGATCTTTTGCTTTGTTCTGGTTTAAGAAAAAGTTTGCCATAAGTTCGATATCTTCTTTTCTGTCTCTTAGAGCTGGTGCTTTAAGAACAACAGTACTTAGTGCGAAATATAGCTCCTCTCTGAATTTCCCTTCTCTCACTAGATCCATAAGATCTTTTGTTGAAGCAGAAATGAGTCTTACGTCTGACTTAAAGAATCCATTTCCTTCAGCTTTAATTCCCATTTTATTCGTGATGAAGTTCATCAGTTTATTTTGGATAGCTGGAGTCATTTTTTCTACAGAGTTAATGAAAAGTGTTCCAAAGTTTGCGACTTCAAGCATACCTAGTTGCGAGTCTGTACCAAACATTTCACGATCAAGAGCTGCTTCGTTTAAAGTTGAGCAATCAATTGTAACGAATGCTCTATCACGACGGTGTGATCTGCAGTGGATTCTGCGTGCGATCATCTCTTTACCAGTCGCTGCTTCACCCATGATGTATGAGTTAATTTCTTTATCACATACGCGGTCAACAAGTGCCAGAAGGTCTTTCATGGCCGGCGATCTTCCGATAATTTCTTTTTCAATGATTCTGAATGAATCTTGAATCTTTACTCCAGAGCGTGACTCTTGAAGTTCTTTTTCTTTTAATTCAATTGTTCTTAAAAGTGTTTCGTTTAAGTTTTTAGCTGCAAGGTACATTTTCATGTTTTGAATTGGTGATTTAATTTCAGCTAAAATCGCCATTCCTGCAGTCATATCTTCTCTTGTGAACTCACGAGATGAGTCCATCATTTGACAGTGAATTGATCCAAGAACAACACCGTCAGCAGAGATTGGAAGACATAGTTCAGCTTTTACACCAAGACCAGCTTCTCTTGTGAAAACCGGGTCTCTTTCTACTGTATTTGAAAAGTATCCTCTTTTTGTACGTGCAATGTATCCAGCTGCTCCAACACCTTTATCAAGCGTGTGTCCGTTAACAACCAGGTGACCATTTTCTGCCATTAAAACAGACTGACCGTTATCCAGGATTTTATAAACTTGAACTTTTTGGCAATTCATATGGCCCATGAAGTGAGCATTGATTGATGAGAAAAAATGGTTCTCATCTAGGCTTAAAAATAGAGTTGAAGTTAGGTTTGAAAGCGGCGCAAGGTTTTTGATCATTGAGCTAGTCATTGTAAAACTCCTGGACAATTTAAGTATTAATTACTTCGTTGCGTTACTCAGTAAATAATACAGTGCGTCTGAATATTTTACAAGACTAAAATGCTCGGTTGTATGAAAATAATGCACGATCCACGTGATTACTAGAAGTTATACCATCTAGGACTTATACAGTTTCCAAATCCAGAGGTAACGGCCCCTAAAATCCCCCCATCACGGTCCATTATGTAGATATTTTGGTCGGCCTTCTGGCGAGAGATGACTCTTTGACTCGTGAAGGCGATAAACTCACCGTCATTAGAGTAGGTCGGGTCTTCGTTTGAGCCAAAATCCTTAGTTAAGCGAGAAAGTCCCTGGCCATCACTAGAGATTCTAAAAAGGTCAAATGAGTTATCCAGCCATGATGAGAACACGATCTCTTTTCCATCTGGAGAAAATCTTGGAGTCGCATTGAACTGACCTACGAAGCTGATTCTCTTCACACCTGTTTCGGTTCCACGTGGGTCCATTGTATAAATCATCGCCTTACCTGGTCTGTCTGATAAGAAAGTCATAAGGGATCCATCCGCAGTAACAGAAGGATCTACGTCAGAAGCAAAGTGATTAGTGATTTTTCTCGTATCACCTGACTCCACATTCATTTCATAAATTTCAGCGTTTCCTGAAGCAGTAAGAGTCACGGCAACACTTCTTCCGTTTGCCATGAAGACTGCTCCTGAGTTCACCCCTTCTTTGCTTGATAGAACTCTCGTTTGTTTTGTACGCATGTCCATCAGGTAGAGATCATTGTTTCTTTTTTTACCTGAGTTAGAAATCATTGAGTATACCAGGTAGCGCCCATCTAGTGACATTGATGGCGACATAACAATTCCGCCATGATTCGTGACTTGAGAAACGTTTTTACCGTCAAAATCCATCATGTAGATTTCTTTAACTGTTTTTCTTCCTCTCGTATTTCTGTCTGAAACAAAAATAATTCTCGATGTGAAGATAGAGTTTTTTCCGATGATTTGTTTGTACACACCATTAGCAAGCTCGTGACCTGTTCTTCTCATCCCGGCAATGGATGTCGTCATGCTCTGGTTATAGATTTGTTTTCTATTTTTGATATCTTCAAAAATAACTGTGACTTTCATATTCTCGCCACTCTTATCTACAGAAGCTGTTCCTAAGAAGCGAACTCCTTTAGAGTTCCAGTAGTCGTAGTTTGTAGGCTGACGTGAAGTTGTATTATTAGCAGCAGCTTCTATCAGGAAGAATTTCTTTTGATAAAAAGAGAAATCGTTTCTTAAGAGTTTTACCAGATCTGTTGCTGCCGTTTTTTGAGCAGCAGAAAGACTTGCAGAAGAATAAGCATCCTGAATGATCATTTTATCTTTTTCAAGTGTCGCTTCACCAACTGCCACGATAGTTAAGTTATCGTCTTGAGCAAGAAGAGTTGTGCTGAAAACTAAAGTTAAAACTAATAATAAACTTTTCATAAAACCTCTATAAAGGAAAACCTAATAGTATATCGCCGTTTTGTGCACGTTTGCCGAACTCATCTTTGAGGGCCGGAAATGGAGCTGCTGCTTTAACTGCTTCAACTGCGCGCTGATCGTATTCCGTATCACCACTTGATTGATAAACAACTGCCCTTGTCACTTCGCCACTCATATTCAGCCAAACGCGAACGCGTGCTTTCAAATTTTTATCCATAAGAAAACTTGGAAGTTTCCAGTGTGGTCTTACCAAATCAGGAAGCCTTGAAGCGTAAGCTTGGAAAGCAGTTAAGTCGCCTCCTCCACCATCGCCGTACATGGCTGTACCTTTATTCAATTTGTTTCCTGATAGCACCAGATCTTTTAATGCAGAATCTTTATCGCCGTAAAGGCCTTTCTCAGCTTTTTGTGTTCCCTCTGAATCAACTTTTTTATTACCAATTGTTTTAAGCTTGCTTAAGAAGTCTTTGCGTTTTTTAGCATTGGCCTCTTGAAAAGCTTCAGTTGGGTCTGGGGTTTTGGAAGCTTGCGCTGGCTCTTCCTTTGGTTCAACTTTTTCTTCGACTGCTTTTTCTACAACTTTTTCAGCGACAGGAGCTTTCTCTTCTTTTTGTGCATCTTCTACTCCACTTGAGAGATTTTTTAATTCATTCAGAGTCTGAGTCGGCATCGCCACCATATCAACGCGAACTGATGCCTGAATAAGTTCCAGGTTTTTATCGCGTGTTTCTTTCTGAATATCAAAAGCAATCTTTCCGCTTATAAGCGTCGCTGCCACAAGAGCAATGTGGATATATCCTGAGCGTCTTAGATAGAAGCCAAAGCGCGGATGATTAAATTTGGGAAGCTCGAAAATTCTCATCTTATTTCTTATTTCCTATCTTCCGTCACAGTCACTAGAGCAATTTTATGAACACCACCGCGCTTTAAAAAAGACATAAGTCTTGCCACTTTTCCGTAGGCAAGTCCAAAGTCAGCTCGAAGGAACACAGTGTCTGTATTATTTGCTTTAAATTGTTTTTGAATCTCAGGGATAAGCTCGTTCATAAGAACTTTATCTTTTCCAAGATAATAATCTTCTGACTTACTTAGAGATAAAATTACCTGAGTTGCATTAAGGTTTACCGGGTTCACTTCTTTTGTTTTTGGAAGATCAAGTTTGATCCCGTTTAACATCATCGGTGCAGTAACCATAAAGATAACCAGAAGAACGAGCATAACGTCGACCAACGGTGTGACGTTGATATCCGAAATCGCTCCTCTTTTTTTTCCTGTATTAAACGCCATAATCTAATCCCTATTCGATGATTGATCTTTCAACGACGTTGATAAAATCCTGTCCAAAACTTTCCATCTCAGAGTTCATTCTATCGTTCACGCTGTTGAAATGGTTATAAAACCAAACAGCAGGAATAGCAGCAGCAAGACCTACGGCCGTTGCAACAAGAGCTTCTGCAATACCAGGAGCTACAGCATCGATTGATCCACCACCAGTTGCAAGACCGGCGAAAGCATCGATAATCCCCCAAACTGTTCCGAATAATCCTACGAAAGGAGTAACTGAGCCGATTGAAGCAAGAGTAGGAAGAAGTTTACTTAATTCTTCATTTGTTTCGTTTGCACCTTTTTTAAGACCGCGCTCTAATACGCCCATTCCAAAATTCTGGAAGTGAAATGCAAGTCCACTTTTTTGGTGCTGGCCTGTATAGGCTTCTTTCATTTTTACCAGTTCTTTATAACCATTTGTATAAAGAGCTTTGTATGGAGAAAAAGGCATCATCTCTGCTTTGAGCATAATGTCTTTCAGGTTTTCTGAATTATTGTAGATCTCAAAAAACTTTTTATTATTTTCTTCAACTTCTGCAAAAAGTTTTTTCTTTTTAAGAATGATTGCCCATGAATAGACAGACGAAGCAATCAAGAGCCCCAGGACAATTTTTACAACAAAGCCCGAATGCCAGATGATATTTAGAATATCTAATTTTGCGCCTTCCACAATAACTCCTGAGTGATTTGAAAAATTTATTTTATGCCTATTCATCATAGACAATTTTTTGTATTTTTTTAAGTTAAATCGACAGGCGATTAATCCCGATATATATACTCTGGTTTTTTTCTGATCGTGTATTGCAGATACCCGAGTGCAAATGCAATAAGTATAAACACAGATAGTGTTGAGATTTTTTTTGATGCGGCCATTGGCGAGTATATTTCTCCCCATACTGGATCAAGTCCCAAGAGTGAGAATGATGGAATGATAAACGCGATTAGAAACAACGCTGGAAGTGTCCAGTTTTTTCTTCTCCACTCTCCTGCATAAACCAGCAAGATGAAAAAAGCATAGAGCTTAAAGCTGATGGTTTGTTCGTAAATAAAAGTCGCTGATGTGAAAAAATAAAAAAACAAAGGAAGGACAAACATTCTTTGCAGTCTTTGTTTATCTTCTCTAACTGGATAAAAGACATCTAGGATAACTAATAAAACATAATCTACTGCAAAAAAAACAAAAGTTCCGATCATTGAAAGCAGCAATCGATCAACTTCAATAATCATAGTTTTGTTAAATTTTATTTCCCCGACTCCCATAAGGCCCAATACCAGAAATAGTACGGTTACCAGAATTTCTAATCTTGGCGTTTGCGTGCTGTTTCTAAAATAACTATTTAATGAAAATACTTTTTGCGTTTTTAAATTAACAAAAAGCATGGCCAGGTAGAACACGACGAACTTCGAAATGATAATAAGAGTCCATCCACGATCCCCGATCCAGTCACCGATAGTTCTGATGTTGTGATCAAGTAGAAGGTGGAAAAAAGAAATCAAAGAAATGAGAATGAGATGAAAGCCCCACAAAATGGCGTAAAAGAGCGTGTAAAAAATCATCTGCTTCCCCAGGTTTGACTGGAGAAATACGAGAGTCTTATTATAGGCAGATTGAAGACTTGCCATCATTAAAAGCGTGTTGGCTTTGGTCTAAGCCAGTTTAACTGCAGTTCCGGTGAAGGATAGATCTGGCTATATTTTTTATAAAGCGTATTGGTCTTAGTGAGATTATCGATCTTCTCTAAAAGAGTCAGATAGGTATTCCACATTTTAAGATCTGGTTTTAAAAGCTTATCCATTTCAGTTGTTGTTTCAAACTGCTCCTGGAAACTAAATCCTTTTTCCATCAACACCGTGTTGTATTTTTTTAGATGATCATCAATCAATTTTTTATTAAAAGGTTTCCCGAGAAAATTTGTCCCAAGATAAGCTTCCAACTCTTTTGAATTGACGTAATTTTTCATATAACCGTTTTTAGCACGGATGAAGTCTTCAAAAAGAATCAGGGAGATTTCGACTTTTGATAAATCTAGCGTTCTGATGAATGGAAGCGAGAGTAAAAAGATGTACTCTTTATCATTTGTCGGCAAGGCCGCATGGATAACTTCTGTTGAGTCCAAAAGAAGAATCTTAATCTTTTTTTCATAATGCCCTTGAGTTTCAAGCATTGTGATAAATGATTTTTCCAACTCGAACTCTGGCTTATGAAAATCCCACTTTAAGACTGTCGCATTTTTTACCAGCCATAGTTCTGAAAATATATTCCAGAAGTCGTCACTAGTAGGAACATTGTATTTTTTCGAGTCCTGGAGTTTTTTCTTGTCCATTAAAACTCTTTTTTCAGTCTCTTTCTTCTTTAACTCATCTTCTAGACCATCTTTTTTAATCAGGTCTTTAATGGAAGAAAAATCAATCAGGTCTTTTCCTTCTTCTGGCTTAGCTGGGGCCGCGACAGGATCAGCACAAAAAGCAGGAAGGGACAAAAAACTCAAAAGTAATAATGTTTTCATTGGCGCACCTTCGATTTGTCCTGAACATACTGGTCGTAGAGCCTTGCCCAGTAGTAAAGATCATTAATATCGAGATTCAGTCCATCGAAGAATTTTGAATACTCTTCTTCGAAACAAGTCACTTTTTTATCAGATAAATACTGGGCCATGATGTATCCATCATAAGGGCCAACAGTTACAAAGTTCCAGTTGTCTCCGTATAAAACAAACTCTTTGCCGTCTTTTGACGTCTCTTTATAAACTTTTACGGGATGATTACAACTGATGGTTGTTAAGACCTGTGAATATCTTGAAGCATTCTGATGAACATTCCCCATCATCTGTGAGAAATACTTTACCGCTACCAAAGTTTTGGTCATTCCAGTGGCAGCTGGAGCTGAGGTTTGGGCCAATAAATTAAAACTAAAAATAAGCATCATGCTTAAGATTATTTTTTTAGACATTATACCTTCCATCTAAACTGAATGGTTTCCCATTCATGACATTGAGGGCAGCGCCAGAATAAACTATCCGAGTTGTATCCGCACTGACGGCAATAGTGTTTTGCCAGTGTCTGATGCAGATTTTCCAGAAGTCCTTTAGTTTGTACCAGAGCTTCATCTTTTTTCTGCAGTTCTATTAATAATTTAATGTATTCCACTTTCATCACTTCAGATGAGTTCTTGTTCGTCTCCATCCATACTTTTAGAATGTCGAAAGCTTCGCCAGTCATTCCTGACTCTTTTAAAAGTCTAACTTTAGACAAAACAACAGAAGCAGAACTGATTAGATCTTTGTCATCAAGCTCAAGGAAATACTTTCTTAAAATTTCCAGACGTGCCTGATAATTCTTTTTAAGGTCTTCATTTGTCGACTTAAAATCTTCAGCGATAGAAACAAAAATAAAAGAAGCATACATAGGATGCTCTTTTAAAATCTCAAGCAATAAAAACTTGGCCTGGTCTAAATCTCCACTCACTAAAAATAATTTTAAGCGAAGAATTTTAGCCGACACAGATGGTGCAAATCTAAATGCATCTTCCAGATCTTCTTCACACTTTTTAAAGTCACCTTTTTCAAAATACTGTTTCGCTTTTTGAACAAGGATGTGTGAAATCGTTTCTGCCTGATTCTGGTGCCCTACTTTTGAGAGCATGATTCGGCAGTTATAGGCCTGATCCCAGTCTTCTATATCTTCATAAATTCGGCATAGGGCCTGGATGACTTCAAATTGATCGCGGTTAATTTTTAAAACATCTCTATATGTTTCAATCGCCTTATCAATGAATCCACCTTTATCAAAATCGACGGCCAGCTCTTTTAGAGCGCGAAGACGGTGTGACTCTGAAATGTTTTCTCTGGCAATTAATGATCTGTGAATACTGATGGCCTTTTCAATCTCACCGTTACTTCTAAATAGTCCACCAAGCGCAAAATAGGTTTCAATCGTTTCACGATTGATATCAACAGCACTTAAGAACTCTTTAATCGCCAGGTCTTTATTCCCAGAGATCAGGTACTGAGTCGCATTTAAGAAAATTTTTGATTGAGCTTCGAAAATAGAATTGCGGTAGCGTTTAGAAAGCTTGGCCCCTGTCTCTTTTTCAATCAGGTAATGGTAAACGAGTACGATGGTGATTAAAACCGCCACGACCGCTAATAAATGTTCCTGTATCCAGGGAAGAACTGCTTCCATTACATCTGCCTATTTAAACATCAAACGCGGGTGCTGATTCATTTGCGCCAGTGAATTGAAATCAAGTTTACTTATGCTCTCTTCAAGACTTCCCATAAAATCAAAAAGTCCCATCTTCTTTTTCTTTTCGATAAACTTCAACGCGAAATCATCTTTTAATTTCATTGTCGTGTGAATTTCTCTACCAGCTGTCCAAAGAGATCCCATGGCATCAACCAGTCCAGACTCCATTGCCGACTCTCCTGAGAAAATCTGCCCTTGAGCAAGCTCGTTAATATCACCTTTGATTTTATCTTTACGTCTTTTTAAAATATCGTTGATGAATTGCTTGTGAACTCCAGCTATCAGATTGTTCATCATATCTGACTCTTCTTGAGTGAGTGCTCTTGCAGGATTTCCCGCATCTTTATATCTTCCGGCCTTAACAGTTTGCGGACTTACTTTTGCGAACTCATACAGTTTTGATAAATCCATGAACTCCATGATGACCCCGATAGATCCTGTCAGTGTTCCCGGGCTCGCCCAGATTTTTCTCGTTGCTGATCCCAGATAATATCCACCGCTGGCTGCGATTGATCCGAATGAAGCATAGATAGGTTTCTTTGCATCGATACGTTGGATCTCTTCGTAAATTTCCTGAGTAGGGCCAACTGCTCCACCGGGAGAGTCGATTCGAAGAATGATGGCCTGAAGTTGTTTATCTTCTTCAGCAGTTTGCAGAAGCTCGATAATATCTCGCGATTCCATGATCACACCTTCAACAGTGATGACTCCGATATGCGCGCTATTAGACTTTTTCTGCATCAAGGATGTTTCATTAAAGGCATTCATCGTAACGAATGCAAAAACAACCAGGATTACAAAGAAGACGAAAACCATGGCAAATATGCCAAACAAGGCCTTAGTATTTTTAGAAGAGGTCACAAAAACTCCGTTTTTTGATCAGACTCATTAATTTATGCTCGTCTATAGTCTCAAAAACAAAGGAAGACGTAAACAATCTTTCCAATAGTCCGACAAAAGTCCTCAAGAATTTTCCCCCTCAGCCGATAAGCTAAGTGATCCGATAAGCTGGGTCTAGGGAGTATTGTATGAAGAATAAAATTATGTTTCTGTCTCTTCTTACTCTAGGTATTTGCTCTATGGCAGTTGCCACAGAATACAAAAGCCCAGAGGTTGGTTTTAAAGCACGTTCAGCTCCGTCAAAGGAGATGAAAACTGCAGATTTTGGTGATCACTACAGAGTGGAAACCGGAGCTATGACGGACCGTCAAATTGCTTCAGAAGAATCTGACCGCGAGCCATCATCGGTTCTGGCAAAAGAAAAGAAAAAAGTTGTTCCTAAGCATGAGCCTGAAGTGGTTGAAGAACCTATATCAGCACCAAAGCCTTGGATGCGTGATGATTTTAACAGTAATATGAATTAATTTATATTTACTGGGGAAATTGCATCTCGAAAGCTTTAGACTTGCTTTGATCCCAAAGGTTCAGCTTGTCATATTCACTTTTTAATTGACCGCAAGCGGCCAGGATATCCTGGCCTTTTGTGGTTCTTGTCGTGCAGACAAACCCACGCTTTAAAAGCTCTTCTTGAAACCAGATAATTTTTGAATTGCTTGGACGCTTGAATTTCGAGTCCGGGAAATCATTGTATGGAATGATGTTAATTTTCGATTTACTCTTTTCTAGTAGATCTGTCAGACCGTCGATATCTTCTTGTCTGTCGTTAAGATCTGCAATCAGAATATATTCGTAAGTGATTCTTCTATAAGCTTTTAGTGGAACTTTTTTAATAGCATTAAAAAGTCTCTCAAGGTCATAAGCTTTATTGATTGGCATAAGCTCTGTGCGAATATCGTTGTGAGCAGCGTGCAGAGAAATAGCAATATTCACTGGTGGGAAGTCCCACATTTTTTCAATTTGAGGCACCAGACCTGAAGTTGAAAGTGTAATCTTTCTTTGTGAAAGTCCAAGACCTTTGTCTTCCATAAAAATGATCGTTGCAGATCTCACATTATCGTAATTATGAAGAGGTTCACCTTGGCCCATGAAAACAATATTTGATAGACGTGTTCCATCTTCAGTATTGTCTTTTAACCAATGAGAGACGGCCATAAACTGACCTACGATTTCATCGGCAAGCAGGTTTCTTTTTAAACCCATTGTTCCCGTGTGACAGAATGTACATCCGATTGCACACCCAACCTGAGAAGAAATACAAAGAGTCAGTCTGTCTTTAGCTGGAATCGCTACTGTTTCCACAGTCTGACCATCACGCATTTTTACCAGAAATTTTCTCGTTCCATCTTTTGATAAACCATTCCAGATAACCGTTGGAAGAGATAAATCAAAATTATTTTCAAAGTCTTCACGAATTTTTTTAGAGATATTTGACCATTTAGATAGATCGCGTTCCTGGATTTTGTACATCCATTGATACACCTGATCCGCTGCAAATTTTGCCAGCCCTTGAGACGACAAATAGTCTCTCAATTCATTGAGAGAAAGGGCGTAAAGAGATGGTTTTTCTAGCTTAATATTAATACTCATAATACGAGCCTTATACCCCAAGACTCAGGTCTTTGGCCTCTAAGAAAGTAATTTTTACAAACTAATTGGAGCAAGTTAGGCTATATCTATGAATAATTTGCTCAAAAACCACATTATTGCCATCGCCTTGTTGTGCTCAACGGGCCTTTCTGCCCACACTGCACCTCTTGCGCAGTCAGTATTTGTCGATAGAGCGGAAGTTATTTATCCCGTTCCAGGTGACGAGGATGTTATTTACAGCTTCGGAAAATCGACCAAATCAGAGCTTCCTGAAAAGCATTTAAAATTTCTTGTCTGGAACATTCACAAAGGTGGAGACAAGACTTTCAGCATTGAGTATCTAGGGCTCGCTTTTAATCGCGACATCGTCATGAATCAGGAAATTTTCCTTGATAAAAATATGATGGATGTTTTTCGCTACCTCCCTATTTTTCAATTCACAACGGCAACTTCATTTTTTACCGGCAAAGAAAAAACGAGAACCGGTGTCGCTAACATCAGCCCAGTTGAGCCTATTCATACGGATTTTGTAAGAAGTGAAACATTAGAGCCGGTGGTTCAATCTCCTAAAGTGGCACTGATTAACAGCTACCCGATCAAAAACTCTTCAAAATCTTTAACCGTGGTAAACATTCATGGAATCAATTTTGTTTCCAACCAAAGCTTTAAGCGCGAGCTCGACAGGATTTATGAAAAAATAAAAGACATCCCTTCTCCTCTGGTATTTGCCGGGGATTTCAATACCTGGAACAAAGGAAGAATGGATATTTTAAAAGACTACGCAAAAAAACTAAATTTGTCGGAAGCTACTTTCTCACCAGATCATAGAATGAGCTTTAACGGCTATCCGCTTGATCACTTTCTTCATACAAGTGATTTAAAAGTCACCAAGGCCCGAGTTGACGAATTTTATCAAGGATCAGATCACAAACCACTTCAAGTTGAAGTTGATTATTCTCCTCTGGAACTCTAAGGCAACATTTTCCACTCCCTGCTCAAATATAGGTAATTCCGCTAAAATAATACATGTTATGATTTTATTTTAGGCAAACAATTACCGGAGAGTGGCTCTTGAAAAACAATTCTGTGTTAAAGATATTATTTCTTTCTATGGTTCTATCTTCATGTGGCTTAGTCGAAAGATTTAAAACTCCAGAACAGCCAACGGATTCAGCAACAACTGAAGAAGTATCAACAACAACAACAACAAATTCTGTAGATGCTACTGATGATCTTTTCAGCCAGACGATGAATGAAACGAGTACTGCTCATAGTGGATCAGACGCTCCAGGAAATATTGCACACGATCCTGATCTTCAGTCCCTTGAAGATGAGTTCTCTACTGCTGGGCCAAATGATACTCAAATTAAAGAATCAAACATCAACATTGCAGGTGCAGAATCTCCTATGCATGTTGAAGAAGCTCTTCCAGAAATTAAAACTGAAGTGGCGACAAGTGAATACAGTGAAGCTGGAACAATTAAGACTTACAAAGTTCAGCGCGGTGAAACTTTAATGCAAATTGCTTTCAAGCTTTACGGTGACATCTCAAAGTGGAAAGACATCAAAGATATGAACTCTGATAAGCTTACAAACAACTCATCTCTTAAATCTAATACAGAACTAAAGTACCGTGCACCAGCTACTCCTTTCGTGTGGAATCCAGAGGGAACTCCCTACATGATCAAGACCGGTGAGACTCTGGGAACTATTTCAAACTCAGTTTACTCTACTCCAAAGAAGTGGAAGGCAATCTGGGAAAACAACAAGCCGCTTATTAAAAATCCAAACGTGATTTACGCTGGATTCACTCTGTATTATACAAATGGTGGGATGGCGAACTACGTTCAGCCAAAAGCTGCTCAACCTAAAAAAGAAATTGTAGCAAGAGAGCTTGCTCGCGAAGCCGCTTCTAAAGAAGGAATCGTTGAAGAAGTTCTGGTTGAAAATGAAATTCAAGAGTCTGCTCCAGCAATGAAGACTGCTTCAGCTCATGAAGTAAGCATGGAAGAAGAAGAGCAAGTTGATGAAGCCATTCAAACTCTATCTGCGACTAAGAGAGAAGCTGTGAATAAGGCCGTTGAGAACACAATTAATGCTCCAAAAGAAGCAGAGATTGACCTGATCAACAATATTTCTGTTCCTCACGAATCAGAAATTGCACCAGACATTGACGAAGAAATTCAGACTTTATAATTTAGTATTCTTTCTGGGCTAGCTAAAAAAGCGGCCCAGAAATCCTTTCTTCTTCCTTTCGATATTTTCCATGACATTGCCTTTTTCCAGCAAATCACGATGAAAATCCATACTTTTATGACTGCCATCCAAGAGCGTATTGTATTCTTGAACTGACAATAGGCTGACTTTTTCGGCGTTATAAGCTTCACACAGTGCAAATGCGTATTGGTTTAAGCTCTCAAGCGTTATAAACGGCCCAATTGAGTTGTGAGGTGCTTTTAGCCCGTGAACTTCAGGCGTTTCAAAGCGATCTTTGAAAAGTTTTGCACTGACTTCTTTTTCTAAAATCCCTTTTTCATCCAGTAAGTAAAGCATGTAGTAATAAGACTCATGCCCTTCTTCTGGAAACGGGTTGCTAAAATTATAAATTCCTACAATGTATTCAATTTCTTTCATGAGAACACTCCAAAATCTACTATCACCGAGCCTTCTGGAGAGAGTTCAATCTCAATCTCACTTGGATAAGTTTGAACGATGACATTAATTTCATCGAGAACTTTATAGACTACAAAGTTTTTACTAAGGCTCATCTTAATCTTTTTTCTATAGCTAGTTGGATTATAGAGAGAGAGTCTTCTCACCTCTTCAAACTTCAATTCATTAGTAGAAGATGGCCTTGTTCTCCAATAGAAATCAATTCCATCAACGTTCTGAATCGGAACATGGACAAGTGAAAATGTCTCAACCAAAGTTTTCCAGAAATCCAGGTAATCGGCAGGACTCATTTCTTGAAAACCCTCTCCTTCAATAAGGATTAAGCGACCTTCACCTAAAGCAATATTTTGAACCTGAGTTTTAAAATGAACTTTTTCTACTTTAAGATTATTTTCCAGAAAAAATGTTTCAAATCTTTTATTGAACTCATCCGATAAACCAGAACGATTTAAAATAACTCTTCCACCATTCATGAAAGTTTTCAGAATAAAATTGAAAATTATACGGTCAACATCGTGGCCATGAAAAAGATGGATATGCTCCTGATAAGGAGTTTTTGTATCGTGAAGTTTTAAAGTGTCTGAGGATATAACTTTGTAACTCCAGCCAAAATTAGACTTCAGATACTCCCATAAATTCAAATCATGCCAGTTTTGAAACAGTGAGCTCACACCATCAACTTTTTCATAAACTTTAAAAAAGCTCAGAGGTAAAAAGTTAGAAATGTCTTCATGCTCATAAGCTGAACTTGCCAGGCGAGAAGGCAAATAAGAGTTTGCCACCAGGTCGTTGAGCTCTCTTGTGAGCACACCTTTTTTAAGGCGATGAGATAATAAAACTGATGATGGAATAATGTCTTTAGCAAGAGACTCATACAGTTCAGATGAATAATCTGCCGTCGAAATGGTTCCTGATAAACGTTTTAAAAAGTTTTCAGTTCCTGATCCAAGAAAAGCTACATCAAGTGAGCCTTCAAAGTTGTCTTTGATAGATTCACGGGCATTAGTTTCATATAAACCTTGAATAGTTTTATTGAACTCAAACGCAAACTGGCGCTCTTCTATCGGAGAGAGTTCAGTGTCTGCATTTGTTTTTGTTTGGAGATATCTGCCAAAGGCCTGCTGAAAAGTATTGGAAGTGTCTTCCATAAAACTTCTATAGTGCCCGTCTTTGAAATATCCAGAGCGGATTCCCCAGACATCTGGAGTAATCTTATTTGATGAAAAATATTGTCCTAATTTTTTTAAAAATTTATCAAAGGCCTCAAAAACTCTTGGATCAAAAAAAGAATAAATTTTAACGAGATGGTCGTCGGCGTCAATTACTCCGTAGGCCATTCCTTCATTGTTTAACGCCAAGCTTCTTGCGAGTAAATGTGGAAGTCCACCGTTGGCAAGAAAGGGCGCAGGTGTGAGCGGCAGGAAAAAAACGACGTTTTTCCCCACTTCTGTTGCGATTTCTACTAGTTTTTTTAGATTCGTCTCAGGTCTGTGGTCGTCAAAATCAAACTGATCTCCAGTTTCACTGTGAAATGACCAGTTCAAAGGAATAATTATTTTTGTTCCAGGAAACTCCTGAAGTTTTGTTTTCCATAGCGATGCAGAGGTTTTCCAATAGAAAAACCAATTTTCACCGGGAAATACGGTGTCTTGATCGCGTGGAACCGGGGTGGTGAGACTCACTACTAACACCTCATGTCTTACAGTGTTCGAAAGAATTTGTTATAAATTCTATCTCTAATTATTTGAAAATTATACTCAAGAAAAAGGTGGTTGCGCAATGTGGTTTTTCAGCGATGAAGAAAAAGAACTCCAGAATGTATGTAAAGATTTCGCTCAAAAAGAATTAGCTCCTTTCGCGGAAAAACACGATAACGAAGAAAGCTTCAATATTAATGCATTCAAAAAAATGGCAGAGCTTGGTGTATTAGGCATTACTGCTGATCCAAAATACGGTGGAGCAGGCCTCGGTGCCACTGCTGCAACAATTGTCATGGAACAATTTGGTAAGGCCTGTGCCGGATCAACTCTTTCATACCTTGCTCACTCAATTCTTTGTGTGAACAATATTCAAAACAATGCTTCAGAAGAACAAAAAGCAAAATATCTTCCTAAACTTATCAGCGGTGAACATATCGGATGTATGGGAATGAGTGAGCCTGAATATGGCTCAGACGCTGTTGGTATCCAGACAAAAGCAAAACGCGATGGTGATGACTACATCATCAACGGAACAAAAATGTGGATCACGAACGCTCAGTACGCTGACGTGGCCTACGTTTACACGCGCACAGGTGAAGAAAGAAAAAATCTTTCTACATTTATCGTTGAAAAAGGAATGCCGGGATTTCATGCCGGAAAACCTATTCATAAAATGGGAATGAGATCGAGCCCGACAGGCGAGCTCGTTTTTGATAAAGCGAGAATTCCAGCGACTCAACTCGTAGGAAAAGAAGGCGACTCAGTTTATCACATGATGAAAAACTTAGACATTGAAAGAATCACTATTGCTGGGATCTCACTTGGGATTGCCCAGGCCTGTGTTGATCAGTGTGTGAAGTACTCAATGGAGAGAAAACAGTTTGGAAAAAATATCGGAAACTTCCAGTTGATTCAAAAGATGTTGGCAGAAATGGCAACTGAAACTGAAATGATGAGAACATTCCTTTACTCAATCGCAAAACAATACGACAACGGCTTCAGAGGACCTTCTGTTGCAGCGATGGTTAAGCTTCAGATTCCAAAGATGGCAACGAAGATCGCTCTGGATGCTATTCAACTTCACGGTGGATATGGATACTCGAGAGAGTTTCCTCTTGAGCGCATGATGAGAGATAACAAACTCAACGAAATCGGTGCCGGGACAAATGAAGTTATGATCATGATCATTGCTAAGAATTTATTAAAAGAGATGAAAGAATAGATATGAATGAACTACAAACAGAATTAAAAAATCAGTTAGAAAAATTTAGACTCGCTAAAATCGAGCCCCATATGGAGCACGATGATGAGACTGAAGAGTTCCGCATGGACATCTTTAATGAGCTTGGCTCATTAGGATTTTGTGGAATGACTCTTCCTGAGGAGTACGGCGGTATGGGGATGTCTTATGAAGACTTCACTGTCGCTTTATGTGAGATTGCAAAGTCGTCTGTCGCCTATGCTGTTACTATCTCTGTTTCAGCTATGGTGCAGTCGATTTTAAATACTTTTGGAAATGAAGATCAAAAGAAGAAATATCTTCCAGCTCTAACTAGTGGACAGGAAATTGGAGCTTTTTGTTTAAGCGAATCAGGGGCCGGATCAGATGCCGCTGCTCTTGTAACAACTGCTAAAAAAACTGAAGGTGGTTATATCTTAAACGGCTCTAAAATCTGGATTACTTCAGGTGGAATCGCTAAAACTTATATCGTCATGGCCCGCACAGGTGGCGACGGCGCCAAAGGTGTTTCTGCTTTTATCGTTAGAGACGGCACACCTGGATTTACATATGGGAAAAAAGAAAAAAAGATGGGATGGAGAGTCTCTCCTACTCGTGAGTTAATTTTCCAAAACTGTTTTATTCCAGCGGAGAATCTCCTAGCAGCGGAAGGCGAAGGTTTTAAAATCGCTATGGCCGGTCTTGATAAAGGTCGCTTCACAATAGGCTCAATTGCAGTAGGTTGCAGCGAGCGCGCTCTTGATGAAGCTGTAAAATACGCACTTACAAGACAGCAGTTTAAACAGGCGATTTTTGATTTTCAAGGTCTGCAATTCATGATGGCCGATATGGCGACAGAGATTGAATGCTCTCGCTTATTAGTTAAAGAAGCTGCAAGAAACTATGACAACAATACACCAGATGCAAAGCTTGCCTGCATGGCAAAACTAAAAGCAACTGATACAGCAATGAAAGTCACAACTGATGCTGTTCAGATCTTAGGTGGTGTTGGTTATACGAAAGAATACCCGGTTGAGCGATTCATGAGAGACGCAAAGGTTCTTCAAATTGTAGAAGGAACTAACCAGGTTCAAAGAGTCGTTATCGCTAGAAACTTAAAAAAAGAATACACAACTCACTAGGTAAAAAAATGTCACTACAGTTTAAATTTTTTCCAGAACGCCCGAATGTTTCATCTGCTCTTGCAAAAGATAAGATTAATACTTTTAAAAGTATTATCAACAATGCACGCACGCAGTTCTTCTATACTTTTAACAGAAGTGAACTTGAAGTGAGTTCTAAAAAAGTTTTTGAAAAATTCTCAGATAGAAAAGTCTTTGTTCATATCGGAATCGGCGGATCGAGTCTAGGCCCAGAAATGATGGTCAATGCTCTTCAAAAGAATGACCGCAAATTTATCTTCATCAACAACATAGATCCTGAAGAACTTCATTCTCAAATGAGTTTGATTTCAAAGTACGATTTAAAAGACTGTTTATTTTATTTTGTTTCAAAATCAGGTGGAACAGCTGAAACTCTTGCTGCTCTTGCTATCGTGACTCAATTATTTGACTCACGTGGAATCAGTCCGAAAGATTATAAAAACTATTTTGTATTTGCGACAGACCCATCTAAGAGTGAACTTCTGACGCTGTCAAAAGAATGGGACATCACAACTCTTGAGGTTCCAAGTGATGTGGGAGGGCGCTTTAGTTCCCTTACTCCAGTTGGATTTCTTCCATTATTATTTGCAGGAATGGATTTAGACCTTTTTCTAAAAGGTGCAGTCGATGCTCAACTTGCTCTACTATCTGAAGACGGGCAAAAAAATGAGATGATTGCGTGCGCTGAATATCTTTATGCTTTAAAGACTAAAAAAGGCATTTCACAAACTGTCTTAATGCCATACTCATCTAAACTTCGTTCGTTTTCATTCTGGTTTACCCAACTATGGGCGGAAAGCCTTGGTAAAAAGAAAAATAAAAAAGGTGAATTGGTCAATGATGGCTTCACTCCTATTGTAGGATACGGAGCAACTGATCAACACTCACAGATGCAACTTTTCATGGAAGGGCCAAACGATAAAGCATT
The DNA here is from genome assembly GCA_002428265.1 of Bacteriovoracaceae bacterium UBA6153. GTDB lineage: Bacteria > Bdellovibrionota > Bacteriovoracia > Bacteriovoracales > Bacteriovoracaceae > Bacteriovorax. The sequence goes on from DIUR01000012.1 coordinate 63,141, forward strand.
TTTCATCATTGAAGTTGAAAACTTTGCTCACGACTTCCCTCTTCACTCAACACTAAAAAGCAATAACCTTCAAAAGCTCTCAACTTTTAATCTTTCTCAATTGATGAAAGCAGAAATGGAAGGATCTATTAAGGCGCTTCGTGAAGCTGAAAGAAATATTATTCACGTAAAGATAGCAAGAAATGATGAATATCATCTCGCTCAGCTGATTCTTTTCTTCGAGAGCTTAACGGCCCTCATGGGAGATTATTTAATGATTGATCCTTTTGATCAACCAGGTGTAGAAGCTGGGAAGATATACGCATTTGAATTTTTGAACCAGTTGTAAAAAATTAGTCTCTTGAGTAAAATAATAGCTTGAGAATCACTAACTAAAGGACCCATTGAAATGAGTACAGACGACACAACCATTGTCTTAACAGACATACGAGCGGCATTGCAAGCTTCAGAAAAAGAAGCTCAACAAAAGCCAGCTGCCCTTCTTGTGGTTGGTGGTGATTTAAATGGAACACTATTCGATCTTGTTGAGCCAACAGTTGGCGTTGGCAGAAATGCTGATAATGTTATTGCACTAGAGTTCAATGGAGTTTCTCGCTACCATTTCAAACTTCACGCTCAAGCAGAAACTCACGTGCTTGAAGACTGCGGGTCTAAAAATGGGACATACTTAAATAACAAAAAAGTTGAAGGCAACACTCCTCTTGCTAAAGGTGACATCATTAAGATCGGAAGTATCGCTCTTAAGTATCTTCCAAAGGGAGATCCAGAAAGACTGACTTACGATAAATTAAATCTTGAAGCTAACACTGATAAACACACTGGATGTTTCAACAAAGGTTACTTCAATAATAAAATTACTCTTGAAGTGAATAAATCAAAAGTAACGGGAGATCCTCTCTCACTTATTATTTTTGACCTTGATCATTTCAAAAAGCTTAATGATAACTTCGGCCACGACGCCGGAGACTACGTTCTAAAAGAAATGGCAGCAGTTATTCGTCTTGGTGGTATTAGAGAGCAGGATATCTTTGCTCGCTACGGTGGTGAAGAGTTCGTTATTCTTCTTCCAAAAACCAATTTAAGACAGGCCTTTGAAATTGCCGAGCGCTTAAGAAAATTAATTGAAAACAAAGAATTTTTATACGACGGGAAACGACTTCCCGTAACCGCATCTATTGGAGTTGCAGATTACCGCCAGGGTGTAATCACGGGTACAGATCTCTTTAAGAGAGCTGACGACGCTGTTTACAAGGCCAAGGAAGGAGGCAGGAATCAGGTGCAATTCTATAGGGGCTAATGACATCAACTGAATCTAATCCTAAAATTGAAATTCTACCCGAACACATCATCGACCAGATTAAAGCTGGTGAAGTGCTTGAGCGTCCGGCCTCTTTATTAAAAGAGTTAATGGAGAACTCCCTCGATGCAGGATCAACTGAAATTCATCTTCATTTAGTAGAAAACGGAATGGACCTGCTGTCGATTGAAGACAACGGCCACGGGATGACTTTTAAAAACCTTCCCTACGCTTTTCTAAGACATGCTACAAGCAAACTTAAGAGCTTTGAAGACCTCTATCGCCTGCATAGTTTTGGTTTCCGTGGAGAAGCGCTCGCTTCTGTGGCAGCGTCTGCAAGAGTCACATGTACGACTCAGCCAAAAGACCTCACTCAAGAAGGCGGAAAAATAATTATTAACGGTGGGCATACAGAACTCTTGATTGCCCAGCAATCAAGTACACCCGGAACAGCCATTTATATTAAAGATTTATTCTTTAATACCCCTGCTCGTTTAAAATTTGTAAAATCCAAAGTTAGTGAGAAATCAGCTCTAAAAAAAATGATTTACTCATTTGTTTTAAGTCACCCTAATGTGACGTTCACTATCAAGTGGGATGATAAAGAAAAAGAAATTTTTAAAGCGTGTGAACCTGGCCTGGATATCGAAAGAATTGCTCAGGTTTTTTATTCTAGAAAAACTGATATCTCAAACATTGTTTATTCCGAAGAAAATTATGATGGTTATCGAGTAAGAGTGTATTTCACGAAGGACACGCATACGACTCCGCAATACAGACATCACTATCTGTTTGCTAATAAAAGATTTTTTCAGGATAAATCTCTTCATCAGGCACTTCTTAGAAATGTCGATGCTTTCTGGAAATTCGGAGAGAGCGGACATTACGTCGTTCAGATTACAACGCCCGCAGAAGACCTGGATGTTAACGTTCACCCTAATAAAATTCAGATTAAATTTTTAAGATCAGATGTGGTCTACTCGCTTCTAGTGACTTCACTAAAAGCAGGAGTAAAAAAATCAGCTCCGCAAATGAGTTTTGAAGCATCAGGACCAACACCATCTGCGCCAAGTTTTTTTTCAAGAGATGAAAATCAAAGTTTTGATCTTATGAATCTTCAATCCAATGATGGCGGCCAAGAGATCAATGAAAACTCACTTTTCCAAAGAGAGTTTAATCGTTTTGAAACGCCTAAGTTTCAGCGTATTCAAAATGAATTTGTTATTGTCGATTTAGGTAAGCCTTACTTGATTGATCTAAAAGCACTTATGCTGGATTATTTCTGTGATGAACTGGAATCTTTTACGGCGAGTGAAGAGTCTACCGGGCCACTACTTATAAGCGAGCCTTTTAAAGTCTTAAAAGGAAAAATTGACTCTCACTTTGATAATCTTAAAGCGCTAGGGTTTGAATTTGACCGCCTGAATGCTGAGTATATTGTTTTAAGAACAATACCAAAATTCTTACCCCAATCACTATTATTTTCTCTTTCAGAGGCCTTAATCAAATATTTCGAACGCCCAAAAATAGAAACGTTCGAAAAGAACTCTTACAAAAAATACTTGGAAGAAAATTTCTCCAACGTCTTTTTCACTGATATTCCCGACTCATTAATAGAAAAGCTCATTCATTCTGAAGCTTACCCACAATGCATGGTTGAGCTCACTTCAGAGAGATTAAAGAGTCTTTTCAAATGAAAAATAATGTCATTATCGTCTCGGGGCCTACGGCCAGTGGCAAGACTAAAACAAGTATTGAAATTGCCAAACTCCTTCAGTCTCAAGGTATCAAGACGGCCATTGTAAATTTTGACTCTCTCCTTTTCTATCGTGAAATCTCAATTGGTACTGCAAAACCCACTATTCTAGAGCGTGCAGGAATTGATCACTATATGCTTGATATAGAATCAATAAAGAGCCCAATGAATGCGGCGGATTTTATAAAAAAAGGCGAAAGCATTATTTCAGAACTGCTTAAAAACGACACGACGGTTGTTTTAGTTGGTGGGAGTGCTTTTTACTTACGTGCGCTTTTGAAAGGTATGTATGACTCCTCGACTCCAACCAGTGAAGTTAAGGAAAAACTTGATAATACCTATAAAGAAAAAGGCATCGGTCCTTTTATCGAATACCTTAAAAGTTATGACCCTCAGTCATTAGTTAATCTTCATGAAAATGATCACTACAGACTAATGAGGGCCGTAGAGCATCATCAATCAACTGGTACAAAAATTTCAGATCAAAAGAAAGAAATGGATAATCAGAATCCTTATGACTTTTCTGAAATTATTCATCCCTGGAACCTGCTACACATCTATCTGGACCTTCCAAAAGATCAGCATTTTGAAATTATCACGGCAAGAACTCAAAGCATGTTTGACCAAGGGCTCATGGCAGAGATTGAAGAACTTGAAAAAAGCGGTTTTTCACTGGAAGAAAAGCCACTCCTATCTATTGGTTACAAAGAAGCCATTGAATTTAAAAAAGGCGTTTTTACCAGCGTACAACAGTGCATTGAAAGAATATCCATCTCTACCCGTCAATTAGCTAAAGGACAGAGAACATTTTTTAACAAGATCACTCCAAAAGAAAGTTTTAATCCTGTCACTGATCAGGTTAAAATAATGGAGAGAGTTACTGCCTTTATGAAGGAATCAAAATGAACCGTGAAACTCAAAGATTGAAAATTATTATTATTTCTGATGGTACTGGTGAGACTGCAACTGCTATTTCACGTGCCGTTATGGCCCAATTTAAAGAGCGCGAAGTTTTTTTTACCCGTTATAAAAATATCAGAACAACTGAGCAGATTGATGCCATCTTTAATGAAGCAGCTGTTCACCATGACCTTATTATTCATACGATTGTTTCTGGTAAGCTTCGTGAATATATTGCAGAACTTTCACGCTCTACACACGTAAGGACTCTGGATCTTATCGGTCCAGCTCTCACCGCCTTCTCAAATTATTTTAATCAAGAGCCTATGAGCGAGCCTGGTCTTCTTCACGCAGTCAACGACGAATACTACAGACGAGTTGAAGCGATGGAGTTCACACTTAATCATGACGATGGAAGAAATCTAAACTCACTTCACCTGGCCGACGTTATTTTAGTGGGTGTCTCTAGAACATCAAAAACACCTCTTTCAGTTTATCTTTCTCAACATGGTATTAAAGTCGTTAATATTCCTATGATCAAAGATCAGCCTCTTCCAACAGAGCTTTTTGAAGTTGATCAAAGAAAAATCTTTGCTCTCACCATTGATCCAGAATCTCTAAGAGAAATCAGAAAAAATCGCCTGCAGAGACTAGGCGCTGAAAAGCATCAAGGTGAATACGCTGAACAACATAACATTGTTGAAGAGGTTGAATGGGCCAATGGGATTTTTAAAGAAAACAAACGCTGGCCGGTCTTCAACGTGACAGATAAAGCACTTGAAGAGACGGCAGCTGATATTATGAAGCTTTTAAGTATGAGAAAAAATAATATTTTTAAGCAGACGAAAAAAGAAAGTAATGAAGGTCAGGAATCCTGAGTTTTACAGGTATTCACAGATATCGATAGACTGATCTTCACGCTTAATTGTGATATCAATTTTGCGCTCTAAATCCTCATCTCTCTTTTTAAAGAAGATTTCATATGTTGCAGGAGCAAGACTTCCACGCTCATCAACATTTAGTGGGAAGGCCACGCCGAACTCCTGTTTCATTGGAATCGAGCTTACTCTCTTTTCACCATAGATCTCAAACCTAATCTCACCTACGGCCTGACATTCTGCTGATGTAAAAATATATCCATACGCCATTGCGGACATTTCAGGAATTTCTACTTCGACATCTGACTTATTAGAAAGGTTCATTTCTTTAATAAAGTGCTTACGGCCTTCGATCTGTACTCTTAGAGTAAATGGTTTTCCAACAGGCACTACGACTGTATTTAACAAGTCTGCATCTGTTCTTACCCCATTAATGAAGACTTGCATCTTTTGCTTATCAAAATGACTTAGCATAACTTTAGCAAATCCATCCATTGCACTGGTATCAGAAATTTCCTGAGCAGGCTGTCTGACTTTCACCGGTTTTGTCACCGCCACTTCTACCATTTCTGGCTCAGCTATAAATGTTTTATGAAAATAAAAACCACCACCTAATAAGAAGGCCAGCAATGCAGCATATGTTCCTATCGACGTTTTTTTCTGATTTCCAATTTTCTTAGTATCAGTTTTGATAACTCTCGTAGCATCTTTTTTACTAATGTTTGAAGATTTGGTTCCACCATTCTTCTTAATATTAGTCATCGTACTATCATTGATATCAGCGATTCTTCTCGACATTGTATTGTCTTCTGAAGAGTTCGTTTTCTCTTTTGGAGTTACCTGTGTCTTTTTGACAGTAATTGTATTTCTTTTCTTAGTCTCACCAGTATCAAAGCCAAAATCTAGCACGGCTTCTTTTTTAATAGCTGGAGAATCAGAAGAAGTTGCCGCAGGCGCATCAGCTGGAGAAGTCCCTCTTTCAACTTCTTTCTTCATGTCTTCTAAGAAAGGCTTAATGTCGATCTTTCCGAACTCAAACATTTTCTCACGGTCTTTTTTAATTTCTTCTCTGAAGAGTTCTTGAGCGAAATATGAAAGATCTGTAGAGTTGAAATCCGGGTATTTTGCATACAAGAACTTCATTAATGCGCGGTTCATTTGATCTAAGTTTTCAAAACGTTTTGAACGATTCTTGCTTAGAGCTTTTAATACAATTTCATCCAGTTCTTTTGGAACATTTGGATTGATTGAAGAAGGTACTGGAATTTTACATTCCTGAATCTTCTTTAATACAGCAAGGTCATTGTTTTCTTTAAATAATTTTCTCGAACAAAGCATTTCCCACAGAGTAATCCCTAATGCGAACTGATCGTAACGAGGATCGAGCTCAAGGCCTTCTAGGTATTCAGGAGCAAGGTAAGATAACTTCCCTTTAATAGTTCCTGCTTGAGTAGACTCTGAGTTTGTCTGAGACTTAGCAATACCAAAGTCGATAATCTTAATCGCACCATCATAAGTAAGCATGATGTTGTGTGGAGAAATATCACGGTGAATGATATTAGCTTCCTGACCTGTTAATTTATCTCTGAATGTATGAGCGTAATAAAGCCCCTGACATGCTTGAGAAATAATATAAGTTGAGATTTCAACTGGAAAAACGAATTTACGTTCTTTAAGTTTATCAAGATATTCTTTTAAGTTACGGCCATCACAGTACTCCATTGCAACAAAGAGTTGTCCTTTGTTCATACCGTAGTCGTAAGTCTGGATAACGTTCGGGTGAAGAAGACCAAAAGTTACTTTAATCTCATCCATGAACATTGTTTTAAATGCTTCATCTTTTGAAAACTGCGGCTGTACCATTTTTATGGCAACAACTTTATCCGCCTGCTCACCTAAGAAACGAGCACGGCAAATCTTTGCCATACCGCCATCGACTAGGTGGTCGAGGATAAGATAACGCCCGAAGCGTTCACGTTTTGATGATTCTGACATTTTTTAATGCTCCCGATACACTCTATCGGCAAAAAGCATTAAAAACTTGAGAGGTACTTAAATCTAATTTAGTGATTTTTCCGAGAAGCCAGGGAAGTTAAAAATCAGAGGCTTATCAAGGTTTTCAGAACGACAAATGCCGTATACCTGATATAAACGCAATGAGTTCATCTCAGCATCAGGGTGTTGAAGAAATTGCTTTTTGAAATGGATCAGGTCCATCTTTTTGTAGCCAGCTTGTTCTAGCTGCTCATTCAGATAAGAATACGGAATAATTTTTGTGTCTTGTGAATAGGCCAGAACAACTCTGAAGTCCGTACACTTGTTGGCATCCGCAAGCTCTTCTTTCGAAAACCAAAAATTAAATCCAGACTGTGGAGAAATATTTCCAATGATTAAATCAAATTGAAGTGTCAGCTCATGCAACCAAGACACTCTTTTGAGGCTTAAATTTTCATTCCACTTTTGCGTTCCCGCAACTCCATTTCTAACGACCAACTCACCTTCTTTCACTGAATTTTTACTAAGATTCGCACATGATCCCAAAAGGGTCATAAGAGATACGATCAATGCAATTCTTGTAAAAATATAAGACTTTTTCATGAGTTCATCCATTCCGCGATATCGTTAAAAACTTTCATATTATCTTTTTCATTATACAAGTCATGCTTAAGATTTGAATACTTCTTTTCCGACATTAACCCTTTTTTAAAGCCTTTTGAGAAGGAGTTCATGCCATTTGGAATCAGGTAAGGGCTAGAACTTTCTAAAAGTAGAGTTGGCTTATCAAGAAAGTATGCGCTCTGATGAATTGTCTTAACCACAGAATTAATGCACTTGAAGGTCTGGTAGGTTGGTTTTCTGACTATTAATGGATCTTCCAAATAGTGGGCCTGCTCCCTTGCGTGAGTCAGCATTTCTTCGGGATGATAGATCGAAAGTAGTCTCGTCGTCTTCATGGCATCTGAGAGAGTCAGAAGATTACTCAAAAGTTTATTTTGAATACTTAATGCCGGTGAGTGGAAATTAAGAATAAAATTAGATAATACCAGCTTGTCTATCTTTCCTTTTACGGAATCATCGAACCTGTTAATGAGATCGAGAATGCTCAAGGCACCCAGTCCCTGTCCTAAGGCCATCCATATTTCATTTTCTTTTTTAGGAAGAGACATAATCACTGAAGCAGCATCGTTGGCAAGATCACTAAAATCATTAATGTGCCCACGTGTTCCAGAACTTAACCCATGGCCTAAAAAGTCCATCATCACAAAATTTATTTCAGGATGTTGTATTTTAAAAAAATTCACCAGCCCCATAAATCTTCCGTGATAAGAGGCAAGATCATGAAACAGAAAAATAGTTACAGGCCTAGCTGAAGGCTTACTCGCATTAATTTTCTTAAGATAAATTTGCTGCGATTTTTTATTGGAAGAAAAATGAGCGACAGAAGTCCCCTCTCTTAAATCTTTCCATAAAAGCTCTTCTAAAAAGTGGCTAGACTGCATGATTTAACATAATTTTTTTAGCATCTTGATTAAGATCTAAAAATAGACAATCCATCGATTGATCTTTTTTATCATAACTTTGAATTTTCACGGTAACATTTTTCACTTTCAGTTCACTTCCAACATAAAGGGAAGCTTTATGAGTGCCCTCTTGAAATGTTGTAAATGGCCCTGCTCCCAATAAAATTCCTTCTTTTGTTCCGGCCTTCTTGACCAGTGTAATAAGGGGAAGTGGTGAGTAATCAAACACCAGCATTAACGGTGCTTCATTCAATGAAATTCCGTTATTTCCAATCAGCTTAGAATTTGGATTTAAAATTGTTTCTTGCAGTTTTGTCCAACTACTCATCCCTGCAGCAAACACTAAAGTCTGCATATTCACTCTTTTTTGTTCAAGAGCTTCACGTAACTCAATTAAAGAATAAGGCCCATACATATCAGGCGAATCACTATTTTTTCTGTCTTTACCAATCTTAATAAAAAATAATTCTTCTTCTTCTCTGACCTTATGCCAGTCAAATGAAAAAGTAATATCAGGAGATGACGGCTCAGCTTTTTTGGGTTCAGCCTTTGGTGCAGGAGCAGACATTGCTTTAAAGACAATTTCCTCTTCGATAATATCTTCTGCAACAACACTTTCTTCAAAGTTTAACTCTTTAACATCTTTAAGCCTTTCCCAATTTTGAAAGCCTTTTTTCCAGACATAAGTATCCTGGTTAATTTGATTGTTCATGAACATCACTCTAAGTGCTGATTCACTCACGGGCCCAACTCGCTCAGAACCCACAACGTAATACCAGTTAACCATATAGTCTCCTCTACCTTTATAATATGTTTGCACCTTTCATTTTAACTTTTTGAAATTACAATAAAAGACCGAAGATTTTGCCTCATAGGAACTAAATCTCTCAACTATCTCAAGATTTACTCAAACCTTTCCGATAAGCCTAAAGTAGACTCACTAGCTTTAATTATTTGGATATAGGTAATTTATGAGACACATGATTAGAAACACTCTCTTTTTAAGCGTACTTCTCGCCCTTTCGTCTTGTGCGAAAGAAGAGTTCGCAACAAATAAGGGTGGTAACAGCAATGCAACTTCGCAAGCATTGTCTAGTTCTCTAAAACTTTGTACTCAATCAACTTTAGTAAGTCCAAAAGTTGATATCCTTATGCTTTGGGATAACTCAACCAGCTTTAACATCGTAACTCCTGAAACGAGAGCTTCGATGGGAAATCTGATCAGTGCGGTTTCAGAAAGATTTGATTACCACATTCTATCTGCTCCACTTATTTCTACAGGTAGCTCGATTCTAACCAATGCCCAGTTAGTAGTTAAAAATAATACTGGCCTTACAACTCCAGCAACTAACATTATCAAATCAAAAGATGTAGCTGCTCAAAGTTTAAGCTTCCCTCTTTCATCTGCAGGTGCTGAACCAGGTGTGGAAAGGGCCATCCAGATGATAGAACAAAACAGGTCTAATGGTATTTTTAGACAAGATGCTTATACAATGGTCATCGTTATTTCCAATGAAGATGATGATAGTTGTGAAGTTGATACTGGAAATTCAAGTTGTGCTTACAATACTTGGAAGCCACTAATGGATCAAAAAGTTGCACGACTTATTAATTTAAAAACGAGTCTAAACTCTTCGATGATGAGATTTATCAACATCTCTCCACTGACTCCTGGTGGATGTTCACTAGATGGCGTGAGAGTTGGTGAAAACTTCAGATATAGAATGGTCGCAAATGCTCTATACTCTGCAAACCCTGCTTATCAAGATCATTTAAGTCCAGATGTAACGGGTGCATTCGATAGTTATAACCTATGTAAGAAAAATTTTAGCTCTATCTTTGCTGGTATTGAGTCTTCAATTAAACAAACTCTGATTCTGCATAAATACGACTACTGGCCAGTTGCTGGTAAAGATATTTCCCTTGATCCGGATAGTATTCGCGTTGTGAGAACTGACGGAAAAATTTTAACAAATAGAACAGGTGAATCAAGTCCTGGTGATGGTTATAGTTATGTTGGTGTTCAAAACAGAAACACAAGATACGCTCCAAGCCCTGGTGAACCCTTTGATGGAAAAATGATTCAACTTCACGGAAGTGAAGGGGCTGATTTGGTTGTGTACCCACAATGTTTAACTATTACTTACAGTGCAGAAAAATTAACTTACGGTTACTACTATCTTCCAAACAAACCAGTGGAAAGTAGTATAGAGGTCTCACTTAACGGTGTGAGAGTTCCTCAAAGTACAACGAATGGTTGGGACTATATGTCGCTTCAGTATATTTCTGCACTTGATTCAAGCTTGCAGATTGTTAACCTTCCAGCAGGTGGAGCATCTTCAGGATACATCATTAGATTTAATGGATCTTATAAAGTAAAAAATACGACAGCAAACAGCTTCGACGTTCGCTACATTTCAGCTGCTGTACCTTAGTCAAAAAGATTATTGATTCTTCGCCTTCAACTCGTTCACACGGTTGAGGGCGTTCATAAAACGCACTACCGGAAACATTCTTCTTAGGTAATCAATATTAATAGTCGTAGTAATAATATTATTTTCACCCATGCGGTACTCTCCGCAGAACTTGGCCATCTTAGCACCAGTGAAATCATCTAGAGTGATCCCCATATTGTACTCTTTAAAAGAAGCGACGATTGCAGAAAGTTCAATATCGACTTTCCCATCGACAACCGGAAGCTTGTCACATTCTTCCATAACTTTAACTAAAAATTTCTCGCACTTTGGAGAGATTGATAATTTTTTTTCATCGCGAAGAGATCTTTGAGTGTTAAAAAATACCTGAAAAATTCTGAATGTGTCCGGCTCTCTAGTCGATAACACTTTTGTCGCGTCCAGTTCATCAACAGTGACTTCAATAATTTTTTCATCTGTTAAAAGCTGAATGAACTCCTCCATCTTCGCTTCGTTAACGTTGAAGATCTCCAGTGCATAGGTTTTAATTTTATTGTAGCTCAAAACCCATCTTCCATCTTTGTTTTCACCAAGACTTCTGAAAGTTAAAAACATAATTGAAAGAATTTTTACAACATCTGCCGATTGAAAAAATTTATAGTCCGCAGAAAAACCAACGTTGTTATTTTCTAGAGCTTTCACTCTTTCATTTGTTTTTCTTAAGCGCTCTGCCAGAGTGTTGATTAAAGTTTTAAACCATGGATTTAATCCGGCCATGGTTTTATCAAGAGCATTGAATGAAATTTCGATAATGTCGACCGATGTGATGGCCGCTGCTGAAACACTTCTGGTTTTTGTCTCTGGATCAAAGTAGGCCATCTCACCTAAAACTTCTCCAGCACGAAGGACAGCTATTTCTACGAATCCTTTTCCTTTCGGACGGAAGAGTCTTAGCTGCCCTTTTTGAATAATATACATGGATGTCGCATGTTCACCCTCGTTAAATAAAATCTGACCTGAGGCCAGAGTTTTAATTCCCGATTTTTTAGCACCTGTTGCAGTAGCTGATCCAGTCGTCATTTCAATCCTTGATATGGCGTTTGCTTAGACTTAAAGTCTTTCTAGTACCAGAGCTAGTGCTTCTCCTCCACCAATACAGATTGCGGCCATACCATATTTTGATTTCTTGTTTTCCATTGCAGTCATCAACGTTACAACAATTCTGGTACCTGAGCATCCGATCGGGTGGCCTAAGCTTACTCCCCCACCATAAATATTTACTTTACTATGGTCTAATTTTAACTCTTTCATGGCAGCTAGTGCAACTATAGCAAAAGCTTCATTCACTTCAAATAGATCAATTTGATCAAGCTTAAGGTTTGCTTTAGCTAGTGCCTTATTAACTGCTTCAACTGGAGCTGTTGTAAACCATGTTGGGTTTTGCGCGTGACTTGCGTAAGAGACAATTTTAAATTTTGCTTGTGACTTGTACTCTTCTCCACCTAAAACAACTGCCGCAGCTCCATCGTTAATAGTTGAAGCGTTTGCTGCTGTAATTGTTCCGTTCTTATCGAACGCTGGCTTTAGAGTTGCCATTTTTTCAAAGTTTGCTTTTCCCGGGCCTTCGTCAGTTGTAACAACTGTATCGCCTTTTGGTCCTTTGATTGTTACTGCTGCAATTTCTGAATTAAAAATTCCATCTTTAATCGCTGCCTGAGCTCTCTTGAATGATTCAATTGAGAATGCATCTTGCTCTTCACGGTTAGAATATTTTTTTGCTGCCTCTTCTGCACATACACCCATTGGTACACCTGCATAAGCATCAGTTAAACCATCCCATGCCATTGCATCTTTCATATTAGCATCACCAAACTTAAATCCGTTTCTTGAATTTAATAATAAGTGAGGGGCCATAGACATATTTTCCATACCACCCGCTACAACAAGTTTATTGTCGCCAGCAAGAATAGTTTGAGCACCAGTGATAATTGTTTTTAATCCTGAACCACAAACTTTATTAATAGTTGTACATGGAACAGATTCTGGAAGACCTGCAAAGATCGCAGCTTGACGAGCTGGCGCTTGTCCAACACCGGCACTTACAACGTTCCCCATAAAAACTTCATCAACTTTTGAAGAATCTACTTCCGCCTTTTTTAATGCAGCCTCAATAGCAACTGCTCCAAGCTTTGGCGCAGAAACTCCGCTCAAAGACCCCATAAAACTACCGTTTGGTGTACGTGCTCCAGATAAAATATAAACGCTCATTGTGCTCTCCTTTTATGGGTGAAAATTACTTAAAAATGGGGTTATTAAATCATAATTTCCCTATGTTGCCTACCCAACTTTTTTCTTGTTTATGCTCATAGAAACGCCAGTTTCAACCGATAAGGCAAGAGATGAATATCATTAAAACCAGTGCCTTAATTCTCTTTTTCATAACCAGTGCAAATAGCTTTGCGGCAGCACCGCTTTGCCAAAAAACCGCGGCCCTTGGCAATGACTGCGCTAATGAGTCCTCGTCCAAAGTTCTCCCGGCAATACCTAGTCAATTAGGCGCCATTGAAATGTATCTTTGGATTGAAAGCGAAATAGAAACTCATCGCGATGTGTACCGTCAGAAAAAAGATCAGTTTGCAGACATGTATCGCTACTTAGAAAATGGAAAACTAGATAATAAAAAATCTGAGCCAGGAATTTTAAAAGAAATCAAAGGAACTAAAGACGACTTCGAAACGCTTTATAATATTTCAAAACACATTCGTGTTCTTGAGGCCAGACTCCAGATTTGTTACGCCGGAAATTGTAGTGCTTATAAAAGAGTTGAACTTGAAGAGCAACTTGCTCAAATTCAAAAATCAAAAACACTTCTTTTAGTAAAGCGTCCTCTTCTGAGTCATAAAAGCTTTGAAGATTTTATTAAGAATCAACCAGCAAGTTTTGTCGATAACGACAAAATGCCAGAAGATAAAGTTTTAAATGACCTGATGAAGACAGCAAGTCGTGAGACGGCCAAAGCACTTCTAGATAAAGTTGAAACATTTGATAAATATCTCAATGACCCCGATGCTCCTCTGACTCACGCAAGAAATGGAGCTTACGCTGATAAATATATTACCAGTCTAACGAGCAGGCATCCGCAAATTGCCGATGATTTATTATCGCGATTTGAATTGATTTCTCCTCCTTCTGACAAAGCAGGATTTTTATGTGCTCTTTCAACGAAGAGACAAAAAGAAAGAGATCGCGATGCTTTAATCAAAACTGGAATTGAAACATCACTCTTCGTTGCTCCTTTTTTACTAGGACCTTGGGGACGAGTCGGAGCTCTTGGACTTGAAGGTGCTCTCGGTACAAAACTTCTTCAATGGGGTTTAACTGAAAAGAACATTATCAATGGCGCTTGGGTAGCAAGAGCTTCCAGTGCAGTGGCAACCAACTCTCTTCAAAGTATGGAAGTTGCAAAAATTGGTGAGACTTGTAAAAAATTAGAACAAAAGTACTTTGTCACTGCTGATGAAAAATCTTTTCATTCGCTGGCAAATTGTAGAGAAGAATATTCAGACAGCGTCTTCATTGCCTCTCTCGGATGGATAACTGCCACTCTTCCAGAAATTCCAGCGCCAGCACTGAAGTTTTATAAAGCGAAATTTACTCCTCAAATGATTGAGACAAGTAAAATTCCAGCAACCAAGATTGGTGTTCAACTAAGAAACTACCCTTTAGAAAAAAATCAATGGGCCAAAGAGTTTAAAACCCCTGATCAAGGCAACTTCACCTATATGGATCTCTCTAAAATTGACCGGGTAAGTGATCAGCATATGCAGTCTCTCCCTGATGACTACTGGAAGTTTGTCGGTGATATTTACTCTGAAAGATTAAACCTTACTCCAGATGAAATAAAAGGATTCATTAAATCAAGCCAGGAGTATGCTCCGAGAACTAAGCTGATCGTCAACACAACCGGATCTGTTAAAGGTGCAGAAACTTTTAATGGTGGAGTTGGCGTTGTAACGAGTGCTCGCTCGCAAGACCTTCTACCACTTGAGAAGGCTACAGGAAAAAAATTAGAGAGAAATCCTGGAGAAAAAGTAGCAGAGATCGTGAGGCTTACAGTTTCAAAAGATGCTGATGCAGAAAAACTTTCCAAATCACTTATCAATCAATCATTAGGTGCAGCGATTCAGGATGCAGATGTAAAGTTCGTTTATATTTATACCTCTAAAATTCACAGTAGGCTCTACCGTAAATTCGGAGTAACTCAGTCTAATGTAAGTCCACTAGGCGACAGGGACGTGCTAATTACTTTAAAGCGCTCAGAAATCGAGCGAGTTATCAACAACACGCAGAATTAAAAAACGACTCCTTCATTGCAAACATGGCCTCCAGATGCTAAACCTAGCATCGCAACTTCATTGGAGAGTCTCATGTTTTCACGCTTAACTCACGACACACAAGCCGTCCTCTTTCCTAAAGACTGGGCAGATGGATTAAAACAAATCCTACTTAATATTTACGGTGAACAATGTATTAAAGACGATAAAACCTTTGAGGTGTATGGCTTTTCTTACCCTAATGAAGTTCTACTGATCATCTCTTACGCTGGATTAGATAAGTTTGTGGCCCCTGTAACACTATTTTTATCAAGCGACCTAGATTCAAAAACTAAGTCTGATAAAATCATGGATACCATGTTTGATAGTGCTGGAGTTTTCTTCGATTCGTACTTTGCAACTCAAGGTGAAGACAACGATGAAATTTGGGAAGACTACGTTCTTGACTGGCAAGACGCTGAGTTCGGAAGTGATAAAATTTTCTATAAAGTTACGAGAGAAAATGTTGGTCTTTCAATGCAGGCTGATCTTCTTTTGGGACCTGAGTTCGACGACAATTAAAGAAAAGGGAGGATTTCTCCTCCCCAAAACCCAGCTACTTCCTAATAAGCTCTAAAATCATGGCTAGTAATTTTAGAACCTTAATCATTAGGGCCAGGGTTTTAATTAACCTAAGCATCCGTGCCTCCGTAACAAGCCATCATTGGCTTAGAAGCTTAGGCAAATTAACTTGAATTTTTTTTTCATCATGATAGGCTTTTATCATCCCTAAGATCCAGCGGTGGCTAGACCGTTTTAGGGGGTTTTGATTAACCTAAGTACTTAACCCCTCTTATCACGAGGGGTTTTTTATTTGTGCAAGGGCCTGCAATTATTCATAATATTTTTCTGGATTGAAATGCGAAGAGATAGCATTTGATGCTTGATTAATACTTATTGGGTTTCTAAATGACTTTTCAACATTAACTTAGATACAATTCCTGAATGATTGAAGTAAAAAAAATGTCAGCTCAAGAATTTATTTTCTATTGTAATTTTTATTTTTGAAAATTATTTAAGAGAAACGTCTAAATCATCCGGACAAGATATTGAGTCACTAAGATTAAAAATGGGCGGGCCTCCAGATAATCCTAGTTAGACAAAAAAAAAGCCCGCTGGATTCCAGCGGGCTTTTTTTTATCTAATCGTCAAACGACGGCTTCACTACTTTAGTTTCGAATGCAATATCTTGATCATCATCAATCAATTCATCATCATCAAATCCATCAATTTCCGCTTCGTCAGTTTCAATATCCAGGTCTTTTAGAACATGGTTGAACGCTTTATCGTCAGCTAAATCGTGAATGATAGTTTCAATATATTTCATCGGGTACTTGCGAACAAGCTCTTCGATGATAGCTGCAAGACGGCCTTCAGAAAGAATAAGTTGTTTTTTCTTAACGTCTTTCCAAAGCTTAATATAGTGGTAACGGCAGTATCCAGAAGTCGTTGAAGGGTTATCACAACCACGAACAACACACTCATCACTTTCAACTTTAAAGAGTTCCATGCTTCTGATTGAGTTGAAAACGTCTTCAATTGAGAAATCTTCAGAAAGAGCTAAGATCTCTTCTGCAAGGTTTTCTTTAATATCGTCGTCGATAGCTGACTTGCTTTTCTTTCTAACTGGAATGATTTCTTCTTCTATGTCTTCATCGAAAGTCATTTTTACTTTTTTAGGAGTAGTTTCTACGAAATCATCTTCTTCTTCGTCTTCATCAACACGTCTCTTGATCGGAGTTCCGTCTTCATCAAGCTCTTCTTCTTCAGCGTGAGAGCCTTTTTTGCCCTTTGCTTTTAGAAGTTCTTTTTCTTCTTTTTTAGAAAGTTTTTTAGGTGGCTTAGCTGCTTCTTTTGCTGCAACTTTAGCTGCTTTCGCTGCTTCTTTTTCAGCTATTTTTGCTGCCTTTACTGCTTCTTTCTCTTTTTCTTTTTGAGCTTTATCATTTTTCTTTGCAGCTTCAGCTTTTAGAGCAATCGCCTTTTTATCAACAACAGCTTTCTTACTCGCTTTTTCAGCCGTCTTATTTTTAGATGCTGCAATTTTCGCCTGAATTTTATTTTGAAGTCCCGCTTGAGACTTGTTCTTATTATCAGGTTTTTTTGCTACTGGTTTTTTAACTGCTACAACTTTAGGTGCAACTTTCTTTGCTGCTGCTTTAGGAGCTGGTTTTGCAACCGGTTTTTTAGCAACTGGTTTTGCAACCGGCTTCTTAGCTACTGGTTTTGCCATTGGCTTTTTAGCAGGAGCTTTAGCAACTGGCTTTTTTGCCGGTGCTTTTTTAGCTGCTGGTTTCGCTGCCGCTTTTTTAGCGGCCGGTTTTGCAGGCTTCTTCATACCAAGATTCTCCAAGATTTTTTTTATCAATTAATTACCTATCTAATTTCTTTAATTTTTCTACAGCCCTTTTAGTTCATTAGCTGCAATAACGATTCTTTGGATTTCAGAAGTTCCTTCGTAAATCTCAGTGATCTTCGCATCTCTAAAGTGGCGCTCAACCGGATACTCTTTTGTATATCCATTTCCGCCCAAAACCTGGATAGCTTTCGTCGTAATATTCATACAAGCTTCTGATGCAAAAAGTTTTGCCTGAGCTGCTTCTTTTGAATACGGAAGATTATTATCCTTTAAGTAACTCGCATGCATAATCAGAAGACGGCTGGCTGCAATTGATGTCGACATATCTGCCAGCATGAATTGAATGGCCTGAAGTTCTGATATTGGTTTCCCAAATTGAATGCGCTCTTTCGAGTATTTTTTTGCATATCTAAAAGCTGCTTCGGAAATACCCAAGGCCTGCGCTGCAATTCCGATACGTCCACCATCTAGAGTTGATAATGCAACTCCAAACCCTTTACCGATTTCACCGATAATATTTTCTTTCGGCACTTTTACTTTGTTCAACCAGATCTGAGCTGTCGTTGATCCTTTGATCCCCAGCTTGTCTTCAAGTTTTTGAACTTTGAATCCTTCAGACTTAGCGTCGACAATAAAGGCCGTCATCCCTTTGTGGTCAGATGTCTTAGTCGTCTTTGCCATAACAATAGCAACGCCTGCATCTTTTCCGTTAGTGATGAAATTTTTTGTACCAGTTAATTCGTAGTGATCCCCTTTGTCTTCTGCAAAAGTTGCAAGAGTTCCAGGATCAGAGCCAGCATTTGGTTCTGATAAACAAAAACATCCAATCACTCCACCTGAAGCTAATCCTGGAAGAAATTTTGTTTTTTGTTCAGTTGATCCATATTTTAAAATAGGCCACATACACAGTGATGTGTGGGCAGAGATTAATACACCAGTCGATGCACATCCGCGCGAGATTTCTTCGACGATAATCGCATAAGACGTGTAGTCCATTCCTGCGCCGCCAAACTCCTCAGGAATATAAGAACCCATGAATCCATTTTCATAAAGTTTATTCACCAGGTCTTTTGGAATCTCTCCATCGTGGTCAATTTTAGCTGCCAAAGGCGCGACCTCAGAGTCGCTGAATTTTGAAACTAAATCACGAATTTCTTTATACTGCGGGTCATACATGCTCATAATAAGTGTCCTTCCTTATTTACCTTTAAAGCTAGGTGCGCGTTTTTCAAGGAATGCGCGAGTTCCTTCTTTCATATCTTCAGATGAAAAGATCCCAGAAAATTGTCTCTTTTCTAGCTGTAAACCCTCAGCGATAGTTAAGTCAATACCTTCATTCATAACTTTTTTAGCAATTGATACTGCAAAAGGTGAATTGCCAGAAATATGTTTCAGAGTTTTTAGTGCTTCGGCCATCATCGCTTCTTTAGAAGGAAAAGTCCTTACTACCAGCCCCATTCTTAGCGCTTCATCTGCTTTAATGTTTCTCCCTGTATAGATCAATTCTTTTGCGTTATTTCTTCCGACAAGTTTTGCTAGTCTTTGTGTCCCGCCGAAACCTGGAATTAACCCAAGCTTCACTTCTGGCTGACCAAATATGGCATTTTCAGTTGCGTAGATAAAATCACAGCACATTGCCATTTCACATCCACCACCAAGAGCGAACCCATTAACAGCGGCAATAACTGGAACCTGAAGAGATTCAAATAACATTGAAACCTGCTGACCAAGCTGGCCTAGTCTGTAAGCATCACTAGGAGTCATGTCGCTCATCTCTTGAATGTCTGCGCCTGCGATAAAAGCTTTATCACCTTCACCTGTAACGATCAAACCCATGAGCTTGTATTCGCTGTCAGTATGAAGATCAACTAGAAGCTCTTTGAGTTCTCCAAGCAGCTCTTCATTAAGTGCGTTTAATTTTGTCGGACGGTTAATTGTCACCACTCCGAACTTTTCCTGCATTTCAAATTTAATTGTGTTGTACGACTTATTTGTATTCATAAAATCCTCTTCCTGATTTGCGTCCCATTCTTCCAGCTAGTACATATTTTTTTAATAGCGGACATGGACGGTATTTTGTATCTCCCAAACCTTCGTGGAGAACGTTCATAATAGCAAGACAAGTATCGAGTCCGATAAAATCAGCAAGCTCAAGCGGGCCCATTGGCTGATTCGTTCCAAGCTTCATCGCTTGATCGATATCAGGGGCCGTTGCTACACCTTCATATAATGTATAAACAGCTTCGTTGATCATCGGCATAAGAATTCTATTAACTGCAAATCCTGGAACATCATTGGCACGGACAAAAACTTTTCCCATTTTTTCTGCGACGGCCGCCACAGTATTAAATGTTTCATCAGTCGTCTCAAGCCCTCTGATACCTTCAACCAGCTTCATTACTGGAACTGGATTCATGAAGTGCATTCCGGCCACTAATTGAGGTCTCTTTGTCACTGCTGCAATTTCAGTAATTGAAATTGAAGAAGTGTTAGTCGCAAGGATTGCTCCCGGCTTTGCCACTTCATCAAGCTTTCTAAAGATATCAAATTTAATGGTTTTATTTTCTGTAGCAGCTTCGATCAGGAGGTCACAGTTTTTAAGTGCGCTCATATCCGTTACTGTCGAGATGGATTTCATAGTCTTTTCAACAAAGGCCTGATCCCATTTAGCTTTTTCGACGCCCTTTTTAAGCTGGGCTTCAATAAAATCGACACCTTTTTTAAGGCCCTCGGCCGAAACATCGTAAATTTGAACTGTATAGCCACTCATTGCAGCTACTTGCGCGATCCCACGGCCCATTTGCCCTGCGCCAACAATCCCAATGGATTGAACATTTTGCATATATACCTCGCTGTCTTATTTAAAAATCGTCCTAATGATACAAACCACAGACCGCTTTCACAAATAAAACCTTGCCAAGACTACCCATTTAGAATAAAAAATGAACTCACAAAATTAAAGCTTTTGGCAAAAAGTTAATTAACGGTAGGAGTTACTTGTGGCAAACCACAAATCATCAGAAAAAAGAGCAAAACAAGATATCAAAAAAAATCTTAACAACAAAGTTAACGAGTCTAAAACTAAGACAGCTGTTAAAAAAGTTAGAGATGCAATTACTGCTGCAGATAAGACTTTAGCTGCTGATTCTTTCAAAGGCGCTCAAGCTGCACTAAGAAAACTTGCAAAAGCTGGTGTTATTAAGCCAAACGCTGCTGCTAGAAAAACTTCTCGTTTAGCTAAAGCTCTTAAGACTCTATCTAAGTAATTTTAAAATATTTTAAAGTGATTTAAATATAAAAAAAAGCCTCCTAATTAGGAGGCTTTTTTCGTTTTCTTTTCCATTAAGACGACTTCGTCGTTTTCAAAGTTCTTACTCGCAGACAATCTTTTAAATCCCGCTTTCTCTAAAGCTTTCACAGCTCTGAAATTTGACACTGACGGGTCTGTTACAATTCTCGTAAATTTTTTCGACTTCAACAAATCGTCCGTGAACTCTTTCACGAACATACTGCCCAGTCCTTTATTAACAAATTCTTCAACACCGATAAACTGGTCAATGCCGGCCGTCTTCGAATCAATCGAATAAGACTGGATATATCCAATCGGCTTACCTTGAAGGACAACCAAAAAAGGATTCACACCCTTCTCTTTAATTTTGCCTTCCATTTTTTTTCTGAAAGCTTCTAAATCATTTACTGTGTTCTCACTCCAAAACTCCTGCACATGCGGCTTCGTCAGCCACGAGTGGATTAAAGGAATGTCATCTGAGGAAATTTTTTTAAATGTAAAATTTTTCATATACTAAAGATGGTATCAGAAATTTGAACGTCAAGGTTTGGGGAGGTCAAAATTCACACAAACCTAACGATTTGATCTTCTATTGTTATTGCTAGTAAGGCACATTTCCCTACTTAAATGGAATGTTATGTTGCTTAAATGCGTTTTCAAATCTCACTCTTAAATCATCAGGTTTATCTGAAGTCGCGATTGATTTTAAAGCATGCTCTCGAGCTTTAGATTCATTTTTTAATACGAGATACACTTCAACTAATCCACGATGGGCATGACTTGGCTCTCTGTTTTCCAGGATAGATAAATGAAATTGAGCTTCGGCCTCAGTAAGCTTATCTTCTTCAAATAATTTAAATCCTTTATAACGATAGGCCCTTGCGAGCGTAAAATGGACAGCTCCATAATCGGCAATAGCAATAGCTTTTTTACAATAAGATATCGCTTCATCGTACTGATTGTTATTGTTATAACAAACAGCGAGGTTACCATTTTCCCAAGCACCTAAAGGTCTTAAAGATTCCGCTTTTAGATAATCGGCAATACATTCTGTATGATTGTCTACAGATGATCGAGCAGAAGCTCTCCCCGCATAGAGTGAGCCCTTATCATTATCGTTTTTAGACGCATTAAATGCGACATCAAAATATTCATTGTATCTTGCTACATCTTTAAACTCATTTAGCATTCTCATAATATTTCGTGCGTTTTGAAAATCAATCTTTGATTTATCTACTTTTAAAACCTGGTCATATAAAATGGTTTTAGCTTCATCATTTTTTGCTAATGTATTTAAAATCATTATTTTTGTAAGCTTGATTGAAAGATCTTTAGGATCAGCTTCGGCACTTTTATTGATAAATTGCTCAGCTCGCTTCACTCCAGACATTTCATAATTTTTACCGGAAATGTATGATCCACGATAATAATATAGAGCAAGTGCTTGCAGAGAACCTGCATCTTTAGGATTTTCTTCAAGATTTTTTTCAAGCATTAATCTGGCATCTTCTTTAGTCAAACCATCAGGAATAATGTCTTCAATAGAGGCGTCAAGAATTTTAAATGCAAGTTCACGACGGGCAATGATTTTCTTTTCGGGTGAAAACTTTGCAAATCCTTCTTCTTTTACTGCATTAATATCTGTGTGCCCCGTAGACGCTGGTGCACGACCTGAACTCTGAACTTTGGCAAGTTTAGAAATAGATTCAAAATTGTAGCTCACAGGGTTTGCAGCAAAACAATTTGAAATATTATTTGCGACTAATTGAAATCCATCGTTGGCATAATCTAAAGGAGTTAAAATTTCTTTTTTTACAACAAACTTATCTTTTAGATAAAATCCTCCTGGAGTTTTTTCAATTTTTCTTGAGGCATCAACCCAATCAGATTCGATATCACATACAACTGGATAATTCCCTGTCATAAAAATATTTTTGTATTGGTATTCGACATTCATTGGAGGGACGAGTGAAATATCTAAATCTCCCTTATCTTCTTTAGAAATTCTGCTAAAGATAGAGGCAATCGAAAGTGGTGGCAGTCTTAATGTATGTGCAAGTTCTATTTGGTTTTTAACTCCTAAGTTTTTTGCCATATATTTTGCATTTATAACCATATCTTTATATACTTTTTCTTCATTTTTAGAAAATTCAAAATCAGTCACAACTTTTGTTTCATTTACAGATATCGTTTTCATCATAGTATCTTGAATAGTTTGTGCATCCTTATTATTAATTGCATCCCAACTTATATAGGCATTTTCTCCAGTCGTTTTAACAACTGTAGCGACAGCGGCTTCAGTTGGCGAAGTAAAAATATACTCTTTCAAAATACCGAACGAATTTTTCGAATAATCAAGTTTAGGAATTTTTTCAAAAATAGGACCTGTCTCTCCTAATACAAACGCATTTCTATCACTTATGTCTTTTCTAATTTTCGTTCCTACAGAATATCCATTTGTTGGATCAACCCAGAAAACAACACCTTTATCTTCAACTCTCACAATCATATGATTAAAATAACTGATAGATGGAATATTCGATTCATTTACTTCTGCACTTCTATATGATCTATCAACTAGTGCATAATTTGCATTTATATCCATCTCTTTTAGCATGGCCAACATGAGAGTTGAAAAGTCCTTACAATCACCAAATTTATCTTCAACAATCTTATTTAAAGGTTTCGGAATATATTTTCCCTGACCTCTCCAATCACCAAGATATCTGTATTTGGTCGTAACATATTTAAGCAACAAATCTAATTTTTTATCGATTGGTAAACTGGCAGGTATCGTTCCTACAACAGATTTGAGTTCCTGAGGTAGTGAGGTGGATTTAGCAGCAGGAAGTCTAACGTTAAATAGCTTTCTTAATGTATCCCACTTATCAATATTGGCAACTTCCAAACTTACTCTGTCTTTATTTGCAAGTGCACCTAGCTCTTCAACTAAAGTATTCGTAAATGGTCGTGACATATGAGCTTCAAAAATAAAATTATTTTGCTTATCTTTATGCTGAGAAATCTTCAATAGACCAGTAAGATCTTTTGATTTGAAAAATAATTTCTTAGGAGACACTATTTTCAAAGAATCTTTTTTAACAAATAGATTTTCACCGTAAGAAAAAAAACCTGAGTAAAACTTACCGAACGCTCCAGGCTTTAGTAAAATTTTGTATTTTACGTTAACCTTTGATCCAACTTTTAGTTGCGAAAATGGAACTGCAATTTCATTAATATTTACTAACCCCTGATCTTTCGCTGCCACTGTAGATTTCTGAATATTAGAATTATTAACCTTATGTATCTGTCCGCCATTATCGACCTGAGCAGACAAAACAGTGACTTCTTCTGTCGATGGATCAAAGCTAATTTTATAGACTGCTAAATCCTGAACACCTTTTTCTTTTGTGATTTTATAATCCCAACTGATCGTATAAAGAGATGAACCATCATTATTTAAAATGACATCAGAATGAGTGCTTTCTACGATATAGCTAAAATCTTCTTCCCTCGCCATTCGGGAATGAGAAGTGATTGAATAAGATGAGATAACTAGAAGTAGTAGTAGTTTTATTTTCATAAACAATTATCGGCTTACAGCTAAAAATATTCAGAAAACTTCACACTCTTGAACGGCACTGGAACATATTACTTGAGTAATTCTAATCTAAGTCTATCTTTGATTAGTTCTTCTCGTGACTTAGCCATGATTTCTAAATCTGAAAACATTCTCATGTATCCGACGACGAAGTCTCTGGACCACTTTTCGCTGACGACTAAAATGCTTTGGTCGTATTTAGATAGCTTTGGTTTCTGCCTTAATTCATCTGGTGCCAAAACTTTTGCCAGATGGGTTTGCATCATAGCAAAAAGAGCTCTAAGCCAGTCGTAATCGCGGTCGTCTTTTTTTAGGACTTCAGAAAAAAATCTTTTTGGATTTTCGTTGAAAATATCGATGAGCTCAAAAAAGTCCCAGCGTTCTTTTTTGACCATTGTTTTTAATTCATCGGGATTCACTGACCCATCTGGAAAATTCATCTTGATGGTATCAATAACCCAAAAGAAAGATTCAAACGTATGCTCCAGTGAATCCAGAACAAAGCGACTCACATCAGATGGCAAATTGATCTCACGGGCCTTCTGGCAAAACTGCCATAACTTAGGGCCTTCCCAGAACTTAGGTTCTTCTAAAACAAAACCGTGAACGCTTTTATCTTTTGTAAACTCAGTGAAAGCTTTATTGGTCTTAGTAAAAAAGATCAGCATGAAGCGCTCGCTCCAGTCGATCTGAGTTTCCAGTAAGAACTTTAAATTAGCGGCCGGAATATTTTCGCCATTGATAACTTGAATATGATCGAGTGTCGAAAAAAACGAAAGATTCACAAAATGCTCTTCAATAAAATCGCGAGAAATGTCTGCGCCTGAATAAAGAGAAAATGGAATATCTTTTTTAGGAATGCGCTCAAGGAGAATGCGCTCGAGATAAGGATCTTCAACTAAAAAAGCATAAATGCCGGGTGTTTTAGGATCAATCGTCGCTGGAAACTTTGGAAGAAAATCCCAAGGCATAAGCTTAGAAAGCATTGAGAACAACCTGCTTAAATGTTTTAGCTGCATTCATAGCTGTTTCCTGGATGCTTTTTTCGAAGATCCCTCTGTTTTTAACAAAGTTCGTTTTTCCAACAGCGTTTGGAGTTGTCGTCTCTCCAACAACTCTTGAGAAACTTCCTGTAACGTTGATAGTGTCCATTAGAACAACTTTTGGATTCACTTTCATGTACTGGCCAACATCAGTTGTTAAAAGCTCCAGCTCTTCTTTAGAAGGCCTCTTGATCAAAATAATTCTTAATGAAAATTCATAAGAAGATTGAACTGGATAATAAAATGGACTTCTATCACCAATTGAAGACTTCACAGTGTTGTCGGTAAATAGTGTTTGAGTTGTCTTTACAACATCATTGTAGTGATCGCGTGATTCAATCACACCGATTAAGACAGCATCGGCCTTATCGCTGTCGCCGCTATAGACGCGAATTCCAGAATAATCGTTTAGGGCGTAAGTAATTTCTCTCGTCAGTGGTTCAGCGAGTTCGGGAATGACTGAGCGATTCACAAACATGGGCACTGCAACAGAACGAATATCGTATCCGATTAACGGGTTGTTAGTTGTATTAAAGTGATAACCAGCACAAGAAGCTAGAGTCAATGTGAACAACAAAATAGAAAAAAATCGCACTTTCATAGGCCCAATGCTACCCTAAAAGGCATAAGGCTTGAATCATTTTATGCTAAAAAAACTCGGACAATTTATAGATTTTGGATCTTCTGCTCCCCAAGGACGCAGGGATGACCCAAAAAAATCAGCGCAAATGTCTGATAGCTTTGATTTTTTAAGCTTAATCAAAGGCTGGCGCGAAATAGCTGGAGATAAACTCTCCGAGCACACCATTCCCTTAAAAAATCAAAACGGCACATTGGTGATTCTCTCTAACCATTCAGCGTTTGCAAATGAACTCAGTTATATGGAGCTTCTGTTAAAAAAGAAGATCTTTGCCAGATTTCCATCGCTCGAAAAATCAATCAAGAACATTAAGTTCATTGTCGATAGCACTCATTTTCAAAAACAATACTCTCAGTTTGTTATTCAACCTCAAAAAATAGTTAAAGAAAATCAGCAGACACTTCATCAGTTTTCACCAGAATTTATTAGGCTCAGAAAAGAGGCGGAAGAAATTTTTCGCGATATCGAAGATGCTGAGATAAAAAAGAGCATGATCTCTCTTTATATCCAATCAGGAAATAATAAGGCCTGAAGTCAGAAGATGTTTTTTTATCTCCTCCACTTTTGATCCCACTCTAATGATTTCGAATTTATCACCTTTTAAAAAGACAATCGTTGATGATCTTCCTGAAAGATCGTGAGTTGAATCTCCAAAAAATTCGCAGCTATGGGCATGTTCTTTTTGAAACTTAAGGGCGTCTTCATAACTTGTGATCGGCGGCTCTCCAGCAAGATTTAAACTTGTCGTAAAAAATGGAGCAGCTAGATCTTGAGAGATTTCCTTTAAGGCCGGGAACTCCAGACATCTCACAGAAACAAATTCACTCTTTGCCGTCACCCATGAAGGAATTGAGATTTTTGAAATTCTTAATGGAAGTCCTAAAGTAGATTCAAGCTTAAAAAAATTTCTTAACCATGAAACACTCATTCCATCTGGAAAGTTGAAGCTGTTATAAAGAGTATTAATATCGGTAAACATGATAGAAAGCGGCTTATCATCAGGAGATCTTTTAATCACATTGATTTTTTCTCTCGCGGCCTTAGATCTAATGCTCGCGCCAATTCCCCACACCGTGTCCGTTGGATAAATAAAAACACTTTCATCATTTAATTTCATAAATTACACCGGAAGCGGCTTATTTAATATTTCTTTAAAATAAAAGAAGACCGCAATAATAATCAACAATACGATTATCAAGATAAAGAATAAGTAGTTATCGTTACGCTTTCTAAGAGGCTCTGCATGAGAGTTTGCATGGGCCACTTCTCTGTTTGGGTCTCTTAAAGCTGCTGGAGACTTGGCAGAACCTGGAGTGACACTCGATTTTGTTTTTCTATCATGCAGAAGTTTTCTATCTTCAAGAGCTGGCCTTTCCTTTTTAGTAATAACCAACGGCTGAGCTTTAGGCTCTTCTGGGAAATCAATTTTTTCTTTTGTGTCTTTTGCGCTTAAATCCAATGCAAGAGTGAAATCACCAAAGTCATCTTCAATCTCTTGAGGTTTGGCCCTAATAGCAGGTGCTGCGTCTGCTTCAGCTTTTTCAGGCAGAACATGGCCTGATTGCTCACTATCAAGAGCGACTGTTCTCGTATGCTGGTGAGAGAGATCAACTTTACCTTTTTCTATTTTGGCAGAAGTTTTAAAATCATCCATATCTGGGAAGGCCAGGTCATCTTCATTTGGAAGTGCGACTTCTTCATCAGATAAAAGTGAAACCTGCTCGACTGACTTTGCAGAAGATGCGCCCGCATGTGAGTTATTAACAACAACTGTGGCTTCAACTGCTTTCGGTGCAGGAGAGCCCACATAAGCAAATGGCTTATTTTCATTTCTCGAGGCTTCCATCATGGCATCCATATCAGGGAAGGCCAGGTCGTCTGCACTTGGAAGTCTCGTCTCCTCTTTAGAGCTTACGGACTCTATTGGGTCATTAAAATTTTTTGGTAATGTATGAACAACCGTAACATCGGGAAAGGCCAGGTCATCTTCTTTTGGCACTATTCCAGGATTAGTATTGCTTTTTATCAACTGTGTTTTATTTGCAGGAGCAGTATTTATGGAAGTTGTCTTTTCTGGATTTTCTCTTTTTGAGAGGACACTTTTAGATTCTGAAATAGGATTGTAGCTTTGTGGGATATCACCGTAGAGATATTTTTCTACCAGCTCTTTTTCTTTAAGTGAAAACCAATATCCATTTCCACTGGTCACTTCATCCGTCATTCCCAGAGCGCCTTTTTGGATAAACTCCAATAGCTTCTGCTTGGCCACCGGGCCAAGAATCTGGTTTTGAGAAGTTCTAATGAGCCAGTTTCTATCCATTACCCTTCCACTAGAAGAAAAATCCCATTAGACCTTTAAGATCTTCGTCGTTAAAACGAAGCCCGGCCTGAATTGTACCACTACGCTCTTTTCTACCCATATCATTGAAAGATGCTCTTCCGTAAAGGATGTTCCAAACTTGAAGTTCAGTGATGAATCTTAAGTTGGCACCTTTATCTTTTTTATAATCGAAAGCTTCAAGAGAGAATTTTGTTCCAAGATTTTGTAAATAATAATCAAGTCCTAGACCACCAGTTGATTCGATTAAACCTCCGCGCACTCCGAAATCCTGGATGCGGCGACCGATTTGAACGTTGAATCTGAAAGTGTCTCTTTCACGCTCTTTTTTATTTTGAACAACTGTATTTCCATTAGTCGTTGTTTCCGTAATTGTTTCTGTATCAGGTCCGATTGCTGAGGTCGTTAAACCTAAATGGTAGTAGCGCTCAGGAGATGGGAAAATTCTTAAAGCAACTTCACTTTCTCCGCCACCTTCAGTATTAGCTCCTGTGAACACTGAAAGCTCAGTTCTAATCGCTTCCGCTTTACCAACAAGCTTTTGAACACTCGATAAAGTGTCTTTAACCTGATCAGCAATTTCATCTTCAACTAAGAGTTTACCAACTGTTCCTTTTCCTTTTTTAACATCAGCGATGATGGCATTTAAATCAGCAGTCATCTGTTTTGTGTTAGCTAGAACCTGCTTAATATCTGCCATGGCGCTATCAGGATTCGTTTTATCAACTTGATAAGCAAGCTCATATGAAAACGATTCTAAATTTTCAATCATGGCATTAAGCTTTTCTTCATTACCATTCATAACTCTCTTAAGAGTCAATGTTGCTTCTTTTGTGTTTTCTACTAACTCAGAGACATCTGCCAGGATTTTCTTAATTGGGGACTCTTGTCCATCTGGTGCAATACTTTCTTTCAAGCTTTTAACGACGGCCTTAACATCAACTAAAATTTCAGAAGCATCTTTAATCAATGTTTCCATGCCTGCCGCTTCTTCTGAATCAATAAAGTCCAGCTTCGCCAGCATTTCAGGAGAATCTCCTACGTGAATCTCTAAATACTTATCACCTAAAAATCCAACACTCTTAATTCTTAACTTAGAGTTTTTTGTAATTTGAATCTGTTTTAGGATTTCGAAAGTAATAAGGGCCGTGTTTCCTTGAAGTTCAATTGAAACAATACGTCCTGCTGAAATACCTGCGATCTTGATCGGAGTCTTAGGAAAAATTCCGGAAGCATCTTTAATGATCGTTCTATAAGTTACGTACTGGCCAAACCCAGATTGATTAGACGTAATTTTAAACGACATGAAAACAATCGCTACGATTGTTGCTATGGCAAGAAGACCTACTTTAAACTCATTCATTTAATTTACACACCTTTAAGCTATAGATTCAAAAATTCCTGAACTAACTCTTTGTCAGATTTTTTGAATTCTTCTACTGGTAAATACTCAATAATCTTACCACGGTCCAAAAATGCGACATAGTCGGAAATTTCGAGCGTGGCCCTAACGTCATGGGAAATAATAACGGATGTCATCTCTCGGTCTTTGTGCTGAGTGGCCGTCTCAACAATAAGATTGTTAACCATCTTAGTTGTGATCGGATCAAGTCCGGTTGTCGGTTCATCATAAAGCATGATGTGCGGACTAAGAGCAAGACCTCTTGCCAGACCAACTCTCTTTCTCATACCACCGGAAAGCTCTGATGGAAGACGATCAAAAGATTCTTCTTTGATCCCGACCGAAATGAGAAGGTCTTTCACTTTCTCTGTAATCTCTGACTCTTTTAATTTAGTAAATTCTTTTAGAGGGAAAGCAACGTTTTCTTGTGCTGTAAAAGAATCGAATAAAGCAGCGTACTGAAAAAGCATTCCGAAGTTTCTACGAAACTCTCTAAGCTCCATCTTATCTAGCTTTGATAAATCCTGACCTAGAACACTTACGACTCCAGAGGTAGGATTCATAATTCCTAAAATGTGTTTCAAAAGAGTCGACTTTCCCGCTCCCGAAAAACCCAGAATCGTTGTGATCTTGTTTCTTTCGATATCAAAATTAAGCTCATTTAATACAGTCTGCTCACCAAAGATTTTGGTTACATTCTGAATCGAAATGGCCGGGTTTTCAAAAGTCAGCACTACACTAATCTCCAAAAAATCTTTTAGTTTTTTATAGTATCTTTACTAGGAAAGTTGTTAAGAAATAATCCAGCACAAGAACCGAAACCATTCCCCATACAACGGCCTGATTCGTTCCGCGACCTACACCTACTGCACCCTTTTCAACCTGAAAGCCAAAATAAGTTCCAATAACTGCGATAACAAAACCAAATACAGTTGCCTTAATTACACCTTGAGCAACATCGGCCACAACCATGAACTCAGAAAGCTTTGAAAAAAACATCGCTTCATCAATCATCAAAGTTGTCGTACCAATAAGATAAGCGCCAAGGTTTCCGATGAATAGAAAACAAATTGAAAGCATCGGCACCGCAATAGTAGCTGCGACAATTCTTGGAACTGCGAGATACTGGATACTGTTGATCCCCATAACTTCAAGAGCATCAATCTGCTCAGTAACTTTCATTGAACCAATCTGAGCGGCCATGGCCGATCCAGCTCGTCCAGCTACGATAAGTCCGGTTAATACTGGAGCAAGCTCCTTTGCCAAACTGATAGCAACGATCGCACCGACAAGTGAGTCGACGTTGATCATTTTAAATCCAAGATAAGTTTGCGTACAAAAAACCATTCCGGTGAAAAGTCCCGCCAGAAGAATAATGGTCATACTTTTGTTGCCGATAGAATAAAGCTGTTCGAATAACAGGCGAATACGAAAAGGTCTCTTTCCCATCCAGTAAAAAGAGCGCCCTGCAAATAGAGTAATCATACCGAGGCCGTCGACCATATCCAAAAGGTTACGTCCAAATTCTTCGATTTTAGTTTCTAGATAAGTTTTTAATTTTGTAATCACCCGATTAGTTTAAACGATAAACTCTTGGAATGCGAGGGAGAAGAGCGCAAAAAACTTCATATGGAATAGTTTTAGTTTCCATACAAAATTTCAAGAAATCGCCTTCTGACTTTCCCCAAATTGTGAAGATTTCGTGGGCCGTAATTTTACCGATGGCCTCTTTTGGAAAAAAGACATGAGTCATATCCATACTGACTCTTCCGATAATCACTCCTTCAAAACCTTTATGATATAAATGAGCGCCGGAGTAACGATTAAAAAAACCGTCGCCATAACCAATCGCAAGAATAGCAATCAACCCATCTTCCGGGCAAGGAGTTGAATTATAGCCAACCACTTCGCCTTTTTTAACTTCAAAAACTCTCAGAATATATGTTTCTAAAACAGAGACGAGTTTGCCTTTAAACTCTCCCGCCACATTTTGATTCAATGAACTCGGCCCATAAAGCATCAGCCCTGGTCTTACATGTGTATCGCCGCTGACCTCTCTGACTCCCGTTTTTTGTTCAACGCTTCCGGAATTAGACTGAGATGTACGCAGAAGTTGAATGCCTGAGTCACGGAAGAATTTTTTAATTTCTTCGAATCTCGTCCTCTGCAAAACATTTGTTTGATTCTCACTCATCGACGCACTTGCATTGGCATAGTGGCTGATTAAATGATGAACACTTGTGCGCCCGTGTTGTTTTAATTTATTTACAATTAGCGGAGTATCGTTTGGATCGAGACCAAGTCTGTTCATTCCCGTATTAAATTTTAAACAGATGGGAAAGTTTTTAAGTTCAGCGGTATGAAGAATATAATCCAACTCACTGACGTTGGAGATAACGGGAATAATCCTGCGCTTTAGATAGATATCAACGTTTTCTAAAAGCTCCAACTGGATATCTGAAAAAACATAGATATCGAACTCAAGCTCGTTGAGCTCTTCTCTGAGTTTTAAGGCTTCGCTGATTGTCGCACAACCAAATTCTTTAATGCCAAGTTCGGTGATTGCATATCTCGCAATAGGAATCATTCCGTGTCCGTACCCATCAGCTTTGATCATAAAAAGAACATGGCTCTCCTTAGATATTTTTCTGATTTGCTCAACGTTGTAAGCGATATGGTCCAGGTTAACCACCAGACGACTTCTAAACTTCATATTTAAATATCCAGACTTGTTTTAGGTTCAATGAATGTCCACGCACGTTTTTGATCTTTCACTGCTTCTTTTAAGTCAGCTTCAGTTTTTAGAACTTTTGAAAGATAGGCGTGAGCAGAAAGTGGGCTCATCGTCACCTTCGGTGATACGAGCTGAGATAAAACTCCTTCGGAGTCTTCGAAATATTTCCAGTATTGAAAGCGATTAGAAAAATCTTTCAATTGATCAAAGAACACATCTAAATCCGAGGCGCGAACCATGAAACCAATATTAGCGACTCCATAATCGAAAAATCTAAAATCAATTCTGGTTTGAATTTCTAATTTGTTAATAAATTCAGTTGAAAAACGATTCCAGAAAAATCTGTTCGTTGCTTTCTTAAGCACTAATTGAACGAGGCTAGATAGATCAAGATCCACCAATCTCATGTCTTCAATATTTTTATTGTTAACAACTTCACTTACTGTCTGGCCAAATAAATACTGATCAACAAAACTCATTGCTTCAAAAGATGAGCTGAATTTTTTATTAGTTTCAATCGGTGAATCTATTTTATTTTTGAAAGTTGCATAGAAGCCATTTAAATAAGCTTCAAGCATATTCCAGTCAAAGTTATTAAAGAATGTTTCGTTTTGTGATTTGATAAAAATTATTTTATCAGGCCTTGAGCTCTCCCCTCTGATAAGAAGTGAGACGAGATCTCCTCCCATAATATCAATAGCAACCTGAGTGGCCATATTTTGAGCAAAAAGCTCAATGCCATTTGTACATGCCTGACCTAACCAAAGTGAGGGAATATTTCTAAATTTCTTCAGATGAGAAACCGGAGACAATAATTTCTGACCGTTAAAGCTGAGTTCAAGAAATGAAAATTCTTCAATCTCATCAATGCCCTGAAAAACTTTTTCAATGGCCTTAAAAAAATCCGCTTCAAATCTATAGTTTTCAAAATCCAGACAAACACTCTTAACCATCGACATATAATTATCAGCGCGCACTTCTTCGCGAAGGGCCACTTCAAGGCGCTCGATCTGCTCTTTTTGCGCAGAAGTTGTTACCTTCAACATGTGGTAGTGTTGCTCAAGGCTAGAAATTTTATTGAGCCTTCTTAAAATGGCCTTGAGAGGCCCTTCGTAATGAGCAGATTGTTTCAAAACCCCAAGGTGATAAAAATGGTGAGTTGAAACCAAAAGTGGTTCAGTGTTTTGTGTGTAGTAAAATAAAAGCGGCATCTCTTCTGCGATGACGGCCGGGTGATCTCTTAAAACCAGGTCTCCTTCACTCATCTTTTTTACATCGACTATACAAAGGGCCGGCGAGCGCTCAAGAGTTCCACTCCAGAAAGTTTTCAGGTCTTCATAAAAATGAGGAATCACTCCCAATTTTTTGAACACTGAAGATATCTCTTTCACTTCAGATAAATCTGAAAGCAAAAGGGCCACTGAAACTTTTCCTTCAACCACTACTAACCTCTTGTCGGTATTTAAATGCTCTTTAAATTATGCACTAAAGGAGCAAGGCCTTCAATCTCTTTTATCTGAGTTTCCGAGAGGATAAGCTCAGCTTGTTGATAGAGAGGAAGTCTTTTTTGATAAAGATTACGTAAACCGTCTTCTCCCAATAAAGTCATTGGACGGTTAGAGTCATTTTTTATGCGCTTGTAACAAGTTTCAAAAGGAGTATTCAGAAAAATCATTTTCGCTTGTGTTCTTAGCTCATCGAAGCCTGCTGCCTCTATCGTTCCGCCACCCAAGGCGATGATCTTCATTGTCCGCATGTTGAGAAGAGACTGAAGTGCGCTGATTTCTTTTTGTCTGAACTCGGCCATTCCGTGATTTTTAATCCACTCACCAAGTTCCTGGTGAGTTATTCCAAGTTCCTCACAGACAACCTGGTCCAGGTCAAAAGTCATGAATCCTAGGTCGTTATCCTTAAAACTTTCTATGAAAGTTGTTTTTCCCGACCC
The DNA here is from genome assembly GCA_002428265.1 of Bacteriovoracaceae bacterium UBA6153. Taxonomy (GTDB): domain Bacteria; phylum Bdellovibrionota; class Bacteriovoracia; order Bacteriovoracales; family Bacteriovoracaceae; genus Bacteriovorax. The sequence goes on from DIUR01000012.1 coordinate 97,631, forward strand.
CATAAATCCACAGACTAAAATATTCACCAATGACCTCTATTCTCAATTGTACTTTTAAAATCATCTGAGTTAAATGGGAGCCATGAATATGACAACAAAAATTAACACTCAGATTAACGCCCAGGTGCCCGTTACTAATTACAGCCACGATATTATCGAGGAATATGAATTAAGTGATGAAAAAACACCTTGGATTGCGGACATTTTAACAGAACTTCACGATCAATTGGACCCTGAAGATGCTTATCCGGCCGGATCTTTAAAATTAAAACTTCAGATCGCCCGCAAAAAAAGCAGCTTTTTAGGCGACCATTTAGTTGTCAGAGCACAGATAGACGCCAAGTATCATTTACCATGTGGTCTGACTCTGGTTCCATTGTTTCAGCACATGGAGCATTCAATTAACGCTGCATTCCTTCACGATTCTCAGGAAAAACTACCTGAATATGCTGAGGCCACGACGGTTTTTGCTGATAACGAAGAGATGGAATTATACTTCTATAGAAAAGGACTGGCAGATATTGGCGAGTTCGTTCATGAGCAGATCTTTTTGGAGGTTCCGGCCTTCCCAAGAAGTACGAATATTGAGAATTCGGTAGAAGATTAAGAATTAGAGTAAAAAACAGTTTAGGGACAATGCGCCAACCTTAAAAAAACTTGCCGAACTGGTCTTTTTATCGTATTGATTATCCCTCATATTTAAAAAAAGTTAAAGTTACCACATTTGTCGCGGAGTATAAAATGGCAGTTCCAAAGAAGAAAAATTCAGTATCAAGAAAAGGTTTAAGAAGAGCTGGTCAACACCATAAATTATATAGAAAGCACCCAATGACTTGTTCAAACTGTGGAGTGCACACAATGCCACACACTGTTTGTACTGCTTGTGGATTCTATAAAGGAAAAGTTGTTGTATCAGTTAAAGCTGCTTCAACTGAAGAAGCTGCTCAATAATTAAAAGCAAAATTTTGTCTAAATAATAAAAGGCCCTTAGATTCAAATAGAATATAAGGGCCTTTTGTATAGAGGCAATCAAAACATGGACGTCCAAAATGAAAACCTATGAAGTAAAAGTTCTAGGAACTGGGATGTACGCTCCCAAAAAAATCATGACAAACAAAGATCTTGAAAGCGTTGTTGAAACAACGGATGAATGGATTTACAGCAGAACCGGAATCAGAGAGCGCAGAATTTGTTCAACTGAAGGCGGAGAGTTTCCAACAGACATGGCCTACCATGCAACTCTTGATGCTCTAAAAACTGCGGGCCTACAACCAAACGATATCGACTTTATTATCTTCGCTTCAGTTACTCCCGACGTAAAACTTCCAAACTCAGCATGTATTCTCCAGGTAAAACTTGGCATCACTAACAACTGTGCTTGTCTTGATATTTCTGTGGCGTGCTCTGGATTTGTCTATGGAACAAACCTTGCGGACTCAATGATTAAAACGGGTTTAGCAAAAACTGTTTTAGTGGTTGGATCTGAAATGCTCTCTCGCGAAGTAAATTGGAAAGACAGAAACTCATGTATCCTTTTTGGAGATGGTTGTGGTGTCGCTATTTACGGTCGCGCTGAAGCGAACTCAGAATCTAAAATCTTATCATCAATTTTAAACTCTGATGGAACAGGCGGAGAGTTCTTCGACCAACCGGTTGGTGGAGCTGTCACACCTATTACTGAAGAGCATATTAAAGAAGGCACTCACTTCATGCAAATGAAGGGAAAAGAAATGTTCAAAGTTGCCACTAGAACACTCGCTGAAAACGGGAAAAAATGTCTTGAGATGGCAGGCCTTAGTCTTGAAGACGTTGACTGGGTTGTTCCTCACCAGGCCAACATTAGAATCATCGAAACGACTGCTAACCTTCTAGGCCTGAGCATGGATAAGATGATCGTCAACATTGATAAATACGGAAATACATCAGCAGCAACTGTTGCGATTGCTTTTCACGAAGCAGTAACTGATGGAAGAATTAAGCGCGGAGACGTTGTTCTCTTTGATGCTTTCGGTGCAGGCCTTACAGCTGGTGCCACTTTATTAAGATACTAAAACAAAGGTAAATAGATGGGTGTTAAATCAGTTACATTATTATTCCCCGGACAAGGTTCACAATACGTTGGAATGGGAAAAAATCTGGATCAGTCTCTCTTTGATAAAGGAAATGAGATTTTAGGTTACGACTTAAAAAAACTTATGCATGAAGGCCCAGAAGATGAACTAAAACTCACTCACAATACCCAGCCTGCTATTTTAAAACACTCAGTTTCTCTTTTTAATCAACTGGAAACTCTTCTTCAAAAATACGATGTAAAAATTGACCGCGTTCTTGGCCATTCTGTTGGCGAGTACGCAGCTCTTGTTGTCGCAGGAGTTCTTTCTCCGTACGACGCTATTCACGCGGTTCACCTTCGTGGAAAGTATATGCAGGAAGCTGTTCCTGTTGGAAAAGGAAAGATGTTTGCGATTTTAAAAGTTCCAGCAGATATAGTAGTTGAAGCTTGCAAGGCCGCAACACTACCTGGCTCAGAAGTTATGCCGGCCAACTTTAACGATCCTTCTCAAATTGTCATTTCTGGTGAAAGTGAAGCTTGTGCCAGAGCTGTCGCATGGTTATCTGAAAACTTTAAAGAAGCTCACAGAGCAATGGAACTGAATGTTTCAGCTCCGTTTCACTCAAGCCTGATGAAGCCAGCAGCTGATCAATTAAAAGAAGCATTCGCTAAATTCAAATGGCATGAAAACAAAATTCCATATATCGCTAACATAGATGCGAAAGAATACGGTGCGGGAACAAACCCAGAAACAATTATCAACAATCTTTACCACCAGGCCTATGGTCCGGTACTTTGGACTCAGTCGATTGAAAAATTGCCTTCAGACACACTTTGCATAGAGGTGGGTCCTGGAAAAGTTTTAATGGGACTCGTTCGTAAAATTAACAAAGACATCAAAGTTATTCCTCTCGATAGAGATGAAGCACTTGCTGAAATTGAGGAGCTTTTAAAATGATTGCAACTTTTAACGATTTAAAGAATAAAACGGTACTAATCACTGGGGCATCACGCGGCCTTGGTAAAAAAATGGCCGAAGCCCTTGCGACTCAAGGAGCTCACGTTGTTTTTAACTATAGAAGTGACGCCGCTGCAGCTATGAAATTAAAAGAAGAGCTTCAAGCTCTGGGTGCTTCTAACGTTACTGCTCTTTTATTTGACGTTACAAACACTGCTCAAATGAAAGAAGCTGTAGAAAAATTTGTTGAGGAAAACGGGCCGATTACAGGTCTTGTTAACAATGCTGGGATCTCTAAAGACCAGATCGTTCTTCGTATGAAAGAAGAAGATGTTGTTCAGACAATTAATACAAACTTAACGTCTGCGATTATGCTGACTCAGATCTTATCAAGAAGCTTCTTAAAGGCAGAAAATGTTTCTGTCGTTAATATCAGCTCTATTGTGGGACTGATGGGTAATGCCTCTCAAATCGCCTACTCTGCTTCAAAAGCAGGATTAATCGGATTTACTAAGTCTTACGCTAAAGAGCTGGCCTCTAGAAACGTTAGATGTAACGCAATATGTCCAGGTTTTATCACCACAGATATGACTCATGCCTTAGACGAAAAAGTAAAAGACGCCTACTTAGCTACAATCCCCCTTAAACGCATGGGTGAAGCTGATGAAGTTGCGAACTTAGTCTGCTTTTTATTGAGCAAAGCATCGTCTTATATCACTGGTGAAACGATTAAAATTGACGGTGGATTATATATCTAATAAAACTATTACTTATTTTTGAACATTTCAGGAGTTATTAAATGAAAGACAAGGTTATTAAACTAATCAGCGACGCAACTAAAATTGATATCGCTAAAATCAATCTTGAAACAAGTTTCGTTGACGATTTAAACCTAGACTCTCTAGACATCGTAGAATTGATGATGAAAATGGAAGATGAATTCGGTGTTGAAATTCCTGAGGAAGACGCTGAAGGACTTAAGACGGTAAAAGACATCGTCACTTACTTAGAAAAAAAACAAGCATAAGATCTTAAATAGAGGCCTCGAAAGAGGCCTTTGTTGTTTTACGGGGAGTCTATCATGACCGAAGGAAAAAAACTCAACAGAGTTGCTATCACGGGAATGGGGATGATCAATGGACTTGGTCATAACCTTAAAGAAGTTTGGGCAAACGCTCTCGTTGGAAAATCGGGAGTTTCTTTAATTGAACAAACGAACACGGAATTACTTACGACAAAATTTGCTGGAGAAGTTAAGAACTTCACACTAGCAACAGATATATTAGATGAGAAAGAAGCAGCTAAATACGACCGCTTCATTCACTTTGCTATGCACTCGACAGACGAAGCTCTGAAAGATGCGGGCCTTCACGATTCTCCTCCATACGAAATGCACAGAATGGGTTGTATCTTGGGTGTTGGTATCGGTGGATTTCCAGAAATCGAAGACACAGCAAGAACAATGTTTGATAAAGGGCCAAGAAGAGTCTCTCCTTTTTTCATTCCAGCTATTATTCCAAACATGCCATCTGGGCTTGTTACAATCCGCTACAATCTTGGTGGATTAAATTACGGAATCGCATCTGCTTGTGCTTCAGCTGCTCACGCACTGACTGCTGCTTGCTATGAAATCATGTTCGGCAGACAAGACATGATGGTTTCTGGTGGTGCTGAATCTGTAATCTGTAATTTAACAATTGCAGGATTTGGTAACATGAAAGCTCTTTCAAAAAGAAATGATGATCCTGCAACAGCTTCAAGACCATACGATGCTGACAGAGACGGATTTGTTCTTGGTGAAGGTGCTGGAATTTTAATTTTAGAAAATTATGAAAAGGCCGTTGCTCGTGGAGCAAAGATTTACGCTGAAATCGTAGGTCACGGTGCCACTTCAGATGCTTATCACATCACAGCTCCACACCCTGAAGGTGATGGTGCTTCTCGCTCAATGAAGATGGCCATCGACGATGCTGGCGTAGATGTAACTGAAGTTGGATACGTTAATGCTCACGGCACATCGACTCCGCTTGGAGATATCGGTGAACTAAGAGCGATCAAAAAAACTTTCGGTGATCACGCATTTAAATTAAATGTTTCATCAACAAAGTCTATGACAGGACACCTTCTGGGTGCTGCTGGTGGAATTGAAACGATTTTCTGTGCGATGGCACTTCACACGGGAATGATTCCTCCGACAATTAACATTCAAAACCTTGATCCTGAATGTGACCTCGATGTAACTGCAAATAAGGCCGTTAAAAAAGATATTAAATACGCGCTTAATAATTCATTTGGATTTGGCGGAACGAACTCATCACTATTGTTGAAGAAGGTTTAATCATGTTTAACAAAAATGCATCCTCTCTAAAAACTATGGACCCTACTCTTTTGGATATCATCCAAAAAGAGAGAGCTCGTCAGGAAGATGGATTAGAGTTAATCGCTTCTGAAAACTATACATCACAAGCTGTCATGGAAGCTCAGGGTTCAATCCTGACTAACAAGTATGCTGAAGGACTTCCGAACAAAAGATATTACGGTGGATGCGAGTTTGTTGATCAGGTAGAAATCCTTGCTATCGACAGAGTTAATCAGATCTTTGGATCAAAATTTGCCAACGTTCAACCACACTCTGGATCTCAAGCTAACATGGGTGCATACTTTGCGATGCTTAATCACGGGGACAAAGTTCTCGGGATGAATCTTGCTGAAGGTGGACACTTAACTCACGGGTCTCCAGTAAACTTCTCTGGAAAACTTTTTAACTTCGCTTCATACGGGCTTCACCCTGAAACTGAGCGAATTGATTTCAATATCGTTCGTGAACAGGCAAAAAAAGAGATGCCTAAAGTGATCGTGGCAGGTGCTTCGGCCTATCCTCGTGAAATCGATTTCAAAACATTTCAGGAAATCGCGACAGAAGTTGGTGCAAAACTGATGGTTGATATGGCCCATATTGCTGGTCTTGTCGCTGCAGGACTGCACATGTCACCTGTTCCCTACGCTGACGTTGTGACTTCAACGACTCACAAAACTCTTCGTGGACCACGAGGTGGAATCATTCTTACAAACAATGAAGAACTGTTTAAGAAATTAAACTCAAATATTTTTCCAGGCATTCAAGGTGGACCTCTTGAGCACGTTATCGCTGCTAAAGCTGTAGCATTTCTTGAAGCACTTCAACCTGACTATGCTGATTACCAAAAACAGGTTGTTAAAAACGCTAAGAAGCTGGCAGAGGCCCTAACAAGTCGCGGGATTCAACTTGTATCAGGTGGAACAGACAATCACCTTGTATTGGTTAAAACAGACTCTGTTGGTTTATCAGGTAAAGAAGCTGAGCACGCTCTTGAAGCAGCAGGTATCACTTGTAACAAAAACATGGTTCCAAATGATAAGCGCTCTCCGTTCGTGACTTCAGGTGTTCGTCTTGGAACTCCAGCAATCACAACAAGAGGATTAACTGAACCTCATATGGATATGCTGGCAGGATGGATTCACTCTGCTTTAACAAATTCTACAAATGAAGTTGAACTCAAAAATATCAAAGCGCAGGTTTTAGAGCTGTGCAAATCGTTCCCGGTTTATAAAGGACTATAGAAGAATATGCATTGCCCAAGTTGTAACGCTCAGGACACCAGAGTTATTGATTCGAGAATGCTTCTCGAAGAAAACTCTGTACGCCGTCGCCGTAAGTGCGATGCCTGTGAAACTCGTTTTACAACGTATGAGAATATTCAGATTCAAATGCCTCTTATCGTGAAAAAAGACGGTCGTCGTGAAAACTACAACCGTGAAAAAATCATGAAAGGTTTGAACAAGGCCTGCCAAAAAAGAAATGTCTCTACTGACCAGCTCAATAAGCTTTTAAATAATGTTGAGAGATCCCTGCTGGAAATCTCCCGCACAGAAGTTCGTGCCAGAGACCTTGGTGAAATCATCATGGATCAACTTAAAGAACTCGATAGAGTCGCATACGTTCGTTATGCTTCTTTCTACTGGGACTTCAAAGACATTGAAGAGTTCGTTTACGGTCTAAAAAATAATCTACACTCAGTAAAATCTATCAGCGATAAAGGTGAAAAACGTGACTATCAATAATGCAAATGTAACTACGAAAAGATCTCTTGGCCGTGAATACGCTTTCAAATTTATCTACAAACATTTACTAAATGATTTTGAAAATGAAAAAAGCGAGATCATCAGCGACTCAAAGTCTCTGGAAGACGCTCTTAATATGTTCGATAATTCTTATAACGAAGAAGACAGCGAACACCCAGACAACAAGATTGACCTGAACACAAAACTTTTTGCAAAAGAATTAATTCTTGGCTCTTTAAGACAAGAAGAAACAAACTCAAAAACAATTGAAAAGTTTCTTACAAACAACAACCTTCAAAAAGTTGACCGCATGAACTTAGCTGTTCTTCTTCTTGGCGCTTACGAGATCCTTAACGATAAAGAAACCAACTCTGGAGTATTCATCAACGAATACGTCAACGTTGCTAAAAAATACTGTCCAAATGACTCTCATGGATTCATCAACAGTGTTCTTGATAAAATCGCAAAGGAAAAAAAGTAGGCATGTATAAGAGTACTCGCCCCAACATCACCATTTTGGATCAGTTTACTCCCGAAGTTTTGGGAATCTTCTGGTTTACAAGAGATGATCTGGCCCGCGAACTACTAGGTTTCGAAGATTTCAACTATCTCTTCGACGGTCTCATCTCTCAATACCTCTACGGCAAAGAAACTCAAAGCGACCAACACGCGCACATCTTCTTCACTGAAAACTTTCAGTCGAGAATCTTCCTTGCCCACTTAAAAACAAAAGACCTGACGAAAACTCAGCTCTCAAGTGATATCGACGAACAAGTGGCCCTTATTTCAGCACCAACTCTTGATCGAAAAATAGTTTTAGTTTTTGATAAGACCGAACACGCATGGACAACTGAACTTCAAAAACGCTATCCACAATTTGATTTCAGAGAACTAGAAGCCTAGTTCTTATAGTCCCTCACTCGAAGCGAAGCTTCGGTGCTCCCCCATAAACCTAAAAAAATGATTTGAAAATGTCAGATACTAGGCGCGATTGGCTCGCGGGAGGAGACGTACGTCCGTACGTCGCACGACCAAGAGACGGTCGCAACGACGTAGATGGCGTTTTAAAATTATTTTAAGTCTTAAGGTAAGGCACAGATATAAGTAACCCAAGACTCGCAGTTTTCTGCTTTTAACGTCTTTTTGAAATTCCCATTTCCTGTTCCATCTTTATCTACGCCTTCCCAATAAATTTGAGTTTTAGAAAATCCTGCTTCTTCAAGAATATCTAAAAGCTCTCTTGCATCCCACATACGCCAGTCATACGTGTAAACTTTTTCATGTTTTACACCGTCTTTGTGCGTTTTAAAGTGAATGTAATAAAGGCATTCTGCCGTCAGTGGATTGTATTTGCTACAGTCCCAGTAATACGTATGGTTTTTGTGTTTTACTGATTCTTCCAGCTCTTTTCGGGCTTCTGTTCCACCGAATAAATCGATAAAGAAAGCACCATCTTTTTTCATGTGCTGTCTGACTGAAGTAAAATACTTCAGAAGGTCAGTGCGTTTTTTAAATAAGTAGTATGAGAAGTTGAAAGCAACAGTCACATCTGCCTTGAAATCGTATTTTGATAATACGTTTCCATTGATGTACTTCATGCGTGATTGTTCATCTTCTGAGAGTTTATCGTAGTGATTAACAACACCGAACGCTAGTGGCTCCATGTCCAGGTCAATTCCGTATGCCGTGCACTCATCGTTTTGTTGAACCCAGTCACATGCCATAAGTCCTGTTCCACAAAAATCTTCTCTTAGTGACTTTGGAGCTTTCCCGTAAATAGCTTTGTACTCTCTATTGATAAATTTAATATCAGCTTGAGTATTTTGAACTGATGCTAAGTAAAGACGGTATTTTTCGTCTCTCGTTAACTTCGCTGCTTTTGCAGGTGCTTTTTTCAAAGGCTTTGGTAGAGATTTTCTAGTCGTGGTCTTTTTTTTCTCAGCAGGCATGATGTTCCTTAAGTTTTCTACCTAGAGCCTGTTAGTACTCTTGGTAGGATTTGACCTCAACGAGGCCGGATTTATATGTTGTATTGATCGTGTTTTTTCTTTTAAAACGCTCATCGTTGGTGACGTACACTGCGCGGGCCAGTCTTACGAACTCAGCACCAAAGTCTTTTGCTCGCTCAAGGTCTCTGATATCGTCTTCAATTTTCCAAAGCTCACTATTAACATCAATCATCTGATTTAAGTGATGATCAATATTTTCTAATTTTAATGAACTTAAAGTTTTTGAAAGAGTCTCTTCTTCTTTTTTTACGTGGGCCAGCTTAGTAGGATCAGTAATATTTTGAGCTTTAATTTTTAGGATTGAGATTTTATCAACCAATTCACCTAAAGAAATTTCACAATTAATATTCATCATGCTTAAAAAATCTCAACGTAGACTATGTTAATAATCTCGTATGTTTTTGTACCTATGGGGATTCTGACCAAGATTGTATCACCAACTTCTTTGCCAATCAAAGAACTTCCTAAGGGTGAGCGCCAACTTAATTGATTTTTTTCCGTATTAATTTCGTCCACTCCTACGATAGAGATCGTTTTGGTTGAGCCGTCATCTTCATCTTCTAACGTCACGGTTGCGCCAAACTGGACTTTTGAGCTTATAGACTTCGTCGGATCGACCACAATGGCCTTATCAATCCTGCCGGTTAAAAATCTGACTCTACGGTCAATTTCTCTAAGGCGCTTCTTGCCATAAATGTAGTCTGCATTCTCCGAGCGATCCCCATTTGAAGCGGCCCAGGCGACGGTTTTTGTCACTTCAGGTCGCTCTATCCTGGCCAGTTGATGGAGTTCATCCTGGAGCCTTTGAAAGCCCTTGGGTGTAATGTAGTTTTTTTCTTTCTCCATGGGCCTTAAGCTTACTCTATTCTCTAAATTATGCTAAGAATTTAGTGACAGTTTTTAGGAGTCAACATGACAGCAAGAAAAGTAATTAGAATGGGGCACCCGACATTAAGACTTACGGCAAAAAAAGTTCCGTTAGAAGAGCTTGGCACACCTGAGTTTAAACAACTTCTAGTCGACATGTATGACACGATGAAAGTTGAAGGCGGTATTGGTATCGCTGCTCCTCAAATTGATGTCTCTAAACAAGTTACAATTATTGAGCTGCCTGAAAACAATGATAGGTATGGCGACCTTGAAGGAACTCCTTTAATGACTATCATCAATCCTGAAATAAAATATCTGACTGAAGACAATCAAGGATTCTGGGAAGGATGTCTTTCTGTCCCGGGGTTACGCGGTTTTGTTGAGCGCCCGAAAAAAATTCAAGTCGACTATATCAATGAGCACGGCGAGAAAAAACAAATCATCGCTGAAGATTTTTTAGCGACCGTTTTCCAACACGAACTTGATCACCTTTTTGGAAAGCTCTACATCGATCGCATTACTGACACGACAAAAATTACTTATAACGAAGAGTACTCACAGTTCGTTAATCCTCCCAAAGATTCTGAACTGGACGATTAGTTTGTGAAGCCCATTGGAATTATCCACTCTCCGTACAAGGAAAAGTTTTCAATTCCAAGGCAGCCTGGACTCACGACGATTGAATCAACCATAGAGTTAATTCCCCCCTTTAACAGAGCTGAAGCTCTCATGGGACTCGAAAACTTCTCCCACCTATGGGTGATTTTTCAATTTCACGAAACGAATCCTACAGATGAAACATCCCTAACAGTAAGACCTCCAAGGCTTGGTGGAAATTTGAAACAAGGTGTTTTTGCAACACGCTCCCCTTTTAGACCAAATAATATTGGGCTTTCTCTGGTTAAAATAACCAAAATAGAAAATTATAAAATTACATTTATCGGTGGGGATTTTCTGGATCAGACTCCAGTCTATGATCTAAAGCCGTACTTAAAAGAAATTGAATCCATTCCTGATGCTCAATCGGGATGGACAAGCGCTGTAGACTCTAAAAAATTGGAAGTTCATTTTGAATGTGATTGTGATGAAACCTTGAAGAAAAATATTACAGAAATTCTCTCTCTTGATCCCCGCCCTCGTTTTCACGAAGACGGTTATAAATCATATGGATCAAAGCTCTACGATGTCGATGTTCATTGGAAAGTAGAAAATAATACCGTCATAGTGACAGGTATTATTTAAATCGAGCACCCTGAATCTTTTTTACCTTGAAGACTGAAGCCTTGCCCCTGAGCGGCCTTCGCTTTTTTCTCAGCTTCAAGTTTTTTCAAAATATCTTCTTTTGAATCACATGGAACTTCAGCAGCTTTAGCTTTTTCATTTTTTACGGCCTGGTCAATTCTCACACTCTCAGGAATAACGGCGCTTTTAGCCTTTGTTGTTTGAGAAAAAGCACTTGTAGAAAAAATTAAAGATAAAAGTAGTAGCGATTTCATATTACTCCTCACTGTAGTTTAAAAATTTTAAGTTCATAAGTAGTCTGTATAAGCTTCTTGGCATTTTATCCAGGATTGAAACCACCAGCTTCATTCTAAATGGAAATACATAAAGAACTTTTTTCTTCTCGATGGCACGCTTGATCAGTCTTGCTGCTTTATCCGCGCTCATAAGAAAAGGCATCTTGTGATTATTTTTTTGAGTTAATGGCGTATCGATAAAACCTGGAGCGATCGCAGAGACACTGATTCCAAATCTTTTTAAATCCAGCGAATAAGACTCACATAATTTTAAGACTGCTGCCTTTGAAGCACTATAAGCGCCGGCACCTGGAAGCCCCATGAAACCGGCCACAGAAGCCGTCGCGACAAGGTGCCCTTTTTTTCGAGGAAGCATAATCTCTAGGGCAATATCAAAAGTATTTAAAACACCTTTAACGTTGATATCGATAATTTCATTAGCGACAGAAAACTGCGGAGTCTTTGACTTGGCCCCAACCGATCTCCCGGCATTAGCAAAGACCAAATCCAGCTCCACGGGAGCAAAATCATGGATGGCCTTATGAAGCTCTTCGCGATTAGTGACGTCGACTTCGTAACAATGAAGCTGCTTATATTTGTTTCTAATTTCGCTTGGAAATTTACTCAAATTCCTTGCACAGATCCCTACACGGTGACCTTCCTCAAGGTAGAGTTTCGCCACGGCCAAACCAATTCCAGTTGTTCCACCAGTTATAAAAATATTCACAGGACTCCCAAGCTTACTTAAGCTGTTATTTTTGTACTAATAGTCTAGGCCGAATCCCTAGCTGGTACAATCTTTAAGCAATGCAAAAATATTTTTTTGGGGTCTTATCTTAATTTTATCTTGACGGAAAACCTCTGAATCCTTATATTTTAGCTTCTTTAAGATAGTTGGGGGCGTAGTTAAGTTGGTTATAACGTCTGCCTGTCACGCAGAAGGCCGAGGGTTCGAGTCCCTTCGCTCCCGCCATCTTAAAAGAACATTCAAATGTAAAATAAAAAAAGCCTCGATTAATTCGAGGCTTTTTCGTTTTAAATCACTAGATTGTTAATTTTATATTTTTAATCAGTTGAAGAACTCCAAAAGCAGGCGTCAGTTTTGTCATCAAAATACACCGTATTGAAAAATTTCTCATTTTCCTTATGTATGTCAAAGTCTTATCCTTAAAATTACAATTTAATCAACAAATAGAGCTCAATATGAAAATGGAAGATTATTTAAAAGAAGTTGAATTTGCAATCATCCCAATTCTTAAAGCAATTTGGCATGAAGATGCAGAACTACAATTTGCTCAAACCAGGTACAGAGAACTAATTAAAAAGGTAATAGAACAAGATAAAACAACTCAGATGCTAGGCAAGAATATGTTTGCTTCCAAAGATATTAAAGCTCTCGATCTAGCTGGCAATGAAAACAAAACCTTGAAGCAAAGAATAGCAACTAGACACTTTGCCATTGCAGCGCTTTCTGGAGCATTACTTCAATTTGCAAAACAAGGAATTAGCATCGTTCATTCCGGTCTGGACAATTGCCCAAGCGGCCCCTTCATAGGTTCACAACCCCTGAAAGAGATACTATGGAATGCAAGAAATCAATCCTTTCACTGGGAGGAAAAGAAGCTCAATCCTAAAGTTAAGAATTGTTTTAGAAATCTTTCTATTGAATTCGGTTTTACAAGTTTTGGAATGTTTCATTCTTCGAACATGGCTTATTCAGTAATTAAACTTTTAGGATGGAAAACATCTGAAGACTTTAAAGCTATAATGCTTTGTCTTCGCTAAAGAAAAGTTTATAAGAAATAAGTTCCTAGCTGTGCCAGAGACAGAAAAACTTGAGCCTAATAGCAGCAATAATAAAATATGGATTATTACAACATTATTCTTCTTTCATATTTTGAACTTCGGTATGATATCTGGCACATCCCCCAAGCTCTTTCACTTTCTCCAGTATCTATATTCCTAAGATAATCATAAAAAATTGAATAATTAACTAATTACTCATGAGCTCTGGTTTGATTAAGACAAATGTTAATTTTTTGACCTAACCATAAAATAGCTTGTGTTGTAGCTACTATCATTTCGTGTACCTGGAAATTGTCAGGAACAATTTCATTGTTATCATTATCGCAAAAATAAAGCTTTGCTTCATGAGAAACTTTATTCCTAGTCCTGTATAAATAAATCACTTTGAGATAAGTAACTTCATCGGGGAATCTCTCACCAAAAACCAATTGGGGAATTAAATTCAATCTTTTTTCTACAATGCTTTTTGATCTATTCTTCTCAATATCATTAATACTACTATATTGATCTTCATTTAAAACATCGAGTAAACGATCAGCTTGTACTTCAAAAGCAGTTGCGGCAAGAAAAATAGCTTCTCTTAGTCTTTCTGATCTAACAAAAGAAAAACTATCTGCGAGCAACAGCTTAACTACATCCGGCGCACCTCTTAACAAACTTGAACAAACTTGATCAAATGAAATACTTCCAGATTCAGGAGCAGCAAATTCACCAGAGCGACAATTTGAATTGAAAAACCCTTTGGGTGTAGAGAAAATATTCAAGGCATTTCCTGTTAATTGATCAAAATAAGTTTCAGTATGAGGAACATTAATTATAGATCTATTCTCTTCTGGCATATAAATAATAGGTATTAAATGTACAAAAGGGGAAAGCGACTCAGCCCTACAATGCTCTAAAAAATAGTTTAATTGTCTAATAGAGGTAAGTAATTTTTCATCACGAAATTTTTGACTTGTTAATTCAGCTTCAGAATCTACATTAAAAAACAATTGCAAAGTTACTCGATCAAAAATTTTCGGCTTAAATTCGAAGCCAGGATCATTATCAAACTTATCTACAGCTTTTATATTAATTACCATACTTGAGAGTATTTCATCTGTTGGATCAGGAAATAGAGGCTCATCCATACTTCTTGGAATAATAGAAATTATCATATCCATGCTAGTAAGTTTGATATTTATACCATTTTTTTCCCAGTCACTAGCTCGCGGTAAAAAATAATCTAGATAAATCTGGTATTGCGCTATTACCTTAATCATAATTTAATAATTGAAATTGAAAGATTAAATGTCAAGATTTAGAAAAAGCTAAAGTCTCTTCATCAATATTATCAGAAGCTGTAACTGTATCTTCACTTAAATGCATTAACTCGCTCACAATGTATTTTTATTACAAGATTGGTATACTGCTGCTTCAAATATAAAGTCATTACACAGAGTCTCAAGGTGAATTGAAATTGATTAGATTTGTCCGAAGTCACATCTCCTCTCTTTTAGATTAAGCATGACTAGGAAACGTATCTCGCACTCAAGGTTTTTTATCATCTTATTAAGAAATTAACATCGAATTAGTGAATAGTAATAAGTCTTTTTAAGCACTTATAGCTATATCCATAATATTAGATTCATTGTTCAAGTTATTCGTTGAAGAATTCGAGAAGCACATAGGTAGCTTGAGTTGAGATGACATTAATAGTGATAATATAGAAAACCAATATATGAATACTCATCCTAGTTTCTTACTTTAACTAAAATATTTTTAATAAATTTTCAGGACAGAAGTGATGATAGAAAAAGAAGACCTTAATTTTATACTGAGGGTTTTCTCAGAACTACTATTTACATCAATTGAAAAGATTAAATATGATAAAAACCAATCTAGTATTGGCCTCCTTGATGGCTGGATAGAATCTAAAAAGATTGAAAAACAAGAAACTGTCTGTCTCACACTTTCCGTTACACAGGATTTTTTTCAAAGGATTTCGGAAAATTCAGAAAATTCAATTTCCAAAAATATTTCAGAAGTTATCACCAGGCTTATCCAAGCAGAAGGTTATTTGCTTCATGTAAAGGATTATTTTTCTCAAGCTCGCATAAAAGAAATGATGGATTGGGATGAAACATATCCAACATCAACTGGTTTTGAATTTATAATTTTCTTACTTCAGGAGATACTTTCAGACAAGCCATCATATCTTAACCATTTTTGGTATAACCCCGGCGCTACAAAATGTAGATTTGAAAAAATCAAAGAAAAAAATAGCTTTTATTTAAATATCTATTTTGATTCAAATATTTTTTCTGAATGCTTAGTTTATTTTAAAATTATAAAATCTCCTGGAGATTGTATCTGGTATAAAAGAAAGGGAGCCGCTATATTTCCACTCAATCGAATTTACAAACACCACTTAATAAAATTTACAAATTGGCTCTACATAGAACACGATGCCTCAGGCCACATAAGGCTTACAACCAAAATAGAAGATACTGACTCACGACCTCTAATTCCAGTAGAATCATCAGTAAGTTCCGGCATAGAAGTAAGAAGTATTTTTCTTAGAGCGATATCGAGATACAAGTATAGAAATGAAAATCCCTATCTGGTATTTAGAAATAATTGCGAACATTTTAGTACATATTGTTTTTATCAATCTCCGCGCTCAAGACAGGTTAGGTTTATTGCTTTCATTATCTTGGCATTAGCCTTAGCTTTCCCTTGCTCTTTAATAATCATTTTCCCTTTATTGATATTTATAGAAATAGCTATACTTAACTATGTTACTAATAAATATGATGTTGAAAATTTATATGATGCTGCCTACAAATGGTACTACAGCTGGTATCGTTTCCCAAAATAAGTGCTCAAAAATAAGTGCTCAAAAATAACAAGAGTCTGACTAAAATTTTTATTTAACATAATTGCTCAATACTCTCCAATTATTAATGATAAATCGTGTTTGTTGCTTTCCGCTCCCATCATCTTAATAAGCTCCTAGCTCTTTTCAACATGCCAGTGCAACTCTAAATTTTGCTAATTAATCGTTCAACATTTTATATATACCAACACCTACAATCGCTGCAACGAGAGCTGCTCCTCCCGTCAATACAATCGTTCCAACGGCCATCCCGCCACCTCCGCCAGCGACAGCTCCTCCTCCAAACCAAGCAATAGTTGCTGAAGTTGAAGATGCTCCTGATAATGTTGCTATTGCTGTACCAGTAGATGCTGTGCCAAGTGCTGAAACAGCGCTTACTGCACCTCCGGCTGCGGCCGCTCCACCAACTGCTCCACCTGCAACACTTTTTATTACTTTCTTATTATCGTTATTCTCCACTAAACCTCCTAGGTCGTTTAAACCATACAAGAATATATCAGTGGAATTAATATTATTAAACGCGTGCAATGTTTCTAAGACTTTAGGTAATTTTAACTTTGAAAATGCTCTATTTCATGCCCATTTCTTAGGGCTTTTATTATCTAACAAAGGCTTAGGAATTGAACATTTCTTGAGCTGAATTGAAATCAGAAATTATTTTATCTCTGTAATTCAAAAAGAATCTGAAAGTAATAATAGTTCCAGCACACTTTTCTTGTTATTCTGCGACCAGAAAAGTGTGTTGGAGCATAAACTAGGAGGCCAGGCTGAGGTCATTAGAGTGCTCTGTGAGAGTATTGGAATATCCTCTATTTGCTTTCATTCACTAAGAGCATGCTTTGCAATACAATTATTTAAAAATGGTGTTGGACTCAATGTGGTCCAAGTAATAGGTGGTTGGCGAGACACTGTAACAATGCAGCACTACAACCGATTGTCGGGATAGAGAGAAGAGGTGGTACTTCTACACTGAATTTTCTTCCGCTAAACCACTAATCTGAGCAACTTAAAGACTTTATTAATTTCATTTAAAAAGTTAACCTTTAGTAATGTCACATACACAAATACCCACTGAGTACTTTCCCAAAAAAATGACCTCTGTGAATTTTTTAACCAAATCTGAAATTATCAAGCAAAATTATCAGTACCACCAGTTTGAATTAACAAGTGCTATAAATGTAACTTTTTTAAATTGTGATTTCTCAAACACCAGAATAAAAGATTCTTATTTTAGGAAGTGTA
Source organism: Bacteriovoracaceae bacterium UBA6153 (assembly GCA_002428265.1). Classification (GTDB taxonomy): domain Bacteria; phylum Bdellovibrionota; class Bacteriovoracia; order Bacteriovoracales; family Bacteriovoracaceae; genus Bacteriovorax. The sequence continues at coordinate 115,065 of DIUR01000012.1, forward strand.
AATTCATTCATTGTAACTTTACTGGTAGTAAAATTAGTGACTCGAGCTTCAGGAATAGTACTTTTGACAATTGCAATATTCAATTTATGCAAATTAAAAATACATTAATAGATTTGAAGGAATTAGTAATAAATTTTCCAAATGAGACGGGAATAACTTTGGAACTAATTCAAAGCTTAAAAAAAAATTATGAAGGCATTGGGGATCGAAAAATTTTAAAAGAAATTATTAAACTTGAAATATTCTTCACAAGAGAAGAACATTCTGAGAAGTTAAAATCTATTTTTATAAAAGATGACTATTACCATGATAAAAATGATACTTTTGATAAAAAGTTCAAAGTGATAGGCAATTATTTACATTTCCACTTTAATCGTCTTTGGGGACATGGGGAATTTGCTACGCCTTTATTTATATTATTAATCTCAACTTTTATTTTTTCGGCTATCGTCCTTTCGCTTAAAGCAAATACCCCTTATAACTTTTTTAGCTATTTGAAGCTTTCATTTAAATATTTTCTTGGCTTAAACAAAACTGATTACACATCTATTGAAAGCACAAATTTAAAATATCTAATCCCAAGCGTGAAAATTTTTACTATCACATTTGCTATCTCTATCTTCTCAAGGAGACACAGTTGGAGATAGTAGTCCCCCCTGCAAGTACACTTTCTATATATTTGTTTGGTAGTTTTTCTAGAGGAGAGCAAACTCCTGATAGTGACCTCGACTTGCTAATCATTACAGACGAATCTAGAGATGAAGCAGCTATTAACGATTTTTTGAATTTAAACAATTTAGCTTCAAGTGATGTCAGCATTTATTCTTACAACAGACTCAAAGAATATTTCCAACAGGGACATTTGTTTGCGTGGCACCTTTTTCTTGAATCTAAAATTTTAAATGGTCTGGATATTATCTCTGCACTTGGTGAACCAAAAAAATATAAAGATTTTGAAAACGACTCAATACAAATAATAGAATTAATTAATTCTATTATCTTAGAAATAGAAAAAAAAGACTCCGCATCTTCACTAAACTATGAGGCTGGATTGCTATACTTATCGATGCGAAATTTTAGCCATTTTTTTTCTGCTAGCTTTTTGAAAAACTATTGCTTCAGTAGGTTTACACCATACCAATTGAATCAATATTCAATACTAGAGGTTGGTAAAACAGAATATGAAATATTAATGAGGGCAAGATTTTCATCAGTAAGAGGTCATGCTCCAGAAAAAATAAAAAGAGAATGGCTCCTAAATACTTGCATAAAAACAAAAACATGGGTTAATGAGTTAATAAGGGTTTCACATGAAATTTAATAAGATTGCTGATTTTGAAAGAATGGTGCTTCATTCAGTGAATGAGCATTTAAAAAAAGACAGCCTATATCTTCACGGCTTATCTGATAAGGCCATTGAAGAATGGTTTACAAGAAATTCAGAGAAGACAAAATTAAAAAATTATCTGCTTAAATTAAATAAATCTCTCCAGGAAAAAAAGATCTCAAATTCTTATACATTACTGAGGGCTGAGTCATTGCCGCCAATTGATAAAATTCAGGAAGAGATTAATCTAATATTTGCCAAAACTTAGAATTATCTACTTTGCTCCATGTTGAGTAGCTTTTACTTATCATATATGGGAAAATAGTCACCTCCGTAAGTTTACGCGAAGTTCAATTTGGTAATATCAAAGTGTTTGCAAGCTGTGGTTTGCTCCCGCCATCTTAAAAGAACATTCATTGAATACATAATAAGCCTCGATTTACTCGAGGCTTATTTGTTTCTAAACACAAATTAAGATTTTTACATCTTCCATACTTGCACCATAATTAATGTGTAAAACGGCACCTTCAATAAATAATGCTGGTACTGATTTCACCCCGTTCTTTTCTGCTTCAGCAATTCTATTTCCCTGAGATCCAAAGTGCACAACTTCGACGATGTATTTTTTTTCATCAACTAACTCTAGAATTTTTGTCTCTGCTTCAATACATACCGGACAACCTGCGTGGTAAAAAATAGCTTTTTTCATAAATCCTCCTATGTTTTCAGCTCTATTGCTGAAAGATTTTCTTTTATAAGACTGTCTAAAAATTTAAATAGTTGTTCATTTTCAAGATGACCAAAGTAATTCATTCTCAATTCACCTTTGCCATCAATTATTAAAATTGAAGGTGTACCTTGAAGAGCGTAACTCCTCATCGTTGCGGGCATCCAGTCGTCTGGAATTTTTTTATCAATACCAATAGGCATATTAAGTCTCCATTCTTTAATAAAAACTTTTAATGCTGCCTCATTCATCACTTCATGATTCTCGAAAACAGAATGCAGACCTAGTACGCTAAATTTTCCACTATTATATTTTTCAAAAACTTCTATTGTTTGAGGTATTCCATAATAGACACACCCGGGGCATAGCATTTGAAAAACGTGGATAAATTTTATTTTTCCATCTGCCAACTCCACCTTGAAATCTGGAGATGAATTAAGCCATTTTTCTACAATTAAATCTTTTGCTTTCATGAAGAACCTCCTGTGACTTTAATTTCGCACAAGGAAGTGATATAAAAAAGTAAGTACAATCCAGTGGGTAGGAACTTTATGGTTCTAATAGGCGAAAGATGAATGAAATAAATGTAAAATTTATGGTTGAAGACGTTGTTGGATGTAAGTGGTCAATGTCAATTTTAGATATGATTGATCAAGGTATTAATAGACCTGGAAAAATGACTAGGGATCAAGATGGATTATCAACTAAAGTACTGAACGAAAGATTAAAAAAATTGTTAAAATATGGGGTCATTGCAAAGATTGAATATGATGAAATCCCTCCACGCGTAGAATATAACTTTACGAGTTTTGGTAAAAAGTTTTTGAAAATCATTCATGATATTCGGGATCTTGAAAATGAAAGGCAGTAGCGAAGACCTATTCTATCTACAAGAAATCACTCTCATTCAAGCTCTTTTATTGTTTATCCGATACGTCTAGTAAGATACTAGCTATTAAGGAAATATGATGAAAAAAACACTACTACTGATCGCACTTACAATGACCGTAGCTTCGTGCTCGACTCCCGCAAAAAGAGTCGTGGCCTCTGATGCTAAGTCTGAAATTGAATATAACGTAAAAGAATTAACAGTAGTAAATCGTACTCATCATATGGAAGTCGAAATTATTCCACCTGTTGATGTAGTTTTAAAACTCGAAGCAGTTCTTGTATTTGGAAATAAGTCTGAGTTTGATGTTGTGCTTGTTCAAAATACGACAGATTCAACTTACATGTTAAAGACCGTCATCCCCTTCACTTTCAAACCTCAAACGACAAAACTTAGAGTGTTTGATGAAAGCGGAAGAGTCTACAATCTTCAATTATAAACTATTAATGTAATTCCAAACCTGAAGTTTCTCTTCTGAAGTTAATGGTGCTCCCATCGGCATGTAACCTTGAGCTACATAATTTAGAGCACTCACTTTGTTTCTCTTCATTGAGTTCATGTCGCCAACGATGAAAGCTCTTCCTGTTCCATTTGAGTGACAACCAGAACACTTCGAAATAAGAATGTTGGCAGCTGCTTTAATTTCTTCTCTTTGATCGAGAGGCTTTACTACTGCTTTGACTGCAGCTACCGGAGCCTTAGGACAATATTGTAAAAGATCATCTTCAGACAGGTTTCTCATCTTAACGAAATTCTCTTCGGCAATTGCATTTGGTCTACTTCCGGCAACAAAAGTACCGCCAAGACCGATGTCTTTAGCACTTAAATAGCTATCAGATAAACTGTTCTTTGTGCGCTCCCAGTTGTTCTTAACCAAGGCTTCACATTTTTTTGGGTCCATTGATAAGGCCTGCGCTCTACTTCCTAGAACTGTTGGCGTTCCCATCATTTTTGAGCAGGTTTTAAACCACAATTTTCCAAGAGCGATTGTTGCTAATTCTTCCTGTGAGTAGCTGCAAGAATCTGTAGTATAAAAATCTTTGGATTTTGCATCTACACTTTGCTTAACATCAATGCGTGCCTGAACTAGAGAGTACTCTATAGGTCCATTTTTGTATTCCTGATTTAAATAAGTCACAGTATCGTCTTTAGAAAAAGAAGGATAATAAGAATTTCCCTGTGAGTTGTTTGAAATCTTATTCAATTTATTTGTTTTAAGATCTAAGACATAGACATTCATATTCATGGCGCCGATTAAAGGCTGAGCATACCAATTCACCTTACGATCACTTGTTGCAAGTGAGTCTGCTGCAAAAGTAATCTTAGTCGAGTCTTTATTAAACTCTACTTTTGTTGAAGCAAAACCCAAATCTCTTTCAAGTTTACAAGTGCTATTGCCTGATGAATCTTTGGCAATTTTAAAAATCTGAGTCGTCCCAGTGATGCTACTGTAAGCAGCAAGCTGATTTCCATCTTTAGAAAGCATAGGAAGCTTAAGGGCCTCACTTAAATTCGAGCACAGTGGCTTCGTGTCCCCTGCTGAATCGGCCGTCATATCGGCTCCAGCGCCTTCAACTTTATATTCTTTATACATAAGTTTGGAAGTATTCGGTGTACCTGGCCAAGAATTAGAAGGAGGAGTCAGTACATCGGTAATCACTCTATATTTTTTCTTATTACCAACTGATTCAATAGTTCCTACTGATTGATAGACACCAACGAGTGCCTTCTCCCCTTTATCTTCATAAAGCGGGCGGCTCATGTCATCTCTTGAATAAATAGTAAAAGCGTTATCATTTTCTGGGTTACCTGGAACAGTCACAATATTTCCATCCATTGATGGAACGGCATCGAAAGGACCTGGGATTTTTTTAATTTCCCCGGTATTTAAATCAAGCAAAACGTTACCTTTATTGGCCAGAATGATAGTTGCCTGGTTTCTCTTATCCTGATCATTTTTTGGCATAATATACTTGAAGAAATATTCAGGAACATTTTGATCGAGTGTGATTTTAATTTTCTGATTTTTTTCAGTGAGCTGACACTCTTCTTGAGCGAAAACTGCAAATGAACTCGTAACAACTAAAAGAGAAAGAATTAGCTTATTCATTACTTCACCTGAGCCTTAATAAAGTCTGAGTACTGATCGTGGCCAGCAAGTCCTGGAAGCATTCCATCAATGATTCGCCCATTTTTAAAGACGATCAAATTTGGATAATGAATATGAGTCCTGCGATAATAGAGCTCCATACTTGAGCCGATCAGGATTTTATCCAGTTTAATTTTTTCTTTATCGAGAATTTTTTGAGCGAGCTCCAGCTCCGAAGCTGATTGAGAATCCATGAGAACCGTCAGAGGAAGTTTCTTTTCAGCAGCGATGGCCTGAATTTCTTTAAGCCCTCTAACCGATAAAGTCATGTGTGGTGACCACGAATAGATAAGTCCTGTCAGATCTTTATTGAGAATAGAAAATAATTTTTTATCATCTACTACGTTCGCTGGCGTCTTCGGAATATTTTTTGTAGCAATCACATCCAATAGCTTTTCGCACTTTTCATTAAAAACGATATTCGTAATATTTCCTGGAGTTATTTTTGAAAATTGAGTGCGAGAGTCTTTTTGTTGAAACTCAATCCAGACAGAAAGCATGTTAGTGGGCTTGTTGTAAAGAAGAGACCCCTCGCTTGCGAGAATGGCGCGCCATTTATCAGAACTTGCATTCCAATCGCTTAAAAGATTTTTGATTTCTTTGTGACAATGATTTTTTTCGATGAACTTATCAACATCGATAGTTTTCAATTCAGTTTCGGCAAATACGTTAAGACTTAAAACACACAACAGAACACACAACAGAACACACATTGATTTCAAGAATCACTCCATAGTAAGCGATAAACAACATTCTTTGACGTTACAATATCCAATGGAAAAAGATATTGTGTAGAAATTGCCAAAACTGTTTCACTCAACTATTTTCCAAAATGCTATTGCAATTTTTTTTACAATCGTATAATCTCAAAACCTAGTTAGGGAGTAGTCATCTGGATACCTAAATTCCAGAAGTTGTGTCGACATATTGGGTGAAAACCCCGGCACATCTGTGAGATTGAATAAATCTTATCGGCGAGACTGACATTGATGATTTTAACAATCGTCGTGTCGTCTTGTTTATTCCTAAACAGTCCTCACGGCGCTAACGCTTACGAGGGTCCATGGAAGCTTTACTTAATTCATTCTTTTTAGTTTTTGCCAGTGAGATGGGAGATAAAACCCAGCTACTTGCTCTCGTGCTAGCAACTCGCTATAAAAAACCATGGACCATTCTTCTGGGCGTCTTCATTGCAACAGTGGCCAATCACGCTTTTGCTTCTCTCGCGGGCTCATGGATTTCTTCTCTCGTGTCTCATCAAACACTCATCTATATTTTAGCAGCCACATTTTTTATCTTTGGTTTATGGATTCTTATTCCAGATAAAGAAGAAGAAGTTAAGGAAGTGGGACACTTTGGTGCTCTCGTAACGACTATCATTGCTTTTTTTATTGCAGAGATGGGAGACAAAACTCAATTGGCAACAATCGCATTAGGGGCCAAGTATCAAAATATGGTGATCGTCACAATAGGAACGACTTTAGGAATGATGGGATCAAATGCACTGGCAATCTTCTTAGGAGATAAATTTTTAGCAAGAGTGCCGATGAAGTGGGTAAGAATTTTTGCTTGTATTCTATTTTTAGTATTCGGTCTGGGGATTCTACTGGGCGCTTAAAAATAAGTAAATAAAAACTAGTTAAAAAACTCAATTTTCCCTATAATAGATTGATATATCTAATAGGGAGAATTGAATGAGTTTAAAAGGTAAATTAACAGCAGGTCTGATTTTTGTTTGTTCAGCTTTAATAATTCTAGCATTGACTGGATATGTGAGCTTAAACAATGTTGTAAAAGAATATGAAAAATTAGTTCAGCAAAGTGTTCCTAAATTAGGTGATATTTCTGGTCTTCGCGCAAGAGCTGCTCAACTAAGAGCTGACTCACTTAAGCTTACTCTCTTTGCTGATCAGCCTGAGGAATCAAAAAAAGCATTGGAAGGTCTTGATAAGGCCATTAATCGATACCGCGGAATTACCAACGAATATAAAGAAAAGTCTTACTTCTCAGTTGAAGAAGAAAATAAAATGAAAAGTGTAGATGAAGAAGCAGCAAAAGTTTTAACTAATGGAGAAGCTGTTTTAAAAATCTACAATGCAGGCGGAAGTGATCGTGTAGAAAAAATGAAAGCTGTTTTAGTTAATGCAGAAACTGCTGCTCTTGAGCACCAAAAGAGATTGCTTGCTCTGGATGATTATATCGTTGAATCAAGTGCAAAGTGGTCAGAAGATTCCAACAAGCTTGCTTCAAAGTCTAAATTACTCATGAGTATTATTGCCATTGTGACAATCTTGATTTCTGCATTTGGTGCTATTATGTTCTCTCTTAAACTTAGCAACATTCTTCAATATATTGCCGACCAATTAAGCAAAAGCTCGAATGAAGTTGGAAAAAATGCCAATCTTGTAAGTGATGCCAGTAATAATTTATCAGCAAGTACAACAGAGCAAGCTTCGGCCCTTCAAGAAACTGTTACAGCAACAACTGAAGTTGCTTCAATGATTCAGACAACAGCGGCCAACACTCAGAACTCACTGACAAAGGCAGAATCAAGTAAACAGTCAGCATTAAATGGTCAAGAGGCAGTAACAAACATGCTAATTTCTATTGATGCGATTTCAAAATCTAATAAAGAGATCAGTGATCAGGTTGAAAAAAGTAATAATGAAATGAAAGAGATTGTAGAACTCATTGGTGATATCAATGAAAAAACTAAAGTCATTAATGAAATCGTTTTTCAGACAAAACTTCTTTCTTTCAACGCTTCGGTTGAAGCGGCCAGAGCTGGTGAAGCAGGAAAAGGCTTTGCTGTTGTAGCAGAAGAAATTTCAAAGCTTGCTGAAATGTCTGGTGGAGCCGCCGAAGAAATAAGAACACTGCTGGATCAAAGTAATTCTAGAGTTGAAAATATTATCAATGCTACTAGAGAAAACGTAACCCGCCTTGTTTCTCAAGGTGAGGAAAAAGTAAAAAATGGAGTTAGGACGGCAGAGGGATGTAAGCGTGCCCTTGATGAGATAAATGATGACATCAGTGAGATGGTCGACATGAGCAAACAGATTACTGAAGCGACAAAAGAGCAATCATTGGGTGTAAGTGAAATTAATTCTGCTCTAGAACAAATTGGTCTCGCGACTAATCAAAATGCTGATGCTTCAAGACAATGCTCTATGGCCGCGGATGAGTTAAAGATTCAGGTTTCTAGTACTCATGAAGTGGTAAATTCATTACTTGAGGTCATTTACGGAAATAAAAAACTTATTTCTTCAAAATAGTAAAATAAATCTGATCACTATATTCACCGGAGTTAACTTCAAAGTTACCCGGTGAATTGATCAGTAATTTCCCAGGCATTCCTTCCACTCCATATTGAATTTTATAAGGAATCTTTTCTGCGCCAGTCGAGCTGATAAAATAGCCGTTATTCTTAGACTGAATACTTATTACATAGCTGTCATGTGAGTTTGTAATTTCATTAATGTGAGCAATTTCAAGTTGACTAACCTCTTCACTCAAATCAATCTCAGAAGCATCACGATTAGTCTCAATGACAACATTCATTGAATGACGAACAACCGCCCTCAGATCCAACTGGCCTTTATCTGCTGCCTTTACTGCATCAGTATTTAAAACCATCAGCACCAATGATAGTGCGATAAAGTAGGCTTTTACCATAAATCTCCTTGGCACCTTCTATTTCAAAAGTACGCATAGAGTAAAGAGCACTATGTAAGCCAAGTTTAACTTAGTGCATTTATTGTAAGATTCTTGAATGTTGAGATTGCCTAAAGATTGAAAAAGACTATTTGCCTGAAATAGGGGCAGGAAGGCCCACCCCTGTTAGATTCGATTAATTACTGAATTTTTCCAGTTACTTGAAAGTGAAGACCAATAGTAGTCGCTTCAGCTCCACACTGAGAAGCAGCGTCTACAGCTGGAACGAAGATAGCAGCACGGCCATGAAGATATTTGTATGCATTGAACTCAAGAATTGAATCAATGAATGCTTTTCCTTCAAGACACTCTGATCCACCATTTGCAGCGTATGCTTTAGAGTCTACTAATTTAGCAGTCCAAGCAGCATTGTCAGCGAAGATAAGTGCGCTGTAGTTACAAGCTACACCGTTTTCTTCGAAAGTCGCTTTAAGAAGAAGATTGTCTAGTGACATGTCAGTCGTTGCTCTTCCGAATACAATATTTTTTGCAGCGAAATCAGCTGGTACAGATGCAGTTTGAGTGTTCCCATCAGCGCAAACGTATGCTGTGAACTTAGCTTCCCATCTCTCACCTGGAAGAGTTAAATCCCCTTCTGTAGCGAATACTGATGTAATTGATAGTGCTGCTAGGAAACTTCCTAAAATAACTTTTTTCATTGTGTCCTCCATAGATTTTTTATGTAATGATTTTGTATTACCGACCATTTGTTTGGTCAAGCAAACTTTTTGGTTAAATATGTTTTTTTACTAAAATATTAACAACTTACGAGATTCTTATAATTATTTTAAGACTCGGACAGACAAAGCTTTTTAAAGCAAAACGTCCATGTTATTTGACTCATTCATGATTAAATTTTTAACTTTCCTCTTCATATTCAATAGCGCTGCTTATGCTCAAAATCACTCTGTTGATCTTACTCATCCTTTTTATCTATTAGAAAGCGGACAGTTCACACTGGACCTAAAAGGTGGACTCTTCATGGAAGAGTTTGAGTATGAAAAAGCAAAAGTCGTGCAAGATCTTTTTGAATACAAGCACGAATTTTATAAACTCGGAACGATTGTAGGTCTTCCACAAAATAGACAATTTGGAATTGAATTCTCTTTCAATGCCAATGGCGATCTGGATAAAAAGTACGCTCCGGCCTTAAATCTTCAGAGACAAGATATTCCTTATAAAGGTTTTCATGCCTATGATTTTTTTATTCAACAGCATTTTGAAGTTGAGAACTCAAAAAATAAGCTGGCCTTTGAACTACGAACAAAAGGATCTCCTTTAAAGGGCAAAGAAACGAATAATACTTATTCAAGTAAAGATTTCTCTTTCTCTCTTCTCTACTCTCACTTGCATAGTGATGACTGGAGACTTTATGGAACTGTTCATACGGGAATCATTGGTAAAAAGAAAGTTTACAAGTATGACGGTGAAATTGAAGTCACTTCACCTTATTCTTTATTTGGAAGCTTGATAGGGATTCAAAGGCTGATGGGAAAATTCTGGCTGGATCTGAATGGAATATTTTATCTCACAACTGACTACAATTCGGTAAGCCCTAGTTATACCCGCCTTACAGATAAAGGCTTTATCATTGGTGGAAAATTGACAGCAGGCCACTACTTAACTCCGAACTCTATCATCACACTTACTCATCAAAGACAGGGTGCAAACTTCAATGTCATCACTGAAGACACCTCTCAAGAAACTGAGTTTGAAATTGAAACTCAAATTTCACAACTGGGAGTGACATGGCTGTTTTAAAATTTTTCTTTATTGCACTTTTAACCATTCAAAACACAATGGCGGTTGAAACTGAAAAAGAAACTTATTTTCGCGATGTAGGAGAAGATTTATTAAGCCCGTTTAATACTCCGGCAAAATGGATCGTTCTTGGTGGTACAGTGACGACGGCCCTCATGTATGTCACCAGAAAAGATATCACTTACAGAAAAAGTGAAAGTTTTCGTCAGGCACAACCACTGGGAAATCTCGGATTCATCGGAGAATATATTGGATATGGTTTTCTGAATGCTGTTTACAGTGGATACTTTTACTGGGACGGAAAATATAACAATAATCCCAAATCACTAAAAGCAGTTGAGCACATGATTCGTGCCACAACTTACACAATGGGTTTAACACTTGCTTTAAAATCCACTATTCATGAAAGACGTCCTGGTTATCCTGATGACCCGCATTCATTTCCATCAGGCCACTCTTCAGCATCGTTTGCATTCGCTTCAGTCGTCGCTGCTCAACACGGTTGGGTATGGGGAGGGATAGCGCACGCTATGGCCTCATTCATCGCTATAAGCCGCGTGAACGATGATTTTCATTATCTTCATGACGTCACGGCCGGAATAACAATCGGGGCATCATTCGCCTGGGGAGTTTACTACAACCTGGAAAAAGGAAATCCTTATTGGTTTTCCTTAATCCCTGTCAAAAAAGGCGGTGGAGTTGCGATGGGGCTGGATTTCTAAAAAGCAGCTTTTACTATTTGAGATAAAAACTTACTTCTGAACTCTTCATCTTCTAGTGAGAGTTTTGTCGTTCTGTAAGAGCTTCTTCTCGATCTAATTAAATGATTAATGGGGGCCAAAATTTGAAATGACACGATCTCGACATTAAGAGACTGGTCAATGAGATTTTTTTCCTGCGCTTCTATAAAAAACGTCAATAAAGCATTCCACAATTTTCCATAAGTTTTTGGCTGAAGCTCAACGGCCTGAGGATTTCCTCTTTCTAATTCTTCAAGATAAAGGCTTATCACATCACCATGCTTGATAGAAAACTCTACGTATTCATGTAAAAATAAATCGAGGCGGATTTTTACATCCTCTGAACTGGTAGGGTTTACCAAAATAGCTTCTAACCTACTAAAGTCCTGCTCTACAAGCTCAAGAAAAATAGTATCTAACAATCCTTCTTTACCCCCAAAATGAAATGAGACTAAAGAAATATTAGCTTTCGCTTCTTCACAAATCTCTCTAATCGAGCAGGCATGAAACCCTTTATTTGCAAAAAGTTTTAGAGAAGCCGCGATCAAACGATCGCGGCCATTTTCTTTTATTTTTTTTACAGTTGTTGTTGTCATTATTCTGTAATTGTTCTTGCAGTTACAGGAGATGAATCGTGGGATGTTTCATTTTCCTTTACTGGTTTTTTAACTTCAGAGTGAGTTGACGGCTTAGTCTTAGACGTGAATTTTGAGCCTAAGTTATTTGCCCACACACGAAATCTATCGATATAGATGAAGATAGATGGAAGGACAATTAAAGTCAGAATTGTTGATAGTGCAACACCTGCTACAATTGCCACCCCCATTGATGTTCTTGTTCTAGAAGCCGGATTCAATCCGATTGCAATAGGTAAAGTACCAGCTATTAGAGCAAAAGAAGTCATAAGAATTGGACGAAGACGAGTCTTACCTGCTTCAACGATTGCAAGAGCTCTATCTTTTCCTTCTTCCATCAACTGCTTTGCAAAGTCGACCATTAGAATACCGTTTTTACCGGCAACTCCGATCAACATGAAAAACCCGAAGATAGCAAAAAGGTTAATCGTTTTACCCGTTAGGAATAAACCGAAGAATGCACCACTGATGGCCAGTGGAAGAGAAAGCATGATCGTTACAGGAGTAATAAAAGACTCATATAAAGATGAAAGAATCAGATAGATAACTAAAACACCGAATCCAACAGCAAGAATTGTTGAAGTCATTAAACTTGCCATATCTTCAGCGTCACCACCTAAGTTCAGAGTAACTCCTGGCTCAAGTTTTAAGTCACCATTATTTAATCTCTCGATATATTCCGCCATAACCTGATTTAAACCTTCACCTGGCTTAATACCAGATGAGATCTCAATAAAGCGTCCGCGGTTCATCCTTTCAATCGAAGCTGGCCCTGTTGTCTCAACCCCCTGAGCGACGTCTGAGAGTTTTACAAGACGGTTGTTGATGTTTGGAACATAAACTTGTGAGTACAGTTTCTTTAAATCTCTTTGATCATCAGTTAAACGAACGCGAACATCATACTCTTGACCATTTTCACGGAAAACAGCTGGAGTTGCTCCTTCTACCTGAGCTCTAAGTTCAGCACCTAAAGTTTTAGTGTTAATACCATATTCTTTAGCAGCACCTGGTTTTACCTTAACCTGAAGCTCTGGCTTACCAGATCTGTAGTTCGAGTCAGCGTCTACTAAACGCTTATCATTTTTCAGCGCTTCGAAAAGTTTCATTGCACTACGCTCTAATGCCTGAGCATCCGGAGAAGTGATGTTGAAAATTAACGGCTGACGTCCCATTCCCGATGTATCGTATTTTTTAACGATAGGGTTTGCAATGTCTTTATAAGCAACAAGCTGCTCACGTAATGTATTTCTAAAATTTTCAGATGTAATTCCATCTCTTTCTTTTTTCAACTTAACAATAAATGTTGCTTTGTTAACCTCTCCATTTTCATTACCTGCTGAATAGAGAACGAAATCGACAATAGAGTTTTTCTTCACAATGTCTTTGATTTCAGTTGCAACTTCTGCAGTTTTTTCAATGTTAGTACCTGGAGCAAGCTCAAGCGAAATATTGATTTCATCAGCATTATCATCAGGAACGAACTCACCTGGTAGAAAGCTAGCTGTATAGAATGAGAAAAGAAAAATCCCTAATGTAACAGCGATCGTAACAATTGGTGCTTTAAGAGTGAACTTTAAAAACTTTTCGTAAATGTTTTCTAACCAAGTCTGGAAACGGTCAAATCCTCTAACCATGCGGCCTAGAGTTTTATCATAGATTCCTGGGTTTTCAGGAATATGCTTAATATCATGGTGCTCGCCTCCAAAATAAGCAGCAAGCATCGGAATAATTGTAAGGGCAACAAAAAGTGAAATCGCCATAGAGAAGGCAACTGTTAAACCGAACGATTTAAGAAATTGTCCGATCGTTCCTGACATCATAGCAACTGGGACGAATACTGCCATTACAACAAGTGTGATTGCAACAACGGCCATCTGAATTTCAGCAGTTGCTTTTTCTGCAGCTTCTTTAGAATCATAACCTTTTTCCATAAATCGATAAACGTTCTCAATAACAACGATCGCATCATCGATCAAGAGACCAACCGCGAGTGTTAATGCAAGAAGAGTTACAATGTTAATTGTAAAACCTGCCATACCAAGTAAAACGAAAGATCCAATTAGAGAAACTGGAAGAGAAAGTGCTGTGATCAGAGTTGATCTAACAGATCCAAGGAAGAAGAATACGGTTATAACAGTTAAGATGATACCAATAACAATTGTCTCATAAACGTCAAAAACGTTTTCCTCAATCTTAATAGATGAGTCGACGATGATGTCCAGCTTAGGAGAACTTTTAGTGTCTTTTAACTCTAAGTTAATAGCTGCCGCTTTTTTCTTAATGTCTTGAGCAACTTTAAGTGTGTTTGATCCTGCCTGACGATAAACTTGTAGAGTTAATACTCTTTCTTCATTTAAGAACGATCTAGATTTTTCATCTTCTAATGTATCTTTAACAACACCAAGATCCGCTACGCGAGTTGGGACTTCGTTACCGTAAAGGTTAACTAGTGTATCTGCAATTTCCTGAACATTTGAGAACTCTCCTACACCTCTAAAAACGAGTTCTTTATCAGCGCGAGAAACTTTACCTGCAGGAATGTTTTCTCCCATTGCACCGACTTGTCCTGCAACTTGAGAAACTGAAATTTCACGGCCTTTAAGTTTTTTTCTATCAAGAAGAACGTGAATTTCTCTCTTACGACCACCGATAATTTCAACTGCACCAACGTTATCTACCTGCTCTAAACGAGGTTTAATAACTCTGTCGGCAAGGTCAAATAGTTCACCATCGCCTAAACCTTGAGCTCTAACAGAAAGGTATACGATTGGAGAATCAGCAGGGTCAAATTTTTTAATAATTGGATCTTCTACTTCATTAGGAAGATCGGCCTTTGCAATGTTTACCTTGTCGCGGACTTCCTGCTCAGCAACTTTTGAATCTTTATCATCGTTAAATTCAACGATTATAATTGAAACACCTTCAAGGTTTCTAGATTTTAAACGCTTGATACCTGAGATCGATGCAATATTATCTTCAAGAGGCTTAGAGACAAGTGTCTCAATCTCTTGAGGACCAGCACCCTGGTAAACAGTTTGAACAGTGACAACCGGAATTGAAACATCCGGAAATAAATCAACTGACATTGACTTAAAGGCAGTAAAACCACCAACGAGAATCCCAATAATTACACAGGTAATAAATATGGGTCTTTTAATCGATACGTTTGCTAAACTCATATTATTTCTCCCCTTGGTATAATTTCAATTGAGATTCAAGAGCAATGATCTGAGTTGCTGATAAAATTCTTGCTGCTTGAGCTGATGTATAATCTTGTTCGAATAAAAGAACCTGATAAGTTGTCGTACGACCTTGTCTTAGTCTAGTTCTCTCATTATCCAATTTTGCTTTTTGTGCATTTTCCATTGAGCGGGCGATTTTAAGCGCGGCTTGTGATTCCAGAAGTCTTTGCTTTAGATCGTACCAGTCTTGCTCTTGCGTATAAGTTAAATTTTGCTCTTTAATTTCAGCAGAATCTACTAAACGTTTTGCTCCTGCTCTTGCATCTGAAACTGCAGAAAAATTCAGAGGCATATTGAACATTACTCCAACGTATCCTGAGTCATGATTTGTTTTGCTTCCGTTCGTGAAAGCTTTTGAAGCTTCTATCCCGCGTCCTTGAAGAGCATATCCTCCAATCACGTCCAGGGTAGGCTTATTTCTTTCTAGTACAAGTGCACTTGAAGCTTTCACTAAAGCAGTTTGCGCCCTTGCTGCTTTTACATCAAGTCTTTCTCCTGGACGAGCATCTGGAACCACAATCGACTGAAGTTGAACATAGTCAACTTTTTCCAATGAAGGAGTGGCCAATGATGATTCCTGATTCAGGTAAATATTGAAAGCTCGCTCTGCGCGCTCAACATCGTTCTGTGCTTGCTGAAGTTGAAGTTTATAAGATTCAATAAGAGCAGTGGCCTGAAGGACGTCGGCGCTCTCTCCAAGATTTTTTTGTCTTTGCTTATTAACGAAATTGTAAATATTTTGACCAGCGCCAAGTGCTTGCTCTTGAATAACCAGCCTTTCTTTTGCTGTCGATAATTGCCAATAGGCAACTTCTGCATTGATCAAAAGATTTTGAGAATTTGCCAGAGCACCATACTGATCAGCAAGATTTTGATTTCTTGTAACTTCGGCCTGTGCTTTTATAGTTCTTCCAAAACCGTTACCCCATAGAGGCATTCTTAATTCAATCTCTGGAGTTGCATCCCAAAATGATGACTCTACTCCTGCGGCGAAATCAGAGTTCTCATAAAGAGTCTTCGTTAATGTATATGCCAATTTTGCTTCGAGACCGAAATCAAATTTTTGCGTTACACCCGCACTATAAAGACCAACATTTTTTTGATCATATGATGGTGACTGCGGTGGAGCCGGAAGCTTTGTATCAAAACTTTGTCTTGCTTCTGCGAAAAAATACGGAGAAGTTAAAAGATCAGCTTCTCTACCAACTAAGCTGGCACCTTCTGCCTGAGTCTTACCTTGTAGATACGATAAACTTTTTTCTTGAACTTGATTGAGATACTCACTGAGTGTCAGTGCATGCACAGAAGAGCCCATTACAATCGAGCCCACTATGGCGATTGTCTTTAACATAAAAACCTCGTTATTGGATGTAATCAAACGATTACTTGTTTCAGCACAGAGTATGCTACAATTTAAAAATGTAATCAAGTGATTACTTCTTGCTCTCTCATTTTTTTTGGTTATTCTCAAGTAACCACAGGATATATGGACGTAATATATGGCAGTTAAACAAATTAAGGCTAAGACAAAAAATCGGGAAGCAACCGAAGAACGCCTCATTTTGGCGGCAAAGCAGATCTTTTCGAAGTATGGATTCAATGGTGCCACAACCAGAATGATTGCTAAAAAAGCAGACATTAATGTTGCTTTGATCACCAGATACTTTGATGGAAAGTATGGTCTTTTTATTAAAGTACTAGAGTTCAAGCATCGTGAAGTAGTTGAAGCTGTTCTTCCTTATACTCAGAAAGAAACTATCACTGAAGAGTGTCTCGCCTACGCTTATTATAAATTGCAATTTTATATGCAGGACCTTAACTTTTTCAAGATTGTCATGGCCCAATTTTTAACTGATCCAAAATTTTTAAAAAAGTTTCAGGAAACATTGCTGACTTTTGACAACTTCACAACTTTTGAAAACAGAATGAAGTATCATATTGATAAAGGAACTCTTTCTAAGGATGTTAAGCTTCAAAGTGTTTTTGATGATATTGAGACTCAAGTTTTCGGGCTGGTTATTGGTGAAGTCTTAATCAGAGGTGAAAAAGAAGAAGAAATAAAAAATAGACTTAGAACGTTCATAACTCAATATTGCAAAAGCTTAGAAAAATAAAAGGCTCCAAAAAGGAGCCTTTTTTATTTTTTTGTGAACATTACGCCGACCTGCGATCCACCGGAGCTGATGTTAACCTTCAAACTTGTATTTGTAGCGCGCGATAAAAAGCCCCCCACTTCGAAGTGATTAAACTTTCCATTACTCCAATCGTATTGAACAAAGACACCAAGATCTGAAATCGCTTTTTTAGGGTGACTTAAAAATCCATCGATATCAATGGTGTTGAGATTCACTCTTTTTTGAACAATCCATTCATTCATTTTCTTAGCAGGAACTTTTTTAATAGTCTTTACCAGTTCATCATCCATGAAGACTTCTTTTCCACCAAAACCATCTGTGTACTTGATGACGTATTGATCAGGGTTTAAAAGGGCCTCTCCTTTCACTTCACTCAACATGTGAGCTGGTAGGATAGAATTTTTTAATTTGTTAGAAGAACCAAGCATCTTCAGTCTTAAATGAGGATCGGCCAGAACTGCAAGAATACTTTTTGAAGCAAATAGACCAGTGACAAAAGGTCCGTAGTGAGGAACCTTCTCTTTAACTAATTTCTGATAAAAATCTTTTGATTGTTCGTAATCATCAATCGTAAGAGCAAAACTCACCATGAAACTTTCTGGATACCAGTTATTACCAACTTTTATTTTTCCATTTTTTATTTCAATTTTCTCTTCTTTTAAAAATGGAAATTCCTCAGTATCAACTCCAAGCTTAAAGCTTGCGGGAGTGATTAATCGAAGGTCGTATTTTTTCTCAGCGGCCCTTCTCAGCAAACACTCTTCATCCCAGTTGTAACAATCAGTTTGAAGCCTTGCCAGGCTTTTTCCCAGACGTTTCATATTTTTAATTTCTGCACTTGAAGTATCGAGCGAGAAATATTTTTTCTTCAATTCAGGCATGATTGAAAAAAGTGTGTCTTGAATAAAAGGCATTCTGGCCAGTCCATCAAAACCAATTTCATTAATTTCTAAAAGCTTCGGTGGATTATTAACAGAAGGCTCCCCAACGATGGCCATATCAAATCTTAAACTTCCCACCAGCCGATCAGGTCTATGCTTTAAGACTTTCAGCTCATTGATAAGAAAATCTCTCACTGGGCCTGCTGGAAAAATGGCGCGAGCTTCCGCCTCTGGTAATGTGATCAGCTTCATGATCATTTCAGTAATATCTTTAGCAGTCTTATTAATAACCGGAAGATAGTCTCCTGGAAGAACACGTGGATAAATTGAACAATCCTGATCTACGATATCCGTTAAATCTGAATCAATAAAAGCATTCCATAATTTTGCTTTTTGATTTTGAACTTCTATTTTAGATTTCATGAAATTCAAAATATGTTTTGGAGCTTGTTCGTGATAATGATTTTTGAATTTTAAGACAGGCTTTTTCAAGAGAGCTCCATGAGAGTGGTTTACAAAATGCTACCATCATCATGATTTTATTCAACCTGAGGAATTTTTTGAAAATTGTTGAGCAAAAAAGTCGCTAAATTTTCTCTAGCTTACTTCTCTATCCTTAGAGTAATAAACATAAGGCATCGACACGAGCGAAAACCATATTAGACCACAGCTTATTCCTCCAACAACATCTGTTGGATAATGAACACCAAGATACATTCTGGAAGTCCCAACAAGGCCCACTACAATGATGGCAAGAAGGTAATAAAGAATTTCAATCTTAATAACTTTCACTTCTCTTGCTAAAAGAAAGGCAAGACCAAAATAAGCGATAGTCGCACCGAAAGAATGACCACTCGGAAACGAACTCGATTTAACCAAAGCAAGATGTCCTGAAATATCCGGCCTTTCTCTTTGAAAAAAATTCTTAAGTATGACCGGAATGAGACTTCCTCCACATGTGATCAATACAATATAACCCAAACCTCTCCAGTCTTTTTCAATCACTAAAAAAATAATCAGTACTACTGTCATTAAGGTGATGACACTAAAAGAGCCGAGCGCTGTAATATCAATCATAGACTGACTAAGGTGTTCTGTTCGAATATCGCGAAGTTTTTGAAGAACAGTATTATCGAAAACTAAAGTTTCAGGATCACCTATTTTTGGATCAGAAAAAATGTCATCGACAACTTCTTCAAAAACAAATGCACAAATGATCACTGTCATCGCCAAAATGATTAGTCGGATAGTTCTTGGAGTAAGATTCTTTAATTTTTTCATTCATTCTAATGTAGTCAAAATCATCTAGATTGGACAGATCTGACTCATTAAAAAACCTTGCAGAGTGCCCCTAAAAAAGAAATACTGATCTAAAGGAGTGTTAAATGTTGATACAAAACATCTATTGGACATTAATGATAGGCTTCGTAGTAGGCGCACTCTCTAGGGCCTTTATTAGAGATATGCTCATTGGTGAAGTCTTTTCTGCCATGACTATGGGGCTTGTAGGCTCCGTAATGTTTGGTTGGTTGGGTTCGGTCGTTGGGCTCTATGAATATGGTGATATTAAAGGTTTAGGGGCATCTACCCTGGGAGCTGTTATTATGGTGGCCATCTTCTTATGGAAATATAAGCAATCTAAGCTGCCAAAAAAATAGACAAGTCTGAAGTAATTACAAGCTCTGTCCTATTCTCAACAACTCAATCTTCTAATCTGCTAAGCTCTTTTTTAAGAAAAACATTGAACGGGAAATCTGTATGAAAGCACTTCTAGTGATGGGACTTTTAACTATTACAACTTCTGCATTCTCTGCGGTTGTTAAAAGCTATGATGCTGATCATGCCTGCACACTTTATAGAGTGACGACAGAAAATCCCGGTGAAAAAATTAAAATGAATGCTAATGAGAGTGTTGTTTTTGCAAAAGGAGTTTACGGACTTACTTTTCAAGATATGGAAATCAACTTTGATAACCGCGACGTGAAAGTTCAAGTAACTATCAATGTTGTTATGGGCTTAAATAAATCACTTGTAACGCCAAAATCTACTATCTCATCGGAGAATGCAGAGTTCACAACTTTAGTTAATCAATTAAATCGTAAATTAAATTCTTTGGAAAAAGTATGTCTTTCATCAGACAACAGAGTTGTCTTTGCTAAACAATTCGAAAATAAGAATTAGATTTATTTGAAAACTTGGTTTCTTCTAAGGAATAGTTTTACTTTTCCGTCCTCATCTTCGTCGATGAAATCGCCAAAGACCTCTTCAAGAATATCTTCCAAGGTAACGATACCTAATGGATGCTCGTGAGTTCCAACGATCATAAAGTGAGCTTTCTTTTTTTGCATAGTTCTTAATGCATCAAGAACTTTTGTATCTTTTGCCATGGCCTGAATAGGACGAACAAAACTTAACCAGTTATCCCCAACACCACTTTGAGAAAGATTAACAAACTCTTTTGAGTGAAGGTAGCCGTAAATCTCATTTGCATCGACAACCGGTATTCTTGTTCTTCTGGTTGAAAGAATAAGTGCTGATACAATTTCGGGCTCTGCTGTAGAGTCCAATTTATCAACTTTCTCCCAAGGAACCATAATGCTACCGATATTTTTTGAATCGAGATCTAATAGATTATGAAAATACTGTTTATATTCGTTTCGAAGTCCCTTAAGTGAAAGCTCCTCTACTTCTGCTGCTTCTTCCACTGGGTTTGATTTCAAAATAAGTTTTAAGATAGCATCTGTGGCCTTCTCCATTGGATTAACCAGTGGTCCTAGAATTTTTTCTGCCACTTTAAGTGCAGGAGCAAGTCTAAGAATAATCGGCATACCAAAACGAATAGCGATAGACTTTGGAACAAGCTCACCAATAATAACTGAAAGAATTGTTAAAGGGGCTACGATGATAATGATTGAAAGAGTTTCTGCCAGTTGCTCATTTAGAGCAAACCATTGCATCAGTTTAGGTGAAAGACTCTCTTCAGCTCCAGCACCAGAGACTGCTCCAGAGATAGCACCAACAAGTGTAATACCAATTTGGACAACTGAGAGAATACGCTCGGGAGATCTTCCCATCTCTTCGATATAGGCCGCTGCTTTATCACCAGCTAAAACTTTTTTGCGTAAGATTTTTTCGTCGATTGTAACGAAGGCCATTTCGGCGCATGACAGGATGGCGTTTAAAAAAAGACATCCAAAGACAATTAATACAGTGATCATTTTTTTCTCAAAAAATTCATAGATTCGAAATTATTTTATTGGATAATCTCTTGTTTGACTACCAAAATAAAAAAGGCCCAATTCTGGGCCTTTCTTACAATTCGTAACTATAAATTACTTTGAAGATAAAACGGCAACAACTCTTCTGTTGGCCTGTCTACCTTCTGGTGTGTTGTTATCAGCAATTGGATCGGCCGGACCGAATCCTTTTGCACTTAAGCGCTTCTTATCTACGCCTAATTTAACAAGAGCGTTCATAACTGACTTTGCTCTCGCTTCTGAAAGTGAAGTGTTTTTTGCAACTGAACCAGTATTATCAGTATAGCCTTCAATTTGAACGCTTACTTCTTCATACTTTGTAAGAAACGCCGCCACTTCTTTCATATGGTCATTGTATTGTGATTTAAGTGCAGATTTACCGCTGTCGAATTCAACATTAATTTGCATTGTCGCTTTTTCATCAACAGCACATCCGATTGAGTTCACAGTTACTCCTTTAGGAGTACTTGGACATTTATCTTCAGGATCTTTAACTCCGTCATCGTCTGAATCAAGATTGCTCTCATCTACGAATGCAGCTGGTGCAGCTTTAACTTCTTCTTTTGGAGTTGATTGAACAGGTGCTTGGTAAGAATTTTTCTCTCCACCGAAGTACCATGTTAATCCTAGTTGAGGAGTCACAACGTGAGCTCTTCCGCCTGGCATTTCTCCAGCAAGTTTTGAAACGTATTGGTAGTCAGCATAAAGGCCTAGTGAAAACCACTGAGAAAATCCGTGCTCAACCCCTAAGCGAACAAGACCTGTTAACTTAATACTTTTTGGTGTAAAGTTTTTAATTCTCGTTCCACCAACTCCTAGTCCCATTACAGGAGTGAAGTCGCTTGATCCTGCCATTCTCCACACACCTAAAAGATTCAGGTTATCAAAAAGAAGTTTCGTTTTATCGAACTCCTGGCGTGAAACACCAAGTTCAAGATTAAAAAATTCATTGAAGTGGTAACGTCCATGAACACCGTAACCAAAGTCTGCATCAGCAGCATTGTTAAATTGATTTCCAAAAACCGGAATTGCATATCCACCAGAGATACCAAGTCCAAACTTGTTAGTTAGATCATAGGCCTGTACAGTTTGCGAGAATACTGCTGCGAGCACTAGCGTTGATAATAATTTTTTAAACATCCATATCTCCTTTTATTAAAAAATTTCTGCTAGAATAGGTACCGCATTAAATAATTATCGTCTAGAATTATTCGAAATATTTAAGCTTATGACTACTTAGGCTAACGCCACTGGCAAACAAGGTGTCCCGATGTTGAGTTTTAAAACACTAAAATCTCCTATAGGAACTATCACTCTTATTGCATCTGAAAATGCATTAGTCGCATTATATGTGAATGATGAATTGAAACCTCTGCTTGAACATGCAGTCGAGTCACAGACCCATATAATTTTAAATAAGGCCCATGCTCAATTGAATGAGTATTTTAATGGAACGAGAAAAAATTTTGATCTTCCCCTTTCTCCAGCAGGAACAGAGTTTCAAAACAAAGCATGGTCTGCTTTATCCGTCATTCCTTACGGAGAAATCTGGAGTTATGGGAAACAAGCGGAGTATTTGAAAAATCCTAAAGGTCAAAGGGCCGTAGGTGGAGCTAATGGAAAAAATCCGATTCCGGTCATCATTCCTTGTCACCGAGTGGTTGGATCAACAGGGAAATTAACTGGTTTTTCTGGTGGAATGGCAATGAAGATTTATCTGTTAAAACACGAAGGCCACCAGGTTGATCCTGATGGCCTGAAAATTCTATAGTACTTTATCAAAAACTTTAATAATCCATCTTTTCCAGAAAACAATTTTCTGCTCTTCAGTTAATTGTTTTGAGATCTTTAAATATTCTTTGTATAACTCACCCATTTGAACTGTGAACTTTTTGTCGTTTACGAGAACACCGTTTTCAAGATCGTGGTAAAAACTTCTTTTGTTCAGGTTAACAGAGCTGATGAAAGAAACTTCATCGTCAATCATAACCAGCTTAGAGTGAAGAATAACTTTTGGTTCAATGTATTCAAAAACTTTTGTATTTTTTCTGAATTGATTTACACCATCTTTATTAACTGCTCCAAGAATAAAGTCGGCAGTATCACCTTCCAGGTCGAGACGAGTAATAATTGTGATATCCACTCCTCTTAGTGCTGCTCTATTGATTGCATCTGCAATTTCCTGAACAGGTCTGAAGTATGGTGAACTGATTAGAAGTTTCTTTTTAGCTGAGTCAATTAGACGAGCATAAAACTGATTAAGGTTCGGCTCATCTTTAAATGGAATTGAAACATAATATCTTAGACTTTCTTGTTCTGCCTGAGCTGCATTTTCTTTTTGAACAGCAACACTCGATAACTTCATAACAAGATTTTCTTTGTTGATGTGATAGAAGTTCAGGTAGTTTCTCATCACACTTTCAACAAACTCATGTCCTTTAATGACCATTTCAAAGTCACGCCAGTATGCCCACGAATCATCTCCTGAAGCATAGTTAACAATTTCAGGATACTTTGCTACGTCTACTGGAGTCTTGAAAACGAAACCATCGTGAATATTTTTACCACCAACGATTGCAAAAGAAGCTTCAGGATTTGACTTAGAATACCCTGCAAAAATCTTTACGTGATTTGTACGGTGAAGTTCAGAAATCCAAGCACCACCTTTTTGAGCGTTATCAAACTTGTATTTAACAACTTTCATATTCGGGTGTTCTGCCATTAGTTTTTCATACATAGCTTCATCTTTTCCAAGTGTAATAACTTCTGAAACGATGATACGAACGATAGCTCCTTTGTCTGCGTGGTGAGCAAGGATACGTGACATTAGTGTCCCGTAAAAGTCTGCTCTATAAACAAGGTATGAAACTGCGATTGCATCAAAAGTTGGAGCTTTTGAAAAATCTAGTTCTGCATAAGGGTTACCATTTTTAATAAAATCTTCTGGAAGATCTTGTCCTAAAAGTGCAATGGCACGAGCATGAAAGCTATCTTCCGGCTCTGGTAAAAGCTGGATTGAATCGTATTTCATTGGACATGTCATACTTGTAAATTCTGTGTCCTCAAAAAAGTTTTGAGTTCCTTTTTTAACAGAACAAACTTCCGTTGTACTAAGAAGTGACTCAAGCTTTTTAAAGCTAGCTGACTCATTCACAACTTTAAAAGCATAGGCCTTTTTAGGACCGTATGAATTTACGAATTTAAAGTCACACGAGTTCATGTTTGGTTTAAAGATAATTTGTCTTGAATCATTAGAGATTTTTTTATCTCCTAATGAAAACTTAAAAGTTTGGTTGGCCAATACTTTTTTAGTGCTTACACCATATTTAACTTCAAAGTCAGCATCGCACTTTACAGTAAAGTCTGCAGTTGGTTTTGGGTCTTCACTATTTGTGGCCGAATAACCTGCAGTTGAAAAAAAAGTATGAGTAAGGTCTACTCTTGTTTCACGAGCTTCATAAGTAGAAACAGAAAACTGTACGTTCTTCTGAGCTTCATATAAGTCTATTTTAGAGAGCTCCCATCTTTCTTTTTCTTCTCTCCATTCTTTAGGTGCAGTAACGATCTGCTCATTAGCGCCACCTGAAAGTGCTCCAATGCTAGATTCAATTTCAGCAATTTTAGCCGCAATTGATTTTTGCTCATCCTGGATTTTCTTTAACTGGCCTTCATTTTTCTTTTTATGAAAATGAACACTCAATGCTCCAAGCTCAACACTTCTTTGTTTTAGGTTTCTAAGTTCTTCCCACTCTTTTGCTTCTCTTGTAATTGTGACTGAACTTGGATCCCTCTTCATAGGAGTCTGGCAGCCAGCTAAAGATGCTAGGACAAGTAATGCTGTGAATTTTTCTAATTTTTTCATAAGAGCCCTCTTGGGACTACTTATCGTAAGTTGTCAGGCAAAATTTAATACGTTTTTGATTTAAGGAGCTATGACAGGATCTTTTTTGCCGAAAATCTTCTGCTTCAACTTAACTGCTATATAAAGAGCTAGAGCGATCAAAGCAATTATAAATGCATAGTGCTTCACTTCTTTAATAGTTGAGAGAATCACTTCACCATAGGTGGCAAATAAATAAACTTGAGTGGGTACTGAAATAAGGGCGGCGAGGCCATCGGCCAGTAAAAATATCCAGACAGAGATCCCCATCATTCCACAGCTAAGATGTCCCGGAAAACGGACACCTGGTGTAAAACGAAAAATGGCAGGGACTATAAAGCGATGCTTGTGAATCATCGTACGAGCTTTTTCTAAGGAGTGCTCTCCCAGAAATTTTCTAAAGAGTTTATGGACAGTAGGACTCGTCCCAAACTTTTTACCAATGTAGTAAACTATAAAATCGCTGATCATTATGGAGAAAAAACAAACCGCCATAGCTGTATAAATATTGAGTGGCTGCACCTCTATTCCTGGTGGAGGTGGGTAGTCTTGAGGATATGCTCCCATATGTACCAAAAGCCCTAAGGTCACAATTGTAACTTCTTCAGGTAACGGAAGTCCAAAACTAGAAAGAAACATCATCGTCGCAACGATGGTATAAATAAGCGCAGGAGAATGCGCATATTGAGCAAAAAATGTCATGATCGTCGCATCAGATGGAAACATAGTGCCTCATAATAAGGGATCATCACGAACCGATCAATCATAAGTGACAAACATTGGGTAGACAACCTTTTCAACTAACCTAACAAAGATATAATCAATGACAAGAATCAACTAACGCGAGAGGAACTCAATGACTAGATTATTTTTGTGCTTTGCAATCCTATTGGCCGCCCTTACAACGCTTCCGGCACAGGCCGAGAGCTTCTACGACTTTAAATATACAGACACGAATAAAAAAGAAATCAACTTCAAAGATTTCAAAAATAAAACCGTCCTAGTGGTCAACATCGCCACACGCTGTGGATTTACCGGACAACTCGATGATCTTGAAAAGCTTTATCAGACATACAAGAGCAAAAACTTTATCGTCGTGGGTTTTCCAAGCAATGACTTTAGAGAGCAGTCTCCTGAATCTAATGAAGATATCGCAAATATCTGTCGTTTAAAATACGGCGTTACCTTCCCCATTTTTGAAAAACAGATCGTGCTGGGTAAAGAGAAAAATGGTCTTTATAAATGGCTTACTTCAAGAAAAAATTATGAAGGTGAAATTGGCTGGAACTTTACAAAGTTCATCGTTGATAAAAATGGAAACGTTGTGGCCCGTTTTGATTCGAAAACCGAGCCCATGGACCCAAAAATACTCTCGAGTATTGAAAAGACTCTTTAATTATTCGGCGTAGACTAAAAATTCTTGCTTATGTGATGGCAACTGAGTTGCCATCACAACTTTAAGGCCCATCTTACCCATAATATTTAAATACATCGGTACTCGTGATACGAGTTCAAACTTTGTCATCTTCAATGTAATGAAGGCCCCTTTGAGAGTTGGTCTGATTGCATCGACAACTTTTTCAATCTCTCTTAATGATCCTTCTGGTGGAAGATTCATATCAACATACAACCACTGCACATGATCCTTTAATGATGAAACATGAAAATCTTGAATCGACTGTCTATGATGAATAAATTTGGGATGTTCCAGGCACACCGGACTCATCTCTCCTGGATCAATTCCTTCAACTCTTAAACCCATCTCTAGAAGGGCATAAGTCGCTCCTCCTGGACTTGAACCAATCTCTAGCGCGTAATCATTAGCTGGAAGATTAACGCCCATATAATTTAGTCCATCAATAACTTTTAAATAAGCTCTCGAAGGTGCAATCTCAGGAAGAGTTGCCGTTGAAAATCCGCCAGCACTTGGAGCTGTCAACAGACTCGCTTTAAACTCACCTAAATAATATTGAGTCTCAGAAACTTTGATGATTTCTTTTACCCAGTCGCCATTTTTATAAGGGTGAGTTTTAAAAATTTCGCCTTGAAGGCTGTAGTAAAGATGACTACCTATTCCAGCGCTCACCTCTTCGAGGCTTCCGCGTTTTATGAATCTTCCGAAGTGACGGCAGAAAACAGGCCTTAGAGTTTTACCTAAGGGCCTGGTTTCCTTAAAAGTTACAAATCCCTCAGTAGAGTAAGCGAAAACCAGTTCTGGATAAATCAGCCTGATTTCTTCTTTCAGGAACTTCTCCGAGCCTGGATTACATAGGAAATAATAGAAACTGTTATTTTGGATTTGTGACATATATTGTGCTAGATAACATTAAAATGAATAAATTCAAACGTGTTTATATTGAGATCAGTAATATTTGCAATCTACAGTGCTCGTTTTGCCCTGTCGTAGATCGCGATAAGAAGATTATGAATGCAGAGATGTTTAAAACGATTATTCACGACGTTGCTCCCCATACAGAGCAAGTTTGTTTACACCTTATGGGTGAACCTCTGGCCCATCCTGAATTTGAAACAATCATTAAGCACTGTGAAGAAGCAGGTGTAAGAATTAATCTTACGACGAATGGAATTCTTCTCAATAAATATAAAAAACTACTTTCAACATCCCCTGCTTTTCATCAGATTAATTTTTCAATTCATGCTTTTAAAGACAACTTCAAAAATAAAGATATCAACCCATATCTTCTCGATATTCTCAATTTCTCTAAGGAGTCTCAGGAGCTTCGTCCAGAGCTTTATATCAATTATCGCCTATGGAATATCTTTGAAACTCAAACTCAGAATGACTCCAATTCAGATATACTAAAAACGATCGCTAACTTTTTTGAAACAGAAATTAAAGAAGACATCGATGTTGGATCCATTAAAAGTAAACGCATTTATAAACGCGTCTATCTTCATTTTGACTCACGTTTTGAGTGGCCTTCTCCACTTATGCCTATTCAATCTAATGTCGGATTCTGTCACGGCGTAAGCTCTCACGTAGGCATTCATGCTGACGGAACGGTCGTCGCGTGCTGTCTGGATAAAGAAGCAAGACTGGATTTAGGCAAGATGCCAGAAAAGACTCTCTCAGAAGTCTTAGCAGGCCAGCGGGCCAGAAGCATGAGGGAAGGCTTTGCGGCGAGAAAACTGGTCGAAGATCTATGCCAACGCTGTACTTTCATCAAGAGATTTCAAACAGTTAAAGAGCAACAGGCCGTCATTTAAGCTTTAGACTATAATAACCGATATATATCGTAGCGTATTATGGCCCGGGGGCTTCCAAATGACAGATGACGAACTACAACGAAAAAGACAAGAGTTTCGAGACCAAGAAATCTCAAGTAAGATTTCACAATACAGTGAAGTTGCCGAGTATCGTCAGCAAGTTTTAAAAACCAATTACACTGTTAAAACAATTGATAAGAGCTTTGGTAAAATGGGCTGGTTCCTCATTATCTCTCAGGCGACATGTTTGATTTTTTTCTGCACATTATTTGTCTTTAGTTACATCCCGCACACTAAGAAAATCGTCTCAATCGTTCTTCCTTAAAATTGCAAACACGCACCTTTTGTGGAATATTTTCTCAATGAAAATATTGTTAGGCGTAAGCGGATCAATCTCCGCATATAAAGCATTGGACATTGCCCGAGGCCTCTTTAAAAATGGTCACGAAGTTAAAGTTATTTTAACCGCAGGCGCTCGTAAATTTGTGATCCCAGAAGTCTTCACATATTTAGGAGTCACTGACGTTTATAATTCTGAAGATGACTTTCTTCATAAGAATGTTTTGCACATAGATCTTGCGAGATGGTGTGATGTTTTTGTGGTCGCTCCTGCTTCTGCTAATACACTTTCTAAAATGGCCCGCGGTGAAGCTTCAGATTTACTGACTTCCGTTTTCCTAGCACTGGAGCCTTCAAAAAATTCATTGATCTTTCCAGCGATGAACTCGGTCATGCTTGATCACCCATTTACGAAAGAAAATATTTCAGACATTAAAAAATTAAAAACTCTCAATAACCTTTTTGTCTCTCCTACGGATGCCGGCATTCTTGCTTGTGAAGAAGTTGGTCTTGGAAAGCTTCCAAGTGTTGATGAAATTATTGAACTGATTCCTGCGATGGTAAAACCATTATCGGGAAATAACCAAAAAACCATTTTGGTTACCACAGGCGCCACAATCACTCCTCTTGATCCGGTCAGATACTTAACTAACTCTTCTTCAGGAATCACTGGTTTCTATCTTGCTGAAGCAGCTCTTTCAATGGGGCATAAAGTGATCATGGTTGCGGGATTAAATGCCACGGCCAAGCTTGATCTCTTTTTAAAGCATCCTAATTTTACAATGCTCAGAACGTCTTCAGTAGAAGATATGAAAAAGGCCGTTCACGAGAATTTATCCCGCGCTGACGCCTACATCAGCTCAGCGGCAATTTCAGATATTGAATTTGAAGCTAACGATGAGAAAATAAAAAAAGATACAATCACTGACAGCTTAAAAATTAAAAAGGCCTCTGATATTTTAAAATCAGTACTTGAAAAAAAATCAGACAAGCAACTGGTCGTAGGATTTGCGGCCGAAACAGATACAAGTGATGCTATCTTAAATAAAAAAATGCAGTCAAAACCGGTTGATCTTTTAGTGGGAACTAAAGTTCATAATGGACTTGTGAAAAATCAGAAAGTCGCAGGCTTCAATGCTGATCATGCTGACTATCGCCTTTTAACCAACAAAGGTTATATCTTTGAAGGTCCG
Source organism: Bacteriovoracaceae bacterium UBA6153 (assembly GCA_002428265.1). Classification (GTDB taxonomy): domain Bacteria; phylum Bdellovibrionota; class Bacteriovoracia; order Bacteriovoracales; family Bacteriovoracaceae; genus Bacteriovorax. Next base: position 145,162 of record DIUR01000012.1, read on the forward strand.
CTTTCAAAGAGAGAACTTGCACAGAAAATCTTAAACCATATTTTTCCCTCAAACTCATTATGATAAAAGTATTCACCAATAGAAAAGATTTTGATCACTACAGAAATTCTCTGGAGTCAAAATCAGTAGGTCTCGTCCCTACGATGGGAAACCTTCACAAAGGCCATATCTCTTTGATTGAGCAGTCTGTTGCCGATAACGATGTGACAATTGTCACAATATTCGTTAACCCAAAACAATTTGGCCCGACTGAAGATTTTGATAAATACCCGCGCACCCTTGATGATGACCTGGCGAAAATTTCAGCTGTCGCACTTTTGATTGTGGCAACTAAAGATATCGTCGTTTACGCCCCAAGGACAAACGATGGGATTTATCCTGAAGGCTTTTCCACAAACATCTCCATCAGCGGAGTTACTTCAAAACTTGAAGGGGCCATAAGAACAACTCACTTCGATGGAGTCAGCACTGTTGTCTATAGACTCTTTGCCATTACCAAACCTCATATTGCCTACTTTGGACAAAAAGATTTCCAGCAATGTCTCGTGATCAAGAAAATGGTAAAAGATCTCGATTTACCGTTTAAAATAAAAGTCATGCCTATCATCAGAAACTCTGAAGGCCTGGCCCTTTCAAGCCGCAACCAATACTTAAGTGAAAGTGAGCGAGTTGAAGCGATGAAGCTTCCAACCACTCTGCAGAAAATTGAAAAATTAATTAAAACAAAACAAGACTATAAATCTTTTATCGCTGAGAACCTTCAGGATAAGAGATGGGATTACCTGGAAGTTCTGGATGCTGAAAATCTGGAAACTCCCGGGGATAAGACTCATGACTATGTGGTCATTGCAGCCTACCGTTTAGGTACAACCAGACTTTTAGACAACATCGTTGTCACAGTGAAAGGATAATTTCTATATGATGGATAATGAGTTTAATATTGATCCCGATTACCGCGCGACACTCGTGTCTATCGTCTCGCCTAGTTTTCCCGATCACCAGACAGAAAGTGAATCTAGAAGATCTATTAACGAGCTTAGAGAGCTTCTACGTACACTTGGACTTAAAACTGGTGAAGCTCACATTCAAAATAAAAAGGATATCGATCCAGCCAGCATTTTAGGTTCTGGTAAATTAAAAGAGATCGCAGAAGCAGCAGAAGCTGATGGATCAAAACTTTTAGTTTTCGACTTTGAACTAACGGCCCGTCAGATAACGAATATTAGAAAATTAACGGGGCTCTCGGTTGTTGACCGTGTTCACGTTATTCTTGAAATTTTTGCTAAACACGCACGAACAAAAGAAGCAAAAATCCAAATTGAAATCGCCAGACTTCAGTACATGCTTCCTCGCCTTGCGGGGTTTTGGACTCACTTAAACCGTCAGCGTGGTGGTGTCGGGGTTCTTGGTGGAGAAGGTGAAAAGCAGATCGAGCTTGACCGTCGTATCATCCGAGACAGAATTGAGTTTTATAAAGAAGAGTTAGTCACTCTCGCCAAACAAAGAGAAGTCAGAAAAAAGCGTCGTGAAAACCAGGCCGTGACGGCAGCGCTTGTGGGTTACACCAATGCGGGAAAATCTTCTATCATGAACCGCTTATGTAAAGTGGAAATCCTGGAAGAAAATAAACTCTTTGCCACACTTGATTCAACTTATCGTATGCTGAACCCAGATACTAAGCCTCCCATGATTATGATTGATACGGTAGGATTTATCTCCAACCTTCCCAATACTTTAATTGATGGTTTTAAAACGACACTTGAATCTGCCCTTGAAGCAGATTTGTTAATCATCGTTTGTGATATTTCAGATCCTCATTACGAAAAGCAACTTGAAGTCACTTATGACGTTCTAAAAGAGCTTAATGTAACTGATAAAGAAACAATCATTGTTTTTAACAAAAAAGATCAACTTGATGATGACCTGTTAAAGAAAATTGTTTTGAGAAAATACCCAAATAGCTTTCTCGTTTCTAGCTATGACCCGGAAGATATGAGTGCTCTTCGATCACACATTGTAGAGTTTTTCTTGTCTAAGCAAGACACGTTTGATCTCTTTATCCCATATGAAGATGGTGCTTCTCATTCTGCTGTTATGTCTAAGACCAATGTGGTGAATACAAGTAATCACGAGAAAGGTATTTTCTATCGTATAAGAGTACCCGATTTTATCTTTGGAAACTTAGGCGTTCAGAAATATATCTTAGGCCCTAACGACCCGAGACTTGAAGAGAGCGATTGGACGACTACTTAAGCTGATAATAGATAGTGAATGCAAAAACTAGAATTGTAATGACGATGCCAAAGATGACGACTTTTGTATCAGAGTTCATGATTCTCCTGGTTAGCTACTTTTCCATTGTAACAAACGAATGGCTTCTTACCTAATACAAATATAGAGACAAAGCGTATACAAGACTTAAATTTAAGATCTTAAGTCAATAATACGTTTTAATTTACCTGTTCGTGAATTTGCCTCTAGTTTCTCTTGAGTAACTACTTCTATAACTAGTGGATGAATAAGATTTTTGTTTACTAAATCTATATATGTTCCTTTCTCTTTTATGAATGCTTCTAAAATATTGTTTACCTCTAACTCAAGCGCCTTAATGTCTTGAGAAGAAACTTTAAATGTCAGCTGATCTTTGTGATCAAAGTGTTTCAAAATCATCTGAAACTGAATCCCACTAATATGAGAAATGGTCTTCATCAACATCTCTCGAGTGTCTTCAAAATAAACGCTCAACGTTCCAAGTCTCGCTGCTTCTTCTGATCGTCCAAGTAATTTAAATTTACGATCAGGTGACCCAGCGTCTTCTATCCACTCTGCAAGATCTCCTGCCGGATAACGTATGATAGGCATAAGTTTTCGCGCCAGATTGGTTAATAAGACCTTCCCTACGCGGTTTTTTTCAGTGATCACCTCAAGTGTATCCGGATCGACAATTTCGATGATATTAGATCCATCAAAACATCTATGCTCTCCACTTTTACAATCTGTGCTTGAGTAGCCAATAAGCCCACCATCAACACTTGCACATCCGATGGATGAGATTTGTACATCTGGAAAGATTTTTAAAAGAGCTGTTTTTTGATCGTCGTAAAGAGCCTCACCACCAAATAGAATCTTCTCTATTTTAAGCTTTGGAAAAATGGTTTTATTTTGAGAATACTTTTCTAACATGATGAGAACAGCAGAGGGCACTCCAACAATCACGTTGATATCAAATTCTTCTATCGTTTTTAAAATTTGCAGATGATCTGTCTGGCCGGCAATCGGAAAATGAGTCAGCTTTTTCTTATCTGCCGGAATAAAATTAAGTGAGTCTTTAATAAATAGGAAAGACGCGTACAAATCGCCTGCATAGAACAAATTGGCAACTCTATCACCTGATGAGAGGATTCCTTCGGCCATGCCCAACCCAAAGCCTTCACAAAAGCTCATCCATTCCAGATTGGTAAAATAAGAGTATTTTGGAGCACCGGTGCTTCCACCACTTTTGAAGACAATCCCATCTGGATTCTTCTCAGTTACAACCACGCTTTTCCAGAACTGTGATTGATCTATTATAGGTAAATCAGATAGTTTTGTTGTATCTACATCTCTATAAAGCTCACCATAATAGGGTGAATATTTTTTAGCATGTTCAACAATTTCTTTTAAAGTCCACTTCTGCATTTTAGTTCCTATGATCAATAACACTTCTTAATTTTCCAGTGCTCGCACTGCTCACCATATCACTCTTTTTTACGATCTCTACGCTAAAATCTAAAACCTTATCAAGGTTCACGACCAGATTTAAATCAGGGTACTCTGCTAAGAATAATTTATGAAGACTCTCAGGAGTCTGCGTAACATTAAAGAGGTTTTCAATTTTTATTAAAACTGATTCTTTTTTTACAGCATCTCCTGGATGAAGATGAAGCTGAATACTTCCAACAAAATCAAATTTATCAATTAGGATTTTCTGAAACTTCTGATAACTCAAAAATGTTGTTCCGATTCTAAAGACATCACCATGACGCCCAAGAAGCTCAAAGCGCACTCCATGCCTTCCACAAAGGCAAGCACCCGAGATCTTCTTACCAACATCGCCTATTGCATATCTGACAATATGCTGACCGTGACGAACTTTAGAAGTAAAAAGAAGCCTTCCGATTTCTCCGTCTTTCACTGCTGCATCTTTTTCTAGCTCTACAATTTCCAGGTCGTGAAGTTTCTCATTTAAATGATGAATCCCTCCAACTGCAAACTCGCATTGGTAAGCAAGAGGCCCAGCGTCCACTGATCCATAACTGGCAGAGCGGACAATTTCAACTCCATATTCTTTTTTTAAGTGCTGCCTTTGGGCCTCACTAAAATGCTCGCCACCAAAAAAGATTTTTTTAATTCCTTTATAGGCCTTGAAAGATTCATGATTTTCTTTAAATAACTGAATCAAATAAGACGGCATCCCTAACAATGTATCAACTCTATTTTTAATGATCGTCTTTCCCACCAGAGCAAAATCTGTACTTGCTCCCATTGGAAAATGAACGGCATTTAATTTTTCTAAAATCGTAAAGAAGCTCACAAAGCCGCCATATAAAGATCCGGCATAAAAAAGATTCATACATCTGTCTGTTGCTGGGTTTAAGCCAGCTGCATATAGACCTGATCCCGCGACTTCCATTTGTCTGTTGTAATCTTCATAAGTGAATACTGATAATTTCGGCTCACCAGAGCTTCCACCACTGTAAAAAAATAAATCGGAATACTTGTCGGCCACCACCTGATTTTGGAAATCACTTTTTTCCATGATGGGGGTTGATTTTTTAGGTGTGGGAGATTTTACATCTTCAAAAGTCGATTTATTTTTCATCATCGTAAAGACTTTTGAATCGTGAAAATTAATGCGTTGGCAATATCTCTCTAAAGCATAAACACCATCATGAGGCTCGCCAATATAACTGTCAGTCATCTCACCGATTGCTCTGACTCTTTGAACACCACTCATGAATAAATCACGAACAAGAGATTCGACTTCCATAGAGTCAGCTGCAATACCTGCAGTTTGAAGATAAGTCTTAAGTGGTCTTAAATGACTAATCATTTTTGACCTAGGCATTGGTTTTAACCAGATGGTTCTAAATAATGGAGATGAGTTCAAGGCAGGCGTATCTTCCACATAGATTCTCCACTCTCTTTTTGGTGACTCAACTAAAAGACTTCCCCCTTTAATTGACTTTAGCCTGACCTGCTCTTTTGTGACAGTGAGTTCCGCCATCTCCTGAACCCCAGGAAGAACTCTCTTCATCGTAGGAGAGACTTCATCCAGAGCTAGACCAAGAGTTTTGGAAATACTTTTTAAGTCTTCAAAGTCAGCGTCTTCAATAAAAACACACTGAGGGCTTGAGCAAGCAAGTTGCTCGTTGAGGCAAATTTCATAGGCGAGTTTTTTTAAAACGTCGTAATCAGTTTTCTTTGATTGGGTTATATAAGAAAAAGAAATTTTGTGTCCCCATTCAACAATGCGCGCTCCTTTTGGAGACATTTCGCGTATGCTCTGAACACTTTCTTCTCCACCCCATGCAGAGATAACATCTCCTAGGGCCAAAAACTTTTTTAAATAAGTTTTTTCTTTAGAGCTGACTTTAGCGATATAAACATATTTTTTTAATGTTTGAGTTGTATCAAGCCTGCATAACTCTTCATAAAAGAGAGCAGTAAAGCTGCTATCTTTTCTTGCAAGTTTTAATAGATTTACGTTTCCACTAAGAAGTCCTTCTATCACACCTAAGACACTCAGAAGTGGCGAATTATTAGGTGTGACATGAACCAGTGTCCCCAGTGGATACCACGATTCAAAATGATCAGACCTCGCATCCTGTCTTTTTAATTCAAACGGGTGCTCACTTCCTAACTCTCTTTTAAGTTTCAGCCTAAGCTGGTCAATGCTCAAAAAATCAATCAGGGCCTTCATTGAAAATTCTGATTCATCACTCGTTATATCATCACGGCTTTGAAGATCTTCTAAAAGCTTTTTATAAAAACTCTCTTTTTTAACAAGCTCTACTTGGATTTTTTCAACGGCATCAAAGAGTATATAATGACTCAATGGCGGCTTGGCCCAGAACTCATGATCATCTGAGTGCTCTTCAAAAAGTGTTTTAAACTCAGCATCTGTGACAATTTTACCATTCCATAAATTTGCACTCATTATGACGCCTTCCCTTTTAAAAGTTCAGAGGCGGCAAGAGCACAGCTCTTATTTTTCGAAACTCCCGCCCTTCCATGAATTTTGAAATAAGGAGTATCTAATCCGCATTTGCATTTATCGTGAAGTGAGGCCATGTCTCCCATAATAACTGAGTGAGCGGGCATACTAGTTATATAAGGTGAAATGAAATGCAGAAAGCCTTTGGCATTTAATCCAAGAGGTTTTAGCGTTTCAACGTCTCTAATAAAAACTCTCGACCATACCGGAACATGAAATTCATGTTCACTGCATTCGACATACGGAATACAATGCTCTACTGAGCCGAATCCATCGCGAAGTCTCTCTTTTGGAATACCCAACATTTCGTGGGCAAGATCATAAAGATCATTTTTTTCAATTTGTTTATCAGCGTGCCCTTTCCAGCCACCACCTAAAAAAACCAAAGAGTCTTTGTGAAATTTTAAAGGTGGATGCCCAAGTTTTTTCATTCTCTCTAGTGCGAAATAAAAAAATGCCGGAAAACCAAAAAGTCTTACAGGCAGACCTTGCTCAGCAAATCTTTTAAAGGCTTCAATGGTACCGTAGGTATCAAACTCGTGTCCGCCATCACCTGTTAATTTTAAAGTCGTAAAGACTTCATTAACCGGAGCGTACTTACAAAGAAAGTTATCAGTATAAGCTGTTCCCAATTTTGAACTTGCTTCTGTTTCATAACTAAAAAGAACGTAGTTACATTTTTGCTCAGGATTTATCCATTGATATTCTTCAAATATCCAGTCGACCATTCTTTGAGCTGACCTGATCGTCCACTCATCAAAAAAAATCTGAGATTTTTGTCCCGTTGTTCCCGAAGAAGTCAGATGTAAAAAAACTTCAGCAGGAGGAATAGAAAGAATTTCATTACCTTTAAAAAAATGGGCCCATAGATGAGGAATCTTTAAACAGTCTTCCATTTTCTGAACTTCACTCGCTACAAAATTTTGAGAGGCTGCGAGGTCTTTGTAAAATGGACTTTTGTCCATATGCCACTGGCTTATCTCTCTCATCGCTTTTAGAAAAAGTTCATCACTTTTTAAAAAATCTTTATAAGGATCTTCACGGTCGCAAAGGGCCTGCACTGAGTTCAATTTTTTTAAGTCTGGAACAGTCAGCTTATTTGTTGCCATAAACGACCTCTATACTGTCGAGGTTTACCTGCTTCCAGGTATCGACATATAAATCTATAAACGGTTTAAACTGAGAAATAACTGACATACCTCTGAAGTTCAATGGCTCCATCGTTCTGCTTAAAACAATATAGTCTTCAAACTTTCCATCGACTTCTCTCATTGCAGGATAAACAGCAGATGGAACGAACTGACCTCCCATGAGCGCCGTTATTGTAGGTGTCAATTTAACATTTACTAAAACTTCAATATACGACACCCCAATGTCATCGAGCTGCATATAAAGACTTGATAAACTTCCACCTAATTCTGCAATGGGCCTGGTCGCTTTAATAAGGGTGCAATAGCCATCTCGCTTACTGAAATAAGCAAAAATTTCAATTCTCCCCTGTTTATCTGCGATGAGCATATTAGGAGTGTGAAATGGAAAAAACCTGTCTCTTGGATCAGGAAAAGTTTCCATAAACTTACGATAAACGTAATTTGGTGCACGGATAATCTCAAATTCCCATGCTTCCTGATTAATAGAAGCGACTGTCGGTAAATTTTCAGCTGCCGTTGGCACATCAAGATCTGGAACAAGATTCTGCAGAATACTATAGATGGGCATCAAGGAAGGAACCACTTCTTTGACGGGAACTCTTTTTTCAAGCAGCCCTTTTCTAAACTTTGCAAAAAGCGTGACAGTTTCATACTGGCTTAGTCTGTGTGCATTTGGAAAAATTCCCAATGGGAGATACTGATTTTTTATAAAAACCCTTTGTGCCCCAACTGTATTGGTCCTCGTTGTCGCATAAAGAGAGTTGAGCACATTTCCTTTTTCAAGAAAGTGATCTCCAGCAAACTCAACTAAATGATTCCCAATCTTATTCTTTTGAAAAGTTGGATGAACAACTAGTCCTAATAATTTTCCAATTTTATTTTCTGAATCTATTTCTACAATTAAGGCACCTGTAATAACTTTTTTATCCAGGTCACGTGCAACCAGTACCAAGTGAGAAATCTCATCCTGAATTGATCTTGCAAGCAAATCTCTATCCGTCCCGTATGAAATAGGATATTTCTTTCCATAAACTAATCTATAGAGAGTGATGATTTCATCTACATCACCAACCACAGCTCTTTCGATGACTTCATTATTACCAAATATCATATTGATCCTTTTTGAATTTTATTACTTAAAAAACTAGGCATAAAAAACGATATCAGCATTGTCATAAGGCCGCATATAAGCGCAAAACTAGGAATTTCTACAACTGGAAAAAGTAACCCAGAGATAGCGAATGCTACAGGCATAGTCGCCGCTGAAATGATATTAACTCCAACCATAATTGTTGGCACTTCATCTTTCTCTAGTGCTGTCTGAAAAAATGTCAGCACTTGAACATTTAAAAAAGTGCTTAGAACTCCAATTAAAAATAACAGTAGCGAAGCTTCTCCTGTAGTTTTTGAAAAAGAGAAAACCTGAAAAAATAGTCCGAATAAAAAACAAATGATGGCCATCATACCAACTCGTTTTTCATCTCTGATGGCAAATCCCCCGAGAGTTAGCGCCATACCCATTACAAAAGCCCCCAACCCCATGGCACCTTCAATGAGTGCGAGATCACTGGCATTGCCCTTAAAAACATTCTCAACATACCATGGAATCATCACCAGTATTGGCGTAAAAACCAAATTGATAAAAAGAAAACTTAATAGCATTCTTGCAATAACTGGATATTTTTTCAAAAGACTTAGCAGCCCAATGGGATCTTTTTTCTCTGCCTCTACACTTGTAGGGCCAACACTTGTTTTAACTTGTACTCTACTTTGCAGAAAAGCTGCTGCAAAAAAACTTAAGGCATTTATAAGCACTAAAATTTTAATGTCAAAAAATTTTAAAAGAAAAATAGAACAAGCTGCTCCAAGAATATTAGATATTGAAAAACTTGTATCCAGCAGTGCATTTAACACAGGGACTTTTTCTGTTTCTACTAAAATTGGAGGAAGTGAAAGTATCGCAGGATTAAAAATGCTTGAACCAATGCCAATAAAAAAAGCTGCTGCAAACAAACAAATGAGTGCGCCCTGACTTTGATCTGGCACGAAAAATAGAGCTCCAAATAATATGAGAAGAATAAGCCCTCTCATCCACTCCGTTGCAATAACTGTTTTTAAAATTCCATGTCGTGCAATTATTTTAGAAGAATAAAAAGACATGAAGATGTGAGGAAGAAAACTAATCGCTAAAAACCATGGAACGATGTTAATGGAATAAACGGTGGTGAGATACCACACCAGACCTATCGACATCATCTTATCGCACACAGTGGACATGAGCTGCGACAGGAAAACCATGGAAGTATTCTTATCTCGTAAGATCTCGTAATTTATATTTGTCATACCTCTATTTTAAGAGGGAACAAGATCCTATGAAAGCTTTTGACCAATAGGGACAAATCTTCTCTAAAGTATTTTAGTCAATTAAAGAAAGGACTCTTTCAGCAAGATTATGGGCCACAATAGGCTTAGCTAGAAAGCTCTTTACCCTTGGGTCCACAGTGTTCTCAGAACCAACAACGCCGGTTTGGACTAAGTGGGATGTTTTTGAATATGACAAAAGTTTTTCCATAGCTTCCGGGCCTGCCGATTGACAGCTCTCCAGGTCGAAAATAATCACTTCCGGTTTTAAATCCTCTATTAAATAAAAGTTATCTTCCAGAGTTTCAACGGTATAGACTTCGGCCTTTTTAGCTCGCAGGGCCAATTCAAACATTGAACGCAAAAACTTTTCTTTTTCGATGTAAAAAACTCTCTTTACCATGGGAGCATTCTCTTGTTAGTCTTGGTAAATGTCAAACCAAGTTCGCGTCATAGATTCAATGTCAGGTACAACTTTATTCGAGACCTCTATCGAAAAAATGGCGGATGCTTATGCCTTCGCTGCTCAAATGGAAGAGGCAGGTCTTGATATTGAAATTAAGGCCCCAGGCCTTGCCGAGACTCTCATTCAGTCTCTTGGTGCAACTGATGCCGACATGAAAAAATATCAACAAAGCCTACAAGATGAAATCGACGATCACGACGATTCAGATTTTGGCTGTGCCACTTGTGCACCGGACTCACCAGTAAAAATATGACTTCAAACCCTGTTGAAAACTTAGGCGAACAATTTAATCTAGACCATTATTTGCGCGCTCAAGAAAAAACCAGACAGGTCGTTTTAGAATTTTCTAAAAAATTAAAACCAGGCATGACTGAAAAAGAAGGTAAAAAACTTCTGGAGCAAACGCTTGATGACTCAGGTATGGAAAAACGCTGGCACCCAACGAAGATGCGTATGGGGATTAATACAACAAAAAATTTCCGTGATGACTCTCTTGAATATACTTTAAAAGAAAACGATATTTTTTTCGTTGATATCGGTCCTGTTTATTACAATCACGAAGGTGATTACGGCGAGACTTTTACCATCGGTAATGATCCTTCCCTGAACAAACTCGCATTTGCTTCAAAGGAAATTTTTTATACAACTCAAGCCGTATGGAAAGAAAAAAAACTTACAGGTACTGAGCTGTATGAATTTGCCACTGCGGAAGCAATGAAAAAAGGACTGAGACTCAATAGCAACATGTACGGTCATCGCCTAGGGGATTTCCCTCACGCCGTTCATTCAAAAGCAAAGTTAGGAGCACTTGATTTTAATCCTGCTCCCAACTTGTGGGTTTTAGAAATTCATTTGATTGATGATAAAAATGGACTTGGCTCTTTCTTCGAAGATCTATTACTCTGATCTACTTGTTAACGTACAAGTAAATGCCTTATTCATTTCATCTTGGTTCATATCTGAAGTGCAGTCTATTTTTTGAATAAAGCTCATACATTTTCCGCCCATCGCACAGTCAGTATAATAAGTATCAAATTTCTTTTCGATTAAATTAATAAGACTCAATAAGTAACGGCTCTCTTCAACTGGTGTTCCTTTGCCTCCCATTTCAAGATCAGCATTAACATAACAGTTCACTTTAGGAAGTCCGCCATTAAAATAATCCGGATAAAGAGCATCGCGTGAATGATAATCACATCTAAGATTCAAAACTTTAAGGTTATAAATATTTTTACTAACAGAGATCATTTTGAATTTTTGATCAACAAAAGTGGCCATTAATTGCTGAGGAATTTTTGCGATTTCAGAATCTTCACTGCTTGATCGTATAACAATAGTCTCTTCAGCTGCGTGAGAAAACTGTGTAAATAAGCATAATGAAAGTAGAAAAAATTTCATAAAAACCTCAATTGGTAATAACTATTTTGAAAATTCAAAAATATAAATTTCTCTATCTGCATTCTTTGGAGTCAGTCGCGCCTCAACTTTTTGAGTTGTGAAATGCTCCGGATAACCTAGCTCTCTCATTGAAGAAATAAACTTCTGAATATAGGCCCTGCCTGGGTCTGCCAGAATAATTTTTCCACCAGGATTTAAAAAAGCGATTAAGGCCTTTGCAACTTCCATCGGGTGCTGGCTTTCATACAAAATGTCTGAGCCTAATACTAAATCAAACAGGCCAAGTGATGTTTGAGTGCGCTCAATTTCATTTCGCCAGTTCATTACTTGATAAGCAAATTGTATTCCGTTTTTTTCCTGATTCAACTTCAGGAATATGGGAACATCCGCATGAAAATCTGTGGCAATAACACTCCCACCTAGCCTTGTTGCCGCAAAACTTGGAAGAGCAAGACCACATCCGATCTCAAGGATTTTTTTTCCCGAACATAATTCTTTTGTAAGGAGTTGAGTAAGACCAATCCCTGACTCCCACATTACCCCAAAGTAAGGGCAATGCTCCTCGGCCAGAGATTGATCCTGATCTTCTTCGCCAAAGTGTTCGCAAAGAATATCAATACTCTCATCTAAATCTTTTATTGTTGTCATATCGAACCCATGAACAGATAGCTGTTTTGTAGGGTACTCGTATCCAAAAAAACTTTTTATTTTCATTAGTAGTTCATGAAGATTGAAGCACGCGAGTCTTCCATTCCTGGATAAGAAACTTTTACGATACATCCACTTAAGTCCGCACCTGGAAGCCATGCGATTTGAACTTCCCAAGTTTTCTTGAAAACTTTTGTGTCTACATTGAATCCTGAATGAAGAAGAAGGGTCTGCTTATATTCACACTCAAAATTCCCCCATTGATTTTCAATGGTCACCTTTGGAGTTGCTGTAGAGCTTTTAGACTTCGTATCCAGTGTTAAAGAAATAATCCCTTTATTTGCTGAATCTACTAGAACTTCTTTTCCTGGAACTAATTTTGAGTATTCTGAGTTGTAAGCAAAAGCGCTAAGTGAAGAAAGCATAAGAAGAGACGCGAATAGTGATTTCATAAGTTATCCCCCAATAAGTCATTTAATTTTGCCGATTTAAACCATAAATAAGCTTCATATGTCTCAATCCATGAAATTTTTTCAATGACCGCCATATTTAAAATAGTTCAGGTATAAAGCCCCCAAGCACAAATACAAGGGGATTTTTAATATGAAGACAACACTTCTAGCAGCATTGCTTGTTTTATCAGCAAACTCTTATGCTGATTTTTCTCAGAAAATTATTGGTAGTGAAACTGATGTTCAAGATAAAGATTTCAACCGTGGAAACATGGAGAGACTTCACCGTGGACACAATGAAATCATCTTAACTTTCGATGATGGACCAACTCCAGGTGTAACAAATAAAGTTTTAGACATCCTTAAAGAAAATGACGTTAAAGCAACTTTTTTTGTTATCGCTAACAATGCAAAAGAGCAACCAGCTCTTATGAAGAGAATTTTAAGTGAAGGTCACATTGTGGCAAATCACTCTCTTTCTCACCATGCTCTTAAAGATCTAAGTTTCTTCTCTTGGAAAAAAACTGTTAAGAAAGAAATCTTAGACGCTCACGCGATCTTAGCTCCATACATGAAAAATGGAAAAAACTTTTACTATAGAGCACCGGAAGGAGCTTGGGATAACAAGTTTGCTGACCTAGTAAACCAAGACCCAGTCGGAAGACAATACATCGGTCCTATTCTTTGGGATATCGGTGGATCAGTTACTCAAAACGATGCTGGACAATATACACAAGCAGCAGACTGGGCATGTTGGAGCAAAAAAATTACTGTTGAAGACTGTCTAGCTGGATACCTTAATGAGTCTAAGAAAAATAAAGGTGGAGTTGTTTTAATGCACGATCTTCGCCCTCAATCAGCAGAGATGCTTGCTAAGTATATCCCGGCACTAAAAGAAGCTGGTATGAACTTTAAGACTCTTGATGATATTGATTGGGATTCAAGAAAATAAGATTTTAAATAAAAAGGCCCGTTTTAATAGCGGGCCGTTTTAATTATTATCTATAAATTTCATGATCATCCCCACGAACAGATTTACTTAAAGGTATTAAATGTACTCCCAAATTATAAACACGCGTCTTTTCACCATCTGCTAAAAACTCGGCCATCTTCTTTCTAAATTTCATAATTTCTTTTTTAGCTTCAGGAATCCTGTCTTCATTGATCGCAATCGTAATCGAAGTAATATCTCTTTCGGAAATATCATCACTCTCCAAGGACATAATTGATTTCTCTAAAATCTGCTTTTGAAAATGCCTAATCCCAGCAGAAGCCACATCTGTTGAAGTCGACAAATGCGCAGCGGTTCTATAGAGTTTACCGTTTTCATCGCGGTCTAAAATTTCAAGTCTTAATAATCTATCAATCGCAAGTTTTGCTTCAAGCTCACTGATTGAAAGCATTTTTGCTATCCACTTAGGATCTTCATTAAAGGAATCTATATAAAGAAGCTGGGTAATACCGTAGTGGTACCACTCCTTCATGGCATTGAAGCAATCAATGGTTAATTCTTTTTCATGGCGGTCTTCATGACTTTCTTCCGAAGCTCCTCCCGTATAAAAAGAATAAAGAGTTTCTCTTTCAATCGGACCCAGCACAAGCGCGTCTGCGATTCGTACTGCGAGATTAAAAGTGAGTCTTCTTTTTCCCGAGAGAATCCTGGAGAGAACTGCGGGACTTACTTCAACCATTCTTGCAAAGGCCCGAAGTGAGAACTGTGGGTTCTTCTTAATTTTCTCGGCCAGAAGATTTTCAAGCCAAAGTTGTGAGCTAGTGTTTTCTATTTTTGTTGTTTCCATAAATTCATTATCGTTGAAATTAAAAAATATAAAAGACAAATGGATACAATCTGTTGCCACATGGAAACATCCGACAAGACTTATCAGGATACATTGTATTGACTGAGATTCTTTGCGCTCTATAATGAATGAAATTTCATCCTGGAGATCCGTATCAAGAATTTATTCTTATTAGTCACAAGTGTGCTCATTATAAACTCCGCTTTTTCACAGACGGCCGAAGTCTCGCCTCCTCATCCTGCCTACACTCCTGAAAAAACGAGTATGCAAAATAGAATGAATCTCAAGTATCAGGTCGCTGCAGGTATTATCGGTAGAGAGTATCTCGAAAGCCCTTTAACTCTTTCTTTAGGATATTATGTAAACTCCAATAGTATTCTGAGCCTTCGCTATACGAATTTCAATGGAACTGACATTGATGATAAAGCAGCCGTTAAGCTTAGAGCTGTCACTCTTGGTTACAGGCATTTTACAGGAAACAGTTTTAACTTCATGACCTCACTCTATTACAGAAGAAGCACTATCGATTATAGGAATGAAGGCAAGTTCGTTCTCTTTGGACCAACAAACCTTATCTATGAAGATGTAGGAGTTGGTTTTAGAATTGGTAACGAATGGCAGTGGGAAAACTTCACAATGGGTGCAGATTGGTTTGGACTTAACCGCACGGTAGCTAAAATTAATTACAAACAACAGTCGGCCGGAGTTCTTGATGAGCTTCATTTTGAGAAAGAATGGACTCTGACACTTTTTAGTTTTTATTTAGGCTACTCGTTCTAAAATTGTGCGACGAGTAGTTAAATATTCGTAGCAACGCATGTCCCCATTGGTAACTTAGGCCTTTATTTGAGTAAATCTCCGCAAATTATTTGATGTCTTAGTGCGATTAACGTGTTACGTAGCCCTTAACAAAACCTTCAAGGGGACTATAAATGAAAACACTATTAACAGTATTTTTCGCATTATCACTAAGCTCAGCAGTCTTTGCTCAAGACATGGCCGGAGCAACAGTTTCAGCAACAAGACCTGTAGATGTAAACGTATCATTTACTCCAGCGACATTCGAATCTAAGCCGTGGACGAAAGAATTTCGTTACGTTGTTGTTGTTAACAAAGCAACGACTGGTAAAGATGCTCAGACAATTCAGGTTTATGAGTACGGACAATTAATCAGAAAAGAAAAAGTATCTACAGGTAGAGATGAATTTGAAAAAGCTGGTCAAAACCACGCTAAAAAAGATTCTTGGACTGTTACACCAACTGGTTACTACACTCCAGATTTCCTAAGTAAAGATCACAAGTCATCAGCATACGGTGGGAAATTCTCATGGTTAATTGGTGGAACAAAAATGCCATACGCAATTTTCTTCAACGGTGGAATCGCTCTTCACGAAGCTCCAAAAGGAACTGAAGGAAAATTAGGTAAAAAAGCTTCAGGTGGATGTGTTCGTTTACCAAGCTCACTTGCTGGTGATTTATTCACTCGTATCCAGGAAACTCGTGGATCAAGAAATCCAAGATTCAACGTTGATGGGTCTGCAAAGCTAGATGCTGACGGACAACAGCTTTACACAAAAGCTACTTTCTCAGCTTTAATTGTTGTTCAAAATATCGTTACTGAATAATTAGTTAGTTCTATATGCCCTCTTATCTGCTTGATAAGAGGGCTTTTTTTTTGCCTTTTTAGTCTCCATACTCTTTCAATATTTCAGTCTTAGAATCTCTCCAACGGAGGAATCTATGGCAAAAAATAAAGCAAACAGACAACTCACAATACTTTTTCTCATAAGCTTATCTATCTCTGCCGTTATCGCGCAGGAGCACGGAAAAGGGCCTGGCCAGGGCAGAGGAAGAGGACCAAGGCCAACACTTACAGAGGAACAAAAAACCTGCTTAGACGGCAAAATTGGAGTTCCTGGAGGCGAAAAACCTACCAGAGAATCAATGGCAGCAGCATTTGCTGAGTGCGGAGTAGAAAAACCCAAAGGACCACCTCCTGGCAATGGAGAACGCTCCCAAAAAAACCAGAAACAGGAGCAAGAAGCCGTCACTCAATCCGAAGCTGAATAATTAATTAGGGTTAATGATTCAAGCTGAAGAGAAGTATTAAGAGCAGAGCTCCCTTCTCGGACTCTCTGCTCTTTTTTTTGTGAAATTTTTTCATAAAACATCTTCAGGCCCCAATAGGGAGTATAAAAGGCTCCTATGAAAATAACTCTTCTTATTTGCCTTCTATTCACGTCCATAAATTCTTATGCTGATTTTTCATCTGTTGTGATCGGTCACAATACTCCTGTAAAAAAAGTTCATCGCGCTCAAAATGAAATCATTTTAACTTTTGATGACGGCCCAACTCCAGGGGTGACGAATCGAATTTTAAACACACTGAAAAAACATAATATTAAAGGGACGTTTTTTGTCCAGGCCGAAAATGCGATCAACTACCCTGAACTGATGAATAGGATTGTTAATGAAGGCCACATTGTGGGCAATCATTCTTATACTCATCAGGTGCTTACTAATCTTGAATACTCCTCATGGAAACAAGTCGTACAAAAAGAAGTCCTCGATGCTCATGAAGTGATCGCTCCCTACATGACAAACGCTCAGCACTTTTACTACCGCGCTCCGGGTAGTTATTGGGAACCAAGATTTGCACAATTTCTCAATGAAGATGAAATTGGTAAAAACTATATCGGCCCCATTCATTGGGATATAGGTGGAAAACTTGAAATCAGAAATGGCCGCGTAGCTAAAGCAGCTGACTGGGAATGCTGGAGAAAGAAAGTTCCTGTTAATGAATGCTTGTCAGGGTACATAGCTGAGACGAGACAAAACGCTGGTGGAGTCGTTTTAATACATGATGTGAGCCCTCAGTCGGCCGAGATGCTAGAGAGATACCTTGCCATCCTAGGCAATGCATTTACCTTCAGAACTCTGGATGACCTTAACTTGAATGATAAAAAATAATTTTTTAGGCAAAAAAAGGCCCGCATTACTGCGGGCCTCCTTAAATAACTACGGGTGGGTTAAACCTTTCGCTATTAATTAAAGATCTTTTTTGAATTTATCAGCAAGAGTTGCAGATTTTACTTTATCAGTCGACTTGTACTCTCCGCCGTGTGCAGCAGATTTGATTGATAGAGCAATTTTCTTCGCTTCTTTGTCTACTGAGATAACCATAGCTTTAGGCTTGTCACCTTTCTTGATTACGTCAGATGGCTTTTCTACTCTTTCGTCAGAAAGTTCAGAAATGTGGATTAGACCTTCGATACCAGTTTCAAGTTCAACGAAAGCTCCGAAGTCCGTTACACGAACAACTTCTGCTTCTACAACTGTTCCAACTGGGAATCTTGATTCAATCTTCTTCCATGGATCTTCTTCAAGTTGCTTAAGACCTAAAGAGAACTTTTGGTTTTCTTTATCAACAGCAAGAACCATCGCAACGACCTCTTGTCCTTCTTTGAACTCGTCAGCAACGTTGATGTTTTTCTTAGTCCAAGACACGTCAGAAACGTGGATTAGAGCGTCCATGTCTTCGCCTAGGTCAACGAATACACCGAAATCAACGATTGATTTAACTTTACCTTTAACTTTGTCACCAACTTTGAACTTAGTAACTAGAGCATCCCATGGGTTTGCTTGAAGTTGTTTTAGACCAAGAGAGATTCTCTTGTTTTCAACATCTACGTCTAGAACTTGTGCTTCGATTCTGTCGCCAGCATTGAAGTGTTTAGTTGGGTTTTTAATTTTGTTTGTCCAAGACATTTCTGATACGTGGATTAATCCTTCGATACCATCGTCAAGTTCAATGAATACACCGTAGTCTTTTACAGACACGATTTCACCAGCAACTTTAGTTCCTGGGATGTACTTGTTCTTAGCTTCTTCCCATGGATTAGCTTGAACTTGTTTTAGACCAAGAGAAACTCTCTCTTTATCTGTATCAAATTTAAGAATCTTAACTTCGATTTCATCACCGATGTTTAGGATGTTGCTTGGGTGTTTAACTCTTCCCCATGACATATCTGTAATGTGAAGAAGACCGTCGATACCACCAAGGTCAATGAATGCACCGTAGTCAGTAATGTTTTTAACGATCCCTTTAACAACCATTCCTTCTTCGATTTGAGAAAGAATTTCACCGCGCATTTTTCCACGCTCTTCAGCAAGGATTGCACGACGTGAAAGAACGATGTTCCCACGTTTTTTGTTGAACTTAATAACTTTGAATTCCATTGTTTTACCAATGTACTTATCAAGGTATCTTGTTGGACGGATGTCAATTTGTGATCCTGGAAGGAACGCTTTAACTCCGATATCAACAGAAAGACCACCCTTAACTTTTGCGATAACTGTACCAGTTAATGGTTCACCTGATTCGCAAGCTAGAGAGATTCTATCCCATGCTTTTAGGATTTCAGCCTTATCCTTAGAAAGGATTAGGTTACCCATGTTTGATTCTAGTTTTTCTAGGTAGACTTCAATCTTGTCACCTTTTTTGATTTTTAGAGAACCATCGTAGTTTTGGAATTCCTTAACTGATACAAGACCTTCTTGCTTGTAACCGATGTCTACTGTTACGTAGTCTTGACCGATGTTGATGATGTTCCCCATGAAAACTTCACCTTCTTCAAAATTCTTAGAAATCGAACTGTCCAGTAGCGCACTAAAATCCGTTGATGCTTTCGTTTCAACATCGTCACCAATGACAACGTCGTAACCTTTCATCCAATTTGCTTTTAGTTCTTGTTTTTGAGCCATAAATACCTCGAGAGATTTTTTTACCTGATAAAATCAGGCCCCAGCTTTTGCTTTAAAAAAGAATCACTAGATTTGAGAGGCAAATATAAGGCCTTATGGAAGTTTTGTCGAGGGGGCGTTGTTATTTCTTCCTGAATAAACGGACTCTTCGCTGAACCGACTTTGAATAAAGGTTCATAAGAGAGGTTTTATAACTTTTATGAGAGTGCTCGCGCTCGATGAAGTACTTATAAAGTCTGGTTTTTTCACGATAAACCGCCTGACCGAGGATCATTTTCTCCCACTTGTCCCTTAGTTCACGCGCGTCAAAAAGTTTATAGGTTTCCCCCACTCCTTCGTACTCTTCCAGTAAATCCTTGCTGCAAAAGTTGCGGGCGAGGATGGCCGGGACTTCGTGAACCAAGGCACTGATGGCAAAGTCTTCGATAAGCTCGTCCGGAGCATTACTGACCCAAAGATCGAGTCTGGAGATCACTCCGACAATATCCTGAGTGGTGACGAATAAAACATCGTCTTGCAAATCGAGTTCTTGAATGTCTCTCATTAAATTAGGAAGCAGGGCCATCGTTTGAAAATCAACAGGTGAGATTAAAACAAGTTTACTTTTTTTCCCGCCAGGCTCTTTTTCATTGATAACTTTTAGTGCAGATAAAATTGGAGTCAACCTTTTGTGGTCACTTAATCCTGGAGAGACATAAGTTCCGGTTAAGAAGTAATCTTTATACAATTCAAAATTTACTGCGATCTGAAGTGGATTGACGGCGTCTTCGTATTTTATTCCAAGTCCAAAATATTCAACTTTTTTCAGAGGTAAACCTAAGTTTCCAAGTGCATCTTGAAGAAGATTTTTATTGGCAATAATGAGTGAGTCGATTCTTGAGATCAGCGGTCGATACCAAAATCTTTGAAGTGGCTTATCAATCGAGTGATCCTGTGTGAGAACCAGGGCCGTAATATTTTGTCTCTTAAGCTGGATGCTTAAAGAAAAAAGTAAATTGAAATTGTAGCAGTGAACGATGTCGATATGAGCTTTCTTAAAAGCTTCTGCAAGCGAGAGATGTTTATGAAAGCGAAAAAAGCGATTCAGAAAATGAGGTTTGTATGGAATGACGGTGATCTCGAGAAGCTTTGCCATTTTAGCGGCGAAAGAGTCTTCGTACGTGCAAAGATAAATATTGTATCCGTGCTTTTTTGCCTGCGCGATGTCTCTAAAAGCAAAACGCTCTTTTGTGTTCCATCCCTTACTTGGTAGAACGTAGAGAATATTTCGAGAGTACTTGTTGCCCAATTATTGAACCTTATTTCCCGGCGTAAATTCTACAACTTCACCATATAGAGAACCCAGTTTTATTTTTGCCTGAAACTTTAAAAGCCTTCTGTCCGCATCGGCTCCGTACCAGAAGTTAATGTCACCACTTTTTTTAAGAACACCCGGAAAGTTTGTTTCTGCCTTAATTTTAATGGCCTTCATGTCTTTACCATTTACTGAAGTGGTCTCTTCGCCCATGACTTCAGCTTTTAGTATCCAAAATTTTCCACGAGTAATGACCGGTAATTCATAAACGTCACCCTTTATCAGAGGAAGACCTCTTACAAATTGAAGAGCTGAAAAAGAATCTTGAGCATATAATGGGATTTTTGTTTCTCCCTTCTCATCTTTATTTGATCCTTCTTTAACTCTTTTATACCAGTTTAAAGTCACTGCTTTTTTGAAGTCAAACAATTGAAGGTCATCTACGTTTTGCTTTTTTTCTCTTTGAATAAGAGAGTATTTCATTGGAAGAAAAGTTTGTTTTTCAACATAACTATCAAGTCTGTCATCAAGCCAGTAAAAATATCTGTATGAATCACTTGATTTAAAACGGGCATAAAAATGATAGGCAGGTTTGTTATTTAAGGTCGTAATCTCTTTTGACTGGATAGTAATGTGCCCTGCTGTCACTCCTAAATAAGTAACGGCCATGATCGATTGCTCACCAGGATTAAAGATAGGTTTAAATTTTTCCCAGACAGCTTTTGATTTAGCATCGTAAGCTTTAAACTCTTCCGGATAATCTGCTGGTGCCACATTATTTGGAACTGTAAATTCCGATGAGGTCACAGGTGGAATAACAGCAGGGGCAACTGGAGTCGACTCTGGTTTTTTTTCTGGAGCTTTTTCTTTTACTGCCGGAGCAGTTTTTGTTGCAGGCATAACTTTTTGATTTCTTTTCTTCTTTTCAGGAATTGTGACTTCTTTTTTGGGAGTCTCTGTTGTGAAAATTTGCGCCTGCTCTTTTTCTGCTTCAAATGAGCTTACAAGATCAGGTGTATCGTTTTTTGCCATCAAGACAGTTTTTTCTTCTTCATAGTTAGTCGCGCATGCACCGATTAAAAGTGCCGTCGTCATAAGCAATGTGAATTTAATTTTTTTCATAATTTATTCCTAGTATACCTTTTGAAAACAAGAATCTATTACACTCATTGCGGCTTCTTCGCCTTTTAAAAACTGAACATCCACTTCTAAAAAAAGGATAGATTCGTCTTCAACAATTTTTTTAATTCTCACCATATCTTTTTCTGTCGTAATGATGAGCGCGTCTTCACTCTTAGCATATGACAAGAGGGCATTAATCTCATCTGGCTTAAAATAATGGTGATCTGGAAAGGATTCTGTCACGATGACTTCTGCCCCGAGATCTTCCAGCAATTTAAAAAATGAAGTTGGACTCGCTACTCCGGCCACACAAATAACTTTACGACCTTTTATTTCTTCAACACTTAAAATTCTATCATTTGCAGCATTGTAAAAACCATTAGGCCTATAACCCATCTCTGCAAACTCTACGCCGTAAGGCAGATGAGGCTGGATGAATTTTCTTAATGCACTTACCTTTTCTGATCCTGCGATATCCGCTCTGTTAATCACCACCAGGTCAGCATCTTTTAAGGCCTGAAATCCTTCTCTCATATAGCCCAGAGGTGCTACACGGTAACGGAGAAGGGGCATCGTCGCATCAAATAAAACGATATTGAGTTTGCGCTTAATTTTTATATGCTGATGACCATCGTCGAGCAAAACAACGTCTGGCTCTACTTTGGGAAAATAGAAACTTAAATTTTCACTACGTTTTTTCCCCACAACAATTGTGGCATCTACAAGTCTCCTGGCAAAGAGCAATGCTTCGTCACCATAATCAACCGGATCAGGAGTCATTAGTTTTCCAGAGTTGATGAGTCCTGAAGAGTTTTCAAGTTTACCTTTGTAGCCTCTCATCAGAATCATGACTCTTTTATTTTTTGTGTGAAGGTATTCTGCTAACCAAAGCGTGAAAGGAGTTTTTCCCGTTCCACCGAATGTCAGGTTTCCAATTGAGATAACCGGAACCTGAAAAGATCTTTGTCTGAAAATTCCATAGTCGTAACAGGCACGACGAAAAAAATAGACTGATTCCCAAACCCACGAGAGTGGAGAAAAAAAGATGCGCTTAAACAGTGGTATCGACTTTTTTTCCATATGAGTTCTTAATCACTTCCGCCATATATTCAGGTATTAAAATGTCCTCTCCGCGAACTAAACTTTTGGTCTGTGACAGCTTGGCGCTCAGCTCGGAATGGGCAGTTTTATTATAATACCAATTCTTTAAATACGACACGATATTATGGACGCTCACCTGGTCTTGAAGTAACTCTGGAAAGACCAAGCGATTTTGTACAATATTAGCAAGACTGATAAACCATCTGTAGCTCACCACCGTCTCATAGATATACTGATTCAAGAGTGATGTTTTATAACAAACGACCGTCGGCACTTCGTAAAGGGCACAGGTAAGAGTTACGGTTCCACTTGCGGCCATGGCAAAGTCTGCTTTTTTTAATGCAGCTGTTAAATTTTCATTAGTGTACTCAATATCAAATTCATTCTTATAAGAATCATAGAGCTCAGATGGAACTGAGTTAGATTTTACAATTGAGACTTTCACCGGGAACTCTTTTTTCAGCGCTCTCAATGAATCAATAAAAATCGGGAGAAGTTTTTCGACTTCAAACTTACGTGACCCGGGTAAAAGAAGAAGTTGAAGCGGTGTTTTGAGTTCAATATCTTTTTTGAAGCTTTCTAAATCAGATTTATAAGTGGTCCAAAGCGGATGATCAATGCTGATCACTTTTTTTACACCGCGGTCGTGAAACCACTTTTTTTCAAAAGGAATGATGGTAAAAAGTGTATGAACAGTTCTTGCTAGTTTTTTAACTCTGTACTCTTTCCATGCCCAGGCCTGAGGCGCGACATAATAAAGAACCTCAACACCAATTTCTTTAAGTTTTCCGGCAAGCTTCAAATTAAAGGACTGAAAATCGATCAAGATGGCCGTTTTAGTGCCTCTTTTTTTAACTTCATCAACGATGGTATTCATCGCTTTAAAATAAAAAGGAATCTTTGTTATAACTTCACTGTATCCCCATGAAGAAAAATCATTCAGGTGATAAAGCAGTTCAACTCCGGCCTGTTTCATTTCATCACCACCGACACCAAAAAACTCAGTGTCAGGAGATGCACGTTTTAGCTCATTTAAAAAACTCAGTGCATGTTCTTCACCTGACTTTTCTCCAGCGATAATCAAACATGACTGCTTTTTCATTAAAGCATAACCTCTTTGCCAGTTCTCACACTTTCAAGAACGTGGTCAATGAGTCTTACAGCTAAAATCCCATCATCTAACGAAATGATAGGAGCGGTTTTATTGGTAATAGACTGGTAAAAGTTTTTGTGTTCAAGAAGTAAATGGTCGCGCTTTTCATAAGACTCAAGTTTAACAAACTCGGGTCCTGGGTGAGCACCTAAGGCCTCTTGAATTTCATTTCTCATCAGGTCGACAACAAGTGTTCCTGCCTTATTAGAAATTTCCAACTCTCTCACTTCTTTAGTCTGATTTCTTCCAACAGTGATCGTCGCGCGGTTACCTGATTTAAATCTGAAGTTGGCCGTTACGTAATCGTAAAGGTTAGTTCTCATTTTAAATCCGATGGCATCAACGCTTACAGGAGTCTCTCCAAAGAGATAAACGAGAAGATCAAGGTCGTGAATCATTAAATCCTGAACCACGTCTACATCAGTAGCGCGTCCTTTAAAGGGAGCCACTCTTTTGAGTGTAATGTGCGAAGGTGATTCAAAAAATTGAGCATAAGATTTTTTTTGCTCCCATGCCTGGTGAAAGCGCTCTGAGTGGCCAACTTGAAGAACAACTGGATTTTCTTCCAGAAGATCTTTTAGTTTTAAGGCCTGAGCTGACGTTTCAGTTACTGGCTTTTCACAAAAAACGTGTTTTTTGTTTTTTAATAAATACTCAACAATCTCATAGTGAAATGAAGTTGGTGTAACGACAAATCCAGCATCAATATCGTTGATGCATTTTGAGATATCATCAACAACCGTGACATTAGGGTGAGCTTTTTTGGCAGCAACAATTCCCGCCGGAAATTTTTCAACAATATATCTTAGCTCTGCCAGTTCAGGAAAACTTTCTGCTTTTTGAGCATGCCATTTTCCAAGGTGACCGTAGCCGATGACTGCAACTTTAATTTTACTCACAACTTTTCCTTCATTATGGGTTGAACGGTGCAATTCCAATTTCTGTTTTTCTAATCTGGTCACTCATTTCCTGAATTACTCTATTGTCTTTGAACTCTGCCATGAACTCAGCATGATCAATGAATGAGCGCGGAGAAATATTTGAAGTTTCCATCGTTCTTAAAAAATCCACGACTTCAGAAATCTCTTGTTTAGTATAACCTTGGCGTTTCATACCGATGATATTGATCCCTTTTAAGTAAGCACGGTTCCCCATTGCTGTACAAAAAGATGGAATGTCTCTATCAAGAGCAGAGGCCCCACCGATATAAGCGCCGCGACCAAGACTTACGAACTGCTGGATTTGAGTTCCACCACCAATGATAACTCTGTCGCCGATTTTTACGTGGCCAGCAAAGTTAGTTGAGTTTGCAATCGTACAGTTATTTCCAACAACAACATCGTGACCAGCGTGAACGTAGGCCATGAATAAACAGTTGTCCCCGATTTGAGTGACAAGATTTTCTTTAAGAGTTCCACGGTGAATTGAGCAGTACTCTCTGAAAGTGTTATTGTTTCCAATAACTGTTCTCGTTGGCTCACCTTTGTAACCGTTGTCCTGAGGTGGGGCTCCGATTGAGCAGCCCTGGAAAAATTTATTATTTTCACCGATAGTCGTGTGTCCATCGACAACGATATGAGAATGTAAAACAGTGTTAGCACCAATTTCTACGTTGGCACCGATAATACAAAATGGTCCGATCTTTACCGTCTCGTGGATTTTTGCTCCAGCTTCGACAATTGAACTTGGGTGAATATTGCTCATAAAATCTTCCTTGTTAGCTCATTTTTAGAGAAGCCAAAACCGTAGCTTCACTCATTAGTTGGTCGTTGTGATATAATTTACATTCACTTGTAATCATCGGTCCTCTGATCTTCAGAAGTCTTGTCACAAGTTTTAAATCCATTTCTGGAAGTACTGGCTTTCTAAATCTTGCTTCATTAATTCCTAAAAGAGCGACATCCATTTTTAAACTGTATGGATCTTCATTTAGTAAAAGAACAATAAAGCTCGTTGCCTGTGCCATCATCTCAACTTGAACTACTCCTGGAAGGATTGGATAGTCTGGAAAGTGTCCTGCAAAAATAGCATGATCTTTTTTAGTTCTGTAATGAGCGACGACTTCGACGTCCATAATTTCTTTAATATCGTAAACCTTTCCAGCAACCATTTCTTGATTTGGCAGTCGAACTGATTCAACTGAATCAATAAACAAAAACGGGTCTCTGTGTGGAAGGATTTTTTTTACTTGTTCTGAGGTCAATAACATTGGGAAATTCTCCTAACTATTTTTATCTTTTCTCTCTAGGCTGTGCTTTCTTAAGTAAGCAACACCCTTCATCCATTCTTTAATATCTCTTGCAGGAAATCCTCCTACAACTGCACCGTCTTCTATATGGGCAGTGACTCCAGAGCCACCAGCAATCTGTACACCTTTGCCCACTTTAATTCCGTTGGCAATCTTAGCGTCTCCACCAAGAACAGTGTAGTCGCCGATAGTCGTACTTCCACCAATACCAACTTGTCCACACAGGATTACACCTGTGCCGAGTCTACAGTTGTGGCCGATCTGAACCATGTTATCGATCTTAGTACCCTTGCCAATGATTGTCGGTGAAAAAGTTCCTGAATCAATACAAGTGTTAGCACCTATTTCAACATTATCTCCAATGATCACACTTCCAGTGTGCCAGACTTTGTGATGAACACCTTTTGAAAAATTGTAACCAAATCCATCTGCACCAATTACACACTGAGAGTGAATGCGGACATGGTTGCCAATAACGACATTTCTATAAATAGTGACATTGGGAAAAATTTCCGTCCCTTCACCAATTGATGCTCCTGACATGATGGTGCATCCAGGATGAATTTTTACATTTTCACTTACACTAACGTTTTCACCAATGAAGACCCCTTGAGCAATCCAGGCACTCGGGTGAATGCTTGCTGATCCCATCTGGCGGCCATCGACGATATCATTTGGGTTGCCAATTTTTTCGTCATAAAAAGGTTTTGATAAAAACGACATCGCAAGATTTACTTCTTCTACCGTCGCAATCCACCAAGACTTATGTTTAACACTATCCATTTGCTCGCTTGAGAGTGTGTCTGCAAATTTTTTATCGAGAACAACCCCAACATTTACGGCATCAACACTTTCAAGATACTGATTGAGGAATACTTTATTTTTAACGAAAAGAATTTTATGTGGAAGAAACTCACTGGTATCAGTAATTCCCTCTATGGAGATGTTCTCATCTGTGGCAGTTATGAGTTCAAAACTTGGATCAAAATTTTTCAGGCTTCCTAGCTTCATAGGTTCCCCCATACATTGTAAAGGGACCCGCAAAGTGTTTCACTTTAGGGGTCCCCACACATTATTAGATATTTAAATTAAAGACTATTTAGGAAATTTTTTGTTGTAAGCAGATACAACATCATTCGTTAAATCTTTTTCAGACTTAGCAAAAAGAATTGGAGCTGTTGCTGCTTCGTAAACTAGGTCAACGTCAGCTGCTTTTGAAACTTCATCTACGATAGTCTTAACTCTTTCTAAGATTGGAGTCTTAAGCTTTTGTTCCATATCCTGGATTTCTTTTTGGAAAGTAGTCGTCTTTTGTTGGATCGCCATGATCTTGTCTTGGATTTCTCTTTCTTTTTTAGACTTTTCTTTATCGTTGATTACAGAAGCTTTCTTAGAGTAATCATCTTGAAGTTTTTTAATAGCTTCTTCTTCTTTCTTTAAGATGTTTTGTTTTTCATCAAATGATTTTTTCAATTGATCACGAACAGCTACACCTTGATTAACAGTGATTAAAACTTTTTGTACGTCTACTTTTCCAACTGAAACAGCTGAGTAAGCTGTACTTGTCATAACTAGGGCCATAATGGCGATAAGTGATTTCATCAATACTCCTTCAATGTTTAAAATAATTGTCCAATATCAAAATGGAACTGCGATCCTTGCTCTTTAAATTCTCCGGTTAAAGGGTACCCGAACTCGAAGCGTAACACTCCGATTGGCGAGAACCATCTAAATCCGAATCCGTAATCAGTATAAACCTTAACTTTATTCACGTCACCTGCATGTCCGGCATCGAAGAAAACGACCCATTTTAATCCGGCTTCACGCGATAGTGGATGCTGAAACTCCACATTAGCAAATGTCATGAACTCGCCACCCATATTGAAGTCTTCAAAAACTCCTGTGTCGCGTCTTTTTAGATTTTGCTTTGGACCGATATCTTCGAATGAGTATCCGCGAAGGTTACGAGATCCACCAAGTGTGAATTTTTCTGTACGCGGGATTTTTCTCGAATCAATTTGATCAAGTTTTCCTGCATATAAGCGTGTTCTAAAAATCAAGTCCCCTACGACTGGATAATATCCACGGGCCTCAGTTTCATTTTTAAGCCACTTCTTCTCACCACCAACACCGGTATATTCTGTTGAATAACTCAGGAAGAATCCTTTTCTTGGATCAGATCTATCGTCACGTCTGTCGTGAACAATTGAAGTCTGAACAGAAGAAGCTAAACCATTTTCTAGAGTTTCATCAATTGAAGGATCATCAACTGATCTTAGAGTTGTGTCTTCAAGCTTGTAAGTCACATATAAATTAGTAAAGTTTAGAATCGGATAACCAACTCTAACGTTCATCCCTTTTCTTCTTTCGCTATATGAAGCAGATGTATCGTTGTTTGATACGAAAACTCCTCCACCAAGTGACCATTTCGTGTCTAAGAAATACGGCTCAGTAAAATCGACACTGAAAGTATTAGAGTTCTTAGCTACGTTTAAGCTGAAAGATAGGTTCTGTCCCAGACCTCTAAAGTTAGACTGAGTGACAGATGCCTGGAAGAATCCACCAGTGGCCGTTGAGTAACCAGCACCAAGCGAGATTTGCCCAGTATTTTTTTCTTTTACTGAAACTTCAACATCTAAAACGTCTTCTTTATCTTTAGGAGAGACAGTGTTGAAGACAATTGATTCCGGCTCGTAGAAACCTAAACGCTGAACATTTTCTTTCGACTGGCGAAGGTCTGTTCCGTTAAATTTCTGGCCTTCTTTAATTGTGATCTCACGACGGATAACTTTATCGCGTGACTTAGGATTTCCTTTGATTTTGATTTTTCCGAAATAAGCGATACGCCCTTTTTCGAATGAGAACTCAACATCAACTTTATTTTCACCAGGAACAACGTTCAGGTTTCTGATAACGTTGGCGAAAGCATAACCTTCATCCTGATACATTTCCGTTAGCATCTGGATATCTTTTCGAAGAGACTCTTCAGAGTAAGTTTCTTGCTCTTTAAGCACCATCTTTTCTCTTAATTCATCCTCCGGGAAGAGAACTTCACCTTGAAACGATACATTTCTCACTGTGAACTGAGGACCTTCAACCAGCTTCATCGTAATGAAGACCCATTTTTTATCTTCAGAGACAGTAATCTCCGGTGTTCCAATGTTGATTTGAAGGTAACCCTTCATGCGGTAGAAATATTTCAGTCTTTCAATATCGTTTTGGAAATTTACTTCCTTAAAGTTTCCAGACCCAGATAAGAAAGAAAATAAACTGTCTTCTTGAGTTTGAAGAATCGCTTTGATCTCTTCATCTTTAAAAGCAATGTTACCAAGGAAGTTAATTTTCTTAACTTTTACTTTATCGAACTCTTTAATGTTGAAAATAAGTTCTGTATTTTCTTCATTGATTCTCTTTTCCTGGAAATCAACAGAAGCTAGGAAATAACCTTTTTCTTCGTAGAACTTTAAAAGACTCTGAACGTCACTCTTAATTGTCGTTGTATCTAAAATTGAAAATACTTTTGATTTGACCTGACCTTTAAGATCGTCGTCGCTCAGGCCGTCGTTGCCTTCGAAAGTAATTTTAGTGATGATTGGCTTTTCTTTAAGCTTGAAAGTCAGTACACCCGGCGCTTCCTGATGAGCTTCAACACTTTCAAAGTATTTCATTGAATAGATTTTTTCTAAGTCTTTTTTAAGAAGGTAGTTATCGAGAACCATTCCTGGCTTCGATCCGATCTTTTCAAGGATGGCCTCTTTCTCAACTTTTTTAATACCAACAACGTCAATGCGCTCGATTTTAAAAAGATCAACTCGAGCCCCTAAGTCATCTGCAGAATAAACTGAGTTTGATATTAGAGCTAAGCAGCTGAAAAAAAATAATGAGATAAATCTCAGAGACATTAAATCTCCAGTGTCCGATTAAAAAACTAAGGCATAAAAGTAACAAGAAAACATGCGAGTGCAAAGAACTTTCAAGCACAAACTCGTATCGAAGAAGCTCACGATGAAGCTCATTGCGTTATGAGAAGACCATCTTTCATGACAAGTTGACGATTAAAACTCTGAGCAATTTGCGGATCGTGAGTGACAACAACTAACGTTGCACCAAATTCGCGCGCTAGTGTTCTAATGAGTTGAATAACTTTATGCGAGTTCTCCGAATCAAGATTTCCAGTTGGCTCATCGCAAAGAAGTAATTTTGGTTTTAATGACAATGCGCGGATAATATTAATTCTCTGCTGCTCTCCGCCTGAGAGTTCAAAAGGAAATTTTTCCAGGCAGTGCTCGACTCCCAATAATTTTGATATAGACTTTGCTCTATCCATCACTTCATCGGAGTACACCCCTCCAAGACGTGCTGGTAATAAAATATTGTCCAGACAGTTCATTGAGGAAAGTAAAAAGTGAAACTGAAAAACAAATCCCACATAACGATTACGATAAAGTGCCAGCTCTTCATCAGAGAGATCGACTAAATTTTTTTGATTAACAATAACTTTTCCTTCGGTTGGGCGATCAAGGCCCCCAAGAAGATAAAGCAGTGTCGATTTTCCCGAGCCAGAAGCTCCCCTGATAAGATACTCTTCGCCTTCATTCATTGTAATCGTCACACCTCTAAGAGCATGGGACTTTTTATAGATTTTTTTAACATCTTCAATTTTGATAATGACATTTGTATTCATACAAATTCCTGGCGAAGTCCTTCGAGCAGACTCTTATTTTTAAGTTTGCGAAGAAGGTAATAAGTTATGAGAAGCATCCATACGAGTGCGAGAGCAAAAATCAGTGCGTAGTCCTGCCATCCTAAGAAGATATCAATTCTTGGCATGTGATAAACTTCTACGGGTAGTTCAAAGAATGGAAGATAAAGAAGCATCAATCTAAAAAGATGAACAAAAAGTACAGCTAAAACCGAAGCTGCAATCCATAGACAAAAGACCAGCTTAATCCACAACTGATTCATACTTTTTTTAGACATCCCAAGGGCCTTGAATAAAAAAAGCTCTTTCGATTTTTTCTCGTTAATAAAATAAATGAAGGCCAGCACGTTAAAAACTGAAATGACGACAATTAGCTGCAAGATAAGACTGATCATGAACTTTTCAGTTTTCACAGCTTCAATCAAGGCCCCAAATTCACGCCAGTAGGCCTTGAAGTAAAAATCCGGCTCAAAACGAAGTCTTAAATCGACAATTTTTTCTTCAATATCTTTTAGGTCATCCCCTGCATTTTTAGCTGTCGGAGTTACATTAAGAGCAATCATATTCACGCGTGTCGATAGTCTTTGTATCGCCTGAATATCAGCAAGGCGAATGTAGATGATTCTCGCGTCTTTTTGAAAGACTCCATGAGTGACAATATTTTCAACTTTAAAGCGGTGAAGTGCAGGCATGCCTTTAAATTCCGCTCCACCACTTCCGAATGCTAAAACGATTTCATCGCCCACTGCTATTTTATTAATGCGTGCGATTTCTGATCCGATAATCGCCGACTGAGGAGAAATATTTAAAGGAAGATTGACTATTTTTCCATACTCCGGGCCGATGGCCTTAATGACAACACCTCTGGATTCATCATTGAAGATCATAAAGCTTTCAGTCTGAATTAAGGGCGAGTACTGAGTGATATTCGAATTTTTTAATTCTTCTTTTAAAAGATTTGAGACATGAAAAAAACCATTTCTCGACTGCATAGAAACATCACCAGATGATTTTTTCAAACCTTGTCTGAGCGCACGCTCAAACCCATCCATGATTCCGACAGTTGAGAGAATAACAGCAATAGAAAAAGCCAAACCTATCCAGACACCCAAAAGAAATTTCTTGGTTGTAGAGTCTAGAAAAAGTGTTAAGAAGATTCGGAAATTAGTGTGCTTCACGCTTTGTATCCTCTTCCACTACCCATCTTAAGTATGCATCAATGAAATCATCCAGATCTCCTTCCAGAACTTTTTCGGCCTGAGAAGATTCAAAATCTGTACGGTGATCTTTGACAAGTTTATAAGGGTGAAGAACGTAGGACCTGATCTGAGCGCCCCATGCAATATCTTTTTTAGAAGCTTCAAGCTCCGCTTCTTTAGCTCTTCTTTTTTCCATCTCAAGTTCATAAAGACGAGAGCGAAGAACTTTCATGGCCTGGGCTTTGTTTTGCAACTGTGATCTTTCGTTCTGACAAACGACCACTAATCCTGAAGGTAAGTGAGTTAAACGAACAGCAGAGTCAGTGGTGTTAACACTTTGCCCGCCTGATCCACCAGAGCGGTAAACATCAATGCGTAAGTCTTTATCTTGAATATCAATTTCAATGGTATCGTCGATTTCAGCTGAAACAAATAATGAAGCAAAAGAAGTGTGTCTTCTTCCGGCACTATCAAATGGAGAGAGGCGAACAAGTCTATGAACTCCGGACTCTGACTTCAGCAAGCCAAAAGCGTAGTTACCAGTGATAGTAACTGTTGCAGACTTTATTCCGGCCGAATCCCCTTCCTGTGTATCAAGGATTTGAACTTTAAATTTTTTAGCTTCTGCCCAACGAATAATCATACGAAGAAGCATGTAGGCCCAATCGCAAGACTCTGTCCCGCCGGCACCTGAGTTAACAGTAACAATAGCGTTATTTGGATCGAGCTCATCTGAAAGCAGAACCTTTTGTTCAGCGTGATTGAACTCAATCAAAAAGTTTTTATGGGCATCTAAAGCTTCAACAGCAGACGATTCATCATTTTCAGTGCTAGCGAACTCCCAGAGAACATCAAAGTCGTCGTAGAGTTGCTTTAAATGCAAATAGGTTTTTGTAATTTCATCTAAGACAGATTTTTCTTTTTGAATTTTAGCTGCATTGGGAGCGTCATCCCAGAAGCCTTCCATTCCTTCAATGCGTGAAATTTCTTCTAAGCGGCCTTGCTTTTTTTCAATCTCAAAGCGACCTCCGCAACAGGTCTAACTTATCGGCGTAAGTTTTGATGTTGAGGCGTTTTTCGTTAAGTTCAATTTTAATTTGTTCATTCATAGTATTTACAACTTATTTTAGCTTCTTTAATTTTTTATAAACTAGGCCTACCAGTTCATTTTCATACCCTTCCATGATTTTTTCTTCTTTAGCTGAGATTTCGTGATCAAAGCCTAAAAGGTGCAGGTATCCATGGACGGCAAGGTGAACTATTTCTTGTTCGTAAGTTATCTCAAACTCACGGGCCTGCGAAAAGGCTTTTTCTTTACAAATAACCATATCCCCTAAATCCATCTGGGTTAGATTCTTTGATTTAGGTTTTTTGTCGAAACGCAAATTATCATATACGGGAAATGACAGAACGTCCGTCACATAATCTTTCTGGCGGTATTCGCGGTTTAACTTCTTAATCTTTGCTCTTCCACAAAGAGTCATAGAAACGCTGACTTCTTTGACACCTGCGAAATGTGGGTTTTTAGACAAATGAGCGCCTAAGACGGATTGTAATGCAGAAATCACGCGCTCCATCTCTTTACTAGTGTCTTTTTTTAATCCACTATTTTGATAAAATATTTGAAAATTCATCTACAAAATCCTTTTTAAAAAGGTAACAAAAATTAACAGGTGCCGCAAATGAATAACAGTAATTTTGAAAAACTAAAACAAGTGATCGCAGACCTTCGCCATCCGGTTGATGGATGCCCATGGGATCTTAAACAAACTCATGAATCACTACTCAAATATCTTTTAGAAGAGTCTTATGAGTATATCGAAGCTGTGGAAGAAAAAGATCCGAAGAAAATGGAAGAAGAAATCGGCGACGTCTTAATGCAGGTTCTCCTTCATGCTCAATTGGGATCAGAAAAAAAATTATTTGATATCGAATCTGTTTCTGCAAAACTGACAGAAAAACTTATTCGCCGTCACCCACACGTCTTTGAGAAAAAAGACACCAGCATTACATCTGATCAAGTTTTGATTAACTGGGAAAAAATTAAGGCAGAAGAGCGCCTTCGCGAAGAAGGTGAAAAAACTCATCATCGCATTAAAAAATCTGCACTGAATGCTCCACCATTAGCTGCAGCGGTAAAAATTGGTAAAAAAACAAATGATATAAAATTTGACTGGGATGACTACACTCAGGTTGCTTACAAAGTTGAAGAAGAATGGCAGGAATTAAAAGAAGAGCTGACTCCTCACAGAGCGCTTAACCGCGATGCTGTGTTCGAAGAAATGGGCGATCTGCTTTTTTCTGTTGCTCAACTTGCAAGACACTTAGACATGGACCCGGATGCTGCTCTTCACGCTGCCAATAAAAAATTCCTAAGACGCTTTCATGCCATGGAAGATCTTATGGTGAAAAAAGGTGTTGTCCTTGAAGATATGAACCAGGAACAAATGGACGTGTACTGGAACCAGGCCAAGGTCGATGAAAAAACTAAAAAATAAATGGATCACTAAAGATCAATCGAGCAGGCTTTATAATATACCTGTGCCTATCGTGGCGCTTACAGGTGGGATTGCGACAGGTAAAACAACAGTCGCTCAAATGTTTAGGGATCACGGTATTCCTGTCATTGATGCTGATCAATTGGTAAAAGGAATCTACCAAAAAAAAGAATCCTTTGATTTTGTCAGTCAGCATTTTTTAGAAGCTATCGTAAACGACACTATTCACTTCAAAACACTGAGAGAACTCGCTTTTAAGACTCCTGAAAATCAGACAAGGCTCGAAGCTTTCATTTACGCTCAGATGCCTGCTGCTTTTACTGAAACCTATAAAACTTTTGGACCTCATGAGTTCATCGTTTACGATGTTCCCTTACTGTTTGAAAAAGGTCTACATACTAAAACAGATCTTGCTGTCTGCGCTTATTCGCCACGCGCGACTCAACTTGAGCGTCTAGTTAAAAGAGACAACATCACCACAGAACTGGCCGAAGTCATTTTAACGAAACAAATGGATATAGAAGAAAAGAAAAAGAAGTCTGATCTGGTTATTGAAAATTTATCGGATTTAAGCGCTTTGAAGAATAATTTTGAAAAAATCTTCCTTGATCTAATTCAATAATAAAGGCCGGAAAAAATTCCGACCTCTATTTTAAAATGTTATACGCGATTTTCTGGGTTAGTCGTAATGACCTCAAGATGATCCGAGCTCATGCCAGTCAACTTACACAAATCATTTATACGTTTCATTTCAGACTTCAGGTTCGTTACCAGCGATTTAAGAGCATTAATCATTTCTTCATCTTTCGCGTGAGCAGCCTGGCCAATTTTTGAGGCAGAGAATTGAACGTTTTCAAGATTATTTTTTACTGACTCCATTCTGTATTTAATGCTGTCTAAATCAACCTTCTCTCTTCCTTCTACCATCATATCAACTTTAGTGACTGTTACATCTAACTGAGTGACAACTTCGCTGAAGCTCTGAAGAACTTTATCAAAGCCTTTCATTTCAATTTTAATTTTTCCTAAGAACTGATCAACTCGCTGAGTGTCGTTTTCATGGCTTTGGAAAATAAGTAATTGATCCAGGACCTGAACAATTCTCGACTTGAAGTCTTCAACGTTCACTTTTAGTTCTTTAAAGTCGTTCTTTAGAACTGTAATAGTTTTTAAGCTCTTAATGTAGTCATCAACACTCTTTTCTGCTTTTTCTGCAGCTGAAAGAATACGGTTTTGGTCTTTATATAACTCACGTGAAGAGTTCATCGCGTACTTAAACTGCTCTTCAAGCTGATCTCTTGAATCCAGCACAAGAGAGACTGAGCCTTTAAACTGATTGTACTTATCAATTGAGAGTCTCGATGTTTCAAAAGATCCAACAAGAGATTTTCTGATTTCACCTGAAACATTTCTGTGTTCATCCGCTTTTACTTCAAGGGATTCAATTTCATTATTCAGCTCATCTTGAATTGACTCTGCTTTTTCAATGTATTGAAAGACTTTTGAAATGACTTCAGGGATACCTGCGACAGCTGCCTGGTTTCTCAATTCTGTTTTTAAATCGTTCGTCATCTTCTCTTCAATCTGCAGATCAAGTGCTGCCATGATAGGAGCAGTGATCGCTGCTTTTTGAGCAACTAATGCTTCAAAGGATTCAACCATCGGATAAAAAATAACCATGATGCGTTTTTGATTTGAATACTCTACCGGAGAAACATACATCTCATACGGCATTGCTTTGGCCATCGTATTAGACTTAACCTGAATTTTGTATGAGCCAGATGCACTCATTCTTAATGCACTTAAGATAGAGCTGTTGTCTTCAAGGCTTGTAAATCTTTGAAGGAAATCCCATGTTAGTGAATCTTCATCTTCTTTGAAATTCTGAAGCTGCCATTGCTCATAAAAGTGTGAGTTACCCCAAACCATATTTAAGTTTGAATCAAGAAGAATTGAAGCAAACGGCATTGCTTCCTGAAAGATCGATCCAAAGGCCATTCTCTTATGAGCGTAGTCTCTGTATTTATCAAACTCTAGTTTAAAATCAGGAGAGAAGTCAGCAATCATTTTTGGCTCAACAGGAAGAAGACCATCTTTGATTGTATCCATGATAATTTTTTCAGTTTTTCCTGCAGCGTATTTTGTAGAAAAGTTATAAATAACAAATCCAAGAACGACTGAAGCCACAAGACCCGAAAATACGGCAATCAGTGAATAAAAAACTGTTTGTGAACTTTTTTCGAATTGAATTTTTTTGAATGCGATTTCTGGTTCTACTAATTTAAACCATGCACCGTATGCTGTTGCAAACTCTTTATACACTCTATTGAACTGCATATGTGACTCAACATATGTATTTAAATTAGCTGCTTCATTCTTCAGTGTTTTAATTCTGTTTGTGATGGCCACTTTGATATCTGGCTGAAGACCAGAAGCCTGAGTGAAGTTTGTCATGGCCTCAAGGTCATTATTTACTGACTGAACAAGATTTTGAGTTCTTTCAAAGTTATATAATCCACCAGTCATAAGTCTGCTTGGTGAAAGTCTCAGTCTTAAATTGATCGACATTTTTGTAAGTGTCGGCCATTTTTTTTCTGTAACGAACGCTTCGAAGTTAGAGACTTTTGCACTTAGATTATTTAAAACAGTAGAGAGTTCAGGTCCTGATTGAAAAGCAATTAAAGAATTTTTAACAACTCTAAGGTTTTGATCGAAGTTACTAGTATCATCTGTTGTTTTAATAGATTTTAAATCTTTGATATCGGTTTCAAGACGATTGAAGATCTTGTTAGCATCTTTAATTCTATCGCCATCGACAAACTTCTTAAGTTCATCAATATCATTTCTTTCTTTAACAGCTTTTACTTTGCTGGTTCCATCATAAAGATTGCTGACGTAATCAATGTTAAGAAGACCCGTGTCCCAATAATGTTTTACGCCGTAAGCGAATAAACATGTAATGGCCAAAAGCACTGCTACATAATAAAAATGTACAGCTCTTCCTAAAGTGAAACGCATAAGTGCTCCTTAGAAACTAAAAGAATTTTAGAGATTAAATAATGAAAAGAAATCGATCGTGCGAAAGTGTTTAGAAACATCCTGTTTTCTCGTTTTTTCGTCATCCAGACTGTGTGAAAAGGCCTGTGTTACAAGATTACCCTTCACTGGTAGTATGATAGAAACCGGGCGAAATAAAAAGGGAAAGTGCAAAATTTCTTTGTTAGCTGATTCTATACGAGTTAACTCTGGTATTCCCATATAGTGTTTCATTGAAAGGTCTGAATTTATTTCAATGATAGTGTGCTCACCGACTTGTCTGACATCCGCCATCTGAGCACGGTATTGGCAGAATATATTGGAGAAACCAACCATGTAATGTTGATCCTTATCTACTTTGAAATGAACTCTATAAACCAGAGAATCGTCGTGAGAGAGGTCTGCCTTTAAAACCAACTTAAATAATCCAGTTTTTGCCGTCTGCTCTAAATTGAACGTTAATAGGACTTTTGCCCTTAGAAGCTTTCTCGTTAAAACGTAAATAAGCTTACGGCTTCTCTCCAGGTTCCCATCTTCAAGAATAAGGCCTGTGATCATGAAGCGGCCTTCATCAAATCTCACGTCCACTTGCCCGTGATAATTAAATAAAGTTACTACTGAGAGAATTTCTGGGATGGTTTCAAGAACCAGATTCCATTTTTTAAGATCAATTTTGTTAGTTTGCTTTTGATAAGTATAATCTTTAAACTTTGCCTTATTTCCAAAGAATCCATCGATAATTGAAGCGAGCTTTTCATCCAGCACCACTCCAACCTGATCAAACTTAGAAATCTCTCCGCCAGCTTGTGCATCTGCCTTTCTCTTCATTTCTGAAAGATAGAAGTAAGCGTGGCTCACAAGTGGAGAAACAGAGAACTCTGAAAGCATTTGTATGTCTTCCAGAGTACTCAGACTTCTTTCAAAATCTAATTGATAACTTTTTTCTGTCATTTTTATCCGGCTAAGTCTTCAGATGATTCAAACAATGTGCGAAGCTTTGCTTTAAGCTTTAAGATTGCCTGCGTATGAAGCTGAGACACGCGTGATTCAGTAACGTCTAGAACCTGCCCGATTTCTTTCAGGTTAAGGTCTTCGTAGTAATAAAGAGAAAGAACAAGTCTTTGCTTTTCAGGCAAAGTCATAATCCCCTCTTTAATCTTTTCGCGAGAGTCTTTTTGAGAAACTGTCGTGTATGGATTAAGAGCTTTGTGATCTTCCATTACTTCAGAAATAAGCTTTTTGTCACCTTTATTGAAGCTGGCAGAATCATCAATATTTAAAAGAGAAATTGATTTCGCTTTATTTAAAAGATCATGAAATTCTTCCTGGTTCATTCCCAGCTCAGAACACATTTCTTCGTCAGTTGCCGGGCGCCCCAGGTTAGCTTCAAGCTTTGAGTAAGCACGCTCAACTGTCTTTGCTTTTTCACGGATTGATCTTGGAACCCAGTCCTGAGCGCGAAGTTCATCTAAGATGGCCCCGCGAATACGAAACTCAGCATATGTTTTGAATTTGTTATCGCGATTTGGATCGAATTTTTCGATTGCGTCCATCAGTCCGATTACACCGCAAGAAATGAGGTCATCCAGCTCGATGTTTGACGGAAGTCTAGATGCAATTTTTTGTGCGATATACTTCACCAATGGTGCGTATTCTACAATAATTTCATCCTTAACTTTCGGTTCAACAGTTGAGCGATAGTCTTTAAGATTCTTTAATTTTTTTGATAGAGTTGACATCTAAAGTGCTCCCTTACTTATACTGTTAAACTTGCAACTTGTTCGAAGTGAGACGAATAATGCATATCCTGTATGCGGGCCTCACCCTCTATCTCTTCGGTAAATCTATTAACAATGTTCACAAAATTCTTATGAAGGGCATTATTTTCCTGGTGAAGTAAAACCGTATCAAAACGATCGTCAGGAAGATCTTCTTTTTGGATTCCACCAAGGATGTGAAGACGGCACTTTAAAAAAGTTTCGACTGTTTCACTAAGTGTTTTGATCATCCTTTGGTATTGCCCGTCTGAAGACATTTTATTGATAAGCAAATGGTTGTCGTTGACACCAAATTCTTTATTTAAAATTTTAATCAGGGAGTATGAGTCTGTGACTGAAGACTTATCTGGAGTCACTACAACAAAACGATAATCGCTGTAAGCGTTTAGTGTAAGAGTTTCTTTCGTGATTCCCGCTGGGCAATCAAGAATAATATAGTCGTAATCTTTTTCATGATTAACTAGAATGTCGATGATCACTCTATCGATTTCCAGGTTTCTGTTAAAGAGGTCTATGCTTCCATTGCAGCCAGCAAGCAAATGAAGATTGCCATCCTTGTGAAGACAGTCATCAAACTCTCTTTGAGCTGAAATAAGATCATAAAAATAATTTGTAATAGGAAGGCCGAGCTTCACCACTGTGTTTGACAGGTTAGCGTCGCAGTCCAGAAGAAGAACCTTGTATCCTTGTTTCGAGAGAACTTTTGCCATTTTAACGGCAACTGAAGTTTTCCCTACTCCACCTTTTCCAGCAGTCACTGAAATAGTTTTTGCTTTAAGCGATGTCTTTTTTGACGAGTACTTGTTTTGTGAAACCAGCCAATCACTTGGATTGGGCTTTTTTAAACTAAGCATGGACTTCATGTCTCCCTTAGATTCTTGTTAGCTCAGTAAATTCCTTCATGGTATTCACTGTTTTTTTAAATGTTAAATTCGTAACTACGTTAACTTAAAAATTCCGGCCATTAATCTCTCAGCAGTTGCTGGCTCAAGATCATCTGGACAAACTTCCCCTGTTCCAAAAAACTTGTAAGGAAGATCTTTAATATCTTGAGTGATGTTAAAGAGCGACCCGAAGTTTAAACATGCATCAACATGCGAAACAACGACACCGTCAGAAAGTCTTCTGTACGTGCCAAGGACTTTTCTATTGTATAACTCTGAATGAATTGCTGAAAGAGTGATCAATACTTCCACTTTCGCGAATGCACGTCTCAGTCCATCAATAAATTTTTTCGTTTCATTTGATTCAGCTTCACTGCATTTGTAATCAATGAAAACTGACTTGCCATTTTCTAAAGCTTTACGGCATTCCGCAACCATCTCCGCAATAGAATTTGTCTTAATCACGTTCATGCCAAAAATCTTTTCAGCAAATGGTGTTTTCGCTTCCATTTTAGGATTAATTGTTGTTACTGAATTTTTAATGATAACTGCATCCGTTTTCATCGCCCCAATTTTTTGAACCATTGAGGTCTGGCCACAAGAAGCTTCAGATAAAAACACAGTGATCACTGGAGATTTTTTCGCGTCTGCGTTTGAGAATAATGGCATAGCAGTACTAACTGTATTCATCATTTCACGTAGAGCAAACTCAAAAACGACATCAGCATTCTCAACATCAGAATCAGTTAATTCAAAAAGACCTTTTTTGATCAAGGTTTGAATATATGTTTCATTGATATCAAGGCTTCTTAGTGTTGTTCTCAATTGGTAAATTCCAATTGGCTCTTTTTTGTGGATACGTTCGAAATTTCTTGTTAACTCATAAAGTTTCTTTTCTAGATCATCGATTTTATTTTTTTGCTTTTCATACATTTCTTCACCGATCAGACTCTTTGCTGGAGCTTGAGGGGCCGGTTGTTGAAAAGACTGTTGCTGTTGTTGTGGAGCTGGATTCGTGCGAGCAATAGGTGCAGTCTGCTCTCTGCGAGGAGCTGCTTGAACAGGTCTGGTTGCTTCTATTTCATCATCAAAATTAAATTCGCGTGAGTTTCTAGAAGGACGCTCATCTCTTTCACCTAAGCTTAAAAAGTCATCAAGACCTTCTTTTAGTTGAGAAGCAATTCCTTTAGTTGTACTAACTGAACGATTTAAACCAGCGCTTCCGTACCCAGATCCGCTTCTTTGATTTTGATTATTACTTTGCACTGAACGTTTCTCCTGAGACTGATCGTGCTGATCGATCATGTTAGCAATGTAGCTTGCGCTTCCATTATAAAATTCTTCTTTTTGGTTTTCGTTAAGAACGGTGTCGACCTGCGCTTTTCTCGTGTAATTCTTCTCAGAGATCGCCGCGGTGATTTCGATTTTTTTCTTTTTGAATGCGCCTTTAAGACCCTTATTGGTTATTGTTTTAAGAATAACCGCATCAGGACCAAGCTCACGCTTGATGTCTTTTAATGCTTCTTCGATTGTGTCTGCTTCAAATTTTCTAACGTACATTTATTATAACCTCACCGTTCCTAGTGATCTGATATTAGCATCTGGGCTTAATTCATTGTGGCTTACTACCACAAGGTTAGGGATAAATTTTTCAGTTAAGCGCTTAAAGTGTGAGCGTATAACCGGAGAACACAGAACCACCATCTTCTCACCCATGTTTGTTGCTTCTTCAATTTTTTCATTGAGTGAAGCCAGGATGATCTGAGTAACTTTTGGATCCAGAGAAAGTTGGTGTCCTTGGTCTGTCTGGATAATATTTTGAGCGATAGACTCTTCAATATTTCGATCCAAAGTAAACAAAGGAATATCTCCCGAATCACTTTTTATCTTCTCAGTAATGGTTCTAAAGAGCGACTGACGAGAGTGTTCTGTCAGGGCTTCAGTGTCTTTAATTGTAGAGCCGAACTCTGATAAAGTCTCCAAAATTGTGCGTAGATCACGGACCGAAACCCCTTCTCTTAGTAAATTTTTCATGACTCTTAAAACGATTCCAAGATTGACGATTTCCGGGATTAAATCGTTGACTAATTTTGGGTTCGTCTCTTTAAAATTGTCCAGAACACGTACTAATTCCTGGCGTCCGAATAGCTCGTGAAGGTTAGATTTTAAGATCTCAGTTAAGTGAGTTGCCACAATAGTTGAGCAATCAACTACAGTGTAACCATTGTATTGAGCATCTTCTTTTTGGTCTTCAGAAATCCAGACTGCACGAAGGCCAAATACTGGCTCGGTTGTTTCCACCCCGTCCATTTTTTCAATAACAGTTCCCGGGTCCATTGCCAGGAAGTAGTCTGACATCAGCTCGCCTTTAGCAACCTGAACACCTTTAATTTTTACAGAGTATCCACCTGGCTTTAATTCCAGGTTATCTTTGATTTTAACTGAAGGAATAATAACCCCCCAATCAAGAGCAAAGATTTTTCTCATGTGAGTAATACGCTCAAGAAGATCCCCGTTTTGTTCCGTATCAACTAAATGAACAAGTCCGTATCCAACTTCCAGTTCGACTAATTCCATATTAAGAAGTTCTTCAAGATTTTGTGGATTAACTTTTTTGGTAATCTCAACAGCTTTTGCTTTTTCAGCAAGAACTTCGTTGTTGTTACCTTGATCGATTTTATAAGCAACAAAAGCAAGAGCTCCACCCATCATAAAAAATGGAAGTTTTGGAAGTCCCGGGATTAATCCGAAAAAGATTAAAACTGCAGCCGAGATATAAATTGCTTTCGGGTGAATCTTGAATTGTTTAGAAACCTGAGTTCCGATATTTTCATCGTTAGTAGAGCGAGTAACGATAATACCGGCAGCAGTAGAAATAATTAGTGCCGGGATCTGAGTGATAAGACCATCACCAACAGTTAAGAGAGTAAATGTTTGAGCTGCTGTAGCGAAATCCATTCCATTTTGAGCAACACCGATGATGATACCACCGATAATGTTAACAGCTGTAATTAAGATACCTGCAATTGCATCTCCGCGAACGAACTTCGAAGCACCGTCCATAGACCCGTAAAAATCAGATTCTTCAGCTACTTCTTTACGTCTTCTTTTTGCTTCTACATCATTAATTAATCCTGCGTTTAAGTCCGCATCGATGGCCATTTGTTTACCTGGCATTGCATCTAAAGCGAATCTTGCTGCAACTTCAGCTACCCTTCCAGCACCTTTCGTAACAACCATAAAGTTAATGATAACTAAGATGATGAATACGATGATACCAACGACGAAGTTACCTTCAACAACGAACTCACCGAATGACTTAATAAGCTCACCCGCGGCGGCCGTTCCATCGGTTGATCCGTGAATTAAAATATTTCTCGTTGAAGCAACGTTTAGGGCCAGACGAAATAAAGTTGAGATAAGTAGTACAGATGGAAACGTTGAGAAATCCAACGGCTTCTTAGAGTAAAGAGCAACAAGCATAATCATAACTGCTGTTGCAAGAGACAAAGCAAGCAAAAGATCCAGAATAAATGGATGAACCGGAACGATCATAACCACAAGGATCATTAAAATACCAACCGCCGCCAGGACATCCGGGCCTTGAGAGAATATTTTCATCTTTTTTAAAATGTCATTCATAGTTACCTACTCTTTATTAAGCTAGCGCTTTACGCTTTTTCTTTAATTTATAAACAAATGCCAGAACCTCTGCGATCGCTTTATACATATTGCGAGGAACAGGCTGTCCAACCTTCACAGTTTTATAAAGTGTTCTTGCAAGGGCCACGTTTTCCACGATTGGAATATTGTGTTCTTTTGCAATCTCTCTGATCTTCATAGCAAGATGATCTTGTCCTTTACCGACGATCATTGGAGAGACCATTGTTTCACTATCATATTTTAAAACAATACTAATGTGAGTCGGGTTCGTGATAATAACATCAGCAGACTTCACATCTTGAATCATGCGTTTTCTAGACATCTCACGCTGAATCTGACGGATTCTTTGTTTAACTTCCGGATTACCATCCTGCTCTTTACTTTCTTGCTTTAATTGTTGCTTCGTTTGCATCAACTTCTGCTTATAAGTATATTTTTGCCAAGCAAAGTCTAGGATTGCGATCACTGTCCATGCTAATAAAATTGCAAAAGAAATTCTCATTAAAAGATCTTTTGAATGGACATAGGCCTGAGACATTTCCATGTGCATAAGACCGTTGTATTTCGCGATATCATCTTTTAAATAAACATAAACAACTGACAAGATAACAACGAATTTAAAGATCCCTTTTACTGTTTCAAAAAGTGCCTGCTTCGAAAAAAGTTTTTTAATACCATTGATTGGATTAACTCTGTCGAAGTTAAGTTCAAGAACATCCGGCGAATATAAAAACCCTACCTGGGCCACCTGAGCAAAAACCCCTGCGCACATTGCAACGAAAAGAACCGGTGCAGAACATTTTGCAGCTACAATAAATGTTTTAGTCGTAATTGTATTAAGAGATTTGGGAGCGAAAGCAGAAGCTATGTCCAGCGTATAAAGCCATTCT
Source organism: Bacteriovoracaceae bacterium UBA6153 (assembly GCA_002428265.1). Taxonomy (GTDB): domain Bacteria; phylum Bdellovibrionota; class Bacteriovoracia; order Bacteriovoracales; family Bacteriovoracaceae; genus Bacteriovorax. The sequence goes on from DIUR01000012.1 coordinate 190,025, forward strand.
ATATAGGCAGTCATTTGCTCAAAAATATAGACGAGCGAAAGCGACAATGTCATTAGACAAGCAGCCAGTACAAGAACAGATGTTAATTCACGAGAAGAGGCTACATCCCCTTTCTTCCTGAACTCATCAATCCTATGCTGGGAGGGGTCTTCGGTCTTTTCCCCGCCGTCGTTTTCTTCAGACATTCTTGTCTTCCTTTACCGCTTGCAATCCTTGCTCACGGAATCTCAAGTTAAGAGATAAATTGAAACCAGTCACCTAATCTGTCTGTATAAATTCTAAAGCATGTTGCAAAGAACTCATCAGAACCAACCACAAATACTAAAAGTCCCAAACCAATGTTGACCGCAAAACTTACTGCGATAACATTCATTTGAGGTACGGCCCTTGAGACAATTCCCATAACCGCATTGATAATTAAGTTAATAAAAATCATCGGTGTTGCCAGCATGATCGAAGAGATAAAAATAGATTTAAACATAATCATGAAAAAATCCATCGAGTGAGCAAGCTTACCGATATTGTAAACATGTATAGAAGAAAAAGAGTTGATAACGCCTTTAAACATCGGCAGCAATGCGCCCGATGTGATGATCATCATTAATATTGTCCACTCAATTAATTTTTCAAACGGACCAATCGGTTGCCCTGCTTGTGGATCAAAGTAACTTAGAGCATTGAATCCAATTTGCTGAGTAATTAATGCACCAGTTGAAATAAAAATACTCATAAGTGCTTTAACAAAAAATCCAATGATCAAACCGACAACTGTGTTGAAGATTGTAAGAATCCAGAAACTTTCCGGACCAACATAGTTGATGTCCATAATGATCTGATCTTGAACCAATGGAAAAAAAGCAAATGTTAACATCAGTGTTGTAAGAATTTTTACAATCACTGGGATTGAAACACTTTCAAATAACGGCAATTGAAAAATAATTGCCAACCAACGACTGAATGCCAGCCAAAAGGCCGTAATCATCGTCATGTCTGTTATTTGAATGCTAAGCATTTCGTTATTCCCTTAATTATCTTTCAGCTACAATACTTGGAATCTGTAAAATTAAATCTTTCGTAAAAGTAGTAAGAGAATCAGACATCCACGGTCCTAAGAAAATAAGTGCAGCAACAATAACAATCATCTTTGGGATGAATGAAAGTGTTTGTTCGTTGATCTGAGTGACCGCTTGAAAAAGCGATACTAAAATCCCCACGACAAGTGCACCGACCAGCATCGGAGCTGATACCATAAGAGCAACTTTGATGGCCTGATTTGTAATATCTGCATATGAATCAAATTGCATATTTCTGCCTTATGGGTTGAACGATCTTAAGATCGAACCTGTTACTAACTGCCATCCGTCTACTAATACAAACAGTAAAAGTTTGAATGGAAGTGAGATAACTACCGGAGGTAACATCATCATCCCCATTGCCATTAACACAGAAGCTACGACCATATCCAAAATCAAAAATGGAATATAAAGCAGGAAACCAATTTGAAACGAAGTCTTAAGTTCAGAAATAATAAAAGCTGGAATCAAGTAATGAATAGGCACATCATCAATTGTCGATGGTGCAGACTTTCCAGTTACATCATAAAAAAGACCGATGTCAGCTTTTCTAACTTGTTTTTGCATGAACGATCTTAAACCTAAAACGATTTCATCAATCGCTACTGTTGTTGTAATCGTCTTTGCCATGTAAGGCTGAATAGCTTTGTTGTAAATTCGCTCACCAGTTGGTTGCATTACAAACAAAGATAAGAACAATGAAAACCCAACTAATAATTGGTTAGGTGGCATGTTCGCTGTACCGATGGCCTGTCTCATGAAAGATAAAACAATCAGGATTCTTGTAAAGCTTGTACAAAGAATAAGAATTGATGGTGCTAATGTGATGACAGTAAAAAGAAGTAAAACTTCAATCGAGTCAACCAGGTTTGCTCCCTGACCGAAGTTAATCGACATACCAGGAAGAGCGACGTTATTAGCTGGACTTGCTGCTTGAGCAAATACCAGTGCCGGAAGCAACAAAGGCACTAACACTAGCGCCAAAGTTTTTAAGAATTTTTTGAAACGAGCATCCATGCTCACCAATCCTATTAAAGTTGTTTTAAATTTTTTACTTTCGTTTTAATTTGATCTGAAAATCTCACCTGGTCTTGAACTGGTGCTTTTTCGATCGACTTAAGAGCATTCGTTGCAGCTCTATCATTTTTTCTAGCTGGAACAGTGTCATTTAACATGTCGTCTAGAGAATCCATCTCATAGTCGTCACCGTATGTTCCGCGAGGCTCAACTTCTTTTAGTTTAAATTCTTTTTCAGCTTTATTAGCTGACGATAAATTCGTATCAAAATTCGACCCTGTAATTTCTTCTTCACCCGATTTGATCAAACCAGCAACATCTGAAATTTCAGAAATCATCTGGATGCCTGTCTCAGAGCTTGAAATCAGGAATACTTGTTTATGGGCCTTTACCATCATCAATGTTCTCTTTGGCGCAACGTGAGTTGTACTTAAAACTTCGACCAACTTAGTGCTATGTAAAAATCCCAACTTTCCTTTCTTGATGATTCCTTTTTTAAACAGAGTTAGAACTCCATAAAATCCGGCGATCATAATGGCCATAAAAGCAACGAACTTGCCAATATATCCCGCGACTGAAAACTTAGATTCAGTTTTAGCTTCGGCCTGTTCTCCAGTACTTTGAGCATCTCCAGAAGTTTTAGCAACTCCTGCCTGAGTCAGATTGACTCTATCGGTATCATCATGGGCTGCTTTTTTGGCTTCGATTTTCTCTTCAGCGTGTTTATCGTTCGCTAATTTTTCCTGATTTTTCACAAGAGTAGATAAATAACTCTCATCTAGTTTTTCTGCTTCTGCATTGCTCGCTGCAGTTTCAAGCACGATAGCTTTTTCAGTGATCCCAGGAGCTCTAGAGACCTCAGGAGCAGACTTCTTAGCTATTTCGATACGTGGGTAATTAACATCGATTGAACCCTCTTTAAGGGTAATAGCGACTTCTGATTCTCTGCCTTTCAGCGAGTATGGAAGTGCAATGTTTAATGCAACAGTTTCTTCACCAGTCATTGTGGCAGAAAGAGATGTTCCATTGATCTTCTTATTGATTTTAGATCCAAGGCCTGAGTTTGGAATGATGATGCTTACATTTTTATCCGAAACTACAATCTTTGGATTGTCGTTAAGAATGCCGACATGTTTAATCGACAGCCTTGATTCCGTCCCTTTGTTATTAGTCAGTTCGGCACTTTTAATAGTGATATCGGCTGCTGATAAGTTAAGAGAAGTTAGAGCTGCAATTGTAAGTACTAATGTTTTCACTGTTTTCATTCCTCAATCCTTGAGAATTATTTCTTATTTTAAAGTTTCAATACGTTCAATAGGGCTGATGATGTCTGTTAAACGAATACCAAACTTTTCGTTAACAACAACTACTTCACCTTTTGCAACTAGTTTGCCATTTACTAGGATCTCAAGTGGCTCACCTGCAAGCTTATCAAGCTCGAGAACCGATCCCTGGCCCAACTGTAGTAAATCTTTCACGATGATTTGAGTTCTTCCCAATTCAACTGAAACCTTCAGAGGAATATCCAGGATAAAATCCAGGTTCTGGACTTTAAGCTTATTTAGCGAGTCGTCTCCCGCTTTTACTGAATCTGCCATTCTATCAACTGAAACCTTATTCATATAATCTCCCTCTCGATCTTTTATTATTTATTCAAATCCTATTCGTCTTCCATCGACTCAAGTGATATCGGTGCATCCACATGAGTGATTTGAACAGCTCTACTGCCCTTATAAGTTCCCATCAGACACTTCATTTTATCTACGCCTTCAATCGCGACAGTTACTTCACCTGAAGCATCCTGATTAAGTGGGATAACGTCCCCTGGCTCTAGTGTTAATAGATCTCCAAGAGTCATTTCTGTTTCACCAAGGCGAACAACGACAGTCGCTTTCGTATTCTTGATGTGCTCGTTCATCGCCTGTGTCCAGATCGAGTCGGCCATTTCGTTATCTGTCTGGAAACTTGATGATAGTTTTTGCTTGATTGGCTCAATTGTAGAATAAGGAACAACAATCATGATTGTTCCTGAAGCAGATTCGAACTCTACTTCAAGAGTTGTTGCGATAATAACGTCTGAAGGTGGTACAACCCCGACGAACTGAGGGTTAATTTCTGTACGAAGATACTGTGCATCGATTCTGTGAACTGGTGCCCATGCTTCTTCAAGATCGTTGATTGCCATATCCATGATTTTTCTCATGAATGAAAGCTCGATCATTGTAAATTCTTTTCCTTCAATCTTTGTGAATGGTCTATCTGTTCCACCAAAGTATGAATCGATAATTGCGTAAGCAAGTTTTGATTCGAATACCAGTAGAGCAGGTCCTCTTAACTCGTTATATCTCATAATACACATGCACGATGGGATCGGAAGTGTGTTTACGAACTCACCGAACTTTAAAAGGTCAGTTGAGATAATTGAAATTGTCGAAATTTTTCTAAGGGAGTTAGAAAGGGATACACGAAAGCTTCTGATGAATCTTTCATAGATGATTTCAAGAATAGGCATTCTTCCACGAATAACCCTGTCTTGATTGGTAAGATCGTAGGTTTGAATATTTTCATCAGAATCATCTGATGATGATCCGCCTGAATCACCGCCGCCTGAAAACGAATCTGTTCCACCATCGTTAACCGCGTTTAATAATGCATCTACTTCGTCTTGACTTAAAACCTGTGCCATAATTCTCCCCTCCTGGGATTCTTAAAGCCGTGTGCTCAATCTGACCTCATGTCAGTAAGCTGCGAAAATAACACTCAAACTAGTTGATCTGAAAACCTACATAAAAAATATCTTCAAGGTGTCCATCAACTAAAAAATTGTTAACAGCTGTCTTGATTTCTTCTTTTAAGTACTCTTTTCCTTCTCTCTTTAAAAGCTCTTCAGGTTTTTTTGCGTTCAACATACTAATGATCGCATCACTGATCTGAGGCTTTCTTGCATCAACTTCATCTTTCTTAGTATCTTTTGTAAATTTTAAAACAAGAGAAATACGAATATATCTCTTAGGGCCTTCTCCTTGAGCAAGGTTGGCCGTAAATGGATCAATTGGATACATGAGCCCATCTGATTTTGCAGCTGTAGCTGCTCCACCTGCAGCAGGAGCTCCATGCTCTCCAGCGGCTGCGGCCTCTCCACCAGCAGCGGCAGCACCGTGCTCGCCACCCGCAAGTTGTTGTTGCATAACATCTGCAGCAGTCGTAACTGAATTTAATTTTTTATGATTTTGAAATTGGAAAAAACCAATCGCGCATACAGCAAGTGTATTAACCAAAACGAGAACTACTAAAAGAGGATTTTTTCCAGACGTTGCTTGTGATCCTTCATGATCATCAGTCTTCTTTTCTTCGGCCAACTATTCACCTTCCATGGTTTATTGGGTACCTGTCAAAAATTATACATAGGAAGGCAAAATGGTTCAAGTGATGTTACTGAAAAATGGAAAAATATTCCGCTTTAGGCCTTATCACCTACTTAGAAGGTAAACTTTGACAGTTGAGACTTTGACATGGGAAAAAATTACCTGACTCAGACGCTCTAATTAAAGAGATTCTTTCCAAGGCTTGCCTGGTTTAAACTTAGGAACGACGCGGGCCCTGATTCTGATGCGCTCGCCAGTTGATGGATTCACTCCAAGTCTTGATGCTTTTCTTGATTTTGTAAAAGTGCCGAAACCAACTAAGGTTACGTCTTCACCTTTTTTAACTGTTCTCTTGATTGTATCTAACATGACTTCGATAAATTGATTGGCCTGCTTTTTTGTCATCGTTGAAAGGTCGCGGTCTTTTAAAAGCACTTCAATTAATTCTTTTCTATTCACGATTCTGCCCCAAGATCTTCAACCTGCACCAGCTCTTCTTCCAGTGCAATTCTTAGTGCTTCCTTAATAGACTTTAAAATCATCGGCGCATTGTCAGGATGATGAGAGTTTTCTAGAAGTGCTCTCATTAAGACCGGAGATAAATTTTTATAAAATTCATCAAAGTTAACAATTGAAACTTCAAAATCTAGTCTTTCATAAGCATTAGTAAGATCAGTTTCAAGATCGAAAAAGCCTTGAATAATATCGAAAAGGTTTTCTTTTTGAAGAAGGGCCTTCAAATCTTTGGCAAAATATTTCTTCAACTCATCCTCACTATGAATAGAGAATTTCTTTTCGACAAAATCTTTTAGGGTTAAAAGCTGACTCGCGTCTCTTTCGTTGCGAAGCTGTCTTGCTCTAAGACCCAAAGAACTGTAAGTAGATCCTTCCATAATAAACTCATATTGATGATTGTTAAAAATAAAAAGGGCCGCTAGCAAGTGCGACCCTTTTAAAGATATTATAACCAGACTTTCTAAAAAGACAATTTACCTAAAGCTTAAGCTTTCCTCTAGTTGATAGTTCTGTAATCAAACCATCGAAGTATTCAGCTGGGTATGCACCACGAACAGGAACGCCGTTTAATAGGAACCCTGGAGTACCTTGCATTCCGAACTCTCCAGCTTCTTTCATATCAGCAGCGATTCTGTTTTTAACAGCGTCAGTGTTGATGTCTTTTTTAACTTTCGCAAGATCAGCACCAACTTTCTTTGCAGTTGCATCTAAGAAAGCTACACCGTTTTTAAGTTTTGCTTGATTCTTAAAGATTTCATCATGGAACTCGAAAGCTTTTTTCTCATCTTGTAGACGAACAGCTTCATAGTACTGAGCAGCAGGCATAGCTTGCTCATGGAAGCTAAGTGGAAGGTGTTTGAAAACAAAACGAATCTTCCCTGGGTATTTTTTCATAAGATTCATAACTGTCTCATAACCACGAGAACAGAATGGACATTCAAAGTCAGAATACTCAACAAGTGTGATTGGAGCATCTTTTGGTCCACGGATAGACTCATCTTTTCTGATTTCAGCAACAAGTGGCTTATCGAAAGATTCTTCAAGTTTCTTTTTTTCGTCTTCTTCACGTTTTTTACCCATTTCTTCCTGGGCATTTTTTGCTGCATTTTGAAGGGCAGTAATGAACTCAGCTGGGTTCTTCTCAATTGCTTGAGTTAAAATTTTAGGGTCTTCAGCTAAAATTTTAGTCATTTGTTGTTTTAGTTTTTCGTCAGAAGTACAGCTAGCAGCAACAACCGCGGCAAGCAATAGCACAAGCAATTTTGAAAATTTCATATCCATCCTTTGGTTTAGCACAGGGAAATACATTTTTTTATTTTGATCATTTTCTCAAATTCTCATTTTTTTTCAATCGTTATTATATGAAAAGAATTTGAGAAAGCGATTAAGTCAGGTTCTTTTGAATATGATCAAGGTATTTATTAATCTTGCGACAGTCGTTTCGCAGATAATAATAACCGATCAAATGCACTCGATTATGATAATTCCCCTTCAGAAACGATCTCATCGTAGCAAAAACTGCAAAGGCCGGGACGGCGACTTTGGAATATAAATAAACTCCCAGACAAAAATAGAGAAATAGGTGCAATCCAATAAAAAAGAGGACTGCAATATCTGCGATGATAAATTGTTCATCAAGGAAATAATTAACCTGATGATTGTTTGATAAAAACTTGCGGGCCAGGTCATAAATTTGGTCTCTCATTTCCAGATTAAGAACAACAATTCCTAGAGAAGAAAGAAGTCCAAAAATAATGATGATGAATAAATAATTAAAAAAGAAGTTCTTCTCAAAATTAGGCTTATGAATGCGGGTAAAGTGCGTTGGAACATCCATTTTTTCCAATTTGCTATTTTTAGAGGCTTTTTCATCTATAACTGTAAAAAACAAAACGGAAAAAGAAGTCAGAAGCTTCAAGTCTGAAAAGAAGTCAGGTGTATAAGAGTTCTTCTTATCATTGAGCTTATCTTCGCAATACTGCCCTATTGCTTTAAAAGGTCTAATCATGACTCCAGACAGGTAATAACCTAAGCAAAAAATAAAGATTGCAGATAAAAACAACCATAAAGCTTCATCATAGATGAAGGCCGAATAAATATAATCCATGAAGGCTTCTTTGAAATCCAATGCTCCTGGAAAGCCATGGGCCACAAAAAAGATTAAATCTATCCTGATTAGAAGATAGGTAAACATAATAACTGAAAAGGTACAGGCCAGGGAGACACCTAAGAATTTCAAGCCCATGCCGATTTTAAACATCTGCTCTTCATCATTATATATCTTCATTAATCGTTCATATAACTTGGTCAAAGTCTTCATGGACATTCCTGTATGGGGTTTAAACTAGAATAACTTATGTTCGGATTTTATTCTCTCCTAAATCACGAAAATTCTTACTATACCCGACTTTTTTAAGACACTACTTACAAAATGATTAAAGTAATTTGATAAATTATCCGAATAAATAGATGACATAAATCCTACTCGTGGAGCCGGAGATGAACTTGAGACTAAAACATACTTTGAATCTTTTCCTTATAGTGAGTGCTGTCGCACTTACTGGTTGTGGAAAGAAAGATAACAAAGTTAACAGTAATAATTCCAGTGCATTTAATGGAACATCACCATTTAGTACCGGTTATTCACCTGATTCCATTATTCAACAGGCTTCAAGCATAAAGAACAATGTAACTTGTATGAACGGTTATCGTTTAAATACTGATTACAGTTTCTTTATTAGAGGAGGCGCTGTTTCTGGAACAAAGATCAACGGTCAATGGACTCCCGGAGTTCTTACTGGTGGTTCAGTTAATAAGTTATGGGTTGGTGTAAGTGCTTACCGTGACTTGATGTTTGTTACTCAGGTAGCTAACGGATCAGCGGTTGTTGGTTACAACGTAACATTATCATTTTGTGAATTGAAAAATACTTACTCTACTCTTCCTTCGATTATTTCTAACGAAAGAGTATTGAAGAACTTTGCTACTCCATACGGAATTATCCTGGATCAGGATTCTTACTGTGGATACAGTGTAGTTGACCTTGCTCAGTACACATACATAACATCAGAGAGAAACTTGAGTAATCCATACTCACCACCTGATGTTCAAATCCCGACGTCGTATACAAAACCTACGTGTAACGGAAAATTCTAAGAATAAAAAATGAAGCCCTCGAAAGAGGGCTTTTTTATTTGAGCTTATTTAAAACTTATTTCTAATTTCTTGCTCCTTACTTAGAAGCCAATTTTGCCATTCAGCCGTTGATTGGTATCTAGATTCTTCCATCGATTGCCTAGATTCATCCATTATTCCTATAATATCTCTCTGCAATGGGTTTTCTGAAACATAATTACAACCATAAGTCTTATCAGATGTAGTTTCATTGTTGACATATGCGTTGCATGTGATTGTTGGCCTTGTAAGCATACTTCCATAAACTGAGGGATTGCCCAAAACGGTACTACTAACGTTACTACCTGTTAGAATCGAGCTCGATATAAGCACATACCCGGATACATTACCTTGAATATTACTACCATAAAAATGCGTGCTGTAGCCTCCTGAAGGGCTTGGGATATTGGCATCTAGAGTTCCTGAAAAAGTAGTTTTATTAATATAAGTAGCTCCTGCTATACTTGAGTTCGACACAATTTCTGAATCAGGAGATATATTAATTCCTTGGTAACTTTTATTAGCGCCAGCACCTATTTCACTTCCATCAATTGTAACATTATCACCAATAGTACCTTGAAGAAATACTAGTCCACTAATTTTGGGGTTTTTAATCTGAGGCCATTTTTTCTCCTTTTAAATAAAACGAATTTAAAAAAGAGTAACTGATGTTAAGAAAAACACATAATAAAAATGTAAATATAAGTAAAAAAATAATTATGAAGCGATATTTGCGTAATAACCGACTTTAAAGATTTGCGCAAAAAAGATATTTTTATTTGAGCTATTACCTTTTTATATTTCGAGTGTCTAAATCCTCTTCGTCTGAAGTGATGACTTTTACACTCATGTTTTTTGTACTTAGTTTCTTAAGCTTGATTGATCTTGTAAAGGACCTAGAGGCCCCGTATACTTCTCGGATTCTGAAGGCTCAGATTATATTTTCATCAAGCTCTCAAATTCTCTAATTTCATCATTGCTCATGCCATATTTATAGTCAGAATTTAAATATGGTTGGAGTGTTATATGAAGATCTGTAAATTTAAATCTGCATCTTTTTAATTTAGACAATATCCCTGATCCTCCCCAAGAATAGATACCAGCTCTTACAATTTTTCCTTGTTTTTCATAATTCTTCATACGCCATCTATTATTTAAAAGCCTCTCTCTCCATTCTAGAATTTTACTTGTACCATAATTTTCAACTGTATGAGTAAAAACACCTAAACATATCGTCGTATCAATAGCTTCTACAAAAAGCTTATTAATTTCTTCTGTATCAGTAGACTTCATAAAAGATCCAAAAGTTTTTGCATCACTCTTAAAAGCCTTTCTAACATTAGAATCATTAAAGGTTTTATTTATATAAAGCTCAATATCATCCCTCACTCCATCCTTATCTACATCTTCTCCATGAATCGTGAAGTAAGACTTAATTGATGGACTAGGAGGAATCAAATCATCACCATCAATATACTGAGGACTTGTGTCTTTCGAGGAGCAACTTATAAAAGTTAATACAATAAAAAACTTAACATACTTAAAAACCACAACCTGTCCTCAGTTTAAAACATATAAATATATTTTAAATAATACAGTAATTGTAAATTCCTCCAAGCAACTAATCTTTATAAAAATTTTAATGGATTAAAAACAGCTAGATTGAATAGCTCATGAGCCATACCCGACTTTTAAGATACGCATGGAATTATTTGGCCTTATTATACTTATCATACCTAGTCTTCGCACTTCTCTTCTTAACATAAGCCTCAATCCCTCTCACAACATCAGCAGCATAATCATCCTGAAACTTAGGAGTCATCATTCTCACACGCTCTTTGTAAGTTGAAATAAAACCGACTTCAAGAAGCACGCCGGGTCTTTTTGAAAGAGCTAGAACATAAAAGAGCCCTGGCTTAACCCCACGACTTGGAATTTTATATTTTCTGCCTGTACGGGATTTTAATTCTGAATGAATGCTCTCTGCCAATGGCTTTGACGTACTCACCGTTTGTTGAACAACCAGGTCAACCAGAATCTGTTGAACGACAACATTTTCTCCGTCTCCTTGAATGTTCTCAGTCTTCTCGACTTTCTTAATTGCTACATCATCATGGTTATCGAGATAATAAGTCTCAAACCCAACTGCTCCGGCCTCAGGACTAGAGTTGATGTGAACGGAAATAAAAAGATCGGCTTTGGTTTTTTCAGCAATCGCAGCGCGCTCTTGAAGAGTGACTGTTCTATCGATACTTCTGGTTAAATAAACACTGTAATTTTTTTGTCTTAAGAGTTCGTGAATTTTTTTTGAAATATCGAGAGCAATATCTTTTTCTTTGATAACTCTGGGAGGTGTTTCACCCTGAGTGGTTGCAACCGCCCCATCTTCTTCACCACCATGGCCTGGATCAATTAAAATAGTTAATGCACTCGCATCTGCGAGAAAAAGAAAAAATGAAAATAGTAATAGTGTAGATTTAAAGTATGCCATTAGACTTATAGTCTAATACATCTTTTTCAGAACGTGATCAGGAAAGTAGTGTGCGAGGATTTTTTTGTATGACCAGCCACGCTTTGCAAGGGCAAATGCCCCCATCTGACATAGACCGACGCCGTGACCCAGACCTTCGCCGTAAATAACAAAGCCACCTTTTTTCATTTCTAGAGAAAAAGAGTTCGACGGAAAGACAACATTTCCAAAATATCTTCTAAGAACGGCTTTCTCAATAATATAAGGTCTGTCATTGATATAGAAGTTAACTGTGAATCTATCGATATTATCTGGAACCATCACGATTGATGATAAATCGCTTTCCAGTTTTTCCTGAAGGATTTTTTTATCACTGGCCCATCTGAAAAAACTTTTGATCCTGTCCGTTCCTATCACTTTCGCCCATCCTTTTGGCCCGATGTTGTGACAGAAAGGACAATTTACTGACTGATAACTATCTTCTTTATTGTGCCAGACTTGATCAGGCCTCAGAGTTTTTCCACCGCACTTAGCATGAAAGAAAACCGGACGAACTTGGCCTGTGCCAGTCACCAGGACTTCACCTTTAGTGGCATAGCTTGCTGCGATTGTAGATTTAGTGGCATCAAAAAAAGCTCCACCAACTTGATGCTTTTCAGAACTCTCCAGATCATAATAAGCTTCGCTGCCGAGTTCTTTACTGACTTGCTGACTCGTCATTTTATGAATGGCATAACTTCTCGCTGCTACGGCCTGGGCCTTCAGTGCTTCTGCCGGCCACTTCGAGTTCATCTCTTTATTTAAAAGCGTGCTGATATAGTCTTCCATCGGAATTTCATTGATGATGTCACAACTATCACCGCGTGAATTGGTGATAACTTTAAACATCCCCTGATACTTTGTATTTCCGTATGAGAGAAGCCCAGTTGGTGACTCAAGAGTCGCAAGAAGAATGGGTGTATTTCTTTGCTTATTTAATGTCGTAAAAGTTTCGCAGTTAAACTTAACTGTTTTTTTACCTGAGTAATTTTTTGTGTCGTTACTAAAGAGCAGATGTCTTTTAAGATCAGTTCCTGTGACATTGATATTTTTAAGTGACTTCCCAATCCTCACGCTGACAACAGGTGAAGCCTGTACATTTTGTACGCTCAATACGGCAATCAATGGTATGAAAAATAATTTGAGCATCCTACTCGACTTTTGGGCTTCCATCCTAGAAGCCTCATCTGTTTATTCTACAGATAAAGAGGCAGGGCCATCAAGGGTAATCAAATTTTCCCCACGCGCTCCATTACTTTCTGGAGGTCAATCCAGGCCGTGCGTTTCATGTTGGGATTAATGATAAGAAAGTCAGGGTGAAAGATAGGCATAAGTTGATAATTACTAGAGTTGGCAGCTGTGCCAGTAGATTTATCAAAAAACTGTCCGTGAATACCTGACAATTTTTCTCTTTTCCCTAAAAGAATATTAGTTACCGTTGCACCTAATGAAACAACAATTTGTGGTTTAAATTTATTTATGGCCTCGAGAACTTCTTTTGTCTCAATAGTTGGCTCTACTAAGTTTTTAGTAAGATCATTTACGTTTTCTAATTCTTCATTGAACTTCACACGGTTGAACTCACCAGGGCGAAGCTTCATGGCCTGAATCATCTTACCTAAGAGGTCTTCTCCGGAACCTTCATTCCAAGAGTCTCCAACGAACAGAACTAACGATAATGTTCCAGCAGGAGCAGCTGTTTTAACTGGCGCAGAAGCCTTAGGAGCAACGGGTGTTGTTGCCTCAACACCAATAGAGTCATCGAAGGCAAACGGCCACGCAGAGTCCTTAAATAAGGCCCCTTCAAAAGTATGGGCAAGAGGTTCAAGCCCCTGATTCCAAGCTTTAGTTTTTTGAATAATTTTTTTAAATTGTTGATCCATAAGCAAAATTATCCCTAAGTTCCCATTTTTGGACGGCAGTGTAAAGACGCGCGAAAAAACAACCGAAAAATAATTTGTAACGCTAACAGGAGCCCTGCATGTCAATGGAAACAGATTATAAATTCGAAAACTTCCAAGAGTACTACGGAGACATCAAAACCGTAAAAAAGATCATTAATGACTGCCAAATCTGTGGTGCAAAACTAGTTATTACTCACCTATCAGACTACAAGAATTTATTGATGCAAGAATCTGCAAGATGCCCTGACTGTGGACAAGGTCAGAGAAAAATCATTCATGTCATAAACTAGAAATTCATTTTTAGACCGTAATGCTCGTACTAAATAATATGAATGCTCATCGGTCGACTTCAAAAAGCTCCCTTAAAAAAGGAGTTTTTTTTCAATCCTCATCACCTTCTATTAAGTGCGACTTGTCCAACTCAATCACCACTTTTTTTCGCCCGCTCTGACTTCTTGGAATATTTAAATCCTTAGGCTTTCTTGGAACCTTTTTATTAAACACTCTCTTCGTTTCTTCTTTGTGATGCAATTTTCTTGAGAATCTATGCGCTTCATCTCTCATCTGAACAATAATTTTAAACAGCGATCTATTTTGATTTAAAAAATAAGGATTCGATCTTCCCGGAATAATCAATCGCTCTTCCGATTTTTTTATATCCTCACTCTTAAATCCATCCTTCGTGCGGACATTTTTTGATTTCGCAATCCCTACTACCGGGATAGGAATATTTAATTCTTTTAAGGCCTCTTTAAAAATATTAACCTGTCCCATCCCACCGTCGACGATAAAGACATCTGGCAGACTTCCGTTATCGGATCTTCTGATTATGAGCTCTCTCATCATGGCAAAATCGTTGTTGCCTTCAGGACGCTCATCAAGATGATAGTAGCGATAATTTTTCTTATCAGGTTTTCCATCGTGAAAAACAATTTGAGAAGCCGTCGGGCTTGAGCCTTGAAAAATCGCAACGTCATAGCACTCGAGCACAACTGGACGCTCTTTTAACGAGAGAAGATCTTTAAGTTTATTGAGGCCAACATAAACCGAGTCTTCATGAAGAAGTCTTACACGTTGTTGTTCAAAAGCATGATCTCGAGTGAGGTTTAAGAATGACTCATATTTTTTATGTGGAGGACGAACGCGGATATTTTTATCCAATGTTTCAATCCCCGCTTCCAGCATTGTATTTCCTTCATCTGACAACTGAGTAATAATCAACTGAGGAAGTGAGTCATAGGTCGTTGAATAATATTGAAAAAGATAATTTAAAACCGAATCTTCAACACCTTCAATAATATCCAGATTAGAAAAATTGAAATTTTTGTGACCTAATAAAACACCATTTCTCATCATATAAATAGAAATATCGACTTCACTTTCACCTTGATAGTAGGCCACGATATCAAGATTTTTTTCATCATTATGCTCGGCATTTTCCTGCTTAAAATTATTGGCAAATTCTCCCAGCTTTAAACGATTGTCCCTGATGAGTGCTGCTTTTTCAAACTCTTCATTTTCAGCGGCAATCGCCATTCTGCTGTCGAGTTCGCGCAGAGTTTTAGCTCCACTTCCTGAAAACATATCGCGGGCAAAAGCTAAATCTTCTGCATAGCCTGCTTCATCAATTTTTCCCACACATGGAGCACTACACTGATGCATTTGATAAAGAAGACATGGCTCCTTTCTTTTTTTAAACTCTGAAAGTTTGCAATCTCTCAAGCAAAACGTCTGCGTGAGAATGCGAATGACATCCCAAACATTACTGCCCGTCACAAAAGGCCCGAAGACTTCAACGCCTTTTGTTCGCTTCACTCGTCTGATGAACTCCAATCGAGGATACGGCTCATTGTGATTGATCACGACATAGGGATATGACTTATCGTCTTTAAGTCTGATGTTGTATTTTGGAGTGTGCTTTTTTATCAGCGTGTTTTCGAGAACAAAACTCTCAGCATCTGACGTCGTCATGATGAAATCAAAGTCGACAATGTGACTGACAAGAATATCTGTTTTGGCGTTTTTTGCTGAATTATTGAAATAAGACGAGACGCGCGAACGCAGGTTTTTTGCTTTACCGACGTAAATTATTTGCTGATCTTTATTTTTCATCAAATAACAACCTGGTTTAGTCGGCAGTAATCTGGCCTTATCGTCCATTTTCACTGTGACTACGGTTGGTTTTGGCTTATTGTCCTTTACAGAATCGTCCACTTTCTATACTCTTGTTCAATTCCCTTCTTCAAAAGGTTCATTATGTCTGCAGCAATCGGCGTCGGAAAAGAAATTCTCTCAAATTGTTCTAAATGCAAATTAATCCTAGCACATATTATAGTGACAATGAAATCGCTGACTTCTCCTGATAAAGTTATGTGTAAGACTTGTAAATCGACTCAGTCGTTCAAAGACCCAAGTGCAAAAAAGAAGAAAACTTCTGTTGCAAAAGTAATCAAAACAGCAAGATCTTCGTCTGGTAAAAAATCAACTGAAACAGTTGGTGAAATGTGGACGAAAGCATTAAATAAAGCTTCTCAAGAATTTAAAGACTACACGATCAAAGGATCGTTCCAAATGGGAGATGTAATCAATCACCCGACTTTTGGACAGGGTATCGTTGAAAAACTTATCGACGATAATAAAATTGAAGTTCTCTTCCAGGACGACTTCAGAACTCTAATGCACAAAAAATAAGAAATAAAAAAGGGAGCTTTAAGCTCCCTTTTTTTTTATCTAAATTTCAAAATCTAAAAAATTAAAATCCGAAAGATCCTGAGATACCACCTTGAACACCAAAGTTAGCTCCCATGTTCCCCATTCCGTATGGAGATCCACCGTACATTCCTGCTCCACCAGAAGCATAAAGATCTTGGTAAGCATTCTGATAGTTTTGTTGTAAGGCCTGGTTACCCATTTGATTTGTCATCATGTTCCCTTGCATACGTCCAGCAACGGCCTGATTTTGTCCCATGATTCCCATCTGCATTTGTTGTTGTTGTTGGTATTGATCATAATAACCATTACCCATTCCACCTTGGCCGTATCCACCAGCGCCATTGTATCCGCCAGTACCACCCCAATATCCACCGTTATAAGGACCACCCATACCGTTTCCGATACCAGCGCCACCATTCATCATACCTGGACCGTAAACACCGCCACCGTTGGCCATGCCGTTTCCATATGGATTATATCCAACACCTGGATACATTCCGCCCATTCCACCAGCGCCTGGATACATTCCACCCATTCCGCCTGCACCTGGATACATTCCACCCATTCCGCCAGCGCCTGGGTACATTCCACCCATTCCGCCTGCTCCTGGATACATTCCACCCATGCCGCCACCAATTCCGCCGCCTGGATACATGCCACCCATTCCGCCGCCGCCGCCAAGGCCGCCACCGATATTGATTCCACCGCTAATACAAAGGATTCCACATCCACCTGTATTACCCATTCCCATTCCTACTCCACCTGGATATGGCATTGAAGGATAACCTGTTCCTCCACCTACACCAATCCCGATACCTGGCCCGTAAATGCCGCCCATGCCGTTGCCACCCATTCCTGGGTACATTCCGCCCATGCCCATTCCCGGCATTCCCATTCCGCCACCGATACCAATGCCACCCATTCCTGGATACATTCCACCCATGCCGCCGCCCATTCCATTTCCTAGGCCACCACCGATACCAATATTAAATCCGCCGCCGATTCCCGGCATGCCACCACCGATTCCACCAATTCCTCCGATTCCTGGGTAACCACCCATTCCCGGATACATTCCACCGCCCATGCCACCACCCATTCCAGGGAAGCCGATTCCGATACCGCCCATTCCTGGGTACATTCCGCCGCCCATTCCTGGGTATCCGCCCATTCCACCACCCATTCCAGGGAAGCCAATTCCGATACCGCCACCGATACCACCGCCCATGCCTGGGTACATTCCGCCGCCCATTCCTGGGTATCCGCCCATTCCACCGCCGCCAAGGCCGATGTTAAATCCACCACTAATACCTAATCCATTTCCGTATCCCATCATGCCGGCAAGACCCGATCCGAGACCGATACCAAGACCTCCACCGAAGCCTCCTGGATATCCACCGCTGATTCCTCCGCCGTAGCCTCCACCGTAATATGGACCCATCATTCCGCCCAGAAACCCTGAAGAGTAACCTGCAGATTGAAATGGATTTCCGAAACCGCCGAAACCGTTTCCAGACATCCCACCGTATCCAGCGTATCCGCCCATTCCCATTCCGTTACAAGAAGACTGTAGCCCTTGTGCTTCGTCTGGAAGAATTGGGTTAGACCCGCGCTCAACGTTATAATTTAAATATGAATTGAATCTGTTCGTACATTGTACGTGACCTTGAGTGTAAGCATTGGCCCACGCTTCCTGAGACTTATTAGCATACTTAGCACCAAGGTAAGTTGCTCCTACATAGGCTAAAGGCTGAGCGACTATTCCTAGGGCCTCAACCCATGGATTTGATTTTTCGGGTTGTTGTTGAAAACAATCCACACAATCGACACCAGCAGCTGCTGCTTGAATTTGAATATCTGTTCTCAAACAAGTTCTATACTCATTTTGAGTTGCAGGATGATTTATGTTGGAACACTCCAGCGATGAAGCTGCAAACACTGGTGTTTCAAAGTTCAAAAGTAATGTCATAGACATTAAACTTATTAAAACTTTCCCTTTGAAAGCATGAGGGGGTTTGTTGTAATATCGCTTCATAAACGCGTCTCCAAAAAGGAATTATCGAGATTTAGAGTTCTACTCAATATCTATTTTCGGTTTTTACCTGAGAAAAGTTTAGTGAGATAATTCTGCCTAGTAGAAATAACTCCTAAGACGCAGTAATCGCGTTGGTCAATCCATAGTGGATTAAACAACTCTCCTATTTTTGGGTTGATTATCTTCTATTCTTGTTTATTTAAGGGGTTTTAAAATGGCCGCAAATTTTGGTCTGGCAATGGAATGGTTGGTTTTTTTTGTTTTAATGGGCCTTGGTATTTACACCATGAGAGTCATTAAAAATGAGAAAAATACTTATATTAAAAATGCCCGTATTGTCGTTTTTAAAAACTTCAAACTCTACACTCCTAGCTGGTGGACTCAAATTGATGAAGCCAACGCAGATGAGATCAGTTTTAAAAGAACTGACACTCGTTATGATTGGGAAGCTCGCTTCATGTGGAATACTAGCCCCAGCGAAAAAGACATTCAGGAATTATTCATTGATAAAATTCACCAACGAAGGATTCTCTTCGATGAAGAAAATAGTGTGATTCACAACCCAAGTGACTTTCGAGAAAAAGAACTCATCGCTTCAGGAAAATATGAAATGCTTCGCCTCGAAGGAACAGCAACTGCAGACCGAGCGGAAAGACTTTATTATGATGCCTTCTTAATTAGAGAAATTGAAAGCGGCCATTACCTCTATGCTGAAAGTAAAAGCTCTATTCTAAACGGATTAGTCGAAGGCCCTTATTTTGAAGAAGTGATGTTAAGGCTAGAGCTCGCAGAGCTTTCATAGAATTTATTTAAGTGTCCATTTTCGTTGCCTGTCCCGACCTATATAAGGGGGCGAATTTTCATAATTTATTGTAGTAAATTATGAACTCGCCGATAATAAGGTTAATGCAAGAATATAGAATATCTAAAAGCCGCGAAGAGATCATCAAATTAGTTCAAAAGAAATTTGAATCTGAAAACATGATGACTATCTGGCAGAAAGATCTCGAGACCGGAACAAGAATTTTTAAATGCGACGGAAAATTCTCTTCACTCAATCCCTTTGATGGTGTCTTCACTATCGCCATTGATGAAAAACACAAAATTAATTTCAATCCAAAACTTGAAACTTATTTTTTACTGCAAGTTCAAGATTTCGTTTTTAAAACTAAAACTTCTGTCACTCAAAAAAGCGAAAAGAACTCACTTTGTTTTCAAATCCCCCACGACGTTCGCTTAAAAGAGCTACGTGTTCATCCACGTGTCTACATCAATCCTGATGAAAAAAGATTTGTGTCAGCCAAATTTGAAAGTAAAAATGGTGAGTCTTTAACCATTGATGTGTCCTGCCCTATTTTTAATATTTCTAAGAGTGGAATTTGCATCATCGTAAGTAAAGAGACATTGAGTGAAGTAAAACTCAATGAAAGTATCTCACTTGAAGGCCTGAGTTTTTTTGATTCACTTAAAAACGATATGAAGTGTGTTGTGAGAAATGCACGAGTGTATTCTAAAAAAGGTTTAGAAAGTGATGAGCTTTATGCACTGGGGTTGGAGTTTCAAGGTTAGTCACATTTTTGCGATTTGATCTTTTTGATTCCAGAATCAGTATTTTTTAACGGATCAGGAAACACTTTAGAAATCCCTGATAAATTTCTCAAAACTCCTTTCGTTCCATCCATCGCTTTAGGTATAGTGGCCTTGAAATAACTTTGACTATTTAAAAATGGTGAAAGCTTAACGATATCATCTTCCTTTTCAAATTCAAAAGTCATCTGAGACTTTGTTCCATCATGAACTATGAAGTTCATTTGACTTTTTGCTTGTTTATCAATTTTAAGAATGCCCTTAAATTCATACTCTCCACAACCATCGAAGTCTGATGAATAGGCGTTGTATGAGACGAATAAGCTCAGTAATAAAAATTTCATAATACGAAATCCCTGCAAGGGTTAGATTCAGGTTTTTTAACTTGTTTATACAATGTCGCATAAACTTTTTTAGTTTCAGTTGCAATTTTATTAGCTAAACCCTTAGTGACATCAGATTTTGAATAAACTTCTTTGTGCGCATCTAATTTGGACTTAGCTTCAGGACTAAGAGCTGCTCTAAGATGCTCAACCGCTTCCTTTTGTTTTTTCACATTAGTTAAAATTTTATTCCACAAATTTTTTGAATATCCTGCTGGGGCATTATCATATAACTCTTGATAGGCTTTTAGTGTAGAATCAAAATCAACTAATAAGAGATCTGTAGGGTTATAAGTTTCGAGTAGCTCTTTTGCCTGATTCGGAAAATCTCTGTTTAAAATATCTTTGATCTCTTGAATAACTGTAAACGTATTTCGCAATGATTCTTCATACTTCAACTGATAGTTTCTATAGTCCTCAAGCGCTTTTCGAAGCTCAGTAAATTCATTTTTGTTAATTTCATCTGTTACATGAGTGACATTTTCAAAATCTTTTAGAAAGTTCTTAATGTCGTTATGATTTTTATTAATCTTACAAACCTGCTCTTCGAAAACTTCAGGACTCTTAGAGTACTGTTTGGAGAAATCGTTTGTCGTTTTTTCATTATAATTTAAATACGGACTGATCATTTTATAAATCTTAGCATCGACTTCAGCACCTTCAGGAGTAGAAATCATTGGATAATCTGGAGTATAGTCTGCAGCAAGTCTCGCTTTTAAGAACATTTCTTCTAAATTTCTTCCTTTCTTAAACTGATCAACAAACTTCCCACTAAAGGTAAATTTCATATTGAAGAACATCACCTGCATAGTGCCGGCGTAACCATACTGATCTCTACCAGTAGCAGAGATCATGCAGGTCTTATCATTTTTAATGTTAAGAAGATTCCCCGAAAAACAGCTTACATCTATGATCGCCAGCTTCACCCCTTTATCGGCAGCAAGGGCGGCCAGCTTCTCCATTCTATCGAGATTAACTGTTCTTGACCCTGACAATGTTCGCAAATCGGTTGCGGTACTTCTGGAAACAGCAATACTATGAGTGAGTTCGTTTTTACCTCTTTTAGCTCCATGAGTGTCGATGTTGATCATAAGTTGATCACCCTGAGCGAGTTCTCCACTTTCGATTTTTTGGATCATTTCATCTATCATCTTATTGTAATTAACTTCGTTAAAGTCACCTACGTTGCGCGCCTTGCTCATTGTAGAATTGATAATCTCTTCAGTCTTTGAGTGCCCGCCATTAAAACTAATGGTATTTTCCCAGTCTGATTTATTAACAAAATTTGAAAAAAGCTTTAAGTCACCATCGAAGATGGTCTTCTCGCCTTTTGGCTCACCACCACCGCCGAAAATATAATTAAGCTTTCGCGGCTCTCGCGAATAACCGACCTCTGCACTCAGAGATAAAAGAAGTATTAATGGAATTATTTTTTTGAATTTATACGCCGTCATACAACTATGATCGGCGTATTATTAGATAAAATTAGTTCTTTTTAGGAGAGAACATTCTGATTTTAGCAACCAGAAATGAGATCAGGTCTTCGTCAGCGCCGTAAACATCATCGATCAGGTCACAGTTAAGAACGAAGTCTTTCATTCTTACAGCTATCTGATGAAGAGACTCAACTAAGTACAATCCACCGATGTTTTCACCGTTGAATGACTTAATGATTTCTTTTCTAGCGTGGTTGAACATCTCTGATTCAGTAACATCTTCAGGAAGATTGTCTACACCCATCTTTTCTTCAACTTCTTCAATAGCTTGGTCTCTTACGTCTTCGTCAGTCGCAAAACTAACGCCGTATTCAGTGGCCATTGCTTCAATTAAGTCTTCACGTTTAGTCGGGTGAAACTCTATCAACTTCTTCTCTTTGAGATTGTTGATTGTATAGCTAGCGAGTGCACGCAATGTATCAAAATCTGTTTTCATTGAAACCTCAATTAGTAAATAATCTCTTTAAGTGTAACGAGTTAAATTAGATGACACAAGAATCTTTTTAATTTTTCTTGACTAAAAGGCTACTAAAAATGGATTTTAATAGCCCTATGATCAACTTTACAGACCCATCGATTAACTTTGTACCCACGAAATCTGCGCTTAGCTGGGATGAATATTTCATGCTCCAGGCGATGATTGCTGCTTTTAAATCCAAAGATCCAGCGACTAAAGTTGGCTCAGTCTTTGTGGACAAGAATAATCATCAGATCACTATGGGCTACAATGGCTTCGTTGCCGGCATCGATGAATCTAAAGTTCCCTGGGGAAAAGATAAGTCTGCTCCACTTGAGTTCCAAAAATACGGGTATGTCGTTCATAGCGAAGCTAATGCCATACTGCATGCAACTCGCTCACTGGAAGGCTCTCGCGCTTATGTGACACTTTTTCCATGTAATGAGTGCGCAAAATTGATCGCTGCTTCCAAAGTAAAAGAAGTTATTTTTCTTTCTGATAAGCATCATGAGACAGAATCTAACCGCATCGCCAAAAAAATCTTTGACCTCTCTGGAGTAAGCTATAGAAAAATGGACTTTTCAGTGGATCATCTGGCAAAACTTACAGAGCATCTGCAAAATCTCTTAGCTGATATTTAATTAAACTTTCCCTTTTCAGACGAAGCCGACTCTTCCTATAATGTGGCGAATCCCAAAACATTCACCCAACGCTATCCATTTTAGGAGAACCTCGTATGAAACCTTTTATTGTCGTTCCAGACGGCTTCGATAAGACTCTTTTTGAAGCACTTAAAAAAAATACAAACTTAGAAGTTCACCCGAGTTCAAAAGTTTCTCAAGAAGAATTAAAAGAACTTCTTCCAAGAGTTGATGGCCTAATCATCAGATCAGCAACAACTGTAAATGCTGAGCTTCTTGCTCTTGCCCCAAAATTAAAAATTGTTATCCGTGCCGGAGAAGGTACAGACAATATCGATAAAGTTCTTTGTGCTGAGAAAAACGTAAAAGTTGCCAACACTCCAGGAGCTAACAATAACTCTGCTGCTGAACAAGCTGTAGCTCTTATGATGTCGTGTTTAAGAAACATTCCATTCGCTGATAAAACTATGCACGAAGGGAAATGGGAAAAAAACGCACTGACTGGACTTGAGCTTTGGAAAAAGAAAGTTGGGATCGTTGGTTTCGGGCGTATAGGCCAAATCGTTGCAAAAAGAATTTCAGGTTTTGAGCCGGAAATTTATTTCTTCGATCCAGTCACTGAAAAGTGTGACATCGCCAACTCAAAAAGATGTCTTGATCTAAAAGAAATTTTCTCTGAATGCGATATCATTTCAATCCACACTCCATTAATGCCAGCAACTAAAGGTTTAGTTTCATCTGAACTTTTAAACCTTATGAAAAAAGATGCTATTTTAATCAATGCTGCCCGTGGTGGAATCGTTGATGAAGAAGCTCTATACACACTTCTAAAAGATAAAAAAATCAGGGCTGCAGGATTCGACGTTTTCGCAGTTGAGCCGCTTCCAGCTGATTCAAAATTAAAAGAGCTCTCTAACTTGATCATGTCTCCACACGTTGGTGCTTCAACAGAAGAAGCACAATTTAGAGTTGGAGAAATGGCCGTTCACCAGATTAATGAATTTTTTGTCAACAACGCTCTTCTAAACGAAGTGAAAGGAAAATAATGAAAACTCTAGCAATCATTGGCGCTCAATGGGGTGACGAAGGTAAAGGAAAGATCACTGACCTTCTTAGTGAAAAATGCGATGTTGTCGTTCGCTACCAAGGCGGTAACAATGCCGGACACACAATTATTGTAGACGGAAAAAAAATCGTTCTTCACTTGATCCCATCTGGGATTCTTCACAAGCACAGTGTTTCTGTTATCGGCCACGGTGTCGTGTTTGAACCAGAAGCTTTCCAAAAAGAATTAAAAACTGTCGCTGAAGCCGGAATCGTTGTGACTTCAGAGAATTTAAAAATCTCTGAGAACGTGACAATTATCACAAGCTACAACAAAATTCTTGATGGAGCTCGCGAGTCTCAAGGTGCCGTAAAAATCGGAACAACAGGAAAAGGAATTGGTCCTGCTTACGAAGATAAAATTGCAAGAAGAGCTATAAAACTAAAAGATCTTTACGATCTTCCAATGCTAAAACAAAAACTAGCGCGCAACCTGGAAGAAAAAGAAATTCTATTTCGCCACCGCTACGACATCGCTTTTCCAAGTGTTGACCAAGAAGCTGAAAGACTTTTTGAACTTGGAAAAAATGTTAAACCATTTGTTTGCGATACTTTTTCTTACCTGGATCACGCAGTTCAAGCAAAAAAGAAAATCCTTTTCGAAGGCGCTCAAGGAATCCTTCTTGATGTTGACTACGGAACTTATCCATTTGTTACATCATCGTCGACTTCTCTTGGTGGAATCTATACTGGTGCCGGCATTCCCGAGTCTCATGTTGAAGAAGTTTTAGGAATCACTAAAGCTTACACAACTAGAGTTGGTGAAGGACCTTTCCCAACTGAACTCTTCGATGCAGTTGGTGAACAGATCCAGACTGTTGGTAAAGAGTTTGGTGCAACAACAGGAAGAAAACGTCGTTGTGGATGGCTAGATCTTCCACTTCTAAAATACTCTGTTAAGGCTTCGAACCTTACGTCACTTGCCCTTACAAAACTCGACATCCTATGTGTTGTTGATGAATTAAAAGTGTGTGTGGCCTACAAGTACGAAGGTAAAACTATTGAAGTTGCTTACCCTGGAATTGATCTTTCAAAAGCTGAACCAGTTTATAAAACACTTAAGCCTTTTAAAGATGATTTCACAAATAAGACTGAGAAAGATTTATCACCTGAGCTTAACGACTACATTAAAGAAATCGAAACATTTTTAGGAATTCCAGTAGGGATCTTAGCTTTTGGGCCGGAGAGAAAAGAAATTCTTTTCAGAAAAAATTATTTCGTATGATCGTTAGACCCGCAGAGATCAAAGATTTAGACCTTGTTATTGAACACGATAAAAGACACATGAAAGAGCCGGGTTACAACGGCTCTTTATCTCACCCCTTTCTTCCTGATCACGATTTTAACTGGGACAACAGGCGATCTGAAAAACTACTCGACTGGGCCAAAGATATTACAGAAGTTGGTTGGACAAAAAGTTTTATTCTTGAAGATGGTGGAGTGGTTTTAGGCCACGTTCACTTAAAAAATCTTTTTCATGGTACTCTTCACAGAGCTCAGCTTGGAATGGGTCTAGAAGAATCTGTCAGAGGAAAAGGTTTTGGTAAAAAGCTTCTCGAGATGGCAATCACTTGGGCAAAAACACAAGACTCTCTTTATTGGATCGACCTGTCTTATTTCGCTCACAATCTTCCTGCAAAAAAACTCTACGAGTCTTTCGGATTCGAAAAATGCTTTATTTATGAAGACAGACTACGCGTAGGTCATCATAAAATTGATGATGTTATAATGACCTTGAAACTTAAAGAATCAGGCAGTAATAGCAAGTCTTAATGCCAGTACAGAGTAGACTGAACCAATGGATCCCACTGTTACCATGACATAAAAGAAAACTTTCTTCAGATTGTATTCTTTAATAACTAAACTAATGGCACCCATTACAAGACAAAGTTGAAAAAAGAGATTGGATAAATCGAATTGATCACCTGCCTCACCTAAAATATTAATCTTTTTTTCATACTCAAGAGCACCGGTTACTTTTCCTAATTGGCCATCCACATCCTGGGTCCAGTTGGCCTCGCCAACAACAGATGATCCTTTTAGAATCTCCATCTTTTCTTTTTCGTATTTAGCAATTTTTTGACTTAATCTTTGAGTATGTTCTGAAAGTTTTTTAGATTGATCAGCACTCACTGACTTATTCTCAAGCATTGTATTAATAAGATCGCGCTGACCTTCTGTCACAGTCTCTCTAATACTTTTTGCCTGAAACCACATATACGCACTAGATTTTTCATTGATGAATTTGATTTCATCATCACCGTATTTCCCAGCAAACATATCTGTTAACGCCATAACGGCAGCAAAGATGGCAATCACGATACCACAGCGAATTTCAAAATTATCTTCGTTCATTGGAATGTCCTTAAATAGTTAAATTTTCTCTCACTATAATAATAAGAGAAAATACATATTCAAGAATTTTTTAGAGACTTATTTTGAACTGGCAGGAAGCCTTTTAACTTTTTCGCACGTCTTATATTCATCTTTATATTCAGGAGTATTCATTCCACTGCAGCCTTTAGTCTTACTCATTTTAATTGCAGCTTCCATTTTCTTTTGAGCATCCATACACATTTTAAATTCACTCTGCATATGAGGCTGATTCATCACTTCACATCCAGACACGACTTTTTTGTCTTTCGCGTGAACAGCAGAAAAACTAAGAACGAGTGCGCAAAATAGTGTGAATTTCATAAGTCCCCCTAAGATGTTCTTAAGATCGTTTCGGATATCTGACTAAAAATCTTTAATTTAGTGGCTTTTGCGAGAATTTTTGATAGTTTCCGTGCCATGAAAACACTAATCTCTGCTCTTTTATTTCTCTTCACAACATCTCTTTTTGCTGGAGTTTATAAAGTTGATGAAGTGCGCGTGTATAAGTCTAAACACCGCATGGACATGCTCTTTGAAGGAAAAATCACTAGAACTTATACAGTGATGTTAGGCCGTGGCGGAATGGCGCCAAAAAGACAAGAAGGTGACAAGCTTGTACCTGAAGGTGAATACCTTTTAGATGTTAAAAATCCCTACTCTAGTTTTTTTAAATCCATTCACATCAATTATCCAAACCAAGATGATATCGACCGCGCCAATGCTCTTGGAGTAAATCCTGGTTACGACATCTTCATTCATGGTCTTCCAAAACTCATCAGAAAAAAAGGTGACTGGACAGCAGGTTGTATCGCTGTTCAAAACTGGGAGATGCAAGAAATCTGGGATAATTTAGAAGTTCCCACTCCCATTAAAATTTATCGCTAAGATTTTAAACGTTCGCGCTCTTTTAACAACTGTGCCGTTATACTGATTGCGATTTCGGCAGGTGTGTTATTTCCGATGGTCTCACCGATTGGGCAAAAGAGTTTTTTAATCCACTCATCGCTTACGCCATTCTTTTTTAAATCAGAACGAATGACGGCAGCTTTTGAATCACTTCCAATCACACCAATATAAGGAAAAACATTTCTCTCCATCGCTGCGATTAATATCGGAAGATCAAAAGCATGTCCCATGGTCATCGAAGCAATAAATGTTCCGGGGTTTAAAGTCGCGACTACATCTTTCATTGTCTCGGTATGAATTTTAGTAAGGTTGTGGTGATCAGGAAGTTTATTGAGCCATTCCACTCTTGGATCAGCACAAGTAATAGAGCATTCAAGCTTTAAGAGTGTTCTGATTAACTCCTGTGAGACATGGCCCGCTCCAAAGACGGCAATTTCCCAAACTGGTTTTTTCTGAACGAGTTCAAAGAAAAAATGCACCACTCCCCCACAAGTCATTTTAATATCGGTCTGCAAGTTCCATGAAGCGTAATCAAAAGACTCACCAGTCTTAAGCATTCTTTTTGCTTCAAGAATAACTCTCTCTTCTACTTTTCCGCCGCCAACAGTCCCATCTAGGTATCCATCTACACCGACGATAATTTTAGCACCGACTTCCTGAGGAGCGCTTCCCAAAGTTTTCACTAAAGTTGCAACAACAAAACTTTGTCCCGAAGATTGCAGCTCATGAATTTTTTCAAGAATCGTCTTACTCATAACGGTTTAGTTCCATCAAAATAACTTCGTTAGTAGCAGGACTCGTGATGTTCGGAAGCGTCTTTCCGCTTCTATGCGATAGAGCGTTTTTAACCGCAGTCCATACACTTGATCCCAATAAAAGAGGCGGCTCTCCTACTGCTTTTGATCTCATCACATTTCTGGTATTCGTGTGATTTTCTAAGAGTTCAATATTGAAGACTCTTGGAATATCCTGAATATTAGGAATTTTATAAGTTGTCGGTGAATGAGAAAGAAGTTTTCCGGCATCATTATAAAAAAGATTTTCGGTTGTTACCCAGCCCATTCCTTGAATGAAAGCTCCACTCACCTGCCCGATATCAATTCCCGGATTAATAGGCCTTCCTAAGTCCATTAAGATATCAGTTCTTAAAACTTTTAACTCACCAGTGTACTCATCAATTTCAACTTCACTGACTGCTGCACCGTTAGTAAAATAATTAAAGGCACGACCCTGATGAGTTGATTTATCAAATCCTAAATCTGGAGTTTTATAAAAAGCATACCCCGCCAGAGAGAATTGATTCAGATAAGTAACTTTTAAAAGATCTTTAAAGCTCATCGACTTAGATGTTTTTGTATCAATGACATTTCCGTCGATAAACTCAATGTGCGATAAATCTGCATCTGGATCAACTGCTGGCATGGTTTTAATTCCATCATAGCCTTTGTCAGAATGCTGCTCTCTAAAGACCCAGCGAAGAGTTTGTTTTAAACTCTCACATGCTTTTAAAACAGCTCCACCATTGATGTCTGCTCCACTTGAAGCGGCCGTTGGAGAAGTATTGTGATTTTTTTCAGTTGATGTGGGCATTAAAACAATTTGGGTATGAGGAATGCCAAATGCAGTGGCAGTTATCTGCTGCATTTTCGTATTCACTCCCTGGCCCATTTCAGTTGCACCGGTTGATACCTGAATCGTACCATCGAGATGAATATTAACCAGAGCATTACCTTGATTTAAAAACTTTGTTGTAAAAGCGATACCAAACTTTGCACCAGTCATTGAAAGGCCGCGAAGTTTTCCTGACGATTTTTTATTAAACGCTTTTATTTCTTCATTTCTTTTCTTGTATTCAGAAGTGGTATGAAGTTTTTCAAATAGCTCTGGTAGAACATTATTTTCTACCAATTGATTATAGGGAGTGATGTTTCTATCTTTCACACCGTAAAGATTTCTTTTTCTAATTTCATAAGCATCAACTTTTAGAAAGCAGGCCACATCTTCAATGATACTCTCAATAGTCATGTTCCCTTGAGGGCCACCGAAGCCTCTAAAGGCCGTATTCGAATGCTGGTTTGTTCTGACAGCTTTTCCTTCAATGTAGCAGTTCTCCAGGTAATAACACCCGTCTGCATGAAACATTGCTCTATCTAAAATAGAAGGAGTTAAATCAACATAGGCTCCACCATTGGCGAAGATTAAAACTTTAAGCGCCGTGATCACACCTTTATCATCAAAGCCCACTTCATAAAAATTCTTAAATGGATGGCGCTTTCCCGTCATCATCATATCGTCGTCTTTAGTAAGAGCGAGTCTTGCCGGGCGATTGAGTTTCATTGCGACTAAACCGGCCATCGCTGCAAAATGTGCGGCCTGAGATTCTTTACCTCCAAATCCTCCACCCATTCTTTTTACGATACAGACGACTTGTGAGTAATCGAGCCCAAGAGAGTGCGCGACCACATGTTGAGTTTCAGTTGGATGCTGAGAAGAAGAGTGAACTTCAAGCTGACCGTTTTCTAATGGATACACGACAGTGGCCTGTGACTCCATATAGAAATGCTCTTGGCCTCCACACTCGAAAGCACCTTTTAGTGTATGAGTGGCAGACTTTAGTGCTCCTTCAATATCTCCACGGACAAATGGATTGGCCGTGCATAAAAAAGAATTTTTATCAATCGCATCGTCGATCGTAAGAATTGGAGTGATAGAAGTGGCTTCAATCTTCACTAGCTTTTTAACAGCATTAAAAGTTTCTTCATCACGACAGGCCACTAAACAAACTGGCTCGTCTATATATCCAATTTTCTCAAAAGCTAGTATTGGTTGTTCTGGAACAATAGTCCCCCATTTATTATGTGGAACATCTTTTGCTGAATAAACGCCGTAGACACCATCCACTTTTAGAGCTGCACTTCCATCAATTTTTGTAATGGCACCGGCGCAAACGGGTGAACCGATAACACCTACATAAACTTCATTTTTAAATTTAGGTCTATCATCGATAAAGATGCTTGAGCCTGTCACATGGCCTGTGGCCGAATCGTGCTGAACACTTTTTCCTACACTCATTTGCCACCTCCGATCTGATCTATGATCTCTTTGGCAAATTTCGTAAAATAATTTTTCGACACTAGCATTCTGTAAGCACTTGATGCTCTAAGATCACTTAGAGGTTTAATATACTGATCAAGAGTTGCAGCTGCATCTTCAAAAGCTTTTAAAGTAAAATCATGCCCTGTAAGAGCTTTTTCAATATCAGTCAGTCTCACAACAGTAGCGGCGACTCCACCCAATGCAATTTTCACAGAAGTCATCTTATTGCTGTCATCAAGAATGACTCTCGCTGCAAAAGTGACGGCTGAAATATCTAAATCCTTTCGCATTGAAACTTTATAAAGCCTTGTGACTTCCTGTTGTGAGAGAATCGGTATTTTTATTGTTGTCACAATCTCATCAGGAGCGATATCCAGTTTCTTGTAACCTAGATAAAAATCTTTTAGCACAACTTCACGTGTACCTGATTCATTTTGAATGACAACGATAGCATCACTCACCATTAAAAATGGAATGGTGTCGGCAATTGGTGAAGCGTTTACAACGTTACCAATGAGTGTTCCTTGATTTTTAATCTGAGGTGAAGCAAAGATATGAAGAAGCCGCGACATTTCCGGGTAATGATTTTCAACATACTCTTCAAATTGAGTCAAAGTAACAGTCGCTCCAACGATGATATGTCCAGCATCGTGAGAAATACTTCCCAGCTCTTCAATGTGATAAAGCGCCATCGCTTTTGGAGTTTCAAGTTTGCCTTTATTGACCACGACCCCTAAGTCAGTTGATCCAGCAACTAATCTCACATCGAGTTCTTGGGATTTTATCTTCAGAGCTTCTTTAAGTGTTGCTGGTAGAAATAAGCTTCGCTCCAGGGATTTCATTTCAACAGAAGTCTTTTTAATCGACTTCATTTTCCCAATCCATTCAGCATTGTGATAGCGCTCTTTTAAAAACTCAGCTTTACCTAAATCAACAGACATCATTGCATCAATGATGGGTTGATAGCCTGTGCATCTGCAAAGATTTCCTGTGAGATAATTTTTTGCTTTCTTCTCAGTCATGGGAGTTCCAGCAGATTTACAACTCTCCACTGCTCCGGCCATGGCACAAATAAATCCAGGAGTGCAATACCCGCATTGAGCGCCGTTATTATCGATCATTTTCTTTTGGACTTCAGAGAGATCGACTTTCATTCCCTCCATTTTTCCAATTCCTTCAACGGTAATGACTTGAGCGCCATCAACCAGGTAAAGAGGAAGAATGCATGAGTTAACTGACTTGAACTCAAGCTTGCCAGAAGAATCTGTTCCTGTTGCTAAGAGCACGGTGCAGGCCCCACAGTCGCCTTCTGCGCAAACTATTTTGGTTCCGGTTAACCCTTCTGAGTTTCTAAGGAAATTCCCGAGAGGCATGAAGGCCTTATCCCCAGCAATTTCGATTATCTGATCGTTGATACGTGTTGTGATTTGAGATGAATTTTTCATCTTTTCAATTTACGTTTTTAGCCCTTAAAAATCAAATATAACGCCAACATATATTTTTTTCATAGCTGTATGCAAACCCAAACAATCCCCATAATATCCGCCCTAAAACTAAAGGAAATTTTATGAAAGCTCTCTATTATGCACTTCTTCTGACTATGATGTCATTTTCAGCTTATGCGGCGAAGTCGTATCCAAGTGATATTAATTTAATCCGCGTCTATAAAAGTGAGCGCAGGTTAGACATTGTGAATAGAGGAAATTACGTTCTAAAAAGTTATAGGATCATGCTGGGAGCAAGTCCAATAGGTCATAAAACGACTGAGGGTGACGAAAAAACTCCTGAAGGCACTTACACTTTAGATTCAAAAAATCCTCAGTCAAAGTTTTATAAATCAATTCATATCTCGTACCCAAACGCTAAAGATAAAGCTCAAGCTAAGGCCCGCGGTGTAAGTCCTGGTGGCGATATCATGATTCACGGAATCCCAAATAGCTTTGCGGATTTTACAAAAACGCTTGAGAGCTTTGGCCTTGGTGGGTTAAGCGACGACCTTATCCGTTCAACAATCATCTACTTTGACTGGACTAACGGTTGTATCGCATTAAACGATAACGATATGAGAGAAGTTTATAATATTATCGATATTCCAACTAAGATCGAAATCTATCCATAGGTAAGGATTTTTATGAAAGCATTAATACTATCGCTATTGTTTACCATCTCGGCAGCTCACGCAGCGGATGTTCAACTTGTAAAAGTTTATAAAAGTGCACGTAAGCTTGAACTCATTGGGGCCAATAACAAAGTTATTAAAACATATAAAGTCATGTTGGGAAGAAACCCAATCGGACACAAGGCTTTCGAAGGAGATAATAAAACTCCGGAAGGAACTTATACGCTTGATGAGAAAAACCCTAATTCAAATTTCTATAAATCACTTCACATCTCTTATCCAAATTTCAAAGATAAGCTAAAAGCAAAAAGCCGTGGCAAAAGCCCAGGTGGAGATATCATGCTTCATGGGATGCCAAATGACTTTAGAGACATGATGGATTTCGTAACTTCAGTGGGCCTTGCCGACCTAGGAGATGATCTTATTCGTTCAGGGCTTTTAGGCTACGACTGGACTAATGGCTGTATTGCAGTGACAGATAGTGAGATTGAAGAGATTTATTCAATGATCAATGTACCTACAAAGATCACTATTTTTCCTTAACTACTGAAGGAGCTCACCAACTAAGCGGCCATTGTCCATACCAGTAATCAAAACTTCTCTTTCCTGGTTTGCAAGCTCAAGATCTGTCACGACTGAAACACGCACGAAGTTTGAAGAATACCCTTCAAAATTTCCGGCCTTATTTCTGCGCTCAAAAAGAACTTTCGTTCTCTTTCCGATTTGGTCTTCAGAAAATAGATTAAGTTTCGCGTCCCCGAACATCATCAGAGTTTTTACACGGTCTTTTTTAACACCACTGTGAATAAGATTTTCCATTTTCGCAGCTGTTGTATTTTTTCTCTTAGAATATGGGAAAACGTGAAAATGAGTGATGGGAAGCTCTTTTAATAAATTAAAAGTGTTTTCGAACTGCTCTTTTGTCTCGCCAGGAAATCCTGCGATGATATCAGCGCCGAAACCAGCATTAGGAAAAGCGGCAACCAGTTTACCAATGATTCTTTTGTAATCACTAGTCGTATATTTTCTTCTCATGTCTTTTAAAATCCCATCATCCCCACTTTGAAGTGGAATATGGAAGTGATCTAAAACTTTCGGAGAAGATTTTAAAACTTCGATAAGTTCATCTGTAATAGTATTTGGCTCAACGCTTGATAAACGGAATCTCTCCAATCCATCAACGGCCAGGACCTGAGCGACCAGATCGTGCAGTTTTTCGCCCGATGCTTGCTCGTACTCACCAATGTTCACACCAGTAAGGACAATCTCTTTAAAACCCTGAGAAACGAGTTTTTTGGCCTCTATAACAGCATCTTGAACCGAGATCGCGCGAGATCTTCCACGCGCAAAGGGAATAATGCAAAAAGAGCACACATAATTACAGCCATCCTGAATTTTCAGGAATGCTCTCGTATGTGAATCAGCTGTTGTTGTGGCCGCTCCGTAGAACTGCCAAGACTTATCTATGTGAATCGCGTTTTCTTTTTCTTCATCAAGATACTCAAAAACTTTATATTTTTCAGAGTTACCAAGAACTAGGTCTACTCCCTGCATTCCGGCGATTCTTTCAGGTTCCATCTGAGCGTAACAACCAGCTACGACGATTTTCCCTTCCGGGCTTGAACCATGGGCCTTTCTAATAAGATTTCTACAAGTTGAATCAGCTGCATCCGTTACTGTGCATGTATTAATAAACACAACGTCGGCCTGTTCGCCGAACTCAACGATATCGTATCCTCTATCCTTAAAGCCCTGGGCGATCGATCCCGTCTCAGAAGAATTGAGTCTACAGCCCAGTGTATGAAGGGCCACACGCTTATTATTTAGAATTCTCTCGGTATTTTCCATAGAAGTGAAACATAGTCCGCGTTACGCTAGTTATCAAGAGGTGTGAAAAATAAATCGTGAAAAACTCGAAAAATAATTTGACAAAAAAGCTCTCCAACACTATTTTTAATCTCACTTTCGAAACACAAATGGTCTCTTAGCTCAGTTGGTTAGAGCATCTCCCTTTTAAGGAGAGGGTCCTGCGTTCGAGTCGCAGAGAGATCACCATTTCTTCGAAAGTTTAGACCAAGATGCATACAGTTTATGCGCCCATCGTCTAGCCCGGCCTAGGACACTGCCTTTTCACGGCGGCGACTGGGGTTCGAATCCCCATGGGCGTACCAATTTTAAAAAAGCCTCGAAGCAATTCGAGGCTTTTTTTTGCCAAAATCATTCATTTCAATTCATTAATATTTCAGTAATAATTTTTAAATGAAAAAACCACTACTCGACAATTATATAAAAGCTTTAAAAACTCTTGATGAGGCCATGATAAAACCTCCTGCGAACAATCTTGAGCGCGACGGTATTATCCAAAGATTTGAGTATTGTATTGAGATTTCCTGGAAGTCAGCTAAAAAAGTTCTAGAACATCATGAATCACCAGCGGATACTCCAAGAAATGTTTTTAGAGAACTCGCCAAACTTGGCTGGATAAATAATCCAGAAGAGTGGATAGCTTTTTTAGAGGCAAGAAATAAAACAAGTCATCTTTATCATGATGGGGTAGCAGAAGAAATCTTTAAGCTCATTCCTTCTTTTGTGAAAGCATCACATCAACTACTAGAAGTACTTGAGGCAAAACTTAAGTGAAGTCTTTTGGTTTAAAACCTTCTGAAATACAAGAAATGAAAAAACTTTTCCAAGATTTTTTTGGCGATCTTCATGATGCCAAGATTTATCTATTTGGATCAAGAGCAACAGGTAAGCATAAAGAATTTTCTGACATCGATATAGCTATTAACTCTAAGGCAAAAGATATAACAAGCAGAATTTCTCTATTTAGTGAAGGATGGGAGAAATCTAAGTTACCTTATAAAGTGGATATTACTCCATGGAAAGATATTTACAAAGCTTACTTACCTCAAATTAAAAAAGAAAAGGTTATTTTGTGGCAACCCGAAGACAAAGAGCTCCATCCATGGAGGGCCTGCCCTTATGGGCAACATTGGGTGGCCAGACATCCTCGCTATCCAAGTGGACGTCAGCTTCAAGATGTTGATGGCCATTGTAGAAAAAATCCATCCAAGAAAGATCGTCTTTCTACGGATGAAATTGAATTAATCTCAAACTTGGCTCCATTTAGAAATAGCAAGAATTTGCCTTTACCTTATTCAGGTAAAATTAAAGTTAATAATGCTGAAAATTACGATATCTTAATTGCCGGATGGTGCAGATACTGGAACGATATTTTTAAGCCTGAAGTCCTAATTGATGCAAACTTTGTAAAAGCACTTATGGAATCAGAATCAACCTTTGACCCGAATGCGGTTGCCCAAAATAAAAAACCAATTGGCCCAGCTAGAGGATTAATACAAATTACAGAATCAACATGGAGAATCTTAAAAGATCGCAAAGGCGAAATCAAAGATCACTACATTGATATAAAAAAAGAAGAACTTTTAAATCCCACTGTAAATATTTGCGCAGGTATTCGTTGGTTATTTCGCAAACGTGAAATTCTTCAAAAACGTCTAGGCAGACCACCTACGTGGCCAGAAGTTATCGTGGAATACAAAGGACTAGGTCCAGACTTAAAAAGGAATGGTTTGAAATCTATTAGCACATTGAATAATTTTTTAAAAATATATGAAAAATACAAATGATAACTAAACTATTTATCTTTCTCATCTCTTTATGTTTTTCCATTCATTGCTATGGTACCCCTACCTATGTTGCAGAATCGCCTCGTTTTGAAAAAGTTGTTTTAAGTAAACACATAACAGCGGAATGTGATGCCCAAAAAGGCGATGAAAGAGGACCTTTTGGGGTTACTTATAAAGAAGGTAAAATTACTAATTTGTTTCTCGTTCTAACAGGAGTCTATTATGACACCTGTAAAAGCTTGGAACGAAAAATTACTTTATTAAAACGTAATCATTCCAAACTAATCCTTCTTGGAACAGAAGATAACCCATCAGATGAACCAAATAAAATTATCTGGAGATGGAGATCAATAAGATCAATTTCTGGAAAAGAATGTATTAGTTACTTTAGCAATGATTGTGATTGAGTTAAGCATCAGACCTCTCAGAAATAACTGCTTTCTTAATTAAGGCTTTTTTTTGTCCAAAATCTAAAATACTATTCACCCATGAAAATAAATAAAATCCACAAAGCTTCATGCCACTGCAAAGCTGTTCAATTTGAAATTTCTCTACCTAACGGATTAGATAAACCTCGTAGGTGCGATTGCTCTTTTTGCAGAATGCGTGGAGCGATTATGGCCTCTACTACTCTAGATGCAATAAAGATCACTAAGGGTACTGATAAATTAACTCTCTATCAATTCAATACAAAGATAGCGAAACATTATTTTTGCTCTGTCTGTGGGATCTATACTCATCATCAAAGACGATCAGACCCAACTCAGTATGGATTTAATGTGGCCTGCTTAGAAGGTGTTAATCCTTATGAGTTAGCTGATGTGCCAGTGATGGATGGGATTAATCATCCGGCTGATCGTAAATAATCCTCCCAACTGAATTGAAGTTAGTTTTAACAAGGAAATTTTATGCGTTTTTCATTTATTTTACTCTTAGCTTTCATTACAACGAAATCTTTTGCAGGCCTTGCCCCTATAGAAGTTAAAGATTTTCTGCAAACGTCAAAGCCTGCAAGTTGTGCCAATATTTTTTTAGGGGAATGTGACAATGGGTATTGTTATGGTGAGCCTGAAGCTTTCTTCTTTGGAGTGAAAGGTCCTGTTCTTAATAATCCACAAGCACACAGTTTTGAAAATTATTCCAGCGACAACCAAGTGTTTCAAACTCAGTATGCAATTTCGGAAGACACTTCTGTATCAACACTTACGATGAGTCTTTACCGTGAAGCTTGGGCACCGACATTCCCAGACAATGGCGGTCGCAATCTTGGTGTTACAAAATTTGAATATACAATTACGAAGAGACTGGCTGACGGCAAAATTATTTTTGCTAAAGAAGTTGAGTTTATAAAAAAACGCAACGTTTTTGGAGCTCTAAAAAAGGAGTGGAAACAAAACTCTCCTACTCAAATCTGTCATGATTAAAATAAAAAAGGCCCAGTTTTTTTCTGGGCCTATTATGTCTAAGACTACAGTTTAAGTTCGGCCTCAAGCCTTTTTGCTAATGGCCTAATGACCTCTTCTCCAAAATTCAACTTCGTCCCAAATAATTCGTAAATCTCAGGAACTGTTTTTGAAGCGGCTGCGCTACAGCCTTTTTTATAGTGAGCGATTCCATCAGCTGGATTTGCTTTGTAACGATCCCAAATAGAAAGTGCTAATAATTCGCTGATAGCATAATCGATGAAATAAAAAGGCATTTGCAGAATATGTGGAAATTGCCAGTCTATTTTTGATGAAATTTCTTCGTAGCCTGTATAATCCACGCCGCGGTTATAAACTTTTGTTAACTCCATCCATTTTTCTCTGCGGGCTTCTTTTGTGTGCCCTGGATTAGCGTAAAGCCAATGTTGAAACTCATCCCCTCTTGCTGTCATAGTAAATAATCCGATAATGGCTTCTAGGCGGTCTCTCTTAATCCTTTCGCACTTATCGGCATCTAGGTATTCAGTCATTTTTTCAAGGCCTATGAACTCCATACTCATTGATCCACCTTCGGCCACTTCTGAAGTCCAGTTTTGCAGAGAATATGGCTGCACATCTTTTCCTAAGAAATAGTGAAAGCAATGTCCAAGCTCATGTAGAAGAACCATTAGGTCAGACGATAAACCTACACCGTTATAAAAGACTGATGCCTGCTCAAACACCGGGTACATAACCATGTATCCACCTGGTGCTTTATTTTCTCTAGCGTCCAGATCTAAAAGATTATTATCTCTGATTCTACAAAAATAATCATAAAGCTCGCTATCGATGCTCTTAATGATTTTTCCTGCACCTTCAATAAGTGATTTCGTATCACCTTTTTCATAAATCATCAGAGGTGATCTTCCATGAACATCCGCTCCTAAATCGTAAGGCTTCAGGGAGCTGTATTTCAGGTGTTTTGATCTTTCTGCTAAAAGTTTATCTTTGATCGGAAGAATATGTTTTCTAACTGCCGCATGAAATTCAAAGCAGTGAGATTCGTCCCAATCAAAACGCATCATTTCTTTGAAACGGTATTTTGTGTAACTTTCAAATCCAGCATTTTTGGCCATCTGCTGTCTTAAGACTAAAAGCCTATCAAAGATTTCATCAGTCGCGTCGGCGATCGTTTCTTCAACTTTAGCAAGGCACTCGAATGCTTTTTTTCTGATTTCACGATCTGTTGATTTCATATGGGGATAAACCGCAGGAACTGGAAGCGACTCTCCCATCCATTCCACCATCAGCTTTCCTTGCATCTCTGTCAGCTCATTTGAAAGTCTGTCGATCTCTTTTTGAAGCTCGATATTTTCTTGGCAAAAAAGACTCATCTCGTTTTTTTGATTCCTGCGAAGAATTTCAAATTCACCACCAAGACTTTGAGCAATACTTGATTCCTGAAATTTCTTATTTAATTTTTCATCATATTCTTTTACTAGAGGTGAGATGACTTGCTCATAATGATCTTTTCTTTTTTTCTTTTCATCACTGGCCACATCTGTTGTCATTAAAAAATAGCTTTCTGCCATTTCATTCACATTGTGTTTTTCAATTAAGTCTCTGTGCTTTTGAAATTCTAGCACTTCTTCTTTAGTGTTAAGCTTCATGCCTAAAAGATCTTCATAAATACTTTTCAATTTGTTTTCATCGGTAATGGGGATGCTTTTTAATGATTGTAGTTGTTCAAAAGGATTTGAGATTTTTGACATAAGCGCCCCTAAATTCTGAAAGTAATAAATGAATTTTAGTATAATACTTATAATTTCAGAGTACAGATCTGGAAGGGAAATCATGCAACCAGTCGCATCAATACCACCCATATCAGAGCATTTTTCACCATTTTTCCCAAAAATCGCCCTGAAAATCAAAAAAATGAGAATTTTTAAGTTATTTCCAGTCGTACATTTAAATTAATTGTTCAATAATATTTTTCAAACACACAACAAGGATTAAAAAATGTCAGAAGTCGGATTAAATAAACCAGTAAAGTTAAAATCAAACTTAGCAGCATTCTGTGGAGCTACTGAGCTTCCAAGAACAGCTATTACTCAAAAATTCTGGGATTACATCAAGGAAAACAAGCTTCAAGCTAAAACTGAAAATGGTAAAGCTGAAGGCGCTGGAAAATATATCGTTGCTGACGCTAAACTTCTTCCAATTTTCAAAGCTACAAAAGTAACGAGCAAGTCATCTGGAAAAGTTACTGACTTCACTGCTCTTGAGCTTGGACAAACAATCAGCATGCTTCAACTAGCATCTGTTGTTGGTGCAAACGTAGAAGCATAATTTTTTAATAAAAAATTTATCTATAAAAAAGCCTCTGCATGTCAGAGGCTTTTTTTTTGCAAAATTATCCTGGAACTCTCGAATACCAAGCGTGAATAAAAAGCGATTGATAAAAAACGATAGGACTTAGAAATCCTGCTGAGGAAATAAGAGAACTTATTTCTGCCGGCTTAATCACCGACACACTTACCTTCCACCCAGATGTTGCAGCCCTTGCCTTCTCTTCAGAGAAATCAGCAAACATTAAAGCTCTTGCCCAGAAGTCTTTTAAGTTTTCATACAACTCATCATTTTCTGGTGTCGCTAGATCGGCACTTATGAGAAATGCTCCCGGCTTAAGCCTTTCATATATTTCTTCAAAAAAATTTATGCGATTTTCTTTTAGAAACATAAATTGAGACACGAGAATGGCCGTTGCAGCATCGAACTTGTTTGTTTCGGGAAGTGTATTTAAAAAGCCTTCATGAAATGTGCATCTTGAAGTGATACCTGCTTTTTCAGCTTTCAAACGAAATTCATTCAACATGGCACCAGCGGGCTCCACTGCGGTAAATCGCCAGCGCGGGAATGCCTCTGCTAACGCCATGATCTCTGCGCCCGTTCCTGCTCCAACACTCAAGATATGAGCGTCTTCAGGAAGATCTTTTAACAAAATGCGCATAAGAAAATGCATGCCGTTCATAATCGGTGCTAGTTTTTTCCATTGATCATCATATGTTGATGCGTGGGCCTTTGAAAATGCAGCGACAGCGTTCATGATGTAATCCTTTGATAGTCAGTAATGACTTATTCTATATGCTAAGTTCACCAAAGATAATTTCTGAATTGGTATCAATAAAAATCTACTCGTTAAGTCATGACGTTCCATGAAATCTATTTAATGATTTTCACACTAATAACTTCATCTAAGGATTTTGAAATGAAAGCATTAATTATTTCTTCAATTGCTCTATTTTCTTCTGCTGTTATGGCAATGCCTGCGGTTGGTGATTCAGCCTCTTATACAATCACGGCTGATGGCCAAACACTAACTCAAAAAATTCAGCTAACAGCTTTTAATCCAAGCACAAACACTTTCACACAACTTGAAACCACAACTTTTCAAGGACAAACACAGCAGGAAACTTCCTCTGTAGCTGCAAGTGATCTTATGAGTGATGCTCAAGCTGATTACATACTTTCAAAATGCACTTCTGCTGAAATTGGTGGGGCTTTGGAGCGCATTACAACTCCAGCTGGCACATTCAATACATGTGCAGTTACAGATGAAACAGGGAGTGCAAAACTTAATGTTGGAAAAGTTCCATTTGGTTTAGTTGCTATCTCAGGTGACGGTCTATCTGGCATCTTGACTGGATTTACTCGCGGTAAATAATGATTAAGGGAGCCTCGGGATTTCTCGAGGCTTTCTAAAATAAAATGTATCCAATTCCCAAACCAA
The DNA here is from genome assembly GCA_002428265.1 of Bacteriovoracaceae bacterium UBA6153. Lineage (GTDB taxonomy): Bacteria > Bdellovibrionota > Bacteriovoracia > Bacteriovoracales > Bacteriovoracaceae > Bacteriovorax. The sequence goes on from DIUR01000012.1 coordinate 231,338, forward strand.
TTCTCAATGAACTTAAGTCAGAACTAGATTTCATCGAATGATATTTTACAAGTGAATGAATATAGAATTTTTTTGAAATGTTGTGATTGATGTAAAACATGGCCTTATAACCAGAGAGCTTATCATCTAATGTTGTTACCGGAGGCTCATAACTAGAAAAAAGACTATTTGAAAATGAAAATTTAGTAAAAAAACTTGAGCCAAATAAATCAATTTTTTTTGAGAGGCCCAAAGTAAAATAATAAACCATATTTTCGACCTGATAGTTAATTATTTGAAAGTCGCTGGCTAAAAGAGAATTTAACGTAGCTAAGCAAAGCTGAATCTGAGCTTTCCTATTTCTTCTATTATCAGATATTTTTTGCCATGATTTTTTTGCAATTCTTTATTTATCTTCATTAGCTTCAGCTCGCTTATCGTCTTCTTTACTCGTCTTAGAAGATGCATAACTTGATTTAGTGCTAGAGATTCCACTACTGCTACCACTGAAATAGCCTAAGTCTTGAATCGTTGCTATTTTACTTGCAAGCCCTTTAACATCGGCCTTCTTAAAAGCACTTGCTATAGAATTACTCAAATTGTTTTTAGTTCAAAACAAGTATCCTTTTGAAATTCTTACATACAAATGAAATATCATCTCGTCCCGAAAGGTGTACCTCTTTTTAGAATTTAAATATAATTTCATTTTTTTAAAAAAATAGGATTAGACCAGACACCATTTTTTGCATCAACGACATACACATCAAATCCATCTTCTTTAAATTTTTCCTGTAAATCTTTTGGAATGGCAAAGGTTAAAACGCCTTTTTCTTGTTCAAAATTAGTCTCAATACCGCCTCTAAGCATCTCGCCGCTTCCTGTTGCTCTTATGTCTACAGTCATTCCCGCTCTAAAATAATCTCCTATCAACCAACCACAATTGCCATCATTGCAACCTGCTCCAAAGGATTTTATAAAAGGATTTTTCACAGAAGCTAATTGAGCAACAACAACCATACGTGCCAGTTCTGGAGAATCTACTGTCTTTCCGGCCCTTAATATTAAGTTAACTGGATTAATGCCAACATATGGATATTTTTTTGTTACTGATTTTCCCTCACAAGCCCACAGAGTGTCTCCACTCCACATACATACTGAATCAGTCGAAGCTTCCCATTTTACATCAATAGAACAAATGTCTCCACGACTTGAAATCGAACAACTATTAGCACTAATGACTCCGCTAGAGTCTTCCGCGCAAACATCTCTGCTATTAAAGATTTTAACTTGTTTTCCCCAACTCGCGCCGTTTGGAAAATTATATTTAGTTCCATTATTGCATACTTGATTATCGGCAAAAACAATATCAGCAATAAAAGAAGCTTCCTTGCCTGAAGAAGGAGCATTCACAAAAAAAGAAGAACCTGTATTATTTTTAATAATATTATTTTTAATAACAACGTTCTGTATATTTTGAGCATGAGGCTCAAACTCTATTGCAGATACCCAATTATGATTAATGTCCTCAGGAAACTCGCCAGACATCTTTCCATTTTCAAAAACATTATTTTCAACTGTTAAATTTTGAACATGATTTACAAAATCAATTTGCCCTCCTGGGCAAGGAGCACCTCCGCCTTCGCAGATATGAAATGCAGTAGCATGATGATTCCCACTAAATAAGCTATCAACAATTTTCACTTCTACGGCGTTTTTAAAGTCTAACAATGCGCCGTTAGATCTATTATTTAAAAACTTAGTCTTTTTTATAATTAATTTTTTGTTCGCTCCTCCCCAAATTCCAAACCACCAAGAATTTGATATTTCCGAGTCCTCAACCAGAATGCTCTCATTGTCATACAAAGATAGACCAAATAATTTTCCATTGATTAATTTTACATTCTTAACACTTACATTTGATGACTTATCAATCTTGATCAATGAATCACAGGCATAATTATAATCTTTACACTCACTATTAACCTCTTGAGCGCCTTTCGATAATTGAATTGGATTATTAATGGGTTCAATAAAATTAACGTTCGAAATTTCTCCATTTTTTACATTAGTAAATTGAATAAGGGCCCTGCCGAAGCCAGAGTTCCTAACAATTTTCACATTATTGTTTGAAGTAATCGTTAAATCGTTTTTATCGCTTACGCTCAAACTACAATCATCAGCTTTAGAGCAATTGATGTCTTTCTCAATTATAATTTTTTTGATTGCTCCATTCGACATTTTATTTTTACATTCGATCCAGCCGCTCACGTCAACTGCTGTACACGAAGAATTTTCCGGACGAAACTCCTCAGCAGCAGAACTTTTGGTCATTAAAGGGGAAACTTTCTGGTAATACCCATTCATTTTTTTCGCTTGCATTTCTAGTTCTTGATATTGAGAGAGTGAAATTTTTCCTTGATACAATAAAGACTTCGATTCTTGTAGCTGCTTTTCCATGCTTATGTTTGCTAGTTTTATTGATTCCACTTGAGTGTCTACGACCTCTGCATTTGAAAATGAAATAGAGAGAAATAATAGAGTGCCTAACATGTAATACTTCGTCATCGACGAGCTCCTCAAAGAGATCAGTGTTGCTTGTAGTAATTATACAAGGAGAATCAATTATTAAGGTATTAGCTAAGCATAAATTGTCCCCAACATCACCCGCTCAAACATAATCAAGTTCTTATCTAATTCTAGAGTTTTTTACTTGTGTGTATATTAAGAGGCAAAACTTAAGGAGTTACTTAATCCCTTCCAACATCAAAACAAAGGCCTGCGAAATAGCTTCTTCACGAAGATACTCAAACCTTCCACTCTTCCCGCCATGTCCGACTTCCATTTCAATTTTCATTAAAAGAAGTTTTGATTTATCAGTTCTCATGTCACGAAGTTTAGCAACCCACTTAGCAGGCTCCCAATAAGCAACCTGGCTATCATTGAGTCCAGTTGTGACAAGTAAGTTTGGATAGGCCTGCGCTTTAACATTGTCATATGGAGAATAACTTTTCATATACTCATAATACTTTTTATTATTTGGATTCCCCCATTCTTCATACTCTCCAGTTGTCAGAGGAATTGAACTATCAAGCATAGTCGTCACAACATCCACAAAAGGAACATCTGCCACCACTCCATGATATAAATCCGGACGCATATTTATAACAGCTCCCATAAGTAACCCACCGGCGCTTCCGCCATTGGCGTAAACTTTTTTAGCATTGCCGTATTTTTCTTTAATTAAAAATTCTGTTCCAGCAATAAAATCAGTGAAAGTATTTTTCTTCTTGAAGAATTTTCCATCATCGTACCAGTGTCTTCCCATCTCTGATCCACCACGAACATGAATGATAGCGTAGACAAATCCGCGGTCTAATAGACTCACTCTCGTTAAATCAAAGTACGGGTCAAGACTCATTCCATATGAGCCATAACCGTAAACATAAAGCTTAGCTGATGAATCTTTTTTAGTTCCTTTTTTATAAACAAGTGAGATGGGAATCTGGGCTCCATCGCTGGCCGTGGCAAAAACTCGCTCTGAAACATAGTCAGCAGATTTATAGCCTGGAACATCTTTTTCTTTTAAAAGAAGTGATTCATTTTTTGCAATGTCGTAATCATAAACGCTGTGAGGACGATTCATGGAATCGAAGTCGTATCTAAGAGTTGCCTGATCAAACTCAGCATTGTCTCCTAGAGAAACGCCATAAGCAGCATCAGGAAAAGTGATATAAGTTCTATTTGTTTCCCCATTTTTCAAAATCCCAACTTGAGTTAAGCCTCCAGATCTTTCAACAAGAGCAATGAAACTTTTAAAAACAGCATAACTTTCCAGCAAAACATCTTTTCTATGAGGAATAATTTCTTTCCATTTTTCTTTTTGTGTTGTTTTGAAATCGGCAGACATTAGCCTGAAGTTTTTCGCTTTCCAGTTAGTCATGATAATAAACTTATCTTCAGCTTCATAAACTGAATACTCATGCTTAGGAGCGCGCGGTGAAATAATCTTAAACTTACTGCCTGGACTATTTGCTGGAATGTATCTCACTTCAGAAGAAAGTGTACTGTTGGCCGTGATGAAAATAAACTTCTTAGCATTAGTCTTATAAACGTAGGCTTCAAACTTTTCATCTTTTTCAGTGTAGACTAGCTTGCTCTTTCCAGTCTCAAAGTCGTATTGATAAATTTTATCTGATCTTAGCGTTTTGGGATCTTGCTTACCGTAAAAAAGAATTTTTCCAGTTTCTGCCCACACGATATTTTCTGTTACGTTTTCAATTTTTTGAGGAAGAACTTTTCCACTTTTAATATCTTTGAAATAAATAGTGAAAACTCGATCTCCTTTTGTATCTACTGCATAGGCCATCAAGTTTTCATCAGGGTGAATCCTTAACGATGTTACTTTAATAAAATCTAGGCCTGTTGCAAGTTCGTTCACATCTATAAGAACCTGATCAGCTGATTTTATATCTGTACTTTTTCTACAGTAAATCGGGTACTCCTGACCTTTTAGAATTTTACTGAAATAAAGATAGTTCCCTTTTTTATAAGGAACAGACTGATCATCTTCTTTTACTCGAGACTTCATTTCTGTATAAAGTTTTTCTTGAAGGTCTAAAGTGTCCAACATCTTCGCCTTAGTGTATTCATTTTCAAGCTTAAGATGACTTAAAACTTTTTCACTTGTTTTTTCTCTTAACCAGAAATAATCATCTATCCTGACATCTCCATGCTTTTTCAATTTCGTAGGAATTTTTTCAGCAATGGGTTCGTTGATAGTCGTCTGTGCTTTCACGTTTAGTCCTCCGAGGGCAAGTGATAAAAACAATATTGAGAGAGATAGTGACTTGGACATATTAATAGACTCCTAGAAATTTAAATTTTGCCAATAATTTTTCGGATCAGATTCTCCCTGCGACTCCAGTCTTTGCAATAAACTTTGCTGAACATCTTTTGGCATGGTCGCACTTTGAATAAGGCTTCTCGCCTGCTCGCCTTGCCCTTGCATCTCAAGGGCCCTCACCATATAAAAATAGCCATTTGGTGAATTGGGAAATTGATTGATGAAGTCCTGAGCATTATCCATTACGCCTTCATAATCATTCTGGGCCATCATGCGCATAAAAGGAATTTCTACAATCTCTTCATTTACAAACTGGTTCGTATTCACGGCCACACTTTGTTCTAGATTAACAATATTGTTTTGGAGTAGTGCTTCTTTAGCATCCAGCTGCTCTCTTTGCATATTGAGCTCTTCCATTAACGTTGGATCAGTCGCGGTAGCAATGCCATTTTCAATAGCTTCACGATCCACAATAAGATTATCGAGCTCCACTTCAATGTTTCTAATATCTGCATTCGCATTTGCCATTAAGGCCGCTTCTCTTCTGGCAACTCTGTCTGTGTTGATATTAAACTGGGCCATGCTCTCCAATAAACTTTCGACTTCCGACTCATCAGCGGGAGAATCAAATTTTCCTTCTTTTACTAAGAGAGAAATAAGTTTTGCTTTATAGGCCCCATAACTATCTGGTTCACGCGAGAGGATTTCGTCTGCCATTTCAATATTGTAATCCAAGTCCTTTGCTTCAAGAGTCTTCACCGCTTTCATTTGAGCATTGAGTTTCACTGCGATTTCTTGTGTATCAAGACTTGCTAATGGAGGGGTGACCACTGCTTCAGAAGTTGCTTGGGGTGCTACCTGGGCTGCAACAACAGGGGCCGTAGTCGTTACAACAGGTGTTGCTTTAGGTCTCGCCATAAGCTCAGACCAAGGTTTAGGTGTCCTTTTATTTTCACTCATAGAAATGATTTTCAATCTCAGCGCTTTGTTCTCACGGCGCTGCTGGAAATAAAATTTACCTAAAAAAACGATGATAATTGCCAGAAGAATGGCAATGACGATCATTATTCTGCGATTGGTTTGAATTGAATTTCGAATGCTTGTCATAGTCTCACCTTTTCAACTGTCAAGAATATCAACATAACACTATGGCATTTTTTACATGGTGGCCATGAGACTCCAATAATTGACGAAATCGGTGCCATAATAACTCTAAATGCGCCGTATTTTTTGGCATTGCGCCTGCACCAGCAGGAGCATCAAAAACTTTTTTGAAAGGGGTCTTACGATGAACTTAAAATCTTTAGTGTCTACAACAGCTATTTTTACAATTTCAATGATTGTAACAATTTTCAATGTAGCTTCTGCTTCAGAGCAAGTCATTGCCACTATTACTAGTGATGATAATGAAAGAGTTTATAAGCTTATCGTTGATACACACGATGAGAGGGCGATTAAAACTTTCTATAAAGATGTTTATGAAAAAGGACAAAAAACTAAGCGCGAAGCACTAGATCCAAAGATTATTAAATCAGGATTAGTTCTTGAAAAAAGAGACAAGTATGAAGTCATGAAATTAAGCAGCTCTAACTTTGATCTTGAGCAGGGCGGAATTATGAAGCTTGATACACTATACAACGGTGCAAGTGGCGAAAGAAGAACTTACGAAGTGGAAATTGCTAAAAGCAAGTCTGGATGGGCGATCTTTAAGCAAGGCAAAACGATTAAAGATATTCGAATTCAAACAAACCGCATAATTGTTATCGGTGCTGTAGGAATTAAAAACCTAGTGATGAAATAAATTTTGGGGTACACTATGCCCCATGCTATTAAAAAGATTATTTGCCATTTTCAAAAATTATAAACAGTATGAAGTCGATGAGAATAAAAAAACATCTCTCGACCTCATCCTGGCCGAAGTGCAGCCAAACGCTTCTTTAGAAAAGCGCATCGAATGGATACAAAAGTTAGTCAAATGGATCAGGTCAACAGATCTTTTTGAGATCGAACCCGAAAAAATCCCTGCCGCAAAAATTAAATATTTCTTCATGGTCCTCGAAAGAAGCCCAGACACAAAATCCAAAGTAAAAACAACTCTCATCTCAACTCTACAAGAACTCTCATCTATCGAGTTTTTTTGTGAGGTAGGTCTCCCTTCTCAAATTGGACTCATCGGCGAATTAATAGATAAAATCACAGTTAAAATTCTGCCTAAAAAACCTATCGGTCACCAGCTAAGTGAGCTCATGACAACTCTCTTTCCAGATGAAGAAGATGTTTTGTGGCTTAAGTCCCTTGATGAAAGCATCCTTGATAAATTCATCGCACTCTTCGATGACTCACAAGAGACCACTTATCCTCATCTTCAAAACGATATCGAAGACTCGCTCATTTATCTGATTTCTCAAATCGTTGCGATTGGATTAAGTCCAGGCATTAGAAAACGTATTCCGCATAAGAAAATGAAGTCTCTTCCTTTTTTCTATCTTTCGGGGAAACTTAATCTCTATTTAAAACTAAGCAATGATCCAGAACAGGCCGAACTAGCTGGCCAGATCATGACTGAGCTTCTTGAACTCCTTGCAGATGTTCGCACAACCATCTCAGACGTCTACGCTCACCTCGACAGATTTGGCGTAAGTACTCACATTGTTTATCAACTTGAGCGCATGAAGCTCTTTATGAATAGAACGAGTTCACTTTTAGATATCATTAACTCAGGTCAATTATCTAAAACAAAGATCTCTCATTTCGTTGCAGAGCTTGTTGAACAAAATTTAAAGCAAAGAAATGCCATGGGTATTTTCTCAACGAATGCGACATTGCTAGCTCAAAAAATTGTTGAAAATAACTCTCAGACAGGAATGCACTACATAGCTAAAGATCGTACAGAATACCGCAAAATGGTGGGGAGTGCGATGGGCGGCGGTGTTTTAACTGCACTCACTGTATTTATTAAAAACTTTTTAGGAACCCTGGGGATGACTCAGTTTTTCTATGGTGCATTTTCAACTTTTAATTATGCTGGAAGTTTTTTAATGATCCAGTTTTGTGGATTTACTCTTGCTACCAAGCAGCCTGCTGCAACAGCTTCTGCCCTTGCTCAAAAACTTGAGGCTACAGAAAATCGTGAAGGGATTGAAAATCTTGTCGATGAAATTGTTTTACTTACCCGCACTCAAGTTGCAGCTGTCTTTGGTAACTTGATCGCAGTTATCCCTGCTGTATTAATTGTAAACTTTGCGTACTTTTATTTAAAAGGACGCTTTATTTTCACTCCCGAAGCAGCTCACTATACTATGCATTCGACTGACATCTTAGGGCCAAGTATCATTTATGCGACCTTCACTGGGTTCTTATTATGGTTTTCAAGTGTCATCGCTGGATGGGCAGAAAACTGGTATGCCTTTAATCAAATTGGTTATTTAATTTCAAACAATAAAAAAATTAAAACCGTGCTCTCTGTTGAAGGTACAAAAAAGCTTGTGCACTTTTTAGATCATGGAATAACTGGCATAGCTGGAAATATCTCTTTAGGATTTTTCTTAGCATTTGCTCCGGTCATTTTAATGTTTATGGGGATTCCTCTAGAAGTTCGTCACGTTACTCTCTCAACTGGTGCCTTGGCAGCTGCAATTCCAACTTTGGGAGTCGAAGCTCTTCAGTCTCAAGAGTTCATTAGAGCAGTTCTAGGGATTCTTATTATTGGCTTCTTGAATCTTTCAGTGAGCTTCTTGCTTGCTCTTAAAGTTGCCTTACGAGCAAAGAAAATCTCTTCTCACAGAAAAGCACTGATCTATCGATCAGTGCTTAAACGTTTCTATCAAAAACCGTTTTCGTTTTTCATACCGAAGTCTTCCACATAGGGAGGGCCCAGTAAGGATTCGTAAAAATGTGGGGGAGACATTTTTCCGAACACTGCCATCATTAATTCGTTGATATTTTCTACGAAATGAAACTCCATTTCTTGCTTAACGCTCAATGGGACTTCTTTTAAGTCTTTCTCATTTCGCTTGGACATAATAATTCTCTTAATTCCCGCTCTGTGAGCAGCAATTAATTTTTCTTTCACTCCACCAACCGGCATTACTGCTCCTCTTAGTGTGATCTCCCCTGTCATCGCAAGTTTGGGATCCACGACTTTTCCAAGAACCAGCGAGCATAGTGCAGTAAAGATCGTAATCCCGGCACTCGGCCCGTCTTTGGGAATTGATCCCGACGGAACGTGAACGTGGAAATCTGTTTTAGAAAAATCAAACCCTGGAACTAGCTTCGAAAGTTTTGATCGAACTAAGCTCAGACCGATATGAGCAGACTCACTCATGACTTCACCTAATTTTCCTGTGAGCTGAATTTTTCCAGTTCCAGGCATCATCGCACTTTCAATGAAGAGAATATCTCCTCCCACCGGTGTCCACGCAAGCCCCGTGACAACTCCTGGAGTAGCAGCTGCTTGAGCAAGCTCATAAGTATTTTTCTCAATCCCTAAAACATCTTCAACGATAGCTTCATCAATGATGATTTGGGCCTGATCAGAGTTCTTCACTACTTTCTCACTCACACTGCGAAGAAGTTTAGCGATCTTTCTTTGAAGATCACGCACACCTGCTTCACGGGTATAGTCTCCAATAACACTTTTTAAAACAACATCACTCACTTCCACTTTTTCAGAAGTTAGTCCATGCTCCTTCAACTGTTTTGGCAGGAGATGGTTTTTTGCAATGTGAAGCTTCTCCTCTGACGTGTATCCAGAAAGCTGAATAATTTCCATTCTATCCAATAATGGTCCTGGAATCGTATCTAATGAGTTCGCAGTGGCCACAAAAAAGACTTTCGATAAATCAAATGGAAGATCCAAATATTGATCTGTAAAAGTTGAGTTCTGTTCCGGGTCTAATACTTCTAACAGTGCAGCTGCCGGATCTCCTCCGTAACCTCTGCCTAATTTATCAATTTCATCCAGCATAAAAACCGGATTATTTTCTTTGGCACGTTTGATCCCTTCGATAATTCGCCCAGGCATCGCTCCTACATAGGTTCTTCTGTGTCCTCTGACATCAGAGTCATCGCGAACACCACCTAAAGAGGCGCGGACAAATTTTCTTCCGAGAGATTTTGCAATACTTTGACCTAATGAAGTTTTACCAACTCCTGGAGGTCCGACAAATAATAGAATCGATCCTTTTTTATTGGGAGAAAGCTTCATAACAGCTAAATGCTGGACGATGTGCTTTTTGATTTTCTCAAGACCAAAATGTTCTTCGTCTAAAACGCTCCTAGCAAAGTCTAAATCGAGATCAGACTTTGATTCCTCATTCCATGGAAGGGTTAAAATCAGTTCAAGATAATTTTTTATCACGTGAGACTCAGCATTTTGCTGGCCCATACTTTCATAACGATTCGCTTGCTCCATTGCTACTTTTTCAATATCTTTTGGCAAACGAGCATCAGCAATTCGCTCTTTTAGAGTTTTCTTCTCACCTGACTCTGTTTCTTCAGATGATCCTTCACCAAGCTCTTCTTTGATCGCACGAAGCTGCTCGCGAAGAATTGATTCACGATAAGCCTTGCTGGTCTTTTCTGAAATTTTAAGACCCATTTCATTATTAACTTTAATCATTTCTCGTTGCTCTACTAAAAGCTCAAGGACTTTTAGCGAACGGTTTTTAACAGAAGCAAGTTCTAAAATTTCCTGCTTCTTAGAAATAATCAGAGGTAAATGCTGGGCCACTACGTTGGTGAAAAGTCCTGCATCCTTAAATTCATTTAGTGTACGTTTAAAAGTTTCAGTCGCATTGATCGAGTTCAAAATCTCTTTTGAAACTTCTTTTAAACTAGAAAGGAGTGCTTTTTCTGTAGGCCCGTCGAGGTCAATAACATCCGGGACGATCTCTCCTTGTGCCGCCCAAAAATTCCCTGCCGATTCAAACTGAATGGATGTTGCTTGAAAACGCTCAATAGATCTTACATACGCAATAGACTCACCTTTTTCGTTCTTCTCTATGCGCTCCACAATACAAAGTGTTCCGACCGTATAAAAGTCTGAAGACTTGATATTGTCGATTTCTGCGCCTTCTTTAAGAGTCAGAGCGACAAAACGTCTCTCCTTGTCATTATCAATGGCGCGATGAAGTGCATTTAGGCCCACTGGCTTTGAGACAAGCACTGGAAGTGCAACATCAGGGAAAAGCACGGTGTTTTTAAGCACTAGGGTTGGTAAAAATTGTTCGTTCGTAATTGTATGTGTTGTTTTCATATTTATAAGGTGAGGTCGCCTTAAAATTCGTCAAGGGTGTACATTTTAATTTATTAAAGGCACCCGTTTTGATAAAGTATTTGCATGAAAACAATTTTTAAAATCGCCATCATTTTCTTAGCAATTACAGGTGCATCGACCCTGCTTTATAACTATACAGACATTGTATTCGGCAACTATGATTACTTCGATAAACATGGTTGGATATTTTTATTTTCAATTGCATTCTTCCCACGTTTAACTCTGTTAGTATCAGGACTGTTAGTTGGTTCAATCCAATTTGGTGGTCTTGTCTGGTGGCTTGGATTTTTTTTCGCTCCAAGAATTCTTGTGGCAGTTCTTGCAACAGCTTCGTACTGGAATCAAAACCCAGTGCTAGTCATCATCAGCTGGCTTATTGCTCTTGGTGGTGAGTCTTCTGAAAAATTTATGATCACAAGACGAATGAGATCTCCTCAAAGATACGATCAAGGCTTCAGCGGATCAACAATTGAAGCTGAATACAAAGTTAAGGATTAATATGAGTTCATACGTAATCGACTTAGAATGGAAAAATACATCAAAGAATTTTGGTTACGAAGTTTATAACCGTCATCACGTTGTGCACTTTAGCGGAAACCAGACGCTTAAAAATTCTGCAGCACCAGAATTTTTTGGTAACATTGATATGAGTAACCCAGAAGAACTTCTTGGCGCTTCATTGGCCAGCTGTCACATGCTGACTTTCTTAGCTATCTGCTCAAAGAGCGGATACGTGGTGGAAAGCTACGACTGTAAAGCAGTCGCAAAGATGGGGAAAAATGCTGACGGCAGAATGAGTGTCACGGAAATTGACCTCACTCCTGTTATAGTCTTCACTGAAGAAAAAGTACCAACAGAAGAGCAATTAAAAGGCCTTCACGATAAAGCTCATAAAAATTGTTTTATCGCTCAGTCTCTGCAAACAAAAGTTAATATCCTTTAGGAGTTCTCGTGAATAGTCTCTCAAATTTCTCTTACGATCCTGCAAAATGCTCACTAGCTGAATCGCTGTACAAGGCCCTTCAGACTCTGGAGCCAGCACTCCCTGCAGAACTCTCTGTGGTCGATTTTTTTAGAACTCTTGAGCAGCCACCTGAAAAAGCTTTAGGAGATTACGCTCTTCCTTGTTTTAAGTTTGCAAAAGCGATTAAGAAAAATCCAAATGAAGTTGCAACTGAATTAAAAAGACTTTTAGAAGAAAGCAAAAACCCATGGGTTGAGAGTGTTGTTTTAAAAGGAGCATTTTTAAATATTTTCACAAATCAAAAAGAAGTGGCACTTGCACTTATTCCAAGCCTGGTTTCAGGAGCTGGTTTTAATATTTTAAAATCTAACCCTGACCACAATAAAGTAAAAGTTATGATCGAGTTCTCACAGCCGAATACTCACAAAGAGTTTCACGTGGGACACGGACGTAACGTGTGCCTTGGAGATAGTATTTGTCGTATCTTCACATACAATGGCTACAAAGTTATTGCAGCTAACTACTTCGGTGACGAAGGAACTCACATCGCTAAATGTCTATGGCAGGTTGAGAGATACACTGGTCCTGAAACTGTTGATAGCGTTCCTAATAAAGCTGAATGGCTTGGGCAACGTTATGTTGAAGCAAATACCCTGTTAAAAGAAACTGAAGCCTCAGATCCTGTCCTATTCGAACAATATAAATCAGAAGTGAGTGCGATCTTAAAAGAAATTGAAAGTAAAAAAGGAAAGTTCTACGAGACATGGAAAGTGACTCGTCAATATTGCCTTAACGACTTTGCTGCTATTTACAAATGGCTTGACGTTAAATTTGATCACGATTTTTTTGAATCAGAAGTTTCAGAAGCTTCTCAGGAAATCGTTGATGAATATATGAAAAAAGGCCTCTTTGTTGTCGATGATGGTGCTGTTGGATTTGATATGTCAGACAAGAAACTTGGTTTCTTTATGGCCAGAAAATCAAATGGAACAACTCCTTACATCACAAAAGATCTGGCCCTTGCAAAAGTAAAGTTCAACGATTTTAATATTGATCGTTCAATCTATGTTGTGGCAAATGAACAAAACCTTCACTTTAAGCAACTCTTCTACGCTCTTGAAAGAATGGGTTTCCCACAAGCTTCTCAGTGTTACCACTTATCGTACGGGATGGTTGTTCGTCCGGATGGGAAAATGTCATCTCGTCTTGGAAACTCAATTACATTTTTCCAATTGATTAATATGGTAATTGAAGAAATTAATACTTATCTCGAAAAATACTCTACAGAATGGTCGAAAGAGCAAAAAGACGATACTGCTCATAAACTTGCCGTCGGAGCGATTAAATACGGAATGCTTCAGGCAGACCCAAATAAAGAAATCGTTTTTGATCCGAAAGAATGGGTTTCATTTGAAGGTAACTCAGGGCCGTACTTAATGTACAGTTACGCTCGTACGCAATCGATTTTGAGAAAAGCGACTGAGCAAGGATTAAAAGGAAGCTTAGCTCACCTAGATCTTTTAACTCACGAGTCAGAACGTGATTTAATGAGACACTTATATGACTTCAATAAAATCACAATCAGCGCATGTGAAAACTACCGACCTTCAACAATTGCCAACCACTTGTTCTTTACCTGTAAGGCCTATAACCGCTTTTACACTGAAGTTTCTGTTATGAAGGCAGAGACTGAAGAATTGCGTGCAGCACGCCTAAGCTTGCTTCAGGCCTTTGGTGATACGCTAAAAACAGGATTATACCTTTTAGGTATTACTCCTCCAGAAAAAATGTAATTTTAGTCAATTGAAATAACTTCGAAGTTCTTCTTCTTGAGAGACGTAAGACTCTCAGGAAGATGTTCAACGATAGATTCCTCTATCGCCGTAATAATCTTCTCTTTTAAAAATATCCTGTTGTGAACCAACGAGACTTCTCTCGTAGGAATTGGATTTTGAAATTCTCTGACATGCTTCATTTCTTCTTTTGAAAGATTGAGAACGGCCAGATGAGGAAGAAGCGTGTAGCCACTGCTATTGATAACCATATTTTTTAGCGTTTCAAGATTTCCGCTTTCAAACTTCAGGTTATCATGCAGACCATGGTCACGGGATAATTTACAAAGGTTTAAAACCTGCTGTCTAAAACAGTGGCCTTCGTTTAAAAGCCAAACATCAGAGGTATCCAGGTCTTTATCTTTAATTTTAGATTTCTTTAATAAATGGTGATCTGTTGAAGCAAAAACTGAAAAAGGCTCGTGAAACAATACGCGTTCAATAAAATTTTCACCGTGAATAGGAGTTACTAATAATCCAGCATCGATTTCATCTTTACCAAGAAGCTCAATAATATCTTCAGTTTTAAATTCTTCAATCGTAAGAGTGACGTCAGGATACTTCTGAACAAAGGCCCCTGCAAAAAGTGGAATGACATAAGGAGCAAGGGTAGGAATAACTGCAAGCCTGAACTCACCTCTTACTTCACCTTTATTTGAATCGATAATTGAGAATATTTTTTTATACTCACGCAGGACAAGCCTTGCTTGGTTGATAATTTGTGTTCCTTCATCTGTAGGTAGAATGGGATTTTTTGAACGGTCAAAAAGCACGACGCCTAATTCTTCTTCAGCTTTTTGAAGTTGCATACTCAATGTTGGCTGAGTCACATTGCAGGCCTTGGCCGCTTTTCCAAAGTGTCTGTATCTTTCTACCGCGAGAACATATTCTAATTGTGTTATTGTCATAGATTTATTCTATCGAAAATAAATCGCGATGGCCACCAGACAGATAAACATTAGAAAGAACAAACGCATCCATTTGCGGTCACTTGGCACAATATCGTAACCAAAGTAGAAACTCTTATTAGGATTTAACCCCCGAGTTACCAGAGATAAAGATCCTCGTTGGGAATGCCTGATGGCAAAAACCAGAAGTGGAAATAAAACAAATAACCTGTCCCACCACCCTAACCCTCTAAATCTGGCCGAAAGCCTAATCCTGTCGAACTCTTCTTTAAACATCAAAATAGAATTAAGAGCGATAAGAAGTGGGTAACCCATAAAAACTTTAAGGCCTTTATGAATCACTAAATAGAGAATCATTTTAGTATAAGTAATCGCAAAAGTTGAACTCATCGATATAAGAGAGAGCATAAAAAGCCTGGAGAAGTTATGAAGGCCGTTTAACAGTGCCGCTTTATAAAAAGATTTTCCAAGCAGGATCACTTCTGCTCCCGATCTATATTTTTCAGAAGGGTAAAGCATGTTTAAAAGTAAAAACATCGAAGAGAAGAAAAAAGCAAAGACAGCAAGTTTGATGAGAGTTTTATTTTTAAGGCCATTTTTTCTGAACAAATAGAGAATAAAAAGTGAGAGCACTAAATTGGCAGGAAGCACACTAGAAGCCAGCAAAAAAACCAGAGTCAACATTGTCATGATAAACAAATACCAAGAGTGGATGAACTCAGGTCTACTCTCAAGAAATTTCATGCAAGCTGCCTTTTTCTAAATGAAGCACTTTGTCTGCGACTTCTTTAATAAAATAGTCATCGTGGGAAATAAACAGCTGAATAATTCCCGTTTTTTTGAGCTCTTTTATAAGGGTTGCGATTTCATGAATAGATTTTCTATCTTGTCCAAAAGTCGGCTCATCATAAATGATCAGTCCTTTTCCCAGGAAAACGGTCATTAAAACAGAAAGTCTTCTCTTTTCTCCTTCTGAAAGAAGGAAAGGTGATTTTTTTAAATCAATATCGTGAAAAAATCTTTGGAGTATCCCTTCTTTAAATATGGGGTCAGTTATATTTTTAAGACTTTGCTTAAGCTCTTCTTCAATTGTATCGAAGAAAAAATGCGTTTCCGGATTTTGGAAAATAAGGCCGGTCTGAGAAAATATTTTCGTTCCAGAAAACTCTTTCGCTCCAGAACTGAAAGTCACTTTACCAGAATCACCTTTCATAATTCCGGCAATAATTTTCATCAAGGTACTTTTCCCTGCACCATTTTTTCCAGTAACAGCAACGACCTCGCCTCCTCTTACACTAAGATTGATATCTTGAATAAGTGAGTTATTTTTTTCATAAGAAAAAGAGAGATTAGTCAGCTTGAGTTCAAGATTAGTATGCTCTGGCAATAAAGCTTTATCCAGCAACATGGGCAAAGTTTCATTATCAACTCGTGCCTGATCACTATTTCCATGAGAAATTTTTCCATCTCTTGAAACTTCAACAAATCCCGTTACCAAATCTTTTATTTCATCGACATGGTGATCGACAATAATGACGAGTCTGTCGCCTTTGATCATCTTCAGAAATTGATAAAACTCACGTCTTGCCTGTGGATCTAAAAAGGCCGTAGGTTCATCTAAAAGCAAAACTTCTGGATTAATAGCTAATAAAGAAGCTAGTACCAACTTTTGACATTCACCATTCGAAAGTTGAGAATTTTTTTTACCCCAGAGACTCTCCAGACCAAAAATTTTTTCAAACTTTTTTCTCTCACTATTCATCTGATCATTCGAGTAATTAAAGTTTTCCATTGAAAACAAAAACTCTTCTTCCGGTGTGGGATAAATCAACTGGCTAAAAGGATTTTGAAAAAGATAAAGAATATTCTTTAAATTATTCTGAAAATTCTCTCCATACAAAGGTTTATCATGAAAGAGAATATCTCCAACAAGAACTCCACTCGAATATTCAGGAATAATGCCTTTTAAGATTTTTAGAAAAGTTGACTTCCCTCCACCTGAAGGGCCTACGATGGCGATCATTTCATTTTTTTTAAAAACTAAGCTTTTTTCAAGAAATATTTTTCTCGATTGCTCACCATTGCTGAATGAATACTTAAACGGTGAAAGCTTATACATCTCTGTCTCTAGCGATAAGAAACTGATCGAGTATCCCTAGCCTAACGAGTCTTCTTCCTAGTAAAAAGCTAAAAAGACCTGCGAAAAACACAGCAGAAATAATATAAGTAGAAAGCTGAAGTAAATTAAACCCTGTCGAGAGTGCAGTGTAGGGATAATAAAAATAATCGAGAGCATAACTGCAAAAACTTGAGCATACTGAAGCTAGTATTAAGACGAAAAGATTCCATCTTCTATAACCAAAACTAAAAAAGATAATTTCAGCACCAAGGCCTTGAACAAGTCCCCACATAACTGACATAATTCCCCAGTGAGTTAATAGACTCTCAACAAAAGCGGCCATGATTGAGGCAATGAGCGCAATTCCAGGTTTTCTGACAATGTACGGAACAAGAATAGATGCGAGGATCCAAAATCCTGCCACTAAATAACTAAGTCCTGCTACTTTTAAAAATGGCTTAAAGAGATCATAAACAAAAGTCCATCCCCAGAATGCGACACCTAACGCCACAGCAAGAACCAGTGTGAGAACGATTTCAAAAATTGTAATGGATTTAAAAGACGATACTGTGCGCTCAAAAAACATATTACTCCTTTCCTACGCAGGCATTATCCTGGTCAGGTGCGAGGGTATTTCTCAGGCCAAAAATGACCACCCCTAGGGTTCAATAGCGAATCTGAGTTTAGCTCAAAAGATAGACATATAGCAATGAAAATTGACTCCTATTTTCTTTGCATCTCGAGATATTTAGGAATAACCTACTCGGGTCGTAAATATTCCATTAAACAAAAGGATTGACCGTGAGTAATCAACGAAATGATCGCACAGAACGTAATGATGCGGACGAAAAAAGACAGCAGGCCCTAGACTATCACTCCGACGGACGCCCCGGTAAGATTGAAGTCATCTCTACGAAACCCACTCTAACATCGAACGACTTAACCAAAGCTTACTCTCCAGGAGTTGCATGGCCATGTCTTGAGATCGCAAGAGATCCAGAACTAGCTTACAAATACACTGCAAAGGGAAACCTAGTTGGTGTTGTTTCTAATGGTACAGCAGTACTTGGTTTAGGAAACATTGGAGCAGTTGCAGGGAAACCTGTTATGGAAGGAAAAGGACTACTCTTCAAAAGATTTGCTGACATTGATGTATTCGACATCGAGGTTAACGAAAACACAGTTGAAGGAATGGTTAAAATCGTTTCAGCACTTGAGCCAACATTCGGGGGGATTAACCTTGAAGATATTAAAGCTCCAGAGTGTTTTGAAATTGAAACTCAGTTAATTGAAAAAATGCAAATCCCGGTTTTCCACGATGACCAGCACGGTACAGCGATTATCGCTTCTGCTGCTATGTTAAACGCATTGGAAATTACTGGAAGAGATATTAAGAAAACAAAAGTTGCCGTCTCAGGTGCTGGAGCTGCAGCGATTTCATGTGCAAAATTATTTTTTGAGCTTGGATTGCCAAGAGAGAATTTAATCATGTGTGATTCTAACGGTGCGATCTATAAAGGTCGTAAAGAAGGAATGAACAAATATAAGGACGAGTTCGCAGTAGAAACTAAAGCTCGCACATTAGGCGACGCTATGGTTGGCTGTGATGTTTTCGTCGGCTGTTCTGCAAGAGGACTTGTAACTCAGCAGATGGTTAAAGACATGGCAAAAAATCCTATCATCTTTGCAATGGCAAACCCTGAACCGGAAATTTATCCATCAGAAGTTCACGCTGTTCGTGACGATGCTATTATGGCGACAGGAAGATCAGACTTCCCTAACCAGGTTAACAACGTTCTAGGCTTCCCGTTCATCTTCAGAGGAGCACTCGATGTTAGAGCTAAAAAAATCAACATCGAAATGAAACTTGCTGCTGTTCACGCACTTGCTGGACTAGCTAAAGAAGAAGTGCCAGAAGAAGTTAAAATGGCATACGGTGGAGAAGATTTTAAATTTGGAAAAAATTATTTAATTCCTAAACCATTCGACCCAAGAGTTCTGACAAGAGTTACTCCTGCTGTTGCAAAAGCTGCAATGGATTCTGGTGTAGCGAGAATTGATATCCCTGATCTTCACGCATATGCGAGAGCGCTTGAAGGAAGAATGGGTAACACTGCTCAGTTCATGAAGTCTCTTCGTGACCGTCTGAACACATTTGTTGCGAAAAGCGGTAAAAAAGTCAGAGTGGTTTTCGCAGAAGGAACAAACACAAGAATCCTTCAAGCGGTTAAACAACTTGTTGAAGAAGATAGAATCGAGCCAATTCTTCTTGGAAGAAAAAAAGCTATTCACAAAAAAATGGATATGCTTGGTCTTGAAAAATATAAAGACGACGTTCGCACTATCAATCCAAGAAAGCACGAAGAGTTTGAAAACTACGTTCGTATGTATTCTAAAGAAAGACAAAGAAGTGGCGTATCAGTTTACCACGCTGAAGAGCTTATGAGTCACCAGAACTATTTTGGTTCAATGATGGTTAAGCACGGCTTAGCAGACGCTGTTATCGCGGGACCAACTCTAAACTACGCTGACTGTTTCCCTCCTCTAATGCACGTACTAGGCACGCAAGATAAAAAATCTGCTGCGGGTATCTTCATTATGACTTTAAAGAATCGTGTTCTCTTCTTTGCCGACTGTGCGGTTCAAATTGAACCAACGGCTGATCAATTAAGTGAGATCGCTTCTGGAACAGCTGACCTATTCAGAAAACTTATGAAGCGCGAACCAAGAATTGCATTTTTAAGTTTTTCTAACTTCGGTTCAAATGATTCTGAGCAAGCAAAAGTTGTTAGACGTGCCGTCTCTCTTACAAAAACAAAGTACCCTAACCTAATCGTAGACGGGGAAATGCAAGCTGACGTTGCCGTTAATAAAGGTCTGATGGATAAACTATTTAGTTTCTCAACGCTAGACGGGCCGACAGATATTTTAATATTCCCTGACTTGAACTCGGCCAACATCAGTTATAAGCTTTTAGCTCAGCTTGGTAATGCTAACGCAATTGGACCAATCCTGCTTCCAATGAACGCGTCTGCTAACATTATCCCAAGAACAGCTACTGTAACTGAGATTGTAAACATGTCGGTTCTTTCAGCATTATTAACTGATAAAAAAATGAGTACAAAAGAGTAATTATGAGTAAAATTATTGTTAACACGGATCTAGCTCCTGCTGCTGTTGGAACTTACTCTCAAGGAGTAGCGGTCAACGGAACTTATTTTTTCTCAGGACAAATTGGGATCGATGCTAAAACTCAACAACTGGTTGAAGGTTTTGGCCCTCAATTAAAAGAAGTCATGAAAAATATCGACGGTCTTTTAACTTCACAAGGCTTAAAGAGAGAAGATATCGTTAAGACTTCAATCTTCCTGACTGACTTAAATAATTTCGGAGCAGTTAACGAAGCTTATATCGAGTATTTTAAAGCTCCATACCCAGCTAGAAGCACAGTTGAAGTTCCAAAACTTCCAAAAGGTGCACTGGTTGAAATTGAAGTAATCGCAGCGAAGTAATTATTAAGTAGAAAGAATGATTTTAAAAAGCAAATACGTATTCGAAACTAAAGGCACAAGAATGTACCGTCACTTTTTAAGTGCGATTATAGCTCTTGTGTCTATATTCTTATGCTATACCTTTGCTTGTGCCATTCTTCTTCTTGATGCTCGTAATGAAGGTAAAAACGCGAAGTCGACATTCGTTCAAACTCCGCCTGATCTCATTGTCGTTTTCACCGGTGGCCATGGAAGAATTGAGTTTGCAGTTAAGCGCGCTCAGGAATTTAAACAGCCCAATGTTTTCATCACTGGCGTTCACGAAAAAAACTCAGTCAAGACTCTTATGAATCCAATTGATGCTCAAGCTGCAGAAGCACCGGAAACAGATCATATCGAGCTGGACTACACGGCAAGAAACACTGTTGAAAACGTGATCTCGACTTTGAAATACCTAAGAAGCAATCGCGGACTCAATAAGATCCTGATCATCTCGAGCGATTATCATATTATGCGTATTAAAATGATTATTGACTCACTAACTTCTGAGGAAGAAAAGTTTGAGTTCTTCTTCTCACCTGTTCCATCTGATTATTTAAGCTTCAGAAGTATTAAGATTCTTTATACTGAAGTTTTCAAACTCATTCGCACGAAAGTCTTCCTTATCTATTGGGATAAGCAGTCGCCGATTCAGAATTTCTACTAGTTAGCGATCAACTCTATATAATTGAATTGAGAACATATAGACACTATCTGCTTGGCTATCAGATTCAAATTCCTTGGCAAGCTCTCTTCTAAACTTTTTAATCTTCTCACTCATTAGAGGAATGTCATCTTTTTTCACATGCAGAAATGCAGCTGTAAAGTTGCGCTCTTCGCTTTTTTGCTCTTCAAGGGCCACAGAAGCCTTCTTAAGCACATCTTGATGAAAATCTTTAGCGCTTCTTTGATTATTTCCATTAGGCAAAACGAAATAATCATAATTTTTTATAATTTTATCAGCTTCAATTGTGATCAACTGAGACTTGATTAAATTGTTCATAGACTCACTGGCTTCTTCAATGGAAATTGAAAGCTTTTCTGAAATCCATCTTAAGTCGAATCTAAAATCTTTTAGGTCTATCAATTCAAGTAATGCCAGTGAGTGCCATTGGGAAATTGAAGAATATAGCTGAGGGGAAATACTCACATGACTTGAATCAAAATTGTACAACTGCCCTTCCAATGATTCTTTATTGGCTTCACTTGCGCCAGCGATCTCTACAAGCTTTAAAAAGAGCTTTTGATCCTCAGGCCCAAGGCCCAACTTTGAAGCGACGTCTCTTCCTCGTTTTAAGGATAAGTTGGCCTTCAAGGATAGAATTTCAGACAGATATCCGGGAGTCAGGTCTAAATCTCTTGCCAATGCCCTTAGCGAATAGTTTTCATTTTTTAATGTTCTTAAGTTAAAAACATCCTGAATTATCGCACTGTAATGCCTAGGAATAGGCTTAATTTTTTCTAAGTTCATAATAATCCTTAATGTATTATTTTATAAAATACCCCCATTCACAACAATTAAAGCTATGTTCGCTACTTTTCCAGATAAGAGATCAGTATTTATTGCCCTGACTTTAATTAAATTTGTTTTACGGCGATAATTATGGAGGGATCTTTAGAGGAATTAGGAGAATTCATGACCAGTAACAAGTTTTTGCCGTTTATCTTTATCAGCCTTACATTCTTATTTTCATGCTCACAATTACAAGCTGAAGAAAAAAAAGCATTTACACGAGGTAACGAAACAGGAAATCCAGTTCTTGGAAATACTGGTACCGCAATTGACGAGGACAAATGTAAAAGCATGGCCGTAGACGTCTCCATAGTGGCCTTTTCAGGAGACACCAATGGAATGCTGTATGACCCTTATGATCTCAGAAAAGGAGATGGAGCAATATTCATTAATCAAACCAGAAGAACAATAAAAGAAGAGCTCAATGAATTTTGTAAGAATGAGAAAATGAGTGCTACTTTAGAAAAATTTAAAGATAAATTTCATGTAACGTGTTCAAGCGCGTGTCAGGATCAATCCCAAATTTTTAAAAGTGAAAAAAAGAAGACGACTGCAGACACAGTCTGTTTGAGTATTTGCAATAATACATACCGCTCTCTTGAAAGGTCTATTGAGGCCGCAAATTTAGCCAAGAGTTCTTCCAACAAAAGTGCTGCAGATTGTTCGGCAAGTGTTTCCAACGTAGGCAGAGGAATCACTCAAACTAAAGATTTTGATAAAATTATTGATAAAGCAAAATCTGGTGCAGTCCAAAAATAATTATTTTTTCAATCTAGACTTGGATAATTTATGAAGCACATATCGGTATTTTGTCTTTTCTTAAGTATAGCGACTCAAGGTTTTTCAGCTGACTCTGAGGAACAGATGTTTGACCTTGAGGGGCTTACCGTCAATATTGGAAAAGAACCAGTCGTCGATACAAAAAAGTGGAATCTTGAAAACGACACTTATACTCGTAGAGTAATTGATAAACCACGTGAAAGAGTCGTTCTCGATTACACTGTCACAGTGTTTACTGACTCTAAAGGGCGAGTTGAGTCACTAAAGGCTTCTACACGTGGCACCCCCGACGGTGACAAAGTAGAATATTATAAAAGTTTTGACGGCTTTTATATGAACAACCTGATCATAAAACCTGAGTATTTAATAACGAATGTGGGAAACACCGTCATTTCAAAATATCTTTGTGATGAGATAGATAAGGATAGCTTTTGGCTTCAACTGAAAAAGGGTGGGGATTTAAAAAAATTACTCTTTGATATTTTTGTCAAACAATTTTCAAATTTAGATACTGAAAGAAGATATATCGAAAATAAAAATAAGGAAATTGAAAATTCTTCTTATCCGAGAAAATACAAAGCTACATTTAGTCTTGTTGAAAATGCATTAGATCACGGATCGAGCCCTTTTGAAAAAAAAATTGAGCCTGGTTCATACTTGGGGCGTTTTATAGATGCAAATAAGGCCCTGGCATTATTTCAAAAAGAATGTCGTATTCTGAAATCTTATAGCAAAGATATTGTGCCAGAAAATGTTAAGGTAGAAACTAAGGCCCGCGACAGTGTTCAAAAATAGCAATTAAACTCTCGTTACAGTGATAACTTCTTCAAGCGATTCAATCGCAGAAATTGTCTTCAGAAGCTCACTATAATCCTTAACCTCAACTTCAAAGATAAAACTACCTTTGCGATCTGGCATCGACTTAGCGAGAGCTGACCTGATGTTGATTCCAACGTTATTGATCGTCTTAGAAATAAGCGAGAGAATCCCTGGTTTATCCTGAGTAATAACTCGAACACTAACCGGGTGAGTGAAACTGAAACCTTTGTTCCATGAGACTTTAATCGTGCGTATAAGCGTTTCTGCATCAACACGGTTACAGTGTGACGTGTGAACTGTAATTCCCCTTCCACGCGTGATAAAGCCCACGATACTGTCACCTGGAATTGGGTTACAACAACGGGCCATGCGGACCATTACATCACTCATTCCATCAACGATAATTGCATTATCAGAGTGAGATTTGGTTCTCACATTTTTAGTCATTTTATCTGAGTAAGATTCTATTTCTGAAATCTTCTCATCGAAGTCTTTCACTTCTGTTTTAGCAAGCTGCTCTTTTAAAGAAGGAATCAGTTCCATCACCGTTTTTGCAGAATGCTTTCCAGCACCTACAAGAACACATAACTCTTCTTCGTCTGCAATATGAAGATCATCATAGATAACTCTGAACTCATTTTTCTTACTAAGAGCTTTTATGCTCGTCCCAAAAACTTTGAAGGCCTTATCGAGAATTTCTCTACCAAGCTCTCTATTTTCGTCACGCTCAACTTTAAGAAGCCATTGCTTAATTTTACTGCGGGCCTTTGAAGACTTTGCAATATTCAGCCAGTCTTTTGAAGGCGTCTGAGTTTTACTGGTTAAAATTTCAACCGAATCCCCTGACTTTAAAACGTGTCTTAATGGAACAATCTTTCCGTTGATCTTAGCACCCACGCAGTGGATACCTACTTCAGTATGGATTTCAAAAGCAAAATCCAGCGGAGTTGATCCGTATTTTAATTCTCTTACGTCACCATTTGGCGTGAAAACAAATACGCCATCAAGATCAAGGTCATTTTTAATAACATCTAAGAACTCACGATTATTATCTGTGTTCTTATTGTACTCAAGAAGCTCTTGTACCCAGTCTAGTTTAGGTGCCGTTTTCCCAGCTAATCCTTCTTTATACTTCCAGTGAGCAGCAACCCCTGCTTCAGCGACTTCATCCATCTCATTTGTTCTGATCTGAATTTCAATACGCTCAGCTTTCGGTCCCATAATCGTTGTATGGAGAGACTGATAGTTGTTCACTTTAGGAATAGCAATATAGTCTTTGAATCGCCCTGGAATCGGAGTGTAGGCAGAGTGAATAATCCCCAGTGCCTTATAACATTCCGTAATATTTCCTACGATAATTCTGAAGGCCAGTAAATCCTGAACCTGCTCGAAGTCCACTCCTCTTGCTGTCATCTTTTTATAGATAGAGTAAAAGTGCTTAGGGCGTCCTTTTACTTCAGCATGAAGTGAGTACTCTAAAAGTTTTTCTTTGATGTTGCTGATTACGTCTCTGATATAAGTGTCACGCTCCGATTTTTTCATCGAAACTTTTTCAGCTAAACGGTAATAGATTTCTGGTTTTAAAAATCTAAGACATAAATCTTCCAGGTCACTCTTAACCGAGTTAATCCCCAGACGACTTGCTAACGGAACATAAATATCAAGTGTCTCTTGGGCCACTTTCTTTTGTTTTTCATCAGACACGTATTGAAGAGTACGCATGTTGTGCATACGATCAGCTAGTTTTACGATGATAACTCGAAGATCTTTTGCCATCGCGATAACCATCTTACGAAAGTTTTCGATTTGAGATTCTTCTTTAGTTTTAAATTTAATTTTACCAATTTTTGTAAGACCAACAACCAGATCAGCGACACCTTGATTGAACTCTTTTTCAATCTCCTGAGGGCTGACGTTACAGTCTTCAACAACATCGTGAAGAAGTCCTGCCATGATAGTATCAAGATCCATATGAAGCTTGATAAGAGTTCCGGCAACGTTCATTGGGTGAATGATATAATCTTCACCAGAGCTGCGTTTTTGACCAGCGTGAGCCTTCTCAGCAAAGAGATAAGCTTTCCTCAGCATTGTAAAATCTGCATCAGGATAATAGGCCTCTACTCTTCTGACTAAGTCATCAATCGTAAGGTCTCTTTCATGTGAAAAATCTAAACTTTGCTGCATTAACCTTTGCTCTATCCGTGAAGGATCTTTTGTGTGATTTCTTTTAGCCTTGCATAGGCATTTTCGATATCGTCGTTATAAATTAAAAAATCGTAATCTTCTTTTCTTAAAAGCTCTTTTCTTGCATTCATCAAGCGAATATTAATCACCTGAGTATTTTCAGTTCCACGATGGCGAAGTCTTTTTTCAAGTTCCTCTACTGACGGAGGAGAAATGAAAATAACATTGGCGACATCAGCGAAGTGAAGTTTCATTGAATCTGTACCCTGTACATCGAGATCAAATAAAACGTGCTTGCCTTCTTTTAAGCAGCTTTCAACGAACTTTTTCGAAGTCCCGTAAAAATTGCCGTGAACCTCTGCCCACTCTAAAAATTCATTTGCTTCTTTTTTTGCAATGAACTCTTCTCGTGAAATAAAAAAATAACTTAAGCCATGAATTTCACCAGGCCTTTGAGGACGTGTCGTGTACGAAACAGACTCAACTAAAGTTGGATAGTCCAGCTTCAGTCTTTTGATCATTGTAGACTTCCCCGTACCTGACGGAGCGACAATAACGATTAATTTTCCGGTGAATGATTCCTTATTCAATATTCAACCCTTGCTCACGCATTTTTTCTAATTGCAGTTTCATCTGAACAACAGAGTCTGAAATCTCTTTCATAGTTGACTTCGATCCTATGGTATTAGTCTCGCGGCCAAACTCTTGAATAAGAAAATCTATCTGTCTTCCAACGTCGTTATTTGATTTTAAAAGATTTTCAAATTTTTCCAAGTGGGAATGAATGCGGTTCATTTCTTCATGTATATCGATTTTTTCTAAATAAAAGACGACTTCTTGAAGGAGCCTTCCTTGGTCTACGCCCACCAGGCCTTTATACTCATCCACTCTCTTCTTTAATTTCTCTTCTACATTGGTTTTGAAGTGTTCAGCATTGGCCTCAATCACTTTAAAATGCTCTTTGTAGTTATCCAGGTGTTTCTCTAGAACTTTGATCAGCTTTTCGCCTTCGGCTTCACGGGACTTTTTAAGCTCCTGGATAGCTCCTTTGAAGGATTTGAAAAGAAGGTCTTTAAGCTCATCTTGATTGACTTCATCTTGATCAACTAAAAACTCAGAACGAAGAAGATCAGTCATTGAAAGAGTTGGTGTCACACCTTCTGCCTTAATCATGCCTGAGACTTTTTGAATGAACTGAGAGATTTTTTTTGAATCTAAATCATCAAAGCGATTTTTATTTTCAGCACGCTTGATGTTTACGTAGACATCAAAACTTCCGCGCGAGAACAAATCAGTCATTTCTTTTTTTAATTCAATTTCATGAGCGTTTAATGTCGATGGCATTTTAAATCTGATGTCTTTAAAACGATTGTTAACACTCTTCATTTCAACCGAGACAATAAAGTTTTCTGATTGCGAAACTGACTGACCAAAACCGGTCATAGATTGAGCTGTCATAGGATCCTCTGGCTAAGGGATTTGTGAATGAAACTTAAGGCCAGAGGATATTACTTTTTGCTTTAGAGATCAAGGGCCCAACCGTGAACTGTGCCACTTTCAAAGTACACTTGCTTGATGCTTCCATCTTCAACAAATGACCATCTTTCATTTTGATTCGCTGGGTTTCCGGCAATTTCAACGCGTGCAGGTTTTCCCCAAGCAGAAACGACATCATCTTTGGCCATTCCAAGATATAATTCATTGCTATGAACTGAACGACGCTTAACCATATCTTTTCTATTTTCAAGATCGTCTTTTAAATCAGACTTTTTAGACGCTACGTAAATTTTTCTTTCTTCTGAATCGAGACTCAGATAGTAAAGTTTATCAGAATCAGTCTGTAAGAACTTTTTATCCTTTGCATATCTATCTAACTCATAGTCTTCAAGACGCTCTTCCTTACTTCTTAGCTCTTCAACTAATGACTCAGACTCTCTATTTTGTCTTATTGAACGCTCGCTGGATGGGGTGCGCATTCTCACTTCTTCGCGAGAACGTCTCACTTCTCCGGTATCTCCGCTAACCATTGGAAAATCTTTTCCAGGGGTAAACATCCCACCATCTTCACGCTCCATTTGCTCGATAAAACTTCTATCGGGAAGCATTAAGGCGCAACTTGAACTTAGGCTTACGACAGCAGTCAATAATAATGCTTTGATTGCAAATACTTTCATAACTCACTCCTGAGAAAGTCCTGATCGCCAGGCCCTTCTTTAAGTCTTTATCGACAAAAATCCCTATTTACAGAGGATTTGGCCGCAAAACCAAATGATGGGGAAAATCCTGCAATCCTGACTCATACTGTCGACTATAAGTTTACTTAACTAAAATCCAAAGACACCGATAGGTCTAAGAAGGAGAATAGTTTTGAAATTCTTAATTAAAATTGAAGAGGCCATTGATTCGCTTATTTTAAGCTTCGTTGAAAAAATGAAGAAGGCCACTCCACATTTTGTTTTTCAAACATTCGACTGGATTAAACACACACCTCAACATTCAAAAGCACTGGTTAAAAAGTATCAGCCTAAACTAAAGATCATGATGCTCAAAACGGTTGGCTACACAGAACATTACACGACGATGCTTCGTGGATTGTTTATTGGCGTCCTTATTTATCTCAAATCTGAGGAATTTAAAAAGGCCAATAAAGTAGAAATGGTTGTAGCTCCTTTGAGAAAATTTAAAACTGATCCAGTTAAGGCCTTCAGCGTCCTTCTGGCCTCAGGGTTTCTTCTGTCTGCTGGATTTTTTATTTTTAAGAACACCGAAAAAATTATTGTCGGAACAAAAGCGCTAAGAGCTCCTGCTTCACATATTGAAGAAGAGCCTATTTTAGAATTAAAAAAAATTAAATACACTGTCTTGGAAAAAGAAATCTTTTTGGATGTAACAGTTACAGCTGCTTCTATCGAAGAAAGAGATAAGCTTCTTCCTATTGAAAAAGAAATTGAAGAACACTTAAGTGGAATCCATATTACAGCAGCCGCTCTTCCTTTAACAACCGAAGATATGAAACGCGTTGAAGCTGAAATTTTATCTAAGATTGCCGGCGCAAAAATTAGTTCTGTTTCGGTAAAGCAGGTTCTGGAAGGAAGACCCAAGTACTTTCTACAACTCGAAAAAATGACTTCTATTAAAGATTTGAATCTTCAACTCTTCCTTGAAGATACTAAAAGAAACCGTCAGGTGTGGATCGATTTTACCTCTTTGGCCAGCAATAGAAATGTCGTCTTATTTTTAAAAGATCATAGCGTAGAAGTGCGCGACTATCTTAATATGCATGTAGAACCTGTCATCCCTCAACTTCCCATCGAAGAAGAAGGACGCCAGATCATTAAAGAAAAGCTCAGACTGGAACTCAATCAGTTTTTAAAAGACAATCAAATTGAAGGACAAATCCTAGAAATTTACGTGGATTACCTTATGGTCTCGTAGACTCTCCTCTTTTTTTGCCAGATAAGATTTAAGTGTATTTTGACAAAGCTGCAGCGTCTTTGCTGTTCGGGTAAGATTCTTTTCCATTTTTTGATAAACATCATAGCAATAATTAATTTTTAAAACCTCCAATGAAACAATATTATCTCCATCAGATTTTTTAAATCCATGAGTAAGAGTATTGAGTTCGATATCGAGTTCATCAAGAACTATTTTCTTGCCATCAGATAGAATTTTTTTCTTCATCAGATGTGACTGAAGCTGCCTGATGTTTCCGGGCCACCGGCAACTCGAGTAAAAACTTAGTAGTTCATGATCAATAACCACTGCCTGATCAGCTTCAAATTGTCTGCATAACTCAACAATCCTCTCTGGTCTCTGTCTTAAATTCTCCAATGAAAGTGAGCACCCTGCTTGAAGCCTGAAATAGAAATCCTGTCTCATTAATGAATCCTCTACTTTTTTAGAGAGTTTACTTCCTGAAGCAAAAATCATTCTCACATCTGCTTTAGTCGACTGCTCTCCTCCAACCGCGCGCACTTCATAATTATCAAGAAATAATAAAAGTTTTGTCTGCAGATCAAGAGAGAGCGAGTCTATTTCATCTAAAAAAAGTGTTCCTTTGTGAGCTTCAAGAATCGCTCCACGTTTAGCATTCATCGCGCCGGTGAATGCTCCTTTTACATGTCCAAAAAGTTCTGACTCAATTAATCCGGTCGAAAAAGCAGAGAGGTTTAAATGAACGAATCTTCCTGAGCGGCCTGAGTCTTCATGAATTTTTTTGGCAAGAGTGGTCTTACCTGTCCCCGTTTCTCCTTCGATCATGACCGAGATATGGCTTTGAACAATTTTGCTGGATAAAATATCATTCTTAATTTGAGCACTAGGGACTCTCGGAAAATGGATACGGTTAAAGCCCACATCAACAATATCCCCTCGCTCAAGAAAAGCTTCAAAACAATAAATGCCATTAATCCGAAAAGGACTATCTCCCAGACTTCTAAAAATATAGCGAGACTTATGATTATGTTGTTTTGTCTGAGCGTCTGTAATGAGTTCAAGCTCAAACTTGCCGGATTCTTTTCCAAAAAAAGGAAGAGTGATAGAGGCCTTAGTAAAATCAAAATGAAACTTATCAGAGCTTTCAAAAGTGTATTTTGTGCGGTTGAGTTTAAAGCTCTTTTTTCTTTCCTGAAAAGCTTCAATGACGAACTCATCACTTTCTCTGACCCCATTGACGCCTATCGAAGACTCCAATTGGGGCGGGACCATTCTAACCTGCTTTAATGCTTCCATTTTTTCTCCTTAATTTTACTATGATCGTTGTGCATTACAGGCCTGATGCCAGTGAAAGTGAGTGCAATTTCGCAACTTTCGAGATAGTATCGGTTTTGTAAATAATCTTGGGTGTAAATATGAGCTATACAATCAGACCGCAAAGCGCAGACTTCAAAATGGGAATTTCAGACGTTGCTCAATTCGAGCAGTGGCTTGATGAACACAGAGACGTTATCGGTGTGAGTTTTGTTGGACGATCGAATGTTGGAAAATCCAGCATGATCAATGCTCTCTTTGGTGGAAAAACTGCCAGAGTTTCAAAAACTCCAGGACGCACAAGAGAGATTAACATTTTCGAATTTGAACTTAACTTCAATGGAAAAAAATGTGACCTTCCAAAATTTTATCTTATCGATCTACCTGGATATGGTTTCGCTGAAGTTTCAAAAGAAATGTCTAAAAACTGGAATGAGTTGATGGGAGCTTTCTTTGCTGAAGTCTCACCTTCAATGATGCTAGTTAACCTTCAAGACGCTCGTCACCCTGATCAGGATGCTGATAGACAGTTTTATGACTTCATTCAAAAGTACGCGAGAAAAACAATTCTGGTGTTTAACAAAATCGATAAACTTAAAACGCAAAAAGAAAGAAACGTTTTAGAAAAACTAAAACCAATTCTTTCAAAAGATTATAAGTGGATTAGACAAATGTATTTTGCTTCTGCTGAAAGTAAAAAAGGTGTGCCACAAGTTGAAGATGCTATCATCACGCATTTTCTAGAAGAGCTTGAGATGAGAAAAACCCACACAGAAGACCCGAATCTTCCAAGCGATTAAAGATCTCTTTTTGAATGGTCGTCTTGTTGGTAGTCGATGGCCGTAAATTTAATCACGTTGATTTTTTGCTCTATTTCTTTCAGGTCTTTTTTGCAGGCCTTAATGTTGTGAATAAGAGCACGCATTTTTGGTGAATCCCAATCTACTTCTCCATTTTCAATGGCCCTCTCAAGCAGTCTTCCAAGATCTTCGTAGGACTCTCTCATGTGATTATTAGTTCTTGATGCCGTCAGCATTTTTTTGCCGATCGCACTCGTCTTCATAATTTCTTTATGAAGATTGAGTAACCAAAAATTAAAATGTCCTTTAAATTGTGATCTTCTTTTCACGACACTCTCCTGCGAGGCACATCTTATCACTATAAGAATGCTTGTGAAGAAAGAATAATTTGATAGCATAAAAGAGTGTAAAGTTTTCATTCCAAGGGGTACCGTTGGCCGGATTCATTCGAAAATTCACTAAGCTGGAAAAAGCGCTAAAAGAGCGCTATTCAAAAGAGCGCGACCCATGGGGACTTGAGCCCTCGCGTGCTATCAATGATTTAAAGGTCATCTGGCCATTCTATAAATATTATTTCGATGTACGAATCCACGACAAAGACAGAGTGAAAGAAGGCAGTCCCTACATGGTGGTTTCAAACCATACTGGCCAGATCCCCATTGATGGGCTGCTAATCTGTACGGCATTTGCGACCGAACTCGATCATCCAAGAATCCTACGTCCCCTAGTAGAGCGCTTCTTAACCTCACTTCCTTTTCTAGGAAGATGGTCAAGTGAGAGTGGTGCTGTTCTTGGCGATAGAGTCAATTGCATGAACCTGTTAAAGCGTGGTGAATCAGTTCTCATTTTTCCAGAAGGTGTCAAAGGAATCGCAAAAGAATCTAAGGATCACTACAAACTTCAGCGCTTCACAAAAGGCTTCTTAAGAATGGCCTTAGCTTCTAAAGTTGAGATTCTGCCAATTGCCGTTGTAGGTGCAGAAGAATTTTTTCCTTACGTTATGCATTTTAAAAAGATTGCAAAATTTCTTAGCCTTCCAGCTCTACCCCTGTCACTAAATGTGTTTCCACTTCCCTCTCCTGTTGATATCTATATTGGCGAGCCTTATATGCTTCCTGCTGAATTAAGTGCCGAGGCCCTTGATGAAGAACTTGAACCGCATATCATGGCACTTGAAAAACAAATCGAACAAATGACTCAGGTTGGACTTTTAAAAAGAAGAACAATGACTCAGAGGCTGAATATATGAGTAAAAAAATTCTGATCATTGGAATTCAAGGGGCAATGGCAAAGATCACCGCTGAAATTCTTATTCAAAGCAGATCAGATATTCAGATCATTGGCGTAGACTCTCGTCCAATTGAAAATATGCCGAATAGACCTCAGATAAAAGCTCAACAGATAAAATATAATAGAACTAACTTTGAAAAACTTTTTCGCGAACATCAGTTTGAAAGTGTTCTGCACTTAGGTCGCCTGGGACACTCTCCAGCGATGGGAAATATTCACAAGCGAATTGATATCAACTTAGTAGGAACAAATACTATTTTAGAACTAGCTCAAAAGTTTCAAACTAAAAAAGTTGTTATCCTCTCCACTCACCACGTTTATGGTGCTCTTCCTGATAATCCAATGTTCTTAAAAGAAGATGCTCCACTTCGCGCTAGCTTCAAATACGCTGAGCTCAGAGATGTCGTTGAAATGGATCAGATGTGTACGAACTGGATGTGGAAGAATCAAAACCAGATTGAGACGATTGTTCTTCGCCCTTCAAATATTATCGGGCCTCAGATCAAAAACAATATTACACAGTATTTAAAAACTCCTTACGCGCCTCTACCAATGGACTACAACCCAATGTTCCAGTTCATTCACGAGTTCGATATGGCGACTATGATAGTGAATGCAATGGAAAAGTTCACAACAGGTATTTACAACGTCACAGGCGACGATGTGATCAGTCTTCATGAAGCGGCCGAAATTATCGGAGTAAAAAAAATCCTCGTTCCTATTATCGCTGTTGAGCAACTTGCAAAGTTCTTAACTCCTGTGTGGAAGTTTCCCCTTTATATGCTCGACTATGTTAAGTTTCCATCGACACTTGATAATAGTGAGTTGAAAAAAATCCTAGGCCCTGATACATTTCGTTTTAGCGCTAAAGAAGCTCTCGAATTATTGAAGTAATTTTTTTACTTTGAGCAGTTTAGTTTTTGAACAATTTTCAAATCATCTGAAATAAATTTATCAATTTTTTCATGCCTTGCTTTAAAAGAAATACAGGGATTAGCGATTGCTGATGCCACTTCTCTTTTTAATCCCAGTTTGTGGGTTTCCACATTATAAGAGTCACCTGCCCCTACAATATGAACTCTCATATTCACCAGAGATGATGAACGAAGTGATTGATCCCCTTGATCCTGAGTCGAAACGAAACTTGATGTTGAAGTATGAGTGCAATACTGACAATCGAGAATCATAGACGGTTCTGCACCTGATAAAACGACAGTATTTTTTCCAGATCCCTTTAAAGTAGCACCCGCATTCAGCATAACGACGCTGCCATTGGGATTTTTTGCTAACTTATCAAAAGAGAGCGTCTGCATAACGCCTTTTTTCTTATCTCTTGAAATTAATCTTTCATCAGAATAAGCATCTTCAGCGATACTGAGTCCTGAACTAAAAGCTGGTTCAGTAAATGTTATTCTGGCCACATTAGTGCTTTTTAAACTTAGTTGATCACTTACCGCTCCACAATTAATAACTGGAATAATAACCTTTGCATTTTTGGGAATATTTTTAAAATCTGGTGATCTACTTTTTAAATCATAAGTCCACCCTTCTGTCAGAGCATCATCTCTGACGTCTGTATAAGATAATGGCCGACCTTTCACTCTTTCTTTTTTTGTGTCTACTGTCTCTGTAAGAAAATGGACTGAACCAGTTCCAAAAACTTCCGCTTTACCATTTGTAATGGCTACTCCAGTTTTTTCTTCGAGACAAACGCTTACTATTTTATTGTCTTGAAAATCCTCTGTCGCTTTTGCCATCACGGCCATGAGTCTTCCAACACGCCCACGCTCTCCGCAATGCGTGTCTGCTAAAACGCCGGGAACAGCATTTAAGAAATCATTATGGATTCCTGAAGTCGTGGGAGCTACTTTGTCGTTGAGTAGTGGTGAGTGACTATCTGATAAAACTTCTTTTGAATCAAAATCCTGGCCACCTGTAATTGAATATTCAGAAAGTCCCATAGCACCAGAGCTTGTTCCACCGATGGCACCACCTCTCGAACCTAAGGCCTGCATTTGTTCGTGAACTTTTGTACCTTTCCATAGCTGATAAGCTTTTCCTTGATTTCCACCACGGATAAAAACCACGTCAGCATCTTTTAGGGCCTCTTCAACTTTTGGATCGTTAGCATCTTTTTTGGAACTCACGACAAGGTTTTCGGAACTGTCTGCCCCCATAGATTTTAAATAATCGACCATGAAGTTTGAATCAGGTTTTTCAAGCGATAAGACAACGACCTTAATTTTTTTATCACCAGTCGTATCACCGTTATCAATTAGTTTTTTATAAAGTGGATACGACCAATCACTCGTCACTCCAATGTCCCCTTCAGGTCCTCCGCCAGAGAGCACAACGACTCCAGGTGCAGCAAATAAAGCTGAGGATGTTGAAAGAGATAAAAATAAAAGAAGCGACTTTTTAAAACTCATAAATACTTATCGAGCTAAATATTCAATTATTTAAGGAA
Organism: Bacteriovoracaceae bacterium UBA6153; assembly: GCA_002428265.1. Lineage (GTDB taxonomy): Bacteria > Bdellovibrionota > Bacteriovoracia > Bacteriovoracales > Bacteriovoracaceae > Bacteriovorax. The sequence goes on from DIUR01000012.1 coordinate 266,392, forward strand.
ATGTTTTATCTGAGTATAGCAGTAAGCTATTTAAAAGCTCTTAGAATTATTGACGTTGCAATCCTTTTTCCTTAATATGAGTGCTCATCTGTGCCTTGGTGATGGAATGGTAGACGTAGCGGATTCAAAATCCGCCGCTCGAAAGGGTGTGCGAGTTCGAGTCTCGCCCGAGGCACCATATGTCAAGCTATTCGAACCAACATTTCCAGAACTATGTATGACCTTACTTAAAAGAATCGCAGGCTTTCGCCTGCGAGATCTCGTTAATATAAAATTCTTTGTCTACATTCCAATAAATCTTCACACTATCCGGCCCAATTTCAACCTTCAATTAATGTTTTTAAAGCAGCTCTTGTAATCCATTCTTTTGTCTTTCGAAGCATTAAGTTGTTGGAATTCCCAGCCTAATTTGCCTTAAACCTTTATTGCGTAATTCCGCAATAATTGCTATACTGTTGGTATGAAGCGAAGAAGCTATAAAATTGATACGATCATTGTTAACGGTAAAGCTTTTTCTGAAGTCGTTATCGATCCTCATTATGAAGAAAAACATTCTGAGCATATTAATGACGAAATAATTCTGGGCTTAGTTCGTCGTCTTGATGGAAGACGAGAGCTTCCTAAGGGTACTGACGATGAGTTCAGCTACTTCGTAACAATAATTGAATTGCATCATAAAGCTTATAGGCTTGTATGGTTACTTGAAGATAATACTGTCTATATAGGTGTCGTAAACGCTTTTAGAGATAGTGGAGGAGAATTACAATGACATTTCCAAACGAAGAAAAATTAAAAAAAATAAGAGAAAGCCTTGATAAGGCCGAGCCTTCGTATCTTCTTCCTGAGGATGCAACAAAGGCCGACATATTAAAGTATGCTCTTTGCCAAAAATTTGTTGTGTATATTCAAGAAACTAAAATCTCTCAGGCTGATCTGGCAAAGAAACTCAATATGGATACCGCAAGGTTAAATGAAATTGTGAAGTACAGAATCAATCTTTTTACAGTGGATAAACTTATTGATTTCGCCCAAAGACTTGATCCAAATTTAGAAATCAAGGTTGCTTAAATTAATCTGCCTATGGTCGGAGAAAAAATGACAGATATAAAAAAAAATAGATTGAAATATGTTTTATGGGCCATGATCCCTTTTCTGGTCGCTTTATACATTCATTTTTCGATTTATTTTCCACTTGATCCTTTTAAACTTACCCCAATCCTGATTGCAAAAATATTTTTTATCGCAATTTTTTCCAATGCAGGTCTCGCATTAATAACATTGAATATTTCAAAAACATATAAAGGAATATCTACCTTGCTTTTTATTCCATCAGTAACAATTACACCACTTATCGTAGGTTTCTATTTTATTCCTGCATTTTTTATTATGCTAATTCTTAATATGTATTTTTTTATAAAATTAAATCCCTGGAAAAGAAATGAAATGGAACCCATTTGCACTTGAAGCTGAGGCAAAAAAAGAAGTTTATAAGCTCATTGATAAAAATTTAAGCCCAAATCCTTCACTAACTTTTTCAAACCCAATCTTTTGACGTTTCCGTCACTAAAATCCAAACCAATGTCCTTCGCATCGGCCTATCGTTGGTCGTAATTTCTTTTATCCTCGCTTTTTGCCATCTTTTTTCTCTCTGACAGACAATTCTTCAGAGTGAAAAGCTTTGCGTGTACATAGCTTCCCAGACATCTCTAATGGTGTGCCTTGTAGTTTCGAACGGTAGTGCTGATTTAGTTTTAACTTTATTTGAATGTTAAAGAACTATGTCTTGAAACCAGGGAATTTTCCTCGCTTCAAGCGACTTGCATCTACTGTTACAAAATTCATTTTTTTTCTGATCGCTTCCACCTCCTTTAAAACGTATTCCATCATACGGATCTCAATCGAACGGGCATGTGTTATCACTTCGCCCGCTATCGTCACTAATTTCTTTCTCGTCGTCTTAACAAAACAACCTGTCTCCTTGATTGAAAACGAAGTATATCTCATCAGGTTGTACGCAATGATTCCTGCGATTCCCCAGACATTATTTGCCTTCAAACTCATACAAGGGAAGTGATGAAAATCCATTCCGTTCTTGATGTCTTTGATGTTGTTTTCGACCTGAGATCTCTTACGATAAAATTTCAAAATGTGTTCATGACCCATTTCACTCTCGCTCATGTCAGTTACAACCGCATAGTAATGATAAGGATGCTTATCTTCTTTCGCTGGATTCAACCTCAGAGTCCGAATAAAAACCACTCGAAGAAATCCTCTTCCGCCTGCCAGTCCTTTAAGAGGGTAAAGGCACGATCCAATCTCACACTTGTCCGAATCAAAAAACTGTAATCTCGTTTTTTGCCATCTGATATGCCTACGATTCTTCGCAAGCACTGACGACCAAACATTTTCTTTAAGACAGATTACATAATTACAGTTTTGATTAAGGCAGATATTATAAATTTCAGAAGAGGAATAAGCTGAATCTGCTCGAAAATATTTCTTGATATCAGATGGGATAATTTTGAGTGCTTGATAAAGCATTTCAGGAGCGTCAGCTGCTGAATGCGTGTTTCCCTTACGTAGCTTAAATCCATAACAAATCCCCTTATCATCAAAAAGATTTTGAGAGTTTAAGCATGGAAATTTTTGATAACCACAATCGACTCCCTCTGACTTTACTCCATACTGACGGTGATCACTTGAACCCATGGTCAAAATAACTTTATGAATACTCGGTTCAAGTATTTTTCGCATGGCCCACCCGAGAGCAGGTAAAAGCTCTTGAAGAAGTTCAATCTTCCGAGGTTTAAAACTTCTAAGAAAATTTCCAAGAGTGATTGATGAAGGTGAATTTGTGAGTTTAAAAAACAAAGGATCTTCCCCAAACCAATCGAAGTCATCGAGGCAGTCAAACCCAGCAATAAATCCCATTAGCATTGCGTAGAATTTATTCCAGCTAGAAAAACCTCTACCACGCTTTTTTATTGGTAGGTGCATGCCGACTAAGTTCTTGATTTCCATTTTATGAATCAGATCGTCAAAAATTTTTAATCCGGAAAATGAAGTCAGGGTCTTGGCATTTTGGGTGAAATTGATAGATAGTTTATTCATAAGAAGGCTTTGGTTTTGTTTGAGTAATTTCGTGGTAGAAAAAATTTAAACTAACTCAAAGTCTTTTTCATTTTGCATGGCCGTAGACACAGGGCCGAATAATCAGGACATTTGGTGAAAAGAAAAACTGGAGGGCTCTCCAATGAAGAAACCTATTTTGAATCAAGTTACTGAAGGATTAACTTTTAAATTTTCGAAACATATTCGCAGCTCATTATATGAATCTCTCAAAAGGAGATCTTATGACTAAAATAGAAAAAGAATTGATGGCCATTGAAACTATGATCTACATTATACGTGATCAGCGAGTCATGATTGATAGCGATTTGGCTAAATTATATGGCGTTGAAACCAAGCAATTAAACAGACAAGTTCAAAGAAATCTTAAAAGATTTCCAACAGATTTCATGTTTCAACTTACTGAGATTGAAGAAGAAAACTTGAGGTGCCAATTTGGCACCTCAAGTTCCACATATGGAGGAAGGCGCTATCTTCCTTATGTTTTCACTGAAAATGGTGTGGCAATGCTATCAAGCATTTTGAGTAGTGACCGTGCTATTGAAATAAATATTTCAATCATGAGAATTTTTACAAAACTTCGAAGCTTTCATGCGCTAGAAAGTAATATAACATCTGAGCTCAAAAACTTTAAAGAAAGTGTAAATGCTTTATTTAAAGTTGTTTTTACAAGACTAGATTCTATTGAAGATGATTTAACACCTAGACTACCTTCGAAACGTAAAAAAATTGGAATCAAGTCTGATTCGTGATCTCAAGCTTATAAACTCTTAAAATAACATTAGTTTTGAAGTCACAAATTGTGACTTCAAAAACTCAGTTCGAAGATCGTCTTCTCCTAGACACGATATCAATTTAGTAGACCCAATACTTCTTAAACCAGTCATTTATCTCTTTCTTTAACTCAATACGATTTTCAGATATATCATGACCAGAATCTGGATAAAGAATTAATTTATATGGTTTGTTCAAAGCTTTTAATTTTTTACCTAATTCAATAGGACCTTCTACAGGAGCCCGCCAATCTTTTTCTCCATGGATTATCAAAAGAGGCGAATTAATTTTTTCAGGCCAGTAATTTGCTGAACGTTTTGCTAGTGCAGCTTCTGAATCAATTGAGTATTCAGGAATAAGCTCTCTGTACAGTTCTTTCATCGCACTTCTTTTTTCGCCTCCTATTTTTAAATCAGGCACACTTCCAACAACAACAACAACGCTATTAAATTGCAATCCTTTTTTCATTGCTAAAAAGCTTGTTATCGATCCTCTTGACCAACCAAACATGAATTTATTTTTTTGATCAATGAAATTATATTGAGATAATATTTTATATGATGTTTCGGTGTCAGTAATTTCCCTGCCTCCAAATTCATCCTTACCTTCACTTCCAGTTGTTCCCCTCACTTCTGAAGAATAAATTACTGAGTTGCCTATTGAAGTGAATAGACTGTCAATGAAAACCAAGCTACATGCTCTAACCAAACTTTTGCGCCGAGTGCTGCCATCTTCTTATAAGCTACAAGATTTTTCTTAGGAATAGGAAGAACAAATCCATCTACATAAAGACCCATATCAACTCCTTGTGAATAAATGAGATAACAAAAAAATATTATCCATATAAGATTTGAATTGGTAGACGCAGCGGATTTAATCCCATAAGAGCTGCATTCGAAATTGTGGAAGCTCTCGAAAAATTAAAGATATATCTTCACATACCTTATTAAAACAGTCGAGTTATGGAATTACTTTTACGGTGATTACAGTAATCAATTCTCATGCCGATAATAGGATAGATAAGAAAACTTCATTGAGGATGTCATGTTAAAAAGCACTTCTATCTCACTCCTACTTTTATTTTTTATAACTAGCTGCTCTTCAGGACAGTACAAAGTAACACGCGTTGAAAAAAGTACTGAGAGAAAAGTAGCACAAGCAGCTTCCACCTATTCATTCAAATCTAAAAGTGATCAAAATTTAAAAACAATCGCGGCGATTTTAGAAAATGAAGAAGTGGTGAAAGATATCACACAGAACAAAGATACTTTTTCCGGGATTACTTATTATGGGACAAATAATCACGGAGTATCCACATACAGTCTTCATTTTGAAATGAAAAAATCTAACAAGGAAACTCAGGATTGTTATACTGCTATCTTTGTTAAAGATGATAGTCTACAAATCGAAGATTATTATGATTGTCCAGAATAAGATCCTGCAACAATAAGTCCATCTTTTCTCCTTAAGTAATTTCTGCATCGCGATTAGATACACTCCACTTTATTAGCTAACATAATTTCAGTTTTAAAAAATTAATCAGGAGAAGATTATGAACGAAATTATTACATGCATGTGGTTTGATCATGGTCAAGCAAGTAAAGCGGCAGCATTTTACGCAAAAACTTTTCCTAATAGTTCTGTTGGAAAAATTAATACTGCCCCAAGTGATTTTCCTGGTGGAATTGAAGGGAGTGAATTAACTGTTGAGTTTACTGTTTTAGGACAAAAGTTTATTGGTTTAAATGGTGGCCCAATCTTTAAGCCAAACGAATCAGTGAGCTTCACTATCGTTACAAACAATCAGGAAGAAACAGATCGTTACTGGAATACAATTATTGAAAATGGAGGCTCAGCAAGTGAATGTGGTTGGTGCAAAGACCGCTGGGGATACTCTTGGCAGATTACTCCAAAAATCCTTATTGATCTCACAACAAGTAATGACCGACACCTCGCCAAACGTGCTTTTGAAGTTATGATGACTATGTCAAAAATTGAGATTGCTCCACTTGAAGCTCTAATAAAAAAATAAGGGTTTTCTGATGACAAAATCACGCTCACTTCCAGTTATTACTGCTTTTAAAAATTCACCTGATAAAGGCAGAGGACTCGCACGCGACATGCGCGTACGCTGGGCCCTGGAAGAAGTGGGACAAGCTTATGAAGTACAGCTCTACACATTCGAAGAATTAAAGGAGCCATCATATCGCGCTCTTCAGCCCTTTGGACAAATACCTTCCTACAAAGAAGATGATTTAATATTATTTGAATCAGGGGCCATTGTTCTTCATATTGCCGAGAAGTACCCAGGGCTTTTTCCTGCCGATACAAATGCTCGCGCACGTGCCATTGCCTGGATATTTTCTGCACTCAATACCATTGAGGCCCCAATAGTAGAGCGATCATTTTTCGTGATGCTTGAACGAGATAAGAGTTGGTACAATGAAAGACTTCCCATACTGGATGAGCGTGTTCATGTTCGATTGAGAGAGCTTTCTCATCAACTTGGTAACAATGATTGGCTAGATGGTGTATTCAGTGCAGGGGATATTATAATGGTCACTGTTTTACGCAGATTGACCTCATCAGGCCTTCTTGAGCAGTACCCAAATCTTTGTGAGTATATTTCTCGCGCAGAAGCTCGTCCTGCCTATCAAAGAGCATTTGCTTCACAGTTAGCAGTCTTTCACGACACATTAAAAAGCTAAGCTCTCTCAATACGAATATAGTCATGATCTTTTTGTAAAAAGGGTTTCGTCTCTGAATCTGGTAATTTTAGATCGAGCAAGATTTTTTCATCGACAAAATAACTCTCCGTTATTTTTTTATCGCTAGAGTATGCTGAGTATAGTTCCTGTTCGTTTTTTACAATATGTTGTGCGGGGAAAAATAAACCTTGTCTTCCTTCATTATGATCAACTAAATCGCACTTTGAATCACCTATTAATGGCGCTGTTATAACTACACATCCCAGCTCTACACTGCGAGAGTTCGCACAACGATTCACTCTGTTGCTGCCGTTGCGATCAGTTGTGGCCGACGGAACAAGAAGCATGTGCACTCCTTCTTCTTTAAGCTTTAATGCAAGACTTGGTTGTTCAATATCAAAACAAATAACGACACTTAACTTTAACCCTTTGTAGGTAAATACTTTTAAGACCTCTCCTCCAGTAAAACTCGTCTCCCATGGTGTGAGGTGAAGCTTATCTTGCACTTCCCACTCCCCATTAATTAAAACGTGAGCAGAGTTATAGATTTTGCTTTCTAAAATTCTGGGGCCTGATCCAAGACAAATAAGAATATCCTTTCCTTTTGCTTGAGACTTTATTTCCGGAAGTAGAGTCTCTACTGTAAATTTTGAAATTTTCTCCAGTTGATGTGGAAGCTCCCCTTGAAAATAATCAGTCAGCCCCATTAGAAAAAGCTCTGGATAGACAATGATATCTGCCCCACTCTCTATATGGTTTTTAATTTCATTTAATAGATTATTTTTCCACTCTTTTAAAGTGGTCGGCTGATTTGAAAGTGAATAGCTTATAACTGCAATTTTCATTTTACCTGCTTTAGCCAGTCGTTCATATTGTAGTAATTTGTTACACGTGAAATTTTCCCTTCACTAATTTCAAAAAAGCACCCAACAGGAAGTTCATATTTCTGTCCGCGGGCCGGTGGAAGTCCTTCTGCCGTTGATTGATAAACACCGTGACAAATAAACTCTGCAGAAGCACGCTTCCCTGTTGGCTCAGTCATGACGACAATATTATCCAAACGCTCATCATAAAACTCGTCCATCTCTTTCATGAAATTAACGAAAGCATTTCTTCCTCTAGAACGGTCCCCTTGATTAGTGTCATGGATGACGTCGTCAGTAAGATAGCTCAACATTAAATCGAATTTTTTTTCATTGAAAGCTTTATAGTAGTCACGAATAATTTTCTCAGTCTTTTCCATAAATACCCCTTAAATATTTTTTAACCAATAATTCATTTTTTTTGATGTTTCTTGTGTTTCGTTTATATCTGGCCATGAGAATGTGGTTGATAGTTCTGGAGCTGGAATGAATCCTCTGGACTTCCAAAACTCATCCAGTGGTCTATAATCCAAAGGTCTTAGTGGATGATCCACAGGTCTTTCAACTGAACAGAATGTTAGAATTTTAATGAAGCCTAAGGAGCGAGCGTAGTTTTCTCGCTCTTGCATAAATATTTTTCCAAGCCCTAAACCGCGATACTCTGGTAATAAGATTGATTCACCAAAATAGATAACTTCATCTGTATTTAATCCAAAATCCTGTAGGGGCCTTTTAAAACTTTCTTCTTCATCGTTGGCCCACACAGCAGTGGTTGCACCAATTACCTTATCGCCATCCATTGCGACTAAAATGAAAGAATGGCGGGCCTTAAAGTAAGTCTCTAGATATTTTTTTTCATACTCAATATTGCCTTCATAGAGATAAGGAAACTCATGGAAAACTTTTATTCTTAAATTTGCGAGTTCATGAGCTAGAAACCTAGCTTCACTTCCTGAATATTTAAGAATATTAATATTTTTTGCCATACTAGTTCATTATTCATTATTTTTTTGAAAAATGAAATTATAGATCTTAGAGCTTAAGAATCTTTTCTAACGACTGAGCATTTCAAGTATACAGAACCATATCCGTCAATTTTGCATGAAATATCGTGACCATCGACTGGGTCATCTAACAAGCGGATACTTTTAACTTTAGTTCCAGACTTTAGGGTGTCTCCACCAACTTTAAGGTCCTTCACAGTTCTCACGGTGTCTCCGGATTGAAGCTTTACACCATTTGAATCTAGAAATTTTTCAACAACTTTTTCCTCAGCAACAACAGCTGTCTCAAGTGACCACTCGTGAGCACATTCAGGGCATACCCAAAGATTTTGATCCTGGTAACCATAAGGTGAATGACATTTAGGACATGCTTGGCTTTCTTCAGACATTGAGAGGTTTCCTTGAATTTTTTTTGAGCATATCTCTATATTCACTTTTTGTAAATATAACATAGATCAGTGAAAGACAGCTTTTATTGAAGGAAGTGCTCCTCATTAATTCGGTGCAAACTTCGCCATAACTTCTGCTTCAGTCATTGTTTCTGTTTTATTCGAGAACTCATAACACGCAGGTTTAGCATCTATGTAGATCTGCGCTTTGAATTTGAAATCTGCTGTCTCTTTAAAAAGACCAGCCGAGTAGAAATAAAGATTTGTATTTTTCAAGTGGTAAAAAAGATGAGTCCCACAGTTCTTGCAAAATGATCTTTCTGCCCATTCTGAAGAATTATAAGTTGAGATAGACTCTCTTCCTTCCACGTGAGCACTTTCTCCACTCTCAACAGTAAAAAGTGGACCACTCGTCCATTTTCGGCACATGCCACAGTGACAAGCGTTTAATACCTTTTCAGGTAAATTCATTTTAAGTTTTACTGCTTCACAAAGGCATGATCCATTAACCATAAAATTTTCAGAACTCATTATCTACTCCAGATTATTTTTCTTTTTTGTTTCTTTTTCTTCTGTTGTCTTGATTCCAATTCTTTCAAGATCTTCCATCACCGAACGCCCACCATCTCCATAACCATAGCCTATTGAACGCGGGGGCGGTGGAATAAGATCAGGCTCTCCGGCCGGCACTTTGGAAAAATCATTATGAAACTCGAGGTCTTCAAAGGCATCCTCTTCCACTTTTATGACTGGCTCGTTTGGCCTTTTCATTTTTTCTAATTTCTCAATTTGGCGATTGGAAACATTATTAAACCAGGCCAGGAGGGCCAGTGCGATTATGGTGAATGTAATTATTGTAAAAAAGTATTGAGCAAAACCGCCAAAGATGACTGTTGCTGCTATAAGCAAGACGGCGACCATTCCAGCAAGATAAACGTTCAGAACAGACCTCCATGCATCATGTTTCACTCAAGTATATTTTGAAATTTGTGGCTTATCAAAAGAATTAGTGTTTAATATTATAGTCCTAATTAAACCCTATTTAAGAGTCCAAATGAAAAGATTAATTATTAATATTATATTCGTATCTATGTTTTTAACTTCTTGCTCAACTCATAATGAAGTTCCAGTGATAACACCTGTTACGACGACTCCACCTCCCGAATTACCGGCCATTACCGAAACTGATGTGAATTTGGATCTGGAACTCCAAGATAAGCTCAAAGGAATTTGGAAAGATTATTTTGTTGAAGAATTTAATGACACCCGTGCAGTCAATGTACTCGTGGTCACAAATAGACTTCTAAAAGGAAAAAGCTTTGGCTGCACTGATGATGTTTTTGGTGTTGAATCTGATACAAATTTTAGATTAGGGGCCTGCAGGGTCAATGTACCAAGAAACCATAGTACGGGTGAATTAAAATTCACAAAAAATCAGCGCGATAGTTCAAACGATTTTTTCAAAATCATTGGACAAAAAGAACTCAATCTTACAACTGTTGTTGATTATTTAAAAAAATCAAAACGCTCACCACTTATTTTTGTTCATGGTTTTAATGTTAAACATGAAGAAGCAGTTTTAAGAGCTTCTCAACTTGCCTATGATTTAAAATATCAAGGGCCTGTCGTTTTATTTTCATGGCCAGCTGGAGCAGGTGCGGGATTTTTAGATAATAAACTGATCAATAGAACCTATGAAGCGAATTTAAAAACAGCTGCGCTTTCAATTCAAACATTCAAGTTTTTTATTTCTAAGTTGATCGAGAGTAAAGTTATTCCAAATATTGTCGTTCACTCTATGGGACATCAAGTTGTGCTTCCTGCCCTATTTGAATTAGGAAAAGCAAGAACACTTCAGCCTGGAGATACAAATTATCAGATGCCTCTTGGTGAAATTATTTTGAATGCACCTGATTTTGATTCAGAATTATTTACCACAAATGTTGAGATGATCAAAAACTTAAGCCGTCGTGTAACTCTTTATTGCTCTTATACGGACAAGGCGATGTTTGCTTCAGAATCAATGAATAGTTCAAAGCGCCTTGGTGGCTGCACTTACATGGAAGGTGTGGACTCAATCAACGTGAGCCTTCTTGATAATTCAACATTTGGATTAAATCATGGCTACTATGCCTCTAGACCAATTCTTTCCGATGTTTTTCAGGTTCTTCTTGGAATCGAAGCTGACAGAAGAGTTTTCATTAGAAAAAGTGACCCAAACAGTACTGAGAAGTATTACTTAAGACAGTAACCTACTCCTCAGCATCCCTAATCATTTCAACGACAGTCGCAATTGTCGATGCATCGACTCGTGCCTGCTTCATAAGCTTTACGGCCAGTTCAATATCGTCGGAATCAATAGCTTCAAAAAAATCATCAACTAAATCGACTTCAGCAAGTTGTTCTAAAACTAATGTTCCTTCAAAATCACTTTCTTCCATAATTTCCTCTAAATTCGCACAAAACATATCGTAACTAATTCAAATAAATTATAATTTTAAAATGCACTATTACAAATGCAAAATTCAATACGACGGCACGAGTTACGCTGGTTTCCAATGGCAAACAGGAATTGTGACGGTTCAAGGTGACATAAATAATGCTCTTACAAAAATTTTGCCTGGAAAGGTCTCAACTGTTGCCGCTTCACGAACTGATACGGGTGTACATGCCCTAGACCAAACTTTAAAGATTACTTGCGAAAAAATCATTGAGGAATGCTCATTCCTGGAACTCTTTAATAAAACCCTTCCAGATCAAATTAGATGTAAAAGTATTCAAGAATGCGACGGGCTTTTTAGGCCATCGGCCGAAGCTCGCTCAAAAGAGTATCGATACTTTTTCACTAACAAGAAAAAAATCAATCCAGAGGAACATCGCTTTATTGCCAATATTTCTAATGAACTCAATATTGAAAAAATGCAAATGTGTATTCAGGCCTTATTAGGTGAGCATAATTTTTGTAACTTCTATTCTCATGGAAGTAATGTAAAAAGCACCATCAGACATATTACTGCTTGTGAGTTAAATCTCACTAATCCTCAAGATATTTTTTCAGACGGCGATTTATTTCAAATTCCATCTTCACTGATATGTTGTTATCAACTTAGAGTTGAGTCCAAAGGATTTTTAAAACAAATGATCAGGCACATTGTGAGCGCACTATGGATGGTTGGTAGTGAAAAAATCACAGTAGAAGAATTTATAAATTTACTAAACAGTCCCAAGTCTGAAAAACAGCTCTGGAAAGTTGCTCCTGCGAATGGACTATTTCTTTATAAAGTTAGCTTCTAACTGAATAATAATCTTTAGGCACATGAATCCCTCTTCTGGAGATTTTCTCAGTCATAATCGTTTCTTTCAAAAAGAATAAAGAAAATAAAAATGCGGCGCTATTTCCTAACAGAAGTGGCGCTATTCCAAAATGAGCACCGGTTACTTCCAATGCAAAAACGCTCGAAGTTAAAATCGCTCTGGTGGCTCCAGAGAACATTGAAGACATGCATACCAATGCTGTGACTTGAGCGGTAATTCCAATTTCTGGAAAAAAGTGCATACCAACATAACTTAAAATAATTCCAAGAGAGCTTCCAAAGGTTAATAAAGGAGCAAGTGTTCCACCAGAAGTTCCACTGCCTAATGAAATAGACCAAGACAAAAATTTTAAAACTAAAAGAGTGATAGCTGGAACTAAAAGCATATTACCTTGAAGAGCTGTAATAATATTACTGTAACCAACTCCTAAAGTGCGCGGCTCAAAATAGCCAATGACTCCAACGGCGGCACCACCAATCATCGGCCACCACATCCAATGAATGGGTAAATGTTCAAATTTATCTTCTATATAAAAAACAATCTTTGAAACGACACAGGCCACCGCGCCCGAAATAGCTCCGCATGCGAAGTAAAAAAGAGAATTTAAACTATTTATTGATTCCTGAATTTGCCCGATGGGAAATTCGGCTTCCGTGTGTCCTGTTGCCAATCGAATTGAGTAAGCAGTTGAGACAGCAATAATGACCGGGATAAATGATGTTCCACTAAACTCAAATAATAAAAGCTCGATGCAAATAAAAACCGCCGCCATCGGTGTCCCAAAAATGGCAGTCATCCCTGCTGCTGCACCGGTCGCGAGCAAAATCTTCCTTTCATATTCTGAAAAATAAAAATGCCTTCCTATCCATGATCCTACGGAACTCCCCGTTGCGATAATAGGTCCCTCTGCTCCAAAGGGTCCACCTGAACCAATAGCAATGGCCGCAGATAGCGGTTTTAAAAAAGTCATACGTCTGGGAATTTTACTTTCTTTAGTAAGAATATTTTCCATGACCTCCGGAATACCGTGTCCTCTGATGGCCTGACTTCCAAACCTGGCCATCAGGCCCACAATTAATCCTCCCAGCACCGGAACAAGTATATAGACAGGAGAAAAATGATGATTTACTAACTCAACTGATTTCAAAGAAAGCTCATGAAACCAAAAAAGATTGGTGAAAAATGCAATAGACAATAATAAGATTTTAGCAATGACGGTAGCAGAAGCCCCTATTAAAACTGCCAATAAACATATGACAGAAATTCTTTTGCGATCTAGTTCATTTTTTTTATACATCGTTAATCCTCTTTTTAGAGAATCTAGACGCATTTAAAATTTAGTACAATGGGTTCTGCATCGAAACGGTGCATTAAAGAACATGCTTCAATAAAAAAATCGGCTTTGCATTTTTAGGATCAATCGCCCAATGATGGCGAGGATAATCTCTTTTAAGTTCACCATAAAGCTCTTTATAGGCCTTATCCCAAAAGCTTGAAAGATCTGTCGTCACCTGCAATGCTCTCTTGTGAGGGCCCAAGAGATGAATCTTAATTTTTTCTTTTCCTTTTAAGATAACTGGAACAGTGTGAAGCCCATAAAAATCTTGAATGTAAGACTCGCAATGAACTCCATTACTAGCATCGTAATGAATTTCTACTTTTCTTTTATCATGAAGCTGAAGGAATAATGGCAAATCACTTTCAAGATTAAATACCAAATCGGAATTAAGAAAATTAAAAACTTCTTCTACGTAAGTGTTTAAGATAATTTCCAAGTTGTAATTTGAATCATTAAGAAGATAACCAACTTGTCCTTTAAACCATACCTCAAATGGAAAATCTGCAATGCTCTTTTCTGAGTATTGTTCAAATATCTCCAGACGCCTGTAGGTATTGCTGTCCATTTTCTTAATAAAAACTGTTGATAATTTCTTAGCTGCAAATTCGATCGCCACGCTTGAGAGCTCTTGAGTGGCAACTTTTTCTTTTGATAGAACAATCGCTCCAATTCTATTTACCCTTTCAACACTCATTTTAAATGTTTCAGTATTAAAATCAATTTGCTCATTTTCTTCTATCGGAAAAGATGGAAGGTCATACAACCATTCCTCTTCTATGGGGAGCATTCTTGTTACTTGATTGCGGTTATCCAGATCGAGAATAATCCATAAATCATGGGTTGGAATAATCTCATCGTTAATCTTTGGCGAGATTGTATACACTTCACCATTTTGGTGAATAAGCTGCTGCCCTTTAAGTTTCGCGATTTGATCTATGTATCCATAAAGAATAATTTTTTCTAAATCAATATCACTGCCAGAAGCATTGTATTTGAAAAAGTTCTTTACCATGGATTTAAATCGCGCGGGAGATTTTGGCTCTATTAACCCTGCCATATAGGAAGTGACATTATTAAAAGTCTGCTCACTACCTTTGGCCGCTTCATCCATGATTTTTGAAACTCTAGGATGAAAGGGAAATTTGGATAATCTTTTTGCAATCAGAGTCGGCCTTCCATTTTCAAAGAGGCCTATCTGCTCAAGATAATTTTTGGATTTTTGAATTTCAGATTCTGCAAGTTTTGATAAAAAATGAAAATCTTCAATGGGTGCATTAAAAATTTCGGCCGTAGAAATCATCAACTCACTTAAATCGACTCTGTTGATTTCAGGATTATCAAACATATCTCTACTTTTATAATCAAACTCTGAATAAAGCCTGTAAGCAATACCATCATCTTCGCGGGTTGACCTGTTTGCCCTTTGAATAGCAGATGACTGGCTGATTTTTTTCATTTCAACAACAGGAAGTCTCGTCACAGGATTGAGTCTGTTAATTTTATGAAGTCCAGAGTCTATAACAGTTCTGACTCCAGGAATAGTGACAGAACTCTCGGCAATATTTGTCGATAAAATAATTTTCTTATTGTTTAAGTTTTCAAAACTATCATCAATAACGAGACCTGCAACTTCTCCATGTAGAATAATAACTTCATGATCAAAGTTATTCTTTACTATTTCTTCACACTTTTTAATTTCAAACATTCCCGGAAGAAATACCAGTGTATGTCCAATCCTTCCCTCACTCTCCATTAATGCATTATAAACTTTTCTTTCAACTGAATCTTTTAAAACGAGTGTATCATTGGGAAGATAATTTATTTTTAACTGATGGTTTGATTCATTAACTTCAATTGTCCGAGCTTTGTCTTTCATAAGAGTATCAAGCTCTGAAAGATTAATAGTCGCCGACATAATGATGACTTTAAGATTTGTATTTTTTTCCTTAATTTTTAATAGATAACTTAAAGCGACGTCAGTGTAATAATGCCTTTCATGAAATTCATCTAGAATGACAACATCGCAATCACTGAGTTCAGGATCAGAGGCCAGGATTCTTAAAAAGGTTCCTTCAGTTAAAAAAATGATTTGAGTTTTATCAGTTGCCATTTTTTCGTATTTAAAAATATGTCCAACAGACTGTCCGGGAGACTCTCCAATATTTTTTGCAACATAACCAGAGGCCAGCTTTGCAGCAAGTTTTCGAGGCTCAAGAATGTAAATTTTCTTTTGAAACTTTTCTCTAAGAAAGAGTGGAACTCTAGTCGTTTTACCAGAACCTGGAGTAGATTTAATAATAAGAAAATCCACTACATCTAAGGCCTGTAGAATTTCTTTTTTTACTGAATCAATAGGAAAGGTATGCATGATGTTACGTTTTACAAAGCTTACAGTACCTTAGTCAAGGTAAAGATCAATTGTTTTGGACAACCGCATATTTTTGTTTTCATTTACCTCTTCGCTGGTATATTTCTTAAGTATGAAAAAATTTATTTTAATATTCGCATCAATTTTTTCCTCTCTAACTTATTCATATGAATCAGTAGATCACGGACGTCCTGCCATTAATGGAAGTTCTAAAAATGTAAATTGCCCTATTCAAATCGTTCCAGGCAAAAGCCTTGGTCCTCTTTTTTTAGGTCAAACAACAAAACAAATTGAAGCTCTAAAAATGGATATTAAATCTGTTTTAAGATCAGAATCATTCTTAATTGTTGGAAGATACTCTGTTGCTCTCTCTGATAAAAATACCGTTGTTATGATTGAAGCAGATCTGGGCGCACTTCCTGATTGTGTATTTTACGGTAAGAAAAAAATTAGCAAAACGATGACTCCTAAAGAAATCAGTTTAAACTTCATTAACTGCAAAAAAGAAATTGCGATCATTGGCGGCAACACGACAATCTGTGATGGAGTGGCCATTGCTATCGGTGGTTGGGCCGGAATGCAAAAGACTCCTAGTATTAATATTACTTCTACAATAGCTCCTACACTTCAAGATGCTCCTCCTAATCCTGTGCCTCAAATTGGCCCGGGCCCTCTGACGAAATAACTAAAAATACTATACATTTGTCATCGGTACTTAGCGGGTCTAGAATGCGTATATGGAATCAATCTTATTATTTTTCATTTCAATTTTTGGCGGTTTTCTCGGTGCTTTACTAGGTCTCGGTGGCGGGATTATTATCGTACCTGTTTTGACTCTGTTTCTCGGTGTGGATATTCGTTATGCGATCTCTGCAAGTCTGATTGCCATTGTGGCGACTTCATCTGGTGCTGCTGCAAGCTTTCTCAAGGACAGATTAACCAATCTAAGACTAGCTGTGCTTCTTGAAGTTGGAACTGTCTGTGGAGCAATCGTAGGCTTTTTGGTTGCGAAAAATATTAACTCTGACTATCTCTACGTACTCTTTGGATTCTTTCTAATGTTTTCTGCGATGATGATGTTAAAGAAAAAAGAAGATCATAGAGCAACAGTCGATCACCCTTGGTCTGAGAAATTAAAACTTGCTGGTAAATACACTGAAAAAAATGGTGAACTCGTTCATTATAAAATTGCAAAAGTTCCATTGGGATTATTTCTAATGTTTTTTGCAGGGATTCTCTCGGCCCTTTTAGGTATTGGTAGTGGAATTTTTAAAGTAATGGCGATGGACGGGGCAATGAAAATTCCCATGAAGGTTTCATCTGCAACTTCTAATTTCATGATTGGAGTTACAGCGACAGCAAGTGCAGGGGCCTACTTTCTTCGCGGTGATATCAGACCAGAAATTGCTTGTCCCGTCTCAGTTGGAATCATTGCAGGGTCATGGATAGGTGCCAGACTTATGCCGAAACTTCCGGCCATTCTTATAAGAAAAATCTTTGTAGGCGTATTATCAATCGTGGCCATTCAAATGCTAGTGAAAGGATTTAACTAATGGATAATTTAGAGCTAAGAATTTCTAAATTTTTAAGAGCAGGTGTCATCACTGCTGGAATATTTTTATTTATAGGATGGATGTCATTACTTTTTGCTAATGGATCATCATTTACAACTTTTCAAACCTACCACGCAATCCCTCTTTCAGAGTCTCTAGGCGCGGCACTAGATGCCCGTTCATGGACTATCTTGATAGCTTATGCAGGATTAATTATCCTGATCAGCTTACCAATTTTGCGAGTTATGCTAACAGCACTAATCTTTATTAAGCAAAAGGAATACCTGCTTGCAGGAATCGCGGCCTTCGTTTTAATCACTTTAATTTTAAGCTTTACTCTTGGAATTGAACTTTAAGAAGCTTTCTTAACTTTTTTGTATTCTTGAGCAAGATTAGTAACCAATTGCTCAGTTGCAAGTGTCACCAATAATTCAAATAATACATCAGGCTTAACTTTTAGAAGTTGAGACAGGTCATGAAGTTTCTTAACTGGTGGGCTAGAAACCCCTCTTTCCCAATCAGACACAAACTGAGGGCTCGTATAGCCTAAGCTATAAGCAAGATCAGCTTGAGAGTAACCTCTTTCAAGTCTCATTTTTTTGATGAAGAGACCTAAAGTCTCATGAACAATTTTTGCATTTTTTTTATTTTTTGTGCTCATGAAATTAATCTTTACCCTAAATGATTCTGTTGTCAATCAGTTGAATGAATCTGGAATTAAATTAAAAATTTTGCCGTAAAAACTGCCCCGTTTCCGAGGGCACTCTCAATAAAAATACTTCCGCCATGCGCTTCCACAATCTGTTTAGAGATAAATAAACCCAACCCTAAACCCGACACGGCAGGATCGTCATTCACTCTTTCAAAGCGCTCAAATATTTTGTTTTGTTTATCAAACGCTATTCCCGGGCCATGATCTTTTACTTTTATCACTACAAAGTCGTCTTCTTTAAATACCTTAACCTCAATGGGTTTCCCATCTCCGTATTTGATAGCGTTATTTATAAGATTGGTTGCAACCTGACTCAACCTTAAGGGATCAATTACTCCAATAATCGTATCTGAATATTCTAGGCTGACTTCTATTCCTAACCTATTTGCATCAGGCATCAGGTGTCCGACTGTTTCAGAAATAACATCTGTGATGTTAGTTTCGACTCTCTTGATCTCGATCTTGCCTAATCTGATTTGCGCCAGATCCATAAGCACTTCCTGAAGGGTAGAAAGTTTTTTTATCAGGACGCTGGCCCGCTTTGTGGTTTTAGAAATTTGCTCTAACTGAGGATTATCGCTTTCTTTGGCAGATGCTTTTTCAATCAAATAAATTTGCATCTTTAGGGCAGTTAATGGAGTGCGGATTTCATGTGAAGCAATGGATAAAAAATCATCTCGCATCTTAATAGCATTTCTCGCTTCATCGTAAAGTAAACTATTTTGATTGGCGATTTTTACTAACTCCACAGTTCTTTCATGGACTTTATGCTCAAGCTCTTTATGAGAATTAATTAAGTCATTATAAGATTTTTGAAGCATATCACCCATCCTGTTAACAGATTGGGTAAGCAAACCAATTTCATCACCTGAACTTACTGCAAGTCTTCTTTGAAAATTACCAACTCCAAATTCCTCGGATATTTTGTTTAACTCCGTCAGACCTCTAGATAAAGACCTACTAGTAAAAAAAGTAAGCGTGAGTCCGACACTTTCAATCGTCACAACCAGAATAAAAAGAACCATGAAAACAATTCTTTCCATCCATCTTGAGCCTTCACCTAAAACCCTAGAGAACGTCTCTTCAACTTTAGTAAGTGCATGATTAATTTCAATGACTTTATTTTGTAGATTATGCATCTGCTGCAGATCTTTATCTTTCATCATGTTGAGCGCATGGTATTTGAATGCCACTTCTCTTAGCTCTAATAATAAAGCATCACCCTCGGTCCATGCTTTAACGGCTTCTTCAATATAACTCACCCAATAAAAACGGCTCAAGAGTTTTACAACCGGGACAACATCTTCTGGATGAACATGCCCTTGAATAAATCCTGCATGAACTATTTTCATATCAGGATCTGGCTTCATCAATTCAGTACGGGCCATCCTGTCTCCGTCGGGAATTTTTAATGACTCATAGAATGCATGATAATCTTCTTCTTTATTATTCATTGCATATCGTTGAAAATGATAGACAGCATTTTTTTGTGCTTTAGACCAGCTTGCTTCTCCACCAACAAATGCCCGGACAGCAGAGAGATTGCCCATAGCAAATCTTAAGGTTAAGAGTTCAATGATAATGAGACCGGCCATAAAGCCCACGACAAAGTACAGCTTTGCTGAGATGGAAATGTTATTCCAGAAATTGAAAACCGATTTATGTTTTTTCCCTGACATAGACATAACTTCTCACATCACTAGTGGAAGTCATTTTATCCACAATTAGATAATTTTGTTTAGTTAATTATTTATTTTCTATAAAGCGCTATGAGTCTAAGGGTTTTCTTTTCCTTATAAAAACGACATTATCAATGAGTCCTAGAGTTTAAATTTAGGGTCTCACTTTCAATGACAAAACTATCAGGTAATACAAATTTAAAAGGCTTTTTATTGGCATTCATTCTGCCAATCATGGCGCTCTATATTCAAATGACATTGGAGAAGTACACCAATAGCAGAGAGTGGTTATTTTTTTATCCTGCCATCTTTTTAACGGCCTGGTTTAGTGGAGCTCGCTTTGGTTATCTCGCCACTATTATATGCGCCATCTTAACTATCTTTTTTATTATCCCTCCTGCTTACTCTTTTAAAATTATTACTGAAGCTTCATTAATTGAAATAAGTATTTTCTCATTTATGGGTTTTAGCACCAGCTTTATGATGGGCAAAATCTTTTCGCGAATGGCGCTGGCCTCTACTCACTCTGAAGAGCTTGAAAAATTCACAGAGTATCTTAACTCTGTTTTAGAAAATATACCCTTAATGGTTTTCATCAAAGATGCAAAAGACCTGCGCTTTACTCATTTTAATAAAGCTGGCGAAGATCTATTGGGATTTAAAAGATCAGAGCTTATTGGAAGAAATGATCATGATTTTTTCCCTAAGGAGCAAGCTGATGCTTTTATCGCAAATGACCAAGACGTCATTAATGGCAAAAAAGTTTTAGACATTGAAGAAGAAGTTATTCAAACCAAAAATTTAGGAACAAGAGTTCTTCACACTAAAAAAATTCCGCTCTATGGAAAAGATGGCAATCCCCAGTATCTTCTAGGTGTTTCAGAAGATATAACTGATAAAAAGAAAGCCGCTGAAGAATTAATGAGAATGGTAAAAGAAGAAGCCGCTCTTAAGGAACGCGAGTTGGCAACAACTCGTGATATTTTTCTGGCAAAAGTCAGCACACTACTTTCAACTTCACTCGATTATCATGAAACGCTCACACTTCTTGCTAACACTTCAATAACCGCACTTGGTGAATGGTGTGCTGTTACAATGATTAATGACGATGGAGTTTTTGAAAGAGCTACTGGAGCTCATGTTGATAAAAGTAAATCTATCTATGTAGAAGAGTATATAAAAAATTATCCGCCAGACAGCAGAGTCTTCACTGTTTTAAATGATACTTCTTACTATAATTATCAAATCGAGGATGAACAGCTTCAGAAAATGGTCAAAGATGACAGACAGATGGAGCTACTAAAAATTCTTGGCGCCAACTCTAGTATGGTTGTTCCTATTAGGGCCCGTGGAAAAATTAGAGGCTCTCTTTCTTTAATTGCTGGTACTGAGAAACCAAACTTTACTCCTCAAGACCTGGCACTCGCGGAAGACCTTGGAAGAAGAGCTGGTATTGCTATTGAAAATGCACTTCTTTATAGTGCCGCCCAGTCTGCGATTAAAGCTCGAGATGAGTTTGTCTCCATTGCTTCTCATGAACTTAAGACCCCGATTACAAGTTTGAAAATGCAACTGCAGATGATGTTAAGGGCAATTGATCCAGTTAAAGGAAGCTCTACCCCCATTCCTAAAATGATTAAGTCATTGCAGAACTCAAGTAGCCAAGTCGACAGGCTTACGATGCTTATTGAAGATCTCTTGGATATAACAAGAATCCAAACCGGGAAGCTGACTTACAAATTTGAAAAGGTAGATATGTCTAAACTGGTGCAAGAGGTGCTAGAGCGTTTTTCAGAAGAGTTCAGATATGCCAATTACGTATTTCACTCTGACCTTGAAGAAAATGTGGTCGTTCTTTGCGATCGCTATAGAATTGAGCAAGTTGTTGCGAATCTTTTATCAAACGCCATTAAGTACGGTGCTAATAATCCGGTTTATATCTCTGTTAAAAATGGTAATGGCAAGGCCTATATCATTGTTAAAGACAGTGGACTCGGAATCATTAAAGATATGCAGTCCAAAATTTTTGAAAGATTTGAAAGGGCCATCTCAAGCACGAATATCAGCGGTCTTGGTCTTGGCCTCTACATCACAAAGCAAATTGTTGATGCTCATCAAGGCTCAATTGAAGTTGAAAGTGAAATCACTAAGGGTTCAACCTTTAAGGTCTGTTTGCCTAATGGAATATAAAAATGGATTTGCATACATCTGAAAATTTCTGGCCTATTAAAAACGGTCTGATTCAGGATTTTCCTTCACTCCAAAAATCTTTAAAGACAGATGTTCTCGTCATAGGAGCAGGCATATCAGGATCTTTGGTAGCAGACTCATTATGCAAGGCGGGATTTGAGGTGATCATTCTTGATCGCAGAGACTCTGCTCATGGAAGTACTGCGGCCAGCACGGCGCTACTTCAATATGAAATCGATACACCATTAAGAGACTTAATTAAAAAAGTCGGTACAGATCACGCTGTTAGAAGTTACAAGTTATGTCTTAAAGCAATTGATGATCTTCATAAGGTAAGTAAAAAATATCCAAGCTATAGTGATTTTACTAAAAAGCCCAGCTTTCAGTTCACCTCTTTTAAGTCTCAACTCAAAGATCACCAAGAAGAATTTCGCCTGAGAAAAATTCATAATATTTCCAGCACTCATTGGCTTGAGCCAAAAGATATCAAAGAAAAATTTGGTTTTACTAAACACGGTGGAATTTTATCCAGAGATGGAGCAGAACTAGACCCCTTTAAGCTCACTCACCATTTAATTAAAACCCACTGGAAAAAAAGCCTAAGGCTCTTTGATAATACGGAAGTCGTAGATATAAAACATCATAGAAATGGTGTCACTGTTACTGCAGACACAGGATACAAAGTTCAGGCAAAGAAATTAGTTATAGCTTGTGGTTATGAATCAGAGAAATATCTTCCTAAGAAAATTGAAATTCAAAAAACCACCTATGCAATAGTAAGTGAAGTGCTGGATGCTAAAAAGTTTTGGCATAAAAATGCGCTCATCTGGGAAACCGCAGATCCTTATATTTACCTGAGAACTACTTCCGATAATAGAATTTTAATCGGCGGAAAAGACGATGATTTTTACAATCCTAAAAAGCGTGCTCTAAACCTTCCCATAAAAGTAAAGTCCCTTGAAAAAAGCTTTAAAGAGCTTTTCCCAAAGATACCTTTCAAGACTGACTATCAATGGGCAGGAACTTTTTGTGGAACTAAGGATGGTCTGCCATACATTGGTGCAATAAAAGAGCGACCTCATACTTATTTCGCCCTAGGTTTCGGTGGAAACGGTATTACTTTCAGTGTAATTGCTGCTAAAATAATCACCGACCTTATTTCAGACAAAAAAAATGAAGATGTTAATCTTTTCTCATTTAACAGGTAAAATACGATGGGTTCAAAAATTGTCACTGCTTCCAACATCAATGAAATTTTGGACAAACATCAAATAGTCATTTTAGATTTTTGGGCCAGCTGGTGTGAGCCCTGTAAAGTATTCGGTCCTATTTTTGATTCTGTTGCCAGAAAAAACCCTGATATCTTTTTTGGTAAAGTGAATACTGAAGTCGAGCTTGAGCTAGGTGCTGACTTCCAGGTTCGTTCAATCCCTACTCTTGTCATTCTAAAGGATAGAGAAATCATCCTTGATCAATCTGGCTCTCTTCCAGAGTACATGCTCACTAAAATTGTCAATGAAGCACGTAATATTGACGTCTCTAAGCTAGAATCAGAGGAATAGCCTGTGTAGTTCTTACACACCCTAATTGACGTTAAAGTGTGCTTTTGAGAAATCTGGTGGCAATACAACACCAGGGGCAAAAAAGTTATGAAAATTTTACTAACAGGGGTTTTGACATTATTGTCGATTACCGCACAAGCTTATCAAGGCGAAACAAGAATTGGCCTTTATAAAGATTCCGTTTTAGATACAGAAAAAGTCACTCACATCATTGTCATTGGTTCGGGAGTAAAAGAAGACTCTAATCAATTTTTTCAGTCAGGGGTAGCTCGTGCTGAAAAATACAAGCAATTAAATCCTGATCAACAAGTTGTGATCATGGGCTCTCCAGAAGTTAGAGGAACAGATGATGATAAAGTTTTTAACGACTTTAACGTTCCAGTCGTAAAATTTATCAATGATACATTCACTGCTGAAGTTTTTTTTGCTGAATTAAAACCATTCACTAAGATTGCTTCACTAGATTTTTATGGCCACTCTTCTCCATGGGCACTAAAACTTGGAAAGTCTGATGCCGCTTTAACTCCTAGTGCATATGCTAAAAAACTTAAGGCCCTTAAGCCAAACTTTCTTCCATCTGCTTACATTACACTTAACGGTTGTAACAGTGGATTTTCTATCGCTCCAGACATGTCTAAATTTTTAGAACTTCCGGTTTCTGGATCATTGACTGGAACTCTTTTTGAAAGAATTGAATCAGATAACAAATGGTACAAAGAGTTTGATTGGACTAAAGAAAACTACGTAACAACAAATGCAGCAAGCTTCAACGAAGAACTATCTTGCTCATTAGGCCTTTGTTGGAGAATGAAGCCATCTCAATATAACTACTCTTCATACTGGGGACAATTTAAAGAAGGTGGATTAAACTTTTATAAATTTTTCTGTAACTTTGAAGACACTGAAGGAAAATGTGAAACTGCAATGGCAAGATCCCTTCTTACTTTCCCATCAGTAAAAGTCATCAACGAAAAATCATCAGTAGAAGATTTCAAAGAAGTAGCTTTTGATTACCTTTGTTCAACTTATAAAAATAAGAACAAGTTCAATGATTGTGTAAAAGGTATTAATGCTGCAATTGAGCGCGGTGACCTTGTATACCAAACTCAATCAGGAACAGAGCTTAACTGTACATTCAAAGGGTGTAATGCAACAGTTGCTTGTAAGGAAAAGAGATTTGGAAGTGGCCCTAAAGGTGGATCATGTGTACTAAACGTGAAAAATCCAGGTCCTGCCACAAATGCTGCTCAGGAGATGGTTTCATTCTTAAAAGGTTTTAAAAATCTTAAAAAATAATAAAAAAAGGGCCCGGTAAGGGCCCTTTTTTTTGTCGTTTTTTAGTCTTGAATTAAGCCAGGAATTGCACTCTTAAGAGCGTCCATCACATTTAAGCTCATCTGTTTTGAAGCTGATGCCAATGCATCGTCTTCGCTCTCATCAGTTGAAAATCCTTGTACAGTAGCACCTTTATTTGTGCCAAGAACTCTTCCTGAAGTTATATCTTTAATGATAACTCCAAATTTATAAACGATCGTATAACCAAGAGCAGATTTCGTCTTTCTTGGCTTCCCTGCTTCTTTAAACTGAATCTCAATTCCTGCTTTTGGTCTCACTCCACCCGACTGAACTGTAAAACCTTTTCCACCAATAACCGATTCAGCATCAAGAGCAACTTCGTCGTATTTAGGAAATTCTGGGATATAAAAAACGATACTGCGTTTAGCTTCATCGTACGTTTTATCAAGATCAACTTCTGCTGTTTTGAATTTTTCCCACCATGGTTGGCCATCTTTTTTAAGATAAGTTTTGTACATATCTGCTCGCAAAATCGCTGGCTCGTTTGCCTCAATTTCTTTTTTAGCGATATCATAGCGTCTTACAACTTCTACAAAATCTTTTTTCTTTTGAGCACTCATGACATCTTCAAGTTTCTTATCCAAAACTTTCATTGATCCAACAGCATCAGTATAGGCAGTGGCCACGTCGAAAGTGTAAGCCATACATGTTGTGTTGTTTGAGTCTTTAGCTTCTTTAAAAAATTTGATCCCGATAATTTTATCTACATTTGTAGAAACATTAACGATACCTTTATAAGCAGTCGATTTATCCGTCTCATCCAGAGTCATTGATGTTTCAACATTAGACCGCAATTGTGAAACAATATCCTGGTAAGCACGTTGGCGGGCTTCGTCTTTGCCTGTCAGCTTATCCTTATTAGTACTAAGTCCAATTCCAAATATAGAGTTTGCAGAAGGAGTATATCCCTTCATCAGTTCGTCGCGGTCACAGTCGCCGGCCAAAACCTGGCCCGTGGCCATTACTAGTAAAAGAGTGCATAACTTTTTAGTCATCAACATATTATTCCTCACCAATTATAGATCCACTAAAGCATAGTTTTCTTTCTAGAATACTTCAACAATTATGCAGAACATAAACCTTTGTAAGAAAAGGCCCTTGAATGATAGTTGATATGAATAGTCACACATCATGTAAATTTCTAGATTTGAGTTTATTTTTTTTATCTTTCATAGTTGAATATCCCTAGTGATTTTTTAAATAGGAGAAACTCAATGAACTCGAAAGCCTTACTTTTGGCCGGACTTTTTGCATTAGCATCTTGTTCATCAGCTCAAAAGAATTACGATGGTAAAGAACTACAACTGACTTCTTCAGGTGACTCTGAAAGACCATTCTGGACTATGGATGGTGGATATAAAATGGAAAAGCTAAGAGATCATTATAATGACGATGAAGATCAACCAAAGAACGCTTATTTCGTCACTCAAGCATCTGTTATGAAAGCTGATCTTGTTCCTAACTGCTACAACATGGCAAGAACAAGAGCTTCTGCTGAAGTTTCTGAACAAGTAAGTGACGTTGTAAAACAGGCCGGAGCAATGGCCGTTACAAACAACAGCACTGAGTTCAACAAGATGATTGAAACTCAAAGTAAAAACATGATTGTTGGTGCTGAAATGATCGACAAAACATGGTTCAAAGTTGAAGGTGAAGAAACTAATCCATATAAGTGTTTTATCGTTCTCTCTGTTCCAAGAAAAAATCTTGATAAGCTTCAAGCAAACATGATGACTATGCTTGAAAAAGAAATGACAGGCGACCCTGGAATGATTAAACAGGTGAAAGAATCTGTTGAAAAAAGAATGCAAGAAAGTTTTTAATTAATAAAAAAAGGCCTGCATCATCAAGCAGGCCTTTTTATTTCTAGAAAAATGTTTTAAGACTAATTTTCTCACTACCGTTAACACTGAATCTTCCCACTAAATTTTCAACCTTCGTTGAAGCATTTAATGAATACAATTCATACTCACCTGCAGGTAATTTAAATGAGTTCATACGCACCTGATTCGGAAGCGTAATCCATGATCTAAGATCTGCCTTTTCAGTCTCAGCAATACCTCTTGAAGCAAGATTATATGCTGCTGTTCCAGACATTAGAGCAATTCCATCACCCATTTTATCCTGAAGATTTTTATAAGTCAGATAAGCTCCACCCAAGGCTGCCAGGTGTTTTGCGGCCACTCTTGTTCCAGTTTTCACCAGATTCATAGTCGCTTCAGAGTCCATCGTGTAGTAGGCCATTTCAGATAACGGATCAACTAACAACCCGCTTTTTTCACTTACAATACT
Organism: Bacteriovoracaceae bacterium UBA6153; assembly: GCA_002428265.1. GTDB lineage: Bacteria > Bdellovibrionota > Bacteriovoracia > Bacteriovoracales > Bacteriovoracaceae > Bacteriovorax. Next base: position 293,625 of record DIUR01000012.1, read on the forward strand.
GCCAGCTTTTTTAACAATAAGTTTTATGTCTTCATTATTTGCTCTGTAAGGAATCGTCGGCATTTCAAATGAGATTTTCGGAATAACCTGGTCAACGATGACCAGAGCATGTTTTGAAAATCCAATGAAATCTCCTGCTGTCCCAACAGTTACCTTAGCTGCTTCAAGCCCTACTGGAAATTCGTATTTCTTGATTTGCTTGCTTGAGATTAATCCTTCATGCCAGACGATATAGACATTGTCTCTGTCGCCTTTGGCGAAACGTTTAATCTGATCATCAGAGTATGCACTAACAGCTTGCTCAAGCGGAGTTGAAACTACGAAATTCTTGCGAACAAGCTCAGGATTCATATCAGGAAGTTTTTTGTACTCCTTATTGAAGTCTGTGTATTTCGTATTAAAGCTTTGATAGCTGTTGTAATACCTGAAAACTGTATTTTTAGATTCTTTATAAAGACCTAATGCAATCTGGCGGTCACTTGAAGAGTCTGCTTTCTCATGAAGAACAGCACCAACAAATTTAGCAAGAAGATCATCTTTATAAGTAACTTCTCCAGCATATGTCTTTTTAAAATCTTCTAGGATTGAGTTCCACTCAAGAAGTACAGCTTTCGCTGCAGTTAAGTGAAATCTTTTTTTAGATTCATCTAATGGAACAGATGGGATGTCTTTTGTCGAAGTCACTTTGCCTTTATTATCGCGAGTTTCTTCTTTATAAGCTTCATACTCACCTTTTTCATAAAGGTTATAATGAGAAAGAATAGTGTAATAACGAATTAGAGATCTTTCGTATTTTTCACCATAATAATTATCTGCTGATGAGTTACCAAGAGCTCCAGCAACTTTTTTAGAGATTGAAACAGTAAAGAGCTTATCTGAAAGATCACGGGCCTTATCAAAGTTCTGTAGTGCCTGGTAATACTCTCCACTATATAAGTGAAGAGTACCAAGTTCTAAATATTTTAATAAACGCGATTCTTCGTCCTTATAGATTGCATCACTCTTCATCACATCAAGTGCTGATTTGTAATCTTTCTTTTGAACCATCTCTCTATACTTTAGAATTTCTTTTTGATTACCGGCACAGCCGGCAAAAGCGAAAACTGCTAAGAGTAAAAAAGCGTTTATCTTATTCATTGATTACCAGCCAGACTTTGCTTGCTCAGAGTATTTTTGGGCCTTAGCACGTACACGAAGAACTTCTTCTGAAGTCTTAAGGTTAGTCATTCTCATGTTAACTGTGTATTGCTTAATTGTTCTTCCATCTCTTGTTTCTGGGTTCATACGAACAGCACCAAGGATGATTAGATCAGCACCAGTTTGTTTTCCGATTTGAACCATTTGAGCTGGATCAACCATACCTTCTGATTGGTACTTAACTTCTTTAAGAATTTTATCGCGACCTTGGTTGTCGATGATTGTATATTCACCTGAAGCTGAGAACTCGTTAAGAAGTTCATCGTTCATGTCAGCGATTGGAAAATATGGCTCTGATGTTTCGTTCTGAACATCCATGATGAAAATTTTTGGCTTCTTCTTAGTTTCGCCAAGGTATCTTTGGAATCCTTTGTGCTTTTGAATTTGATCAAGGATGTCTTTCACTGCAGTTTCTGTATCTTTGATTACCCATTTGTCAGTGATAGTAAGCGCTTTTTCGTCACCTTTAGCACCGTCAACTCTTTCAGCTTTGAAGCTTGAACAGCTAGTTAATAAAACAGACATAAGAATCGCGACAAGCGTAAGACTTGCTTTCATTAGAACTCCTCTTTGGGGGTTATTAAGTTAATGAAAAGATTCTATGAGGGTGCGAACAGAGCTACAAGCTCATTTATGATTATTTTTATGACTACGCGCAAAGGATTTTAATAAATGATAATCCCGACTGGATCAGTAGAAAATGACTTCATAACGTCAAGCCTTGCACCAACTTCTGTCTCTGATTTTGAGATTGCTCTAATTTCTTTTTCGGCCTTCTCTTGGTCAAAACTTAGGTCATTGTACTCGACTGTGCACGTTGAAATAGCAGTGTAAGTTCCAACACAAGTGGCCACTCCTAAATCACCTACCAAAAGCAGATTTTTCCCGTCTGTAGGAAGCAAACCTTGAAGTTCAATATTTTGACGAGTTCCTGTTAGCAATCTTGGAAGTTTATATTTTATAAAAATAGTGTTTCCTTCAATTCTTTTTTCAAAGTCAGAAAGTTTAAATTTAGCAAATTCTTTTAGCCCTTCCGCTACTGGCACTTCATAAGTTGCAGCTAAGGAAGTATTAACGAACACTATTGATAGTAATAATGCAAAAAATGTTTTCATCTTAGTTCCTACTTTTTTTGAGCAAATATTTAATCGCTCTTGCCTGTCCAATTGATATCACAAAACCTAGTTTTTTCAAAGTTCGCAAATCTCGAGAAGCGGTTACATCGCTTACACTAAAGAGCTTCTGGTAACTTGATACATCAAGATATTCATTCTTAGTTAGATACTTTAATGATTTTATTTGCCTGAAATTCAGTTGACTTGAGCTCTCATTCACTGGATCTGTAGAAGTTTCTTCTATGAATTGTTCGGCCATCGCTCTCTTTTTTAAATTAACCTTAAATTTTCTGTCAGAGCTAAAATGATAACCATTTTCACTCGTTTCTATCCAGGCGCTGCCACTACCTAAGTTTTTTCTCAAAGACCTGATGGCAGTGTAAATGACATTGTCGTGCCTAAGGGGATCATACTGATGGCCCCAGACCTTTGTACATAGATCTGATTTCTCACTTAATCCCGACAAAATGGCCTTAAGCAATTTAGTATCAGTAGGAGTTAGTTTTGATTCAGGTGATTCTATTTTATCATTGAAAAAAAGGATGACTCTATTGGATTCATCATCAAGATAAAGAAGAGACTCTCCCCTTTTAATCTTTAGCTCTTCAAATAATAAAGTTAGATAACCTGACTCAATGATCTTAGAAACCTTATCTGTTTCATTATCAAGAGTCAGTAAAAAATCATTATAGAGATCTTCACGGTTTTGTGAGCTTAGATTACTAATTCCATTTCTTGAGAGAATATTGGAATTAATAATATTGTTAAACTTGAGAGACTTTTTATTTAAATCTTCTTTAATGGAGTGCTTATTAACGCCTTCAAAAAGCTTATATTCAAATCCCATGATTTGAATTTCCGAGCTTTTATCCGCTTCAAAATTAAGACATCTTCTCGCTGAACGTAAATAATTCCAGGCCAATGCCTGTTTACCCATTTGATAAAAATTTTCTGCATACCTGAGATTAAGCTGAATTTCCTGCCTGCGATTTTCCGTTGCAAAAATATTTGCAGATATCCCCTCGAGTATTTTCTCCGAAAGATCAAATCTTCCTCTCAGCGTGTACTGTCTTGAAAGCTCCAATCCAATCGCTGCTCGGCTGTAGTTATCCTCTGTCACGAGCTCATTAAATTTAGCTTGAAGTTTACTCAGAATTTCTAATCTATCATGCCCATACTGTGCCTGATACTGAAGCTCTGCAATCTCTATTGCCTCAGTCACACTCTTGTTTCCAATTTGTTTTGATAATTTTTCAGCTGTCTTAAGTAAATCCAGTCCAACATTGATCTCGCCTAAGCGTAGTTTTATGTGAGCTAGCAGGTCGGTTGAAAGTGATCGCCCGTAAAGATCTCTTGCTTCAATAGCAGCATCAAAAGATTTCAATGCCCATTTCATAGACAATTGAAACTTACCCAGGAAAAACAGATAAAAAGCAATTCCCTGATAGACGTAAAACTTTTGAAGACTTGAACTCTCAGAGTTCAGCGATTTTAGATTCATTCTAAAAATTTTAAAAGCTCTCTTATATTGAGACTTTCTTGTGAATCCTAAACCTAGAAAAAATCTGCACGCTGATCTTTCAGTGCTACTCAATAAAGAAAATGATTCTTTATAAAGAATTTTGGCCTCTGCAATCTTTCCTGAAAATACTAAAGAGCCCACTAATCCTGGAATATCCTCAGCACGAGAATCCGCTTTGGGATCAAAGGATCTCAAAACTGCTTTTTGATAATTTCCGGATAAAAAGTCCTTATCTAACATTCAAAAGGTATAGCACGACTTACTACTATCCCGTCAAATCCCGTCACTAAACCTTATATAGTCTTCATGGATCAAGCTTCAACCAATTGCTAGATTGGATAAAGCGGGTTGCCTTAATTTAGACAACCTTTGGATTTTTCAGGAGATCTTTATGAAAACTGTGCCTTTATTAATCTTATTCACACTGCTCTCCGGGTGCAATTACTCGCTCGATAAGACTCCGCTCTTATTCAAGGAAGGTAATGCTGGCCTTGTACAAATTCCGGCAGGCACTGTCGCAAGTTATGAAGTTATCAACCTAAGTATCATGCAGCCAAAATGTATTGAATGTCATTCGGCCGCTGCGGGAGATGCAGGAGGAGTCAATCTCGAAAACTTTGCTAACGTGACAGCAAACTTAGATATCATCAAGTCTGAAGTTCTCGCAGACAGCATGCCAAAAAATAGAACGAAACTCACTGCTAGAGAAAAAGAACTTTTAATAAAATGGATTGATGCTGGAGGACCTCTTAATGGTGTGGCAGATACCACCCCCCAAACTCCCGCACCAACTCCAACTCCTCAACCTGCACCAGATGTTCAGTTTATCAGTTACGAGATGGTGCATGTGAATGTCATTCAACCAAGATGTCTTAATTGCCACTCAGAAGCCGCGGGCAACAGAGGTGATGTCAATCTTGAAACTTATGAAAACGTAGCCGCACTCTCAAGTGTGATCGAAGAAGAAATAAAAAGTGGATCGATGCCACGACCTAAAAACAAGCCACTCACACCAGAACAAAAAGACATGATCTTGAAATGGATTGCAAATGGATCTCCAAAAACCAACTAAGGATGAATTATGAAAATGTTGATACTCGCATTAGGTTTATTAAACACACTTGTTATGGCGGAAGACTATGTTTCAAATCCTTCAAAAGGCCATCTCGTCTTTGAAGCTGTTGGAAAACCCGCAATGATAAAAATAAAAGGAGAAAGTCCTGCTCCCAAATCATCAATGATGCACTCAAAGGGTTCTGTCAGGATTGAATCAGCTCTTGAACTCGATCAATTAAAAACAGGAATTGATTTAAGAGATGAACACATGAAAGAAAAGTATCTTGAAATTAAAAAATATTCACAGGCAAAACTTATAATAGAAAATCTAGCAATACCTGAGAATACAGAAATCAAAGATCAGGAATTTTCTGGAACATTAAACCTTCATGGCAAAGAAGCCCCAGTTAAAGGAGTTTTTAACATGAGTAAAGATCGTTTAGTTGAAGCAGAATTTAAAATCAAACTGACTGATTATGGAATTGAAATACCTGAGTATATGGGAATCAATGTGGCCGAGACAGTTAATATAAAAACTAAAATTCAGTTTGAGAAAAAATGAAAAAATTAATTCTGTTAATATTATTTGCCTCATCAAGCACTGCTCACGCTTTTCCTGAGATGATCAGGCACAACTATCCAAATTGCATAGCTTGTCACGAGTCTCCCTCAGGCGGAGGGCTGCTAACTCCCTATGGGAGAACAATTTCTCATACTGTTCTCAGTACCTGGGGAGGAGAAAAAGAGGCCCGCCCTTTTTATGGTGCTTTGGATAATAAATATACCAAGTCCTGGCTGAATTTAGGCGGAGACTTGCGAGCACTTCAACTTCATCAAAACAGTAAGGCAGGTATGCAAGGAAGATTTATACGAATGCAGACTGGTCTTGAAGCTGCTGTAAAATATATGAATTTTAAAATTGTTTCTTTTTTTGGGAAACAAGAACAAGACAATATGGTTCGAGGAGAAAGTATTCGTCACTATGTTATGTATCAACCGTCGGATGAGCTATCTATTAGAGCTGGAAGATTCGTTCCTAACTTTGGTCTCAATATCCCAGAGCATACACTTGCCACCAGAAGAAGCTTAGGTTTTGATCAAGGCTCTGAAAGAGACCAGATCGAAGTCATGTGGGGGGGAGAAAAACTTAACGTCTCAGGAAGTGCCTCAAAAACTGTTTTAAATGAAATGCGAAAAACTCAAGAGAGAGCTTTTAGCGCGCAGGTAAACTACACTCTCTTTGATAGCTATCGTATAGGCCTTAACTCTTGGCTTGGAAAAGACAATGGAAGATCACGCCAGATCTTTGGAATAAATGCAGCACTGGGATTCACTGATAAGTTTTATTATCTAAGTGAGTTTGATATGCAGTCTGGTTTCGATAGAAAAAAAGGGCTCTTTCATTTCAGCAAACTTGGATACGAGATTGTTAAAGGCTTTCACCTATTGGCCCTGGAAGAATATAGAAAGAGTGACTTAAAAAACGACAAGACTCTTTTAAACGCTCATGGGCTTGGGGCCCAATGGTTTCCAAGGCCTCATATTGATCTAGAGTTTTTATGGAATAAAAGAAGAGTGGCCCAACAATCAAGAGACTATACTGACTATGCTTACTTGATGATGCATTACTATTTTTAGCAAAAAAAAGGCCTGCATTATTAAGCAGGCCTTTTATTATTTAGCGACTGAGCTCTTTTGTGTAGTGTCTTCCATCCACTCTGGCTTTCTGTAGCCGTTTGGAGTCTTCCCTTCTTCTGCTGGCTTTCTTGGCCCATCATTTACATCAGCTTTATCTGCTGTTCTATTTGTTGGCATAGGATCATTTTTAATAATCACATCTTCAACAACTTTCTTTAATTCTTCCTGAACACCTGGAACATCTTTTGATAAAACTTTTGCACATGTGACTTCTACGTATTTTCTAACCATGTATTTTTCATCTTTATCAACATAAAGCTCAGGCTCTGAACTAACAGTTCCTAAAAAACCAGTGTCGATAATAAGACCATTTTTATTTGCTACCGTTGGATGGATCTCAGCTGAAACAATACTCTTTAGAGCTTTCTCAAATCCAAGATACTTACAAAGAGCATCCCCTTCTGTTATTCTTTTTTCTTTCGGTTTTCTTGGATTACCGTAATCGACTCTGATAGCGTAAAAGTCTTTTCCGAAACCCGCTTCATCAAGATCAGCTGATGTAAATTTTTTAGCTTCGATGTTATTTTTCTTAGCTTTATCTTCAGCTTCTTTGGCATTTTCTACTTCTTTCTGCCATTTTTTCTTCTGTTGATTTTCTTTATAAGTATCAGACTCACCAAACTTAGCTATACATTTTTGAATCTGCTCTTCTGTCGATCGGCCACTAGCGACCATATCATCGCAAAGATTTTTAACAACTGCTTTAGAAGTTGAAAAAGGTGCTACAGCTAGAAGGGTAAAAGATAAAAGTAATGTTTTGAAAGTCATAATAAATACCTCGCTAGTAACATCTTAAATCAATTTGATATTTTTAATAACCTAGTAATTCGGTACGGAAAAAACTGCATTTGGAGTTCCCAGAAGTGATCCTCCAAGAGTTCTTACAAATGTTCCGGTTCTTGTAATTTCAACAATCTGATTAAATACAGAATCAACTGCTAAAATATTCCCACTTAATGTTTTTGTGAGTGTACGAGGAGAGCCCATAACCGCAGGATCAAGATAAAGCTGAGTTGATGAAGTTAAAGTGGCATTAGCAACTCTGATTTGATCAGTTGTCCCGTTGTAGCTTAAAGCAATAGACCCATCATCGAGTTCAATACAACCATACGCTTGAGGAGTTCCTCCTAATGTCATTGTTGATCCAACCTGGACAGCATTGACTGTAAATCTTTTCGCATTGGCAGATCCACAAACAACAAACTCTCCATTGGCCGTAGCATACAGCTGTTCTGGGTTAGCAGTAGCTCCAAGAGTATTAGGCCAGACCACTCCAGAAACTAAAGTTCTTCTGACTCCCGCTGAAGTAAATCTCTCAACGTTAGCGGCCTCAGATACCAGGATATCGCCATTACTTAACTGAGTTAATCCTCTCAATGCTCCTGTCAGATTGGCATCACTAATAAGAGTTCTATAGGTACCAGTCACTACAGAAATAGCTCCTACTCGTGGGGATCCATTTATTGTGAACATGATTTCATTTGTGTCTTTTTTAAAAGCCACTTCGTAGAAAGATTCTCCAATATTATCAAGATCTAAAAGTACCTGCTTATAATTTCCATTTGAATCAAGAAGGATCAAGGAGTCTGAGGCCATATTAACAACAACAATATCACCTGGCCTAATCACATTATTCTGCGTGGTCACAGTCGGGACAGGGTCTTCTTTTTTGCATCCAATTGTTAAGATAAAAACACAAAAGAAGATAAATATTGATTTTAATGACATGCCCATACCGTGAAACCTCTAAGAAACTTAACTCACAAATGAGTGAACTGACTTGCAAACATTCTATCAAAATTCACATTGCATCGGACTCAATGGTAGAAATTGCCTAAGTTTTATTACCAAACTAATTTATAATTAAGCATTTCTTAAGATTGATCGAGAAGCTTGTTGTATGAAAAAAGTAATTCTTTTTATTCTATTCACTCTTTCAATCTCATCAGCTGCTTTTGCTGAATCCAAAACATTCGTTAGAGCTGACTACGGCCTTGGAAAATTCAAGTCTGACAAACTTGATTCCCTCAATGCTAATCCAAGTGGATCAAACTTCGGTTTTGAGTTCGGAAGCAGGATGGGATACGTAGAAGTAGGAATTTTTTATAAAGGCAGCAAATACGAAGCAAATATTAACCACGACGGCGTTGCCAATAAAATTGATCACAAATCAAAATCATTCGGACTGGACTTAAATATTTTTCTCAACAGGCACTTCAGCTTAAAAGTTGGGTATGCTGTTAATAACTACTCTCAGAAACTAGCGACTCCACTGAGTGCACTCGCTATGAGTTCAGTTAAAACGACTTACGGTCTTGAAGATGACAAAACTTCAACTAATATTTTTTACGGAGCGAATGTTGATATTTTTGGCGGAAAAACTTACGACGTTTATGCTTCTATCCTTCAATTCCCTATGGGTGATGGAAAGAGCAATCTTACCGGCCAGATTGGTATCAGAATTTATATGAACTCAAGCTTTGCTGACTTCTTCGACCGCTAAACATTCAAACGGTGTTGACTCTGCTATAAATTTTTTCAAAGTACTATCATAAGTAATCTTATATAAAACACAATTTGGAATTGAGATGATTGGATGATCTTCATCTAAAAAGCTATGCACGACATTTCGAATGGCCCCACCATGAGTACTGATACCAATTGATTGATGGGTTGTCGTTTCAATCAAATGATCTAAGACAGCTATAAATCTACCACGAGAAACTTTTCTTGTTTCTCCTCCAGGAAAACCAACATCATCATTAATGGCCTTAAACGACATTAACTTCTGCCAGACATCAGGACCGAACTCAGAAATCGCTTCTTCAAACAACATCCCTTCCGCTTTACCAAAATGCGTTTCACGCAGTCTTGGGTCTACGATCAAGGGAATGGCCTTTTTGTCAGCTACTGTTTTGCCGGTAACCAAGGCACGATCAAGATCACTACTGACAATGATATCCAGATGAATACCACTTAGCCTTTCAGCTAAGGCCATTGCTTGCGCTAGGCCATTTTGATTTAATGGGATATTTGTATGACCCTGGCAACGACGTTCAATATTCCAGTCAGTTTCACCATGTCGAAAGATATAAAACACTCTGTTCATAACTATTAATCTATCCTAAAATTCATTGGGAATGAACTATTTAATATTAAAATCACTTCACATTATTTCTGTCGTTACTTGGTTTGCTGGTTTATTTTATATGCCTCGCCTCTTCGTTTATTTTGCCGAAGCAGATCAAAAAAATGAACCTGAAAAATCTATTCTGCAAAATCAGTTTAGGATTATGCAAAGAAGACTTTGGTACGGGATCACAATCCCCTCATCTATTGTAGTCTTTCTTTTGGGTGGATCAATGCTCCACAACTTTATGCCGCTTACAGATCATCCTTGGCTTATTTTAAAACTAATTTTTGTCTTAGGTCTGTATGTCTATTTTTTCTTTTTGCATAAAATTTTTAAACAACAACAAAACAATATTATCGCTTTTTCTCCAATGGCATTAAGAGTTATTAATGAAATTTCTACTATCTTTTTATTTGCCATCGTCTTCTTGGTTGTTCTAAAAAATATTATGAACATGGTCTACGGCTTGATTGCTTTAGTCGGCTTTATCATCGTACTCATGATCGCAATTAAGATTTACAAAAATATCAGAGAGAAAAAATCATGAGTTCAAATAAACCGGATAACACTAATAAAGATTGGCAGGAAAAACTTTCAAACGAAGAGTTTGAAATTCTTAGAATGTGTGGAACTGAAAGACCTTTTTCCGGAAAATATAATTCATTCTACGAAGCTGGTGTTTATCACTGTGCTGCTTGCGGGGCTGAGCTTTTTGATTCAACAACAAAGTTCGACTCTGGTAGCGGCTGGCCATCATTTTACGATGTTCTGAAAACTTCTAACGTTAAACTTCTTGAAGATAGTGCATACGGTATGAAGAGGATTGAAGTCAGATGTAATCAGTGCGACTCCCACTTAGGCCACGTTTTTAATGACGGACCCCCTCCAACAGGACTTCGATACTGTATTAATTCGATAGCCTTGAAACACGCTAAGTCATAAATATCATTATCTTTATTTTGAGATTTAAAACAATCGTTTCATTTTTTTAAACGCTTGTGCTAGCATATCAAACGATTGTTTGACGCGAAACACAGGATTGAAATGGGTAAAGATACGACCGACGGGTGCTTCTTTTTCAAAAAGAAGGCCGCCCCCTCTGAAAAAACAAAAGATCTTATTCTTGAAGAAGCTAAAAAGCATTTTGCTGAAAAAGGTTATGAAGGTGCCTCAGTAAGACACATCTGTGATGCTGCTGGAGCAAACGTAAGTGCTATCAAATATCACTTTGGTGGCAAAGAAGGACTTTATAGAGAATGCTTCCTTCACTTTGGAGAAGAAAGACTTACTCAAGCACAAAAATTATTAACAAAATCTGAAAGTGTTGAAGAGCTACAACTAAGGATAAAATTATTCGCAGAAAATTTTATTAGTGATGCTCTGGCAAACTACCATGCCACCAAAATGATTTGCAGAGAGATTGAAACAGAAAATCCACTAATACAGGATATTTTTGAATCAACATTCTTAAAAGTTTATACAACTTTAGTAGATTTTATCACCGATGCTCAAAGCAAGAAGCTTATTAATCCCGACGCTGATCCAGTGACAACTTCTTCATTAATTTTCAACACAATGACCACTGCTCTTAGATCAGATCATGTAGCGCAAAAATATTTTAATAGAACATTAAAAAATATCGAATATAGAGAAAAATTTATAAATAACATTATCACCATTGTATTTAATGGAATTAAAATTCAGGAGCAATAACTTATGAAGCCCAGATTTACGAAGGCCATGCTCGCCGTCTTAACGATCATGCCCAGCCTCGCTTTTTCCGCTCAACTCTCACTCAATGATTATCTTGCTCAAGTACAAGATAAAAACCAAGGTGTTTTAGCTCAAAAGCTCGTAGCAGAAGCGACATTAGAAAGAGAAGAAGAAGGAAGATTAATCTTTCGCCCAAGTATCTTTGCCAGTGCGCAATCTATTATGGATAAAAAGCCTGTCGCCAATCCTGCAACACAGGGAGATCGCACAGACACTAATCTTGCTACTGTTGGCCTGGCCCAAAACTTTAACTTTGGTCTTCAAGGACAACTTTCCTACACTCTTTATCATACAAAGATTTTTAATGCTGGAACGACTTTTGTCCCACTGGCAGATTTCAACGATGGCAGTGCCAAGATTGAATTATCCCAATCTCTTTGGAGAAACTGGAACGGCAAAGAATATAAGGCCCAAGCTGATTTAATTGATGCTCAAGCAAGAGTTTCAAAACACGTTGCAAACTTTGCAGTTTACAGCACACTTGCCAGCGCAGAGTCCATCTACTGGTCATTGTCACAAACAAGAAAAGTTATTAAGGTTCAACAAGACAACTTAACACGTGCTCAACAAATCAGATCATGGAATCAAAGAAGAGCTGACACAGGTCTTTCTGAAAGATCAGACTTTTTGCAAGCTGATTCAAACTTAAAACTTCGTGAATATGAACTAAATTCAGCTATTCAACAACAAAACTTGCTTCAGAGAACTTTCAATTCAATGAGAGGGATCGACAGCAATGTTGTAAGCGAAGAGCTTGATGCTGTTGTTGTTGAGAATCTAAAATCTCTTACACCTCCGCCAAAAGCAGAATTGAGAGAAGACACTAAGGCCGCTCTTGAACAACAAAACCTGGCAAAGGCCAATGCTGCTCTTGCAATCGAGAGAAACAAGCCAAAGTTTGAAATTTTTGGATCATATGCTTTTAACGGTCGCGATCCAGAGCGCACAGAAGCCATTTCAAACTCATTCAGCAACGATCATGCGACCAGAGCGATTGGATTAAGATTTAATGCTCCACTGGATTTTGGAACGACGAAATCAGCAATTGATTCTTATAAAAAAGAACAAATGGCCGCAGAATACAATTATCAAAGAAAGGTCTTTGATCAAGACAGAGAATACAATGATCTATTAACTCAATTTGAAGATGCAAAAGTAAGACTAGATTTGACTGAAAAAATCGCATCTACTCAGAGAGTAAAAACGAACAATGAAAGAAACCGTCTTAACAACGGAAGAACGACAACGTTCCAGGTTTTATCTTTCGAACTTGATTCAGCACAGGCTGATATTTTAAAAATTCAAACAGAAACTGATCTACTTAACATTTACGCCCAATTAAAAATTTTTAGTGCTGGAGGTGCCAAGTGAATTTGGCTTCATTATCAATCAAAAGACCCGTCTTTATTACGTGTATCGTAACGGTCATTCTTGTCGTGGGATATTTATCTCTTAGAAGCTTGCCTGTCGATTTATTCCCTAACGTAACTTTCCCTATCGTCACTGTCACTACGGTTTATCCTGGTGCCGGGCCTGAAGAAGTTGAGACACTTGTTTCTAAAGTTTACGAAGAAGAACTTTCAAACGTTCCAGGATTAAAAAAACTTTCTTCACAAAACCTTGAAGCAGTATCAATCATCATCGCTGAGTTCAATCTCGACATTGATGTTAAATATGCCGAGCAACAAGTTAGGGATAAAGTTTCTGCTGCTAGAAAAAAGCTTCCTACAGATATTGAAGAGCCGGTCATTAGAAAAATTGATCCGGCCGATCAGCCTATTATCACAATCTCGGTAGAGTCAGATCTTCCAGATGGTGAACTTTATCAGTACGTAGATAAAAAAATCAAACCAATGATCGAACAGGTTAACCAGGTCGGTCTTGTTGATATCTACGGTGGTAGAAAAAGAGAAATTAAAGTTGAGCTTGATAGAAACAAACTTAAAGCGCGTGAGATTTCTGCCAATCAAGTAAGTGAGAGGCTAAAAATCTCAGGACAAAATATTCCTGCAGGTAAAATTTCAGGTTCAGCAAGTGATACTACTTTCAGAACCTTGGGTGAATATAAAACCATCAAAGAAATTGAATCGACTATTGTTAACTTTTTAGGAAATGATATTCCTATCACAGTTAAAGATGTGGGAGTTGTAAAAGACTCTCTTGAAGAAAGAAAAACTTATGCTTACCTGAATGGAAAAAGCTCGATTCTTTTGAGTGTTTATAAACAATCAGGATCAAATACTATTGGTGTGGCAAAAAACATTAAGAAACAAGTTGAAAAAATCAACAAAGGTCTTAAAGAGCAAAACTCTAAAATGACGGTTCAAGTTGTAAGAGATGGATCAAAGCCAATTGATGCCAACGTTTACGATGTTTATGAAACAATTATCATTGGTATGATTCTTACCATTATCGTTGTTTTCTTTTTTCTTGGCTCTCTTCGCTCGACGATCATTACAGGTCTTGCACTTCCAAACTCACTATTGGGAGCTTTCATTCTCCTTGCAGCTGCAGGTTTCACCGTAAACATCATGACTCTTCTGGCACTCTCTCTTGCCGTTGGTCTTCTTATTGATGATGCCATCGTTGTACGTGAAAATATCTTCCGTCACATTGAAATGGGAGCTAATCCCGTAAAGGCCGCCATTGAAGGAACGACAGAGGTTACTCTAGCAGTAGTTGCAACAACTCTTACAGTTATCGCCGTTTTTGCTCCGATTTCATTTTTAGATGGAGTCGTAGGTCAGTTCTTTAAAGAGTTCGGTCTGACAGTTTGTTTTGCTATGATGATTTCTCTGTTTGATGCTCTTACAATGGCACCAATGCTTTCAGCATACTTTGCTGGAAAAATTGAGCACCACGATCCGAATGCTCCTAAAGTGAGAAAAGGTATCTACGACAACACTTTCGGTGTTCTTCTTGATAAGTTCAACGATTTCCAAAACTGGCTGGAAGATATCTACGTCAGTGTTTTAAAGTTTACTTTAAAGCGTCCATTTATCGTTCTACTAACTTCTACTATTATTTTCTTTGCCAGCTTCGCAGCTCTTACGGTTGTTCCAAAAACGTTCTTACCTGCTCAGGATGCTGGCGAGTTCATGGTCTCTGTTGATCAGAAACCAGGAACAAGTTTAGATGGTATGAATGAGCTTGCTAAAAAAGTAGATGCTCTTGTAAGAACTAATAAAGAAGTTGAGTTCACTGTTCTTCAAGTTGGAGATCAAAATGGACAGCCTGAAAAGGCCAGCATCTTTATTACTCTTGTTCCTTCTAAACAAAGACCTGGACAGAATACAACAGCGGTTAAAGCGCGCGTTCGTGAGCAGCTAAAACAATTTAAGGATGCTAACCCTGCTGTTAAAGATATCGACAGTGTTGGTGGAGGACAACGTCCTTTCAACGTCAACATCGTTGGTGATGACATGAAAGAAATTGAAAAATATTCAACAATGCTTATGGATAAAATCAAAAATCACCCAGCTCTTCTTGACGTTGATACTTCAAGCAGACCAGGTAAACCAGAATTTCAGGTTATACCGGATAGATTTAAGGCAGAAAGACTTGGTGTTTCGACAACACTTCTTGGTGCTGAACTTAGAACACAAGTTGAAGGATCAACTCCAGCAGTCTTCCGTGAACTAGGTGAAGAGTATGATATTAGAGTTCGTATGCAGGAAGATCAGCGCGACATTAAGGCCGCTTATAATTCTATCTACGTTCCAAACATCAACAACTCACTTATTAAATTAAGTGCAGTGGCAAAACCTTTTGATACGACAGGACCTGCTAATATCAATCGTCAGGACCGCGGACGTTATGTTCAGATTTCTGCAGACGTTGCTCCTAATGGCCCTGGTATGGGTGGAGCAATTACAGACATTAATAGAATCATGAAAGATGAAATTAAACTTCCATCAAACATGAAATACCAATTCGTTGGTCAGGCAGAAAACTTCCAGGAACTAATGGTCAACATGGTTGTGGCCGGTGGTCTTGGGATTATGTTTATCTACTTCGTTCTTGCTTCATTGTATGAATCGTTCGTAACCCCATTTACGATCATGCTCGTTCTTCCTCTTGCCCTGTGTGGAGCTTTCTATGCATTGGCATTAACGGGAGCTTCACTCGATCTATTCTCGATGATCGGATGTATTATGCTTCTCGGAGTTGCAACCAAGAACTCAATTCTACTCGTGGACTATGCCAATCAGCAGGTTCAGGGTGGTATGACTTTAGCAGAAGCTATTATTGCTTCTGGTAAAGCAAGACTTCGTCCAATCCTTATGACTTCATTCGCCCTTATCGGAGGTATGTTACCTCTTGCTATCGGATTGAACGAAGCTTCTAAGCAGAGAACTTCAATGGGTATCGCAGTAATCGGAGGGTTAATCTCTTCGACTCTTCTTACCCTGGTGGTTATCCCGGCGGCCTATTCTTATATCGAAAGATTTAGAGTGTGGTCTGGGAATATTATGAAACGCATATTTATGGCATCATAAGGTAATTCCAATGAAAGGGCCCTCGAAAGAGGGCCCTTTTTTATTTAGACTCTAGTAATTTTTTCACGAGTTCCCCATGGAACCCATTTCTGCATTAGCATTCTATCATTATGAAAAAAACAATCAGCTTTTTACTTCTTTTGGTGAGCCTAACTTCTATAGCATCTGCTTCTCATACTGAGATGCTCGATGGTGAGGAAGCTTACAAACTTTATCAATCTCTTCCAGGTGTTGCTTGCCAGGAATACAGACTACAAAATTATATTGTGTTTACGAAATATCAGACAAAGAGCTGTAGCGTTCAGCAGACCGACACTTCAAAGTGGGAATGTACAGGACAGTTTGCCATGAAAAAAGGCAAGATCACTGAAGTCATTTCTGTTTCATGTGCTCGTGAAGTTAAGTAGATTACTTTAAATTCTCAAGCGCACTTAAAAGAGTTTCATCTTTTTTAGCAAAACAAAAACGAATCATTCTCGTTCCTTCATCTGACTTTAAGTAAAAAGCAGATGTGGGAATCGTTGCAACTTTTTTAGACAGAATAAGATCTTTGCAGAACTCTACATCTGTTCGACCTTCTGGAAGTTGTGCCATAACGAAATATGTTCCGGCAGGATTCAAAACCTTAAATCCACGCTCAGTTAATCCATTAATCAAAATATCTTTTTTCCTCGCATACTCGGCCTTAAACTCAACTAGATACTCATCCATTTTTATCAGAGCTTCTGCCATTGCCCATTGAAAAGGCTGGGCCACACAAAATGTAGAGAATTGGTGAACGTTATGAATCGCTTTAATCAATTGTGCGGGACCTATCGCCCATCCAATCTTCCATCCAGTTAAGCCAAATGTTTTACCCGTTGATGAAATCGTAATCGTGCGCTCTTTTAAGTCAGCATAAGTTGCGGTTGGCTTATGGGCCACGCCGAAAGTTAAGAACTCATAAACTTCATCTGAGAGAATATAAAAATCGTTCTCGCGGGCAAGGTTACCCAGGGTTTCAATCTCTTCTGCAGAAAAGACTTTCCCCGTTGGGTTGTGAGGGTTGTTGATAATAAGAAGCTTAGTTTTAGAATTAATGGCCGCTTTAAGCTCATTTAAATCAAAATGAAAATCTGGTGCCTTTAAAGTAACTGGCACAACCTTAGCTCCTGCTAATTGAATCGATGCTAAATAAGAATCATAAAAAGGCTCAAGAACAACGACTTCATCTCCAGGATTCAAAAGGCCTAGACATGTACAAAAGATCGCCTCAGTAGCTCCATTAGTTACTACAACTTCACTTAGTGGATTGACTGTCATGCCGTAGAAGCGTTTATAATTATGTGAGATCGCTTCTCTTAAGGGAAGAATTCCCATTGAAGGAGCGTATTGATTCTTATTTTCCCTTAAAGCTTTAGTGGCAAGATCTATCACCCAAGAAGGCCCATCGAAGTCAGGAAAGCCTTGAGAGAGGTTAATCGCCTTATTATCAATGGCCATTTTAGTCATCGTCGAGAAGATTGATTCGGTAAATTGTTCAACAGTTTTGCTTAGTGGCTTCATAAGGGTCCTGAGTCATTTTTAATTGTTATCTCTTACTATAATTTTCACTACGTATTTACTACATACTAATGGCCAAAAAAAGGGAGATTTTATATATAGGTAAAAAATCATACAAATTAATCTTTTTAGGAATCATACTGTGTCATTTATTATCAGTGCTCAAGACCATGAAGAAATGAAAAAACTAGCTGCTTTAGTGCGCGTAATGAACACTCAAGGACACAATCCTGCGACTAGCGGTAACTACTCGCTTAGATCAAAGACGACTCCTGAAATTGCACTAGTTTCAGAATCTGGTATCGATAAAAGTAAATTCACAGAAGAAAATTTTATTCCTGTTCACTATAACGATAGAAGAATGGTTGATAGTTATGCACTAAGTGGAAGAAAGTCATCAGATGAAACAGATATTCACTTAACAATTTATCAAATCACTAAAGCTAACTGCGTTCTTCACAGTCACATGCTAGACGCTCTTTTATTTGCTGATCTTTTTCCAGGCAAACAATTCGCGACCATTAAAGACCTTGAGCTTCTAAAAGGTTTCAAAGGAATTAAAACTCACGAACTGGAAATTAACATTCCTGTTTTCGATAATACTCAAGACATCAGAGAGCTTGCAGAAACTGTTAAGCCTTCCATTTTATCTCAACCATTCAGTTATGGACTTTTATTAAGAGGACACGGCATTTACGTTTGGGGCGAAAGTGTTGAAGAGGCCAAGAGGCACCTGGAAGTTTTCGAGTACATTTTTAAATATTATCTGAACTCACATTCAAGAAAGGCATAAACATATGGCAAAATTATTTATTCCCTCGTCAAATGAGACAATTACTGATTTTTCAAAAATTAAGACGATTCTTAATAATCACGGAATCATGATTGAAAAATGGGAAGCCAACTCTCCTCTTGCTGATGATGCTGATCAAGAGACAATTCTTGCGGCCTACGCTCATGAATTAAAACCATTCATGGAAAAAACAGGATTTAAAACAGCGGACGTAATCAACGTTACTCCAAAAACTGAAAACCTGATGGCAATCAGAGAAAAATTTATGAAAGAACATCGCCACAGCGATGACGAAATCAGATTCTTCGTCGACGGAGAAGGGATTTTCTGGTTTCACCTGGATAACGAAGAAGTTCTTGCAGTCACATGCAATGCAGGAGACTTCATGTCTGTTCCAAAAAATTTCAGACACTGGTTTGATCTTCATCCTAATTATTTTGTTAAAGCGATTCGTATTTTTTCAAATATCGAAGGATGGGTTCCACATTATACAAACTCAAACGTAGACCAGAAATACAATCCATGAAATATATTTTAACCGATGTTGAAGGAACGACGACTTCAATTAGTTTTGTTCACGACACTCTTTTTCCTTTCGCGAAAGAAAGACTTAAGTCTTTTGTGGAAAAAAACTTAGCAAGGCCAGAAGTGGCAGAAGTTCTAAAGCAAACAAAAGAGACTGCCCTTGCTGAATTAAACCAAACGCTAGACGATAGTGGTGCTTGCAACCTGTTACTCGAGTGGATCGCAAAAGACCGCAAACATGCTGCTTTAAAAAACCTGCAAGGACTTATCTGGGAAGAAGGTTACTTATCAGGGGCACTAAAAGGACACGTTTATAAAGACGTCGAACCTGCTCTTATAGCATGGAAAAAGGCCGGATTAACCTTGGGAGTTTATTCTTCAGGATCAATTAAGGCCCAACATCAAATTTTTGAATTTTCAATCAATGGTAATTTGAGACAGTATTTTTCAAACCACTTCGATACGGGTGTAGGACACAAAAGAGAAGTCGGCTCGTATAAAAAAATAGCAGAAGAACTTAAACTTCCTGCTTCAGAAATTTTATTCCTATCAGATATCAAAGAAGAGCTTGATGCTGCCAGAACGGCCGGAATGAAGACCATTCAGCTAGTAAGGCAAGATGACGTTGTTTTAGGTGACCACGAAGTGGTTAAAGATTTCTCTTCAATAAAGTTCTAAAATCTCCACCAGAAATCCAGGTTGAGAAGATAGCCTTCTCTACCAATTTTAAACTCCGAGAAGTCGTTTGTTGAAACACCTATCATGGTGTGAAACTCTCTATCGATAATATAGTACCCAACAGTCCCACCTACTTTTTGCTTGTTAACATCCACTTTCGGCCCGAAAATTAATCGGTTCCAATTATTGAATAAGTAACCATAGGCCAGTGAGAGCTCTAAGTTTAAGTCGTTTTTATATTCACCAGAGTTGTATAAATACTCATCTTGAGGCTTTTGAGTAAAGACTCTCAATTTTACATATGAATTAAAATTGGCGTTAGAAATCATATCCAGATAACCAGTGAAGGTATAAGACCCCTTAGTGTTTTCATGAAAATACTGAAAACCATTTTCCATTGAAAGTTCATAATCGTCGTTGCTGAAAATTGTCGTCTTCAAAGAAACGTTTAAGATTTTAAACATTGAAGAGATTAAGTTGGTGTTAACCTGATTTCTTGAAGTCAGTCCGTAGCCTAGAATAGAAGGCCCTGCTAGCCATTCTTTTTTTATAAGATTAGATGCAGTGAATCCTTGAGCAAGACCAGCATAGACCAGAGGGCGGTATTTTGCAGCGGCCTTACGGTTTTCTTTATAGAGAAGATCAAAACGCGCCGGCATATCTCGATTCTTTGTATGAGTCAGGTCCACTCTTCTAAGAAAATTTTCAACCCTGATCATTCCACTTTTATTGTGGGTCTGAACAGTCGCAGTTAAAAAATCATCTTCAGGATTTACCGTCTCAACTCTTGCATACCCCAGAATACTTTTACTGGTATGTGAATAGATCAATAAAATGTCGCCAGTTGTAACATCAATATTTGAATCTAGTTTTTGGACTTTAATCACATCATCATTTAAAATTGCAGTGATCACGAACTCTTTTTCATAAGAAAAAGCTGAAAAACTTAGAAGTGATATTATAAGAGCTAAAAATAACTTCATTAACTAGAATCCCTTTAGGAGTCATTGATATGAAAACAGGTGATGTTTATACTGAAAAACTTACCATAACAGAGTCGCATATACAAAAATTTGCCGAATTTTCAGGCGACTTTAATCCAGTTCATTTTGACGATGAAGCAGCAAAGGCCGCAGGCTTTAAAGGAAGAATTGCTCACGGTATGGTAGGTGCTTCTCATTTTTCTAAAATATTTGCCAATGAATTTCCTGGGCCTGGGACAATTTATCTTAATCAAACTTTTTCTTTTCATGCTCCAGTATATTTGAATGAAGTACTAACTTACAGACTTGAAGTCATGGAGCAAAAAGCTGATAAGCCTATTTTCACAATAAAAACTGAAGCATTCGGTGCTGATGATAAATTAAGAATTTCAGGCGTTGGAATCATCAGAGCGAAACTCTGAATATAAAAGCATTTTAGAAAGTATGAGTCTGAGGGCATCGTTGATGGGCATCTCAGCTTCCATTAAGCTGGGATCAATTCTGGTTAGGCGATTTTTGCAGGTATCTATGAATGGTAATGATTGATCCTCTGGGGAAAAATCATTATCAACTAACTGCTGGAACTCGAGGGCCCTCCCTTCTTTTAATGGCCTACAAACTGAGACATTGATTGAATTATTTTTTCCATGACGAAGAGAAACGCCAAACGTTCTGCAGGTCAATGGCCGATGTGAATAAACCTTGCAGCTTCCTTTAAAATTTTCTTCATCAGTAACGTTAAGAAAAACACATCTTCCATCTTTAATAGAGTCAACATTATCTAAAAACTTCTCGGCTTCGCCACGCTCGATCAGCTCAAGCGCCATCGGCAATAACTCTGCAGGAGAGCAATAAATATCAGGCTTAAAGCAGCACTTGCCACAACCTTCATAACAATTAAGTTTGGTAGATTTTTGAAAAGCAGAAAACTCTGCTGAGACCAGATTATATTCAGCTAATATAGCGTCTGCTAGAATTTTATGGCGCTTCGGGCCTGAATAACTCATAGACATATATACTAAACATCCCAATAACCTGTGAAAGCATCAGAGAAATAAGTATCATGATCGCCAGAGTTGGACTAGAGCGTACTTTAGAAATTCGCTCTCTTTCTAGAATATCAACTTTATTTTTTACGTAAGTCTTCTGTAATCCAATTCTTGCAAGACTATCATTGAGTGAAGCAAACATCTTGTATTCAAAATCATGATTGGCATTCATCTTTTGAATCTCGTACTGCATTGGTACAAGTCCTGTTTTTTGACTCTCGTAAGTTCTCAAATATGACTGATAAGTTTTAAGCTCAATCTGCAAATCAACGTTTTGGTCTTCCAGCATTTTAATCTGTGAAGACTCATTAAACTTACTGATAACACCTAAGTCCTTTGAACCATTTGCTTTGATTTTTTCAGTAAGTGAATTGATCCTGCTTTGGTTATTAGAGATCGTAATCTTTGTATCATTAATATTTTTCTTTAACTCACTAATGTATCTTGAGCTATCACCTTTTTCAACATCTACAGAGAGGATCTGGTTCTTCTGCAGTTTTTTAACAGTAGAGTTTTCAATCACGTCCAGTCTTGCGCGCACACTTTCAATTTCAAGAGTAAAATAGTTTTCAGCCCTATCCAGATCTTCAAGCTCGCGGTCTACAATATTTTTTTGAGCTGTCGCAAGTGCCTCATTGACAATTAAAACTGAAAGTTCACGATTGTTAGTTTTAACATTCACAACCAGCACCCCACCTTTCGCGGCACTAAAAGTAATCATGCCAGATAAAACGTTTGCCACATCATGAAGGTATTCAGGATTATTTTCACTGCCTTCAATTCTCTTAAAAAAATTCTTTAATGCTTGATTGTTCTGTTCATTTTTGACTTGTAGTAGCTTTGTAGCAAGAACCACATAGTATTCGTGTGTATCTAATATAGTCTCTGCTCTTTCTGCGACATCATCACCCTTACTATTATCACTGCCTGAATTTTCAGTTCCAGGTCCGGCCACAGAACTCAAAACGAGTTGTAGTTGACTGTTTCTAACATCTTTTATGATAAGCTTTCCCGTTCCCGGGTACATCGGAAAGTACTTATGTTTTATCAAGGCCCCCAATATAAAAACCAGTGCGAGAAGTAAAAGATACTTCCAACGCTTGGTAAAAATCTGCAAGACTTGATGTAGAGTAATCTCTTCGTTTGAGTTCATATAATTCCTATATTTAATATCTTATCGTCACATCTTCCAATCACTAAAGAGCAGAAATTTATTAATTTAAATTTATTTCTGTTATTATGAATAAGAATAAAATTTTTATCAGCTTCGGGAGAATTGTAGATATGAGACGCATTATTATCTGTCTATTTACGTACAGTATTCTAATCAATCAAACTTTTGCGGCCACTCAAGCAGACACCTCGAAGACGACAAAATATAATCTAAGTTCTCCTTCTGAATTTGTTTTCGAATCATATCCTAATCAAGATCTTATCCCTATCAGGCTCTTAGGCGCTGTTAAAAATGCAGGTCTCTATCACGTTCCAGCCAACATGAAACTCACTACTCTCCTTTCACTCGCTGGTGGAACTAATAACGAAGCGGATCTGGAAAATATTGTTATTGGAAATGATCAGCAAGCTATCACTGCTCCCAATGGTGAGCAAAAAACCAGCTTAAATTTAAATCTTGAAGACGTTTTAAAAAACGGTGCTAAGAATGACTACACTCTTGCTTCAAATGATATCGTACTCATCAAAAATAAAAGTCCTCTCGTAAGTAATGACTCATTCAGAATCATCTCTATCATTTCAGTTCTTTTAACGGCGGCCCTTACTGCTGTATTAATTAAAGACAAAGTTAATGATTGAGCCTAAGTTTTCTGTCTCAAAAGTTATAGACTACTGCTGCATCACTTTGCTTGTTTTGATTTTTTTCTCCAAGCTTTCATTCAAGTGGTTGCAAATTGTTCCTTATTCTATCCCGCCGATTATTTTTCAATACGGCCTTCATCCGTTTATTAACTTCGGATTACAATTCGTTATTTCTTTGATTCTGATCTTTTATTGGCTTAAGACAAAGTCTCTCTACCCGCTTTCAAAACTGTATAAGATTTTTATCTACACTTTGATCGCAGTTCTTTCTATACAGACCTTATTTCAAATAACTTTGGTGAACGTGACTCAGTCAGTGATCGTACAACTTGGTGGTCTAGGGATGGCCATCATGCTCATCATGGTTTACGGAGTCATTATCCCCTCTGTTTTTTCATTGGAGAAATTCACCAATTGGATTAACAAAGTCAGCTCATCCATTGTCATTTTGAGTATGCTTTTTCTTCCCGTACTTTTTCCCTATATGTTCAGAGGTGGAAGATTTGTAGGCTTTTTTAAACACATCCCTCACATGGTGACAGCAAGTACCGCTGCTTTCATTTTCTTCTTTCCTAAATTATTTCAGGATAAAAGTTGGACTCTTAAGAGCAACAACTTTTTAAAACTCATTGGGATCTTCATCATTACTCTTGCTGTGCTTTTTACTTCCACAAAAGCGGCCTTTGGAACAATCGTGATCACTGGTTTCGTAGGAATTTTAGTTTTCGGCTCTAAAAAAAGATCGATCAGACTTTTTAAATTTACATTTCTTTCATGCTTTCTTGTTTCTGTATTATTAGTGGGTGCACCTACTTCACAATTTATGTATGAGATCACTACAGGTAAAACCGGCTTTGGTCTTCGCCCTGCTCAAGATGGTGTTTCAACCAGAATGGACGAAGTTTTTCGTGGATGGGACATGTTCGAAAAAAGTCCTTACTTCGGCCACGGACTCCTTTATAAATTCTTCAGCGGCTCAAAAGAAGGAATTGAAGTTGAAGGCTACAATTCATTTAAAGACCCACACAACATGTTCATTTCTTCGGCCGTTATCGGCGGCTACCCTTTAATGGTTGTCTCTATTATTGGTTATCTTTTAATGATTGTGGGAGTTCTTAAAGGTCTCAGAGAGACCAATGTTCACCGGCAAACCATGGCCATCTTTCTTTTGGCGCACCTTCCCGTATTCGTCATTTACCACGCTAGTTTCTCTCTCGGAGGAATGGGCGACAGGATCTATTGGCTGGTTTTCGGCTACTTAGGACAGGAGTGGGGATCAATTTCTAAAAAACTTACATAGCTGTTGGCAATGCTCAACAAAAAATATATTAACTCCCATCTGATTTTTAAACGAATGAGGAGTTATTATGATCTGGAACAAAATTAGCAAGCTCGATGTCATTATTTTATGTCTTATCGTTATGGTTATTGCTGTTGGCATCAGCCCTCAACTTTAATCGATAATTTTTTTAACTCTCAGGTACTCTTCGAACACTTTTAAAAAGTTCTCAATATCGGCGGGGTAAATCTCGCCGATATTAGAAAGTCTGAATGTATTGATACTTCCTACCTTCCCCGGATAAATCGTAAAGCCTCTTTCAAATAAATAATCATGCATTTCATTGAATGAATAATTCGAACTAATAGGATCTAAGATTGCTGTCAGAAGTTTTGCGTGATGACGTTCTTCAACCAGAAACTTGAACCCTAATTCTTTCACTCTCTTTTTCATGATTTCATACATTGAAGCGTAACGGGTAACTCTGTTGGCACCACCTTCAGCAAAGTATTCATTGATCGCTTGTCTTAAAGCATAAAGAGTTTGAACAGGAGGAGTGAAAAGAAACTGCTTGTTCTTATTTAGGTACTCATAATTAGTAAGCAAATTGAAATAGAAATTTCTCTTGATTCTATTAGTTCCTTGAAGATTTTTTAATCTCGCGATAACGAAACTAATTCCCGCCATTCCTTGAATACATTTATTTGATGAAGATACTAGGTAATCGACTTGGTCTCTTTCGACATCAATGTCCATTCCTGCAAATGATGACATGGCATCAACAATATTTTCTAATTTGTAGTTATGAGATAATTCACAAATTTCTTTTAGTGGGTTTAGAATTCCCACGGTCGTTTCATGGTGAATGAAGGCCACGTGTGAAACTTGAGTCTGGTGAGTTTTAATAAGACTCTCAAGTTCAATCATATCAACAGGCTGACCTGCTGGGATATTGTAATCAATATGGCCAATTCCGTAAGCGTCGCAAATGGCCTGCATACGTTCACCGTAAGCGCCGTTATTGATGATAAAAACTTTTTTATCCATAGGGATAACTGACGTTAAACAGGCCTCAACTCCCCCTGTTCCAGAAGAAGTTAAAAGCACACACGTATGATTTTTTTCACCATGAGCGATCTTAATTAAATCATCTCTTACTGATAACGTCAGTTCACCGAACTCTAATTCTCTTGGACAAATGTCAGGCACAACCATCGCATTTTTTACAGTGTCAGTAGTTGTTGCAGGACCTGGGTTCAATAAAATATTACGAGTAACGGTTTTCATAGGAAAAGCCTCTGGAAGTAAGTTCTAATTTGGGCACATCCTAACCTAATATTAGGAGTGTTTAAAGTGATAAATAGGCCGCTGCGCCTGGCAAAATGATGTTAATTGTTGCAGGTGACAATCAGAATGGTGAGGATTATAAATGCTTTAGAACATATCTGGAGACTATAATGAAAAAGCTATTATTATTCGTTTTTTTAAGCTCGTTTACTTCTGCTCTTTTTGCCTGTGAACCAGGTGAAGTTTCATTTGCAAAAACTAATCTTTGCGCAAAGATTTCCTGGATAACAGCTCCGGCATTTAACCAATATACAAGTGCAGCTATTTCTTTAAATGAAAATACAGATCTTAAACTTAACGTCATCCCTTGGATGGTGATGAGTGGCGGCCATGAGCATGGTTCAAGACCAGTCGTGATCACTAATAGCTCTCCAGCTGATTATCTAATTGAAAAAATTTATTTCATGGGTGGAATGAAAGGTGAATGGTATTTAAAACTGCAACTGCTTAACGACAAAAAAGAAGTTGTTGAAGAAGTCAGAACACTGGTTGCACTATAACCATGTTCAAAACTTTTTTTCTCACATTAATATTAGTCACCGGAAATGTTTTTGCAGCTAGTTCTGTAAAACTTCCGGCCCTGATGTCTTATCCTGAAAAATCATTAAGACCTATTGATTCAAAGAAAAATAAAGTTCTCGTTTTTTTGAGCAGGACTTGTCCGTGCACTCAACAAAACATTCCCTACATTAATAAGCTGGCAAAAGAATTTCCCGAAATAGAGTTCATTGGTATTCACTCTAAAAAAGGTGCACCTCTATCCGAAATTAATGAAGTCATTAGTGAATACAAACCACTCTTTCCTGTTATTGATGACAATAACCTGGAAATCGCCAATATCTTAAAGGCCAATAGAACTCCTCAAGTCATTGTCTTGAGCGAGGACAATGATATTCTTTATAATGGTGGAGTTACCGATAGAACAAATCCTGAAAGTGCAAAAAAACTGTATTTAAAAAATGCCCTTACCCAACTCACAGATCATAAAGAAATAACTGAAAAAGAAACAAGGTCACTTGGATGCATTATTTTAAGATAGTGCTCATTGCACTCATTGTTAGCAGTTGTGGAAAGCCACCCATTTTTAACAAGGCCGAAAAAGCGGCAATTCATTTATATGCAGAAAATTTTCAAGTAGAGAAAATAGGATTCACGTTAAAGTGGATCGTCTCTCCTTCTTTGGATGAGCTTTCATCATTTGAAATCACTCTAGAAAGAGAGCTCAAGCCTGGTCAAACAATAAGCTCATATATCTGGATGCCAGATATGGGGCATGGATCAAGCCCAATAATGGTTCAACAAATTTCAGCAACAACAATTCAATTTACAGAGCTGGCCTTTATTATGCCAGGACTGTGGACACTTCATTTAGAAATAAACGAAAACAACAAGGTTATTGATCAGTGGCAAAGACCTTTTACTCTTTAATATTATTTTTAATGATGGGATCTGCTCATGCGGCTTCATGTTGTGGCGGTGGACAATCTGCTGCAAGTTTAATTCTGGGTGATCACTTACAGGAATGGACTGCTTCAACTCTTTTTAGATCTGACTTGGGCCAGTCTAATAACGAAGGTGAAGCCCTCTTTGATGGCGACAATAACCGCGACCACACTTTCACTTATAGCTTAGAATATAAAAAGCTTTTTACAGAACGATTTCAAAGTAATCTTAGTGTGAACTTCATTCAAAAAGAATCAAAGCGACTTGGAAAAAAAGAGTCGAACTCTGGATTTGGCGATCTTGGTGTCGGGTCTTTTTATGAAGCATTCACTAATTATAGCTACAGCACCTGGCAACCGAGAGTCTTTTTAGGTGTAAAAGTCATAGTGCCTTTTGGAGAAAATAATTTTAATTCTAAAAAAGAATTGAGAACTGATATCAGAGGAACTGGTTTTTATAAGATTGATCTTCCAACTGTTGTCGCTCGTGATGCATGGAAATTTAGTGTGACTCCACAATATCTTCCATCACAAAAAAATCTCTCTTCATCTACTTATGCCTTTGCAACGGCCGGAACTTATACTTATGCAATCACGGATGAAATAGATGTCTCAGGCACCCTTCAATGGAGCTACCTTGCTAAAAAAACCTTTAACTCACAATCTCTAATTGCCGGCCAGTATTGGGAAGTCTCTCTTGCTCCAGCTTGGGCGATTAACGATACGACTATGCTTAACCTAAACTATAGCGATTCAACTCTCCTGGGCAAAAACCGAAATTCAGCTCTTTACCGCTCAGTGGCCTTGGGGATGACCTGGGCAGAACTCCTCTAAACTGAACATTTTACAGTCCCTGTAGAGAATGGTCTGGTTCTTTGTTATGAAGATCCCAACTAAATCTTATGGAGACTTCAAATGAAAAAATTTATTGCCGCTTTATCTATCGTTCTTTCGTTTTCTTCGATGGCCGCTGATTATTCATGTTTTGGTACAGAGCCATTCTGGGGTCTGAAAATTACTGAGTCTTCAATCGAGTTCAGCTCTCCAATCGAAGATACAGTGGTTACTGAAGCTGTAGAATCAAAGACAAACGCTATTGGATACGCTGATGAATTTGCTTTCATTGTAAAGTCTGACAAAGGCTCTCTGGCATCAATTACAACTGGTGAGTGTAGCGACGGGATGAGCGATAACGTATACCCGAAGCATATTACTTACGTGAACGATGGCAATGTTTTCTACGGATGTTGCAGAGAAATCGTAAAGAAATAAGACTGTTTAAGACCTCTCGGGAGTGGTGAATATTACCCATAGACACCATTCCTGTATTTAGTACCCTAGTAGAATGAAAAAACACATTTTACTCGCATCCATTCTTCTATCAGCTTGCTCTCACCAACCAATCCAAACAGACCATGCACCAAATGTTGTCTTAGATTTTAAAGAGTCTAAATGGATGGATCAGGAAGATTATGTGAGCTACGTAAATTTCTTTTCAAGAAAGCCATCAAACGCTGGAAGCGTTTATAAAATCATCGGCGATTGTGACAGCTTCCCTAGTGTAGATGTTAAAACAGCTCCAGGATTTTGTCTGGGTCTAGTTCATGATGGAACAGGCCTTAGAAAACCACGTTCTGCTGCGGCCGTTACCAGCGATCAAATCGTCTTAACTGATATGGGGTCATGGAATCCATACGACGGTAAAATATTTTTATTAGATTTCAACAATGGGACTTCTCAACTTAGAGAAATTCTTTCAAGCAAATCTTTTGGACTAAAAGACCCAAGAAGAGAAATCATCAATAGGCCACATCAGGTTTCAAAACACACCGATGGAAAGTTTTATGTTGCTTCAAGCACATCACTTTTACGTTTTGATCCACTTGCAGCTAAGCCTGCTGATACAATTGAAATCTTAATTCAAAACCTTCCGGCAGAAGGACTACACCCTCTTAAGTCATTCGCATTTGATGAAGCTAACAATATTTATATCAACGTTGGTTCAGCTTCAAACGTCTGTCATAAAAATGCGATGGGCGCAGTTAAGAAAAAATACTGTGATGAAGCTGAAGATGCAAAAATCGGTCAAGGCCAGATTAGAGTTTATAAAATGGGTACAAATGGAGTAGTGTCTCCTAATTTCGAAGTTTTTGCCAAAGGGTTAAGAAACTCTATGGCAATGGTTTGGGATTCTGAAAGAAGAGTTCTCCTTCAAGGTGAAAATAGCCGCGATGCCATCAACAAATACGCTCCTTCACTTAACACTAATAGTTTTCCTCATGATGAAATCAACGTGGTTGAAAAAGCAAAACATTTTGGCTGGCCTTATTGCTATGACAACAATCTCAATAGTCCTGAATGGAAAGCTGTAAACTGTTCGGGTTATACAAAGCCGCACATGTTTCTTCCGGCCCACTCTGCTCCATTAGCTCTTGCTATTTACCAGGGAGATTTATTTCCTGAGTGGTACAAAGGTAGAACAATGGCCGCCCTTCATGGTTACGAAGCAAAAGGTCACCGCATCGTCGCTTTCAAACGCAATGATAAAGGTCTTCCAACGGGCATTCCGCAAAGTATTGTCTACGGATGGGATACGAAGGGAGAGCAAAAATACGGAAGCCCCTCTGGGCTTACAGAGCTTCCTGATGGATCAATGATCATCATTGAAGATATGAACAAAAAAGTTTTACGCCTTCACTATGACAGCGCTCAAGGATCTGGAAAGCCGGTTGAAGAAATTGAGACTGCGCCGGTTATTACTCAAAACCCAAATGCTAGCGATGAAGAATCAAGAAGACTAAGACTGCTTAAAAAAATCCAAGCTGGAGACGCTCCTCCTTTCACATTGTTTCAGGCCAAAGTTATCGATAAGACCTGCTACATTTGTCACGGCGGTGAAAATGCTCCGGGCATTCAGTTAGTAAGATATGATGATGAAGGAAATGAAGCGAGAGTGAAAAAAGCTGGAAAAGGCCGCGAGATGTACTCGATGGTTTCAGGAGTGCAGGGATTTCCTCAAATGCCTCCGCAAGGTTTTGACAACGATGCGGAAAGGCTTGAGGCATCTAACTTGCTTAAGCTTTGGCTTGAACGAAATCCTTAAATCTAACAGATACCTGAGCTGGGGTGACTTTAGGTCTTCCTAGCTTTTCAGGAGATCCTTTCTGTGTTTTTAAATGCACGAAAGTTACTGAACTATTATTTTTAATCTCAGACATGATGCCAGTGAATTTCTCCAGGCTGTCTGTCGAATAAATTGTATCGTATCCAAAACCAGCAGCTACAGTTCCAAAAGAAACTCCACCAGTCACAGTCCCCTGACCACCAGTAGAATCGTGAGCTTCATTATCAATTAGAATGTGAACTAAATTTTTTGGTTTATAAGCACCAACAGTGGCCATTGATCCCGTTCTCATTAGAAGAGCTCCGTCACCGTCGATAACAACAACTTTAAGATTTGGTTTAACAACTGCTAATCCGAATCCGAAAGCAAGAGCACATCCCATTGATCCAACCATATACAATTGATTGGCCTGGTCTCCTACTTCGTAAAACTCACGTCCTGTTTTCCCAGTCGTTGCAATAACAGCTGCATCCATTCCAAGAGATTTTTGAAGAACTTCAAGAACCGGAGTTCTTGTCGTACGAGATTTATAATCAAGTTCGAAGTGATCTTTATGAGTAATGCTAAAATCTTTTTTTGATGGAGCTGGTTTCGTCTGAAGCTTATATTCAGCGATATCATCTTTTCTCATGACAAATACGAAAGGCTGATTGTGAGCTTTCATGTATTCATCTGCTGCTTTTAAAGCAGGTCCAACCTCAGCTTCCGTTTGTGGAAAATATGCCCATTTTAGTCTCATGGTCTCAAGCATTTGAGTTGTAATTTGTCCCATGAGTTCGTGTTGAGGCTCGTCAGCAGGTCCTCCAACTTCACCACGAAGAGTTGTGATGATCATAACAGGAATATTAAAAGTGTAAGTAAGAGACGTAATCGGGTTAACGGCATTTCCTAAACCTGAGTTTTGGAACATAACAACCGCGCGCTTTCCACCAATAGTAGCTCCAGCAGCGATCGCAATAGCGTCACCTTCGTTAACACTGTCATAAAAATCAAAACCGTCTGTATCAATAACGTAGTTAATGAATGGCTTTAAATAAGAACAAGGTGTTCCTGTAAAAAAATTAAACCCTAATTCTCTTGCTGGTGTTAAAAACTTATCCGCTGTAATCATAATGCTCTCTCTTTTTATTTTAAATCTATCCAATAACGATTTGTTTGAACTGTTCCACTTTTAGCTAAAATTTTATCTTCAAAAACTCCACCATTTTTCACAATAGTCTTAATTGATCCTATATTGTCTTCGTCACAAGTGACGAGAACACGCTCTAACTTTAAAACATCTCTGCAATAAACGAGAGATTGTTTTAAAATTTCAGTAGCAATCCCTCTCTTTCTAAAAGGTGTAGCGACTGCATAACCAATGTGCCCGCCAATCTTTCGAAGGTGGTCATTAAGGTCATGTCTTATGCTAGAGCGACCTACAATTTTGCCGTCTAAAAAAGCATAAAGCATAGAGTCTGCTACAAATCCAGGGGAGAGATTTCTTCCATGGAAGCGATCATCAAGTGTTTCTAAGTGAGTTTCAAATTTTAGTCCCAGCTCCCAAATGAAGCTGTACCACTCACCATCCATATCTGAAAATAATTCCAGGCCATCCATAAAGGCTTTTTCATCGTCTTTATTTAAGGCCCTAAGAATTATTTCTGTCATTAAAACTGTTGTCCGCGTGAAACATCAGCGTAACTGTCTACATCCATCCAGTGTCCATCGATGTACATAACATTGATTTTTACTTTCTTTTCTAAAAGCTTATTCATTAAATCTGGAAGCTTCATTTTATTGAAGTCTGGAGTCTTTGAAAGCTCTTCTAGAGTTGCAGATAAAACTTGAGATCCGACTTTATTAGTCTTCACAAGACCAATCCACTCACCACTTGCTTCTTTTGAATCATTCGTTGTTCCAAATTTAATTCCTTGAAGTTCAGCAGGAGCTTCAGAAAACTTAGTGCTGTGTTTTCTTGAACAAAGAACAAAGTCACCTTTGTAGTCAGCAGCTCTGTTGTCTAGAGTAGCATCAACAACAATTGTGATATCGCCTTTTTCTTCTAGTAAGCGAGAGAGGATATATTTTCTGTAAAGAATATCACCGTAAGAGATGATTGTGTTATCCACGATCTGCTTGCTAGCCAAGTACAATGAAGACAACTCGCTCGTTGATTCATAATTGTCGTTAGCAATGTATTTAATGTTCGGGAATTTGAAGGCCTCTTTTTTGTATCCTGTAACGATCGCGATATCTTTGATGTCGTGAGCGTAGAAGTTGTTAATCGATTGCTCAATTAATGGCTTCCCGTTGATATCGATCAGAACCTTTGGACGGTCTTCTGTTAATTCTTTTAACTCAGCTCCACGAGAAGCAGCTAGAAGAACAACTCTTGGAGCGTCTGCGTCTGCAACTGTTAAGTATAATTTTTCAGCAGCTTCAAGTTCTTTATCATTTTGAAGACGAAATAATTCTGCAACTGATACAATTTTATCTTCAACGTTCATCAAAGATTGCTCTTCAAAAATTGTCTTAGTTACTTGTTGCATTGCTGTTACGGCCATTCTCATTTGGTGGTTGGCCCAAATAACAGTTGAAACTCCTGCTTCTCTGAAAGTGTTTGTTGGAGTTGCGTAGTATTTAGTTGGAACGATAACAACCGGACACTCTTTTGATCTCTCTCCCCATTCTTTCATGAAAGCTAGGATTTCATCTGGCTTTGAAATTTTTGAGTGCATTAAAATAGCGTTTGCTCCAGCAAGTCTGTAAGCGTCTGCTCTCTTAACAGCTTCTTGTAGTCCCCATCCAGCGATAAGAGCTTCAACGCGAGCGATGATATTGAAATCATCGTCAAGTTTAGTGTCTTGACCGGCTTTAATTTTTCCACAAAACTCTTCGATATCGGCCAGAGGCTGTGCTTCTGTTCTTAAGAATGAGTTTGTTTTTGGGAAAATTTTATCTTCGATACAAACCCCGGCAACTCCACGTTGCTCAAGTTTCATAACAAGTCTTCTCATGTTGTTGAAGTTACCGTAACCAGTATCTCCATCAAGAAGAATAGGAATTTTTGTAGCATCACTCATGTACTCAACAACGTCCAGAACCTGAGTCCATGAAGCTTCGTTGTTATCTCTTACACCAAGAGAAGCAGAGATTGATAAACCTGAACCCCAAATTCCTTTAAAGCCCGCTTCTTCAGCGATTTTTGCGGAAATACCATTGTGTGCTTCCATTAAGAACTCAAGCTCGCTTGAAACAAGCATATTTCTGAGTTGTGTAGACTTTTTAGTCGTTAATTTTTTCATAGATAGACTTCCTTATAAACATTAAAGGCCATAATTAAACTGAATATCACAATCAAAACACCCGATGCTCGGCTGAAATGAAAAAAGAACTTCTTAGGGATACGGTTTTGATACCTCTCCACCATTTTGATCATAAAATAAAACCAACCAGCTGATCCCACTGCTACTCCAAAAGATAAAAGGAAGTAGTTAAGGAAATTAAAATCAAACAGCTGCCAAGATTTAATAACTGCTGCCAGTCCTGACATTGTCGCAATCAGTGTCGGGTTAGAAGTGTAGATCAGCACTCCCAACAAAAAATATCCACTTGCACGAGGCTTTTTCTTTTTTTCTTCTTCAGTGATTTCGAAAATCTGATTTTTTGTCAGCAATTCTTTCATCCCGAAAATAAATAAAAAGAGCACTCCTACGATTTTTAAAATCAAAGTTGTCTGAGCGGAGAAAGTAAAAAACGATAATCCGCTTAAGATCACCATGAAATAAACAAAATCCATAACTGATCCGCCAAGAGCAATCGAGAAAGCGGCGCGGAAATTATGCTTCAAGTAAGTATTCACTACCCAGACATTGATGGGCCCCACCGGGATACACATCAAAAATCCGATTGCTAAACCAAGGAGTAATGCGATCACGCCACGACCTTGTTAGATTTAGTCAGCTCTGTATTTAGTTTATGTTGATAAAACAACATAAATAACATCCAAAAATTTCCAAAAATGATGGCATAAGCAAATAACCATTCTGCATGATTAAATAAGAAAGCCAGGATAAGGAAAGTAATATGCCATGCAGGTCCAATAAGCCCCCACATCTGGATTGATCTGAAATTTTTCTTCACATATTCTTGTGAATCAAACTTAAGTGTACGCCCCTCATTTCCGGCCTGAAGACTTGAGAAACCTAGGTAGATTTTTAAAATAAGAAGTCTTCTCTTTGATCCATTCGGATCCAATTGCGCTTCTTTAATCTTGTGACGAATAACTTCGATCTCTCGTTGAACGAATCCGCCATCACCTTTTTCATATGAAATGTACTCCATTAAATAATGGTCATACATGATTGAGTGAAGGGCCTTACTAACTCCTGCACCGATAACTAAATACCAGGTAGGAATGCCTGCCGTTAATGGAAGTGCTTTAGTGACTCCAATTCCAAGACAGATATAGGCCACAATGTTTGCAACGTAATCAACGAGTCCGTCGACGAAGCGACCAAACTCAGATCCGTTTTTTTTCATGCGTGCTTGCATGCCGTCGCAACAATCAAGAACGGCAAACATGAAGAAGAAAAAAGCTCCCCATGAAAAGCTGCCGTGATAGAAAAAATATCCTGAAGCCATCCCTGAAGCAAAAGACATAAATGAGTAATTATTTGGCGTCAGAGGAAGTGAGTAAAAAAGTTTAACGATGATGAATGCAAATGGTCTATATAAATAGACATCCAGAAATTCTTCAGCGTGAACGTTTTTTAATGAACTTTTATATTCTGAAAGCCAACTCATTAATGAGCTCCAAATAATTTTTGTGCGCGTTCATAATCTTCACGATTATCAATTTCCACCCAGATATTACTTGCTGCTTGATGAATCCCCATGTCATGAGTTTGAAGAAACTCGTTCATCACGTGTTCCCAGTTTTTTGAAACGTTTGCTTCATCAGCTAAAAACTTTTTGCATTCGTTGAACATGTCATCTCTGTACTCTTTAGAGAATTTTAAAATACCAATAGCTTCACCTGCAAATTTGTATTTCGCTTTTTCTGAATCAGTGACGGCACGCTTATCGATTGTCATACGAACAAATCCGTCTGCATCGATCATAGTCTTTGCACTTTCGATATCGTCAATCGAGCCCTCACCAACCAGAATCTGATTAGCGGTATGGTCTTCAACAAACGATCTTAAAATATTTGATTCATAAATAAGATCAGCATCAAAAAGAAGAAAATCTGTTTCTACTTTTTCAAGGCCAAAAAATAATGAGTAAGTATTTCCTTTAACTTTGTAATCATCGTTAACGGCAAATTCTAAATTAAAATTTGTGCTGAACTTTTGAAGATAGTCTTCAAGTACATCACGCTTATAACCAGTGACTACAACAACATTTTTAATCCCAACCTTCGCCAGACTATCAAAATGCCAGTCCATTAAAGATTTCTCATTAATCGGAAGCATGCTCTTTGGGTTTGTTGTAACATCGGCAATTCTAGAGCCGTAGCCTGCGGCCAGGATAAGTGCTGTTAGACCAGACATAGTTTTGCTCTCTTCTTCGCCCATAGTCGATCCATAGTGCGCTTTAATGGTTTATTGTGATCTTTTTTATAATCAAAAATTGTGACGGCGTTAAGCTCATCTGAAAAACATGTTCTTCCGTGAAGAACTTGTGAATCGTAAGTCAGAAGAATTTCTCCCGCTTTAAAAGTGTGACGGTATTGATTGTCCGAGTGTTCAATGACTGAATCAAGTGTATCAATCGCATACATCTGCTCATCTGTTAATGGCATTTCAACTTTTCTATGAGCTGACTCCATGTACGGACGAAGATGGCGGAACATTGGTTCGCCTTTTTTATTGTAAGTTAAAATCGGTGCTTCGTAAGTTGCGTCTGCAACACCACGCTGCTCCCACATAAAATTCTTTTCAAGGATAGCGATAACATCCGGATGTTTTTCTTTAAGAATTTTATAAACCGTCAGAGCATTAACTAAAATATTTTCTCCGCCTGACATGGCAGGAGAGATACAGCTTAATACTAAATACTCCCAGTGGAATGGAACGTTTACGTTATCAGTGTGGATCGTTCCGCCCTCTCTCGTCTGGTGGTAGCGAGCACCTTTTGTCATGCTCGCATTGCGGTCACGGTCGTAAACGCAAATGACTTTATCACCTGCTTCGTTTTGAACCAGAGGATCTCCAAGGACATTTCCAAGCAACCAGCTGATCGTTCTTTGTTCTTGAATTGTGTATTTATTGTGAAGATCTGTGAACGGACGAACGATAACAATTCGTTTTCCATTTTCAAGTTCATTTCTAATTTCTTCAATTTCTTTTAGAAATGTAGGACAGTCATCATTCTCTAAAGTTTTAGCATCTTCAATTTTTTCATACTGATGAAGATTTTTAATAAAGTCGTAAACTTCGTTTTGGGCTTCATTGGAAAAGGCATAGGTAAAATTGTCATTTAACATGGGTATTTCTCTCGACAAAATAGGTATTTTGAATCGGCACAAAATAACATTCTATAGAGGGGAATACAACCTATTAAGGATCAGGAAAAGCACTAACCAAAGTTCGTGACAACACGGTGCGAATTATGTGTTTAGTAGACCTCTAAAAGTATAAATTAAGGACCAACGGTCTTAGATGAAGAGACAAAATTTTGAAAATTTCCTGCCTTATCTTCAATTTTTACATGAAAATAAACACTCTGGCCCAAAGTCAGGGCCGGTGACAATTCCCCTGCATTAAATTGCACATTAGTGACACCTTGTGCTGTTTGCGTACTTGTACCCAAGACGGTGCCACTGCACCCTTGATCAAGACACACTCTCACAAGGGCTGATTTAAAGTTATCCTCTATACCTGGATTCCAGGCGACATTGACTCCAGCCGCTACCGTTGCTGTAGATAATGACATATTTATCAGAAAGCTTTGAGGAGCAATAGTGTCCAACACGAATGTCTTTTCATACGGAGTCGTGCTTACAACTCCATTTGCTGTTTGATAAAAAAGCTTTACCGTCTTAGTTCCGTCGCCTGATAGAATTGAAATATTACCATTTGCCGTAGGTGGAGCTAGCCACTCACTGGCCAGACAGCTTGCACTCGTCGTAAGACACATTTGCTGAACACCTGCAGGTAATTCAGATAGCATGTAGCTGATTGATGTTGAGTTAAAGTAAGTCACCCCACCTTCGTAAGCGCCATTCATCAAAGTAAAATACTGGGGTTCAATCGGCCTCATATCAAAAGCTGCTCCAGGATTTAAATATAAGAATGAATAATACCCTACTGAAAAATCTGTCGCATTAAGAACAGGTACTGATAAATTATCTCTCAACCCATCTTCAAAATCATAAACGACTGGAGCTCCTGAACAATCTGAGCTCATAAAAAATATTGTCTTCACACCAAACGGCCCATCAGTGCTCGTATCCGTCACTGGTATTTTTGCCCTTGGAGTTGTGTTCATTGGAAGACAGTTCGTTGACAGACTTGAGTTCGGTGCCTGAACTTCGCCTTTTTTATCAGCTGGAAAAACAATTTTATAACTTAAAAAATTTGTAGAATTTGGAGCGTAATAAGAACAATTGGCATTATTTAAAATAGGATTCATACACATTACTGGGAAAAAATCGTAAAATTCTCCAGTGGCAGATTTTCTATAATCAGCATGAGAAAATTGCATTCCATTAAAATCAGATGCACATCTCAACATATTTAGATTCAGAGAAATACTTGCTTCCGCATCTTTTAATTCTACAAAACCAGTATACGCACAACGATTTTTCCCAGTGACAGGACCATTGTTTCCTTCCCATGCAATGGCAGCAAACTCCCATTTACCTTTTTTTAAATTTAAAGAAAGATCTTGGTTAACATCCATTAGGCCTACTCGAAATGCATCTAGCCCATCTTCACTTCTTCCAACAATAACCACACCACCATTTAAAGCAGCTGCTGCAGTAATATTACTTTTAAAGACGTTGAGTTTTACTGAAAGTGACTCAGCTTTTTTGGGCCCACAAGAAATTGCGCTTATTAAAAGTATCAAAAATAAAATTAATTTCGAAACCATAAAAGCACCCTCAAGATCGCGAGTTTCATTTGGAAACTTATCGGTATAAGTAGAATTTATTTTATCACTTAAGCACTTAAGCTAATGAGCCTCCTCAGTATCTGAAGTATGTTATTGATTAGTCGAAATGTATGGTAAACGTACTGATAGTCCGGGGGCCACAAAGTCTGGCGACGCCCCCTAAGTCACTATAATATCATTGAAGAGAATCCATCTCTTTGTCGTACTTTAGTTGAATAGAATCAAGGCTTTCATTGGTATTTGTTAACTTTTCAAACAACTGGTCTATCATTGAGTTCA
Organism: Bacteriovoracaceae bacterium UBA6153; assembly: GCA_002428265.1. Classification (GTDB taxonomy): domain Bacteria; phylum Bdellovibrionota; class Bacteriovoracia; order Bacteriovoracales; family Bacteriovoracaceae; genus Bacteriovorax. The sequence continues at coordinate 332,577 of DIUR01000012.1, forward strand.
ATTTTCCGATGGCATGAGCATAGTCCGTAAGCTTTGAGGTATCGTTAGAACTCGTGGCCTTTTCAAGCTCTCCGCTAATTCTTTTTAACAGCTCTTCGTTCTTTGTAATGTCGATTTCAAGCTTTTCAATTTCTTCTTTAAGCGGCTTCGTAAACTTTGCTCGCTCGATTACAATTTCTGCTTTTCTTTGCTTGATTTCTTTTTCAGTTAATTTTCTTTTTAATGTTTTGTTTGGTTTTGATTCCTCACTCTCCCATCCAATTTTTTCAAGAAAATCGTCATACGTTCCGTGAAAAAACTCAGCTGTTCCATTGTGAAAAATAACCAGCTTTGTAGCAAGGTTTCTCAACATGATTTCACTGTGGGTAACAATAATAACTGCACCTGGAAAGTTTCCAATCTCTTCTGTAAGAGACTCGATTGATTCCATATCCAAGTGGTTGGTAGGCTCATCGAGAAGTAAGAGATTGGCCGGTTTTGCCAGGATTTTCCCCAATAAAACACGGGCACGCTCTCCACCTGATAAGACTTTAATTTTTTTCTTTGCAAGGTCACCATCAAACATCATCGTTCCACAAATATTGCGGACTCCTGAAATTGACAGGTCACTATTTTCGGCCTGAATTTCTTCAGCGATTGTATTGTCCATATGCAGACGATTAATATTGGTCTGACCAAAATGTCCCATCTGAGCAGACGGATGAAAACCAACTCTTCCCGTATTAGGTTTTAGATTTCCCCCAATGACATTGAGTAATGTTGACTTCCCTTTTCCGTTTTTACCAATGATAGCGATGCGGTCTTCGCGGTTAATCGGAAAACTTAAATCACTAAAAAGAACATCCTGCGGTTTATCTGGATATGAAAAACTAAGATTCTGAACTTCTGCAATTTGTTTTCCCGGACATTCAATAAATCTAAATCTAAATCCGAGTGAGTCGACGTCAGCAAGCTTGTCCATCGTGCTCATTTTTTCCAAGGCTTTCATTCGAGACTGGGCCTGAGCGGCCTTAGAAGCTTTCGCTTTAAATCTCTCAACAAATGCTTCCATCTCTTTTCTTTTTTTATCAAGATTGCCGCGGGTTTTTTCGTACATTTCTTCATCTTGAATAATTTGTTCGTAAAACTTTGCTGTATCACCTTTGATTTTCTTTAACTGCTGACGATGAAGTCCCATTGTATGAGTAATAACATCATCCATAAACTCTCTATCATGGGTAATGAGCATGATTTCGCCTGGAAAGTTTTTTAGAAAACTCTTCAGCCATCTCATACTAACAATATCCAAATAATTGGTAGGCTCATCCAAAAGCAAAAGATTTGGCGCCTGCAGGAGAACTTTTGTTAAATTAATCCTGATCTGATAACCACCTGAAAAGCTCTTGGGATCCTTTTGCATATCCTCATCAGAAAAGCCCAATCCAGAAAGAATTTTCTCAGCTTCATGCTCCAGAAAATCGTCGGGATTTAAAACCTGAATACATTCTTCAAGAACTGTTGGTTTTGTAAAATGGATGTGCTGCTCGAGAGCACCGAGTCTATACCCCTTAGGGATAACAATTTCTCCAGAATCAGGAGATAACTCTTTGAGAATTAGTTTAAAAAGCGTCGATTTGCCCGAGCCGTTTCTCCCGACAAGACCTACGCGCTCGCGCTGTCCTAACTGAAAGCCGACGTTGTCAAATAGGTCTTGAGACCCGAAATGTTTGGATAAATTTTTTGCTTGTATCATTGTGTTCTCGCTATAGCGGGGATCTTATGCTAAAGTCTCCCAAAATTCACTATAAATTTTGACCACGTTTCTAACCAAGGATTCCTTTGCATGTCTAAGAATTACTCTAAACTAAAAAACATTGCCGTAGTCGCTCACGTCGACCATGGTAAAACTACAATGGTCGACTGTCTTTTAAGACAATCAAATACTTTCGACGAACGCGAGCAAATCGTTGAAAGAGTTATGGACTCAGGCGAAATTGAAAAAGAACGCGGGATCACAATTACAGCGAAAAACTGTGCGCTTGTTTGGAAAGAAACAAAAATTAACCTACTGGATACTCCAGGTCACGCCGACTTCGGCGGTGAAGTTGAAAGATCTCTGATGATGGTTGATGGTATCGTACTTCTGGTAGATGCTTCTGAAGGACCACTTCCTCAAACTCGTTTCGTTCTTACTAAAGCAATGGAACAAAATTTAAAGATCGCTGTTGTTATCAACAAGATCGACAGACCCGATGAACGTATCGAAGAAGTTAAAAATGAAATTGAAGAACTATTCCTTGAACTAGCTTCAATGTTGAACATCACTGATTTCGACTTAGATATTCCTATTCTTTATGCTTCAGCAAGATCAGGTTGGGCAACTCACGATCCAAAAGTTGTAAGAACAGATGTACATCCAATTCTTGACCTTATGATTTCTGACTTCTTCCCTTCTCCACGTACTTCAGAAGGACCAGATCTTCAACTTCTTGTTACAAACCTTTCATACTCTCCATACCTAGGACCTCTAGCTATCGGTCGTATTCAAAGAGGAACAATCAAAAAAGGTGCTAGTTACACTCTTTGTGATGTTGATAAGAAAAACAAAGCTTCAAAAATTACAGCTATTCAGGAGTTCTCGGCTCTAGCAATTACTGAAGTTGAATCAGCTGACGCTGGTGAGATCGTAATCGTTGCTGGAATCGATAACGCAAAAATTGGGGATACAATTGTATCAACATCTAAAATTGAACCACTACCACGTATTACAGTTGAACCACCTACTGTAGGGGTTCAGGTTTCAGTTTCTACGTCCCCAATGTCAGGACAAGAAGGTGAATACTTAACTTCAAGAAAGCTTGAAGAGTTCCTTCAAGACTCAATTAAAACAAACGTTGCTCTTCAATATGAAGGAACAGACGATCCCAAAGTTTTCATCCTAAAGGGACGTGGAGAACTTCAACTTGCTATCGTATTCGAACAATTACGTCGTAAAGGTTACGAGTTAATGGTTGGTCGTCCGCAAGTTATCTTCCAAACTGATGAAAACGGCGAAAGACTAGAGCCATTTGAAAAAGTCGTTCTAGATATTCCAAACGAATCAACAGGTGCAATCACTGAAAGACTTTCAACAAGAAAAGGGATCATGGAAAACATGATGCCACTTGGAGAAACTAGAACTCGTATGGTTTTCATTATTCCTTCACGTGGACTAATTGGTTACCGTGGGATTTTCTTAACTGATACACGCGGTGCTGGTTTAATGTCTTCTGAGTTCATGGGATACCGTCCATACACTGGAGATATGCTAGGAAGACAAAACGGAGCACTAGTTTCTGATAGAGCTGGAAAGATGACTCCATACGCTCTTTACAATCTACTATCTTCTGGAAAACAATTCGTTAAGCCGGGAGAGATGACTTACGAAGGTATGGTTATCGGTGAAGCTACTCGTCCAAACGACCTAGTATTAAACTGTGTTCGCGAGAAGCATTTAACATCTGTAAGAACAGCTGGAAAAGATGAACAACCAATCCTACCTCCAATTGTTAACAGAACTCTTGAATGGGCACTGGACTGGATCGATAACGATGAATGGGTAGAGATCACACCTCAATCAATCCGTATCAGAAAGAAAGAGCTTCAAGGAAACAAACGTTCAGTTAAGAGATCTTAATATTTTTAAAACCTAAGGAAAGTAGATGAAATCTTTATTCTTACTAGTGATGGCTCTGACAACAATTACTGCTCATGCAATAACAGTTGATGAAGTGACTTTCGACGACAAAGTTAATGTCGCTGGAAAGGAGCTGGTCATTAATGGTGTAGGAATTAGAAAGGCTACTTTCCTTAAAATTAAAGTTTATTACGGTGCTCTTTACTTAACTCAAAAATCTACAAACGCAGGAACATTCCTGGGAACAAGTGATCCAAAGCAAATCGTTATGCATTTTGTTCGCGATGTAGATCTTAAAGACCTGAAAAAAACTTACGGTGAAGCTTTTGAAGATGGAAACAAAGAGACATATAAGCCTCTTCTTCCAACACTTGATGCTTTTATCTCCAATATTCGCGATGTCAAAAAAGGCGAAAGAATGACTATCACCTTCCTTCCAGATGGAGCTCAGCTTGATTTGGCCGGAAAGGTTTCTCCAAAGATTGGAGACGCAGCGTTCTCGAAAGCATTATTGAATATGTACTTCGTAAACCCGCAAGATGCTGGACTTACGAAAGGTCTGTTAGGAAATTAAAATCTCTCAATAATCGCGCCCTTATACGTAGGGCGCCACTTACTCCTGCCACTTTTGATAAAACCTTCCTATAAACATTTCTTCTTGACTAAGTAAAAACATATAGATATAAAGATTACCTTAAGATCTTAGCAATTTCGTTTAAGCTAAGTCTATTAGGATTTTTTGTCTTTATACTCTAAGAGGAGCAAAAGAAAATTATATGGAGAGGAAAATGCACGTTACTATTGTTGATGATGTAAAAGATAACTTAAAAAGCTACAACGAGCTATTATCTCCTACATTCAATCTAGAACTCATTCAAAACCCAGTAGATCTTTTGAGTTTCTTAGGAAAAACAGAAACAGATTTAATCATCCTCGATCTTCATATGCCGACGATGAATGGATTTGAGCTGTACGAGAAATTTAAAATATCTCATCCAGATCTCCCAGTAATCTTTTTAAGTGGTGACCCTTCTGAGGAGTCGATCATTAAAGGATTAAATCTTGGAGCTGACGACTTTATCGTTAAGCCTGTTTCACTCAGAGAGCTTGTCGCTCGCATTAAGAATAAGATTACTACAAAACAAGCAATGTCTGCGGATTCTGAAATTCTAACCTTCGATGGATTCAAACTTCATTGTGAAATGCAGATGGCAGAAATTGGTGAAGAGAAAATCCAACTTACTCCGATTGAATTTAAGCTGATTCACTTACTTGCTAAAAATCCGAATAAGGTTTTCAGCAGAGACTACATTACGAATCTTCTTTGGCCGAACATTCATGTTCAAAACCAGAACATTGATACTCACCTTTCTAACCTTAGAAAAAAGCTAATGCCTTTTTCTAAGTATATTAAAACGATTAAATCGCGTGGGTACATTCTTCGCATTGGTTAACTGAGGCATAAAGAGAGTTGCTCAAACAAACTCTTAAAAAAAAGCCTATCTCTTTACATTTTTATACGAAATAAAAAAGCTCCACTGGAGCTTTTTTTCGTTTGAGAATCGCGAGGATACATTTTAAGAATTGGATAATTAAATCTAAAAGGCCTTCTCTATTTCTTCTACAAGAAACTGAAGGCCATTTTGTTTTTGAACAGACTGTCTCGGATTTTCCATTCCAATTTCAGCAAGCGAAGCCAAAAACGACTCATCAGTTAATTCTTTCTCTTCAATAATAATAGATCCTAACTTCTTATGTGCTTCAAGTGCATTGAAAAACTGCTCGTTCTTTTGAGCGATTCTTAAAGGAACATAAATCGACTTTTTCCCGACTGCAATCAACTCACAAACGGTTCCTGCTCCAGATCTTGAAACTGTGACAGTGGCCAACTTAAAAAGCTGTATCATCTCCTGTCCGATAAAAGGAAGGGCGATGTAATCCGGATGCTCCAGCTTTTCATACTCACTATAAAAACTTTTACCTGTTTGGTGAACGACGAGATAGTTATCCGTTAAAAACTTAAAATTCTTAACAATTAATTTATTAATCAACTGGGCACCGTTGCCTCCACCAGTCACAAAGAGAATCGGTTTTTGTGAGTCATTAAGCATGCGCCCTTTGAAACTTACAGGCTTGATTTCTTCCGTATAGCACTCTTGTCTTAATGGATAACCTGAATAGTAAGTTTTGTTTTCATCAAAATATTTGAAAGAATCTTCAAAGCTAATAAAAACTCTATCTGCAAAAATTGAACAGATTTTATTCGCTAATCCTACTCTACTCGTCTGCTCATGGATAAAAACTTTTTTTCTTTGTAGTTTAGCTGCAATAACAACAGGCACTGAAACAAAGCCACCGCTTGAAAAAACTAATGTATTTTTTCTTTTAAATTTCCAAAGAACTTTGAATGAATCAATCAGTCCCAAAAAAACTCTACTGATGTCTTTCATGTTTTCCATTGAAAGATATCTTCTTAGCTTTCCAGTATGAATAGGGTGATAAACGAGTTTGTAGTCAGCAACAAGTTCGCGCTCAATACTACTAATACCTCCGATATAGTGAACATCGTAAGACGAGTTTTGATTGATTTGTTTTAAAATAGTCAGCGCTGGCATAACGTGCCCGCCAGAGCCACCACCGGTAAAGACTAAAGTTTTATGTGTCGACATATCAAGCCTCTAAAATAAAAAAGCGCCCGGTTAAGGGCGCTCTTATTAATCAATGCTTAATTATAGATAGAATTAATTAAGAACGGAAAGATCTTTCAGAAGAAGGTCTTCCTTCTGATCTGTTTCCACCGTATCCACCGCCATTAGCGTTTCTATTGTTGCTTCCACTTCTGAAGCTTGGACGACGATCTCTGTCTCCACCGCCGTATGCTGGACGACTCATTGGAGCTGAGCGCGTAAGTTCGAAGCGAACATTGCGGTCAATAATCATTGGATTGTTAGTCTTTAATAAAACCTCACCAAATTGCTCTGGAACTTCAAGGAAAGAGAAAGTCTCTTTCATGTCTACGTTTCTGATCATGCGCTCATCAACGTTTACCATTCCAGCGATTCCACCAAGAAGTGACTTAAGAGTTAATCCGTGGTCCTTTCCGATGTTAACGAAGAATCTCATGTTACCTGTAGAAGTTCCGCGCCCTTGAGGTGCTGCGTCTCTTGATCTTCCTGCACCTGAGTCACGTGAATCACGGTTGAAATCTCTTCCTTGGTCTCTGTTATTGTCACGGCTGTCCGGACGTCTTTCAGCAACTTCTAATGAAGGAGCGTGATCGTAACGAGTGATCTGAGAAGCGAACAAGTGGTTATACATAACCTTTAGAAGGTCAGCTTTATCCATGTCTGCGAATTTTTCAGCAAACACTTCATCTGTTTCAAGTCTGTCTAACTTTTCAATTAGCGTATCGAATTTTTTGATCTCTTTTCTAACAAGAACTTGTTTTAGTTCTGTTGGAGTTGGAAGAGTTGCTTGAACGATGCGAGCTTTCGTATTGTTTTCTACCATACGAAGTCTGTAACGCTCATTTGGCTCAACAAGAGTGATCGCTGTTCCCTTAAGACCAGCTCTACCTGTTCTACCAATACGGTGAACGTAAGATTCTATATCCTGAGGAAGACCGTAGTTAATAACGTGAGTAAGGTTGTCTACGTCAATTCCGCGAGCGGCAACATCAGTACAAACAAGCATGTTGATTTTTTTCAACTTGAAGTTCTTCATTGTGATGTCACGTTGCTGCTGAGACATATCTCCGTGCATAGAATCTGATGGGTATCCACGTGCATTCAATTCGTCTGCAAGAGTTTTAGCATCAATTTTCGTACGACAGAAAATCATTCCGTAGTAATCGTCTAGAGAATCAAGGATTCTGCAAACAGCTTCACTCATGTGAGAGTGACGAACTACGTAGTGCTTTTGATCGATAGACTCGTTTGAAAGAGTTGTCTTCTTAACTTTAATAACCAATGGGTCTTTTAAGTAAGTTTTGATTAACGATAAAATTGGAGCTGGCATAGTTGCCGAGAACATCCAAGTTTTTCTCTCTTCACCTAAGTTAGAAAGAATTTGTTTTACGTCGTCGATAAATCCCATATCTAACATTTCATCTGCTTCATCTAGAACAGCATATTTAGCGTTATCAAGGATTAGAACTCCACGATCGATAAGATCCAGAACACGTCCTGGAGTTCCTACTACGATTTGTGGGCGATCTTTTCTAAGGCCTCTAACTTGTGCTTCTGTAGAAACACCACCGTAAACGGCAAGAGTCTTAATTTTTTCGTACTTAGAGAATTTTTTGATTTCTTCAGTAATCTGGTTAGCTAACTCACGTGTGGGAGTTAAGATTAGTGCTTGAACGTCACGGTTGTTTGCATCTACTTTGTTTAAAAGTGGAAGTGCGAAAGCAGCAGTTTTACCTGTACCCGTTTGTGCTTGTCCTACAAAGTCTGTCTCTGTAGTTGCAAGAGCTGGAATAGCTTCTGCTTGAATGTCTGTTGGTGTTACATAGCCTCTTTCAGTGATCGCACGGATCAATGACTCACGTAGTGGCAATTCTTGAAATGTCACTTAATACCTCGTTGAATTTTGGGTTTCATCTTCGAAATTGCTCTAAATGAAACTTGAACCAAAAGACGCAAGAAAAGCTTCATCGAAGAAAGAAACGATTAATTTGTTAAAATGCTTCTACGACATTAAAAACGATACGGCTAGCCCTATGTGTAAAAAAGATCAGAATACCAAATTAATTCTTGGTGAAAGGGCCAATCCGCCTATGTGTTTTTGCGGATTCCCGAAGTACAAATGGTATTCGGCCATAAGATCAATGCTGTTATAGGTCCCTAAATAAAATCTAAGACCTGCTGCCGGGATTAGACCTATAATTGTCCCATCTTTGAGTTTTTGGCTAAGCTCCTGCCCTTGTGCGCTTACAAAACGCCTCTTAATGCTGTAGTCACCAAAAGACAGTGAAAGCCCTGAAACCCAGTCCATTTTTAACTTAGTGCCTCTGGTAAGAGGTGCATGATAGTCTACGAAAAGTCTGTATTGAATTGAGCGAACACTCTCTGGAACCTTTTGATCACTCATGTCGTTGATAATTTCAATCGCAAAACCTGACTGAAATCTGTGAGTCATATCTGCTACAAACTTAATTGAAGTCAATGCAGATCCTTTATCCAAGTTAGGATCTATTTTTTCATAGCTTGATCCAAGATATCCGAATGAAAACTGTAGATATTTTTTAAGTGTGTACTCATAGATGGCCACTGCAACTGTATCAATTGTTTTTTCAGACTGTGGCACAACAACCGTTTTTTGTGAGTCGAAAATAATAATCTCATCAGGCTTTTTAACAGGAATAACAACAGGTGGAGTTCCTGCCGCTTCAAGTTTTAATTGTCCATCTTGTGGATTTGTTTTAACTGCTGGAGCTGTTTCAACTGGAGTTATGACGATCGCAGGAGCTGGCTCAACTGGAGCCACTACTTCTACTGGTTTTGTTTCTTTTGCAATTTTCTTATCAGCTGCTTTTAATTTCTTTGCATCTTTTTTAGAAACTTTTTCGATATCTTCCAGTGCCTCAGATTTTACTTCTACAGGTTCAACTTTAACAATTTCTTTAGTTTCAACTTGAGGAGCTACCTTTTTCTCACCAACGCTAAGTTTTCTCGCACCATCATCCTCTACACTAAGAGGCGCACTCTCAACAACCTGTTGAGCGTGAACAGTATTAAGCGAGAGAAATAAAATCCATCCTAGAACTTTCATAGAGTCTCCATTCAAAACAATCTATTTCACACCGATTGTTTTTTTAATTTCTTGAATTAATTTTTGGGCCTGTGGGCGAACTCTTGATGCCCCTTCTTCTAAAATTAAATCAATTTTTTTCGTATCGTTCATCAGCTCATTATAAATTTCACGCGGCCCTCTCAATGTTTCGTTTAAAACATTTAAAAGATCTGCTTTTGCCTCACCCCATCCAATACCTTTTAAGTATCTAGAGCGAAGATCAGCAGTCTGATCTGCTGTTGCGAAAGTCTGATAGAAATCAAAAATCAAAGAGTCGTCTGGATTTTTTGGTTCTGTCGGCCCACTTGAGTCAGTTGTGATTCTATTAATCAATTTCTGTAATTCTTTTTCTGTTGAAAAAAGTGGAATGTGATTATTGTAACTCTTGCTCATCTTTCTTCCATCAAGTCCTGATAAAAGTTTATTTCCTTCAGCAACAATCGCCTCGGGAGGAGTAAGAATAGATCCTTTAATTTTATATTTTGAATCTGGAGATTTTTGTCTCATCTTTTCATAGTCTTTTACGTAAATACTATTAAACGAATGAGCAATGTCACGAGCGATTTCGATATGCTGAAGCTGATCTGCTCCGACCGGAACCACATCTGCATTTAAAATCATAATATCGCAGGCCATGAGAACCGGATATGAGAAAAGTCCCATATTCACGCCAGAGTCGCGGTCGCGCTCTTCTTTTTCATTTTCCTGCACCATCGCTTTATAAGCATGAGCTCTGTTCATCAGTCCCTTGCTTGTAAAACAATTCATAATCCAGTTGAGTTCCAGGATTTCTGGCACATCACTTTGTTTATAAAGTGTCACAGTCTTAGGATCAAGCCCCATAGCAAGCCATGTGGCAGCAACTTCATAAATATAGTTCTTTAAAACTTTTGCATCATGAACGTTAATTAATGAGTGATAATCAGCGATAAAATAATACGAATCATAAAGACCCGAGTTCGCCATTTCAATAGCAGGCTTAATAGCACCGATATAGTTACCTAAATGGGGCATCCCCGTGGGCTTCACGCCAGTTAAACAGATTTTTTTAGACATAGATTCCTTCTCTCAAGACTCGCTTAAATCATAGACAATTTTAAGCGTTCTAAAAAGAGGAATCTTCCATTCTTTGCAGCTGTATGGTTTCTTTAGAACTCAGCTCTAGGATTTTCAAAGCTTTCCCACAGCCAGCCAGCAGACCCGATTGTTTCCATGTACCAATGAAAGCCTTCCAGAGGTACATCTTGATTAGACGGCATAGGGCTTGTGAAGATCTTTTTATCGCTCACACAGGCAAAAATGCGGCTTATATCAAGCTCATAATCACGAGCTTCCTTATTTGTTGCAGGTCTCACTCTATCGAGCTTTATTCCACACATTTTCTCTAGTGAGGTAGTCGTTAAGTAAGCAAGCTCGGCTCCCGGATAATAAAAACTCTCTGCAATAGGCCAGTTCCAGAAAACCCTTTTTGGATCAGTCTGCCCAGGATTGGGATTATGAGTTCCATCATAAAGAGTCTCCATCGCACCTTCACCGATAAAATCGATAAAAACTAAGTGATTTTTTCCATCCCATTTTGAGATGGCATAAATTCCAGAATGCACTCCGGCCACACAATCTTTAAACTCAGCAGTGCAAACAAATGGTTGGTACTGCTGAATCTTACTCGTCCATTTTATCTTCTTATTTGTTTTTGCATTTCGATTCATGTAAGCAACCGGACCATTTTGCCCAAATCCATTGTGGGCCCCCACTGATAAAAACGGTATCAATAACTGTTTTGCGTTTTTTCTTGGACAATAAAAATGATGCTCAGACATATTTATTACTAAATGCGCGCGCTTCACTGATGATGAAATATCTTCAACTCCGACTTTATATAAATTGGCATGTATTCCAGTCGGATCAGTTATTCTCTGAGATAATCCAGGAGGTCCATCATTACATTGATCAAAGGCAGGCTCAGAGTTAGCAATCGTGACAAAGTACTCCGATTTTGGTTTGTTAATTTCAAAATAGGGACTCTGCTTATAAGTTGTACATCCAACCCAAGTATCACCCACTCTTTTTTTATCCCCACCACAGGCCTCTTCCATTTGCATCTCTGGCTTTAGCTGGCCATGCACATAACCCGGGCAACCAAAAAAATTATCAACAGTAGAAAAGAAACAACCTACAGGAGGCGCCTTTGGATATGTTAATGTAAGCGGACTACTTCCCGTTCCTACATCGCGCTCATACTCTGATCTCACCTTACCAAGCTTGAAGCCAACATCTGTAAAATTTGCTTTAATGGCCGCGCGGCTAGCATCCCCAGAAGGATTATAAGTCTGATAAGCACTTGCTAGATTAATTCCATAATCTTTTATCCATTGTGCATTTATATTGGGACACTCGATAGCAAGCTCTGCCACTGATCTGGATTTTGTCATTGTGACCGAAGTACACCCATCTCCACCAGTATCACTTGTATATCTCAATTCATTGGCCTTAATTCTCGTCAGTATCCCACTTGCCCATGCAAAGGTTTCACCTGCTTTTGGGATAAGTGCTCCTTCAAGAACTTTTGTATAACCCACTTGAGCGAGACGTTCTTTTTCAAACATTTCTATCGTGAGCCCGCTGAACTGACTGGCAAGATCAACACCGAACTCTGATTTCCAAAGAGCGTTTATATCAGGGCATTTGACTGCCACTTGTTTGGGATTAGTGTCGGCATTAAAGACAATAGAGCTGCATCCTCCTGCCGACTTGCCAGTATATAATAATTCATTAGATGCTGAACGTTTCAGTTTCCCATTTGCCCAATCAATAGTATCGCCAATCGTTGGAAGTATGGCCCCATTAATTGATGCCTGAAAAACTTCTGTAAGTTTTTTAATTTGAGCAGTATCAGCTAGTGCATTTTGAAGTAATAAAGAAGCTAGCAAAGGAGCCATTAATATTTTTTTCATAATTTTCTTTTTTAATTTTTATCAGTCATTACTAATAACTGATAAAGTTAGATAATCTTGATATATTCCAGGATCTTTGTTGGTGACAGAATTAATCTGAACTCTGATAGGAACTTGCGCCCCACCAGAAGGAGTTCTACCTGTTGCGCTGGCAATAGTTACAGGATTACTCGCAGAAGAGTTTAATGACTTGAGAGAATTATTAACAAAGAAATCATAGCTAATTAATGAATTAGTACCTGTTCCATCAGTTCTTTTTAAATAGCCATTATTAGTAGATGAGACTTTTAAAATATATCCAGCGTTACTCACGATACGCGTATCAAAGGCGAGTTGCTCATCTTCTTCAAGTTCACCAAAATCTAATGTTTTTGAAGTTTTTGAAGCATCATAAACTCCTCCTGTATCTACGAGAGATAAGGAAACAAATTTAGCAATATTGATATAAACATACAGATCTTTATAACCTTCCCAACCATTGATATTAGTGTAGGTCCCTGAGTAAGCCTGAACTTGAACAACGTCAATATAGCTTCCTGATCTAGGAGGAGATCCAGCATTGATTGGAGCAAGGGTAAAATAATAAGTCAGGCTTTTAATTTGATCTTTTGCGATTGTTCCAAATAGAACTTCGTTAGTAGAACCAATATCACTTGGCTCTTTTAAAACACCTGTAGAATTGGCATTTTTATAAAGATTATAATAAATTAAATCACCATTCGATAAATTCAGCGCACGACGAGAATAGTTCCCGGCCCATCCTTTAGTGAAGGCCAGAAAAAAATTACTACACGGAACCCCATTATTTTTTGTTCTCTCAATCGTAACATTTCCAGGAGTCGTCGGATTAGTATCTCCAACGTTAAAAATGAATACTGGAGTCGTTAGATTATAACCACAATCTGCATAGGCATTTGTCGCGATCATAAAAATCATGAGAAATAAGAATTTTATTTTCATAAAGCGTTCTCTCCTTCAGGGAGAATAATGTTTCCGATATCAACTATACCTTGCTTTTCCTTGCTCAAGTCAAGCTGAGCAGGGCTATATTTTTCATCATCAATTTGAATAGTTCCGGAAGTCGCTTCAATCCCCTCAATAAAGAACTCTCCTTCTCGATCGGTAAAAAACGGAGTGCTCTTTCCAGTGTTTGAAGTCCAAAAACCGACTTTTAATCCAACTGGTTTTTTAGACTTATCAAGGATACTTCCACGAAGAACCACTAATCCTGATTTACCAATTATGAATAAGTGCCCACTATTTTTAGTTGGATACACAACAAAACTTTCTTGCCCGAGAATATATCCTGGTTCGAGATTGCTTGGATCAAGTTGAAGCCTTCTGTATTGATAAGGAGTAAGGCCGGAAACAAGTGACTCTCCAAAGAGTCCCGTACTTGCATCGTTCACACCACTAGATGTCTGAACAGCAAACTTTTGTCCCTTCCAATCTTTGTTCGGTTTAAAGATAACAAAACTATTAGAGATAGGTCTTCCAATAGAAAATCCTGCATCATCACCATTATGAACAAAGGCAAATGAACTCAAGAGGCGTACACTGGTCTTAGACCCAACAGAGTCCCCGTTATTTTTTACAACATCTTCGCGTACGCCTAGATCGGCCAGCACTGTATTGTATTGAAGATCCAGGTATCCATTCTTAGACAAAATATTATCATCTACCGAAGCAGAAGCTTTAAGGTCGTTATACTTTTTCCCAGTATCTCTGATAACAGTTAAGCGTTTTGTCTGTGTCTCTTTTTCATAGAATGCTGATGCAAACGTAGAGCTTCCGCCAAAAGTCATATTAAAGAAAAAATAAACCTGATCAGACCATGTCTTAAATTCATCTCTCGATTTTCCCGCATAAACAGTAAATGAACTCGAGTCAAAAATTTTAGTCGTCAAGCTTCCGTTATAAGCGATTCTAGGATTTTCTGCGATGGTAGGATTTTGATAACTTCCACCTAAGGCCACATTAAATCTTTCAAAAAGTGGAACACTGTAAGAAGCCGTTAAAGTTGTATCGAAACGATTCTTGAAATTCTCGCCCCCCTCATTAAACCAAGGTGAACGGTATTCAATTTTGGTAGTAAGCGTATGACTATCGTACCAATAAGCACCAAAAAGATTTAGCTGATAAGTTGCCTGAGTGACGTAACCATTATTCAAATCATTTTTAGTTCCGGCCACATCGAATGACCAGTTACCAAATCTTGTTGAAAAGATATGATTAGTACCAAGAAGAGTATATTTTTTACTCCCTTGTGCATAAGCACTTAGTGTCCAGCTTTTTGCTAGCCCATGCTGATAAAAGCCAGTTACAAATGTCCCATCTTTATCTTCATATTGCCTGTCTCCATCATCATCGTAAGATAATAATCCCGAAGCTAATGAATAACGACTTACACCTTCTGCGAGCAGGTCAAGAGACCCTGATTCATTAAAAGTAAAAACTTTGGTCGCACCAAACTCATCAACTAGTTCGATGACAATTTTATTAATCCCATTATTTAATGGAATATCTCTTACTGAGTACCTTCCGGCATTCATATACTCTGTCTTTAAAAGAATATTGTTAACGTAAGTCTTAACTAATGATCTTGTATCGACCTGATACTCAAGAGAAGATGTTGGTGTTACTAAGCGGTATGGATTCAGTGAAAAATCTTTATAAAAAGAAACCCCACCTAAAGCATATGCTTGTTGATATCCAATAATCGGATAATTGACATCCCCTGCTTCAAATCTCTGCATACGATTCGGCCTATCGTAAGTCGCACGACTTTGCTGTCTGGCCCAGTGCTTTTTTCTCGTCGTCTGATAATTCATCTGGTTTTCAAAAGACACTTTTTTAATGTTCATAAAAGCGTCAGTCTGAGCAGTGAAAGCATCTTCCTGATTGGTTTTTTTATTCCACGACTGTTCTAACTTATAATTTACTCCAAGAGAAAATGGAGCTGGCTCTGTTGCTTTTCTAGAATAGTAAGGCATCAGATCATCATAAACATTCGCGTCGTTTGGCCTTAAGTCCCCGGGAGGAATTTGAATTGAGAAACGAAGTTCTGAAGGGTGGTAAGTGATTCTAAAAGGCAATTGTTCAGGAGAGACATCCCCTTCAGGAATCTTATAATCAACAAGTTTTTCTTCACGAATTTTATCTGAAAGAATCCTTGTTAAGTCACTTCCTGAAACCTGCTGAATTTTTTCTCCGGATAAAACAACATTTACTTCACCGATAAAAAAATCACCAAGAGTCGCATCTATTAACTGCCTCTTGCCGGCTTCTGATGACTTTCCAAAAACTTTTTTAAAAAGCTCATCGCTCGATTGAGATTGTGCGAAGGTTTTAGAATTAGATCCTAATATTATTCCGACGCTAAAAATGATTAGTCTTATATTAATCTTTCTCAAAATTAATTTTTACCTTGTCAGATAATTGAATCTCTTTAAATTTTCCAACGCGTTCAAATTTAAAAATTCTTTCAGACATTGCCAAAATATTTTCGCCTGTCATTCCTTTTAAATCTTCAGCTTTTAATTCAATACTTTTTTTACCTGTAACTTTCATTTCCAGATTTGAAAGAACCTGATGCTTCTTACCTTTGTTTTCTAGAACAAAAGAAATATTTTTATCAGTTACATCCATTTTTTTCAAAGAGACGTCAGAACTATAATCTTCAGCTTCAACATACAAAGCAGCTACATAACGAAGAAGTACTTTAATGCTGGCCTTTTGTTTTTTGTTCTTATCAAGCTCAATCGGAAGCTGTTCAGCTACAAGCCTATAAGACAACTCTGTTGTTGGAACAGTTTTACCAACCCATGTGACTTTCACAGATCTTTTTTCGTTTGGTGGAATGATTAGTTGAGAAGGGTAAATTGAAAGTTCATCACCGATTTTTTCATTTGTCTCTACTCCCTCTGCGTTCATCTGGCGCTTTAAAAGACTTGCCGTGACCGCAATTGGCTGTTCAGAATCATTCTCTAGATAAAAGAGTGCTGAATTTTTAGTGCCTTTAATTCCAATCGACGTAGACATTGGTGAGAACTTAAATGCATAAGAATTAAAACTAATGAATAAGCTAAATAATGCGAATAAAATGTTGCGCTTCATTCCTTGAAACCGCCTTTTTGAAGTTCATTCTATTTTACAGAACAATCGAATTTCACACAAAGTTAATTTGCAGAAATCTTTAAGAAAATTGGCCTACTATCAGGCATGACTGCCTTCAAATGATTGATAAGTAGCTCATACTGAATTGTCCTGTCATTGCCTGCTAAAAGCTTGATATGTCCATCCATCCCGACTTGATCCAAACCTTCAACTTCAAATTTCTGAGCTTCTCTTAGATATTTAGAATTAATATGGCTGGAAAATGTTACGAGACTTTTTGATGAACTCAATTGCGTTTGCACAACCCTGGTATCAATGGCCGGAGGAACATACCCTCTCAACATAAGTGTTGTTCGATCATCAGCGAATGATGATGTTGAAAATACCAATGCCAAAAATAAAATTGTATATGCTCTCATGAAGAGCGTATCGGAAGAATACCTGACAAACTTTAACAGGTATAGCGAAAGATCTGCTATCTAGCTGCAATATCTAGGGTTACAGTATCAGAATATGTACCTTCGATCATCGTCTCTACAGATTTTCCTGCATAAGAAATAGTGAGATTTCTACTCACAGTAACAGGCATTGTCTGAGTTCTGGTAAAGACTGTTCCCGCTGCCGTGTTCAGATTTACGTTTGATCCATCAAGCTTCATTGTGTAAGTGAAAACTTCTGCTCCATTTTCGCGCTTTAATTTACCAAGATTGGCACTCGTCACTGTGACTTTGTATCCTGTTTTAGAATTTGATTTCTCAACGATAGTAGCAACTTTTAAATTTGTTTGAGTCGTCGTTAAATCAAGTGATGAAGCTACGGCAACTGGAGTGACTTCGATACTTACTCTTCTAGGGTTGATCGCTTGAAGCAGTAGTGTTCCAGTCGTAGCAGAGAAGGTCTCTGTCGAAAGTGTTAATAAATATATTGCGGTGATAATTGTTTTCATCGTCCCTAATATTTATAAAACTGGCCGCCCATCATGAGCGGCCATATTGAACAATTTAAAATTAGTTAGAAGCAATATTAAGAGTAAGTGTATCGCTGTATACACCTTCGATCATTGATTCTGCAGCTACACCTGTATAAGAGATCGCAAGATCTTTATTTACGTTAACTGATGCAGCAGAAGGATTTGTGAAAACTGTACCCGCTGCAGTTGAAAGACCTACTGCTGCTCCACCGTACTTAAGTGTATAAGAGAAAACTTCTGATCCAGCATCTCTCTTAAGTTTTCCAAGTTGTGCTGAAGTAATAGTGACTTTGTAACCAGTCTTAGAGTTTGACTGCTCGTTCACAGTTGCAACTTTAAGATCTACTTGAGTTGTTTCTAGGTCAAGAGCTGAAGCTACAGCTACTGGTGTTATTGCGATTGCTACTTTTTTAGCTACACTGCCTTGAAGAAGTAATGTTCCCGACGATGCAGAAAATGCAGATGTTGTAGTTAAAGTTAAAAGTGCAGTAACGGCTAGTAATCTTTTCATGTAAGCTCCTCTTGTATGAACGACCCGTTTCTTAAGTATCCAATATTTAGTTTCTTAAGTCCCATTTCTCAATTTTAGCTAAAGCAGAAATAGTGCCAATTTTAAAAATTGCTAACCCTTTAAGTTTAAATAAACTATCAAAAGGGTACCTGCTCATAGTTTAAACGCTGATGTCAAAACGTGTCTAAAAAAGTGTCAAAAGGATCTTTCTGCCGAATAAGTTTTATGAGGTTTTCTTAATAGAAAATAGAAGTCATTTAAGGCCATTTCCCCAATGAAAACTATGTGCTTTTCCACACCCTAGTTTAGGGGGGGGTCATAAAGCCTGATAAGATTATTTGGATTATAGTGAGGTATCAGGAACGTCAGAAAAAGTGCTCACCATTTTCATCATAATGTGGATCATTATCTTACGCTCTTCAGAGTTTAATACGCGCGTATAGTGCTCCATTCTCTGAATATGGCCAGGAAGGATCTCCTTAAGCTTAGAATCGCCCTTTTCCGTAAGCTCAACCAGCATTCCGCGTCTATCCTTAGGATCCTCTACTCTTTTAACGAAACCATCTTTTTCGATAGCATCAATAAATTGAGTCATTGTCCCTCTAGTGACCCCAGTTCTTTTAGCAAGCTCAGAGGGAGAAAGGGCCTGTACAGGTGTTTGCCTTTTTAAAAGCATTAACAAGTGAAACCTACCAGAAGTAAGTCCATGCTCTACTAGAGTCGCTTCTCTTTTCATATTGATGATTGAAGAGACTTTACTAAATTGCAAGATCGTTTCCACTGCCTCAGAAGAGACTTGCGGATAGTTTGTTAACAATTCCTGATAAACAGGGTCAGCTGATACGTCTAAGATTGTATTTTGTTCCATGTGCTCACATTATGATACTAAATATTGCTGGTCAATTTAGTGAATAAAAAAAATTTCACTAACTCACTCTTTCTGTAATAATTAACTATGAAAAAATTTGAAATTCAATTGCAGAATATTCGTTGGATTGACCTAACTGAGCCCAAAAAAAGTGATTTGAATCACCTAGCGCAAGAGTTAAGTATACCGAATCGAATTTTGATGAACGCATTAGACCCTGAGCATTTACCCAAGTATGAATCTCTTGAATCGGCCGCTGTTATCTATTTGCGAGTCATAGATTCGGCCAAGCCTAAAGCTTCTAACATTCAAGATCTCACTACAAAGATCACATTAATTGTTACTGACAATCTTCTCTTGAGCATCCATAGACTGGATCATCCATTTCTCGAAGAGCTTCGAATTGAGGCCTCAGAAAAAAGTTATACATTAAAAGATATTATCAAACGAATTCTCACTTCATCATTGCTGACTTTTGATGGCCCATTAACTTCACTTGAAAACAGGGTTGAAATTTTCGAAGCAAATATTTTTGAGAATCAAAAAAATCAGAATATTTTGCGCGAAGGATATTTTTTAAAAAGAAAGGCATCGGCAATAAGAAAAGTTTTAAAATTCTCTGTTGATATTTTAGGTGCGCTTCAAAGCAGGCCTGATTTTGTCTGGAGAGATTTTCAAGGCCTTCGTGAAAACCTTGAACGCAACCTTTTTTACACTGAAGATGTACTAGAAAATGTCACAAGTTTACTGAACTTGCATATCTCGATTGCCTCTCAAAAAACCAACGAAGTCATGAGAGTTCTCACGGTATTCTCAATCTTCTTCTTACCACTAAATTTCCTGGCAGGAGTTTATGGGATGAACTTTGACCATATGCCAGAGCTTCACCATGCAAAAGGATATTTTTATGTATTGTCTTCCATGGCAATTATCTCTTTGCTTATTTTCTTCTGGGTATGGAAGCGTGGATGGCTAAAAAAACCTAACTACTAACTTAAGGTTTTTCCAAGTCTTCTTCTAAGAGTTTTGGATAAGCATTCTTTTTATAAGTTTTAGAAATAATTTCAAATAGAGAGTCATCCTCATTTGAGTCATAAGTTTCTTTTTTAACGTTCTGAAGAATGAACTTCTTCTCACTTTGGCTAAGTTCGCCTGCCTTTACTTCCACTTGAGGAGTAACAGTTGCAGATACCGCTGGTGCGATTACATCGCCAGTGGGTTTATTATCCTTTTTTATCTCTGGCTCACTCTTGGCCGCTAACTTTGAATTAGGTGTGACACCTTGCTGATTTTCTAAGAAAGCTTTAATTTTAGCCTCTCTTTGAATATTTCTTTCTTTGCGAGCTTTAGATTTTTCACTATTTCTTTTGGTTGCACTTGCCATCACCTTTGGGTGATTCTTATGAAGCAATATAGCAAGCTCCGAGTTAACTTTATCCAATTGAAAATAGTGCTTCTTAATTTCGGGTGAATTTCCTTTTCCTTGTGCCTTTAACTCCATGATCTGATTCATCAGCTTATATGTTTCTTCATAAGCTTTTTTCTCCTGATCAGAGAATATTTTTTTGTCATTGGCATCTTTCGTGTCGAAAAACTTTTTACTTGCAACTAACTTTTTAGGAGTTACACATAGTTTTTTTTCTACACACTTACATTGTGGATCTACTACTATTTTTTTACCCATTCTCACCAGGCATCCAGAAGAATCTTCTGCCAATGTGACTGTGTTTAAAAGTACCAAGCTGAAAAAAGCTGCTAAAAACTTCAAAATAATATCTCCCTTTCGATTTCTTTAAATTATGGGTTCGCGCAAACACAAGTTAGTGTGTTTCCAGATTCATTAGTTGCTGTCTGTCCTATTCTACTTAGATTACAAACTTCTGTAATTGGTCTTGATGGTCCAATGACGGCTCCAGACCAGTGGCAAGAAGCATTGACTGTATTATTTGATTCTGTATCTAGACCTTTGCAAGAAGTCCCATCTCCACCTTTTGCATAACATTCCATGGCCTTTTGAATACCTAAAAAGTTAACAGTCGAAAAATAACCTTCTTGTGCCTTTCTTCTCAGTTTATCTGTAGCAAAGCTATTAATGTACTCGTAAAAAGCAACTTTAGGACTGCTACTTTTTGGAACCGTAGATGTCGGAGCACTGATAGGATTATTAATATTATATAAACTTTTAAATACCGTTAATGACTTATCAAGAAAATCTAAATTCTGATCTATCATCTTTTTCAAATTAGCTCTTAGCTCATTTCTATCTTCTATTTTTCTTGCCATTTCATCAGTTCGGCTTTGAGGTGTCTTCATTGCTTCAGCTTGCTTAACTTCTTTTTCACCTTTTGCTTCAGAATACTCACCTACTGCCATGGCAATTGTTTGAATGTAATCAACTCCATCATCGAATGATGAGAACACATCAAGGATCTCTCTCAATGATTCTCCTTTTGGGGCCATCAACCACATGTATGAGTCAGAACTTTCTATAATGTCCGCATTCGAGTAGTTATTATTTCCTTTTTCATCTTCTTCATAGTTGTTAATTAATCTATTAAAATAACTTCCTGTTCCCGGCTCTGATAAATCTGATCCGATGAAGTTCTCTACTTTTTCTGCTCTCGTTCCTGTCAATTCAGAAATGATTTTCCCTAAATTTGCCAATGAATAATCAGCTTCTGAAACTTGAAAACTAACATCTCCTGCAGCTGTCTCAGCTCTCACTGTTCCTGCAAGAAGTGCCAACACTGCTCCCGTTTCAGTTCCAAGTTTATCAACCAGAAGGTTCACCATCTTAGCAACGGCTTTTTCAAGATTTTTATTTGCTTTCTCTAATTGCTTTTTACTATCTTCTAAGGCTTTGGTTGCCGCTGCCACTTGGGCTGCCTTTGCACTAGCGCAACTGCCATCTTCATCTTCACCACATTCAATTGCATTAGCGGCTTCTAGAGCTTTTGAAGCTTTCTCTACTGCTTCAGTAGCTTTCTTCACTTCGTCTTTAGCTTTTTTTATTGCTGCAGTCGCAGCTTTGATTAGTTTATTGGTGTCTTCAAGTTTCTTTTTTGACTTGGCCACATCATTTTCACGCTTGGCCGTTTCTGCGGCTGCTTGATTAAGAGCTGCTTTGGCCTCAATATTTTGTTTTTCTAAAGCATCTGCTTCTTTCATTAAAGAAGTAATACTATTAACGAACTCATAAATAATACAACCTTGAGCATAAAGTTGAAATGTATCATTAAGTTTGGCTTCAGTGTCTGAGGCAGCATCATTACACTTTAATACAAGATTTCCTGATTGAGTTTTAACAACAACTTCATTTGCTGTTAGCTCGGTTGCTGCCAGCATTTCTGTTAGCATATACATTCCAGCTGACTGGCTATCGGCCATGTCTCCTACTGGTTTTATTAAGCCTGGGTTCTCAAGCATTACAGCTGCATCTGTAAGAAGCTCAAAGCGCTGAACACCAGTAATCATATTCATTCTGTCATTTTGATCGTAATAAGTTTTATTCTGTTCTTTTGCCCAGACAATATTTTGCGTATTAAGGCTCAGCACTAAAAGAAAAGTTAATAAATACTTCATATCTTCATCCCCATCGTCTTTAACTAAATATTTCGAACGATTATTTACTTTTTTTAACTATATTTTTACGACAAGCAATTGCTTCTTTTGCCGTTCCCATTTTTTGACAAAGATACAGATCTTGAATGTGTTGAAGATTATTTGCCTCAAACTTCTGATCAATCACGGCAAGCTTTTTATTCCTATCCTTTTGATCGAAAGAGTCTGTAGACAATTTTGGATCTGTGGCGAACTCTTTATTAAGAGAGTCTGTATCAAACTCTACTTTAAGGGGATCTTCTTTTTTATCTGCCTTCTTAGCTGCTTCCATAAGGGCCATTCCTTTATCAGCTGAAGTTTCAACCTTACTCTCTTGGGCATTTACCCCATTAGTTGTCACCATCAATGAAAAAAGTGCTAAGACTAGCATATTGGCTTTCATGTTTATTCCCCCGAAAAATATTCCTTAAATCATTATAGTTAAAAAGGAGTTTTTAAAATTAAATTTGTAGAATAAGAATAACATGCCTAGTCCCAAGGGATTGGTTTCATTATCTATTTTTTTTAAAAAGTTAAGATGGAGACAGCATTATGGCCAAAAAAAGTAGACCAAAATAGTTGGCATAAAAGCTAAGTGATCACAACCCTACTGTAAGAATCAACTTCATCCTTGGAAAGTAAGGTAGACTTCATTTTAAATGAACTCTTTCATCTTTTTTATCTATTATAAGAAACCTCCTATCTCATTTAAGATGATTCAAACCTAGGAGAGCTTATGAATTGTCCTGCCTGTAAAGATACCGTTCTATCTATGTCTGAAAGAAATGGAATTGAAATTGATTATTGCCCAAACTGCCGTGGAGTCTGGCTAGACCGCGGAGAGCTCGATAAAATTATTGAGAAAAGCTTCAGTGAAAAAGAGCCTGCTTCCACTCCTCGTGAAAAGATTCAAGAAGTCATTTACCGTGACTCACAGAAAGACTCTCATCACAAGGACTCGCACTACAACTACAAACACAAGAGAAAGAAGTCTTTCTTGGAAGAGCTATTTGATTAAGTCTTAGAAAATTCATGTCCGTCCCCCTATGAAGGCGTCTAAAAGTTAACCAGCAGGTAACTCTTACACGCCTTCTCTGTTTCCAGGTCTCAAATCGCTATAAGATAACACCATTAAAATTTTATTAGTGGTGAAGCTATGAACAACAAAATTCTACAATCTGTATTAATGTCGACACTTGTATTAAGTATGTCTTCATGTGGTAATTCTAAATCTGAAAATGCTTCGGCCGCTAAAAACGAAGTAACTCAAACAACAGAGTTTCATACTGAATCAGAACTCACTTATAGCTTTAGCTTAAATACTTGCTCGACTGGTAGTCAGTCAGCAGACTCAATTGAAAAATTTTGCTCTAATCTTCAAAACAACACTCTCAATAGTGATTGTGCTGAATCGAATAGAAAATTGTTATTTGCATCTAAATGTAAAGGATCGTTTACGCCGTTTAAAATAGAGGATGGAAAACCGGTGGTCATTACAAAGAGTACTGTCATCCAAACAAGACAAATGAAAGCCAACGACGTCATTCTAGATGTCTTGAAATTATCACCAGAGAGTGCGACATCACTTACTTCATCACTCACTACATTTTCATGTTTAAACTCGCCCAACGATAACATCGAAATAAGTAACGGCTTCATCTTACTTAAAAATTCAAAACTTCTAATGAGCAGAGACCTGGATTACATTTTTGCTAATGGAAAAAACACATCAAAGATGGACGCATTCGTGATTTTTAGCTGTGAAGAAAACTCTAAGAAAATAACTTTTCCATTCTCAAGAAATACAGCAAAGAAAAAACTTGAACTAGGGCAATCGACAAAAATCCCTATGATCCTCTCTTCATCAGGCTCGTCTGAATTTGAAAGTGAATTAGTGCTAATCACTTGTGCAGAGGATGCCGTAGCCGCAACAAAGACAGGACTCAATGGAATTACACTTTTAAAAGGCTCTAAACTTCTTGTTAAGAAAGATCATGAGATGAAATATATTGAGCAAGATATTGATGGGATTAAGAAAGATAATATTGTTGTGTCTTGTGAGTAGAATTTGGATTTTGGACGAAAAAAAACCCAATCAATGTTGGGTATCTTTTTAGCCAGCTTCTAACTGAATTTTTCAAATGGTGCCCTGCGAGGGACGATCAAAGTGCTCTTGAAATCTTAACTCTCCGTAACAATCAACCATCATCAATCATATTATTATTAACAAGTTAATATAAGATTTAGAATTCTGTTTGTCATCTACTGCCTTTGAATGTGGTCTAGTCTGAATGGTAATATCCCCGTTTTAGACCCGCGACCAAGAGCTTATCGAAAATGCACATTCTTAATTCGCTGAGTAGGGATTTTTTCTCTACTCAGGGAATTAAGTTAAGAGATGTGCTCTAAAAACGAAAAGGCTTACAAATGACAATTAAACTTAATTTGAACCTTAAAAAATTGCTTAGCGAAAATGAATTAACTCCCTCACAGTTAGCACGAGAGGTAAAAGTACCTGTTCAAAGTATCCATAATTGGATTCATGGCCAAAATCCTAGGAGCTTTGAGCAAATTAAGAAGATCGCTGATTTTTTTCAAATAAGTCTCGATGAACTGGTATATGGGCCATTAACCTTCTCAAGAAAAAAACGAAATAATCTTGAACCTCTTCAAGAGTATAGTGATGAAATTAATGCTGGTATTTACGAGGTCGTCCTAAGGAGGATAAAAAAATGAAGGTTATTTTATTGTTTACGCTACTTACACTCTTATCCTGTAATAAGGCAGATATTAATAAGCTAATGTTAAATAATTCACAAGCTTTGCTTAAAGACATTCGGCTTCAAGTTGCTGAAGATCAAATCAAGCAATACGATCTCTCTGTTAAGGGAGGAGATAAGATTGAAATCTGTGTTAAAGCAAGGTTTGTCGCTGAAGCCTTCAATCAAGCTGGCGATTCAGAGAAATATCTAAAATGGAAACTCATTCAAAATTGCGATTGTGTAAAAAGTAAATATCCTAATCAAAAGTTTGATTGCCCATAAAGATTTATTAAATTGGTAACGCATTATTAGTCATCGAATCGACGAAGGGCACTATAGTTTAAAGAAGTTCTTATCAGGCTCTAGTAAATCTTGAAATGAAAATTGAATAAGTTTGCCTTTATTTTTATTATCTTTCCCAGTGATTATACCGTGAAAATCATTGCCCTCTAATGGGTCATTTAAAACCTTACCATTCTCTACTGGCTGTCCCTCATGCTTACCTGGCACGCATCCCTTAACTAAAGCCTCATTCACGCTTGAGACTTGGGCATAAGCTAACCCAATTCCTTTTTCTTCTATAAATTTCTCATAATTTTTTTTAATTTCATCTAATTTATCTTGAGGATGAATTTCTACTAAATCTACAGAAAGCTCATTAGTAGAATCTCGATAATTACCCGATGTCGATCCAGGAGGAGACTGTCTCCAATGTGAAGAACTCGCAGGAATTCTTCTGATTGCATAGTGGTTTAAATTCGCATCACTTCTTTTTTCAGACATTATATTCTACTGCTGACTTGCCTATAGATGAAATTAAGGATTTGACTTAGTTCGTATGTAAAATTTTTTTCCTCATACTCACTTTCCTCTTTATATTGAACTATCGGAAAAGTTGATGAATTAATTTTAATCACACGTGTGATGGAAGGCTCATCCCAATACAAGCCAATCGAACCATCCTTTTCAGGCAGAATTTCAGGTGCTTTCAAAAAAGGAATAACATCTAAAACTTCATATGCCTTATTAATTGTGTCCTCTGTGGGAGCTTTTGCTCCATAGGTATCCCAATCATTTTTTAATTTTCTTATATCCGCTAAGCCAAGTCTTAATCTTTGGCTTATTGCTCCTCCACGAGAAGAACTCAAAAAACAAGGGCTCTCATCCTTTGCCGTATCTACTGTTGTAGTTTTTTTAAAACTTATAGTTGGCTTTACTGCTACAACTGATTTTAATCCTAAATATGTTGTCATAAAAATTCCTTTATTTCTCTAGAGAATCTTTTAAATCACCAGAAATTGTCCAACAGAAAACGTCATAGACACTATTATTCAATTCAGTTGCTTCTCGCTTTAAATCTGTTAAATCTTTAAATGCCTTTGCAATGTTCATATCCAAGTCTAAAGCTATTTCAAAATCATTATTAATATTTTTAGAGGATTTTATATTCATTATCAAAGTCTTGGCATTCTCATTAAAAACATATCTATTTTCAGCTGACACAAATGAAGAGTTTTTCACATTCCCATTTCGCAAAATGCCAAAAAAGTTTTCGTTAAATCCTTGTCCCTGATATATTTGATCAGAAGACTGCACCGTCAAGCGATTTACTTTTCTAATTCCAATCCAATTTATATCAAGTTTAATTTTTGCATACATCTCTAAAATACTTATGAGACTTTCATAATGATTTAAAAAACTCTCAAAGCTTACATATTCTTTTGAGTGTAAAACCAACTTATCTGAAAAAAGGGTTGCGATCAAAGATGAGGTTGAGTTTTGAAATATTAAACCAGTTATCACCGAAGTGCTTTGTGCTACTTGCTCAGCAACTTTCGGAGCCTTTTCATCTTTGATTGGTGGAAAATTAATGCTGAAAGTATTCAGGAAATTTATTGTTGCATGCCCAATTGATTCTAAATGAGGATCTAGTTTGGTTTTCAACTCTTCCCAGTTTGTTGTTATAGCTGAATTAAAACGTGCCTCAAAAAAAGCATCAGTAATAAAATGCTGTTTAAAGGGTTTTCTGGTTTGGTGAGGAATGTTAAGCACTTTTAACGTCCTTTTGAGGTTTGACCTCTATTAAGATTGTATTCTGTTGTTTTTTAATAATCAAAGAGGATTTTATTCCTCTACAAACATAAATATGGTTACAAAAACCTAAAAAGCAATAGCTCCGCTCACTCTTAATGTACATCTGCTATATCGCGAGCCGATAAGTCATTGAAATCAAACAAGCGTTTCTCAATTTGTAACAAATAAATGTATTAAATAATGTTATATTAGATTGATCATATTGAGCAAGACAGTATTAAGGACTTAAGTACTTTTGTATTATTTTTATAAATCTCACTGTCACGACCTAAATCGAGAGATGTGGATACTTGTTTAAAAACTCTTCTAACTTCTTTTCTTTTTCTTCTAGTTCTTTTAGTCTTTGCATCTCTTTTCTTCCTCCAACCTTTTGGAGAATAATTTTGGTTACCC
This sequence comes from Bacteriovoracaceae bacterium UBA6153, assembly GCA_002428265.1. Lineage (GTDB taxonomy): Bacteria > Bdellovibrionota > Bacteriovoracia > Bacteriovoracales > Bacteriovoracaceae > Bacteriovorax. The sequence goes on from DIUR01000012.1 coordinate 360,293, forward strand.
TACTTTCTTGCTCTTCCGGTGAAACAAATGCAATTGCCTTCTTCTTAGGATAAACAAAGTCCATAAGTCTCAGCATAACCTGAGCCCTTTCGATGGGCTTCAAGCTCTCGCAACATTTCAAGATCTCCAAAGGAAGATTGGTATTTTCAATATCTAGCAGAGACTCAACAACTGTTGATTTCTTATTAGGTGTCCCTTTTTCCCGACCACCGAGTCTTCCTAATCCATCCTCAGAATTTCTTCCCACACTGCCTCCCAGCAATTTCTAGAATAGCTATATTTTACTACTTTAGTAATAAAGCTCAATCCATTTAATAGAACTAGAACAACAGGCAACAGTTAAACATTGTAGAATATAAAAGAATTATGATATTTCAGATTCAGACTACAATATGAAAAATAACTACTCTGAAAATCACGAATCAATCTTTAATACCCATTACATTGAGGCTTTGCGAACTTATCCAGACCATCGAACAATCGTGTTAAAAAGACTTCTCAAAAACAAACTACTAAAAAAAAATTGGATTACCCTACTAAAACACGAAAAAAATTTCTTATCGAGAAATGCACTTCAATATCAAGAGAATATTTCAATTGCACGAATCCAAATAAAAAAGGCATCTCTTCAAGGAGAGGATGACCCTATACCAGACATCATCAATCGTACTTTTCCTGAATCAGTCGCCATACAGTTATTAATGGAATACAGTCTATGTGCTTATGACGAAGCCATTTATCGTTTTCACCATAGCACCCCTAAGTCGCAACCTCCAATCAAAGGGCTCAAAGAGTTGCATAGAACTGTGGAATATTCATATGAAATAGAAAAACTGCTCTCCACCTTATCGGTTTCAGAGCTCAGTGAAAGCAATATTTTTCAAGCCCTTTGGGAATCGAATTCAAGTGGAATTAACAAAACTGGAGTCGAAAAATTTAATGATATTAAGAATTTTTTTTCTGAATATGCTAAAGCTACTAATCAAATCATAAACATACTTCAACAAGTAACTGGCCATATTCCTGTCCCAATCCCAATGAGCAGTAATAAGAAAATCTATCCTACCAGAGGACGCGATTATTTTATAAAATTACTTTCTATAATCATGTACACATTATTTGATAAGCCAAATGATCGAATTGTTGCAGAAATCGCTAATTCAATTTTTATAATTAATTCTGCAAGTGAAGATACTGTGACAAAATTAAGACTATCCGCCCAATAAACTCCTGAACATCTGTCTCATAAAAATATTTATATCTTCAGTAAATTTCTAAAAAGTACATGCTAGCTTTTAAGAACTCTCCTTAACTATTTTACATAGAGGTATTTTATGACAGACAAAAAGCTATTGACCCCTGAAGAAGTTTGTAACGTATTAGGCATCAAAATGTCTAAATTTAGAAGTGCTATTTTTAAAAATCAAATCCCTTACATCGGAATTTTTTTGGATTGTTGACCA
>DIUR01000014.1:0-276 GCA_002428265.1 Bacteriovoracaceae bacterium UBA6153
CCAGCGTATCCATGAGTGCTCCTTTAAGAATTTCGAAGAGTACTCATGCAAAAAGTAGGAAGATTCCAAACCGGCTAAGCTGGCACATTTAAAAGAGAACACTTTTCCTCTGAGAAAAAAATTCCCTCAATTCTGGAAAGATTTTACCCAAGCTCCAAGCCCAAAGCTAATCGACAAAAACCACTCAAAAGATTCAAAGACTTGACCCCCAGGAGGCTGGCACCTTTAAAGGCACTTTTAAAATAACGCTCCCCCTCTTTGCCCATCCGCGATGGG
>DIUR01000014.1:332-20997 GCA_002428265.1 Bacteriovoracaceae bacterium UBA6153
ACCTCAACGACTACTACGACGTCACGCTCAAAGAGCATCGTCTCCAGTCCTTAAAAAAATTTCCAAACTTCGAGTTTCACAAAATTGATATAGAATCTCAAGAAGACCTCGCCCCACTCTTTAAGCGCCACCAATTTGCCGGTGTGCTCAATCTTGCAGCACGAGCAGGTGTGCGCTACTCCATGGAGTGCCCTGAAGTCTACATGACTACAAATGCGATGGGCACACTGAGTCTTCTTAATCTAATGCGCGATTATGATGTAAAAAAAATGGTGCTGGCTTCAACCAGCTCTCTTTATGCCGGTCAGAAGATGCCCTTTTTGGAAACTCTCCCTGTTAATACTCCAATATCGCCTTATGCCGCTTCAAAGAAAGCAGCAGAGGTTATGGCCTATTCCTATCATCATCTTTACAAACTTGATGTATCGGTGGTCCGGTATTTCACAGTTTATGGACCGGCAAGCAGACCAGATATGGCTATTTTCAGATTCATTGAATGGATTAATAATGATAAGGAAATTGAACTTTTCGGCGATGGACTTCAGGCAAGAGATTTTACTTATGTCGATGATATCGCTCGTGGCACTATTTCTGCCCTCAAGCCTTTCGGATATGAGATTATTAATCTTGGAGGCGGCAAGAACCCAATAAACCTTTTAACAGTGATTGAAATGATTGAAAAAGCAATTGGAAAGAAAGCTAAAATTCAAAACCGTGATTTTCATATCGCTGATATTCAAGAGACATGGGCTGACATTTCAAAAGCGAAAAACCATCTTAACTGGGAACCAACATACTCACTAGAAGAAGGCATCAAGCAAAGTGTAAAATGGCATATTGATCATCAACATCTTGGCTTCAAGCTTAATTAAACTTTCTTTCCTACTGCATAATAAGTGAATCCAAATTCTTTTACTTTTTGTGTATTATAAAGATTTCTTCCATCAAAAATAACAGGGCTTTTAAGTTGTGATTTAATTTCTTCAAAATCAGGAGCTCTAAATTGTTTCCATTCCGTAAGGACAATCAAAGCATCTGCACCAAATAATGCTTCATATTTATTTTCAAAGTTTTCTACTGGTACTGAAATTGAATTCATATAGTTTTGATAATTGTTTCCTGCCTCCGGATCATAAAACCTGATTTTTGCCCCCATTCCATGAAGCTCTTTGGCCATATCAATAGCTGCAGTCTCACGTATATCATCAGTATTTGCTTTAAATGCGACTCCCCAAAAAGAAAATATTTTTCCTTTCACTTCTCCAAAATGTTTAACAATTTTTGAGACTAGATATACTTTTTGATCCTTATTTACTTTTTCAGAAGCTTTAATAATTTCTAATGATAGACCTTGCTCATTCGCTGTATGAATAAGTGCCTTAACATCTTTGGGAAAACATGAACCGCCATAACCTGGTCCGGGGTAGAGGAAATGTGACCCAATACGCGAATCAGTTGAAATTCCATGGCGAACCTCTTCAATATCAGCTCCCACAAGGTCGCAGAGTTTAGCCATTTCATTCATAAAAGAAATCTTTGTCGCTAAAAAACAATTAGCTGCGTATTTAGTCATCTCGGCCGAAAGATTTGACATGTGAATGGTGCGCTTAATCTGACGATTAAAAGGCTCATAGAGTTCCTCAAGTAGTTTTGCTGCTCTTTGATCATACGAGCCTATAATTATTCTCTCTGGTTTCATGAAGTCTTCTACTGCCGATCCTTCCTTTAAAAATTCAGGATTACTAACGACTGAAAACTTTACCTTAGAGATCTCACTCAAGTTATTTTTTACTTTTAAACCGGTTCCTACTGGAACAGTAGATTTTATGACTACAACGGAATTATCTTTTAAATATGGAGCGAGCTCATTACAGGCTAAATATAGATATTTAAGATCAGCATGTCCCGTTTCACTTGATGGAGTTCCCACTGCTAGAAATACTAGCTCTGATGAACTCACTGACTCATAACTTGTTGTGAAAAAAAGTCTATCTTCTTTGATATTGTTTTTCATCATAAGCTCAAGACCAGGCTCATATATGGGGCAGACACCTGACTTCATTAATTGAACTTTTTTATGATCTATATCAATGCATGTAACTTCGTGTCCCATTTCAGCAAAGCATGTCCCCGTGACAAGTCCTACATAACCTGTTCCAACTATTGTTACCTTCATATCAAATCCTAATATTTGAAAACTATTTCAAAAAAGAATGCTTTCTTTTTTTAGTTAAAGTCTTTAATTGTAAAATTGTTAAAAAACAAATGATGTTAATGAGCAGTAGCATGACCTCACCCGAGATATGACCTTTAAGAAACCAAAACAATCCAATCATTGAAATATTAAACGAAGCGATCATAAGGGTGGATTGTGCGTGATTGAGTCCCAAATCAGTCAAAATATGGTGAATGTGATTTCGATCGGGTTTAAAGGGAGAGCGACCTTCGAGAATTCTAATCATAAAAACTCTGACTGTATCAAAAAGTGGAATGATTAAAATCGCCATAGTGATAACTGGTACAGAGAGGACTTTATAAGGAGCCTCACGCTCCATCACACGATTCATCTCAATGAACTTAATAGCTAAGATTGAAAGGATGAGACCAAGAATAAGCGAGCCCGTATCCCCCATAAATATCTTTGCCGGAGACCAGTTAAACCACAGAAAACCGATTAATGAGCCGCAAAGAGCATAAGAAAGAATCGCAAATTGATAACTCTCTACAAAGTAGAACCATGTCCCAAAACAAACAGAGGCGATGACTCCTATCGTGCCTGCTAACCCGTCAAGACCATCAATTAGATTAAGAGAGTTAGTAATACCTGTGATCACAAAAACAGTAAGTAGATAAGAAACATAAATGGGGATATCAGAAATCCCAAATAATCCGTAAAAGGTGTTAATCCGAATTCCTGCAAAGTGTACCAAAATCACAGCGGCAATGAGTTGACCGATGAGTTTCTTATAAGCACGCAAAGCAATAATGTCGTCTTTCATACCCATAAAAAACAAAATTGTAATAGCCGAGATAATATATTGAAGCTCAACAATCTGAGATTGGTTTGACCAAAAAGTCAGAGAAAAAATCAAACCAGCAAAAATCGCCAATCCGCCAAGAGTTGGTATCGCTGACTTGTGGTGTTTACGTGCATCAGGCTCATCGTAGAGATGTTTAATCTTCGCCACTCGAATAATCGAAGGAATGGCAAACATAGTGATCGCCATAGAAGTAAAGAATGATGCGAAAAGAGTAATCATTTATGCCACACGGTCCTATTCACGAAATCGATGTAGCTAAAAATGATGCGAACTACTTTGTCTGAGAAATTGAGCACTTCGTAGTCTTTAATTTTCTGGGACTTAAGTTCTGGATTTGTTGCTAAATCAACACAAGCCTTTAGGCTTTTTGTTTTCAGATCAGACATCAAACACGTTGCCTCATCGCTTCCTTCAGGTCGCTCATGAGTTTGTCTAATCATGATTCCAGGGAATCCAAGACAATCAACCTCTTCAGTCAATGTCCCGCTATCAGAAAGAACACAAAATGAATCTTTTTGGAGTTTGTTATAATCGAAAAAGCCCAAAGGTTTCATGAGGTGAATTTTTGAAGCATCTACTTTTAGACCTATTTCATCAATTCTTTTTTGGGTGCGAGGATGAACTGAAAAAATGATCTTCTTGTTATAAGAAATCGCAAGATCACTTAAAGTCTCAAGGAGAACCTTTAATCTCGATGGATCATCGACATTTTCTTCTCTATGAGCACTCACAACAAAATACTCTTTCGGTTTTAAACCTAGATTTACTAAAATCTGTGAACTATCAATGTCATTTTTAAACAGTTTAAAAATCTCTGTCATTGGAGAGCCGACCTTCATCACTGTATTGGCCTTCACCCCTTCATTCACAAGGTATTCCTTGGCCTGATTCGAATGAACCATATTGATGTCACTTAAATGGTCTACGACCTTACGATTCAATTCTTCGGGAACCCTTTGATCAAAGCAGCGATTACCGGCCTCAAGATGAAATACTGGAATTTTTCTTCTCTTCGCAGAGATTACTCCAAGACAAGAATTCGTGTCCCCGTAAATGACAAAGGCATCAGGCTTAACTTGTTCTAAAATTTCATCGGTAAAACTGATGACATTAGCAATCGTTTGGGCAGGAGTGGGGGCGGCAACATTAAGAAAAAAATCAGGCTTTCTAATTTGCAAGTTCTCAAAGAACACTTGATTGAGTTCATAATCAAAATTTTGCCCGGTATGAACCAGCACATGCTCACAATTATCATCAAGTCGCTTGATCACTTGACTCATTTTTATGAGCTCAGGCCTAGTCCCAACTAATGTTAAAATTTTGAGTTTCATCGTAGAAACTCTCCGTCCTCAACAGGATTTTGACCAATGAGCAATTTATGCTCAGATAAGTACGCTTTCGTTTGTGCAAGATCCATAAGATCGTCACCTGAGCTATATTCCTTCTGGAGAACTGCTTTGACTGTTTCTTTAACTAACTCTGGAAGCATTGACTGGATGGCATAATACTCACCAACCTGATAGGCCCTTGGAGCTTCTTCGTCTGAAATCATGATTTCATCAATTTTTTCACCTGGACGAATACCGGTCACAATCAACTGAATCTTTCTGTCTTCAATTAAAGCTTTAGCAAGTGTCATCATATTCGTAGCAGGAACCTTTGGAACAAAGGTTTCACCCGGTTTTGCGTGCTTAATAGCATTAAAAACAACATCCACGGCACGATTAAGCGGTAATAAAAAGCGAGTCATATCTTCTGTCGTAATAGTAACAGGGCCGCCGTTTTTAATTTGATCGTGAAATAGTGGTATCACTGATCCGCGTGAAGCCAAAACATTTCCGTATCGGACACAAACGAAACGTGTTTCAGGACAAGTGACGTTAGCAGCGATAAAGATTTTCTCTTGAATAGCTTTAGTCATCCCCATCACGTTAACAGGTTTACAAGCCTTATCAGTTGAAACACCTACAACGGTTTCAACTTTAAGAGAATTTTCATTAATGGCCCGAACAATATTTTCTGCTCCCAATACATTTGTACGAATGGCCTCGATAGGGAAATACTCACATGAAGGTACTTGCTTAAGAGCAGCAGCATTAATCACAATGTCAGCGTGCTTTAAGACTGAAGCCACAGAGCTATAATCCCTGACATCACCAATTCGGAATTCAAGAAGACTTTCAAAATTTCGAAAAATAACTTCATCAGTAGAAGATTTCTTATTGAGGTATTCAAGGCGCATGTAGTGCTGTTTTGCCTCATCACGGGAAAAGATAATGATCTTTTTTGGTGTTCCAACTTCACCAGTGAGGATTCGTCTAGTCAAAACTTTACCAAGAGATCCAGTCCCTCCAGTAATGACAACTCTTTTACCTTCTAAAATTTTCATTTCTTATCCTTATATAACTCTTTGTTTTCAATATAAAAGCCATGCATTTCAGCTACCAGCTCAGGCCATGTCGGAGGAACATACCCAGTGAGTTTTCTTAATTTGTCTGAGTTGAGACTTCGATCGATTTTAAATTCTGTATTGGGATTAATCTTAATCTGTTTGTCGTACTGTTTTGCCACCAAATTCAAGAGTTCGAACTTATTAATCGGCTCAGAAGAAAAGTGATACATCCCGCTAAACCAATTCTCAAAAACATATTTCTTCAAGAAACGCGCAATAGTAATTGTTGGGAAGCCCGAATAAATTGCTTTTTGAAAACCAGAACATTCATTTTGTTGACTTAAGAACCAATCAATCAAACTCACATTAGATCTTAATTCATGACCAATAATCGATGTTCTTAAAGTCAGTGAATGAGCATAATCCACTTCACCCATGAGTTTTGTAAGCCCATAGGTATCACGAGCATCTGTAAGATCAGCTTCCGTGTAATCACCTTTCTGACCTGTAAAAACACAATCAGTGCTAAAGTGAACAACTTTGGCGCCTACTTCACTGGCGATCTCACAAAGCTTGTGAGGCCAGAGAGAATTAATCTCAATTGAATGAAGTTTGTTTTTGCTTATGTCGAGTTGCTTAATCACACCCACAGCATTCAAAATAAAATCTGGTTTGAACTTTTGGACAACTTCGGAAACTTTCCCCAAATCATTCGTATCAATCCCACTCACGAGATCGGGATGCCACTTTTGGGAACGGCAAACGCCTAAAACTTCAAAAGTTTTTTTAAGTTCAAGGTATAAGGTATGGCCCAGCATTCCGTTGGCACCGAAGATTAAAATCTTCAATTACTCACACTCCAAGTAACCTGCGAATATCCTTCATGGACTTCTCTCTGTTAAAGTACTGTTTATAGTATTTTTCAGAGTTATCGCCAAGTTTTTGGAGATCTTCACTCTTCATACGAGCCATCTTGCTTATTGCATTAATCAAGCCATTTAACTCTTCAGCCGGGGCAACGAAACCGCACCCAGCCTCAGTTATGATTTGGGCAGCTTCCCCATCAATCGATGCCAATACTGGCTTTCCACAAGCCATGTAGGACTGAAGCTTACTTGGGACTGTTATTTCAAAAATTGGATCTTTCCTAAGAGAGAGATACAGTGCGTCAGCGTGAGCAAAAAGGGCAGGCATCCTTTCTGGAGGGAAGCTTCCTATAAAGTTAAACTTATGACGCACACCAAATCTATCTATCGCATTTTCTAGGATCGTTCGGCCGCGTCCATCACCAACAATAATTACCTCAATACTAATACTTTCATCCAGTTTCGAAACAGCTTCTGCTAAAAGCCCTAGGTTTTGTGCGGTACCGATGTTCCCTGCGAACATTAGCTTAAAAGAATCAGAAAACTTAAATTCAGGATCCGGCAACACCCTTTTATAAAACTCTTCCGCCCAATAGGGGAAATACTCAATCTTAGCGGATGGGTGTTTTGATCTAATGCTTGATTCAAACCCCTTGCAGGACACCAATATGGAATCAACATTTTGATAAATCCATCTTACAACCTGCTCGAGCATATTAATGAAAGAATGATTTTTAATTGTATTGGTTGCAACCAAGCTTTCAGGCCAAAGATCTGTGATCCAAAGGGTGACTGGAATTTTTCTGAGAAACTTGTAAATAATTGCAGGCAACGCCATAAAAATGGGAGAAGTTTGACAAACTAATACGCGTTCAAAACTTACAAATAAGCCTAGAAAAATTCCATAGATTGATCCGATCACCATAAAGCTAAAATAATTTAGAGCTAGTTTTAGTTTTGAGTTGCCTCTAGGTATTATTGGGACTCTGATAATATTTACTCCCCTCACATACTCCACTATGGGGGAGAAGATCTTATATCCAGTGAAAAATGATCCTTCTGGGTAATTTGGTATTGCAGTAAGTACCGTCACATCACAATCTTTCGCAAGATCGAAAACAAGATCATTAAATCTAAAGTTTTCAGGATAAAAATGTTGGGACACCACTAATATATTTTTCAAGTACTAAAACCTATTTTTCTTTTGACTTGTAAATACACACAGCCTGTGGAGACGAGTTGTAATGAAGAAGCGATAAAAAAACAATAACTCACAGAAATTAAGTCCGTGGGATTTATGAGAAATACAAGAAGAATTACCCCCGCCCCCCATATTATATCAGTAATAAAATACAACACTTTAAACCCAAAAGAAATCAGAGTTAGACTAATAAATATTGATAATGCACGAAAAACTTCAGCAAAACATAGGACAGAAAAAACGTATATATTCTTAAAGAAGCTAATACCTACAAAGAGTTCCAGATAAGGGTAGGAAATCAATGCCAAAAAAAACAGTAATAACCATAAAAACAAAAGATAATATTTCAAATATCTCTTAACATCCAAAATACTTCTACTTCTCATGATGACAGGAAGGTAGAAGTAGCTAAGCATCATGGAAGCCACCAAGGTCATGTTAACGACCAACGAAAGCATCGACTCTAAGACGCCTGATTCAGTAGCACTTATAATTCGATAAACGTACGACTTAACGATAAGAGTTGATCCAAGAAAAAAAATCAAACCACCACCGACAGAAAAAGATGTTTTTTCAAAATTAAAATCTCTCTCAAAAACTAAATATTCCCCTTTTAAGCATCGCCAAGAAATAATCAATGCAAATAACAAGCTTAAAGAATAACTAAATAAAAACACCTCTGAAATCCAATCATCTTCAAATAAGTTTAAAGACAAGCAAATTAATATAAAGAGGTACGGCAAGAACTGAAGGACTGAGCCAAGAATAACCTTTCTCTTTGCAACCAAGACACCTCTAACAAATCCCAGTATAGTAATGATAAAAAAAAGAAGAGGTAATCTGGCATAATTCAAAGAATTTACATCGCCAAAAACAAGCTCACTTAATGAGCCACCAAATACAATCGAAATAAAAGACAGTATCAACCAAGACAAAATATGATAATTAAAAGCAACTCCGATTCGCCGGTCGTTTTCAGAGATACTAAAAAATTCAATTAACGAAGCCCCTCCCCCGCAATGCAAAAAAACAGAGCAGAACTGCAAGAACTGTCTGTAAACACCAAAGGCACCCAGTGAATCTAAATGCGACTTAGCCAAAAATGAAACCGCTAAACTAGCAAAAACAGCACTTAAACCCACCCCCAAAAGGGGAGGTATAATCCTCCCAAACTGTTTTCCATTTAAAAATAAACTCATTTTTGACCAACAATATAAGCAAAGGTACTATAAACTTGACTTAAGAACTTTAAATAAAAAGAAGTCATCATTACCAATATCTCAACACTGCTCCCTAGGCAAAGCCTTAAATTATAGGTGAGTTAATCAAAAACATGAAAATTAAACCAATTGAAAGGCTTCTTCGAGATACAAATACAATATCCCCTTTAGGCTCACACCAATCTATTCTAGTTGCTGCTTACAATATTTATGAAGGCGGAGGAAAAATCATACTTGAGGGTTTAATTAAAGAATTTTTATCAAATGGCACATTTGCCACGATCATCGTTAATGAAGAGCTTCAAATATCTTCTCCTGATGAAAAAAAAATTAAAATCGAAAGAAAACCAGCTGGCTTTCTTAGAAAAATCATTTTAGAAATTGAAATCCAAAGAAAGGTAAAAAAGTTTGACGCACTATTAATGCTCGGTAACTTTCCACCTATTCTGAAAAACGAGAAGCCCACTTATCTTTTTATTCAAAATGTATTTTTTCTCGAGAGTTTAGAAAATATCTTCTTAACAACAGGTACATGGCTAAAACCCTTAGTACAAAAAGCTGTATTCTTAGCTTGTTCAAGGAACGCAGAAAACGTGATAGTGCAAACCAATCACATGATGGAGAGAGTAAAAAATAATTCTTTTTTAAAAAATAAAAACACTTTTTTATACAATTTTATTGATCTTGACGAAATCCTGTCCATCACAATTACTCCTCGAAAGAAGGAGAATGCGAAATCGATTATATATCTCGCATCTGACTTAAAGCACAAGAATCATGAAATCATTCACAAGTCTTTAGGGATGATCAAAAAAAACATCGGTTCATTTGAATTTATTGTTTGCTTAAACAAAAAGTCCCGATGCTTAAAAACGTATGAAGTACTTTCTACGGGATATGACTTCAAACTTAAAAACATTAGCGGTATGACAAGAAGTGAAGTTCTTAAATCCATTAGTGAATCAAGTTTGATGATATATCCATCTTTAAATGAAAGCCTTGGTCTTCCTATCATTGAGTCAATTATCCTTCGCACCCCCGTAATTCTCCCCCACCTGAGGTACGCTTATGAATTTAAAAATTATGCTGAAGCTTATTTTGAACCGAGAGATCCCCAAGCGCTTACACAGGCCATAGTCAAATTCTTTAAATTGCAAGACCAGTGAATATACTTCAATTGATACATTTAAAGGAAATTAATCGATTTCTTGCTCTATCCAACATTCTGTTGGTTCCAATAAAAGGAATATCTAAAATTTTGGGCATACACCCATACCTTATTGGATTAATAGCTATCGCATCAACCCTGTCATCATGGCAAAAGATTAAGGTCTCACACCTTGTCATTTTTGGTCTTTATATAACCCTCATAACATTTTGCTCCACAAGCTTGCAGTTAAAAACTTTTATTAGCTACTGTATCTTACCCGGATATATATTCTACTCATCAACTAACAAGTTTAATGAAATGAGTAAGATTGAAATTTATGGTATAACACTAATACTGCTTACATTGCTTACAAGCTTAACCTTAAACCTTTTTGGGTTTGAAAAAATTTTATTTGAAACATATGATCTTTTAGAAAAACCAGGGCATCTCCGCGCCAAACTCATCGTTTCGCTAAACCCATTTCACTTTTTCACAAACGAAGTTTACTCAGGAATCGTGATTGAAATGATGTGCCTACCCGTCTTTTATTTACTCACGGATAAAAGAAAAAGCAATAAAAGAAATCTTACCTATACAGGAATTCTCACATTACTAGCAATAATTGCAAAATCCCGAACTGTTCTAATAGGATTAGCTGCAGTAATTACTCATTGGTTTTTAAAAGAAAAATATCAAAAAACTTTTTATTTTCTTATTTTTTTTCCATTTATGATTTATCTCCTCCCACCAGAATACTTAAGTGGAAGAGATCTTGTGTTTGATTTATTTATAAAAAACTTTCACTTCTTAGGCAACGGAGCAGGATCAAGTACAAGGGATATTGAAATTATAACAAATGGATTCTCAACGGTATTCGACAATATTCACTTGCAATTTCTATACGAATTTGGAGTAGTTCCATATATTCTTGTCATTTGGAAAATTATATCTATCAAAAATGAGAAAGATCGTTTCAAGGTTTTAATTATTACTAATTTAATTGGGGCCTTAAGCTTTGATCTGCATTTTTACCCTATTTGGTTTTACATCGGAAAAGTGCTACAGAGCTCCAAGGAAAAACTTTTGGATAATTAGTCTATCAGAATCCAGCCTGATGGATATAGATCCTCATTGGATTGAGTTAGGTACCATAAACGAGGAGCAACTACACACCGAGAGCCAGAAAACATCGCTGCCCACCAGCTATAACTGGAATTAGAAATTATAAAATTCTTAAACTCGCACATTTCTTTAAAGCCATCAACAGAGTTAGTCTGTGGGAGAAATGTATAATCAATAAAATCAAAATTCTTTAAAACCCAATTTTCGTCATTCGTCATAACAAAAAAGTTTGGACTAGCTACTTTTGTAGATATCAATGAAATTGCTTTCGAAAAATACTCAACATCGCAATTATAAAAAACTTTGGAGTTGACGCCATTCACGTAATCCCCTTTCCTGACATGAATGAGAACATCACTTTTGGAATAATTGTTTTGAAACTTAAATCTCAATAAATCTGAATAATCGGATTTCTTATCATAAAGACTTGCGTTGTAAAAATAACCATCGAGGCACTTAATCTGAAGAAACTCAAACTTTGATACCACCTTCCAAAATATTTTAGAAAGGACCAAGGGAAGTGAAAAGTACCTTAACCTTCTGTCTGAAATTATTTGATCTACTTCTACATTTTTTCCAGCATAATCATCTTCAAAAGAGTCATTATAAGTTGATAAATCGACCCATACAACTTCATCGTGCGATGCGCGATCCAGTGCATACACAACTTGAAAGAGCTGATTTCCTAATCCACCTTTTAAACGTAAAAAAAACATGTTTTAATTTATATTTAAACTTTTACCAAGTCACTAATTTTGAAAAGTATCAGCAAAGAGTTACTCTTTACATCACTTGGTCAAATTTTATCCGTTTTAGGGTCCCTAGTAGGCGTTCGCCTAATGACTGAAGTGTTACCACAGTCTGAGTACGGAAGACTTGCACTAAGCCTGTCAATTGCGGCATTCTTTCAAACATGCATTTCCGGACCATTGGTAGCTACTTCACTCCGTTTCTTCAGTATTTCAACTTTAAAAAAAGAACAAAACTCTTTTTTTTCCACAATAAAAACTATCCTCATTTTCTTAATAGCCTCTTACTCTGCTACAGCGCTTGCAGTGGTATCTATTAGTTTTATTTTTGATCTTGATAAAATATATGCATTAAGCATTTTTTTTGCTCTTGTTACTGGAATTGATTCCGTATACTCAGGTATACAAACGGCTAAAAGAAGCAGAGTTATAGCAAGTTTTCACCAAGGACTAGGTGTTTTTTTTAGATTTTCAATAGGTTTCTTAGTCGTAAATCTTTATGGTGGTGGTGCATACGGGGCCCTTATAGGATACATCTTAGCCGGTTGTGGAATTCTCATTTCCCAAATGTATTTTTTAAAAGAAATTCTTTACTCAAACTCCAAGCAAAGCAAAATAAACCAAGAGATGCTTTTATACGGTTCAAAATTTGCAATATTTGGTTTTTTTAGCTGGCTACAATCGTCTGCAGATCGATGGTCAATAAACTATTTTTTATCAATTGAGGATGTTGGTAGTTATTCAGTAGTTTACCAATTAGGATATTATCCAATGATACTTCTATCAAGCACTTTGATGCAGTTCATTTATCCAATAATAATGCAAGAGTCTTCAAGCAAAGAAACTAAGCTGCAATCTTTAGTGAAAATAGATAAGTATGCATTTAATTTTTTTCTAATCTGTTTAGTGGCTGTAATTCTAGGTGAACTTTTTCATCCATTTTTATTCAAAATACTTACAGCATCAACCTTTAGAGAAAGTTCAAAGTTTTTATCTGTTATCCTATTTGCCTCTGGTCTCTTTTCTGTTGCGCAAATACTTTCCCTACGCCTTGAACTGATGATGAATGTTACTCTACTTGCAAAAATTAAAATCATCAATTCAATCATAGGGGCTTTAATAATAATTGCAATTACCCCGCTAAAAGGATTAAGCGGTGTTGTGTACGGTACACTAACAACTTCTATATTATACTTAATATCTATTTTCTATTTTTCCCGAAGGCTTGATGAAGGAGTCGCAAAAGACTGATAGCTTTAATTTATTCCAAGCGTGATAACTCGACAAACGTTCATCAACATCAAACAAGGGAACACCGAAACCTTTTTTATTTTTGTAAATTATATCTTTAGGCAAATATCTCTCAGCAACTTTCTTCAGAATTATTTTGTTTTTAAAAATATTAAATTTGAATTTAATCGGGAGTCGTTGACCCCAATCTATAATTTCGTTTGAAAGGTATGGTGCCCTTGCTTCAAGAGAGTAAGCCATGCTACCTATATCCACTTTGTTTAAATACAATTTAGGCAATACATTAAGAAAATCATATTCAAGGATATTTTTCTTCTCCCTACTAAGCTTAGAATTTTTGTTGTTAATTGTTTTGTAGTAAAGACATTTATCCAATGATTTTATGTATAGATATCTATCGTAGGGATCTTTGATTTTCAATAAAGTTAATACTTTGCTTTTCCCATTTCTCAAAAGAAAATCTGGTAACCAAATAAAGGGCAGATTTATTAGTACATTTCCGAAGAAATGATAATGATAACCACCAAAAAGTTCATCTGCGCCATCACCCGTAAGAACAACCTTAACATGCTTGGATGCCATTTCGGATAGAGGAAGCAAACCTACTATTGACTGATCAAAAAAAGGTACCTTTTTAAGTTCTTCAAATTTTAATAGATACTGTTTTACATCTAAACTACTAAGAATCCTTTTGTGGTGAATTAATCCACAGCTTCGAGCTACTCTTTCTGCGTCTGAAGACTCATCGAATGCCTTGTTTTCAAAACCAATACTGAATGCTTTTAAGTCTTTTTTATATTTTGCTGCTATAGTTGCTACCAAAGAACTGTCAAGACCTCCTGATAGAAAAACTCCCACATCTACATCAGCAACAAGCCTAGCCTTAATAGATTTGTGTATTAGAACATCAAGCTCGTCCGATAGATGATCAATGTCTTTTTTTGTTTTTTTTACTATACTAGGTGTCCAGTAAGAATTGACCTTTTGGCAAATCTTATCTCCTGAAAAATTAATCTCCATGTACTTTCCGGGTGGTAACTCAAAAACTTCCTTAAAAAGTGTTCTATCATTTTTATTAAACCCAAGAAGTTCATATTCTTCTAATTGGTCTTCAGAAATCGCGATTTCATCTTTAAAATGTGCATAAAAAGTTTCAATTGAAGACGAAAAAACAAACTTATTACTTGATCTTAAATAGTAGAAAGGCTTTTCTCCTGACCTATCTCTCGCCGCATATCCGATCTTGTTTTCTCTATCGTAAATGAAGATTGAAAACATGCCGTCTAGCTGGCTAAAGAAATTAATCCCGAATAACCTAAATCCTTCAATCACAACTTCGGAATCGCCAGTAGTCCTCCAAGCAACATCTTGAATTGACTCCCTAATCTCTTTGAAATTGTATATTTCACCATTGAAAACCATCACATATCTTCCATCTGAGCTCAGCATAGGCTGAGATGCCCTTGGATCAAGATCCAATATTGAAAGTCTTCTGTGTGCTAGAATTAACTGATCATCTACATATTGGGAAAAATTGTCTGGGCCTCTGGATCTAATCTCTTCAGTAAGCAATTCAGTATCAATTTTTGAGTGTTTAACTAGACTCTTGGTCCAACCAATTCCAAAAAGACCACACATTATTGCGCCCTAGATATGAGAGAAATAAAAAAACTTCTAAAAATCTTATAAATAAAACACTCTACAATTGAGATGGGATCTGAAAATAAGTGCTTTGTAACTACTATGAGTCTATTCTTTCCTGAAAAATTATACTTTAATGCTACAATTTTTTTATAAGAATCAAAGTATTTTGAAAAACCTGTAGTATATATCAGGTGAGAAACTCGTTTATATACCTCCTCTTGGTTAGAAAAATCTCCCTTGTAGAAGCAATTCATTGACGTCAGGCAGTACTTTAGCTGAGTATTATTTCTATCGTATGAAACAGAATTTAAATCTTTTGTTAAGTACACTAGCGGGTCTGGGTGGCATCCAATATCAATACCATGTAATATTAATCTGTGTAGTAAGTTATAGTCTTGAGCTTTTAAATAAAAGCCATCATAACCGCCAACTTCGAAATAAACTCTGCTACGTATCATCCAAGATGAATGGCAAAAAAATTGCTTTAGACTCATAACATTTCTAGCTATTTCTTGACTTGATTTAAATTTTAAGAAAGTTTGTCCGATAGTCTTTCCTGTTGAGTCTAGGACAAAGAAGTTTGATCCAATCAAATCAATCAACTGATTAGACTGAAGATAATCAACCTGAGCACTTATGCGCCCCGGAGACATTTGGTCATCAAAATCTAGCCTTGCAAGAAACTCCCCCCTAGCTGCGGAAGCACAAATGATAAGAGCTTTTGTTAAGCCTTGGTTCATTTTACTTTCGATATATTTAATCTTCTGATTTGAAGCTTGAATGTTTTCATGAATATATTTTGTACAGATTTCGTCTGAACCATCATTGAATATGATAAATTCAATTGAATTATACGAACAAGAATTAATCGAGTTGAAAAAGTTGTTTATATGCTCTCTTGAAGGATTATAAAATCCAGATAATACTGACACTAAAGGGTTCACGAATATGCCTTGATATTTCAATTCCGATGATACTTATTACTTATAAAGTTCTATCATTTTTGCATCAATTAGAAAGTAGCCCTAAATCCAAATTTTTGCGCAGAGCTCACACATGTACATTTTCAGTTAAAATTTCATCATTTTTGTTTTTTATTATTTATCATAAGTAGAGAAGTATTTTAATTTGGCTTTGTGCGCCAAACCGACTTAAGGTTCTTAGTGTTTTCTAAAACAGATATGCGAATTGTAAATATAAGAATAGATTAAAACATTAGTATTTTACGAGGTTCAAATAATGCTTTTAGATAGATTTTACAGAAAAATAAAAACAATGATTCAAACTTATATACTTAGAGATAAATTTCACGTTGCTTATAAAAATTGGGTTTCAGTTAATGGAGACAAAACTTTAAGGCTAAAGTATCCATTAAATTCAAACAGTGTCGTATTTGATATTGGAGGATTTAGAGGAGATTTTGTTAAGGACATAACAGATAAGTATCAATGCCATTTACATTTTTTTGAACCAGTTCATTCTTTTTGTGAATTTGCTAAAAGTAGACAATTCATTCAAAAGGAAAAAATCATTTTTAACAACTTTGGTTTAGGTCACATGGATGAGGCAGTTGAAATAACTATACAAAATGACTCGACATCCGTTTTCAAAGCAAATAATAGCGAAGCAACTGAAAAGATTACGATTAAGCAATTCTCTAATTATGTTAAAGATCACAATATTTCACAAATTGACTTGATTAAAATTAATATTGAAGGTGGCGAATACCCGCTGCTTAACCATATTATTGATTACAACTTGCATTTAATCTGTCGAAACATACAAATTCAATTCCATAACTTTTTTGACAATTCAATAAAAGAACGAGAACGCATTCGACTTAAATTATCCAAAACACATCGCCTAACATATGACTATTATTTTATTTGGGAAAATTGGGAATTAAAGTAGTATTTTGGTTTGTTTTGTTAAGAATAAATTTTTTAAAATTTAACCTTCAGTTATATAGGAAAAAATGAGGACTTTATTAACCGGCGGCAGCGGCATGGTTGGCCGCAACCTTCAGGACACTGCTCCCACTTCTGTATGGGCACCCACCAGCAAAGAGCTTAATCTTTTAAGCTTCTCAAGTGTTGCAAGCGCGCTCAAAGACTATAAACCTGATCTTATTATTCACGCGGCTGGTCGTGTGGGTGGGATTGCGGCCAATATGGCAGCGCCCTATGAATTTTTGTTCGAGAATCTTGAGATGGGGAAAAATTTAATCGCTGCAGCACGTGAACATTCGCCCCCAAAGTTTCTTAATTTCTCCAGCTCCTGCGTTTACCCTCGTCTCGCAGTCAATCCTCTCAAAGAGGAGTCGATTCTTACAGGAGAGCTCGAGCCGACCAATGAAGGGTACGCCCTGGCTAAGCTCTCTGTGATGCGTTTGGGTGAGTTTGCTGCGAAGAGTTCTGGATTGAATTTTAAATCCCTTATCCCCTGCAACCTCTATGGCTGCCATGATCATTTTGATCCCATTAAAAGCCATCTACTCCCTTCCATTATGATGAAAGTTCATAAGGCGAAGCTGAACGGCGATAAAACCATAGAGATCTGGGGTACAGGAAATGTACGCCGTGAGTTTATGTTCGCCACAGATCTCGCTCAGCTCACTTGGGAGTGCGTTAAGCTTTTTGATCAGCTCCCCCTCTGCATGAATATCGGTTTAGGTCATGACTTCTCTATTCTTGAATACTACCAAACCGCAGCACGCGTCTTAGGCTTTGAAGGAGAATTTGTCTTCGACACCACAAAGCCCGAGGGCATGAAACAGAAACTTGTCGACAACACCCGCATGAGAAATCTAGGCTTGAGGGCGAAAACATCTCTAGAAAACGGAATCAAACAAACCTTTGATTTCTACCTAAGCACACTGGAGTCATAGATGACCATTCAATACCCCCTCGCCACCACTTCATGGGATAGCCTTGAATACGAAGCCATGCAAAAGGTGATAAGCTCAGGCATGTTCACCATGGGTGAGCACGTAAAAATCTACGAGAAAGACTTCGCAAACTACCTTGGCAGTAAATATGCCGTGATGGTGAGTTCAGGCTCCACGGCCAATCTGATTATGGTGGCCTCTCTTTTTTATAAAAAAAATAATCCGCTTAAGCGTGGAGACGAAGTGATCGTTCCGGCCGTCTCATGGAGTACTACATATTTCCCTCTTCAGCAGTATGGCCTGAAACTAAAATTCGTGGACATTGACCTTGAGACTCTCAACTTTGATCTGAAAGCCCTTGAATCGGCGATCACACCAAAGACTCGTATGATCATGGCGGTGAACCTTCTTGGAAACTCTAACGACTACCAAACTATTAAAAAATTGATCGATGGGAAAAACATCACGCTCATCGAAGATAACTGCGAATCCTTAGGTGCGACTCTTCAGGGCAAGCAATGCGGAACCTTTGGAGCGATGGGCACCTTCAGCTCTTTTTTTAGTCACCACATCTCTACTATGGAAGGTGGTATTGTTTGCACGGATGATGAAGAGCTTTATCATATCCTTTTGTGTTTGAGAGCGCACGGGTGGACCAGAAATCTTCCTAAACATAATCATGTCTCAGGCGTGAAAAGTGATGATGCTTTTGAAGAAAGCTTTAAGTTTATTCTCCCTGGCTATAATGTGCGCCCGCTGGAACTGTCAGGTGCCATTGGCATCGAGCAGCTAAAAAAGTTGCCGACCTTTGTGAGTGAGAGACGAAAAAATGCAGCTCGCTTTACTGAACTTTTTCACAAGCACCCAAGCCTCATGATTCAAAAAGAAATCGGTGAGAGCTCGTGGTTTGGTTTTAGTTTTGTCATCAAACCTCATTCTGGTTTAACCAGAAAAGATCTGGTTAAAAGATTAACTGACAATGGAATTGAGTGCCGCCCGATTGTGGCTGGAAATTTTGCCAAAAATGAAGCTCTCAAGTGGATGGACTATGAGATCCACGACAAACTCAAAAATGCAGACTGGATCGATGAGAACGGACTATTCATTGGCAATCATCACGTCGATATGTCTCAAGGTCTAAAATTCGTCCACAAAACTCTAGAAGGTCTTAAATGAAAAAAGCACTCATCACTGGTATCACAGGACAAGACGGAGCTTATTTAGCTGAGCTTCTATTAGATAAAGGATACGAAGTTCATGGGATTAAACGTCGCACATCACTATTTAATACAGACAGAATAGACCATCTCTATCAAGACCCTCATGATAAAGGTGTAAGATTAAAACTTCATTTCGGAGACTTAACTGACTCCACAAATCTAATAAGAATCATACAAGAAGTTCAACCAGACGAAATTTATAATTTAGGAGCAATGTCTCACGTAAAGGTATCTTTTGATACGCCAGAATATACAGCCAATGTAGATGGTCTAGGCACATTACGTTTACTTGAAGCAATTCGAATTCTGAAACTTGAGAATAAAACCAGAATTTATCAGGCTTCAACCTCGGAACTTTATGGGCTTGTTCAAGAAACACCCCAAAAAGAGACCACTCCCTTCTATCCTCGCTCGCCTTATGCCGTTGCAAAAATGTACGCATATTGGATTACTGTAAACTATAGAGAAGCCTACGGTCTCTATGCTTGCAATGGAATTCTTTTTAATCACGAATCACCTCTCAGGGGAGAGACATTTGTAACTCGTAAAATCACAAGAGCTGCTTCAAAAATTGCTCTAGGCCTCGAAGACAAAATCTATCTTGGTAACCTAAATGCAAAACGTGACTGGGGTCATGCTCAAGACTATGTTGAGGCGATGTGGTTGATGCTTCAACAAGATAAGCCAGAGGATTTTGTTATTGCGACAGGTATAACAACTACAGTTCGAGATTTTGTGAAACTGGCTTTTGCTGAAGTCGGAATCGAATTAGAATTTAAAGGTGAAGGTATTTTAGAGAAAGGATACATAAAATCATGCAAAAAAGAATATCAACTACCAATAAACAAGGAAGTTGTAACAGTTGACCCAAAGTACTTTCGCCCAACTGAGGTTGAGATCTTGCTTGGAGACCCCTCTAAAGCTAATAAAAAACTTGGATGGCAGCCAAAACATAATCTAAGTAGTCTAGTAAGTGACATGATGAATTCAGACATCGAACTTTTCAAAAGAGACAAATACCTTAAGGATGGTGGACACAAAATTTTTGACTACCACGAGTAGACTCTTTTTTGTTTCATTAAATATTAAAGTATCTAAAAAAGCTCCCGATCCCTCTTCACCCAATTCACCCGCTCCTGCTTACGACTCTCCCGAATCGAGGGCCACATCTTTAAAGCCGCTACGAGCGGCGCGTAAACACTAGGGAGCCTCAATAAAGTGAAAAGCACATGCGTGGTAAGCAGCCAGGGATCCGAGATGTTCTTCCAAATAAAGAGAAAGCGGTTACGGTGAGAGAAGAACTGCAGGCGCTTCTGGCTGGCCACACTTTTAAGCGTCGTGGAGTGGTCATGAAAGCCTTGAGCGCGAGAGTCAAAATAGATCTTCCAGCCTCGCTTGAGCGCCCGGTAGCACAGATCCGTCTCCTCAAAGATGAAGGGGTTGAAGCGTTCATCAAAGCCACCGAGCGCCTCAAATTTTTTACGGTCCACGAAGAAGTAAGCCCCCTGCACCATGAACGAGGGCTCCCACATTACAAATTTGTCTGGGTATTTGTTTTTGGTGACCCTGAGACTTCCCCGCTTCCACTCTCCTATCTTCACCCCATCAAGATTCTCTCTCGTGCGGTACTGGATCCCGTGGATCGTCACAGCGAAGGTGTCAGGCCTGGTGAAGTACTCATGGAAGGTACTAAAAAAAGTTTCAGGGAGCTCCACGTCAGTATTGAGGAAAAAGAGAATGTCGCCGGTGGAGAGACTGGCTGCCCGATTACAGGTGCCAGAGAAGCCGAGGTTTTTCGAATTCTTCTCAATGCGGGCAAGATTCCCACAGAGGCCCTGCAGCACTGTCATGCTCTGATCTTTTGAGCAATCGTCGACGATGATGAGCTCTTTTTCACCTTGGTAAGCTTGATAAGCTTTAAG
>DIUR01000015.1 GCA_002428265.1 Bacteriovoracaceae bacterium UBA6153
GCATAAAAATTTGTGGCAATAAGTGGGTATGATCGAGGACAGATTGTGATGATATTTACGATCCCGACAGAAAGAATCAAGAGTTAGGGCTAAGTTTAAAACCGAGCCGCTGAACCCTCCACTGATAGTGAATTTTACAAGATGTATTGACTGGCCATGGCGCCTGGTCCACCCTTTTGTTTTCGGACATAAATCGTCTGACATAGAAATTCTTAAATAATCCTAAATACAATTTGCCCGATAGTCTTGTTATTGAAATCTGCTACGATTTAATTACCTAAATTTATTGGAAGTTTTTATGAAATTAGCACCATACCCACTCAATGAAAGTGAAAGAATTGATAAACTTTACAGTTATCAAATTTTAGACACTGAAGATGACCCTAAATTTGACTTTATCACTGAAGCGATTGCAAAAATCTGTGGGACTAAAATTGCTCTCATTAGCTTAATCGACAGAGATCGCCAGTGGTTCAAGTCGAGATTCGGGCTTGAAGCTAAAGAGACTCCTCGTGATGTTTCTTTTTGTGGGCACGCTATAATGGGAGATGAAATATTTGAAATTGAAGATTCTGAACTAGATGAAAGATTTTGTGATAATCCACTTTTCTTAAATGACCCTAACGTTCGTTTTTATGCAGGAATGCCGCTTGTTACTTCCGATAAATACAGATTAGGAACTATTTGTGTCATTGATTCAGTCGCAAAGAAATTAAATGATGATCAAAAAGCCGTTCTGAAGGCATTCG
The DNA here is from genome assembly GCA_002428265.1 of Bacteriovoracaceae bacterium UBA6153. Taxonomy (GTDB): domain Bacteria; phylum Bdellovibrionota; class Bacteriovoracia; order Bacteriovoracales; family Bacteriovoracaceae; genus Bacteriovorax. The sequence goes on from DIUR01000015.1 coordinate 750, forward strand.
CCAGAAATATCGTAGAACTTTTGGAATTAAATCTAAAAAATAACTACTTAGGTAAACTAACTCAACAATATCTTGATGTGCAAAAAATGGTGCAAGCTGGAGCTTGGGAATTGGATGTAGAAACGGAGCAAACTACATGGTCGGATCAGATCTATGAAATTTATAAAATTCCCCTAGGCACTCCGACGAATAAGATCGACGGACTTTCACACTACGCTCCACACGAAAGAGAAAAGCTTTCAACACTTATAACAAACTGTATCACCAAAGGTGAAAAATTTGACGATACATTTGAATTTTATGATCGTGAAAATAATAAAAAATGGGTACGTTCAATTGGGCGCCCAGTAAAAGATTTAAAGGGTGTTGTCGTTAAGATCATTGGAACATTCCAAGATGTCTCTGACCAAATAAAAAAAGAAAAAGATCTAGAATTGGTTTTAAGTAGCACAAATGAAGGTTATTTTGATTGGCATATAAAAGATGACTATGAATATATGTCTCCACGTTTTTGGGAAATTCTGGGTTATGACTATCGAGAAAAAAAGCATCATCCAAGCGAGTGGCAAAATATTATCCATCCTGACGACTTAGACAATGCCCTTATGAATTTTGATTTACACGTCAAGACCAAAGGAGCACACCCGTTTTGCTTAGATGTGAGATATAAGCATTTTGATGGAAATTATCGCTGGATTAAGTGCGAAGGCAAAGTTGTGGAGTGGGATGAGTTCGGAAATGCCATTAGAATGGTGGGAACTCATCAAGACATTCATGAAGAAAGAGTCGTTGCCGGCGAGGCTTCACTTATTAAGAGAGTTTTAGAATCACATGCTATTGTAGTACGTACTGATGCTAAAGGCATTATTAGTTATGTTAACGATTTATTCTGTGAGATTTCCAAGTACTCAAGAGAAGAGCTCATCGGGGCAGACCACAGAATGTTAAATAGTGGTTATCATCCAAAAAGTTTTTTCGAAAGAATGTGGTCAACAATACAAACTAAAAATACTTGGCGAGCTGAAATAAAAAATAGAGCAAAAGATGGGACGTTTTATTGGGTTGATACGACAATTATTCCCATTATAGATGTTCTTGGTGAAATAGAAGGATATACCGCTTTCAGGTACGATATTACTCAAAGAAAAGAAGCGGAACTGGCCTTAATTGAGAGTGAAAACAAGCATAAGCAACTCTTTTCACAATCTCGCGATGCTGTCATGACACTGCATCCTCCGAAATGGTTATTTTCTTCATGCAATCAAGCCACCCTTGATCTTTTTGGGGTAGAAAGTGAAGAAGAATTCGTTACATTAGGCCCCTGGAATTTATCACCTGAATATCAACCTTCAGGAGAGCTATCATCAAAACTTGCCCCAGAAGCCATTAAAAAGGCAATGTTTGAAGGTAGTCATTATTTTGAATGGACTCATCAGAAAATAAATGGGGAGACAATCCCATGTACTGTGCTACTTAGTCGAATCTCACAAGGTGAATCAGCTTACTTGCAGGCAACAGTTAGAGATATATCAAAAGAAAAGCAATTAATAGATCAATTATCTGAATCCAATGAATATCTCGATCTTGCTCTAGAGGGTGCAAACTTAGGTGTTTGGGATTGGTACTTAAGTGATAACACTGTTAAGTATAATGAGCGCTGGGCAAGACTTCGAGGAGTTGAGTTAAAAGATTTAAATATGAATTTAAAAGATTGGGAATCAAGGGTTCATCCGGATGATCTTTCTCAGGCTTATGAAAATATTAATAATTATCTTAGTGGCAAGACTTCATCTTTTGAGCACATTCATAGAGTTAAGCATAGTAATGGCAGTTGGATTTATATCCTAGGGAGAGGAAGATTTTCTGAATTTGACTCAAATGGGAAGCCGCTTCGCTTTACAGGTACAGATATGGATGTTACTGAGCTGATGGTTAACAAAAATAAGCTTGAGGCGATTCTCAAGTTTTCTCCCGTTGTTCTTTATGAGTGTCTGATTAACAAAAATTGGACTATGAATTTTATTAGTCCATTTATAGAAACAATTTCAGGCTATAAAGATTCAGATTTTATCAATGATAATGTTGTCTCATTTGCACAAATTATTCATCCACAAGATCAAGCATTTGTTGAAAGCCAGGTTCAAGAATCCGTTGCTAAGAATTCACAATATAGTATTCAGTACAGAGTTATTTGTAAAAACGGTGGTACAAAGTGGGTTTGGGAGCAGGGAGCAAAAGCGGCACATTCGGATCGGTTAATTGGAGTTATTGCAGATGTAACCGATAAGAAGAAAGCAGAAGATATGATGCTATTGATATCACATGTCAGGTCAAAGTTTATCGAAATATCCACTAACAAAGAAGCATTCTTTAAGTATTTGCTGGCAAAAGTTTTGGAGATAACTTCTAGCGAGTATGGTTTTATCGGTGAAATACTTGAAGATAATAAGGGGAAATATCTTAAGACTTTTGCACTAACTGATATTTCTTGGGATGAGGCTACACGAAAGTTTTATGAAGAGAATGCTCCAGGGGGATTAGAGTTTAGAAACCTTCACACACTTTTTGGAGAAGTTGTAAAAACAGGAAAGTTGCTAATAACAAACAATGCCCCGTTACATCCGAAGGCTGCTGGAATACCAAAAGGGCATCCTGCACTTACTCAGTTTATGGGCATTCCTATTTCTTATAATGATCACATATTCGCCATGGTTGGTGTGGCCAATAATAAATCGGGATACAAAGAAGAGGATTTTAATTACCTAAAACCGTTTTTTGATCTCATTGGGGAAATGATTCATTCCCTTAGAATCTCATCTGAACTTGAGCTACAAAAGAAAATTTCTCTTCATAATTCTAAGCTTGCCTCTATTGGTGAGCTTGCTGCTGGAGTAGGGCATGAAATCAATAATCCACTGGCAATCATTCAGGGTCAAATTGAAATGCTAGGGCAGTTTTGTAAAATTAAAGAGATTAATTATCCAGAAATAGATACGAAAATATCAAAGTCTCTTAAGAGTGTTGAAAGAATAGCTAATATTGTAAAAGGTCTAAGATCTTTTGCTAGAGCTGATGATCATGACATCTCCATAGTAAACCTTTCCGAGCTTCTAAGTGAAACTCAAGACCTTCTTCTAGAAATTTATAATAAAGAAAATATATCACTGGATTTTAGAATTGATGATGATCTTTGGGTATTGGGAAGTAGGGGAAGATTGCAGCAAGTTTTTGTTAATATACTTAATAATGCAAAAGACGCCCTAGCTAATTGTGAAGTAAAAATTATAACCATCCATGCACAAAAAAAATTAAATGCGGTTGAAATAAAAATTTGTGATACTGGACCTGGTGTACCTGAAAGCATAAGAGATAAAATCTTTGACCCATTTTTTACAACGAAAGAAGTTAATAAGGGTACTGGTATTGGTCTTGCCCTGGTTTCCTCAATTATTAAAGATCATAATGGTGTGATTAGTATTGACAGCGGATATGGTCATGGAGCTTGCTTTATAATATCCTTACAAGCACAAGCACAAGCACAAGCACAAGCACAAGCACAAGCACAAGCACAAGCACAAGCACAAGGCCATGTTCTTATTGTTGATGACGAAGAGGATCTCCTTGAGATTCTAAAAGATATTCTTGAGCGTTATGGGCTAGAGGTATCCACTGCTTCCAACGGCAAAGAAGCTCTTGATTATGTTACAAAGAATTATAATAAAATTGACTTAATTATTTCTGATATGAAAATGCCTATAATGAACGGTCCCGAGCTCGCTCGTGCGGTTCATTCTTTTGGAAAATACAAAGGAGCTGTTTTATTTATAACAGGTGGAGTAAATATTTCGATTGATGAGTTTGGCGACATTGTTGATGGGGTTTTGCCAAAACCCTTTAACAAAGAAACTACAATCGGAGTGATTAAGAATTGGATCAAAAAATGAAAATAGATGAAATTAAGAATTGTGTTCATGATCTAGCAAACAAGATTACCCTGATTGAAGGAAAACTTGATAAGGCTAGGGCCTTGTCAAGGCAGGATGAGGTTAACGTTGAACTTGATAAAGCGATAAAAAATAGTGCTCTCGGGCTAGAACTCTTATCAAGGCTAAAATGTTTACTTGAAGACAATTAATTTTTAGGACATTAGGTTGTGGAAAAGATTGAGACGCTAATAATAGATGATGAAGAAGACATTAGAGATATTGTTGAAATGTCATTAACGGGTTTTTCTCTTTTTAATATGAGTCACGCAGAGAGCGGACAAGATGCAATATCAAAAATTAAGCAAAATACTTATGATTTAATAATTTGTGACTTTAATATGGCAAATGGTTCAGGAGGGGATGTATACAAATTCTTATTGGAAAATCATATTCTTACAAAGTATGTCTTATGTAGCTCTGATCTACCAACTAAACATTCAATCTTTTCTGATACCAGGTACCTATTTCACAATATAGAAAAGCCTAATATCTCAAAAGGTATAAATGAACTTGTACAAAAGTTGATGGCCTTCAAAGAGGTTATTATCAACATAGCTATTGATTATGAAGCCATACCGACGAGAATTATCTATAAAATTGGAACGACCCCTTGTGATGTATTTATTAAGATAAATGATAATAAATTTGTTAAAATTCTAAAAAAGGGCGAGGCTCTTGATGAGGCAGATTATGTAAAATATGAACAGAAACAATTGAAAAATTTCTATCTAGAGTCTAAAAGTGTCGAAGAGTTTAAGAAAGAATTTGAGTCTAATGTATTTAGAAAGCTTTCCTTGCAAGATACTTCTGATTCAGGAGTTTTTAGTATATCCAGTGGTATTAATTTGTTAAATTCATATGTTTGTGAATACGGGTTTAATCATAACATTTCCCGTGCAATTGAGGATTCATCTCGAACAATGGCAGAAATTGTTTCTAAAAATCGTCAACTAGATATTCTTTTTAAGAAGTTATTTGATAACAATGAATCCTATATAGCCAAACATTCGATACTCTTAAGTGTCTTTGCCCCATTACTTGCTCGTCAGTTAAAATGGAGTAATCGAATTATGAACGACAAGCTTGTTATTGCCAGCTTATTTCATGATATAACACTAAGAGTAGATCAGATTGAGTCAGTTGATTTTGACAAGTTACTCGCTAGTGAAAATTTTTTATCTCACTCGATTGAGGCTTCGGAAATCATCATGAAGATAGAAGGAATACCACCTGATACACATGTAATTATCTTGGAACATCATGAGGGAGGCGAAAAAGGTATTCCGAGGTCTTTCCCATATAGCAAGGTGTCCCCACTGGGGCTTCTTTTCAGTTTTTGTCACATTTTTGTTGATGAATTAATTCTCAGCTCATCAATTGATGTCGCTATGGATAAAACTCATGCCAAGAGTAACCTTTGTTCACAGTATAAGGTTTTTTATAAAAGCTTAGAAGAACTTGATTTATTCTAACTTTCCCTTGGATGTTGCTCAAAGGAACATGAGTCATTAAATTTTTTCTTTGTAAAGATGTGTTAACTTACCCTTGTTCATAATGTCTCTTCTTCTCTTGTCGTAGATTTCTGTCGTTGAAATTTTGGAGTGACCTGCAAGCATCTTCGCGCCATAGATGTCGGCTACATTATTCTCTAGTTCTGTGAGGTTTAGATAATTGGTGATTGCCG
>DIUR01000005.1 GCA_002428265.1 Bacteriovoracaceae bacterium UBA6153
AAATTTTTCCGGATAAAACTCTTTTAGAGATGGCGCAGACAAAGCCAAAAGATTTAAAAGAGCTTGAAAATATTTTTGGAGTTGGGCCTAAGAAGCTTAAGAAGTTTGGGAAGATTTTTATTGATGCGATTTTGGAGTTTGGTTTGTAAAAATTTTGATTTCTAATTTACCATCCAGCCACTATTGTTTTCATTGCGACCAGAAAGGTCTAATGGCTGGCCTCTCGTTGCCAGTGCAACTCTTAAAATCATTTTGTGTTGATTTCATTCAACATTTCAATTCCTACTTTATCAACTTAGGCTCCTGTTAGAACTCTTTTATGGTTGGTTAAGATTTGATAATTATTTTTATAAATCAACGTGCGAAAGGTATTGTAATGAAGGGAAGTTTCTTTCGTTACTAAGGGAAGATTTTTAAATCTTGAAATTCGCAAAGTTGAATTTTTGGAAATTATTCGTGGTTCCAACACTACATTCCATATTTCCCATTGGGCGGATTCTCGCCTCTTCAGTCATCGACATTAAATTCCATTGCAGCTTCAATAAATACCACGCCAATGCAAGTGGCCCTCGCTTGGCTGCTGCAACGATCTCCTAATATTTTACTAATTCCTGGTACATCATCTGTGAAACACCTTCGTGAAAATCTTAAGGCCAGTGAAGTTGTATTGACTCCGGAAATGATTATTGAACTCAATAAGATCGGCTCCGTGTAGTTTAAAAAAGATTTTTAGGGGATTTCGGTTGCAGTTGAATCTATCTCAAAAAGACTCAGGTCTGATCAAGTATTGATCTGATGATGGCTCTACTTACTTCAGCATTCAGTCTCTTGATGACTTCGTAGAGAAAGAAGGGGTCCAAGCCCCTTCTTTTTCATACATCAAATATACTTGCATTTTGACTGAATTCTTCAACGAGCGAGTTTACGAAAGCCGATCCTTAAACTCACAAAGTCCCGCAAGGGCTTGATTGACCTCCGACTTCATCATTCGTAAAGACTCGATCTTCACGTCGATCTCCTCATTCTTTTCTTTGAGTCGTTTCGCCATTTCTTTAGGACTCAGTTTCTTTGAAAACAAAAGTGCCGACAGCTCCTTTATTTCATTCAGGGTAAATCCCAGTACCTTGGCCCTAACAATCATCTGAATTTGCATCACTCGATCTTCAGGATATTCACGGTAGCCGTTAGTGCCTTTTCTTGCCTTTGGCAAAACTCCCACTTTCTCATAAAAACGAATGGTCGTACTGCTAACTCCAGTCAACTTGGACAGCTCTCGTATTTGCACAAGCACCTCCTTGACATTAGAGTATACTCTAAGGTTTATACTTTTACGAGACTACTGCCTTGGAGGAAAGATGGTCATCAAATTTCTTCGCGCTATTGCCGAGCGCACTCCCCCATTTGTTATGAGGCTCTTCTTCAATATGTACCCACCGTATCTAGGTGCAGGAATTAAGGTTGAGGAGATTTCCGCAGATCGCAGGTATCTAAGGGTCGCGCTCAAACTCCGTTTCTACAACCGTAACTATGTTGGGACTCAATTTGGTGGCTCCATTTATTCAATGACCGATCCTCATTTTATGTTTCTGCTGATGAACAATCTCGGATCGGAATACGTCGTTTGGGACAAGGCCGCCAAGATTGATTTTGTCAACCCTGGGAAGACTCATTTGATCGCTGAATTTCGCATTGACGATAAGATTTTGGATACAGTTCAAGAGAAAACTCAAACAGGTGACAAATACGTTTTCGATTTGCCCGCAACCGTTCGTGACCTGAATGGCGATGTGATCGCAGAGATTTCAAAAACACTTTACGTTCGTAAGAAACACAAGAAGAGTAGCAAATGATCTCATGGGCTAAAGAGAACCGAACTTTGATATTTCTGGTATTTCTAACGGCTCTATCGTCCGTCGCACATTACGTCCATAATATTGTCCACTTTGAGCATTACCCAGAACCCGATTGGCTGAATCCTCAAATTGTTGATTTTTTTTGGTTTATTATGACACCATTTGCGATTTTAGGTTTGTACTTCAATAAAAAACGGATGCCCAGAAGTGCGTTTTCTGCTCTTACTATTTACTCCCTGATGAATATGCTCACCTTGCTTCACTATGCTTGCGATGCGAAGGTGCCGATCACCTTTACCATCCATTTTTTCATTTGGTTTGAAGCCGTATGTGCCGCCATCTTACTATTTTATATCGGAAGGAAATACGGAAGAGTCATCTAAACTCGCCATCCTGCTTCACTATCCTCATGATCACGCTGGCGAAAATTTTAGGGTGAAACTCCAGTTTTCTTCTTAACCGAGCACATGGAGAGTGTGAGAGATCGGATCCGTCAGGACATCATGAGCAGTCTTTACGCGGTTCACATGGAAGCTCATCTAAAAGAACAAAAAGAGAAGACAGGTGTTCGACTCTCGTCACCATCTGACGTGACCAATGGATAGACGAACACCTTCTACAAAAATAAAGTTGAATGATTTTAAACGATTACGAACCACTCAAATCGAGTGGTTCGCTTAAAAAAATGGTGGAGGTGGTGAAGGAAGCCTATCTATTTAAATATTAGACTTTCATATTAGCCACACACTACAAATAACTACAATCTTTTCAATTCCCCACTTTTCAAACAGAAAGTTCAAGCAAATCATCAATTCCGTTCATTTAAAGCCTTGCTAGCCTAGTTTTATAAGTTGAAATAAACGTTTTACTATCTTGAGTAATTCCATGAATATCTTCGACACCAGCTGAAATACGATCTTGCTTGAACATAAAATAACGCTGAGTCCATTTGTGCTTTTTGTAAATGTCTGGCTTTTCATGAAAGGCTTTCTCTAAACAATCAATAGAGCTTAAAAAAAGTGAATGTTCTTCTTGTTCGCCTAAAAATCCATTGAAATAATCTACAAAAATCAAATCATCAGAAAATTTTGTATCTATTAGAGGATAATGTTCGTTAAGATAAAACAATTTCTGTCCTTGCCAATTATCAAACTGAATATCATTAACTTTTGAGACTAAATCCTGGCTTCCATTAAAAAATTTGAGCAATCGAGTATCTAATATAACTCTTGGATAGATAGCATCAGTACTCTCTAATAGATATGAATCAATTAGAGCGGGACCAACTAAATTATCTAAATCTCTTATTAATTCTCCAAAACATATTGCTCCTCTCGTCCAGATACCTTTTGAACATAGATAAGATTGTAAAAATCCGACTGCTACTGCCATGTGAGCTAATGAATTTACCATATCTGTCGATTCACACGGAATAGAAAAAAAGAAGGTATCACTTATTATTTTTATATCTAACTTTATATTAGATTTGCCTTTAACACTCTTTATCTGCTTAGCTTTTATCGTAGCATCAATTAAATATTCGTTTAAAAACTCTATTTGCTTAATCTTATTTCCCTTAAGTCCCATGATTATATTTTTAAAACCAAGAACATCTACATAGGCAACTAAGTGATTTTTAAAATGTAAACTTTCATTCATAAAAAACCCTATTTAAATTAATAAGAAAAATATACCAACTCGTCCTTTAAAATACCGGAGACCTTTTTAGTTATCTTGCCGCTGAAGAGTCCCTTTAATAAACTCAACTAAATCTTTTCGAATCAACTCTTCTCTCTTTTTCAATAACTGAACAATCGTTGTAAGTTGAACATCCGTAGGTTCAGTCAGTTCAGAATTAAGCAACAAAGCAGCTTCCCAGTCAGAACGCTGAGTAATGCCCGTTTTGAATTCATGCACATTTTGCAGCAAGTTCCACATAGGTTTTTTACTCTTAATAATGTTAAATGACTTTTCTAAAAGAGAGCAATTGCCAATGCAATTAATAAACTCCCTTGCACTTACCTCTGTTTCGAATCCATCCGGCGCAAGTTGACTTTTTTCTTCGTCAGATCCGGTAAAATTATTACGCTTATTTTCCATATGCGTATTAATAAATTCCTCCCACCATTTATCTGCTATCGTGTGATCAACCTCGTGCTTAACTTTGCTTTTCCCTATTCTCATTTGGATACTCGAATGCTTCCAGCGATCCGCATTTAATCTATGCCAAATCCATAACAAGTTTCGATATTCACGTACGTTACCTCTTTTTTTAACTTGTATAGTGTTAACGTGATCAATCGCTTTTGATGAAACACGTCCCAAAAGTTCATCTTTCCCCTTATTGGCAGGATCAAAAAAGTTCTTATCGTCACTGACAGATAAACCTTCTGACATCAAGTTTAAATCTTTAGCGAATGTTTGAAAGTGTAAAACTGCACCCTCGGCCCAAACATTCGCCCATTGTGATCCAAATATCCATCTGTCCAAAAAGCTGGAAGTTATTTCTTCGAATTTTTTATTAACTGCATCTTTCTCGATTACTTGTGCTTTTTTCTCTTCCATCTTCTTCAGGGTCAAGTGATACCAAGTTATGAAAACAATAACGGCATTAAATGAAGATTGTGACTCAAGTTGTCTCTCCTTCATAACATTTGCAGCTAATTCTATGTGTGGTTTCAACACCAACCATGAGGTCGCAAGTGACGAAGCCATTGATCTAATAATGGCTCCCTTTAGAAGATCTTTAGAATCCAACAAATTACCTTGATTGTATTCGACAGCCCAAATAAATGAGATGAGTCTTACGATTTCATCCATCTCAACTTCAAATCCACTATCTTTAAAATATTCTTTAATTTCGTCTAAGCATTCACCGGCAGATTTATTATCAGTTAATTTTTGCTCCCACCCTACTTTGAGCCAAGCAAGTGTGATCTCTTCTCTACTTAATGTCCGCCCAGCAGAATTGAGTCTGGTAAAAATATTTACGATAGCGTCACTGTAGTCATCTCTAGTCCAGTGATTGGAAACTTCAAAAGACTCAATCTTTAAGGAATGAATAATACAATTCATTTTCACATCTTCAACCAACTTCATAAACTGAGAAAGTGGCTTTAAATACAAATCAGGTTCCGAAACTTCATATAGTTTAAGAACTGGTACAAGAATTTCACTATATTCTTCCTGCGAAAAACCTTTTTGGACTAATTCCCATAAACGCGACAAGCGAATGAATCTCCCTGGAAATTTGGCGACAGATTCAATAGGATAAACGTAATTAGTTGCACGATTCCCCGATAGACCGTTTGTGCTATCCGTGATCACCCATTTAAGAATTTTTGAAATATCAATTTTATTAACTCTATTATTTTTAAATTTAACTTCATTGATAAAATCTTCCAAATCAAGACACAACGATCCTTTGGACCAATGTTCTGAAGATTTTACTTTTCTATCCTGAACATCAAGCGCCCAATCGGAGTCATGCAAACGAAAACCCCACTGGTCTCCACCTAATGCCAGAATTAAGCTTTGAAGTCTTTGCTGTCCATCTAAAATCATATGATACGTGGCCGGCTGACCTATTGATGAAGCTTTCGAACTTGTAGTTTCATCTACTCTATCTATCACCTGCCAAAAGGGTCGATGAGGAATTCCCTGATCAACAAGAAAGCAATCAGGTTTTACTTCCCATAATAGAAGAGTTCCAAAAGGCCATCCACGAAACAAGGAGTCTACTAACAAAATAACCTGGCGTGGTGACCAGACATATGGTCTTTGAAGATCTGGGATAACATAAGAGGCGTTCACTGTAGAACTCTTAATAATCTCTGCTAATGTCTTGTTGTCTGATTGATATCTGATGCTCATGTGCCCTCAATTTAAAAAGCTACCATTCTATAAACTTAGCTATACGACTTGCTGGCAGTTGTTTCAAAGCTTCTTCAAGTTCTTTGCCTTTTAAAAACCAAAACTTCACGGCACCATTCGGTGGTTTTACAAGAACTGGTTTTTTCAGCATCGTAATATTTTCCAAAATCAAACCAAAGCTGTTTGGTTGCCACCATTTTTTATATTTGGAAGGAACGTTTTTCTGATTAGGCTGTAAAACATCAACTACGTCTGCGAAACCAAGAATTGCACCTTTTGTTAATTCGTCAAAATCAAGTTGCACATCATACATTTCATCACAGGCTTCGAAGCGACCTTTCACGTAACTGCTTGAGGCATATATGGCAATCGTTCCACGTTTATTTATATTTCTGCTATTATTTTCAACATTCTTACCATACTCAAATATGCAAGTGGCCCATGGCTGAGCGATACAAAGAGCGCTCATTTGGGTGATCTTTTCTGCCTTCATTTAAACTCCTAACAATATTCCGATTAACTCTGGCTGATAAGAAGTTTTATCAGTTAACAGTCCCCGATATTTCAAGTCACGTTCTAATGACTTCGGTATTTCATCTAGGACAGAAGACCATTCCAATAAATTAACGCTTGATAGAGTTACAGGTGGCATGCCAAGTAGCATTTCCAAATGTTCTTTTTCTGGTAGCCTATGCCCTGTTTTCGAGAAAGCAATTTTGATTATTTTTTTCGTCAATGCTCCCTTCTCTCCGAAAAAAGCAATTCTCCATACGACTAGTAGAAATGGATCATCTTTAGCTCTAACTGCAACTGCGCGAGACGAGTTTTTGCGAGATCCAATAGTATTGATCATATCTGCAACAATCGGATGATCAAAACCGAGTAGAGAAAGTTTTGTATCGCTATTAGCTAAAGCCCTATCAAAAGTGACAAAAATTTTAGTATTAAGCTTTGGATAAGTGACTTCAAAAACTTTTTCATCAATACTAGTATAACTACCATCAAATAATGAAAGCCCCGCCTGAAAAGCAGAAAATAATCTTTTAGGAAGATCTACGGAGGCATTTGAAATATTTTTATATTCTGAAAGATCAAAGCCATCCAAATCTTGAAATAATTCAAATATTACGGCCCTAGCTGTTTTAGCATTATCTAATGCTATTTTTAACTCTATCTGTGTACGTTCCAACTTGGGATCACTAAGAGCATTTCGATAAAGTTGATCATATGAGACATGAGTGCTTAATTGCCCAAGAATTTGTGAACGTAAGTCTTCAGCAACTTCGCCATTCTCATCTACCTTGCCAAGGGTTGCGGCAATGTCTCTAATTTTTTCCTCAAGTGTTAAATATATACTCCCTTCGATTGTATCGATTGAAACAAAGTTATAAACTTGAGAAGTATCTTTTTGGCCGTAACGATGGATTCTACCAATTCTTTGCTCAACATCCATTGGATTCCAAGGTAGGTCGAAATTAACTAGAATACGAGAATACTGTAAATTGATACCTTCTCTACCGGCTGCAGTGCAAACCAATACCTGCGGCCCATCTTTCGCCTTAAATCGCTTCTCTGCTGCTATCTTCGCTCCGTGATCGCCGCCCTTATAAATCTCAACTCGCTTTCCTGTAAATACCGTCTCGATAGATTTTTTTAACATCTCTACCGTACCAAGATATGTTGCAAAGATAACAACTTTTTCTTTTTCGTTCTCATTCCAAAGAATCGTTAGAAGTTTGTTCAATTCTTTTACTTTAGATTCCATTGAAACAGGAAAAGTAGACAGTAGATCTTCAATCATCTTTCTTTCGTCTGGCATTGCAGCTGTCGCCAATATGGAAATACTTCCTTCTAATCCTCCTGCATACTGTTCATCATCAAGATAAGCCTCATCCTCTTGAGCCTGTGCCTTAGCCTTTTTCTTATGATGCTTTAATCTAATGTCCGAAATATATTTATCGATAACTGCATTAGTTAAATTATTATCAGAAAGATTGTCTCTTGTTCGAAGCATTTCTTTTGCAGCTGCTAGGGCCGTTTCATAATTAACTAAATTTTTATCTTCCTCGGCTAAAATAGCTTCGTAAATAGCCAAGGCGATATAACGATTCTGCAGTGTTCTTTTGACTGCTGCAAATGATGATGCCGCAATCTTTTGAAATATGCTCATTACAAATCCAATTGCACGAGCAGCACCAGAAGATCGCTGAGCAAGAGCAAAACCTTCTCTTAAGTAATTATTAAGTCTTTCATAAAATATTTTTTCTGTTTCTGAAATATGAAATGCTTTAGTGGCAACTTGTCTTCTGGCAAACAGTGTTTCTCCATCTGGATCACAGGCATCCGCCTTGGTTCGCCTTATAATAACCGAATTTAACCTATGCTTATTAGCAAGCATATCATCTACAGAAGAAAATAAGGTTGGATCTAGCAAATGAATTAAACGTAAGAATCTAAAGTGTTCCCCTTGGTGTGGAGTTGCACTTAAAAGCAGCAAATCACGTGTATGCTCACGTACAGATTCACCCAGTAGATAATTATCCGTTTTACTAACTTTATTTGCACCAACTTCTTTTGCTGTAAGATGGTGGGCTTCATCAAAAACAATCAAATCCCACTTAGGAGATTTCAAAATATTTTCAACTCTCTTTGGTCTTTTGAGTGTATCTATTGAAGCGATAAGACGATTATGCTTTGCAAATGCATTTGTTTTTCTATCTGTAACATCTCCATCAGCACCAAAAACTTCAAAATTTAAATTAAAAACTTCATTAAGCTCTCGACGCCAATTCTCAACGAGACCTGCAGGAACTATCATTAAAGCTCTGTTGAGTTCGCCACGACTGGCGAGCTCTCTTAACAGCAGCGCTGTTTCAATTGTTTTTCCAAGGCCAACATCATCAGCGATCAGAAATCGGCGAGGAGAAGCATTTGCAATTTTATGAACTAGTACAATTTGATGAGGCAACAAGTCTACTTTTGCAGAAGTCAAAGAAGCAGCATTGTCTAAAAGTGGTAATTCAGCCAATTCGCTTGCTAAAAAAAATTCTTTAATTCGATCAGTTGTTGAAGTAACACCATCGATTGCTTGTTTATAATTTGATTCAAGCTTGGCAATTGATACAAGAGGAACAGATTTTGAACCATATAATTGAAAAAAAACTTCAACATATTCTTCATTAGGAGAAGAAGTTATTACTCCCTCACCAAATTCATTATGATTTATTTTTTGACCAATTTTCCAATCAACTAGGGTTTGCAACATAAAGTCCCCAAGGCTTTTTGACAGGATCATGTTCGGAAACTAATCGTTTGATTTCATCTACTCTCCCACCATATAGAAATTTAACTAAAGGAAGTGGCTCCCCTTGACTATTTGTTGGTCGCCACATAAATGCAGCATCATTATGATCTATAAAAGATGCTGTCCCCCTTTCAAAGAAAAATATAAGTGAACCATGGTTTTCAAATTTTCTATAAAAACTTAAAACAAGTGGCTTGATATGTTCTCTTAACCATTTTTCTCGTTGATCTTCTTCGAGACTTTCGAGACAACCATCTAAACCAACAACAACCATTGCCCTACCTTTTGCAGCAGGAAGTTTATCTGGCCAATTGTTTACTTTGCTCATTCGTAGCGCTGAACTGATTGGCGTAATTTCAGTATTATCTTTTACTAGACGAGTAAGGCAACGATTGTCCCAAATAATTGAACAACCTCGCTTAAACCAAACGTCTGCTTCTACTTCAATTTCATCCATAAATTTTTATCCTTAGTTTATTCAAAAAGACTTAGCTGTTCTGATACTTTTTTAAATTCTCCATCAGACTCCTTAATTTTAATTAAGGTTCTTTCAAGAGTTCTATGTGCCACCCCAATCGCTTGCTTGTAATCTGATCCGAAGTGATTTGTTTCCATATATTTCAATAATGGAATCAATGACGGTAAAATTGATTTGTAATTATCCTCGATCCAACCTTCTAAGTTTGCCGCCTTACCTTCAAGTTGCTTTCCACCAATACAGCAATTTATGGCAAAATGAGCTTGATCTAGATCAGAGATTAAGTTGCGCTTTCTAGCTAAAGAATTCCATCTTTCAGAAATATTCTTTATAGATGCCACTTTTTCTGATTCAGTTTTACCGATTTGTACCCAGTCATTTGAAACTAGTTCTTCAAGACTTAGACCAGAACCCTTTAATCTTTTCCTTGCAGCATTAAATTCAATCGATGTTCCATCTCTAAATAGCGAAAAATATATTTTCGTTTCAGGGTCAGATGAATCAGGAATTTTCTCTTGTTCAGCTGCTTGAAGCATTGACTGTGCAATATAATTTGCTTCAAGTAGAATTTCTCTAACAGACATTAAATTTCCTGCTAGGTTCTTTTTCACTTTTCCATAATGGCTTGAATATTGTTCTAAAACCTCACCTCTAATTATAACTTCTAAGTCCGCAAGGTGTAATCCAGAAGCTTTATGTTGTGCCAGCAGGAATGATCGTGACTTAGCAGATTCAATTATCTTTTTTCTTAAAGTTGCCCAATATATCTCTTGAGGCTCAGTAAGCCGCTTACGACAAACATGAACTATATCGTATTCAATTTTACGAGAGCCAAAATTATTGTCTCCTTTTGAGGCATCAGAACGAATTGGAAAAGTGCTTTTAATGCAAAATCCCGCCTTGAACAAAGAGTCTAAAACATTTATCCAAGCTATATCTTTATCATGGTGAAACGTAAAAACGAGAGTGCCACCATCTTTTAAAATCCGATAAGACTCTTTCCAGCAAAGGGTAAGTAAACGATCATACATTAGGTCAGACTTCTTATGACCTTCTTCATTTTGTCCGGGATATCGTGCCTTGTTTGAAACTGCTTCTAAGGTTTTTGGTGATACTGAAGAACTAATCTCGTTAGGAAAAAGATTGGCTAACGGTTTTTTCAGCCAAGCCCAAAAAAATTCTGCTAATTCAGAATATTGTAAATTGTCTCCAAAAGGAGGATCTGTGACAACAAGGTCAATGGTTTTATCTTTCAGAACTTGACGTAAATCAGTGGAGCTCATACAGAAAAGACTTGATCCTGTTTTAATTGCGTCAGCAGATAAAACTTTCTTCGACTTACCTCCCTGAGCTGCCTCATTTATAATTAAGTCATATGGCTTTTCTGCAAACTCAAGACCTTCTATTACATTTTCAATGCAGCTTGAGAAATTCCCTCTACCAAGGTCACTAAATATTCCATTTTCTACTGTGGTTGCCTTAGGATGATAATTGTTGTTGGCAAAATGTGGCTCAAGCTTATCACCTCCAAGGTTCCAAATTGTAAACATACAATTATGGCGCAAATAATTTTGCCACCCACCCAAAACTTGACTTCGAATTTCAGCATTAACAGATTTTTGATTTCCTTCGGCAATATACTTTAACAACAAAGCGTTAACATATAATTGCCTAGGATTAAAAAACTTATACCAGTGAGTATAACCATGAGGAGGAAGTTGCTGTCTTTGATGAGTTTCATGACCAAATGGAATTTCTTCTTTAGGTACATACTCATGTATGTCTGATCTAGAGCTGTATTCTTTAATTGATTTGAAAATTAAAGAAATATCTGGCACATCAAAAAATCTTCCTCCATAAGAGAAGCCCGCTTCCTTGGCTTCTGGATCAATTCCTTGAATTAAATAAGGAAACACCGGAGCTAAATTTCCACTAATTTTTATAGCATCAATTGTTGCTTGGCTTCGTCCACACTTACCGCAATTTAGCTTTCCATTTGAACCTACTTCTTCACCTTCAAATGATGCTTGCTTTGAACCAAAATTAGTATGCTGAAGCTCAGGAGCTACTTCTCCTCTTACTTCTATAAGACAAAGGTTTTCACTTCTTTCTTTAAACCAAATTTCATCTTGCTCTAAGCTGGAGCCATAAAATCCACCATAATATTCTTTGCTTTTCGCAGTAATACCTTTTAACCATTTTCTAGAAAGTAAGAGACTGTGACTAATAGATTTTGTATTTTTCCCTTTTTTCTCAGTTTGCTTTGCAATCCATTCTGCATTCAAGGATGATTTGCAATAAGGACATTGAACTTCATTGTCGTTAGGCTTTACTGAAACAAAAGGCTTTTCTGATTTAGAAAGCACGAATTCTGCGGACGGTGCCATACGAAAATCACCAAACTCAACATCAAAAACATCCCCACACTTTGAGCAAACGCAATTCTCAAGAAACTTAACCTTGGCAGATTTTTCTGCTACGACAGCAGAACTAATTTGTGGGGTAAGGTGGAAACAATCAGGATCACTGCACATAATATGCTTCATCCAAAATGTGTATACAACTTCAGGTCCTTGCCAAAAGTAACTCTTTCTCTCTAATGGTCCTACTTCCAATACTTTCTTTTCGGTTACCAGTTTGCCTAATTTATCTTTCCATTTTCCGTCGTAACCACGAGGAGATTTCGCTACAAAAAATGGCTTTAACTGAGGTTCAACTTCAGCTTTGATATAATCATAAAAGTTTCGAACTTCTTTAGGCGATACTGGTGTAACTTCATTTTTAACAACCCACCAAGCTATTGGACTGAGATCGATACCTGTAACTTGAAAGCCTAGACGATTTGCTTCAACAACAGTCGTACCTCCACCCATAAAAATGTCTGCGACTTTAATATTCGAAAATTTTTCATGTTTTTGATGATTTTTTCTATACATTAAGGCCCAGGAGCTTTGTGCAGCTCTACTCTCGTCCTTAGGAGATTTAGTAGATGCAGCCAAGAGAAGCTGACGGAATACACTTGCCCTTCTCCTCGCCCACCACTTACTCATCATGTAAATTGGCTTCGTTGCATTTTGCTCAATCCCCGAAATTTCGTTAACTTTAAGGATTGGAAAATCAACTTCTAGGCAAGTTTTCGGACGATTTGGATCTGAAAAATCGACTGTTTCAAATGAGAATTTTTCTGCTTGTTCTTCAGATATTGTTTCGACTGGATGAAGTTCGCTCAAATCGAGGCCATCAAAAAGAGGAACTTTATCTTGCTGGAATTCATTTTTAACCATTAGAAATTCCTCCAACAATATGAATCAAAGGAACGGTACACTCCATTAGACTTAACCCACCATGTGTAAGCGCTGGATAACCTCTATCACTGGGTCTTCTTCTACCAATAGCTAATCTGTAAGTTTCATTAGTCGCTGTTGATTGCATCTCCATTGTAGCGGGTGGAATCGTTTTTCCTACAATCTGTTGAATATCAGCTGACTTTTTTGCTCTGGAATGACCTAATAGTTTTAATTCTTTATGCTGATCACTAGATGCAGGAGCAGGAGTAAAACTTGAACTATTGCAATACCCATGATCGCTCGTTATTAACAGCTCACGACCTTGGGCTAATTTTTGAATACATGATGCAAACCCATCCGAAGTTATAATACCATTTACATGTTCAATAAATTTATTAAAGGCATCGTCATGCTCTCCATAAATATGTAATGAATCATCCGGCCACCCATGCCAAATAAAAATATTTTTATCGTTTGTAATCTTATGAAAAGTTTCACTAAAAGGTAAATTTGTAAAACTGTCTACAAAAGTTTTTTCAGTATTAAATAAAAATCCCTTTGGCTTGATACTACTTGAAAGCGAAGCACGTCCAGGGATTCCAATTGATTTTGCATATATGTCAGTTTCTGACGGAATTTCACTTCCTGCTAGTTCAATTTTTTTAACCTGTAAGCCTAGTTTTAAAAGTTCAGAACAGATAGGATTAATTTCCCTAATAGATAAGGAATCAAGAATCAAAACAGCTTTAGGACCAACAGTATTTCGCCAAAAACTTTGAACATACTCACTCGCTCGAGGAGCTGACGAAAAGTCTTCCCATAAATCCCAAGCAGAAGAAGATAGAATATGGTCAATAGATGCAACTTCGTCTTCGAGCTTTCGATATGAAGTTTTTACATCTTGGACTTCTTGCGGGATTAGAGTTTTTATATGGGAAAATATGTCACCCCAAGCTTCAGAGGGGGCTTTTGTTAAAACATTATCTAACCATTCAGTTGATAACTTCATTATTTATTCTCTTCTTGTACGAGCTTCAGATTGACCTCGCTATCTGGAATATCAGCATCCACTGTCTCAATCAGTTTACGAAGTTGTTCGCCGGATAACGATGTAAATACAATACTAACATCATGAAGTTTTGTTTCTTTTGAAACGCCCCAGCGTTCCAACTGATCTAAAACTTGCAATGGTCCACGCCCATAACCTAAATCACGCATTAGCGTACTGACCGATGGTGCAGATCCAGATCCAGAAGTAGGTACAAAAACTTCACCTACTTTACCTCCAGAATTTTCTGTTGGACTTTTTGGTTGGTCTGGCGGCAATGGAATTCCTGTTCCACCATGTTCATTAGACACATCAATAACATGCAAACTATCCCATCTATTCCATTGAGGTGCAGGAAGTTCGTTCCGAATTTGGGTAGAACTTTTACCGTTAGTAAGTTGAACTGTCCCACTATTCGTTTGAATGGCATACTCGCCATTCATTACTCCAGACACGATTACTTCAAAAATATGGGAAGGTCTTGTCCAAGGAATAACTGCTTTAGGGAAAGGACGTGGCTCTTCAATAATTCGTCTTAAGCTACTTAATTTTTGTCTTTCAATATTTTTGGATTGAACTGCATCTAGAATTAAGGATTTAAAATCATCAATAGAAAAATGATCTTGTTCAATTTTTTCATCAATCTCTGCGAACATCGTAGAAGCTTGACCAGTAATCTCAATCGATTCAAATGAAATATTATTAAAATTTTCATGATCCCATTGAGAAATTATAAGTACTTTAGTAAAATTACGAGCTATCTCTTTTTGAAGTTCAGCCTGATAAAAATCTTTTAGACGAGAATATTCTGATTCTTGCTCTTTCCAAGAATCAGCAAAATGTAGTGCCCGAGCATTTAGTAAAATTGCATTATCTTCAAATACATTTCTCAAAGGTATTACGAACCGAATTAAGTTTTTATAATTAGGAACAAAAGTTGTAACAAATTTCCCAATTGCTTGTTTTAAACTTCCACCTTCAAGTGCTTCAGGTATAAAGACATAGCAAGCTTGACCATCGCCAATTTCAGTTGGGTTTTTTCCTTTAAATTGGCTTTCAAGAAATGGCTGGGCTCTCCAGTTCTTACCAAGAATACAGTATCTAAAGCGCCCTTTATCGACATTATTTTTGGCAGAATAAGCCCATTCGGTAATTTTAAGAATTTGTTCAAAATCTTGGCCATTTTCAAAATGTTTTGGATTACGAGCATGCACAAGAACTTTAGTTCTAGCATTTTCTGGAATATCAAAAAAATACTTTCCTAATTTTTCATGGACATTGTAACTATTTTCAAAGATTTGTGCCCATTGGTCTTTAAATTGATTGTCATCAATTTTTATTGAAACGCTAACATCAGCTTGAATTTGCTCTCGTGAAACACCTTTCGCTTTAGACATATTCAAACTGCGAATATAAAGCGAGGCCAAAGCCCTATCTGTAAATATTGGGCAATTTTCTTTAAGATTTTGTCTTACAACTTCAACATTTTTAAATGCAATCTTCGCTAATTGTCCCGTATGTTTGGTGCCAATAGCAGTAATTAATCTGTCTAATTCTAAGTTCGAATCCTCACTCAATCCAAAATGTGCTGGAGTGATAATAGATTCATTTTCGCCAGCTGATTTATATAAATAAACTAAAACCTGAATTAGATCGCGAGTTCCTTGTGCATTCAGTGAAAGAAGAATTTGCTCCTCCATTACATTTATCAAGTCAGGTGAGAAAGGCCACATCTCTACAGCTTGCGAAAGGAGTGCCACTTTTTCCGAACCGTCTTTCTGTAATAGACGACACCACTCATTGAAATAAATATCTATCTTTCCTTTAATCTGCTCAGCAGAAATCTGTGATCTATTTTCAAATATTCTATGTACTATAAGCTTATGTCGATCTTGTCGAGAAGCTGCACTTTGAAAATTTACTAACATCGGATTAAGTCGATGGAGCTGCTTATATGCCTCCGCATCACCGTCTCTCACAGAGACGACAAGTTTAAGAAGCTCTGGATATTCCTTGGCAATTTCTGATAAAATTTGAATAAAATTAAAGGCCCAATTTTCGGCTTTACCTGTAAGGTTTTGATACCAAGTCTGATATTCATCAAGAATTAAAACCACTGGTTTAATCTTCAAAGCTTCAATTAAATCTGGCTTTGATGGAAGTGGCATCGTATCTCTCTTGGCTTCCCATTTTCCTTTTAGTCTTTGCCCTTCTGGGTGATGTTGAAATATGGGGTCCCATAAAAATTCATATCCTTGTTCATGCAAAGCAACAGTAAGGGCTAAAAAATTTGAAGAAGGTTCGTTTATTTTAAAACTAAAGGGAATTCTTCCTTTCCAAGCATCAAGCCAAGCCATAAAAGTTTTTGGGTCTTTAAAAGCATGATGAATCACACCCATGATATGAGACTTACCTTGGCCTCTTTCACCCATAATTACAAGGTAACGAGTATTGTCCAAACCAAAACAAGCCTCTAACGCTTGAATTAAATCAATTGAGGGATAAGTCACGTCAAGGGCTTTAATCGTTGGTAAGTTAACAAAAGATTCAGAGTATTTTGAATCTAAACTTACAGCTGTTCCTGAAATGGTAGTTGATGCAAATTCTGGTCTAAGTTGTAATCCTAACATAATTTATTCCTTAACTTTTAATTCAAAACTTTGATCTTTTAAAACTTGTTCTAATATGGATGTCACCAATTTTTGTCGAGAGAGCTTATGCTTCTTAGCCAATTTGGTTGTTTCTTCCAAAATTTTTTTTGGAAGTCGAAATGTGACAGGAACCAAAGGATCTTTGGGTTTTTCTTTTATTACTTTCATATACTAAACATTGTTACTTTTGATTGCTGATCTAGCAATCAAAAAATGATTCTTTCGAATAGTTGACTAATAAAGTCCCCATATCAAATAGGAAGTAATACATCTCCCTACTCATCTTCTAAAATAAACTAAACCATCCCCGACATTAAGGAATAATTAATCGGGGATTGAAAATTGGCCAGATGCAGATTTAAATCTTGCAGAAATGTTAATGCTTTAAATGTCTACAAATTGTAGCAATACGTTCTTATGAGAGGCATGAACTTACATTAATTCCCCTCTCGAGTTCTGCAACTTCCCCATTATGAATTGATATTAATTGTTCTTCTTCATCACTTAATCCTCTTACTCCTGGGAGATCACATCTGAATGCAAAATAAATTTCCGAGATCTTGTCATAATCAAGAAACAAATTTCCGAGTCCAAAGGTGTTAAGAAAAGCATAACTTCCACGCAGTATAAGAAAGCTGAAGCGAAACGCTTCCGCTTGAATTTCTGTACCATTTCCTTCCATCAGCTCTTCTTTTAAAAGTTCAAAAATAACGTAAGCTCTTCTCTTGGTAATTTCATCTAAAACTAGCATTTTCATTTCCCCCAATAATTATTTGAATGATTAGTATTTCTATTAATGTCCTTTACGGAGCTTGAACTTTCGCCAGCACTCGCACCAAAGAGCGGCGTATCAGGCAAATCAGATTTTCTTAAAATAGCTCCTATTGATATAAGGGCCATTGATACTGAACCGAGGATATTCCCACATATCAAAAGCTTTTCGGCGAGACTTAATTTAGAAAGATTGTGCATCGTTTACTCCATAGTATTGGCGTTGTTACCAATCAACTTTTACCAATAAAAAGTAACTACTTGGTACAAGCTAATTGGCAATAATGCCTAAACTTAAGGGAATAACATGCAAGAAATTAAATCGGAACTACTGCTAAAAAATGCGAAAGAAAACAAAGATCAACAAAGCTCAAAAAAGAAAACTTCATCAAGTGAGAAAGCCTGGGACTGGCAGCCAATTGCTATAGATCTTTCAATCTCTGCAGCAAAAGGAATTATTTCGGGATTCGCCTTAAAATTGGGCTCAGAGATTTACAGTCAGTCATTCAGCCGAAACGTGACGAGCTCTTCTTTAAAAGTACTAGATGGTGGAAAGACTTCAATGGCAATTTAATCATGGCCTCATGGATGAGGCTCTTATTGCTTTGTAAATCTACTCTTTTACTAACTTAAAATTGTTCATTCATTGGCAAAATTTGATTAGCATATTCTGGCTTCCATGCTTTGTGTCTGGGAGTTAAATATCCATATGACCAACCTGGAAATTCCTCTTTCCATTTTATGTATGTGCTCAAATCAATAACTGAAATGCAATTATTCACATCTTCTACTCCTTCTAAAAAACGATGATAGTGAGCAATGTGAATATCCATTGCCCTACCACTTTTTTTTAGATCTTCCCTTTCTTGATAATTCAATAATTTCATTATGCAATCCTTCGCAAAATAATAATTGTTAAAACATAACGACTGAAAATTAATCTAAAATGTCATCTAATGCATTTGTAGCTCCTTTAAGCATGATGCCGGATTTTCTTAAGTAGCGGGCCATCGTTTTTAGATCTGCCCAACCTGCCATTAACATAACTTTTACAGGCTCAACTCCTCTATTTAAAAGCATAGTACAATAAGTTCCTCGAAGATCATGAAAACGCATTCTCGGTAAGCCTAAAGCTGCTAGAAAAATTTGTAATTCTCTTGCCTGCTCTCCTCTGGTCCATTTATCAAGTCTTGGAAGAACAAAATCGTTTTCTCTTTTACGGTATAGATCTTCTAAAATTGGGATTAGTGGATTTGGAATTTCGAGAACTCGATGCTGTCTATTTTTAGGGTAAGGCTTGAACCCAACCTTGCTATCCCAAGCTTCTTGTACGAAAATTTTTCTACTTGGGATATCAACTGATTTCCATTTTAAAGCGTAGAGCTCTCCGCTGCGCATGCCAGTAAATATTGCTGTTGCCCAAACTGGATACCAATCAATACCAGAAGCTTCAGCTGCTGATAAAAATATTTTAATTTGCTCTTCATTTAAAACTGCTTCAATTTTATCACCAATCTTGAACTTCATTTTTGGCATTGGATTATTTAATATATAGCCATTCTCTAAAGCAAATCCAAAAACTCCATTCAAATACTTCCACATACTTTTTCGTGTACTCTCCGATAAATGAGAAAGATCTTTCAATAGAAGCTCTCGGATTGCTCCTGCTGCAATATTCTTAATAGCCATTTTTCCCCACTTCGAAAAAGTATGAGCCCTCAATGCTGTTTCGTAGTTTTGATGAGTTTTCGCTGTCCAACTTATTCCCTTGTTGTAAGCTATAAATTTCTTAACAACCAATTCCCATGTCTCTCCTGACTTTTCTAAAAGCTTCCTTTCAATTTCAATTACGAGACTTCTCTCAACTCTTTTGGCCTCCGCTTCGGACTTAATACCTATTCGTTTTAATGAAATAGGTGGACCTCCTTGTCGTGGTCTTTTTGAAAGTGATACTGAAAAAAGACCAGTAACTGGATCCTTTTTAATTCCCATCGGTGTACTCCTTGATTGATGATCGATTGATTTTTAAACCTCTTGGATTGCTCTCAATAAGTGCAATCAGTTCATCAAGCTTGTACCTATTTAATCTTCCAAATTTATAATAAGGAACTACGCCCAGAGATGTTAAATTTCTAAGTTGTTTTTCAGAAATCCCCATTACAATTGATGCTTCTTTACTGTTTAAAAATAGCTTTTCTGGTGCTTTTATCATTTTTATATCCCCTCAAATAAATCAAGATCAATCCTCGTCATTTCCAACGCTATAATATGAGATGGACTATTTCTTGTTTCCTAAGATTCTTAGCCAACTATCTAATTCAATAGTTGTCTTTTTAAATCACCTCAAATAACTTAAAAGCTCTTTAAGCATTATAATTAATAAAAAAGGTATTTCTTGTTTCCTAAGTTTTAATATGGGTAGAAAGGCAAAAAAAAACATAGATAGAAAAGATGAATACGAAAAAATCCTTACGCCATATTATATTGGCCTACTAAAGGATTGGGATGTTCTCTGCGATAGCGATTCTGAAAAGTATATTTTTTCGACTCATACGCGTAATAGCTTCGACCAAAGAATGGAAGTGGAATATTTTATAAGAGCTACTAAGACCTTTCAAAAAAACATAGCAAAGATAGCTGAATTAAAAGACCTAGAAAGTGATAATGAAATCACAATTGGAAAACGAATTAACATTAACTTCGAACTTTCTCAGATCAATTGCGAAGTTCTACAAACTGAAAACGAGCTAAAGATATATTATTATGATGTGAACACCATTTATAATACACACCCACTCCCGCCACATCTAAAAACACGTCATCTAACGTTTGAACATGAAGGCAAATATATCAATCCAATGTATGGGATCTTTGACAGTAAAAAAGACATCGCCAATTTATCAGAAAAAACATTGTTTAAAATGTTGGCTAATTCGAAGCTTCTTCCTAGTGTGAAAAATATCGCATCTTTCTTTTATTTCATACTCTCTGAAGAAATATATTTTTCGTACTATTCATCCAAAAACAAACAAGCCGTAAGCGCGAGAGATGAAAGACCCGACATTGATGAATTAAAAACGAATGAGGACTACTATAGTTATATTGATTGTCTCAAAAACTCAACTGGCCTCAAAGACTTACTAAACTTTACATTTCAGAAACAAGATCTATATATCTTAATCTTACGTATGCACGGAGTGGGTATTGATCGCATCATAGAGGACGAAAATATTTATCTTGGATTGATTTACGGTGATAAAATTAAAAAAATAAATATTTCATCAAAGAAAAACATTTCAACGCGCTATTTTAAAATATGTTCATTCCTAGGACAATACGGCCTAGAACTTATTGATAACACTCAAAACAAGAAATATAAAACTCCAACCTTTGGTTAGGAAACAAGAAACTGAATCAGCTCCGTAGGAAAGTAGATAAAAAATCTTTTTTTCCAAAGGAGCAAATCATGCAAAAGAGCTATTTCACACATTTCAAAAATGTAAAAACGGCAAATGGAGTATTTCAAGAAGGAGATATCGCAAAATATCTTATCGAGAGTTCGTTTATCAGCTCCAAGAAGGAAGGAGCTTGCTTTAGCATGGCCCGCTTTAAATCTAACAAACGTAGCAACAAAAACTTCATAGAAGCCTCCGGTGTTCCATTTGATTTTGATCATGTGAAAATTGAAGTACTCGCAAATATAAAGCAAACTTTAAGTGATGAAAATATTCATGCTATTCTTTATTCAAGCTTCAGCAATGGATTGATTGACGGGACAGCTAACTTTCGCGTTGTTATACCTTTCAGTTACGCAGTTAACTCTGAACAATTTCTAAAAATCTGGAATACATTGTCAATTAAGTTTGATTTTAAGAATGACATTGCCTGCAAGGACCCTTCTCGAGTTATGTACGTTCCTGCCACTCATCCTGACCGAAAAGACAAAGCATTTTTTGAAATAATTGATGGCCTCAAATTAAATCCTGATGATTTTCTTAAGAAAAACTATACGTTGCTAAAAGATCTTCCAGCAGCACTTAATAATCTTAAAAATGATCCTGCAAAAATTGGAAGAAACACTTGGTTAACCTCAGAGGCTGGTAAATTAATTACTCAAGGGATTACAGAAGAAACGCTAAAAAAAACATTAACTCAAATTAATAAGAATAAATTCACCACGCCCCTTCCTGAAGATGAGGTCAATTCTATTTTAAAATCTGTTTCAAAATATATAAAAACAAATGAGGATAATAGCTTCCATGAAACTTTTTTCAATAAGAAGAAAGGAAAAAAAGAAAAAAAGGAAGCTATTAATCCTAAAGATATCTTTAACCAGCTATCAATAAAATACAACTTTCTATATCTTCAAGGAGACTATTATGTGTTCATAGATGAACATAACTACTGGAAGAAAGTTGATCGTGAATACTTCGATACACTAATAGCTAAAGCAGTAATCGCCTCGGGGATGGATTTTTATAAATCAAAAGAAGTCTCAAACATTAAACAGGCTGTTCAAGTATTTGCCACAAAAAAGCCACAACCTATTCCTTTCTGGATAACAAATGATCCACTTCAACCAATAATTAAAACCTTAAATGGCAGCATTCTTCTCCAAAACATGCTTGTGAACAAAGACTTTTTCCAATCAGGAAAAAATCCAGACTATCTTGATACCGGTCATAGAAGTATAGTATTTGATACAAATTCGACTTGTCCGAGTTGGGATAATTTCCTAGCTGAGATGTTATCAAGAGAACAAATAAATCTACTTCAAGAGTACTTTGGATACTGTTTAATTCCTGACACATCTCTTGGAAAGATGCTCTTCCTGATCGGTGAAGGTGCTAATGGCAAATCAGTCATATGTTTAATGTTTCGTTTAATCATTGGAGAAAGTTATTGTTCATTCATCCCGCTAGAGGCAATGGATATTAAGAGGACATATAATTTATCATCCATGATAGGTTCGTTAGTCAATATTTGTGAAGAAATTGGAGAAATAGATAAAGCAGAAGAAGGACTTCTCAAGAATCTCGTAACTGGAGGTAGAATAACTGTTGAAAAAAAGTTTAGAGACCCCATTGATGTAACATTCAAAACAAAGCTTATTTTTGCAACCAATAACTTTCCGAAATTCAGAGACAAAACTAGTGGCCTTTGGCGCAGGATAATTCCCATTTCTTTTGAAAGACAAATTCTAGACGAGTCTAAGCAAAATAAAAATCTAATCAATCCTGAATGGTGGAATCAATCTGGTGAATTGCCAGGAATTTTAAATTGGGCCCTTGAAGGCTTATGTAGACTCAAAAAAAGAGGGCACTTCATCCAATCAGAGGAAATCAACGGATACCTGAAAAAGTTAAAATTAATATCAAACCCCACATTAGAATTCATAGAAGATAATCTTGCATTTAAAAATTGTAGCGAACTTCCTACGACGAAAATTTATGTTCATTATACTAATTGGGCAAAAGAAAATGGATTTTCAGTTTTATCTGCAAATAGCTTTGCTGAACAAGTTAAAAAATGTTTCGGCAACCAAGTTCACATTAATAAAAATCCTGTTTATAGAAATGGCGCAAGAGTGCGGGTATGGATGCATTTAGAAATGAGAAATGACAT
The DNA here is from genome assembly GCA_002428265.1 of Bacteriovoracaceae bacterium UBA6153. GTDB lineage: Bacteria > Bdellovibrionota > Bacteriovoracia > Bacteriovoracales > Bacteriovoracaceae > Bacteriovorax. The sequence continues at coordinate 22,891 of DIUR01000005.1, forward strand.
TTCAAATAACGATCAAGGCGTGATTGCTAATAGCAGCTTCCCTGAACCAGATAGTACTGTTGACACAGACGACACGGATTACTTGTTTTAATGTTTCATCGAGAGAAAAATAAAGTGAAAGTGAATAACATGAAGAGAGTAAAGTAATATTACGCGTGTCATATGTGCCATAAAAAAACTAACTACAAAACTCTCTTGTGTAGTTAACACAAACTACACACTTTCATCACGCCCCCTGATTTAGATGGATTTACAAGGACATACCATTTTTAGCTTTCAAGTTTAAAAACACACCAACTCTCCAGAATCTTTACGATTCTGGAATTGAGTTTTTCACGAATGAACTGGTGTTTAAGTTGGTGGACTCGGGATCGCTGATTAAAATTCAACCCCATGGCCCATATATAGTATCAATGTAGCATAGGTTTTTTTAAAATCAAAACGTGTGCATTAAATTAAATCTAAAAATTTGATTTGAACTACAAAAGTGGTTTTTAAATAAAGTAAACAGTTCCTTTTCCAGTTCCCTCTTTTTGAATTTGCTTATTTTCTATAAGCTTAAAGAGATGTGACTTCACCGTATTTCTATTGGCCTCTGTCATCTTTACAATTTCAGACAATGACAATTTTCCGTGCTCTTTTAGTGAGATCATTATTTGTTCTGATAATTTAGGAAGAGAAACTAACGCCTTTTCTTTTTCAAGTTTTCTTAGAAGAGTATTTTTCTGTTTCACTAGACATTCTAGAAAAAATTCAATCCATTTTACAAGCTGAATACTTTCCGAATCTTTCTCTGTCTGTGCCGATCGAAGATATAAATAATACTTGTCTTTATTTTCTTCTATCACGCGTTCCATAGAAGAGTATGGCACGTATTCATAATTAGATTTAAGTAATAAAAGGGTTGTTAATACTCTTGAAAGTCTTCCGTTACCATCTTGAAATGGATGTACCGCAAGAAAATCAACTACAAATGTTGCAATTATAATCAGAGGGTGAGCATCTGATTGAGATAAAGACTTATTCAGCCATAATGCCAATTTTTCCATTTTAAAGGGAGTATCAAATGGAGTAGCAGTCTGAAAGATAACTCCTAGGCTTTTACCATCTGGGCCCACGGCCTCAACATGGTTATTGAGCTTTTTGTATTCACCTCTATGGCGTACATCTTTGCTCGAAAATTTTAATAGCATCTGATGTAGTTGTTTTATTAGATTTTCGCTAAAAGGCATTTCTGTATTGCTTTCAAAAATCAAATTCATCGCTTCTGCATAGCCTGCTACTTCTTCTTCATCTCTATTTTTAAATGAGTTAATATCTAAACCAGATAAAAGAAGTTTTACTTCCGCATCGCTAAGCTTTACTCCCTCAATTCTTGTTGAAGAAGCAATTGATTCTATGGTGGCAATTTTCTTTAAAGATGTAAGTCTCTCTGGGGCCAGTTGTCCTAGTGATAGCCAGCTTCCTTTAAACTCATCAATTTCAGCAATTAATTTAAGTATCTTAGGGGTAATTGTTATATGTTTTTCGTGTAATTCCATAACCATAAATATATCCAAAAATAGCCATAAATGCAAGAAATATGGATATATATGGCTATTTTTATGGATAAATAGCTATTTAAAGCCACATATTCTTCAACATCAACGCAATCAAATTGTTAAAATTATAGGAGGGCTTTTAACCCTCCTATAACTAGTTTTTAAATTCAAATAACTGAACAACATGTCCCATTACGGCCTCTTCACTTGGTAAAAATCTAAGGCCATCAGTAGCACCTTTTTCATCGACACCTGCAAGTCTCAAATAAATCTGCATCGTCTTTATATCTTTCCAACCGCCGACTTTCATCACCTTTGTCATTTCTACTCCATCAGCAAGAAGCTGAGTGGCGAAACACGCTCTCAATGTGTGAAACTTAACAGAGGTAATCCCGATGCTTTTTAAAAAACAGCGAAGAGGTTTACTCTGACTGCCACGATCCCAATGAGAATTTCGAGGAAGTACATTTTTAAAATTTCCAGTTACCTGTTTAAGTTCAACTAGAAGATTCTTCAACTCAGTTGAAATAGGAACGTTTCTCCAATATCCAGCCTTGGTAGATTTAATTTCATTCGTCCTCTTGTTAAAGGATTTAGTTACTCTTATCACCTGATGCTGAAAATCAATATCATTCCACTCAAGAGCGTACAGTTCTCCACTTCTCATCCCTGTCAATAAGGCCATGGCCCAGATTGGATACCACTCCTGATTTTGCAATTTGGCTTCAAAAAGAAATTTTCTAATCTCAACCAAATTTAAAATCTCAGGAAACTTATCCTCTCTTTTATCAACCTTAATCCCATGTAGCGGACTAACAAACACATCACGAATATGTCTATGATCAATACCCCACTGAAAAACCAAGTTGATTGTATTTTTCACCTTACAGATATAACTCTTGGATTTACCCAATTCAGTTAGATGCTCGATTACATTTCTTGCATCTCCACGGGTGATTTCGCTTGGCTTTCTTTTTAGCCAATCTTTCGTATAACGCTTTAAGGAGTTGTAGTAATCATTAAGAGTGAATTTGTTTGAGTATCTTTTACCAAAATCATTTTTGTATTGATCATAGTACCACAATTCAACAATACGCTCCCAAGAGTCCCCCTCCTTTTCTTTATTTCCTAATTCAATTAGGGCTTCTTTTGTAATTCTCGTCTCCTCTTTAACTGCATCTTTATAAGTCTTGATGTTCATCTTTCGTTTCTGAACCCTTATCAGGGGATCAACGTTACTTTTAACATGAACATAAATTTTATAAAAACTAACACCATTTACGTGGTATTCTGTTATCGCCATTGGAACCTCCTATAATAAAATTGAGTTTTCCAACAACCGATTCAATTCACTTATCTTAAAATAAAGTCTTCTCCTAAATTTTCGTGCCAATACCTGTTTTCGGTAAACAGCATTTCTTAGAGATCCAACTGAAATTTTAAGATAATTTGCAGCTTCCTTCGAGTCCATCCATATTTTATTTTTAAAGAACAATTCGGAATTATTATTTTCCGTTGGACTACTATATCGTGTAGTCGTTAAAATGTCGCCAGTAAGATTAATATTTTCAATAACCATTTTCTTCCTTTGCTAAGTTATTAAAGTAACGATTGCCCAACCGAAAACGCCCTAACCTCAAGATATTCTTTCTGAAGTCCATCTCGGTTAGTAAACGATCTTAAAAATAGGGTAAGTAGGAAGAGGGAACTTCCCCCTCAACCTCTCTCAGAACCGTACGTGAACCTCTCAGCTCATACGGCTCCCACTATTCAATCTTTCATATTCAAGTGAATTAAACATACGACGAAAACATTTTAGGATATTTCTTTAAAACATCATCTATAAATATTCCTGCATTTGTTCGACTTCCCTTGAATCTTTTAAACTTCCTTACTGCCCAATTCGTGAGCACTTCTCTCACATGTCTTTGAACTGGTCGATAAGCTGCAACCGATATTTGGCCATAATAATTGAACCATCCTCGTAATGCTGGATTATATCTTTTAGAAATATCTTGAAGATTAAAATCTGTTCTTGTTGGCAAGTACCACTGTTTGATTTTCGCTGATATTTGCTTTTTAGAACTTTTACTTAAACCTGGAAGAAACCCATCACGCAATTTACCATGTTTTGTTTTTATCGTTCTTCTTTTAAATGTAAATCCTAAAAAGTCGAATTCCTGTGGAAATTCTACTTTTTCTCTAATCATTGCTTGCGAACAATATACAATTTTGGTTTTATCAGGATGAAGCTCTAAACCACAGTCTATCATTCTTTGATTTAAATTCTTCAGGACTTTTTGAGCTTCTACCAGAACATTACAATGAATTACAATGTCATCAGCGTATCTTTCAAACTTCACTCCACGATGAACTCTAGTTATCCATGAATCAAAAGCGTAATGTAGATATAGATTTGCTAATAATGGACTAATAACTCCTCCCTGAGGTGTTCCCTTGTCTCGTTTAACAAAATTTCCATCCCTGTCTATAACTGGGCATTTTAACCACCTTTCAACATAGAGTAGTATCAATCTATTATTGGTATGATGCTTTACTGATTTCAAAACTAATTCATGATTTAAATTGTCAAAGAATCCTTTAATATCTAAATCAATTGTCCATTTATTAACCCAACACCTCTGCTTGGCAACTTCAACAGCTTGATGAGCTGACTTATTAGGCCGATATCCATAAGAGTCTTCATGAAAAATTGGTTCCAGAATTGGTTCAAGCATCATCTTGACTACTGTCTGAGCAATGCGATCACCAATTGTCGGTATTCCGAGCATTCTTACACCTCCATCCTTTTTTGGTATGGGAACCATTTTTACAGGTGGAGGAAAGTAAGACCCAGAGGACATTCTGTTCCAAATCTTAAATAAGTTGTTCTTTAAATCAGCATCAAAATCAGCCATTGTTTTGTTATCAATGCCTGCTGCTCCCTTGTTCTTTTTGACTTGCTTGTATGCCTCCACCACAAGCATTTTAGAAATTTCGAAAGATTTTGTTTTATTCACAGACTCCTCCTAAATAAATAGTTGATCTGCGAGTAAAACTGAATAGCACGCCCCCTTTGCTCCATTTGCTTTCACAAACTTCACCACTACTACGGGGCGTTCCGTCCCAGTGCTCGACATTAGTACTTTCATTCTCGACAGTGTGCGCTACTTGAATTTTTCCTTTATCATTCGAACGACTGGTTCCTAAGTTCCATATGAGGGCCTGAATTAAGATCATGCCATCTATACGCCGAACGCCATTTAGATCAGTAATCAGGTATCCTCTAAATTTATCCTGAGCCAAGCCGCTAGGCTCAGTTTTGACGTTATTTTCTGTGTCACGACGTTTCAACAATGATTTGGTTTTACTCATCTTCTTAATTCTCACCTACAACCTAAAGGTTGTTTTTCTTGCCTGCTTGCTCCTACACCTCTTAAGTGCAAAAGCAGCAAGTGGTTTGGTATCAATACCTGAATATCGACACCGAGGGGCCTTCCCTCATCCTTCATACAGCATTTCTGCAAAACATTTTATTTTGCAAAATTCTTAGCACACGCGGCCTCGCACAAAAATTTCATTTCCTTTCCGTAAATGAACCGAGCACTGCTCGGCCAATTTTCCAAAGGCCACTATTTTTCGCCACATTGTCTCGTTTTGTTCATTGACTAGGCCCACCGACATTTCACAAACAGCTTCGCCTTTTTTTGTATAAGCAAGTCTTGGATCAAGGCCCAAGCGTCCTGAAATTATTTCTACATTTTTATTTTCCATCTTTTCCTTCCTTTAAAATGTTTTTAACTGTCACTAAATATTCACCAAGCTCAAGGTTCGTTTTATTTTTCTGGTTATATTCAAAGCATTGCTTCTTCACTTTTTCCAAATGAGTAAGCGTATTGTTCTGAATTAGCTCTAGGTCTTTAGAAGTTAGCTTTGGAAGTGCCATGAGTACAAGGTCTTTTAAAATAATAGGCCTTCCAAATTGTTTATTGTTTGCTTCCGCCAAAAGTTTTCCGACCATCTCTTTTGCCTCCTGATCTTTTGTAACATCAATAAAAAACTTGTCCTGACCATCTTTATATTCTTCCTTATCTTTATTTGTATTTTCCTTTGCTTTTTTTGTTTTTTTTCCTCGTCTTTTTTCCTCTTGGGCTTCAACACTTTTATTTTCTACTTCAATATTCATTTCCATAGTTCTTACTCCTACTTTTTCTAATCTTAATTTCCTAAATACTCTTTCGTATCCCCGTGCTTTCTTAATATATTTCTCTGAATTGACCACCTCCTCATCCCCATGTTGTGAGGGGGTGGTCAATTCAGCGTGTTTGAAATATTTAACGAAAGCACGGGGATACGACCTCTCTCAAATTTTCAGAGTCACACTTAAACTGCAAATAATTACAATCTTCTTGGCAAATACTCATATCAAATCACCTAATTTTTTTCTTTCGCCCTTATGTATTACTTCTGACGTTTTTAAATCTTCTGCTCTTTTTAAAATTGTCTGGTTAAAAATCAAGACAATTTTTTCCTTCAATTCATCTTTGAGATGATCAAAATCTGAGTCTATTAAAAGTTCATTTAATCTTTTTTGATAGGATTCGAAAGCCGGTCGATCTGCAAAGAAATAAAAAACGTAGTCGTATTCCGAGGCCTTTGCATAATCAACCAGTTTATCAAAAACTCTTTTTCGATCTTTTCTCCATAGCTCAACTTCTATGGCGACGTTGAACTCATTTCCATTTTTAGAAATTAACAATAGTGCGTCTGGTTCAATGGCGTGGTGATTCCATGATGATTTAGTTTTAAAGTCATGGGGAAGTTTTACAGATTTCACGCTTTCAAATGTGATTAATCTGGAAACCACTGTTGAAACTACAGCATCATGACGAATGTTATCTTCATTAAAATTTTCAATTCCAAGTTTTCGCAATAGTCCATGAGATGGGTAAACAATCTTATTAAACCCTTTTTGAAGTTTTGATCTCAGTATTCCGCCTTTTACAAGTCTTAAAACTCTCTGTCTAAAGGCACTCTCTGTTTCAGATTCTGCTACTAAAACTTTTAAATTATCAGTCGTCATTGATCGCCACTGATAGATTGCTTCCACAATATCAGAATTTTTTTGAAGCATTATTTCATTAATCATAGGCCTCCTTTTACTGTTTTATGAGTTAGAGATTTTTTACTAATTTGAGCTAGTGGTTCTGACTTTTCACTTTCAGTTATTTCTCTAAAGGCTTTTGAATCTTTAGTATTTCTAATATTAAGAACAACCAAGCTCTTTTTTCCATGCTCAAGTAAAACACTTTGTCCGACGTTGATATTTTTAAAAATATCAGGGTGACATAAATATTCATGTCCAGATCTTACAGTTCCACGTCCTGACTCCATCCCAGAATCTGTTGCCAACGTTTTCTTTTCAGCGAGGTAAGTTCCGCAAGCTGAAGCCAGCTTTTCTGCGTTTTCCGTATGGGTCTGTCTTTGAATAAACCAATTTGAATAAGATTCAAAAAGCTGCTTCATTAAAACTTCATTATGTCCGATCATTTCAACATCTGAATAAGATTGAACCGCGGTATAGACATTAATTCCACTTGAGCGACATTTGTTTACAAGATCAAGAAAGCCCGGAAATAAAACAGAACCAGCTTCATCAATAAAAAGACCGATAGGGCGATTTCTTGCTTCAAGGGAATCATCAAAAGTTTTTCCAATCCAATCTGATAAAATCATGACCTCACTGACAAACAGTTTCCCAATGGTTTTTGCAATGTCTGAGTAGCCTTGAGTTGAACAACCAATATAAAGACAAGCCTTTTCTTCCCATGCTCTTTTAAAGGTCATGGATGACTTTCCCGCGACCTTTGACTTTTTAAAAAGTTTCCCGAAATCTGAATTTAACAAAAGTTGAAGCTGAGTAATAAGGCCTGAAGTTTTTTCATTGTCATGTTCTAGTTTTAATTTTGCATAAACATCGTGAAGATCAAATTCTACACTCTTCGCTGATAAACTTGTAAAGACATCATCTAGTGCTCTTCTTGATTCATTGAGATAATATTGGTTAGGTTTATCCCCCCAATCAAGACCTCGCATAAGCATGGCGATTCGTTGAGTGTTTGTCATGTCGAGCAAGGGATTAAATGAAACGGCCTCTTTATCAAATTCAGAAAAGATGTAATACTTTCGTCCGTAGTAACGGCATAACTTTTTAAAGGTCTTAATCGCTTCTTTACTGCCCTTTGGATCAATAAAAGCTATGGCCAGTTTTTTTTGTAGGCAGTTTTCTTGGAGGATATTAATAAGATTACTCTTTCCCCAACCAGAAGCTCCCACGATAAAAGTATTCATGCTTGGATTAAAATATTCTAATGGATACGGACGATTGAGATTGATGGCCCACCCCAAATGGGCCTCATCAAACGTCTGTCTATCACAATCAAGCATTGAGATATCAATTCTCATGTAATTCGTTTTATCAAATAAATTGATTTTTCCTCCTTTAAAGAGCTTTGGAAGCTCTGTTGTTCCTTTAGTAATAAAAACTTGAATCAACTCTGTCATGGCCTCGACCATTGGAGTAAATAAGTCGCCTGCTGGATTTGTATTTTTTGAACTACTCATAATCAACTTCCCATGCCTTGTGTTTTTCGATAGTGATGGCCTTACCATTTTCTAGTCGTTCCACTCTTTCAGGAATTTCATGCTCGATGATATATGGAGCTTGTACTTTTCCTTTTAAATGATCTGGAATAGGCCCTGATTCTAATTTGTATTTTTTTGAATCTTTGGGTGTTACAATTTTTGCTTCAATGTCTTTAATTGGGGCCAAATCATATGGCCCAATATTGTTTGCATTTTCGGAAAATTTTTTAAGCTGAGCATTGTTGTACGAATTTCCTTGTATCATTGAAGGAAGCTCTCTATTTTCTGGATCATCTACAAAAAAGAAGTAACCAAGGCCCGCGCCAATTAAAGCTCCAAGGCTTCCCCAGAGTGCCATGTTGGGAACGATTGATTCTTTATTAGGACTAAGTGCCGCACTTCCTGCCACACCTAGACTGATTCCTGACATTCCTCCGTAAAAAATTGATCTCTTCATGGTTGAGCATGAAGTAATTGTTAATAGGATAATGATTAAGCATATTGCTCTATTCATTTGGTAAACCTCTCATGAAAATAAATTAAAACTGGTTTTCCAGCATAAATGACGGCCTTCGGCTCTTTTGATTTCATCTCCGAGTTCATAAGTTCATTAGTTTCATCAAGGGAATTTAAAACACCGTTAGTTATTCGATTTTTTCTATTGTTTATCGTGAGTTCCCCATAAGGACTACTTAGTCTTTCAGTACCTAATTCAATGAGTCCTCTTGAAAATGCCGTTGCTATACTTGCGGCCATATATTCTTCTTTACCTTCATAAACTTCATCGGCCTTAAGTCCACTTGAACCATCCATATTTAAAAGATTGGCCCTAATCTCAAATTCTTCTTCATCATTAGGTGTGATCAATTTATGGCAAACAGATAAGACTCTTTTAAATTTAGTGACTCCACGGCAAATAAAGCGAGTACCGATTGGTAAGGCCTCGCCATCTGTGACTTCTACAATTAAAGGAGATTCTAAATTAGTAGATATGACAGAATTTAATAAAATACCTTTAATGACGGTTCCTGTTTTAAAGTCATACTGATTTGTAAAATCCCAAACGCCTGATCGTTCTTGAAACTTCCCCAAGAGATTTTCAATTTTTTGTCCTTGAAGGTTTAAGTTTGAAAGAGCACGATCAAGGCCTGAGTTTACTGAAACACTTTTTTTAGTGGCAGTAGTCTTTAAAATTTTTGAAGCCTCCTTTTTCTTTTTGGGTGGAACTATTTTTAGTTCAGCTTCATCAGCTAAAATATTTGAAGCAGATAAGCTGAATAAAATTAAAAGCATCCATTTATTAAACTTCATTAATTCCATACCCTTTGATTGTTAATTATTATGGGAGAGCCTTTAGAAAAATACCCGTCACGGATGACTTCAACACCATTAACATTGATTGGCGTTTTAGATTTATTAATAACCCAAGAAGAAGTCTCTCCCTCAAAAACTTTAAACGAATCGTTCTCTAGCTTTTTTTCAAAACTTCGATTAATTGCCCCTTCATAGATATTGATAAAGGAATGAGACTTCTGTGCTTCAAGATTTGCGCTTACTTCTTTTAATTTAAACTGATAATGATGATCTTTTGTGATCACGATCATGTCAGTTTCAATAAAAGGTTTAAGAGGTCGCATGACCACAATCTTTTGATTTCTTGCTCTGTGAAGATCAAAATCTCCTTCACGTCCGGCACTGATGTATTCAACGGGTTCATCAAAAACTAAAGTTGTCGGATGATTTGTACTTAAAAATAAAAAAATCATACTCTTTGCCAGGATATAGAAATTCATTATGAGTTCTCCTTTTCAAAAAGCTCATTTTCCGTAATCTTTTTGACCTTGTAGTAAAATTTATTTTTTGAATCTTTTTCTAAGAAGTAATCAAATGATCTAAGCCCTGTGTTTGTTTTAACCAATACCTTGCAAGATTCTTCTCCCGACCAAACGGCACTTACTTTTTCATCTCCTTCAAAATAGAGGTCTTTGTAATTATCCTTTGTTACAAGCTCATAAAGGCTTTCAGTGATAATGCTTTTTGAAAGTTTTTTATCAATGATTTGCGTTGTGAGAACCGAACAAAAATCTCGTTTTGAAGCATCAAAACTTAATCCTTCACTTTCTGAAATAAAAAGTGTTTTTCCAAGTGTCATTAAGGACACTCCTAGAAAGATTGTGGAAATAACAATATTGACCTTTAAAAGTAGCCCCAATCCGTCATCGCGTATTTTATCTTTAAACAATTGGATTCCGCCCATTAAATTCCCCCTTAAAAATTGGTTTCATAACAAATGGCCTTTTTTCTTTCACGCGCTCATTTCGATTCATTCTTTTTCTCATCAGTACAAGCTCTCCTGAATCTGGTCTTACTTTTGGAATGGGATTAATGACATGATTCTTTCGATTTCTTAAAAAGCTCTTTGCTTCCGGTGCAAGTCTATCCATCTTTCGACTACTCATTTGATTGGCATTTTTATTTTGAAGATATGATCTTGCCTCATTTTTGTAATCAGAAAGTGGTAGAACTGCTCTTTTGGCAAAAGGTAAGGCCTCTGCTGTATAGCTTTTTGAATCAGGTGTTTTTTTATGTTGATATTCTTTTAAGTTTTGAGCTTCCTGTGACCTTGCCATTTTTGCCATTGAGTTTTCTTTTCGGTTTACAATTGCATCAGTTCCTAAAACGACTTTTTCAGAAAGAGTTGTTTTCTTTAATCCATCTTTAAAGTCAGCGATCCCACCTTTAAATTTTTCACCTTTGGCTTCAGCATTGAGTGTATTAAGTGTCGGCCCGACACCTTTAGATTGAGCGATCTCACTTGCTCTATTTGAAATTGAACTGTTCACCTTGTTCATTAAAGGTTTTGTCGTTGATCCATGAATGGCACCGCCAATCATTTTTGATTTACTTCCTATAAACTTAGAGGCAATTGAAGCACCTCCAATCATGGTGGACATGGCCGCCATCTGACCGATATTATCTGCTACACCTGAAACACCACTTTCATTCATAATTTTTGTGGTAATAAGCGGAGTAAGAAGCAAGATAATAGTCATTACTAAAAGCTGAATTAGGCTTTCAAGATTTTGGACAATTCCACCCGAATAAGTTTTAAAGAAAGCATCGCTATCACCAATGAGAGCTAAAACAATCGCTACAACAAAAGGCATAATCATGCACCAGAGGCTTGTCTTAACCGCACCAACTAAACTTTTTGAAGTTATGGGCAGAATACTTAAAACTGCACACAGTCCAAAAAGAGCAATCCCTAAATGGTAGATAAGGCTATAGAGCTGAGTGAGTAAAAAGAAGGCCACATAGGATAAAAGAAAAATAATCATCACGATTGGATCATCGACAACCATTTTTACAATGTTCGTAAGTTTACTCCAAACTCCGGCCTTTTCTCCGTCAATTGTTTCACTTTTGGCATTTTGATAGGCCGTAAGAAACTTATTTTGTGGAGAATAGCGACTAATAAGTTCTGAGCTAATCTTTAAACTTGTATCAACAGCACCCACATGTATAGGAGTTAGAAGTTTAATTGCTAAAAATGCAATAACCGATCTTTTCGCCACACTTTTAAAATCAAAGTTGGTGAAATACTCCACACACATTCCAATATAAAAAGCTGGAAGTAAAAATAGGAGTGCCGATTGATTTAAGTAGTTACTTAGTCCCAAAACTTTAGGATTAGTTATAAGGAGTAAATCTTTAAGCATTGATGATTCAATCATAAATTATTTCTACCCGTTAAACTTTTACCTTTAATCTGGTAATACTTTTCTCGCTCGATTTTTTTTACTGCCTCATCTTTTAACTCCCTGTTAATTAGCTTATTTTGCTCAGAGAGCTTTTCTGCAATAAGTGCGTTCATTTGATTGCCTTCAACTTGGGCCTTATAAGTAAGTGCCGTGTTTTGGGCCATCATTTTTTGAGCTTCGTTAGTGGAATGAATTTCACCAGATCGCATGACTTGATTGTTTGCAAAACTTAGCTCACGATTTGAATCTTTCACTTTGTCCGAGAGTTTTGTTTCTGCGACTTCATTTTTAGCTTCATCAGTTCGATATTCATTAATCATGGCCTTTAAAGATTGAGTTTCGCTCTTGAGTGCTCGTATGGCCGCATTTAATCCTTCCAAGTCTTTTGGATCTCTTTTTGATAGCTCCACATAATTTTGAGCGATATACTGAATCCGCTCGGCCCTGAAATAATGATCTCGCGCAATCTGATTGTATTTCTCCATGAGTCCCGTGTACTTTTCAGCATTACTCACAAGCTTTTCAAGCTCATTGAGTTGACTTGCAGTATTTGAAACAAGGTTAAATAAAAGTGCTGTATCACTATCTGGAGCAAATAAAGTTGATGCCCTAGAACTCACAGAAAGAATCGAAGTGGATAGTACTATATAAATAACAAATAAAAATTTACGCACTCATACCTCCAAAATAATATTTAAAGTCAACATAGCGATCCATGATTTCAGGAAAAGAGAAATACTCAACATAATGTCCATAAAAACGATCAAAGGAATTTCTGTCGTTGTGATTACTCGTAAAAAGCTCATACTCTAATGCTGTCGGGTAAAAACGAGCAATTTTTTTGTGATGTTCAGTTTTAACGTAAAACTCAGAGTATTCTTTTCTTTTAGTTGAAAGTTCTCTTATTTTCTCCACATCAAAAGAAGTAATTTCACTAGAAGTTTCAATCGTCTGTTGAAACAAAATTTTTGTAGAGCATAGCTTGGCAATGACTTTTCCCATCTGGGTTTCTGAGAAGTCATCAATTCCTTGAGAGATAGCAATGGCACTGGCCCCGGATTTTCTAAAGGTTCTAAAACATTCCGCTATATACTCTGCATTGTTAGTTAAAAAAAGTGAGTAGACCGGAGGAATTTCACCCCCAGCCCCTCTTAGAACCGTACGTGAATCTCTCGATTCATACGGCTCCCACCATCTCATAACCATAAAATTAATCATAAAATTCCTCCCACAAAGCAAAGTAGTTAGGATGCTTGCGCGCCAACTGATAAATCCATTTGGTCGCATGTGCTCTACAATTAATTTTTCCTCGATACTTTCTAAGTGCCCATCTTGTGAGCTGAATGTGAAATTGATAGCGTATGGGGGCAAAGGCCCTTTTGTAGTGTTGGCCATAGTAGTTTACCCATCCTCTTAAAACAGGATTAAGATCGCGTGACATTTCTTCTATTGAAAGGTCACCTCTACGACCGATGTGCCAAGACTTAATTGTATCTTGTATCTTTCCTCTAGCTTGCTTACTCATCCCTGGCATAAAACCATCATATAGGCCTTGCTTGCCACGAACAGTTCTCTTTTTAAAAGTAAATCCAAGAAAATCAAAACAAGTTGGATAACCTGTTCCCCAACCAACTCTTCTTCCATCCTCGCATAAGACAATTTTTGTCTTTTCAGGATGAAGTTCGAGTTTGCAAAGTTGCATTCTCTGTTTTACTTTTTCAAAGACCATTTGTGCTTCATTGAGAGTCATACAGTGGATGACAATGTCATCTGCATAACGCTCAAACGCAAAACGAGGCTTGCTAAATTTTGCTTCAAACCAAGTGTCAAATGCATGATGTAGGAAAATGTTTGCTAAAAGAGGACTTATAACTCCACCTTGGGGAGTTCCCTTAGTCCTTGGTTGGGCTGGTTCACCTACCTTTTGCATTGGAGACGTTAACCATCTTTCGATATATAACAGAACCCATTTACAATCCGTGTGTTTTCGAACCACACGCATCAAGAGTTCGTGATCGATATTATCAAAGAACCCTTTGATATCGAGATCAACGACCCAACCTTTTTGCCAACAATTGATCTTGCAAGCTTCCACCGCTTGGAGAGCTGATCTCTTTGGACGATAACCATAAGAACTATCGTGAAAAAGAGGATCAACTTTTGGTTCCAATCGATTTTTGGCAACAGTCTGTGCAATACGATCTGCGACAGTCGGAATACCAAGCTTGCGTTGACCGCCATCCTTTTTGGGGATGGATACTTCCTTCACCGCTGGAGGAAAATACGATCCTGATGACAGGCGACTCCAAAGTTTATATAGATTATCTTTTAAATTATCCTCAAACTGTTTAATCGTTTCTTCATCAATACCGGCCGCGCCTTTGTTGCGCTTTACTTGTTCATACGCTCTCCACACCTCCTGCTTAGAAATATCAAATGGTCTGATCTTATCCACACGTTCCTCCTGTTTTGCAGTTGACACATGAACTTGATCTGAAATAGTACAATCCCTTTGCTCCATCCTTTTTCGAGGACTTCATCGCTACTACGGATTGTTCTGTCCCTGTGTTTCGCATTGGTACTTTCGCACTTGCTGTTTCTTCAGCTTGAACTTTTCCCTTTACATCGAAACGACAGGTTCCCACGTTCCACACTGGAGCCTGAGCTAGAATCATGCCACCTCTACGCCGCGCGCCGCTTGGGTCCATAAACAGGCACTGCCCAAGCTTATCCCAGAGTGCTGGAAGGCCTCTGGTTTTGACGCGATTTTCGACTTCTCGACGCCACAACGGTGATTCAGTTTTATTCATCTTTCTAGCTCTCACATGAACCATTTGAATGGCCCTTTTCCTTTCGCTTGCCACCTGGCCTCTTAAACCAAGCAGTGAAAGGTTGTTTGACCCAATTCCTGTAAATCGAGCCGAGGGGACTACCCTCATCTCCAGTGCAGCATCTTCGATCATTAAGCCACCAACTTTTCAGTTACAGGCTTACGAACTAAGTTCGTGGCGCACTCCCACACCTCATCAAAGATAAAAATCCTTTTGCCTTCAAGATGATTAAAGGCCTCAATTAAAAAAATAATAAGTGGTGCTTTTATTTTGTCTGGATAAAGGGTGGTATCGACATAGGTAAAAGCCGAAAGGTCACGAGTCTTGTCATCAAAAAATTCCCAAAGCTCAGAAAAATAAAGCTCAAAATCAGAAATTTCATTTGAAATAAAATGAATCAATTCTTTAAATGAAGTTACACAATTAATATTGTCATTAATAATCGAAAAAATCTTGCCTTCCATTTTTGCATTTAGTTCAGCTTTTGGAATAACACTAATAATAAGTTCTTTTAAATAATGAGGTGACTTAAACTGCAAAGGATTAAATGAAAGACTTAAGCTCATCCCACCGAAGTATTGGGCAGTCTTTTTAAATGAGTTCCCGAGATCAAGAACAATGGCCTTGGCATCATTTTCCAGTTCTTCAACTAAAATCTTTTGCGCAATCATGGATTTTCCAGCACCCGATTGACCTGAGAGGAGTAAGTTAAAATTTAAGGCCGATTCGTCAAAGAGATTAAAATAAATTGGATTTCCTCTTGAGCTTATAAATTCAATTCCATCACTTTGAAGCTCGTCATGTTTTAGAGGAAGAAGATTGACTAAATAACTAGATGGCGTTTGATGGGCCCTTTTAAACTTTGGAACCCCATTACAAAGAATCGTTGGAAATAGCTCATAAAGTCCTTCTGCCTCAATATGAGGTGTGACTTCTCCCTGCTTTAAATTTCTAATTATTATTTTTGTTTTTGCATTTAAGGAAGGGAGGGAGTCTGCTTTAACAATAAACCATGCTTCAACTTCAAAAAATATTTCTTCTCCTTCCATCATTGATTCAGACAGCTTTGACCTGACCGGGTTAAACCAG
>DIUR01000011.1 GCA_002428265.1 Bacteriovoracaceae bacterium UBA6153
TGAAACGGTTAGTACGGCCAATGTTGCTGCGATTGCGATTAATTTATCCATGTGATCCTCCTAAGGATTATTTTCTTGGTGGCGTTTAATAATGAAACCAACGGTAGGTTGGCTCCATTCTTTTGCCTTTCGTGGTTTAATGGTTTTCTTATTGAGCAATTTAGTAATGGCACAATGACTGAGACCTTCCTGCCACCATTTGATAATAAGTTGGAGAGTAACTTGTTCTCGTGGGTCAGGATGAAGTTGACCCGCAACCAAGCAGTACCCATACGGAGCATTTTTAATACTTCTCTTGCGTGGATAAACTTGATCATGGAGTTGGTCATTGGAATGGGTTCTGAGTGGCACTCCTGCCTTTAACAAATGGTTTCTGATAGCACCTTTGGATAATCGAAGTTCAGAAGCAATCGCTTGTATTGAAGAGCCTTCGGCATACATTTGGACTGAATTTTGGGAAATCCCTTGCGTTGTTAATGAGGAAATATGTATAGTATCATGAGCTTGCGAGGGTTCGTATGTTGTCAAACAACCGCAACCAAAAAATAATCCAATAAATTTATACACTTAAGACACATGTTACATCCGATAAGAATGTAGTTCTTTGTCGTTTTTTAAGAAAATGTGCCACATTTGTGCCACCAGCTTTAAGCATCTTTTAGGCACCAGAAGTCATTAATGACTTTTTTACTCGTGCTTTATTAGTAGGGGGAGATTTGAAATATTTATTTAGATATGAAAAAGGTAGTGATCTTTCTCTGAATAATTTAAGAAATGGTGAGTTTTTCTTTGCCTCGTCCTCTGAATTAAATGACCCTGCAGAGGGTAAACCCCATCATCTTTTTAAGGGAAATACGGACTTATGGCAAAAATTTTTTGATTACTTAGTTACCGAAGCACTTATTGAGCTTCGGTTGAATAACATACTTTTCAGAAATATGTACGATGGCATTTTTAAAAAATTAGACTTCAATAAGTTAATACCAAGGCTTCAATATAAGAATAAACCTTTAACATTGAGCGAGCTTGAAAGTGCAGTAAAAGAGATATTTGAAGAATTACTTACTCCATACATTCAAGATCTAAACTACTCTAATTTTTTATCTATTCTTCCAAAGATTTTTAATGAAAAAGTCAGGCTAATCTTAGATTCAGATAAAAAATATCTTGTCTCGTTTAGCAAGACCTGCATAAGTCCCACAATGTGGGGACAGTATGCGAATGCATATAAGGGTTATTGCCTAATTTTTAAAACAAAAAATTCTAAAATTAAAATTAAATCGCTTAGTGAGCAGTTTTTAACAAGCAATAAAGATGAAGTTGATCCTAGAAAAGAGATGATTACATTGGATATTTCCGATGAAGAAAAGATAAAGGGAGAAGATGTAATTTATAGGAAAAGACCACCCAAATTCAATGCATTTAGAGCAATGATTCCTTACTTTCATTATACAGAGATGGAGGATCATTATGATGTACCTTTAAATATAATTGGAGAATCTCCTCTTTACGAAGAACAAAAGATTGGAATAATAAAATACTCAAATTGGAGTTATGAAAAAGAAATTCGTTTCTTCTATCCATTATCCATAGATTCAAGAAAACATATATTCACAGAAATCGCTAAAGAAAGACGTTTCTTAAAATATCATCCTGAAAATTTTCATGGTGTTGTACTTGGGCCAGATATTTCACGCGATTTAACAATGAGAATAATTGAATCAATTAGAGCGATGTTGTTAAGCTCTACGAATTTATTTAATTTCCCACTTGATCGCGAAAATCGAATAAAGGTTTATCAGGCTTACTCTACTTCTGATGATTATATAATTAAATTAAAACCTTATGGATTAATCTACAGAGCTGATAAAAAAATTTACTTTCAAAAGGAACAGAACTTTTCTGTTAATGATCGTAAAATGATGGAAGATGAAATCGCAGAACATTTAAGTAAGATTTGAAAAAGGTAGTGGAGATGAATCCACTACCAAGAAAATTAGATTCCAGTAATCGAAAATAAATCCGCGACTCTCTTAATATTATCGGCAATCAAATGAGTGTATCTCATCGTCGTCGTAATATCCTCATGGCCACAAATTTCTTGTACGGTTTTGAGATCAATTCCCGAAGAAATAAGAAGGGTAGTGGCTGTGTGGCGGAGATCATGAAAGCGAATAGCCTTTCCTCCCCACAACTCTAAATCTTTTTGAAACCTTCTCATGAAGTTGTCATGGCTGATAGGATTTCCCTCTTCAGTCACGAAGAACAAATCATCTTGAGAAAGGTTTCTAAGGCTAACGATGTCACCAAGCTCTTCACGAAGAGTTGCATTACAAGGGACGTGACGGTGAAGCTTTCCACTCTTGGAATTTTTCTTACCCTTGATAAGTGTGAAGCCTTTTGTCACGTTGTTGTATTGGCGTCGGATGAATAATGTTTTTCCATCTTCAACCATGTCGCAAACTTTGAGTCCCCATATTTCGCCAGCTCGAAGGCCAGTGTTGAGAGCTAAAAGATAGACAACGTAAACCCAACGCTTCTCTGAATTTTTAGGATAGCGTCTATTGGTGAATGCCAAAAAGGATTGAGCCTCGGCCCTTTCCCAAAAGTTCATTTCAATATTTGCAGCCCTGAATTTTTGAAAACCATTGGCTGGACTGTAAGCAATTCTTCTATGCCTCACTGAGTGATTTAAAATTGCTGTAATGACTTCGGTGTATCGGTTCACAGTTCCTTTCGATAAATCCTTATTTAAAAGCTTTCTTTGTAGATCACTTAAGAAGGTCGGATTAAGTCGATAGACTGGAAGATTGCCGTATTCAAGAAGCAAAACATTTAGAATGCCAGTCACTCGTTTAAGGTGACTGACAGTAATCTTTGATTCTGAATGCAAGAGCCAATACTCAGCTTCTTGCTTAAATGTTATTTGCTCGGGATTAGAATGTTCTGAAGAAATTTCTAAAAGTTGATTTTTCTTTTTCTTGAAATCATCAAGGAAAAATTGTGCATCCACTTTTCTTTCAAAGCGTCTTCTAATCCTTTGCGATTCGCGTCCATCGGTACGAATGAGAACTTCCCACTTGTCACCGTTAGATGTTTTTACTTTTTTAATAGACATGAATTACCTCCTTAAACCAAATATTGATTTTGTGAAGTAATCCATTCTCGAAGAACTGCTGTTCTGAGATATAGTAATCTATTTATTTTGATAAATAGATTATTCGGTATGTTTCTCGTCTTTTGCTTATATCGCCAATCGTAGATCGTCTTAATCGACAAACCTAACAGATCAGCAACCGCAATTGCTTTCATTATTTCTGGTAAATTGTTAAAGAACTCAATACCCGCATCATTTACCTGAACTTTTTCGAATTGCCCATCCCCAATACCACCACCAATAGTACCAATCCCAGTCTTCTTACCCATCTATCATTCCTTGTTAGCCAATAATTATTATTCAAACTCCTGTTCCGCCTTTTAAAAATCCAATCCTGACTCCCGCTCTCAAACACGTGAGAGAGAGGGAGTCAGGATTTATCAAGGAGTTTTATAAGGCGGTACCCTTCTTTGAAGTTGTATAATTATTGGCGCTTATCCCATTGCTTGGGATGAGATAAGAAGACGCTTGGGTGCTCACTGTATGAGCATAGGTGTGAGCAGGGGTTAGTTTCCAAAAGTCGTTAAGTTTAAAAACTCCTTCTAGGGTGTAGATGTGAGCCTCGACTGGATTTGCAATTACCTCATCATACAAAGATGCGATTAGTCTTACTCCGCTAGATCCTTTGGCCATGGTTTTCCATTCGCTAAAGATGCTTTTTAAAATGTTCTTATGGTTTGAAATGTACCAGACAAAATTTAAATCTTTTTTTGCTAAGTAGTTTTTAACAACCTCCTTGATTCGTTTTTTATCCTTAAGAGTTAGCTCTAGTTCAATCGCTACCGATTTATTTTGGGTTTCTGTAGTTGTAATAAAAACACCGTCTGGAATTAATTTTTTCTTTGCCTCCACTATTGAATTGTTTTTAAAGATGATTGATTTGATTGCTTGCTCCGTTGTCCAGTCTTGTACCAGATTGCATTTTTCTAGTCTTAGACGGATATCAATGAGCTTTAAGTCATGATCTAGTGTGTTCTTGTTCCAGCTATTTTTGTTGGCTTCAAGGCCAATTGCTTGTGCTCCTTGATCAGTAATAGACCATAGGTGAATTTGGGAAGTAGTGTTCTGAGTTCTTTTTATAAGCTTCTCCTTTTCTAAAATCCTAAGCCTTCTAAGCATCGTCGTTTTTCTTATGTTCTTAAAAATTAAAGTCTCAATCATAATGGTTGAGAGTAGCTCATACTTTTTAAGACTTCTAAGAAGCTCACGGTCTCGATTCGTAATATCCATTTTCACCTCACGCAAAGTTTTTAAATACAGTGTTCTCGCTTGTTTCTGTTGAAATATGCATTGCTGGAGATTTTAATTCTTCTAAGAGTTGGATAATCTTCTTCTCAAAGTTAGCGAAGTCTTCTTCACGTTTTTTGCGATCTTCTTTGATGTGACTTGAAAGCTTTTTTTCAAAATCTTCTTGTCTGTAGAGAAGTGAATTTTTTATTTTGTTTCTCTCTGTTTCGAACCACGATTTAACTTTTTTCAGAGATGATGTAACGCCTTTAAAAACTGCGAAACAAATAAGCAAGACCAGGGCGAGCTTAAAAAAGTATGGAAGCATCTTTAATGCAAATGCCTTAAAGAAACTAAAGGGCCATGAATTATTTATTTCTGGATTCAAAAAATGATTTATTCCAATAATAGCAAACGGTGAACCAAATATTATGCTCATGCCTAAAATAGGGCGTGGCTCATTATCCATGTAACCTCCAATGGGAATTGCCAAAAAGTTTTTAGCCTTTTTGGTAATTGATTAATAAAATGAGAATGAAATTTACTTGATGAGTCTCAAGAGTTTTGCTATGATAATTACATAAAGCCTCCCATAAAAGTGTTTTCGCGGACACTTTTGACGAACGAACTTCAAAGCACATCATAAAAAAATAGAAAATTCCAGAATGAAAATCTTAAAAACAATTACAATAATGTAATTTTATTCTCTATGTTTTTGAATTCTTGAAAATTAAATGTCAGATTTTTTGTGGCGTTTAATTTTAGATTTGAAAGCCAATTTCTTTAAGCTTTTGAATACAGTCATCATGAACTCTTTCTTCATACTTTTTTAAATTCTTTAAACCTGTTTGAATTGAATCTTGAGTTGCAAGTTCGTGCTTTACTAGCATTTCAAGAACTTTAGATGTTCGGAAAACACGATCCTCTCCGAGAAAAGCATTTCCAAGTGAGTGCAGAGTTTTTTCGTTGGTCAGAAGCTGAGCTTCTTTTGTATAAGCGATAATTAAGAAACATCGGTCTTGATGACTGGAGCCAGAGGACAACAGGCGTGGATCTAGTCCGCTTTCAAGTAATTGAATTCTCCTGTGTAGTCGAATCTCTCTATCCTTAGGAGGCAAACCTATTTTTGTGTCGGCCATTACTTCGTTGGCGATGAATTTTAAAATTTCACCAAGCCTCTTTTCTTTCTCAGGTACTAGTAATAATTTTTGAATTTCCTGTTTTACAATTGGATGAATGACTAGCCGGTATTTCTCGTTAGGTTTTTTGATGATTTCGGGACAAATAATAGCCAGATGAATGACTGCATTTGTATCACAAATTACAATTTCACTCATCTTACCCTTCTAAATTTTGATGCAGTTTTTTCTTCCATGCATGAAACATTTCATCAGAAACCCCAATGTCAACATTCAAGAGTTCCGCAAATTTTCGAGGCGAAATAGAGCCGCTTATTGCGGAATTCTTTAAGAGGAAAAAAAACCTCAACAGAGACATTTTGTTAATATCTTCAGAATCCCAAAATGCAGAGAATATTTTACTTTGAGTTGGATTATAATTGCTGAAAATAGTTTCTGATACCTTTGGTGAATTTTTGTAAATTAAAGTGGAGTATCCAATAATTTTTTGATGTAAGGGATCTTTTTGAGACAACAGACCCAAACTCTTAAGCCTAAGAGCAATGCCAAATATTTCACCACCAAGATTTTCTTTAATCGCATTTAATAAACTTATTATTTGCTCACTTTCCTTTGAGGAAATAATTTTTTCTATCGTAGTGCGATGATTTTCAAAAAATGAAAATGGGTATACAAGTTCTGAAGCAACTGAATTGCAGAATTTCTCTTCTATTTTTGAAAAAGGAAGATCTGGTCTAAAAAGGTGGCATAATTCATGGCATAAGTTAAATATAAGTAGTTCTTCTGCTGATTCAGCATCAAGAAAAATTACACATCTCTTTTCATCTGTAACAGTGAAAGCAGATTCATATTCCCCATGACTATTAAGTCCAAGCTTAATAAAAGGAACAACTACAACTTCGAGTCCCTGCTCCGCTAAATTCGAAATAATATTTTGTAAATTTTTAAAGGAATCAATTTCTGTATAGCGACGGATCTGATTCGCGACTTCCATTTCAGAGCTTAGTTTTGAAACATTAGGAGGGCAAAATCTGGACTCAGAATTAAGATAAGTCATGTTAAACAGAGTTTTGGATAATTCAATGGCACGTTCTTCGATTTCGCTCGGAACTTCACCTAAGTATTTTTTTCGAAAAAACACTTTATATGTGGGCAATAGCAACACGGCCTTCATTTCATCATCGTTGAGATCAAGCTCTTCTGTGAGATTTAAAAGATATTTTGACTGGATGTAGCCATCATTAACCCACCTAGAGAAAGATTTTTCATTAACTCCAATTCTTTCAGCAACTGTTGCTTGAGTGAGATTCCTTGTTTTAAGAATGTCATTAAAGGCCGTCTTATTAAGTCGGTGCTGTATGTCTGTCATGGTGTTCTCCTGTTGTCTAGTTTACGTCATTTTTCTCAAAAAAATTAGCTTTTTTTTGAGATTTAAGTGGTTAAAATTCAACAAAAATTTAATTTTATGCACAAAAATCTCATGAATTTTAACATTTTTTTGAGATTTATGCTATGATTAATTTAAGAACGAACAAAATAGGGAGGTTTTCCATGAGTTCTAAAGATAAAAAGCTTGTCACAATTATCGTTGAAGGTACACCGCACGAATGGCCTAAGGAAGACATCAGTTATGCTGAGGTCGTTACACTTGAGGTGCCTAATTATAATCCTCAAAATCCTCAAGCCACATACTCGATAACGTATGTAAGAGGTCAAGGTCATAAGCCTGAAGGGATTCTAACTCCAGGGTCATCAGTTAAGGTTAAAGAAGGGATGGTGTTTAATGTTACAGAAACTGGCCAGTCATAACGACGATATCCGACGCTTAATTGAGCGCGGTTATGCAATTGCAGTTGATAGTCACTATTTGGTTATTAGAGACATTCCTTATCTGGATGGCAATGGACAGAAACAGACAGGGGCATTTGTAACCAAGATAGTGCATAAGACTCCTGAGCTTGTTTCGCAGGAGAACCATCAGGTTTTTTTTGCTGGATCTAGCCCCTTTGGTCTCGATGGAAGACCTATTTCCAATTTAGGAGACAATGTCACTACACTGGCACTAAGTGAAGCCTGTCGGGATGTGGTGGTTCAGCGTCAGTTTTCTCATAAGCCGAAGAGTGCTGGAGGCTTTAGAGATTACAAAGATTTTTTTGAAAAGATAGAAACATATGTCACAACAATATCAGGACCTGCGATGGAAAAGTTTGAGGTCAATCCTTATACTTTTCGCCAAGTGGAGAGTGCAAAAGTAGAATCTCCATTTAAGTTTCAAGACACTCTCACAAGCCGTGCTCAGATCACAGATCTCACAGCTAAATTTAAAGAAGAAGTGGTGGCCATTGTTGGTGCAGGAGGAACAGGGGGATATGTTCTCGATCTTCTGGTGAAAACTCCAGTCAAAGAGATTCGCTTATTTGATTTAGATTTTTTTCATGTACACAACGCTTATCGTTCTCCAGGAACGACGGTAGAGGGAGATTTTAATAAGCTAAAAATTGATGTTTACCAACAACGCTACGATAGCTTTAGAACAGGCTTAGTTACAAAAGCTAAATTTGTTGACGAAACTTGTGCAGAAGATTTCGAAGGAGTAACCTTCGTATTTGTTTGTGTAGACAAAGGTTCCTCTCGAAAAGGAATATTTGATTTGCTTATTTCAAAAAAAATTCCATTTATTGATGTAGGAATGGGCCTGAAGCGTAAAGATGAAAAACTTGTAGGAGAAATGCGTGCAACATATTTCTCTGGCGAAAAGGGACAAGAGACGCAAGAAAGACAGCTCGCCCCAATAAATGATAATCCAGACGATATCTATAAAACGAATATTCAAATCGCAGAGTTGAATGCATTGAATGCGTGCCTTGCAGTCATTAAATACAAACAAGTATTAGGATTTTATTCGGAAGATCTCTCTCATACTCAAATGATTTTTCGCTTAGGAGATCTCAAGCTATTGGGAGAAGAGTAGTTTTATGAAATTTAAACTTGAAAAAGTTTACTATATGCCTAAACAGCTTGAGCCTGGAGTTCTGTATTATACAGAAGAATTCAGAACATGTGCTCATCTCTGTGCTTGCGGATGTGGAGCAAAAGTCCGAACACCGATTAGTCCAGTAGAATGGACCATAATTGAAAGTGATAAGGGGCCATCATTATATCCATCCGTAGGTAATTGGCAGCTAAAATGCCGATCTCACTATTGGATTAATGCAGGTAAGGTGAAATGGGCATCCCAATGGACAGAGGAAGAAATTCTTTCAGGAAGATTAGCTGAGCAATCGAGAAGAATGGAGTATTACGAAATTCGCGGACAAGAAAATAGAAGTTTTATTCTTAGATTTTGGAATTGGCTTAAAACCTTGTTTTAAAACTTGATACATTTAAGGATTTTGTTTTAAGTTTAAAATTTTTTCTTTAACAAAATCCTCCGTTAGCGGATCAGTATATTTTATTTCAATTAATGAAATAAAATTCTTCTGACACAATAACTTCTTTTTCTTGTCGCGTTGTTTGAGTTTTTGAAAAGCTTCCTCACCTCCCCAAAGTTTAATTGGATGATAGTGTTGTTGGCCTTGATATTCTAAAGCAAGGCAATAGCGAGGAATAAAGATATCAACCTCTAAGCCTTCTAGCCATGCTGGGCGATGGTGAAATACAATCTCTTCACCTGGTAGGACACGCTTTACAATATTCAGAAGAATTGTCTCACTTATCCAGCCTTCTCCAACTTTCTTGATTCCAAATTCTTCTCTTACAGAATTTTCTACTTCTTTTGTAAAGCTTCGTATTGTTTGAGCGAGTGTTTTTGCATTAGGAATACTAATCTTCATTTCTTCAGAAAAACTTTCTAAAGAGGTACTAATTAATGGGTTTGGAAATGCTTCGCTCGAAGAGGTTTCAATATATAACTTTCTAATTTCGAAAATCATTTTCTTAAATTTTTCGGGACAAGCATCTGGTAAAAACTCATAAGACATTGGCATGATTCCTAAACGAAAATACGCTTGCTTCAGATACCATCCAAACTTTTGCATAAATTGACCACCATACATTGGATGACAATAAGTCATTTCAGGTATCGCTAAATTGCATCGATGGCATATTTTATTCTTGAAATTTAGAAGAGACATTGGATTAATGGAGTTACTAATCGAAAGTTGAGATATCGCGTTTGGAAAATAAAAACTGTCCAAGGGAGCCATTCTTAATTTGTTTGCATTCGAAGGTGTTCCTATATTTTTTTTAAGTTCAATATAGTTTAAAATTGATGGAATCGCGCATTCGCAAAGACAAGGTTCAGATTCTTCAGTTAGGGAAAATGCAAAGAAAGAGCCGTAATGATTGGGATAATGAACATAAGGATACGGAAGATCTTCTTTTATCATTCCACCAAGAGAAACTTTTGTTAGTAATTTTTTCTTTGTCATGAGTTTACATTACTCAGAAATTTTAAATGAATACTTCTGGTGAAACTTTAAATCTTTTTGCCAGTGCTTTTATCTGGCGAAGATTTAATTCTCTTTCACCTTTTAAAATTTTAGAAACGATTGGCTGACCACCAACTTCTTTAGCAAGATCAGATTGATTTAAACCTTGAAGATTCATTAAATAGGAAAGCATATCTTTTCCACTAACTGATCCTGATTTAAATTTTGAATCTTCATAGTCAGAAATTAAGTCAGAAAGAGTTTTTAGATAAATTCTGATTCCTTCATCTGGATTCTTCTCAGAGACAAGGAAGTTCATAATTTTCTCAACAACCGAAAGAGCAATTTTGTGATCTTTTTCAGACTCGATTGTTCCTAGTGGAAAAAGTTCCACTAGCTCAAGGTATGTATCGCTAATTTTCGAGCGAGTAGATTTAGTCTCTTCTTTGATAGATTTAATTAAATTTTTTGCTGTACTCATATTATTCCTTCCATTTGTCTTTATCGTACTCATTATGTGTTAACACAAGGGTGACAAGAACGACTTTTACTCCAAATTCTATTTTAGTGATGGCCCTAACTTTATTTCCACCAACATCAAAGACTGTTTGGTTTCCGACAAAATCAACATTAACTCCAAATAAGTTTTTAATGTCTTGAGGAGTATTAAACTCAGCTCCTTCAACTAGCTTTACCCACTTCTCGAGTGCTTTACGACTCGTCGAATGGGACTTTTTAAAATCATCAATTTTGTCTTTACCAATTAGCTTCACATTTAAATTATATCAAATTGACATAATATAATCAATTAATTATGTCAATTTGACATAATGTCATGTCGACTAATAAAAACAGTATGTTAAAGATAAATATGACCCTGTTTTGATTTAACAACTATTTATAAGACGAATCTTTTTTAAGATCGTTTATCGTTCCGGGACTTCGGAACACCGTAACGGAACCCTGAGAAAGACCCTAATCTTTAAACTAATATCGACTTCCCGAATATCGAGTGCAGGAGGTTGGGTGAGATGCAAGAGTGGTATCAGAAGCGCAATTTTAAAGGGTTGCGTTTCTGATAGTTGTTAAAACCGACTCGATATATAGCTGAGCTGAGCTGAGTTGAATTGAAGCAAAAAAGAAGTCAATAAAGCGAAAGTGGAGCTGAAATTAAAAATTAGAACAGCAATCTTTAAAGAAAGAGATGGAGAGATGTAACTATTTAAAACTAAAGAGACTCAAAACTTAGAGTAGCTGTCTAGCAGCTATTTTTAAAAAACTAACCAGGGAGAGGCAAATTTGGACTCCTTTCCCTATTTAATAGACAGATTAATGAGATTTATCCTTATTGCCGGTTAGAACGGGAAGCTAAACCTATTTTGAAATAAAGAAATCGAAACTTGATAAAACTCTAAAGAGGACTGAATGAAAAAAGAAGTGACTAAAAAACCTAAGCAGAGAAAGGAAGAAATGGAAAAAAGCAAAAAACCAAGAAGAATTAAGGCCCTTAAGAAAAGAAGTAATCCTGGCCCTAGAAAGCTAGGTAGTCCGCCTATTGATTGGAATCCAATAATCATTGAAACTATCAAGGGAGGCTTTGTGACGATTCAAAGCTGTTGGAAGTCATTTGCAACACTCGTTGGAGTCTTGGGAGTGAGTGGAACAATTCTACTTTGGGATCAAATAGTTCGTATTATATCGATGTAGGATTTTAAGTTTATTTAAAGCGTTTTAGACCGATTGATCATGTCCGAGTTGGCATTTCGGTTGAGACTCAAGATTTTTTGAATCTCAAGGATTATCCTAAGCTTCAAAAAGGAGGAGTTTTGGCAATCACATTTTTAATAAATGGGAGATGAGCGAATCTATCTTTTGAATATCCAGAGCACATAATTAAATTTGAATACCCCATTTGGTAAAGCTTCTGAGCAATATCTTCACCTTTTTCATTATCGAGTTCAGAGTCAATGTAAAAAGTAGAATCAATTGGTAGTTGGGAGACATTAGAAAAAACTTCAGAGGAAGTTCTAAATATTCTTAAGTTGACTCCAGCTTTTTTCGCCTTTGTTTCCCAAGTAATACAAACAAGTTCGTCATTATCTATTAAAATATTCAACGAATGACAATTGACACCCGTAATGATTGGTAAGGTGATTTTGATTGTTGTACCGACATTGAGCTGGGAATGAATATCGATATTTCCTCCCCAGGAATTAATTGTTTGAACAGCATAAAATACTCCGAGTCCATTACCATTGCTTTTATCGAAAGTTACTTTCTCTTTTCCTAGCTTTGCTAACAATTCAGGTGGAATGCCTTTGCCTTGATCCGTTATTGAAATTATATAATTTTGATTACTAATTTTCGATTCAATTATGATGAATGAATTCTTATCAGAAGCTTCTAGCGCATTAGTGATGAGGTTGGATAAAATACTTTCAAATTTAATTTCATTAATATTGGCGAAGCATTGCTCGCCTGTAATTTTCTTTTCAATTTTTCTATTTATGAATTCAACCATTTTAGAATCAATAACATTGTTAATTAAGGTTGAGAGATTTATTTCTGATAATTCGCCTGAGTTTTTATTTCTACCTTTCTCTAAAAGAGTGTCAGCAATTCCTTTTAACCGCTTGATCGCATTTTTTGCTAATCTACTGTCCGTTTCATCAGGCAATTTGTTTAAGTCAATATTATCAAGAGCAGCTAGGGGAGATCTAATGTCATGGGCAACTTGATTGGCCATTTCTATCTTTTCGCTTTCAATTTTTTGATCAAATAATTTTTTTTCAGAGTTTTTATTTAAGACAACTAGTTTGTCTAGCTCTTTTAAAACAGGGGCCCAAAAGGATTCTTCGAAATGATATGGCTTGTTTGGGTTTAAAACTCGTTCAATGCCTATGTAAAGATCACTGTTAATCTTTGTAACTTTTTTGAATAAAAAAATGATTAAAAATATAATAAATGCCATCAAAAATAAAAATATTAACGAAACGCCTTTTAAGTTAACAAGGGTATTTTCTTTAAGAGATTGAGAGAAATCTATGCAAACCTTACCCCACGAGATGGTTTTTAAGGTTCTGTCAAAAAAAATAGCTTCGCAGTATTTCAGTTCGCTTTTTATCAGCTGATCTTTCTTGATAATTTGATAATCATCAATAATCTTGTTTTCCTTAAGTAGACTTAACTTTCGTTGTGCTTCTAATAGATTATCTATAAGCAAATCTTCATAGACTTTATCAGCAATAAGCTTAGTTGAGTTTTCGCGATATGTTTGTATGGTTGCCTTTAATGTACTATCTTTCTCTTTGGTAAATAAGTAAAAAAAGCTACAGAGTATGAAGGATACAATAGAAGTGACCAAGAAAAAATATAGGGTGATCTTGTTAGTTTTCATGATAATGGATGAAGTTGCGTATTATATTTAATTTTAGTTCCAAAAAATTGCTGGAATCGCTTCGAATTTATATTATCTAAATCAAATTTTCCACAATAGTAAGACTGCATTAATTCAGATTCTGAAAAAGACACAACTCTTTTAAGATTTTCACCACCAAGAATTTCTTCTGGTCTTAGAATATATGTACTGATTTTTCTTGCGGGAATTTCCATCACTTCTGAAGATCCTTTATGAAACCATTTCACGTCAATTGAATGATTAAGATAATAGTAAAAATGATCTATTGGTTGATTCGGTTTATGTGCATTGTATGTACTCTTGCGAAGATGCCCAAGCCCAATATAGTGCGAATAAAATGAGATACTTTCTATTAGGGCATTTAATACGTTGATTAGATTCGTTCCTGTTTTTGTATCAATGTAAAAAAAATCTTTGCCTTTAAATTTTCCTTCAACCTTTGCAATACAAGTCAATTTTTTTTTGTGTTTTGCTATAATCCCTAAACTTAACTTTAGGCCAAGTTCTTTATGTTTGGAGTTGATTTCTAAGTTTTCAGGAAGCATTAAGGCTTTTGCTTCATCCTCAGTTAACCAATAAGGTGCCGCCTGGCCGTGCCAAGTTAAAAGAAGCGCATCTCTTTCAATGAGTTCGTTAATGCTTGATTCATTAGCTTTTTTGGAATCAAAATGAGCAGCAAAGCCATTAGAGGTTTTAAATTGACCAAACATTCGATGCAGCTCTTGAAAGGTTTTTCTTTCTACAAATTCAGAATATGCTTTATCGATGGCCAGTTGATAGTTGTGATCTGTTCCAAATCCTTTTTCGCCATTCTTATCTTTTACGACGAAATGTTTTAAAGTTGGAGAAAGGGAATTGTGAATAACTTCAAAGCGAGTGCTTGGAAAGCGTTCAGAAATAAATTGTAGTAAATCGTTTATTTGATTTTCCACGAAAATGTCTCAGCGCCAGATTTGTTAAGTTGGGATAGATCAATCCCTTTTTTTGCAAATACAAAACCATAGTCATAGTAAAGAGGATAAACAATTGCATCGCTTAATAACTTTTCACCTAGTTGCTTAATTGAAGCATATCTTTTTACAGAATTTAATTCAGTATTAATGCTTTTTAAAAGTGAAACATAGTCTTTATTATTTTTCTCAGTCCACACCAATGGCCTTGAAGTATTAAAGGTCACAACGAGACTTGATCGTAAATCAATAGAAGAAAGATCATTGTTCACCAAACTAATGTCGTATTGATGTTGTTTAATTAGCTTAGAGTATTCAGCGAAATCTGAATAGAAATGAAGGTCAAGTTGATCGAAAGACGATTTTAAAAGTAGCAGTAGCTCATTTTGTATGCTTTTAGGAAGGAGCACTTTTATTTTTTTAAGTTTTTGAGAAGTATCCATTCCTAGCTTTAAATTTATAGAGTCAATGTCTTCATCAGTTAAGCGTCCTGGCCCATATGGTAAAAATAGTTGTCTGGATCTTGAAAAATTATTATTCGAAAAAAAAGATGAATTTTTAAATATAGAATCTAATTTATGCTTTATCTGAATTCTTTCATTCTTATTTAAAGTATTAGGATTCAGTGAAAGCCAGTAGGAGAAACCCAAGTTTAATTTATAAACATAGTATCCGTGCTTTATAATATTCTCGATCTCTGAGAGTCCCATCGTTGATGTTGGCCAAATTATGTCCAAATCCTCAAGTTCTTTCTCTGTAATTTTTTGATAGGGTACATAGTCAACTTCTTTGAATTTAACATTTGTTTCGAAAGGGTAATGCTCATTTAATTTCAAACTGAGTTTTTTTGAAGAACTATTATTTGTGACAAAATAAGGACCTGAAGTTACACCATATTTAGCATCAGTTGTTTTTACTATTCGATATTCCGGTGCAGAAAGTTCTGTTAGGAAAAAAGGATTACTTTCAGATAATTCAATTTCAATTTGAGTGTCATTTAAAAGCGATATCTTTTTTATTTTATTTCCATCACCGTGGACAATGTCAGGATTTGCTAAGACATTCTGAAGAGACTTCGTAATATCTTTTGTCGTGATTAGACTGTTGTCAGAAAAATGTTGGTTGGGTTTAATCTTTAAAACAAATTTTTTGTATTGATCTTTAATTTCCCATGACTCGGCTAAGTCAGGAGCAAGTTCTCCGTTTGAGTCAAATTTTATTAAAGAGCGTAAGAGGTCGTCGAAAATTACATATTCGCTAACAGAATGAATCTCTAAGTGATTCAGATTCTCAGAGATACGCGGGATACCTATTTTGAGTTGAGCAAATGCATTCATAGATGTGACTAAGTATAACAAAAGAATATTAATAGTTTTCAAATAAAGCTCTATTTTGATGCTTTTTCTGTCTTGCTGCCATCTGAAACAGAACTCTGATCGTTAGTTCTGTCCTGCACTTTGAAAACTACTCCAGAAGTTGTTTTTGATTTCTTAACTTTTTTAGATATCTCTGCCTGTGCGTTCGTCAAAGCAGAAAGTACTATCGCTGCGCCAAGAATTGATTTCAAATTTGGTTTTTTCATTTTTTCTTCCTCTTAATTATAATTAATTCGTTTTAGCATATGTGTCATAATGAGTGATTAAGAATTCTTAGTTTTGTAACGATTACAGACCTCAACTTAGCCCTGAAGTTCTATTAAGGTAAGTTTGGAAAGGATTTGCTAGAGAGTTATTTCATTTCTGAATCGCTGTTTAGTATTTTAACATTGGCACTCAGATCTATTAACTGAGTGCCAATGTTAAAATTCGTGTGCCACAAAAGTGCCACAGCCAACAGAAGCCAACCGGAAATCACAGAAATCAGCAATAGTCGAAAATGGACTTAACATCACGAAATCGTTAATAAAAATGAACAATTTTAGATAGATAAAAAACGGGCCTTCTCGCCCTCATAACCCGAAGGTCATAGGTTCAAATCCTATTCCCGCAACCAATCTTTACAACATACGAACCATTAACCTTCTCATTATGTCCTGGATTTTCCAGGCTAAGAGACTGGTTTTCCATCATTAATTTTTTGGCATTACGAATTTCAAATAAGTCCACGGGGATAGCCCCCGTGAACGATTTATCTTTAGACTTATGGCTTTCATACTTACTTGACTCGATCGGTCGGTAATAAATGTCGATACTGTCGGAATTAAAAACAAGGCGATCCACGATGGCCCGAATGAGCGACTTTTGCATTTTTGGAGTGGCTTTGCTCCAAGCTGCAAGGAGACGCTTTAGATTTATTTCAACGGCAGCACGAATATCACTTGGGCGTGGTGTTTCTTCAAGTTTGCTAGAAATAGCTTCTAAAAGTTCAGATTGTTTTTGTTGTTGGTTTTTTGTCTCCAATAATTGTTCTGAATAGATACTGTGTAATACCAAATCTTCATTTTGAATTTGGAGTCTCATGAGTTTTTTTCTATCAGCATCTAGTTCTGCTAATTTCTTTTGTGCTTCACCTCTTTGGCTTTGAAGAAGTTCACTTGCACCAGAAAGATTTTTTGTAATGGAATCTTCAATGCCATCCAAATATCCTTCTCTTTGTATGACATGGAGAAAATGATTTACGATTGTAGTTTCAACAAGGTCAGCTTGGATTCTTTTTGTTGAACAAGTTACTGGTTGACCTTCAATTGGTCTGTGTGTGTAATATCGAATTACATTGACTCTGCCGTGGGCCGCAGAGCCAACAAGGGCACGTCCACATTCGCCACAAGTGGCAATTCCAGAAACCAAATAAATTCTAGTTTGCTTATCACTTAATCTAATACGCTCATCCTGGGCATTTTCATCAAGCATTTTTTGAGCCATATAAAATGTTGATTCATCAATAATTGCTGGCCAAGAAGCTTTTACCACTTGGTATTTTTCATGCAGACTTAATCCGTTTGGATCAATACCTTTCTTCCCTTTATTAACTTCTTTTATGCCAATATAGCTTTGATTCCTGAGTAAGTTGTTTAGGGTTTGAACGTTCCAGTTTCCGCTACTACTGCCCTTGAAAGGGATCTGCATCTCTCTTAGTTTCTCTGCGGTTTTGTAAAGAGATCCCTCTTCGACGTAAATATCGAAAACTTTTTTAACCAGTAGAACTTCGCTGGGATGTACTTTAAAAGTGGATTTATTATTGGGATCAATTTCAAATCCAAGGATTGCGGAACCACCGTTGCGTAGCCCGCGCAATGCACGGGAGTGGAAATTGAGAGACACTCTTTCTGAAATTTGACGACGCTCAAATTGGGCCAAGTTGATCATATTAAAGAGCATCATTTCGCCTGCGGCAGTGGTTGTATCAAACTGTTCTTTGAGCGATAAGAATTGTGTTTTAGTTTCTTTAAACATATCAATTAAACCACAAAAATCTCTAATGCTTCTTGAAAGTCGTGAAATATCTGTCACAAGAACCATGTTCACTCGGCCATTTTTTAAATCTCTCATTAACCTTTGCAATGCTGGTCGATTGGTATCTTTCGCAGAAAGTCCTTCATCGACATAGGATTCAATAACCATTCCCCAATTGGTTTGTTGCATATTTTTAATATCTACAAAACCATTGAGTCTATGTTTTTGACTATCAAGCGAACCTTCGGTACGCATTACCTGCTCTTCGGTGGAAACCCTTATGTAGAGAGCAATATTATATGACATAAGCATCATCCTCTGTTTCTTTTTTAGGTCGTCCACGTTTGTAAATGGCTGCGAACATTATACTCAATATTTTTTGGGCAGATGCTTTAGCCTGAGTGGCTTCATCTTCATTAAATTTTGTTGGGATCAATTGAACGCGCAGAGGATCACTGGCTTTTTTATTGCCAGAGTTGATCTTCTTACGGGCCATTAAATTACTCCATTTTTGGAAAAATATTTTAAGTTTCATGTCGGTTAAGTTCCTCAACAAAGATTTGGGCTTTGGTCTTAGGAAGTGAATCAATATAGCGAAGTAATTTCGCTGTAAGTTTTCCGGTATTCCTAAAACCAGTTTCGATATTCATCACACTGTTATATGTTGAGAGGCAAACCAGATCGGCAAACTCTTCGCGAGTCATTCCAAGTTTTTCTCTAATGCGTTTAACTTCTTCTGCTTTCACCAATCCTCACAAATTAAGTACCGTTATTAGTATAACATCATTGATGTTGTTTTTAAGTCAAGGCCTTTTTGGTTTCTTTTTGGGTTGTCCAATGTTTTCAAGTTGTTTCTGAAGTAACGCTTTGAATTCGGTCGGCACTTGCCCAGACTCTTTAGCTTGACGTAAAATAGCTTCCAAAACAGCTACTTCATCAAAATGTTCTATGCGAATTTCTTTAATTTCTGTATCGCTCAAGTTTTCATTAAAGCGCATCAGTATCCAATTGGCCGCTTGAGTACGATTAATTTTCCCACCAATGAACCCATCGTTCACACGCTCCACAATGGCCGTTAAAGCATCCTGACCTAATTTTGAAACCGTTATTCTTTGTATCTCTTCAGTTTTATTTTCTTTGAATTCATTACTTCCATAACCATTTTTATTATTTATAGTATTATCTTTTTCCTTATCCAGACCAAAACCAACATCCATATCTTTTTCTTTTTCTTTTTCTTTTTCTTTTTCCGTATTTTTTTCTCTTCCTTTTTCCTTATCCAAATTCATACCTACATCCTAGCTTCTTAATATTCCCGCCGCCGCCTGTAGTTTATCCCCAGTCCGTGACCACTTTCCATCAACATCGTTGGGGGGGAGTGGTCACGGACGAGCCAGGGGATAAGGCGAAAGGCGGCGGCGGGAAGTCTGCGTTATTATTTATCATTTCAGTAAAAATAATTTCCAGTTAAATTTTTCATATAGCCGGTATTCCGGCTATACTTAGGGTCATCTTTAATCAGTTCGAATCTCACTAAATTTTTGACAAACACTCTTTAAATTAATCGCACCACGAGACATTTTTATTGGAGCTTCCAAAGGCGAAGACTTCCATTCATTAGTAGAAGTAATGGCAAGTCGATCTTGCATATCTGTTCTGCCAATGTTTTTTAATGCTCGTTCAATTCTTCTTGAGATGAACTCGTCTTCGCAAATAAAGATAACCAGTGAGATTGAAGACAGGTCAGAGTAATTCCACAAAATGGATCGGTATCGTGTCTCAGACTTTCCACGCCTCTCATATTCAAGTGCAACAGTTCTAAGCCCATTTGGTAGTTGTACTTTAAAAATGGCATCTGGAAATTTCATATCGCCATCTTTATTTGAAATCATATAATCTTTTTGGTTCAGCATTTTTAATTCTCTCTCAACCTTCCATGAATGGATGTAAGAAGCCTGCTCCATTT
This sequence comes from Bacteriovoracaceae bacterium UBA6153, assembly GCA_002428265.1. Taxonomy (GTDB): domain Bacteria; phylum Bdellovibrionota; class Bacteriovoracia; order Bacteriovoracales; family Bacteriovoracaceae; genus Bacteriovorax. Next base: position 19,680 of record DIUR01000011.1, read on the forward strand.
CATAAAGTGATCGAGCAACAAGTTCATCGTGATCTACATGATTGGCCGGGACAGGATTAACTACTGACCAATTTCTTGCCTGAAGAAAAGCCTTTCCCTTTTCATCTAAAATCCATTTTCCTAGTAATGAACTTGCAGTATGTTTTTTAATATATCCATTTTTGCGTAGGTGAGCGAGTTGTCGTTCTTGCCATCGTCGATCTTTATTCGGACAAAAATAGCGACACCAATCGCGCGTACCCAATACTCCAATTTTTCCCAGATAGCGAAGTGCCTCTACAACATTACTAGACATTAAATATCCGCTACTATAACGATGCTCCATTACTCAACATCCCAGTGAGCTGGTTCAACAATGATGTATTCAAAATGACCATCAATATAACGATTGCCTGCAACTTTTCCTTCAATCCATCGAGCTTCAACTTTAGGATTTTTTAGATCAGGCATATGGCCCTGCTTTGAGAATTCGGCTTTTGCATTCTTTTGTCCATTTTCATAAGCTTCCTTTTTTTTCTTTTCACTATTTTCAAAAATTGCTGAACCCACAAAAGCACCAGCAATTCCTCCAACTGCTGATCCAATAATAACGTTACGGGTTCTATACTCCCCATTTTTTCCCGGATCAACGATACCACCGAGTGCTGCACCTGTTCCTGCGCCAATAACTCCACTGAGAGCAGTGCTTTTAGTTTGAGTCGCGCATCCTGACGCTATAAATGAAGTCATAATAATGAACTGGATGAGTTGAGATTTTCTCATGCTGCTGTCTCCTGATTTTTTAAAAGTGATTGTGCAAATGATTCTTCAGACGCTTTCTGCTTTTCTGGGCCATCCAAAACAAGATCAATATTTTTCAAAACTGAGTGAGTTACCTTTGGAAGTTCTACCGCTGGAATGTCATCTAATTTCTGAAATTTAATCTTTACCGTCTTTGTTCCTCTTTCATGTGGAATAACCATCACGGCCTCGCCCAATCCAAGCTCTCTCTTGAAAGAGTTAGGATGGACAACAAATTCTTCAACTTCACGAGCTGATACATCTCCACTTTTGTGCTTTGATAAAGCACTGTGTTTTTGCCTTTCAGTATATTTAACAGTCGCATTTGTACCAATTACTTTTGAAAAATATTCAGCGGATTCAGGATCATTACCACGCATGAAAACTTTAATGTTAGAGTTCGTCAGGATGGTATTTGCTACAGAATCACCAAGAGCTGTAATGTCACCGAGGGCCTGGTGAGCAAAAACAACACCAACATTTGCACTTCTGGACTTATTTAGAATAGAAACAAATCCTGGGTAGAGGTATTCGGAAAAGTCATCCAAAAATACCGAAAAGAATTTTTGTACTTTTTCTTTACTCCTATGACGATTGGCCACTGCTGCTTGAAGTGACTGGAGTACAAGCTTTCCAGTCGCTTTACCGAGAAATGGAGATAGCAATACTGGCAATTGAAAGTAGACAATGAGATTTTTTTCCAAGGCCTCATCAATTGTGAAGGTATTTGTTTCAGCATTAAATAGAGTTGCAGTCTTTCCATTTGCGAAATGTGAAATCGCCGCTAGTAAGCCACTTGTTCTCGTGTCCCTTTCACTTGCGGATAATGATTTATAATATTGAATCCAACTTTTCAGGCCATCATCGCTCGTTTTGTCGCCAAGTTTTTCTAAAGACTTCGGATTAGAAATCGCTCGATGGAGTTTTTGAAATGTAGGAACTTCTTTGGCCGCTTCAAAAATACGCATGACTTGACCCATGACTTCATACTGAAGACTTCTATAATGCGGATTTTCAAATTCAAATGAATTAAAAACTCTTTCAGTTATTTCTTCTGCTGATCCTCCGATTAGCGGATTGAACTGATGTGATTCCTCTAAATTAGAAAAGCTTACCAACCGAAAATCTTTTTCTCGCCCAGCGCTTACGGTATATGCCCAAAGTTTGTCTAATAAGGCCCTTTCAGATTTTCCGTCAACAATTAAAAGTCCTTTTCCTGCGTGAAGATCTTGTATGGCCAAAGGGACAATCACAGATTCTGTTTTTCCGGCATTTGTTGTTCCTACAACTTGAGTGTGCATGGCCCGTTGATTAGTTTTTAACCACACTTCTTTTTTATCATCAGTCATTCCACAAAATACTGAATCATCAGTTTTTTTAATAACTGCTGCTTCAGCTTGGTTACGTTCTCTCGTTGTTCTTGTTATAAACCATAGAATCGTACCAATCAAAACTAAGGCAATTATTAGGTAAATTGCAAAAATAAAATGATGCTTTGGTTGTTTGAGCCAAGCCAAAAACATGTCCCATAAATGAAAAATAAACATAAGACTAAGCCCACCAATGACCAATAATTCAAATTGTGAATTGCCTTGCTTATTTTCCATAAGTTGCTCCTGGGTCGCGAAATAAAAAGGGTTGATTCAAAACACTATAGAACTCGACACCCATTTGGAGTTCAATCCACTTTTTTTCTTTCTTCATATCTTCGGCCAAAGAATTTGCACGATCCTTAGCCGTTTCAGCGATAGCGTTCTTCATACCATTTCCATGACCACCTTCATTTGATCCCAATTGCCCTCGGGACATCGAGCCTTCAGCATAAGCACCGATGAGTCGTATCATTGCTTGTCCTGTTGTATTTTTTAGAGATTCTGACTTTACGTTTCCATCCACGCCAAACTGCCCATCACGTCCTACGCCAATTCCAGATAAGGGGCGCTCGCGACCATCTGGCATTATGATTGATGTCCAACTGATCTGTGCTCGTTCGGTTGAGTCATCAAAAGAAATATCACCAATTAATTTTGCCCCTTGAGGAATGGCAACGTCATTTTCTTGCATGACATCTTTTGAAACGAATCCCATTATTGGCATTGCTTGATTTGCCACAATCGTTTTTTCTGCAAGTCGTACGAGAAATCTAGTGCCAGCTGGTAACTGAGTTCTTGAATCGTTGCCACCTCTAGATAGAATCATTGTTCCATTTCGATCTGATGTCCCTGATCTGGATGACCCACCTCCGCCAATACTTGCCGGTGAATTTTCTTTGTAGAGATAATTAAGTGATGAATGCACGCTTGCAGTATTCGCACTTGATGCCTGTAATTGATTAACTGTTTCTTGGGTAGGATCATTTTCAGATGGAGCTGACACCACTGTTCCAGAGTTAGTTTTTTCATGAAAGCTTATTTCTTGCGGTTTAGTTATTGGCCAGAATGTAATTCCAAGAATTAAAATTACAATCACTAAGATAATTAAAACTTTAATTTTGTTCCAATTGACCTCACGTTTTTTTATGAAAGGCTTAGAGTCTTTCAATAAAAATTCTCGTATTCTTTGAAGAGGTGTTCGCTTAGAAATTATTTCCATGAATCCACCTTTTTAATTGTTAAAAAAGTTGTCTTATCTCGCTTAATCTCCAATCTAAAGGTTTCACTACTTTCAAAATCGCTGGCCAGGAGTTGCAAAACAACTTGCACCTTTGTATGAGGAGTGATTTCAAGAGAGGATAAGATGAGATTATTTATAGGTCTTGTTTTACCTCCTTGAGTAATCCATATCCATTCTGGATGGATGCTTTGCTTTTTTTCACTCGTTAGGTAAAATTCAATTTGTAATATTCCATTTTTTAATTTTGCGATTCGTTTTGTTTCCAATAAAATGTCACCATTTCGAAAACTTCTTTTAAACTCAATCCATTTGATTTCTGAAACTTCTATTTTTTCTTTCGGATTTTCTAAGTAGACAACATAATCGGCAACCGCACCCGCTCCTGATATCAATTCAACATTGTATCGCTTCCAATCTGTATAAATATAGATATTGGTTTTAGCACTTGGGTCTAGCGGTTTAATGGTGACCGCCTGATCAAGGTATTCAACCTTGAAGGCCTCTTGGTCACCAACAACAACACTGTTTGGTCGATCAGGTACTTGAATGATCGTCGCAATTCCTAAAGCTGTTCTGACTGTTATTATTTGATCTCCAATAACACTTACTCGACGAACTCTTGTATTCGCCATAGTTACAGTTGTGACCAAACTTAATATCGTTATACAAAAAAATTTAATCATTATTGTTCCTCTTTTTCTTTTGTAATATAAATTCCCCAAGGATTTCCCTTTGTTCTTGGCCCACTTTCAAAACTTAGTTGTAACTTTAAATTTCCTGCTGCCTTTAATCCCTGAATAGCAGTCACTCGATCACCTGTGACAAGCGCTGTTCCATCTTTTAAATTGATTTCAATATTTGATGGATAAACTTTTTGAGCAACTTGTTTTTCCAGCGAAAAATGAATGATATTCGCCATTGCCTCACCAAAGGCCTTCTGACTTGTTGGACTTACAAAAAACGACGAATCTGCTAACTTTTTCTGAACATCTGATGGCACCCATGTATATCTTTTTTCAAGATAGCGATTAATTCCTTCTCTGATTAGATCTTCTGTTTTTGGCATTTTTGTTTTTTCTAAAATTTTTCCTTCAGGAGTCAATGTCAAAATGATTGGTTCTTGATTGGTTAAAGAAAAAATCACAAAAAAGCTCGCGAGAACTAGGCAAAGTGTCACCATAGAAAATATTTTCAAAAATTGATTCGTATGCGAAAGATCACTTAACATTTTAGGAAATTGAGAATTTTTTAATTGTTTTGTATCCATAAAACTCCTTAAATTTACTTGGCCTTAAAACTTTCAACTCTTTTATTCACATATTCGCGTCTAGCATCTATAACTGCTTGAGCTTTTCTTGCTTTCACTAATCTTTCAGGGCCAGCGGCCATTGCTGCAACACTTGTTGCTCCAATATTTGACGACATTGATTGAAGTCCACTTCCGACAAGCGATCTCACCATCATAGGAGTCATTAACATTGCAATTGCGATGACAAAATTCATCACGATCAATGTGAGATAAGCTCCTTCTGCCCGATAAGCATCACCAAAAGACAGTGCTGCGAGCATTGCTCCTAAAATGGCCCAAACTATTTTCCAACATGCAACTTCAATCATTCCTTTAAAAAGGTTTTGAGTTATTTGGGCCGTACTCGCAAACATGTTAAAGAGCAGAAGGAGAGGGGCTGAGATCATAAAGAAAATCCAAAAAAAGTGATACATTGCTATTGTCAAATACCTAGCGACATAAAGTACGAGGTAGCTCAAAAATGAAAGCGTAGCGATGAGCAAATCATTAAACTGCAAAAGAATACTCGTTGGTGAGAACGAATAATTTTGTGATTTCTCCTGGGCCATTCTTATAATCGCGTCTAAGCTGTTAAGGTGATCAATTCTTTCCGCAATTCCATCGGCAATGAAAATGATTGCCTTGCTTATGTCTGGAAAAGCTACAAGAAGTAGAGTCGAGATCACTGCGCGTTTTATAATATCTATAAAATCAGGACTTCCCTGAGGTGATTTAAACCACGTCATCACAACCGATAAAGCAAAAAATACTGGCAGCATTAGGTAGTACATTCGTACAAACTCTTGGTGCAGATCACGCATCAATGTTCCAAGTAAATCAAAATTTGGCACAATGACCTCCTATGGTGAACCTAGAGGTTTTAAATTTGTTTCTTTCGGTAAAGTTCCAAGCGCATTTGAGATGCCTTCATATTGAGTTTTAAATTGTGATGACTGAAGTTTCTCTTTTCGATTACTCAGGGCCATGTTTTCGCCCATCATTTTTAACATCATCGAGTTTGTTCTCAATACTTGTGTAGTTACTCCAATCAGCACCGCAATTGATTGTGCCGTTAATTTGGCCGCTCCTTGTGGATTCACATTCTTTGCGTGCTCAATAATTCTTTTGCTCTCTTGATCTACGTCATCGGCGTAACGAAAGAGTGTACCATTCATGGCAATACTTTCTGAAACGGAGCGATCCTGTGCTGCTTGCAATTTGTACTCACTGGTTTGTGGGATTTTTCCGTACAAATCAGAGATGACGGCCAATACTTGGTCTGCTTGTTCCATACTTCCATAGAGGCCAGGGTTAAATTTAGGATTTAAAACCTGAATGATCGAAAGCCCATCTTTAATTCCACGATTTATATCCTTCATTAAACTTAATGAATCACTTCCAGTTGAAAGAATTTGTTTCAACTGAACGAGCTGCTGAATAGCGTTTGCAAGAAGTTGTGTGAGCATCACAATATCGCCGCCAAACATGTCTGCTTTGGCAGGCACTGGAAGTGCTAACGCAATAATTAAAGTAGTTGCGACGACTCGTCGTTTGAAGTTTTTAATCTTCACGCCGCCTCCCTGTGACCTTGAGAAATGCCATTGGGATATTCAGTAGAAGCCTTTTCAATTGCTTCTACGAGAGTTAGCCCATCAGTAGTCAGATAATTTAGATAATTGTTATCACCAGCATCACTTGTGGAAAGCCAATACTCAAATGGACTAGGGAAAATGCGGACAACTTGTCTATGATCTCCTTCAATCATAAATCCTTCTGAAAATTGTCCTTTCTTTTGTTCTAAGGAATTGATCAAATTTAATTCTTGAGAATTAAGTTTAAGTGTATTCTTCAAAAGTTCAGTATCACCACGCTGAAGCATTACAAACTTGGTCGCTGTGTTGTTGAGAATGGCATGTCCAATTGGGCTAGATACAATTTCCTCCACACCTTGAGTGATAAAAGTAATTCCAGAACCTGTTTTTCTTAACGTTCGTGCGCAATACTCCATAAAAGTTGCTGCCGCATTTGATTTTAAAAGTTCCCATGCTTCATCCAGTATAATTCTTTTTTTAGTCGTCTTATCTCCTTCAACTTGAGTAAGAATAAAATCAGTTAAAATTAAAATCATTACACTTTGAAGATCTGGATAAGCTGAAAGCCCTTTTAGATCAAAAGTACAAATGGAAGCATTTGTGCGAAGTGATCCTTGCCCATCAAGTAATCGGCCGTAAGGACGTTCACCAGTCCAAAGATAAAGCATTTTAGAAATGGCCTTCATTGAATCTTCCTCAAAAGCAGAAAGATACTTTGCCAAATCAGTAAGTGTTGGAACTTCTCCCTTTGGCCGCCTCGATTTATATAGCTCGATAATGGCCCGCTCTAATAAGGCTCGATCAAGTTTTGGAAGTTTTGACTTATCATCTTCACTAACCATAGATTCAATAATCGCAAGCAATGATTTTAATTTCTGATTACTTGGTTCCGCATGGGGATTAGGAATATCAAATGGATTTAAACGGTATTTCTCTGAAAGATTCATTTCTAAATATTGACCTCCCAGAGCTTCCGTTAGTTTCTTATATGATCCGCCAATGTCGACAATAAACACGCGATGATTGCGTGCTAATTCTTGAGCAAGAATACAGTTATTCAAAAAGCTTTTCCCGGCACCAGACGATCCCGTTACAAGTGTGTTGTAATTGGGAAGAGACGGGTCATAAGGATTAAAGCTAACAAGACCGTTGAGTCTGTTTCTAAAAATTACTGCTGGGTCTTTATCTCCAATGCGTGGCCCATAGACTGGAAGAAAGTCAGCAAGATTATTTGTTTTAATTTTTCTTGCTCTTTCTAAACTAACAGGAGCGGCCGGCAAATTGCCTTTTGCAATCTTCCAAGCTCCAACAGTTTCCTCAAGCCCTTCAGCTCCTTGTAGAGCGCGAAACCTTGATAAAACGTCTCTTACTTGGCGATTGAGAATTTTATTACCGTCATCATTAGCAGGCGCTTTTATTATTATTGTCATTTGAGCGGCATAAATTCTTTGACCAGTATTTAAAAGTTCCCGAATCAACTCTTCTGTTGAAGATAATTTGGTTTCACTTTCAAGATCAGAGGCTCGATTTCCTGATGTCATGGCCATTGAATGGGCCATCTTTCTTTTTTGCTGTAGTTTTGCCATCTCTTCAGCTTGAGGAGGAACTTCAAAAGTTAAAAAAAGATCATAATGAAATGGCATTCTCATAAAGTTAAAGAGCTGACCTGCAAAAGTAATCTCTGGAAGAGTCTTAAGTGTAATGAGTCGATGATAGTGAGAATCTAATGTGTATTGCTCAAACCCTAAAATCAGATCACCAAATGCTAACTGTTCTCTTGGAGACTGGGTGGCAAGCCACCCAGAATTCTCAAGTACTTCTTTTTCAAAATCATCTTCAGAATGATTTTGAATTTTTGGTACAGGTTCAGTTTTTGCCCTTTTAGGATTTAAAAAACTATAAATACGAGAAATAATCTCTTCTTTAGAAAGATCACTGGATTCAAGCCCAACAGACGACAAGGACGACTTCAAGGAATCAACATTTTGGGAAAGCATTTCTAGTGTCTCTAGATATGACTCATTAACCTTGTCTGAAAAAAATTCTTTCTTTTTAAAGAAAGAGACTTTTTTTATTCCAATCATCGGCGTTCTTAGAAATATTAGAAGCTCTGGGCGATATAGCTCTCCTTTTTCAAGTGAATCATTTAATTTCTGCTCTCTGAATTCTGCAATTTTGGAAATCAAGGGATGAATATTGGCTGATTTTCCTTCAGAGTGAGCCTTGATGACGTCTTGAAAGTCAGAGCGAACGCCAACCAAAAACTGTACGGTGACTCCTTCGGCGATTGAGTTTAAGGCCGAACGTAATCCATTCGTAAATTGATTAATCTCTTCATCATCAAGACATTCAATGTCTCGAAGGGTAACTTTAAGTCCTGTCACCAGTGAGCCATCATTTAAAACGAGATGAGGTTTTGGCAAATCAAAAAAATCCCAATATGGCAGTTCTTCTGAAAAACTTGGATCATTATTTTTTTTCGTTAGCATAAGTCTCCCTTTTTTTAAATTTCCGATAAAGACGATCCGCACTTCCTGCTGCAAAGTAGGCAGGACGTGCGATATATTCGCCTAAGTGTTGTAGATAATTGTCTGGGCGACCTCGCTTCGCAAAGTAGAGGAACAACGCCATTGAAAGCGTTGTTCCCCAAACAAGTACGTAACGAAAAGACGTCCCACCAAAGATCAGGTTTGTAATCGCAAGATTGAAGAAAATGAGAAGTAAGTCTGGTAGTTCAAATCCAAAAAGCTTACTTTTCATTTCCAATGCTCTTGGAACTGAACTAACTAAAGGCCCTTTTTCTTCCATACAGCACTCCTTTAGCGAACAGTTTGAGCAATAAAGTCCACAATAGACTGTGCTCCAAACCCGATCATTGACCCAATAATTGCGTAAGCAATGTGCTGTTTGGCATTCGGGTTTCCTGTGAAAAATGAAGTGCCCGCAATTGCAATCCCAATTACCGATAGGAGTGGCAGGATGACTCCTGTCAATTTGCTTTTGATGCCACCTAAACTTGTTTCAAGGCTGGCGTGGGCAAGTTCAGGAACAAGACAGCTAACGATTGCAGCTAATGTAAGTAGGATAAATATGTTTTTATTTTTTTTTATAATTTTCAAAGTAACTCCATTTTTAATTTGTACTAATTTAATAAAACAAGAGCCGACTAGGCTGCCGCCTTAATGTCTTCTTCAGGTAAAAGCACTGACGATGCATTTCCTTCAGGAAAAATATTCATGTAGAGAGGTTTCTCAAAAAGATCAAAATTTAACTCAATACAATTCTGAGATGAAAGAGCTTTCCCGTTTCCAATGACATTCCAAAAGTATTTTGATTTAGACATTGGATTCTTATTAGCCTCGCGGCTCATAACTACAAAACGTGATGAATCGCTTTTGTTCATTAGAAGAAAAAATTTATCATTCAAAAATGTCCAGAGCCTGATGGTGTATGTGTCTTGGCCCTCCTTGAGATAGGCCATGCCCACGACTTTAGTCTTTTCCAGTTTCCCCATGGCATTTCTTTGAGCTTGAAAAATTTGAAAGCGGTAATACTGTGACTGATTCGATTTGGTTGTAACTTGATCCATAACTTGTTCCTCCTAATAGGATTTTATTAATTTCGTTTTCTTTCATTTGCCGCTGCCACTTCTCTGTTGTTATCCACTGCGTGTGATTCCCAACTTTCACTTGATAAAAAGTAGTCGCACTCATTCTCATAAAAAAATTTCTAGCTACGAGATACAGGGCCACTAAGCGGCGCATTTGTTTATTTCCGCGGAGACATCAGTTAGAGAGTCCCAGTTGCATTCAGGGCAGTATGGATGGACAGTCTCTAATGGTGTGACGGCCCTACAGCGTGGGCACCTGTGAAATTTTCCTGATCTGTGGTGGCGATCTTTCATTGGATCGTTCAGTGAGAAATCAAGTTCATCCTCTTCGTCCATGTGTTCGATTTCTTCTAATTCTAAAAGTCGCAATTCCTTGATGTGATTTTTTAGTTTTAGTTTTGGTTTAAAGTGGCCGTCCATAATGTCTCCTTCGTTTGACGGGTTAAGTTCCATGAAGGAGCTAAAAGCAAGTTCGTGCCAAGAATTTTTGAATTAAAAAGATTGTGCTGAATTATTAGTTAAGGTTTTGGAATGAATTAGGTAATTGGATTTTTTTGAAATGATTGCTGCGGAGTGAAGGTACTCTCATTTGTGAGAGAGTATTATTAGAAATGCGAGGGCATGATGAGAAAGGTATGCGTTAAACTATTTCCAGTTCAAGTTTCCGGGTTCAGCCCATCAACTTTCTCATTTTTGAGAGAGTGGATTCTCAAAAATGTGGAGCCAAAATGACACCTATTCATGTAATAAGTACATGACTCTCAATTTGGGAATCACTTTAAACCCTAATAACTACCTGTAAAAATTCATAAAATGGCCTTAGCTTGCCTTATGGCCACACTTGTCATAAATAACGAATGTTGTTGGCCTTGGTTTCGCTATAGCAATGCCACAGGAGTAATCGAATGAATTTATGGGAAAAAAATTTAGTTATTTTAATCATGGGTTTTTTGATCCAAGGCGTTTCGTATGCCGATGGCTTACGGAATGCAGCCCAACCAGTCTCATCTGGCGCTTACGTCAAAAGTCTTTTTTCGCTTCCTTTAACACTTGATCCAGTTCAAATGAACGACGGAGCTTCTTTAGTTGTTGGAAATTTAATTTACGATGGTCTATTAAAATTTTCTCCAACACTTAAGCTAGAGTCGGCAATAGCTGAGTCGTGGTCAACGAGCAAAGATGGTAAAACGCTAACATTTAAAATTCGAGAAAATGCTAAATTTCATGATGGTACAAAAATTAAGGCCGAAGATGTAGTCGCTTCTTTAATGCGTGCTTTATCGCCAGAGAGCAAGGTGCGAAAATATTTTGACTGTATTCTGGGAGCAGATGAAAAGTCGGGCGTGGCCGGTGGTTCACTAATTGGTTTAACAGCAATCGATCAACATACTTTACAGATAATTTTAAAATATTCGTTTCCTCCGTTCTTGTCTGTTCTCGCTGGAGCAACCGCCAAAATTCTTCCCAAGAAATATTTAAGTAATCCTGAATTCTTTAAAAATCCAGTTGGCTCAGGAGCATTTAAGTATTCTGGGGTTAATGTTGAGAAAAAAGAAATGAGCGTTGTTGCCTTTCCAGAATATTATGGAGGCCTTCCAAAACTTTCGAAGATAATTTTAAAAGAATCTAGTGAAGTTGATGCAATCAGCGCAGCCGCTTCCGGAGAAGTGCAAGATTTGGCGAACTGGCCACTGACTTCAAGTAATAAAATTTTCTTGATTGGAAAGAAATTCTCAAGTCCTGTAGCTTCAACTTGGATCATTGGAATCAATACTACTAAAAAACCTTTCAACGATCTTTACACTCGTCAAATGTTTAAAGCGTCCGTAAATACGGAAGGTTTTAGATTAAAATTTTATCCCGATGCCCTACCTGCTTCTGGTTATATTCCACATGGTCTTCCTGGTTCTCAGGTTAAATTTAATCTTGGGATTAAAGTGATAAAACCACCCCAAAATAAAATCACAATTGTCATACCAAATGAGCTGGCTTCTGCGCAGGAAATGAAATTATTTTTAGAATCTGATCTTCGTAAAAAAGGATGGAATATTGAAGTCGTTGTAATGCCTTGGGATAAGTTGATAGACGGATATAATAAAAAAATACATCAAGCCTTTTTAGTCTCAATGAATATGGACTATCCAGATGCCGAGTTTTTATTAAAGAACTTTGAATCTACTAGTCCTGATAATTTTAGTGGATTAAAAAATAAAAAACTTGATCTGCTCTTAAAGGCAACCAGAAGGCAGCAAGATCGTAAAAAAAGAGAAGCTCTTTATCTTAAAGCTTTAAAACTAACAGAAGAATCTGCTGTCACTATAAATTTATTTCACCCAAGAGCAAATTATTGGATTTCTAATTGTGTGGAAGGATTTGAACCGAATATTTTATCTGATGTATATATTGATTACAGCAAAGTGAGTTTGAAGTCTGATTGCGGTGGGGAAAAATGAAAATTAATACGATTTCATTTTTTAGACACGTCAACAATTCGTTGAATCCATATCGTTGGGTGATCTCTTTAGTTGTAGCGAGTTTAATTTCGTTGTTCTTTGCAGGACTTTCTTTAGGAAATCGAATTGATTCTGATCGGCTAATGCTTTCTGCTTTGTCGCCGTATTTGGCGACATTGGTGGAGTCGTCTGATCGTCCGGAATTATTGAGAGTCGTTCAATCAGTTTCCGAAGCTAAAAAATCCGATGTGGTTCTTGTTCAAGATGACAATGTGCTTGCAACCAATAAAAGCATCGCTGATTTAGACATGCCTTTTGTTATGCCAAAAATTAATTTTCACTTTTTTGACACGGATTTTTCACCAACCCAAATTATTTCTTCTTTAGAAGTAAAGCATTCGGGATATCCTTCTCTGAATGCCTCACTTTATATTATGACTCCCTTAATGCCTTCTATTCGCAATACTGTCAGTGTTTTCGCCATCACGTTTTTTGTGAGTATTTTAGTTTCAATGTTTTCGGCGAGACAGACGAGAAAGGCCATTAAGAAAACACTGAAACCCTTAGATCAATTGCACTCAGATATTAAAGGTCTAGTTACAGAAGAAGACATGATATCTGAACCAATTTATATTCGCGAGTTCGAAGAAATTAGGCATACCGTTAATCAAACTAAGATTGATCTTGATAATGCCAAGGATCGATTGGCGGAAGAAAAAGCAAAAAAATTAAGTGCTGAATCTTTCAAGTGTCTCATACACGATTTGCATAATCCAGTAGCTGTTCTTAGACTAAGGGCCAGAATTGCAAACGACCCGCTTCAGGATTCTGAAACGAGAGAGGAAGCGGCATTGAGTATACCTCGAATTGCAGATCAAATTTTAAATCAAGTAACAGCTGCAAAAAAGAATTTGGAAGAAGAAGCTGTTTCTCTTAGAGAGAGTAATATTGTTAAGTGCATCGAAGAAAGCATTGCGCAAGTCAATGCTTTAACTTTAAGAAAATCTATTGTGAGTACTATTTCAGAAGGCAGTGTCATCGTTGCTCATGATCCTGTTTTATTAAAACGTGCTTTAATCAACCTTCTCGAAAATGGCGTTGAGGCAGCAAATAGCGTTGTGCGTGTTTCAATTTTACAAAGTGAAAATATGGCCATGATAAAAGTTTGTGATGATGGGCCTGGAATGGATGAGACGAAAATTCCCATTTATTTTCAGGGACGAGGTCAGTCAGGTAAGGCCAATAGACAGGCCTTTGGACTTTCTTCAACAAATCACATAGTGCGCTCTCATGGTGGTAAATTGATTTATAGAAAAAGCGATCTTGGTGGCTCATGCTTTGAGATTCGTTTGGGGGTTATATGAGAACAAGACCATTAATTTTAATTTGCGATGACGATTCTGAAATTCTACAGACTCTTCATTTGAGCTTACGATCATCGTTTGAAATTAAAACTGCAAACAGTGTTTTAAAGGCAAAGAAGTTAGCCGATGAAAATGAATTTGATGCCGCGATCATTGATCTTAATTTTGAAGGACAAGAGCTGGATGGAATACATTTATTAGATTTTATGAGTAAAAAGTCTCCCGGAACATTCTTGATTGTTTTAAGTGGAGACAGTACAACAAAACGCGTGATCGAAGCTACAAGAAGAAAGCTGTTTGAGTTTATAGTAAAGGATGGAAATTATTTTGATTCGCTTTTACTTACATTAACAAGAGCGACTCAATTAAGAATTGCCAACAGAGAGCAGGCCCAAAAGAAGTTTTTGACTCAATCGAAAGAGGTTAAGGTTATTCTTCAGGATATTGATACTATTTTAAAAAGTAGTACAGAGGCCCCTATTTTAATTTTAGGTGAAACTGGAACAGGGAAAGAATTCCTGGCTCAACACATTGCCATGAATTTAAAAATGACAGCAGTTACAACCAATATGGGGTGCATCCCAAAGGAAATGGCCGAAAGTATTTTGTTTGGACATGAGAAAGGGGCCTTCACTGGAGCGATCGCAAATAAAACAGGACTTATAGAGACTGCTCATGGTGGATTATTTTTTCTCGACGAAATTGGCGACTGCTCATCAGACATACAAACAAAGCTACTTCGCGTAATTGAACAAAAAGAAATACAGCCTGTAGGATCAAATAAGACGAAAAAAATAAATGTTCGCTTTATTGCAGCTACTCATCGCGATTTAGACAATCAAGTTCAGGATGGAATGTTTAGACTCGATCTTCTTCAAAGGTTAAATACGTTTACGTTTAGACTTCCTTCTCTTCGTGAACGTCCAGAGGATATTATATTTTACGCTAACCTTTTTATTGAAGAGCTTGCTGAAGATGGTGCACGGTTTACTATAACTCCCGATGGAGAGCAGGAACTAATGTCTCATAGATGGCCTGGAAACATTCGTGAACTTAGAAATGTTATGGAGCGGATTATTGTTCTCTCACCAATCCTCAAAATTGATAAAGAGACGGTTTCAAAAGCTATTCAACTTGGAAAGGCTCCAAGCGAAGTACAAATTAGTAAAGTAGGGGTAGTGAAAAGCAATGCTCGTCGTGAAGAATTAGTAAAGGCCCTCACTGAGTATAACGGCGATAAAACTAAGGCCGCCATTAATCTTGGTGTGAGCGAAGCAACCTTGTATCGTTGGTTGCAAGAATTTGATCTCACCAAAACATTGAGCGTTCAGGCCTTTCGTAAAAAAATGGAGTTATTGCATGATTAAATTAACAAAAGTCAGCACTGAAAATATTAAAGCGCCTACGCTGGTTTTGATTCCTGGTGGCCCCGGGCTAAGCTCTTTAACTTTACGGTCAATGGATATTTTGAGTAGGTCATTTAATTTGTTGTATGTGGATTTTCCGGGAGTCAATGGTAATCCTTACATAAAGGATCGAAGTTTTGATGAGCTTTCGCATGCGCTTCAAATGGAACTTCAAAAAGTTAATGGCCCTCTCTATGTTCTTGGTCATTCTTATGGCGGTTTTTTTGCTGCCGATCTCTCATTGCAAATGAAACTTGATGGAATTATTTGCGTAGCAACTCCTTTTTCTGAGAAATCACTTGTAGCTGCTGGGGAAAATTTTAATGCTAATAAATCGCAAGCACTTACTGATGCCGAAGTCGAGTGGAGTGAGCAGCAAGATGATAAATCTTTTGCCAAGTGGACTTCAGAGTATGGGGAATTATATTTTACTAATCCAGATGGGAAATATTTACTTTTGAATGACAAGGTTTCTGCCAAGTTCTTTTTGGCAAATCGATCAGATGCTCGTCAAAAAGAATCTATGCTTTCTCTTTTGAAAGAAAATAATATGAAGAAATTATTTATTGCAGGGAGGAAAGATATAATGCTGCCGATAGAAATTTTAAGAGAAGATGCAAGTCGTGGTGGCTTTGACTTTAAGAGTGTTAACAATGCAAGTCACTTTGTGACTTTTGATCAGGCCGAAATTGTCGCAGGCCAAATTGAAATTTTTTGCGACATAAGAATTTAGGAGAAAAAGATGAAACGTATTTTTAAAATTTTGGTTGTTGTGTTGGCCCTTAGTGCTTTAGTTCAAACTATTGCTTTAGCAAAAGTAAAAACGGGAGACACTACAGATTCATCTAAGGGACACAGTGATCCAACAGTCTAAACTCATTGGGCAAATTAATCATTTCAGGGCCGATTCTTCTGGTTGGATCGGCTCTGTCATTATGTTTATCTTTGCTTTAATTGCAGGATACCGATGGCACACATCAGGTTTAATTTTCTTTGGCCTTCTTCTTGTTCGAGATTTAGCCGCGTCTTGGTTTTTAATTTCAAGAAAGCCGAGCAAAGAAAAAACTGATTTAAGAGTGATAGAGTTAATCGCTTATCTCTCTAGTGGTTTTCCTTTTATTTATCTAAACCCTCACCATTCATTGCCACAAGCAGGCTTACTAAGTTCCATACTGGCCGTTATCGGTTTCGCTATATCTACGCTTGCAGTTTTTGATTTGGGACGCTCATTTGGCGTATCACCTGCCAATAGAGGAGTTGTCCGCACTGGTCTTTATAGATATGTCCGTCACCCAATGTACACAGGTTATGTCATCTCTGAGTTTGGTTTTGTATTACTTAATCCCTTTAATTATATTCTTTGGGTAATTTCTATTGCCTTGTATTTATATAGATCAATTCTTGAGAACAGGGTTCTCGATCTTCCAGATTTGGCTTCATCTTTAGGAGATGGAAGAAATTAAAATAATTATTAGTTCAATGAGATAAAAAAGATTACACTCAACTTACACAACGATGTTTGAATATTTTTTAAGACTAGAGCATGCTCCTTTGCTCTAGTCTTAATTTTCGTCAGATTAAAGAATGAAATTATAAATTAAGCACAATTTTCAAGCATTCGTTTACTTTGTTCATTATGTTCGGACCAAGTACTGCAAGTCTTCTTTTTAAGTTTTTCTTTTCAATGGAATAAATCGAAGCACATCTAATAATGGTTTCACTTTTAAAAGTTTCAATAATATCTTCAGATGGATTTGTAATTTTTTTTGATCCATCCTCTCGATAGAGAGAGGTAAGTTTCACGACAACAATATCTTCTAAATTTTTTGCAGAATTCCGATGGTTATTACTAACGATTAGCAACGGTCTTTCTTTTTGCTCAGGATCGTTAGGCCAGACGCCGGCCCACACTTCGCCTTTTTTCATTAAAATAAATCCTCGATATTATCATTGTCATCATCAGAGTAAGCCGTTTCAGATAAATATATTCCGGAATCATCTTCATTCTTCACACTTTTTTCTAGAGCTTTGTTAAAGTGGGTATAGTCTCTTTTTATCAGCATTTTTTTTTCGTACTCCTTTCCTTTTAAAATAAGTTCATTGATCCTCAAACTTATTTCACCTTTTGGAGTATTTTTTAATTCAAGTTCAACTTCTTGAATGGCGTAGAAAGCTCGTTTTGTAGTCATAGATTAACTCCCTGTTCTATTTGAGTATATCACTTGTCGACAAAATAGGGTATAAGTTTAGATACATACTTGTCGACTAGGTGGGATTTCAAAAATTCAAATAGTTAAAATACCATCGCCTTTGAAAGTTGACATTTTCTTGACCTTGATAAGTCAAATTCGGCAATAACTACCTGAATTCTAAAAAACCAATTTATTCATTAAAATATTATTTAGATATGCACGATAATGGATTGAGAGGTCGCTCTTGGAACTAAGGAATTATTATGAGTTATGTTGAGGGAATTTATGAATTCAGCAAGAGGAATAAAGAAAAGTTGGCAAGATCATTGCACTCACTCACTCACTCACTCACTCACTATAAGCAATTATTAATAGTCGCCATCTTACTCACCTTTGCTGGATGTATTGGTAAAAACAATATTGAAGTGACCCTAAAAAATCCGAAGAAAATAACTACTGAATCCCTAAACATTACCGTATCAAACGTCCAAGTTGTAAATCATCAGATCATTATTACTGGAACGAACCTAACAGCAGTTAGTAATTTTAAAGTTAAAGAAGGTAGCACATCAAATAATTTGCAAATTGAATCCCAGACATCAACGTCGATTGTGGCGAACACAATATCCAATGTAACTTTTGCAGCAGGCAGAGTTTTCGATTTTATTTTATCGAGTGCCAATGCATCGGCGACTTTCAATGTTAATTTTTCTTTGTGCGATTCTACATTAGGTGGCATGGGATTTAATTGTTCTATAACTCCTAACGATAAAGAAGTTCTGGCCTATGATGCCGTTTCCGGAAAATGGAAACCACGTGCAGTCAACGGTCTAAGTTATCAAGGCACGTGGGATGCTTCAGGGGCAGCTCCTGCTTCAGCGACAGCAGGCGATTACTATATCGTCAGTGTTGCTGGTGCTGGATATGCGGTCGGTGACTGGAGTGTCTGTAGAGGTGGGGCGACTTACGATAAAATTAGTAATTCAAATACAATTACAAATGTGTTTGGCCGAACAGGTGCAGTTGTTGCGACCAAAGGTGACTACACTCTGACAAAAATGGCCGATGTTGATTTAACGACGACACCACCAAGCACTGGTGAAGTTTTAAAATATGATGGAACAAATTGGGTTCCAGGAACCGTTGCTGCCGGAGGAGGTGGGACGGTGACGACTGTTTCGGGTACAGCACCAATTTCGGTTTCTAATGGTTCATCTACTCCTGTTATTTCAATACCAGCAGCAAGTGCTGGAGCGAATGGATATTTATCATCATCAGACTGGACAATCTTTAACGGTAAGCAAGCAGCAATCGCCGCAGGAGCGGGAGGAGTGCTTGATTATTACCGAGGTGATAAAACTTTTCAGACACTCAATACGACAGTGGTTCCAGAAGGGACTAATCAATATTACACTAACGCCCGCGTATTAGGTCTTGCGATAACGGGATTTGATAACACTCTCGCCGGACAAATTGCTGGGACAGATAATATAGTGCAAGCTTTTGGTAAAGCACAAAAACAAATCAACACTCTTACGGCCGGTGGATCAGGTTATGTTGCTACCGCGGGGGGAAGTACACTTGCAGGAACAACCACGCTCTCGGGAGTTATCGATGCCACAGTAACTGGAGATGTTAGAGTGGGCACTCCTTTTGGAGCTACTTCAGCAATCAGTAAAGGCTATGCTGACGCTGCCGATCTTTTAAAAGTTAACAAGTCAGGTGACAGCATGTCAGGAGATTTAGCTCTTGATACAAAATTGCGCTTTAAAGATTCGACAGTAAATTATGTAGAGCTGAAAGCTCCGACCACTGTAACTGCTTACACCTTAACTTTGCCCGGAGCTAAGGCAAGTGTCGCAGGACAAGTTTTAACCAGTGATACCTCTGGTATTTTATCTTGGACAACTCCTTCCACAACAGCAGCACCAAGCGGATCTGCCGGTGGAGATTTAAGTGGAACTTATCCCAACCCGACTGTCTCTCAAGTCAATGGAGTCACTGCTGCCAACATAGGTGCAGGGGCAACACTTGCTAATGCCGCAACTAATTTAAATACTGCAAGTACAATTGTTAAGCGAGATGCTTCAGGCAATTTTACCGCAGGAACAATTACAGCGACACTTACTGGAAACGCCACGAACGTTACAGGTGTTGTTGCTATCGCTAACGGTGGTACTGGCGCAATAACGGCGCCACTCGCGCGAACAGCTCTTGGCTTAGGAACGGTAAGTGTTTTAAATACAGGTGCAGCAGCAGGCGATATACCACTTCTTGGTACAGGTGGAATTTCAGGAAGCAATCTATGTAAAGGAGATGGAGCGGGGGCAGTCATTTGTACCGCGACGACTTCAGCTCAACTCGCTAATGCTTTAAGTGACGAGACGGGTTCAGGTCTTGCGGTCTTTGGAACTTCTCCAACTTTTTCAACAAATATCACAGTACCATTAATTGTCGGCGGAACAACAACGACTTCAACTCTTACTTACAAAACAACGACAGCAGCAGGTGCCGCAGGTGCCGATCATATTTTCCAAGTCGGAAATAATGGTGCAACTGAAGCGATGAGAATTCTAAATAACGGCAATGTTGGAATTGGAACCAATAATCCCGGAGCAACACTGCACATATCTGGAGCATCAGGCACGACACTTAAAATCGTAGATACGAACCAAGGAAATGGAAAAGTTTTAACTTCAGATGCAAATGGAGTAGCGACTTGGCAGGCCCCGGCAGCAAGCGGAACAGTAACCAACGTTACAGGAACCGCACCAATCGTTAGCTCTGGTGGAAACACTCCGGCAATTTCGATTCCAGCAGCAACGACAACTGTTAGTGGATATTTGACAACTGCTGATTGGAATACATTTAATGGCAAAGAGCCCGGGATAACAGCTCAAGCGACTACTAAAGTATTTCGTGGAGATAAAACCTTTGTAACTTTAGACACCAGCATCGTTCCTGAAAATGGAAATCTTTACTACACTGACGTGAGAGCGTTAGCAGCTCCGATTACAGCACCAACACTAACCAATTCTAGCATTGCCACGAGCGATACGATTCAAATTGCCCTTGGAAAACTTCAAGCACAATTTAACAATGTACTCAATATCGCGCTTACGAGTTTATCCACAGCAACAAGCTCAGCAATCACGGCAGCGGATTCAATTCTAGTAGCTCTCGGAAAACTTCAAGCACAAATCACAAGCACTAACGCTAGTTATGTAGCAAAGGCAGGAGGAAGCACTCTTGCAGGTACAACAACCTTAACCGGAACCATTGCCGTTTCAACAGGTCTGGGAAGAATTACAATCGTAGACGCCCCTGCAATCGCGACAGATGTTGCCAATAAGGCTTATGTCGATAGTGCCATATCTTCTCCAAGTGTAACTTGCCCAACGGGGTATGTTCTAGTTCCTGCCAATACAACTTATTTTTCGAAACAGTTCTGTGTGATGAAATACGCAGCCTCGAATGACGGCTACGGAACAGCAGTCTCGGTTGCAACAGGCGCCCCATGGGTAAGTATAGACCGCCCAACATCTCGATCAGCCTGCCAAGCTCTCGGTCAAGGCTACGACATGATCTCTAACGATCAATGGCAAGTCGTCGCCAGAAACATCGCAGGAGTTGCAGTCAACTGGAGCACTGGAACAGTAGCCTCAGGAGAACTCAATAGAGGACACTCTGACAACGCCCCAGCAAGCGCCCTTACTCCTTCGGCAGATGACGTAAGCGGAAACTGCTCAGGAACAGGACAGACATGCTCAAGCACAGTGTGGGATTCACAGAGACGGACACACGTCCTCTCCAATGGCAACATGATCTGGGATTTTTCCGGCAACGTTTGGCAATGGGTAACCAACAATAATACCGTAGTTAACGGAGCCGACGGGTATATCTCCACCATGAGTGCAGCAGACATCAGACAAACAAGATACGGAGCACTTTCAAGCACGATCTGTGCAACCCCAGGAGCAACGCCATACTGTGGGATGGGCTACGGATATTTTAATTATTCCGCCGGCGCCGTTCTCCGCGGTGGCGCCTGGAACTCCGGCGTGCTCGCGGGCGTGTTTGCTGCTTATTTGGGCTACGCCCCTACGGTTTCGAACACGGGCGTCGGTTTCCGCTGCGTTTTCGTCCCGTAACGAAGTGCAGATTGTATAGAGAGCCAAGAGGCAGTTCTTGGAGGGCGCAAGCCCCTTGGAAGCGCGAAGCGCTCTTGGTTCTTGGGAAAATTTTTAAAGTAAACTTTGGAAAATAAAAAATAGGCCCGAAGTGCTTCCGAATGATTCGGAAAAGATTTTGGAAATAAAATTCTGAAAAAAATCCTAAGGATGGGATAAAGTGAAAAAGAAAGGCAAAGAAATTAGCGTCAAGAAAGCCGCGCAGTCGCTCAGACTGAGCGAGAGAACCGTCTTAAATTTTATAAAACAAAAAAAGCTCGAAGCGATCAAAGTGGGGCGCGATTGGTTTATCGACTACGCTAGCTTTGTTTCTTTTGCGCTGAAATACGATATTCCGATTTCGGAAAGAAACGTTGGGCTTTCGGAAAAGTTCGGAAATTTTCCGAAAGATTCGGAAACAAACGGAGATTTTTCGGAAATTTCTGAAAAATTTGACGACCCAAACAAGACTTTTCCGAAAAGTTCCGAAACAGCCGCAGATTTCTCAGAAAATTTCCGAAACATTCCGAAAAGTTCGGAAAACGAAGAGCACCTTTCCGAAAAGGTGATTCCTGTTTCTGAAAGGTTTGAGAAGCCAAACTTAAAACGAGCCAACCATATTACATCGCTAAGAGTCTATGAACTATCGAAGCTAATTTTTTCAAATCACAACTTCCAATTTAATCCAGAAAATAAAATAGAAGAACGCTTAATTGATTTATCTTTTCAAACTTTGGAAGGAATCGGTTCTGGATTTTATGCCTATTCGTGGGATGAAAAGAAAATTTATTACGGCCGTGCCAGAAGTTCCGCAGGCGCCTTAATGGCCTTGATTTCATCAAGAGAACTCGTTCTTAAAAAATGGTCCAAAGAAGGACATGAACTTGAAGAAGTTTTGATCCCAGCGTTGGGAGCACTTATTAAAATAATTGAGAAAAAGTCGATTAAAGAAAAACATGATGGCAGAGATGGGCGAGACGCTCGCGATAGTAGGGGCCAACAATGAAAGAGCCAAAAGCTTATGTTGATTCTTATCAATTATCAATTCACCTGTTTCACCGAACTAAAAACTTCCCGAAACAATTAAGACCAACACTCGGAAGAAAAATAGAAGAGGGTGCATTAAATTTAACTCAATATTTAAGAAAAACATTTGTCATTCCCAATAAAGATGAAAATCGATTGCAAAAAATTGAATTTTTAAAATTAGCATCATTAAGCTTAGATGATTTAAAAGTTTTACTTCAGATGAGCTATGACTTGCAGGCAATTAATGTTGCTTCACTTTCAGAGACAACTATTTTAACGAGAGAAATAGGAAAAGAAATTGGTGGACTGATGAAGTACTACCAAGGAAAAAATGCGAAATGAATTTACAACCAAACTTATTAGGCCAGGTTGCGACATTTGAAAATTTAATGCTTGCCTACAAGTCATGTCGTAAAGGAAAAAAGGAAACGGTTGGAGATCAAAAGTTTTTCACCAACTATCCAGAGCGACTTTTAGAAATTCAAGATCAAATACTTAATGGAACCTATGAATGGGGCCAGTATCGCGAGTTTTATGTCATTGATCCTAAAAAACGATTAATTATGGCCGCTCCTTTTAAAGATCGAATTGTTCATCATGCCATTCATCGAATTATTGCACCTTTTGTTGAAAATGATCTCACCGATGCTGTTTGTGCTTGTCGGATTGGAAAAGGAAATAGATTCGCAGTTTTAATGCTTGCCCAATATTTGAAAGAAAATAGTAACATGACTACCAGATACGCAATTAAGCTAGACGTGAAACAATATTTTCCATCTATTGATCACAAAATCTTATTTCAAGAATTACTAAGTGTTCTTCCTGATATTAGCCTAGCGCCTTTACTATGGTCAGTAATTGTCTCTCACAAGAAATACGCCGAAGCAGGCGCTGGAATACCGATAGGTAATTTGACATCTCAATTATTTGCCAACTTTTATTTGTCAGCGGTTGATAAAGTAATATGTGATTCATTGGGTTTGAAATATAAATTTGAGGAGAAGTCGTCTTCATTTTTTATTCGGTACATGGATGACTTTTTGATTATTTCTGATGAAAAATCTCTTGCTTGTAAGACTTCTAAAGTTGCCATTGAACACAGTCGTGCTCGTGGATTAGACATCCCCATTTATAAACGAATGCATCTCTCAGGTGATCCTATTCCATTTTTGGGATACTTAGTAAGCTGCAATGGCATCACACCTCTTGCCAGAAATAAAAGAAAAATAAAAAGAAAGCTCCGTCGCTTGGAAAAAGTGGACGTTCGGGAGAGCTATAAAGCGATGGTCAAAAACTCCTATGATAATTGGTCGAGTTTAAAATTATGAAATTTAATTTAAGAGAAAATATTAAGGTGAGAAAGACATCATTGGCATTTGGGTTATGCGGTGTTTCCGCCGGCGCCGTTATCCGCGGTGGCAACTGGAACAACGACGTGAACGCGGGCGTGTTTGCTGCTAATTTGAACAACGCCCCTACGAATACGAACACGAACATCGGGTTCCGCTGCGTTTTCGTCCCGTGCCTGTGGATCGAGACTAGAGTTAAAAATTTGCGAGTAAGAAGTGAAAGAGTACTGCTTTTTCATCTCGCCTTCTGGCCTCTAGGCAATTTTAGTTTTTCTCTCCTAGGTCACGCAAAAGAGAGCAATGCTCTCTTTTGGGATCTGAAACTTGAAAAAAAGACAAGTAGGGTGATGTGAAATTATTTTTAATTTTTTTCTTATTAATTTTTGCCAATCTCTCCTTTGCTTACGAAGTCGACAAGATCAACGCTGGTGATAATCTAGAAAAAATAGCCAAGCGTAATCTCGGACGAGTCTGGATGAAATATTCAGACCCAAAAGAGTATGCAAAAGATATCAAAAAATGGAATCCTAAAATTGTAGATTGGAATAATCCTCCCAAGAGTCAAATCATCTATGTAGATTACCCTTACGATGTGTATGCCGCTGGCACGACTTGGGCACCAGCTTTAGGTCTATACGAAGAACCAAATGAATTTAATCGTAAACTCAGCTTTAGTGCATTTTACGCTTCATCTTTTGGAACTTATAAAGAAATAACCAGCGAGCAAACAGTAAATTCTGGCCAGAATTTTCCAGTTACATTAGGACTTGGATTTAGTTCTACCAACGATGAAAAAGAACATTTTATTTTGGGAAGTGCCTACTGGGCGCAATCTTCAAAAGGCAAAGTGACGGGTAATAGCACAAGCGCCACTTCAGAGTTTTCAATTCCTGGAGAGATAGGCTTCAATCTTTATTACCAGTATTATCTAAAGGAAAGTTTATTGGGGATTTATTCCGGATACGATTTTGAAAAATTAAATACTTTTAATACCAGTGAAATTGTCTCGGGATCATCCGTTGTTAATATTGATAATAAAATTCACTACGCCACCGTTGGACTCTCTCAAGGTTTTTCAATATTAGATTTAAAGATGAATGTAAAAGCGTCCGTTTCAAAAACGTTTGCTTCAACAACCTCTGGAAGTAAATCGTTAACGGGCATGAAATACATTTTATTTTATACGGTTAAACCAGAAGGGCGATTTAGTTTCAATATGTTTTACAAGCATCACGAATTAAAAGGGCCAACGCAATTATCAATTGATCGAATTGGTTTTAGTGTTGGTCTTTTGGTATTTTAGTACACGCTATTCCCAAACTTCTGCATGCCGATCAAGGGAATAGAGAATCTTAAAAAACATCGGAAGACTTGGTGCTCGTTGATTCTGTTCGATGAATTTAACAGTAGCAACGCTGACAGAAAGTTTTTCGGCAAGTTCTTCTTGAGACAGTCCGTGCTTGTTTCTCATTTCCTTAATTTTTGCCGCAATTCTTTTAATATGACTACGAACAAAACGCTGTTCGGCCGGACTAGAGAAGGTCTGACTTGAAAAGTCTAGTGTTTTAGCCCTGCGTTTTTTTATTTCTTTTGACTTCATGTTTTCATTGAAGCATTAGCTACCTATGGTAGCCAGATACCGTAGGTAGCTAATTTAAGAAATTTATATAAAAAAGTTGTAATAATTGTCGACGATAATACCGAAAATAAATTAAGATTATTTATTACTGTCATGGAGGTTGAAAATAGATACTCAGTCTAAGTTTAATGTTTTAATTGTTGACGACGATATTGATGTTTTGAGCTATATGGCAGAAGAATTTAATAATCATGGACACCATGTTCGTCTTGCTTCTTCTGGAAACGAGGCGATTGAGATTTTAAAGAAAGAAAATATTGATTCTGTAATATCGGATTTTAGAATGCCTAATGGTAATGGGTTGACCATCTTAAATTTTGTAAATTCGATGAAAGAAAGGCCAATATTTTTTTTTGTTTCAGCTCAATCCGATTTGAGCAGTGAAGATTGTATCAAATTGGGAGCACATCAATATTTTTCAAAACCTTTCAACTTTAAGAAGCTTGTTTATGAAGTTGAAAAAGAACTCAGCAAAAGCATCAAGGATGGAGCGACCTAATGGTCGACTGAAAGAAGTTCATCAAACTGATGAGCGTGGTAATAAGTGGCTCCATTGTCAAAGCTTAGAAGGTTGCCTTCATCTTCTTCCATTGATTCCCATTCATCCTGAGCAATTTTCCAAGAAATGGGGTCTTGTGACTTCATTAGGCTGACGGTATCAAACGTCATCCAACCGACTTGAGTTTCCTCTGGATAACAATCGCGTGTAGAATCTTCAAAAGCTTCTTCGGTATCAGCGGAAGTAAATTCTGTTTCAAGGATATGTTGGACAACCCACTCAGTACCGTACTCGCAGCCAACGCCAGATATTTTTCTCATCAGATCGTCACTGCCACAACATTGGCATCGACCAGTAGGAGCGTCCTTGTAGCATCCGTAGCAAAAAGGAATAGATTTTTTTAGTGCCAATTGATGAAGTTTGTTTTGAATTTCTGTTTTCATAAAATTATCTCCGTTTCTTTTTGTTTGACCCTCTTGATTGAGGGCCTCTACACCCAAACCAGAGGCCCGAGGAGGGGAAAAAGTAAGCGGAGAATTGGAGCGCGCACCGACTCCTAGGCAAGTGAATGACAAAGTATTTCTTTGGCAGAACTTGCGGAGGGGCGAAACAGCGTAATGCCGGAGCGAACGTCAATTTAAAGAAACATCATGGAAATATTTTGAAAGCCATGATTGTTCAAACGTATTGGCACTAAAGTTTTAAATTGCTCGGTAACAACATTGCTTGACCCCATTTAGATGCCTGTGAATCTTTGATGAGATGTAATTGGGCCACTCGTACCTCGTGAAGGACTTTAGGAAGTTGCCCACTTGAAACGGTTA
>DIUR01000027.1 GCA_002428265.1 Bacteriovoracaceae bacterium UBA6153
GGAAGTTGCCCACTTGCTACCGTTAGTACGGCTAATGTTGCGGCAATTGCGATTAATTTATCCATGGTATCCTCCTAAGGATTATTTTCTTGGTGACGTTTAATAATGAAACCAACAGTAGGTTGACTCCATTCTTTTGCCTTTCGTGGTTTAATGTTTTTCTTGTTGAGAGATTTGGTAATGGCGCAATGACTGAAGCCCTCTTGCCACCATTTAATGATAAGCTGAAGGACAACTTGTTCTCGTGGGTCAGGATAAAGTTGACCTGCAACCAAGCAATACCCATACGGAGCGGTTTTTATACTTCTCTTACGTGGATAAACTTGATCATGGAGTTGGTCATTGGAATGTGCTCTGAGCGCCACTCCTGCCTTTAATAAATGGTTTCTGATAGCACCTTTTGTTAATCTAAGCTTGGTGGCAATCGCTTGAATCGAGAGGCCTTCAGCATATAATTGAACTGATTTTTCAGTAATTCCACCCTTTGTGAGTAGGGAAACATGAATGGAATCATGAGCTTGGGCCGGTTCGTATGTTGTCAAACAACCGCAACCAAAAATAATCCAATAAATTTAGTCATTTAAAGCAATTACAGAAACGGTAACACGTTTGTGTTTTTAATGTCTTTTTGTTTCTATTTCAGAATTTTGCTTCGTCCATTTTAGTAAATAATAGTTGTAAAAATTAGCGCGAGGCGGGAAAGTGCCAGAATTCTTAGGTAAATCTCGATCTCTCCCTAGTAATTTTTATTACAAGAAGCCAAACTATTTCCCGAAATCCAACTACCACCATTGGTATTTTTTCCACCACTGAAATCGCAGCTCCCTCCTTTGATCTGATTATTTCGAGCAGAGTTATTATATCCGGCCCCGGAGAAAATTATGGAGTGAAGATTGCCGTCAAAAATATTTCCTGGGTTTGACCAGGTTGAGACCGAAGCCGTTGGGGGTACAGTACCAACTCCGTTATAGCTTGATCCGTATTTTGTAAGGTTGCCGGGAAGTCCTCGTACCATAACTCCAACTTCCCACCAGTTAATCGTATTCGAGTAAGCAAAAACATTATACGACTCATCCATCAATAGGCCGAATTTGTTAAATGCTTCCGTCGATCGAATTCGGTTCCCGTAGACGTTGGAATTTTTCATTTTAAATAAACTGATCCCAACGGTAGAGCCGGTGATATCATTGTCGATGATCTGAATATCGCTACCAAAACCCGTTTCATCATTCCTCTTCACTGCTTCTTCAGAGGCAAGATCTAATAAAACCTGTAGGGATAAAATGTAGTCTAGGCCTTGAAAATCTAGCTCATTATTTTTAAGTGGTAATCCAGATGAATATCTTCTTTGAAAGTCTGCACCAAGTTGATTATAAATTTGTGACCAGTGTTTTTTAAATAACGATATAGACAGTCCTAATGGAAAAGATCCGTCACTGCCAATACCATAGTCTGCGCCTTGAATAATATTTTTTTGAATGGTGACGTCTTCGGCGCCGACGAAGCTGGCAGAAATCCCCATAGTCGAGCCGACACCCTTACTGTTGTTGACCCAGGTTCTAGTAATTTTAGAAATGGAATTATTGGCGATACGAACATGGTCGCCGATGATGGTAATGCCCCCGTAACCAGCCTGGCAAATAACGTTGGAGTCAATAGTGTTCGGATCACTGGGATTAAAACCAGAAGATTTAGAAACGATTCCCTTGCATTTAAAATCTGAAGAACAGTTTGGATCTTCAAGGTGCCAAGGAGAGTAATCTCCAAGTTCAATGGCATTGGCGGAAACCTGATTGATCTTCAAAGATCGCAAGTGGATTCCTCCTTCAGACTTACCCACTAAAATTGCACGACGTGAAGCAAGTGCTTGCTCAAGATCACCTTCGCAACTATGTGACTTGAAATTCAAATCTCCTGATAAAACTAAATTTTCGACGGTAGTATTAGCAGTTGCCGCTTCTTTGTAATTGTTTCCTACACGCGTATTAGCAACTAATACTAATGCCGAAAGACGCTCTCCCTCTTTAGTGGCATCAAGATAGCGACCCTCGAGATTCATTATACCTTTGCTTGAAGGCCTGATAATACTTTCCCCAAACGCTGGAGGAACTCCGACTAAACTGACTCCTCTTGGTACGTGCATACCAATAAAAGAATGATAAGGAGCATCGGCAGCTAAGGCCTTTTTGATTTCAGTAACACCCCTCGTGAGGTGTACGATAGGGTAAGGCGCGCGAGTGGGGCTATTATAAAAACCTTGGCCATCACGATCGCCAGCGAAATAGAGAGCGGATTGGTACCACTGATCGTCTTCTGCAGTACAATTAATTTTTCCAGTGTGTAGGTCACATGACATGCCTAAATTGCCCTTTGGACAAAAAGCTTTTACCGGAGATTGATACCATTTCAGGTTTTTATCCCAAGATCCTTCTGGATAAACAACTGCACAGACAGTAGTAGAGCTGGAAGATATTACAGTGGTAGAGCTTAGAGATTTTGAAGTTTGCAATGGCTCTTTGTTGGAATCAGCTAAGGATCCATTTTGTGTGCAGGAAGTAAGAAGGAGAATAAGGATACTGCTTCTAGATGTCTTTATCGTCATTGCATTTCCTGATAGAGAGTTTTCTTTAGTATCGGCATTACCTGACAAAAGCATTAGGTTTTTGTAAGTAAGCCGAAGTAGGCTTGGGTTTAGGTAAATGACGATGATCTGGCGGCTAAGGTAGAGACCAGGCTGTACTCGCAAGGAGAGTACGGCCTGATTACTATTTAAAGTTTTGCTTGAAGGTCTTTTGCCATTTGTAAGTGTTTGCTTACATGCTCTCTCGTTGCTTGAAGGTGAGCTTTAAATTCTGGCTTTTGTGCAGCAGGAATAAATTTTTGATCTAAGTCGTTAAGTAACTGTTGGTGCATAGTTACTTGTTGCTCCATGTACATTTTATCAAAAGCTAGGTCTTTTTGTTTTTTAAGAACTGCTCTTTTATTTTTCCCATCTTCTTTGATGGCCTTTGACATTTCTGAGTCTTCGTCATCAATATCATTTTTCTTAGCAACTTTATCAGTTTCTTTCATGTTTTTTTTGTGTTCTTCGATCATGTGTTTTGCAAATTCTTTTACTTCTTTGTTTTTTGCATCGTCCTTAGCTAGTTTTGCAGCATCGATTTCTGCTTCGTTTGCTTCTTCTAAAATACCAGCGATTTGGTGATCATTTAGTGCTTGAGCATGAGCTGAGATTGATACAACAGATGATAGAATCGCTGCCAATAATAAAAACTTAATCTTCATAAAAACTCCGTAGGTTTGAGGTAATTTTCCCCGTTTAAATAGGTGCTACATCTATCAAGCAAAATACATACCAGATAGGGACTAAAAACTTGGGTATAGGAAATGCATGAGTGAAAGCTGGTGGCATTTGAAAGGGGGCAATTCAATGGCAAGAGGGATTTGGAGCGGAGCAATTAGTTTTGGATTACTGAATATTCCAGTGGCCGTTATGAGTGCCAAGGAAGAAGACAGGTTAAGTTTTAAAATGCTTGATAAGAGAAATAATTCACCGATTGGTTATAAACAATACAACAAAGCAACGGGCAAAGAAGTCGATAGAAAAAATATTGAAAAGGCTTACGAGTATAAGAAAAATCAATTCGTCATGATTACAGAAGAAGATTTTCTTAAGGCTAATCCCAAAGCGACTAAAACGATAGATATTGAAGACTTTGTTTCATTGGAAGAAGTAGATGTTCTCCTTTTTGAAAAACCATATTATTTAGTTCCCGGTAAAAATGGGGAGAAGGGTTATGTACTTCTCAAAAAGATTTTAGAAGAAACAAAAAAGGTCGCGATTGCTAAATTCGTTCTTAGAAGCAAGCAGCACCTGGTAGCAGTTATGGCCAGAGGTGATTATTTAATTTTAGAAATGCTTCGATTCTCCCATGAAATTCAAGAAGTCCATGAAGCAGAATTTTTAGATGATTTTGACTTAAAGAAAATTAAAGTTTCACCAAAAGAGATGAAAGCTGCAAAAACACTAGTGGATGAAATGACAGCGAAGTGGAAACCTGATCAATACAAAGATACTTATCAGGATGAGCTGCTAAAATATATTAAGAAAAAAATTAAAGAAGGGGATGTTGAAGATGTTGCTGAAGAATCAGATGAAATTGAAGAAACAGATACAAATGTTATCGACCTGATGCCATTCCTTCAAAAAAGTTTGAAGGCCGGGGCTTCTAAAAAAACAACTAAAAAGAAAGCTGCTTCTAAGACTACTAAAAAAGTAAAAAAGGCTAAAGCATGAGTTTAAAAGAATATAAAGCAAAACGTAATTTTAAAAAGACTCTTGAGCCAGCTGGAAAAGCAGTTAAAGGTTCCGGCAAAAAAATGTTTGTTGTACAAAAACATCATGCGAGCCATCTTCATTATGATTTTAGATTAGAGCTCGATGGTGTTTTAAAAAGCTGGGCAGTACCTAAAGGGCCTTCTCTCAATCCGAAAGATAAAAGACTCGCCGTTGAAGTTGAAGATCATCCTGTGGACTATGCCACTTTTGAAGGTGAAATTCCAGAAGGTGAGTACGGCGGTGGTCATGTCATCGTCTGGGACAAGGGAGAATGGATCCCTCCTAAAGATGTTAAAAAGCAATTAAAAAAAGGGCACCTTGAGTTTGAGCTTCATGGTGAAAAACTTGGAGGAGAGTGGCTCTTATTAAGAACTAAAGGTTATGGAAGCGGCAAAAAAAATAATTGGCTTCTTATCAAGCGTAATGATGAAGCGGCCAATACCAAAAAAGATATTCTGAAAGAAGATTCTAGTGTCCTTTCTGGAGTGAGCTTAGAAACTTTGGAAAGCGATATGGGGGCAACAGTAAAAAAGAAAACTAAAAAAATAATTAAAAAATCGTCTAAAGTTAAAGCACAAAAAAAAAGTAAATTTTTAAGCTTTGAAAGTATTGGTGGACCGGAGCTCGCCACTCTTTCAGATACTCCACCTGTTGGAGATAATTGGATTCATGAAATAAAATATGACGGTTATAGAACTCTCTATTTTAAAGACAAGAAAAAAACGAAATTGTTAACCCGTAGTGGTCTAGATTGGTCTAAGAAATATAGTGCCCTTCAAAAAGAGTGCGATCAACTCAAAGTTGATTCAATTATTTTTGATGGAGAAATTGTCTGGCTTGATGAAAAAGGGCGAAGTAGCTTCTCTGGTTTACAAAATAGTTTAGAAGAAGGGCAAAGTGAAGATCTGGTTTATTATATTTTTGATTTACTTTATCTCAATGGTTACGACGTTCGACACTTACCACTACTTGATAGAAAAAAATTACTTAAGGAAGTATTAGATCAGTCAGAGACTGAAAAAATACTTTTTAGTGAGCATTGGGATGAGTCAGGTAAAAAAGTTTTTGAAAGCGCTTGCTCAAATAGCTTAGAAGGAATTATTTCAAAAAATGGAGACAGTCCTTATTCAAGCGGAAGAAATAAAAACTGGCTAAAAATTAAATGTACTAACCTTCAAGAGTTTGTTGTTGGTGGATATACGTTACAAGAAAATCAAGTTTCATTAGGCTCGCTCTTGATGGGAGCTTACAATGATCAAGGAAAATTTCAATACATCGGAAGAGTGGGGACAGGGTTTAATCAATCAACAAGCCTTAAGCTTCTTAAAGATTTAAAGAAAAACGTTTCTAAAACATCAGGTTTCGAAGAAAAAAATCCTAAAGGAAAAGAAATCGTGTGGGTAAAGCCCAAACTAGTGGCCAATATAGAATTTGGAGCATGGACAGATGATAAAATTCTAAGACATGCGGCCTTTAAAGGAATTAGAGAAGATAAAAAAGCAAAAGATGTATTATTGGAAGAAATAAAAGTCAAAAAAACGAATAAAAAGAAAGCGACTAAAAAAGCTATGAGAAAAGATGTTGAAGAGTCTTCAGAAGATGATTTTTCTTTATCAAGTCCTGACAAAATACTTTTCTCCGAAAGCAAAGTTACGAAATATGATCTTGCTACTTATTACAAGTCTATTAATAAATGGATAATTCCTCATTTGAAAAACAGACCGATCGCACTCTTAAGATGTCCTAATGGGGAAGGCAAAACCTGTTTTTTCCAAAAACATGCTGATACTGATGGTGAAGGTTTACTTTCTAAAAAAATAAAATCTAAAACTAAAAAAGAATCAGAGGAAATTTTGTACATTGATGAGGCTTCAGGGTTAACAGAGTTAGTTCAAATGGGAACACTAGAAATTCATATTAGAGGATGTGCAATTGATCAGATAGATAGCCCTAATCAAATTGTTTTTGATTTTGACCCTGATCCAGGTGTCGGGTTTAAAGAAGTTAAAGATGCTGTATTTGCATTAAAAAAAATATTGGATAGGTTGAAACTCAAATCTTTTATTAAGGCCAGCGGAGGAAAGGGGTTGCATGTGCATGTGCCCATTGCTCCCATTTACGATTGGGATCAAGTAAAGAGTTTTTCAAAAAGTGTCTGTGAACAGATGGAAAATGAAAATCCAGAGAAATTCACGACAAACATTTCAAAAGTTAAAAGAAAAGGAAAAATATTTTTAGACTATTTAAGAAATGGTTACGGTGCTACGGCCATTTGCCCTTATTCTGTAAGAGCAAAACCTCATTCACCAGTTTCATTTCCCATAACTTGGGATGAAGCTCGAAAAATTAAGACCCCTGATTTTTATACAGTTAAAAATGTTCCAAAGATTTTAAAAAATAGAAAAGATCCATGGGAAGGATACAATAAAATCAAACAAAAAATTAAGCTTTTAGATCAGTATAAAAAGATTAAAAAATAATTATTGCAATAACTCTGGTTGGATTGTGTTTTTAGGAACTAGTATGGAAAAGCACGATCCACAGTTTGGAGCTGATTCAATTTCAATTTTACCGTGATGCCCTTCAATGATTTGTTTAACAATATATAATCCAAGACCGAGACCGCTCACACTTTCTGGTGAGTTACCTCTAACGAAGCGATCGAACATTTTATGAATTTTATCCGATGGAATTCCAATGCCGTAGTCGCGAACTGAAATTTTTATATGATCAATTTCGTCGGTAGCATTTATTTCAATTTTTCCTGGAGCATACTTAACAGCATTGTTGATAAGATTTGTTAAAACCTGCTCCATTCTGGTTTTATCCCAAATAACAAAAGTGTTAGCTTTATTATTTACGGTTAAGTTGCAGCTGTATGTTTGAAGGAGCTCTTTGTGACGATCTATAACATCGTTAACCATATCTGAAACATTGACCTTATCAAAGACAAAGTTAAACTGCCCAGATTGGATTCTAGATACATCTAATAAAACCTGTACGAGATTAATGAGGCGATCAACTTGTTTAACTGAAGTATCAATGGATTTTTTAAATCTATCAATCGGAAAGTTATCTTCTCTTTTGCTGTTAAGAGTTCTACTGATCATTTGAAGCTGTAGCTTGACTGATGTGATTGGAGTGTTTAATTCATGAGAGGCGATCGAAAGAAAGTCATTTCTCACTTCAATTGCTCTTTGAGAAAATAAGTAAAGTTTTGCATTTTCAAGAGCTAGGGCCACTCTTCGGCCTAGTTCTTCTCCAAGAGCTATATCGTCAGCATCATAAGTTTTACCTGTTCCAAAAATAGCAAATGAAAGCGTTCCTAATGAGTGACCGTGAGCAATCAGTGGAATGATTAAAAAGGTTGTCTCACTAAGCTCTTCGGCGAGGTTCATTTGTTCTTCAGATAAATCGCTTCCCTTAATAATTTTTTTACCAGCATCCTTGTAGAGTTGCGTTTTGCCGCTAGCGAGTGCTTTGAGTATGTCATCCTCGCTATTGGGATGATTCCAGTATAATTCATGCATCATTTTTGCTTTTCTTATCTGATGAGGGTCTCGGTGATAAGTAATAACGTTATCCATGATTTCTTCGTCGTTCATAATATCAAATGAACACCAGTCGGCCATGTAGGGAACTGAGAGCTTAGAGATACTTTCAAAAATATAATTTGAATCTAGAGAAGAGACGAGTATTTCTCCAGCTTGTGATAAAAAACGCTGCTTGTTCTCCATCTTTTTTCTATCTTCTATATCTGTCGCAGTTCCAAGCCAGGATTTAATATCATTAGTATTCCAAGTGTATTCCGGATGAATACGAAATAAATGCCAGCGAAATTCCCCGTGCTTATTAAGAATCCTACATTCGATTTCGGATTCCTTTTTTACTTCAACTTGGTTTAAGAGAAGTGTCAGGCCTTCAAGATCATTTGGATGGATGACATCCTTCCATTTCATGTCAAAACTATGCTCAGGATTCATTCCAGTGTATTCAAACCAAACTTTATTAAAGTATTCGTAAACGCCATTAGTCTTAATTCTAAAAACAATTTGTGGAATGGAATCAGCAAGGTTTTGATAACGCTTAAAACTTTCTAACTCAATATGAGTTAACGAAGCAGCATGTGCTTTAATTTCATTTTCATAAATTTTTTGTGACTGTTCATTGATGAGCCTTTTCTTTAGAAAAATATCTACAAAAACTGAAACTTTCGAGCGAAGAATATAAGGATCAAATGGTTTTAAAAGATAATCGACAGCTCCAGCCTTATATCCCTGGTAAACATACTGCTCATCTTGATTAATAGCAGACATAAAAATAATAGGGATATCGCGAGATTTTTCTCTCGTCTTGATAATTTCAGCAGTTTCAAAGCCATTCATTAATGGCATTTGAACGTCGAGTAGGATAACTGCAAAATCATCACGCAATAAATGCTTGAGGGCCTCTGCCCCCGAGCTTGCAATAATGATTTTGTAATTTGGTGAATCGAGGACTGCTTGGACTGCAAGCACACCTTCTACGCGGTCATCGACTACCAGAATTTTAACCAGATTTTCCATTATGATAATTGTGCCCAGTTACCAGTCGGTATTGTTAGCCATTTATGCATAACAGTTAGTAGATGATCTGTATCAACTGGTTTTGTAATGTAATCCGATGCACCTGCTGCTAAACATTTTTCTCTATCACCTTTCATCGCCTTGGCAGTCAGAGTAATAATGGGTAGATTTTTAAACTGATCCATTTTTCTAATTTCTTGTGTGGCTTCAATTCCACCCATCTCAGGCATCATAATATCCATAAGAATCATTTCGACATCAGGGTTTTCTTTTAATTTCTCGATTCCTAGCTTTCCATTTTCTGCATAAATCACTTCCATTCCTTGGCGCTCAAGAATCACGGTAATGGCAAAAATATTTCTCATATCATCATCAATCAAAAGAATTTTTGATTGACTGAAATCTGCATCCTTTGGAAGTTTAGAAACTATTTGTTCAGGATTAGTGGTGAACTCGGCCATGTTTTCAACATTGTTTTGCATTTGATAAGTAAACGGTAAATAAAGAGTAAAAGTACTCCCGCTTCCAGGTGAGCTTTCAACATCAATACTTCCACCCAGCAATCGTGCAATTTGTCTTGAGATCGTAAGGCCTAGACCAGTTCCCCCATACTTTCTATTTGTCGTCCCATCTGCTTGTTGAAAAGCTTCGAAAATAAGATTTTGTTTTTCTTTTGGAATACCAATTCCTGTATCGATAACAGAGAAGACGATAAACTTTTCATCTTTGTGAATGCTTTGTTGAATCCTTAAAGTGACTTTACCTTGTTCAGTAAATTTGAAGGCATTCGACAGGAGATTTTTTAAGATCTGCTGAACTCTCGTTACGTCAGTGTGAATCAAGGCCGTTTGAATTTCAGGTGCAGATTCAATATTGAATCCAATGCTCTTATGATTTGCTACTGGTCTGAAAGTGTGTTCTAGATACTCACTGATTTCTGGAACTTTAATTTCTCTTGGAACGATAGGCATTTTTCCAGCTTCAACTTTAGAAAGATCGAGAATCTCATTAATTAAAGCGAGTAGGTCACATCCTGAAGAGTAAATAGTTTGAGTAAACTTAATCTGCTCGTTTGATAAATTGCTTTCTTTATTTTCTGAAAGCATTTTCGAAAGAATGAGTAAGCTGTTAAGTGGAGTTCTAAGTTCATGAGACATATTGGCAAGAAACTCAGACTTATATTTAGAAATAAGTGAGAGCTGCTCAGCTTTTTCTTCAACAGAGTGAGAGGCCAGCTCAACTTCCTGGTTTTTAATTTCCAGAAGCTTTGCTTTGTCTTCAAGTTCTTTTGCCTGAGCTTCAAGTTCAGCATTGGATTTTTTAAGCTCTTGAAGAAGTTCTTCCGTTCTCATAGTTGAAGCAATCATGTTGAGTACAACCCCGATAGATGTCATTAGCTGGTCTAAGAAGTTCAAATAGTTTTGACTAAAAGTATGCAGGGAAGCGAGCTCAATGACAGCTTTTACTTCACCTTCAAAGAGGATAGGAAGAACAATAATGTTAACTGGAGGTGTTTCCCCCAGGCTTGAAGAAACATAGATATAGTCGCTTGGGGCTTTGTTAAGAAGAATTTTTTTCTTTTCGAAAGCGCACTGACCAACAATCCCTTCACGCATTTTATAATGATTATTGAAATTTTTTCTTTCAGTAAATGCGTAACTTGCAATGAGAGATAAGACAGGCTCTGCCTTATCCGTATCCATAATAAAAAATGTTCCTTGCTGAGCATCGATTAGCGGAGTTAGCTCGGACATAATTAGTTGAGCAACCGAAGTAATTGATCTCTGTCCCTGCATCATCGAAGCAAATTTAGCAAGGTTAGTTTTTAACCAGTCCTGCTCATGGTTTT
Source organism: Bacteriovoracaceae bacterium UBA6153 (assembly GCA_002428265.1). Classification (GTDB taxonomy): domain Bacteria; phylum Bdellovibrionota; class Bacteriovoracia; order Bacteriovoracales; family Bacteriovoracaceae; genus Bacteriovorax. The sequence goes on from DIUR01000027.1 coordinate 10,754, forward strand.
TATCTGTTGTATCTTTTAAGTTTCCAATCATCTGGTTCAAGTTATCTTTTAGGGCAGCAACCTCACCTTGGGCCTCAACTTGAATAGACTGCGATAAATCTCCGCGTGTAACCGCAGTCGAAACTTCTGCAATCGCTCTGATCTGTGTTGTTAGATTTCCAGCAAGCTGGTTTACGTTATCGGTTAGATCTTTCCATGTACCAGCAGCACCCGGAACCTTCGCCTGTCCACCAAGTTTTCCTTCGATCCCTACCTCTTTGGCCGTTGAAGTAACCTGATCCGCGAAGGTTCTAAGTGTATCGGTCATTGAGTTAATTGTTTCAGCAAGGGCAGCAACCTCTCCTTTTGCTTCAAGAACGAATTTTTGATTTAGGTCTCCGTTGGCAACGGCGGTAACAACTTTTACGATACCACGAACCTGAGTTGTTAAATTTGAGGCCATGAAATTTACGTTATCAGTTAAGTCTTTCCATGTTCCTGCAACGCCCGGAACTTTTGCCTGAGCTCCAAGTTTTCCTTCGATACCTACCTCACGGGCAACGGTTGTTACCTGATCGGCAAATGTTCTTAGTGTATCGGTCATTGAGTTAATTGTTTCAGCAAGGGCAGCAACCTCTCCTTTTGCTTCAAGAACGAACTTCTGATTTAGATCTCCGTTGGCGACGGCGGTAACAACTTTTACGATACCACGAACTTGCTTTGTTAAATTTCCGGCCATGAAATTTACGTTATCGGTTAGATCTTTCCAAGTTCCAGAAACACCTTTTACATCGGCCTGACCACCCAGTTTTCCTTCGGTACCTACTTCTTTAGCAACACGAGTAACCTCGGCAGCAAAAGAGTTCAGCTGATCAACCATGGTGTTAATGGTATTTTTTAGTTCAAGGATTTCTCCCTTCGCATCTACGGTAATCTTCTGAGACAAATCTCCTTTAGCAACGGCCGTTGTAACTTTAGCGATGTTACGAACCTGATCCGTTAAATTTCCAGCAAGAACGTTTACGTTATCTGTTAGGTTTTTCCATGTTCCAGAAACACCTTTTACATCTGCCTGCCCACCCAGTTTTCCTTCAGTACCAACTTCTTTGGCAACACGAGTAACCTCGGCAGCAAAAGAGTTGAGCTGATCCACCATGATGTTGATGGTATTTTTGAGCTCGAAGATTTCACCCTTGGCATCTACAGTAATTTTTTGTGATAAGTCGCCGTTAGCAACGGCAGTTGTAACTTTAGCAATGTTACGAACCTGTGCGGTTAGGTTTCCGGCAAGACCGTTTACGTTATCAGTTAGATCTTTCCATGTACCACTTACTCCGCGTACATCGGCCTGACCACCGAGTTTTCCTTCTGTACCTACCTCTTTAGCAACCCTTGTAACCTCGGCAGCAAATGAGTTCAGCTGATCCACCATAACGTTGATGGTATTTTTTAGTTCGTAAATTTCTCCGCGGGCATCAACTGTAATCTTCTGAGATAAATCTCCCTGAGCAACGGCGGTTGTAACTTTGGCGATGTTACGAACCTGATCTGTTAAGTTTCCGGCAAGAACGTTTACGTTATCAGTTAAATCTTTCCACGTTCCACTTACTCCCTTAACCTCGGCCTGTCCACCAAGTTTTCCTTCAGTACCAACTTCCTTGGCAACACGAGTAACCTCGGCAGCAAAAGAGTTCAACTGATCCACCATAACGTTGATGGTATTTTTTAGTTCAAGGATTTCTCCCTTCGCATCTACAGTAATTTTTTGACTTAAATCTCCTTTAGCAACGGCGGTTGTAACTTTAGCAATGTTACGAACCTGATCCGTTAAGTTTCCGGCAAGACCATTTACGTTATCGGTTAGGTTTTTCCATGTTCCTGAAACTCCCTTAACATCAGCCTGTCCACCAAGCTTTCCTTCTGTACCTACTTCTTTGGCAACACGAGTAACCTCGGCAGCAAAAGAGTTCAGCTGATCCACCATGACGTTGATGGTATTTTTTAGCTCGAAAATTTCACCTTTGGCATCTACTGTAATTTTTTGTGATAAGTCGCCGTTAGCAACAGCGGTCGTAACTTTGGCAATGTTACGAACCTGTGCGGTTAGGTTTCCAGCAAGACCATTTACGTTGTCAGTTAAATCTTTCCACGTTCCAGAGACTCCCTTAACCTCGGCCTGACCACCAAGTTTTCCTTCTGTTCCTACTTCCTTGGCAACACGAGTAACCTCGGCAGCAAATGAGTTGAGCTGATCCACCATGATGTTGATGGTATTTTTTAGTTCAAGGATTTCTCCTTTGGCATCTACGGTAATCTTCTGACTTAAATCTCCCTTTGCAACGGCAGTCGTAACTTTGGCAATGTTACGAACCTGGGCGGTTAGATTTCCAGCAAGACCATTTACGTTATCGGTTAGATCTTTCCAGGTTCCACTAACACCTTTTACATCGGCCTGCCCACCGAGCTTTCCTTCGGAGCCTACTTCTTTGGCAACACGAGTAACCTCAGCCGAAAAAGAGCGTAGGGTATCAACCATTACGTTGATGGTTGTTTTTAGTTCAAGGATTTCTCCGCGAGCATCAACCGTAATTTTTTGTGATAAGTCGCCGTTAGCAACGGCGGTTGTAACTTTAGCGATGTTACGAACCTGTGCGGTAAGATTGTTAGCAAGACCGTTTACGTTATCAGTTAAATCTTTCCATGTTCCAGAAACACCTTTTACATCGGCCTGACCACCAAGACGACCTTCGGTACCTACTTCCTTTGCCACACGAGTTACCTCGGCCGCAAATGATGAAAGCTGATCCACCATGACGTTAATAGTTGTTTTTAGTTCGTAAATTTCTCCGCGAGCATCAACGGTAATTTTCTGAGATAAATCTCCCTTTGCAACGGCAGTTGTAACTTTGGCAATGTTACGAACCTGTGCGGTTAGGTTTCCAGCAAGACCGTTTACATTATCGGTTAGATCTTTCCACGTACCCGAAACACCTTTTACATCGGCCTGGCCACCAAGCTTTCCTTCAGTACCTACTTCTTTTGCCACACGAGTTACCTCTGAAGCAAATGAGTTCAGCTGATCAACCATGGTGTTAACTGTCATTCCAATTCGAGCGAACTCCCCATTGAGCGGAGTTCCATCAATTTCTAAAGTCATCTTTTGTGAAAGGTCACCTTTAGCAACTGATGTAATAACTCTGGCGGCCTCTGTGATCGGTTGAACTAAGTCACCGATCAAAGTGTTGACCGATTCAACGTTCGTGCTCCAGGCGCCTCTTACGGACCCGATAGACACACGTTCAGTCATCTTTCCTTCTTTACCTACAATTTTTCCTACGCGAACAAATTCGCGGGCCATATTGAGGTTGAGTTCGTTGATGTCATTTAATACATCAGCAATGTCTCCTAAAAGAGATTCATCACTTAGATCAAGCTTCACTGTAAAGTCACCATTTCTAATGGCCTTTACCATCATGAGAATTTGTCTTAATTGTTCTTTATCGTTTGCAACTTTTAACGGCTGGCCGATTGTTGCTACTCCTTTGCGTGGGGGAGAATCTACTTTGATTGTTTTAGGTTTATTATTTTTAACAGCAATAGGTGTTACTGCAGGTACATTCTTTGTACTTTTATTCGTGTTAGTTTTCGCTTTCACGGGGGATCTCCTTCGAATTGTTTATTCAATTAAAGATTCTTATTCTGATTTTTTTATTTGGGAAGCGCAGGGCCTACATAGATGATGAGGCTAAATTCACAGGACTCTCGGGGCAGTTTTGAACAAAATGTCCCAGGAAAGAAATGTTGATAAGTGGATAGATTATCCACATTTTAATATAAGTAATTATTATTAAAAAACTTTGATGTTGGTAGATAAGAGAAAAAAGTGGATAAGAATTTTGGCATTTGGAATGCATAGATCAAGACCTCGTCCAGCATCAAAAAAAGTGTTTTTGTGAGGCAAAAATGCACAAAGTTATTATTTCTAACAAAAAATAATTTTTACTTTTTTTTAGCGTTTGGGGCTTTTAAAGAAAAATTGGTAACTATTGACCAGAAAAAATGAAATTGTCAGGAAAAACACCCCAGAATAAATGGCCAAGTGAATTCCAAACTCATCACTTAATTTACCAACCAATAAATGCATAAGAGCAAGCATCATTGAGTCTGTCGCCATCATATAAGAGACTGCCGTATCTAAATCTTCTGGAAATTCAGTTGAAATAAGGGAGATGGCCAGAGGATAAAAAGGTGCGATGGTAAAACCCGCGACGGCAAGAAAAAGAGGATTAATATAGAGACCTAAAAAATACATCAGAGCAGTTAAAATCAATGAAACAGAAAGCTGCGTTTTAATTGTTCTATTAAATTTTACACCAGTGAAAAGCAGCCTTCCCGCAAGAAGAGCAACAAAAAAGAAAGTCACATAAATACTCGACATTTCCAGGTCATAATTCCAGACACGTCTCATATAGAGAGCAAGCCTTGAAGAAATCATAATTTCTGCAGCGACAGCAAAACTTACCATTAAAGCTAAAAAGATTTGCGGTTTAAAATTCTTCTTTTTATTAAGAGCATGTTCTTCTTTTGAAATTTTAGGTTTTGAGTGATGAGCGTGATGGCTTTGGTGAAGTGAGTAGAAATAAAGTGTTAATGGTGCCAGAGCGGTTAGTGCAAACGTGTAGCGCCAATTGTGAGTGAAGTAGCTAACAGCTGCAACGAATAGAGGAGCAAGCAAACTCGCAACACCATACATCGCATGAAGGCCTGAAAGCAATTGTTGTTTTCTTTCTGCTGTAGCCCCAAGAGGCACAAGTACATTGGGAACCAGTCCAAGAATCCCAGAGTTGAGTCCGAATAAAATACTCATTGCTAAAAAGAAATAAAAATTAGGAGCAGCACTTAAACCAAGAAGTGTAAGAGTCATTCCGATGCATGCACCTTGAAGAATTGATCTGCGATCAAATTTTCTCAATAGGTGTCGTGCAAAATAACTTGCAACAAATCCTGAGAGAGAACTAAAAGCAAACATCAATGATCCCATTGAATCGCTGATAGAGAACTCTTTTAGGATTTCAGGAAATAACGGGCCTCTTATGTTGTCACTAAGACCGAAAACAAAAAGACTTGCATAAGAGATAAGAATCAAGGGCCAGATAATTTTCATAATTAGACATCAGGGTGAGTGTTCATGTGAATTTTAAAACAAACTTTGCCTTCATAGGGTTCGTAACTTAGTTCTCCACCATTGCTATGGGCAAGTGTTTGAGAAATACTAAGTCCTAATCCTGTGCCTTTACCAAGAGACTTGGTAGAGTAGAATGGCTCGAATATTTTCGCAGAAACCTCTGATTCTATCAGCGGGCCACTGTTAATGATTCTTATATCAACTGTACGATTTCTACGGTCTTCTGTCACTTTCACTCTCAAATAATTTTGTCCTTCTTTTGTAATCGCATCGAGAGCATTGGTTATGAGATTGATAATAATCTGAGAGATTTGAAGAGGGTTGCAGAGGATGGAAGGATTGTCTGTAAGCTCAAGTTTAAAATCTATATTCTCAGACTTGAAGCGCTCTTCGAAGAGGCCAACACTAATTTCCAGAACTTTGTTTACTTTGATAATTTCATGAATGATTTGATCATTTTTACTCGAGATGATTTTCATTCCTTTGACAATTTTTGCAATTCTATCGCTGGCGTTATTAATCTTAACTAATTTAGCTCTGATATCTTCATCAATAGTCAATTCACTATGATTCATAATGGATTTAGACATTCCTTGGATAATAGTTAATGGATTATTAATTTCATGGGCCACACCACCGGCCATTTCTCCCAGAGAAGAAAGTCTTGATGCGTGAAATGTTTTAATACTTTCTTCTTCCAGATTCTTTTTGCTGAGAGCGACCTCTTCTAATGATTTTTTCAAATCATATTCAAACGAAAATCTTCTAAGGAGTTCATCGTTTATCGTTTTTCCCTGGCGATAATTGTAGATAAGGTTAATAGCGGTATAGCCCCATAACCAAAAAACCTGCTTATCATTTGTTTTTAGGTATTCAGTGAAAGCGTAATAGATCTGTGGAAACAAAACAGTAAAACTTACGAAAGAAAAAACGAATTTCTTATGAGACAACGTCACAATTGAGCCAGCACTATATGAAATCAAAATAATAAAAATAATGATAAGTTGTAATTGATCAAGACTCTCAGACTGTATTGAAATTATTCCAATAGCACTCCACAGAAGTGAATTGAAAACAGCGGTATAAGATACGATACTTACTGATTGTTTTAAAGTGAGTCTTTGTTGCGAGTATTTTTTTATATTCAACAGACGCGCAAAAGCGAATGCAATGACCCCTACAGCTAGGATTCTCACATGAAGACTATGGTAACCTTCAAGTCTGTTAATAGTTATAAATACAATTGCAACAAACAAGAATGCCAGAGCAGAGTTTTTTGATTTCAAAACGTAATCAATATTCTCTTGAGTCTCTATATAAGATTTTTTATCAGCATCCATTTTTTAGGGGCCTTTTTCCTTCTCAATTCACTATGAAATATTTAGCTATTCATCGACATTTTCACTGGAGTTCTTGACAGTAGAGAGCCTTAGATGTTTTATATGCCCAACATTCACTATACTGGGATCAAGGCATATATGTCACTGAATTTAAACGATTTAGAAGCTCGCCCAAGACGCGATTTTATTAAACTTTCAGCTTTTGCAGCTCTAGCTTTAGCTATTCCTAAGAAATCTGAAGCTATTCTTAAACGTTTTATTCCAAATCAATTGAATAATATCTCTCCCATTCAGGTTATTGGAGCTGATCAGTTTCAAAGTATCGAGTTCAACGGCGACAATATTGACCGTCCTCATGACATTCTTTGGAATCTAGATGGGCACATCGCTAAAAAAGGTGGAATCCCTGCTCCATCTGAAAGAAGAAAAGCAGTCGTTGTTGGCGGTGGAATGGCCGGTCTTATTTCAGCTTACAATCTTCGCCATTTGAATCCCATTGTTCTTGAGCAGGATAAACACTTTGGTGGAAATTCGCGCGGAGAAAAATATAACGATTCTGTGTACTCTATCGGTGCCGCTTATATCACCATTCCTGATGCTGGCTCAGACATTGAATTATTTCTTAAAGACATCGGTCTCTTTGATGACTTAAAACATGAAACTCCAGAAGAAACAAAATTCACTTATAAAAATAAAGTAATGGGAGATTTCTGGAAAGGTGTAACAGATCCAGCGCGTGCTCAGGAATTTATTGCAGTCGATAAAGAGTTGAGAAGAATTTATAACGATGCTTATCCAGATATTCCATGGACATCAGAGAGTGCAATTAGCAAAGAAGAGTATCTTTATTTAGACTCAATTACATTCGAGCAATGGCTTCAGCAAAAATTTGGAAAAGTTCATCCTCACATTGCTGAATATTTTCAGCTTTATTGCTGGTCTTCGTTCAATGGATCAATTGAAGAGTTGTCTGCTCTTCAGGTACTAAATTTTGTTTCATCTGAAGTGGACGGAATTTTAACTCTTCCAGGTGGAAACGCTGCGATCACTCAAAGATTATTTGAAAAGATTAACGATAGCACAACGGTAGGGTCACTTCGCGCTGGAGCTTTCGTTTTGAAAGTTCAGAAAAAAGACAATGGCCTAATCTGGATTACTTATGAAGACGCCCAAGGCATAATCAAAACAATTGAAGCTGATACTTGTATTGTGGCTTCACCAAAGTATGTTGCAAAGCTTATTGTTCAAGATCTTCCAGCTGCCCAAGTAAAACAAATGGATGATCTACAGTACAGAGGCTACATTGTAGGAAATGCTATTTTTAATAAACCGTTTACGTCTTCAAGTTTTGATCTTTATTGTTTCGAAGGATCTAAGCCTGAAATGCCAGCGGCCATGAGACCGGTAAAGAGACCATTTAGTGATGTGTGTTTTGGATCATGGGCACAAGATGATAAAACTCAAAATGGTGTACTGACAGTTTATAAGGCGATTCCGTATGAAGGTGGAAGACAATTCCTTTTCAATCCAGGCGCGCATGATAAACATAGAAAAATTATCAGTGAAGAATTAAAAAATTTTTCAGCTGCGGTAGGATTAAATTATTCAGATATTAAAGGTCTTCGAATGACTCGCTGGGGACACTCTTTGCCAGTGGCCAATAAAAATCTTATTGCCAGTGGATTCCTGGAGCAAATGTCTAAACCTCTTGGTGGAAAGATCTTCTTTGCTAACCAGGATAACTGGGCAAATCCAGCATTTGAATGTTCATTCGCAGCAGCTCTTGCCGCTACCACTGAAGTGAAGAGGTTGATCAGGTAATTTCTTAACTCTAAATGAGTTAAGAAGAACCGATAGACTCGATAAACCCATTGCGAGACTGGCCCACATTGGTGTGAGTGTCACATTATACCAATACATGAACACACCTGCGGCCAGTGGGATACAAAGCAAATTATAGATTGATGATAAAAAGAGATTTTCTTTAATAATTCTCATTGTTCTTTTTGATCGCTCAAAAAATTCACCAACTAGTAGTATATTTCCATCTAGAAGTGAGACATCAGAAGCTTCAATGGCCACATCTGAGCCGTTACTCATCGCCATTGATAGGTTTGCCTTCGATAGGGCTGGAGCATCGTTAATACCGTCGCCTATCATCGCAACTAAGTGACCTTTTGACTGAAGCTCTTCGATGAAATCAGCCTTTCCAACAGGCTTAACACTCGCTCTAATAAATTCTGGCGTGATTCCAATCTGTGCGCCAATTTTATGAGCAATTCCAGGATGATCTCCAGTTAACATCCAGACATTTATTTTTAAATGATGAAGTTGTTTGATAAGTTCAATTGAAGAACTCTTAATTGGGTCAGTAATAATGAAAGCAGCTGCTAGAACATTATCAATCGACATGAAGACATAACTTCCAACGTTTTCAGTATAAAAAGATTCAGAAATCGGATGATTCACTAATTCGCTATTGCCGAGAACAAGTTGTTTGCCTTCTATGTCGGCCGTTACTCCCATACCTGTAATGCTTTTAAATTTTTCAGGCTCCAGTAGCGAGACGTTCTTTTTCACTGCATGATTAGTTATGGACTGTGAAAGTGGGTGGGTGGAGTACTGAAGAGCAGAAGCAGCAAGCTTTAAAACATCATCGTGATTTAGTGTTTTGTTAAAAAAATGAATATGAGTGAGTTCAGGTCTTCCCTCTGTCAGAGTTCCTGTTTTATCAAACACGATAGTATCAATATGAGATCCTTTTTCAATAACGTCACCACCACTGATGAGAAGACCTTTTTTAGCAGCTTCACTGGTTGAGAGCATGATGGCCATGGGAACAGCGAGTCCCAAAGCACATGGACAGGCAATAACAAGAACCGAAATCATATGAATAAGTGAGATTGAAAAATCACCAGTTACTAAATACCAAACAATAAGTGTAAGGGCGGCAATAACTAATAAAAGAGGTACAAAGAATTTTACAATGCGATCAGCGTACATTTGAATTGGAGCTTTTTTTAATTGAGCACGCTCAACAAAATTGACGATCTCACTGACGGCCGTCGTGTGAAGAGTAGACGTGATTTTAATTGTCACTGACCCTTCAAGGTTTAAGCTTCCGGCAAAAACCTTTGATCCGCTTGATTTAGCAAGAGCAAGGGATTCACCAGTCAGCATTGATTCATCGGCATGAGTTTCACCATCAACAATTACTCCATCGAGAGGAAATTTCTCTCCAGGTCTAAGTCTGATAATATCACCAACGTTAAGTTCAACAACTGGAGTGCTGACTTCCTTTCCATCTACGATGAGTGATGAAAACTTAATTTGCATTTGATAAAGAGACCCAAGTGAGCTTCTTGCTTTCGTTTTTGCCAGCTCATCGAGGTATTTTCCCAGGAGCGAGAAGGCAATGATAAACGCTCCACCTTCAAAATAAGGATGAGCGTGTGGAGATAGGATAATAAGATACAAACTATAGATATATGAACTCAAAACTCCTAAACCAATAAGAGTGTTCATGTTTGATTGAAATTTAAAAACAGCTTTTACGTAATCGAGACCAAAGCCGAAAATCAAAACAGTTGTTAGAATGGCCTGAACAAGATTGTTAGGAATGACCATGGCATAAAACATAACGATAGAAGCAAGAACAAGTGCTACGATAGACTTATAAAAATTGCGGTTGAAGATCGTAGACTTTGATTCTTTTGAAACACTATCCGGCTCTACGGCCCTGTAGCCTAGTTTTCTAAGAAGAGCATGAAGCGCTTCAAGATTAAAATCCTTATTCGTTTTAAAGAGTGCGCTCTCTGTTGCAAAACTAACCTGAACAGATTCAACTCCAGAGAGCTGTGCAGTTTCTTTTTCAATGACTCCAGCGCAGGCAGCGCAGGTCATTCCGACAATATGAAATTTTAAATTACTCGAGCTCAATTGATTCCACCTGGAAGCCCGCATTTGTAATAGTACTTTTCAGTGCCGCCACTGTGCTTTCTTCAGAGTTAAATTTCACATTAACTTTTCCCGTAGGTAGATCAATATTCACAGTGTGTTCGATCTTTAATCCTTCCAGGCCATTTTTAACTTTATTTGCACAGCCACCGCAAGTCATGCCATTTACTTTGAAATTAACTGATTTATTGATTGTCACAAATTCTCCCTTGTAGCGTATACTATATGCTCGCTTAAGATCTTAACAAAAGGAATACGCTATGAAAGCCTCATTTGTGACATTGGTTATGACTTGTTTGCTCTCTACTGGTGCGCTTGCTCACGGTATGAGTAAGCTTGGTCCTCATAATGGTTACGTGCGTATGCCTGGCGCTTATCATGTAGAGCTAGTTCCTGAAAGTACGGGTTTTAGAGTTTATTTTTTAGACATGCAGTTTAAGAATATTTCAGTAAAAGATGCGACTACAACGATGATCATTAAGTCTGATCAGGCCGGTAAGATAGGTTGCAAAAAAGAAGAAGGCTCTTTTATATGTCCGGTAGAAAAGCAGATTTTAAAAACAGCTAAAGAAATTGTTCTTGAAACAAGCATAAATGGCAAAACAAAAGCAGCTTCACGCTATAGTCTTCCACTGAGCTTGATGTAGTATTACTTATTGTAAGGATGATTCGCCTGAATTGTCTGAGCACGGTAAATTTGCTCGACTAATAATAGCCTGGCCAGTTTGTGAGGGTAGGTGAGTTCAGAGAGCGAGAGCTTGAAATGCGCGCGTTTAATGACTTCTTCGCCGTGTCCAGAAGCTCCACCGATAATAAAAATCACTGACTGCCTGTCGCTTATTCCATTTAACCATTTAGAAAAATCCACGCTGGTAAACTGCTTACCTTTTTCCATCATAAGAACGATGTAGGGATTTTCTGATTTAGAAATGTCTTCGATTTTTGCAATGACTTCTTTGGCTTCTTTGTTCAGGTCTTCTGAGTGGGCGCGGGCTTCGTGGATGTGTAACTTGGGTGTGGTGAGACGCTTGTAATAATCGCGTTCGAGATCTTCAATGTTTTTATCGTTAAGTTTTCCAACAACAATTAAATGAAGATCTCGCATACGTTAGACTTAGAAGTAATTTCTGCCGCTGTCATCTCCACTCTTTCTCTCAGACTCAGGAGTTGAGAAGTAGTAAGACTCAGGGATATCAACAGAGATAGCGTTTTTATAAAGATGCTCTAGATCGTAAACAGTTCTAGATGGCTCATGGAAAACGTGAACAATAATGTCACCGTAATCTAGAAGAATCCAGTCAGTGTTTGTTTTAAGGCCTTCTTTAGAAAGTGCTTCAATGTTGTTTACTCTCATTTGATGAGAAATCTCTTCGGCCATTGCACTTGCTTGAGTCGGGTTGCTTGCAGAACCGATAACGAAAAAATCTGCAATCCCAGATACGTTTCTCAGGTCTAGTACTTTAAGGTTTAAACCTTTGAAGTTTCCCATAATCCAAGCAGAGGCCATGGCCATATTTAAAGGCGACGCGAAGCTTTTATCTTCGAGAATAGCTGTTACTTCTTTGTTTACATAATCACGATTCATTTTTAGTCCTCATCTACTGCGTGAATACCGTCAAGATGACTTTTAGCACGCGCTTTTTCATTTATTTTTTTATTCGTTTTTTCCATGTCGATACATTTGATCATCAGGGCTTTTAGATCCTGGATATTTCTTCCAGAAACACCTGAGATCACCATAACTTTTTTATCAAGCTGCTCTTCAAAGAAATCCTGGAATTTTTTGATTTCTTCTTCAGTCATCGCATCGATTTTTGTTAAACACACGATCTCGCGCTTAAGTGCCAGGTCTTCGCTGTATTTTTCAAGTTCAGTGCGTACAACTACATATTGCTCAAAGGCTTCAAATTCATCAAGACACCATGAGACGTCTACTAAGTGAACAAGGGCCGATGTTCTTTCAATGTGTTTTAAAAATTTAACACCAAGACCTTTACCGATACTTGCGTCTTCGATAAGCCCTGGAATGTCTGCAACAACAAATGATCTCTCACCAAGAGTTACGACTCCAAGGTTTGGTTCAAGAGTTGTAAATGGATAGTCTGCAATTTTAGGACGTGCAGCAGAGATCACAGAAATAAGCGTTGATTTTCCAGCGTTCGGAAGACCAATTAAAGCTAAGTCTGCAATCAGTTTTAGTTCAAGATTTAAATAAAGCTCTTCACCTGGAAGACCCGGCTGCGCAATTCTTGGCGCCTGGTTAACAGATGATTTAAAGTTGATGTTTCCACGTCCACCGTTACCGCCTTCAGCGATAATGACAGATTCTTCGTGTGATTTTAAATCAGCAATCAGAGCGCCTGTTTCAGCGTTTCTGATAATTGTTCCAACTGGAACCTTAAGAATATAATCCAGACCATCTTTACCGTTAAGCTGACGTCCTGAACCCGGTTCACCGTCTTCAGCTTTGAAAACTTTTTTACCGCGGAAGTTGATCAGAGTGTTGATCCCTTCATCTGCAATGATAATAACTGATCCGCCGCGACCGCCGTCACCGCCATCGGGTCCACCAAATGGAATTGATTTTTCTCTTCTGAAAGTGATGGCGCCAGGGCCACCGTGACCAGAGATTGCTGTAATACTAACTTCGTCTATAAATCGCATTTTTACCTATTCTTCCTTCCCAAAAATAAAAAGGGAATCCGTATGGATTCCCTTATAACACTTTTAGTTATGATGACTAGAAAAAACTAAGCTGGAACTACAGAAACAAGTTTTTTGTTCTTAGTGTAGTGAGTGAACTTAACAACTCCGTCTTGTGTAGCGTAGATTGTGAAGTCACGGCCCATTCCTACTCCAGTACCTGGAAATAGTTTAGTTCCTTTTTGTCTTACGATGATGTTTCCAGAAATTACAGCTTCTCCACCGTATTTCTTTGTTCCACGCATTTTAGGATTTGAATCCCTACCGTTAGCTGTGGACCCGGCGGCTTTTTTGTGTGCCATTGTATAACTCCTTAACCTTTTTTAATTATTTTAGATACTTTTCTGCGTTCTTAGAAGCTTTATCGATCTTAACAGTATTTCCGTTACCGTCATTGATTTCTGTAATCAATAGAGCAGTAAAGTTTTGTCTGTGACCGTTTCTTCTCTTGTATCCACCTGGCTTTCTCTTGAAAACGATTAGTTTTCTTGAGCGATCGTGCATAATAACTTTTGCACTGATTTTTGCTCCACCGATTACTGGTGCACCAACTAATGGCTTATCTCCACCGATGAATAGAACTTGATCGAAATCAACCATTGATCCAGCGTCTTTCGCTAGTTTCTCAACGTCGATAACATCTCCTGCTTGAACTTTGTACTGGTGTCCACCAATCTCTACAATTCCGTACATGAAAACTCCTAAGTAAATAGGCAAATCCAGGGGTTTATTTCCAAAACTTTTCAGTCGGATATAAAACTTGTTGGCCCTAATTTTAACCACTATTTATGAACCTTGGATTTTTAAGCAAATGACACCTTAATGTCAAGACAATACTCAGCCGATACGTAGGTATAACGAGGGGAGACTCCCTCGTCAAAAGAGGATTGCGCCATGAGTAAGAAAACCATTTATCAGTACCAAAAAGAGCTGGGCCTCCCAGTTTATATCGTTTTGGACACGCAAAGCTTTGAAAGTGGACTCGGCGAGTTTATGGCGGCCATGAAATTTAGCAAATTGTCGGAGGCGGAAGAGAAGTCTGCCACGGAAATTATGAAGAAAAATAACGCATCAAGATGTTTAAATATGTCTGAGGCCAGCCCGAGCGTTTCGCGTCAAATTCAGTCAACGATGGAAAGTGACCGTTATGGCCTAGAAAGTGTGATTCCAAAACCCGGTTATCAAGTCTACCGTTATAAAGACGTGGGGCTCATGGTTTACTCATTTGGGGTAAAGGCCTGGGAGTTTGGTTGTTATAGCGACTTTGGTTCAAGCAAAGAGCCTGCAAAAATCCTGGCCGCTCGAATTGTGATTCATAGGTTTTTAAGTTGGGCATTGGTTCACCATGGGATTCTTGGATTGTGGGGAGTCACCGTTGATGATGGAATGGTTCTGCAGAAAAACCGAGAGTCAAAAGGCGAAGCAGTATTTGTCGACGTTGTTGGCAATAGAATCCTATCTCTTGATGGAATAAAAAAACTAGGGCCGAAGTTTAAAGTCTTAAGACTTGATCCTACTCTTCGTGGCCGCAATATTCGCATGACGAATGAAGAGCTTTTAAGTTTCATGTCAGCTCATTGCTCATACCTGGATTACACTGGATTATCAGTGCCAGTCAGACAAATGATTCAGACGCTGGCAAAAATGACTGAAGGGCTTGTTCACCCAGAAGAGAGCTTCAGGCCGCGTACTGATTTATCATTATAGGTTGTCACGCAAGGCTTAGTTCGTTATCCTTTTTTAAAATTAATTTTAATTCAAGAGATAATGCATGGGCAGTCACTACGTTCACAATATAGATCCGGTCATTTTTAGTTTAGGCGAGAGCATTCAGATTCGTTGGTACGGGGTGATGTATGTTATCGGATTTATCATCTCAGGATATCTCCTGAAACTTTTAGTAAAAGATAACTTCTTTAAAGTTACAGAAAACAAAATCGACTCCCTTATCACGACGATGATCGTCTGCATGTTTCTTGGTGCAAGATTTTTTTATGTCTTCATTTATAACTGGGATTATTACTCGGTAAATATGATGGAGCTTTTAGCAGTGTGGAAAGGTGGATTAAGTTTTCACGGAGCTCTTGTTGGTCTGTGTGTTGGTGGATATATCTTCGCAAGACAAAATAAAATCCCATGGATTTCAGTCATGGATTCTGTTGCCCTTGCAGGTACGCAAGGATTATTTTTTGGTCGTATGGGAAATTTCATCAATGGAGAGTTGTATGGAAGGCCGACAAACTCATGGGTAGGAATTATTTTTCCAAATGGCGGTGGTCTTTATCCAAGACACGCTTCTCAGCTTTATGAAGCCATTCTTGAAGGTTTAGTTTTATCAGCAATTCTTTGGTTTATGAAAGGCAAAACAAAAATTTATGGAATGATTGGAGCAGTATTCGTTGGTGGATATGGTGTGTTCAGATTTATTGTAGAGTTCTTCCGCGAGCCAGACACACAACTTGGGTATTACTTTGGAATTTTCACCATGGGACAAATTCTTTGTTTTCTTATGATTCTTGCCGGTGTCTTTATCTATGTTTATTACAAGAAGAAAAATATCACCATTTAGGAATAGCGAGATTCATTTTTTGATAAAAAGGAATTACTGCTTTGTCTGTGCTGACTACTTCTATGAACATAGGAAAGCATGAGAGAGAGCAAGTGCCATGATAGATAATATTGCTGCCATCGCGATTCATCCACACGTAAAGCGCGCTTAAGTCTTTTCTTACAAATTTATCCTGCTTCTTATATTTTTTCTGAAGATCAGTGAGTACCAGATCGTGATTAAAATACTGAGGAAGTCTCACAAACATGCTGGTGATCTTATCGTCTTTTGCTTGTGCAAAAATATCTAGATTATAGTTGGCCTTCTTTAATTTGAATTTATAAGTTTTAAGATTCCCGGCATCCTCATAAATCTCCGACTGAATTGCTTTGTCGGATTTTATTTTTTCAACACTTGCACCTGGGTAAAATGGTTCTATAGTGGCAGTCGAAAAGTCATAATTTGGCACCTGAATATCAGCTAAAAGTCCCCCTGATACTCCCCATAAGAGCAACATAAGCAGAAGATATCTGAAGCCGTGTTGATTCATTTGAGTATTTTAAGCGGAGCTTTATTTAATAGCCATACGGGGAAAAAACTTTTTTTTTTGAGCGTTTGAGGTTACACTTTAATCTGTATCTGTGCTCGGATTCAACAGGAGCGTTGGATCACCTTTGTGACTTCATCAGGATGATATATTTATGAAAAAAAGCCTACTAGTTCGATCAACTACATCTAAATTATCCCTCCTCGTGGCTACTTTGATTCTTTCCTCATGTGCGTCTACTTCTTCAACCCCTAATGCCGCTACAGCAACTACAGCTAATGCTCACGTAAAAGATGGTTTTGCATCTGAGAGTGTTCGTGAAGCTTATTTGCGACTGAAGAAGACTGACTATACTGAGCAAGATAAAAAGATCGACGAAGAGCAGAGTTCTAAGATTGCTAAAGCGCAGTCAAAATCTATGATTACGGGGGCATCGACTCTTGATGGTCTTGGAAACTATAAAGGTAAAACTTATTACCTTGAAGGCGCTGAAGAATTAAATCTTGAAAATAATTATTTCGATATCCCCGTTACTTATAACCCTCAGGTTAAAAAATGGATTAGCTATTTCTTAAATAGAGGTAGAGGTTACTTCGAAAGATATACTGAAAGAGCGGGAAGATATGCACCGATTCTTGGAGCGATCCTAGAAGAGCATGGTCTACCAAGAGATTTAATTTTCTTAGCAATGGCCGAGTCTGGATTTAACAACGTTGCAAAGTCTTGGGCGGCAGCCGTTGGTCCTTGGCAGTTCATGCCATACACAGGAAGAATGTATGGACTTGAGCAGGACTGGTACCGCGATGAAAGACGTGACCCAATTAAAGCTACTGTTGCAGCAGCAAGATACCTAACAAAACTTTACGATGATTTCGGACAATGGGAAGTGGCTGCAGCTGCTTACAATGCCGGAGAAGGTAAACTTGGTAGAGCGATTAAAAAATATAAGTCAGAAGACTTCTGGCACCTTACAAAAGGTAAATATTTAAAAGACGAAACTAAAAACTACGTTCCAAAGATTATGGCCCTGGCGATTATCGGAAAGAACTTAAAGTCATTTGGATTCGACGATGTTGAATTTCACGAGCCACTGGACTTCGATGAAATTAGTGTTCCAGCGGGAACTGACTTGGTTATGCTTGCGGAAAAAATGGGAGTAGAGTTTGAAGAGATTCAACGTCTGAACCCTGAAGTTCTTCGTTGGTTTACTCCACCGAATATTGCTGAATACCGTTTAAGACTTCCTCCAAGCACTGCAGAGAAATTTGCTGAGTGTTGTGCAAAAACAGATTTTCTTGCAGTTAATTTCCAGCAATTTGTTGTTCCTAAAAAAGGGATGACTGTTGCTCAAATTTCGAAAAAATTTAAATTGAGAAAAGATTATGTAGTTGCTTCCCTTAACAACGTTTCTGAAAAAACAAAATTTTCAGCTGGTGATGTTGTTAAGCTTCCTTTCAGAGAAGGAGAGTTAGTTAACTCTTCAAATAACCTTTATGCTGATTTATTTGAAAAACCTCGTCGCGAAGTTTTAAAACGTAACAGCCGTGCTTACAGAGCAAAGAGGTATGCAGCAGCTAGAAAAAAGCCAAAGCGCTATTACACCGTAAAAAAAGGGGAAACACTGTTCACAGTGGCACAAAAACACGGCATCTCCGTAAAACGGTTAATAGCGTCGAACGCTGATTTGATTAAAAAATCGAAAAAAGTAAATGCTGGCGTGAAATTAGTTATTAAGTAGTTTTTGAATTTTTTTTGCTTCTCAGTCTTAATTTCTTTGAAGTACACTTTGTTTTTTACAAGCCAAAGTGTGCTCTCAAGGAAATATCATGGCCTTCAAAGATCTCCATAAACTCAAAAAAATTAATGTTATTGAAAAAGAAACGATTAATGTGCCATACCTGGTCGTTGGGAAAGATATTTTCGCAATTTCTCTTTATAGTGATCTCAAAGCAGCTCACGGCCCAGAAAACGTAAGGCTGTTATCTCAAGATGAAATTTTAAAGTCTGACCTGCTCCCAAAGGGCCCAAGCTCAATTCGTGGCGAAACAAATCAAAGAATGTTCAAAGATCTTTTTCCTGATGTCACGATTACAAAGTGCAATGAAAATGCGCTCTTCTATAAAGATATGACATGGAAGAGTTTTGGTGGAAGAAGTAAGTCTGAAGCACTGAAATATGATGAAGGATTTTATACAGGCGACAGAATCGATCCAAACTTTGAGGAAATCTTCAAAAGCATTCGCCATGATGAAGAGTTTATTGCTGAAGTTAGCTCTGAAGCTTATCAGGTGCGAATCAAAGCGATTAGAAAGCTTGAAGAGGGTTATGTTGTTGAATGTATCAATGGAACTGAGTTTCATTGTGAAAAATTATTTTTTGGCCTCTCTCCTTATCATTATCTTGAGTTCTTCACCGAGAAGTCTCAGTTGTCAGCTTCATTTATAGAATTTTGTGAAAGTACAAAAACTTCATCGGCAGTATTCGTTAAATTTGTTTTCGAAGATGCACCACTGTCAGACATTAAGGAAACTCTCTTCATTCCTCTGAGTTATACACATGAATGGGGGCACTTTATTGGTGAGTTTAGGACCGTAAATGGTGTGCAGGAAATCGAGTTTATGCATTTTATGGAAGACCATTTAATGTCAGAAGAAGACGTTTCTAGAATAATTAGGCTTCTAAAGAAGAATATGGAAAAGATTTTTGATAATTTTTTAAAAATTAAAGTAAGAGAATTCATCTCATTAGAACAAGAAATTGGGTGTCTTAGAATTGACGACACTGGTTTTCATAAGAGCGTTGAAGAGCAAAAAGACTCGATGAAAAATCTATTTTTCATTGGTATTAATGCTCCGATTACGGAGCAGCAACGCGTCCATGACCAGTTCGAATATTCTGAAGAGACCTTAAATGGCGTTATGCGTGGTTTAGTTATTCAAACAAACCATACGAAAAAATTTGACTAGGGTATGTTGACAAAAGAATCGACTGATCACACCATTTAATGAAAGACGTGATTTAAAGGACAAGTATTTAATACTTAGTTTAACTTCAAGGAGAAGATTGAATGAGAAGGAACGTATTACTAATTGCAGGACTTGCAGTATTATCAACAAGCGCATTTGCTTCAAAAGCAAGAATCGAAGCTCTAGGGACAAACTCTAATCTTTACATCAAAGACAACAGAAATGTTTTTAGAAACGCTGCTACTATCAATTCAAACAAAAACTACATCGTAACTGAATGGGGTACTCAAGGTACAGCTTCAGGAAACGACGATGCAGCTACTCCACGCGCTGAAGGTGGATTTTTCAAAGAAGCAGGATCACTTGCTTACGGTCTATACCTTGGTAACGATGAACAAGCTAAAGCAGCAGTAACTGGTGCTGGTTTCTTAAGACAAGACAACGCTCTTGATCTTTTCCTTGGTGGTGACGCTGGTCTTCAATGGGGAGCGAGAGTTCACTATGCAAACAGCAAAGATGAGCCAGGAACAGCTGCAGCTGTTAGAAAAAACACTGCAATTGGTCTAGGTCTTGGTGTTGTTATGGGTGCAGCTGAAGGTTACGCTAACGTAGATCTTTCAGACAAATCTGAAGGTGACGGTACAACTGCTTCTAACGAAGCTAAGCAAAAGCCATCATTCACTGTTGGTGGATCATATGTATGGTCTGACTATACTTTCTTCGCAGAAGTAGCTAACGCGAAAGTTGAAGGAAAAATTGCTGGTGTAACTGAAACAGATAAAGACTTCGCAGTAACTGTTGGTGCAGGTCGCGTAATGGAAATCAACCCAACTGCTAGAATTTTTGGTAACGTTGCTTTCGCAATGACTAAAAACGAAACTAACGATGGTGCATCTCCAGCTACAGAAGTAAAAACTACAAATACAGCACTTCCTGTAACTTTTGGTTTCGAAACAGACGCAACTTCTTGGTTAGCTCTACGTGGTTCAGTTTCTCAGAACGTTGTTCTAAACAACAACAAAGTTGAAACTACTGGTGTAGCTGCAACTAAAACAACTAACGCTAACACAACAAATGTTAACGCTGGTGCATCTCTAACTTTCGGAAAACTTGCTCTTGATGGATCAATCGGAGTTAAAGCTTCTGGAACACTTAACACTGACAACCTACTGTCTAGAGTTGGTGCAACTTACTCTTTCTAATTCTTAACGAATTAATCGGGCCCACCCTAGGTGGGCCTTTTTTTTAGCTTTGTTACACAACAAAATTTGCTTAAAGGGGAATCCTGCAATGAAAAAATTATTATTAATCGGAAGTGCACTAACACTTATTTCGACATCTGCTCTGGCATCACAAGCAAGACTTCTTGCTCTTGGTATGAAAGAAACTGACAACGAAGGGATGTACCACGTCTCTGACGCTAGAAATATTTTCTTAAACCCAGCTTATATGAACATTTATAATGACTATGTAACTGCTGAATACGGTAGAGAAGGTGCCTTTATTTCAAAAGATACAACTGGAGCAACATCGTCTACGACAACTCTAGATAGAGATAATAGACCTAAAGCTCAAGGTGGATTTTTTAAGAAGCAAGGTGATTTCGTTTACGGTCTATATGTAGGAAATGAGTCTAACACTTCTTCTTTGTTAAGAATTGTTGGTACGTCTGCTACTGCAGCAATTAACTCAGCAGCAGGTCCTTCAAAGATGTTAAACTCTGCTGATAATCAATTCGACCTATTTTTCGGTGGTGGAAGTGATCTTAAGTGGGGAACAAACGTAACTTTTGCTCATGGAAAAGATGATTCAAGAAAGGCAAAGGATACAGCTCTTTCATTAAGAACTGGTCTGATTGGATCAGGATGGGATGCTCATTTAAACGTTTCTCTTGCTTCTAAAGCTGAAGCGGTAGATTCAGTAAATCTTGGTGGTGTAACTGAGGTTTCACATGAGTTCAAAGGGAAGTTAGGACTTCAGCTTGGTGGATCTTATGTTCTTTCAGGGAACAATAGAGTGTTTGGTTATGTAAAGCACTACGGATGGGAGCAAACAGATAGCTCTACATTGGCAGCAACAACTCCAATTAGCGCGACAGCAGTTCTTGGTGGTCAGAATGGTACAGTAAAAGGTGATTTCACTTCTATTTACTTAGGATGGGGAACTCATTACGACATGAACACATCTGATAAGGTTTTCGTTTCACTTGCTGGAAAGAAAACTGATATCAATGCAAAATTTGCAACTAAAGGTGAAGTTAGAAACCTAGTTGTTCCTGTGACAATCGGTTACGAAGCAGTTGCTACAGAATGGTTAACTCTTCGCGGATCAGTAATCCAAAACATTTGGGGACAAAAAGATAACAAAAACTACAACAGCATCAACCCTGTTGGTAGAGGAGTTATTACAAACGCTTTCGGTTCACAAGGAAAAGGAACAATTGTTGATTCTACAGAAGTTAATGCTGGTGCATCTCTAACTTTCGGAAAGCTAGTTGTTGACGGACTTGTTGGTGTAAAAGCTACAGGTGCTTTAGCTACAGATACTCTTCTGTCTAGAGCTGCTCTTACTTACAATTTCTAATCTTTAATTTTAATTAAAGTTATAAGAGGCCGGGATTTATTCCCGGCCTTTTTTTGTCCGCTCTTGAGAGTTTATTGTGCAGTCCCTGATTAATACCTGTCTGTTTTTATTGTTCAAGAGATATTCAATTAGTCATATATTAAGAAATCTTAACTCAGTAAAAATTTATTTAACCCGAAGATTGAGCAACTCATTATCAATGAAGTTAATTTTTTAAGGGGGAAAATTTGAATAACAAAATTTTAACGACGATTATTGCTTCCAGCTTAATGCTGGCAAGTTGTTCAGGAAGTAAGTCTGGTGGTGCTGGTGGTGCCGCTGCTGGGGCAGGGGCAGGGGCAGGCACTGTTACTGAGTCAGCAACAGCTACTGCAACACCAGGTTATGTAGGTGGTACTGCTGCTGTTGGTGCACCCTTGGGACTAGCCACAGTAGTTATTAAGAGTACAGCAGGTACATGTACTTCAGGAAAAACAAATTCTTTAGGCGTATATAGTCTAGATGTTAGTGCTTGTACGGGTCCATTTTTTATTAAAGTCAGTTCTTCATTGGGTGAAGTTTCTACGCTTGCTCAATCAGCAGGAGAGATTGTTAACGTCACACCACTTACTCAGTTAATTGCTCAAAGAGCAGTTGGTTCATTAAGTTTATCTACAGTTAACCTTGCAGCACAAACCAACTTAAAAGTAGACATGCTTGCTAAACAAGCTGAAGTGAGAACATTTTTAAATGAATATGCTAAAGCGATTGGAGCTGTAACTGATTTAACGACTGTGGATTTAATGAACGGTTCATTTTCAGCCGATGGTGCTGGAATTGATAAACTTCTGGATCTGGTAAAAATAAAAGACAGTACTTCAACTGATGTAATTATTACTGTTGGTACTAATACAACTATTACTTATGATGTCGATACATCTGCATCGGCACCAACTGCGATATCTCCTTCGACGGCGACAGCATTAGCAGGCGAAGTTTCAGAAAAACATGACATCTTAAATAATGTTAGAAAAATTACGAAAGACTTCTCTGATGCTTTCAAAAATGGAAGACCTACGAGAGCAGTATTCGAAAAATATGTAGATGCTTCATTTTTACACCAAGGTAAAGATATCGAGTACACATATGAGGATCTAGAAGGGGATGATGTAAAAGGAATTCAATTTAAGAACGTTGTTATCTTAAATGATAATCCAGCAGATTTCTGGATTGCATTCCAGTTAATGGGAATTGAAAATGGAAAGTATGTTCTATGGAATACTTGGGCATCGAAAGTTGATCTTGTTAGTGGAAAAATTTTAGGAAATAGACTTCCGCTTGGACTTTACCCAGCTTTTATCAAAGCTAAATGGATTAATTCAAGCAATGTTGTTTCTCCATCAAGCAGTACCTTTAGAGTCTTGGAAATCGGAGATGCAGGTAATGTATCAACGATGAGCATCCGTACAATTAATGGTAAGTCTTTTTGGGATCCTAATACAAGTGATTATACTAGCACTATTAGTATCGTTGGTGGCGGAGTTGATAGTAATGATCAAATCCACCGTTTTGATAATCGATTCGCAGAAATGGCAGTTTTGTTTCCTAATGACGGACAATCGCCAATGTCGAAGATTACTTATAGGGCCAATGGCGCTTCTGTAGATTCTTTTTCATACGTTTATGTTCCTCAATACTCTGAAGAAAATGCTGCTGAGTATGTGGATTTATCATATCCAGCTTTTACGGCAGTAAGTACTGCGCAGGCAAACTGTAGTTATCCAAAAAATTCATTTCCAGAATTTTCAGACTTCTCATTATCAAAACAAGATTTTGAACTTGAAGGATTTGAAATGTATTTTGAGAATTACAACCCAGGTAACACTTTTCCAGGTTTCTCTGCATACAATTGGGAAGATTTAACTGAGGCAAAATATGAAGCGAAAGCTGCAGATTTTATCAGCAAGAGCAGTGGTAATTATTTAAAGATCGGAAACTTTGCAGTAACTGCCTACGGTGAAAACGATGTTGAGTATCATTCAGTTACGATTTGTGAATAAATAAACTTTCAGGCCCACTTTCATAGTGGGCCTTTTTTATTTGAAATCAATCTGTCTTAAAGCTTCATACGCCGCAGCTGTTGCAGCGTTGGCAAGATTAAGTGATCTGATGTGTTCTGAGTTCATTGGAAGAGTGACTAGCTGACTAGCAAATTTCTCTTTTACTTCAACAGGTAGGCCCTTGGTCTCAGAGCCAAAAATAAGATAACTATCTTTTGTAATCGTTGTTTCAAAAATTGTCTTTGTTGCAAATCTTGAGAAGAGAAAAAGTTTTGATGGGTCAGGTTTTTCGTTTTCCAGAAAATCATCAAAGCTCTCATAAGTTTTAAGCTTCACGTATTTCCAGTAATCAAGACCTGCTCGCCTCACGGCTTTTTCATCAATGTCGAATGCCAGTGGTTTGATAAGAATCAGTTCGAGGTCGAGAGCAACCGCAGTTCGCCCGATACTCCCGGTATTACCGGGAATTTCAGGCGCAACTAATACGATTTTAAATTTAGACATTTGATCTATACGTTCTTTAAGTAATCAACAAGCGTTCTGATAACTAGACCAGAAGCACCTTTTGGTGAACAGTATGGAAGGTGACCTTGAGAGTCTCCAATACCAGCGATATCAAGGTGGGCCCAAGCAATTCCTGGCTCAACGAAATATTCAATGAACGCAGCACCTTTAGCAGATCCACCGTTTCCAGATCCACCGATATTTTTAAGATCAGCAACGATCGCTTTCATATCATTTTTGTGTTCATCAATGATCGGAAGTTGCCACATGTATTCATCAGTGTTTTTTGCAGACTTAATAAGTGAATCAGCAAGTTTTTGGTTGTTTGTGAATAGTCCACATACTTCGCTTCCTAAAGCTACAAGAACAGCTCCAGTAAGAGTTGCAGCGTCGATTAGAGCGTCTGGCTTAGAGTCACAAGCGTAGTTAACAACGTCACCAAGAACTAAGCGTCCTTCAGCATCAGTGTTAAGGATTTCTACTGTTTTACCGTTTCTTGCAGTTACGATTGAGTCTGGCATAGTTGCTTTTTCGTTAACAGCATTGTCAGTCATACCAAGGTAACAAGAAATTTTTACTGGAAGTTGAAGAAGAACAGCAGCTCTGAAAGCAGCATAAACTGTTGCTGATCCGGCCATGTCAAATTTCATATTCATCATTGAAGCACCTGGCTTCAATGAGTATCCACCTGTATCGAAAGTTAATCCTTTACCAACAAGAGCGATGTGTTTTGTTTTAGCAGTCGCTTTAGAAGGAGTGTAAGTTAAGTGAACAAGACGAGCTCCGTAAGCTGATCCAGCGTTAACTGAAAGGAACATTCCCATTTTTTCTTTTTTAAGTTCAGGAACGCCTAGAACTTTAATTTTTACACCTTTAAGAGACTTTGCATCTTTTTCAATTTCTTTTGCATAAGTTTCAGAGTTAAGAATGTTTGGTGCTTCGTTAACAAAGTTTTTAGCTACAGTGATTGATTCACCGACTTTAGTTGCTTCAGTAATTGCAGCTTCGAATTTCTTAGCTGAAGTTTTCTTCTCACTTGTGTGAAGTGTGATTGATTGAAGTTTTGCTGTTTTTTTAGTCGATAGGTGACGGTCAAAAACATAAGCAGTCATATGAAGAGATTCAACGATCGCTCCAAGAGTTGCTTCCTGGTTTCCTTTTACAAGAAATCCATCAAGGTGGATTGTTGCATCTTCATATCTTCCAGAGACAGCTTTATAAATATGAGCGATCTGGCGTCTTACGATTTCATTTGTTAGTTTAGTTTTATCTCCAAGGCCCAGGATAATAGCGCTTTGTCCGTTTACCAGAGTAAGTGCGAAAGTCTCCCCAAGGTCACCTTTGTAGTGTTTTGAAGCAACAGCATGAGCGAAAGCCTCAGCTACTTCTTCTGACCAGTGGTTGTTCACTAGGACTTTTTCACTTTTAGTAGCCGCTTTTTTGCCAGCTGCCGGTTTACCTTCGTTAGTTTTGTTGAAACACGAATAAATGTTTAATTCAGTGCCGATTTGGTTTGGCGCAAAGCTCAAATTGATTTTCATCCTACATTCCTATGTTTTTGATGTTTAAAAAATTGTATTCGGGCTAAAATATCACAGCTTATGTTAAAAGTAACTACCAGGTATTTAGCAGCAAATTTTATCCCCCCATTTATGATTGGGTTCGTATTTTTTGTCGCTTTTCTCATCACTTTTTACATGTTCAGGATCATTTCTCTGATCGTCACGAAAGGGATTGAAATAGGAACTGTCCTCGAGATGGTGGCCAACCTGAGTGTGTCTTTCTTTCCACTTGCAGCTCCTCTGGCCGTTTTTTTTGCAACAATCTATACGCTCAATAGCTTAAGCGATGATTCCGAAATCATTGCTATGCGCTCATTTGGTATGACGAAATTTAGAATCTATCTTCCATTTCTCGTTATCAGCCTACTCATTGGTGGAACAATCTTTGCGCTCAACAGTGTTTATATTCCCAAGGCCAATGCAAACTTTAAGAATACAATTGTAAAACTGACTTCAACCGGAATGTTAACCAGTATTAAATCAGGACAGTTTTTCACTGATATTCCCAATGCTACACTTTTTGCTGAAGATGTATCGAGCGACGGAAATAATTTTGATGAAGTTTTTTTGCACGTAAAAGATAAAAGCAGTATTGAACAAAGAATTATTTTTGCCAAAAAGGGCTCGTTGATAAAGCTTTATGCAGATGAGTTTCATGCTCCGAGCTTAAGGCTTCACCTGGTTGATGGAAATATTGTAAAGATTAATACTGAAGGCGATCAGATTGAAAAGATTCTTTTTCAAGAGTATGACTTCCCGGTTTTTAGCGCAGAGATGGCCTCTACTATGCTTGATAAAGACAGTATGAAAACTAACGCTGAATTAATTCAGACTATTGCCACCAGACAAAAAGACTATGCTTATAGAAGCCAGACGCCACCATCAAATGATGAAGAAGTGAGGTCCAGGTTTGAAGCAAGAAAATCAATTGTTAAGTCTCAAATAGAGTACTACGCAAGATTTATTATCGTTCCTCAAGTGATGCTTTTCGTTCTTCTTGGGTTTTCATTGGGAATCAAGAAGGGAAGAGGCGGAACTTCAAAGAACTCAGTCACGGCCATTATTATTCTTTTAAGTTATTACGGGATTTATTTCTTTGGATTAAGTATCGCTCAGAAAGGGGTTATTCCTGCAGCTGTTGCCAGCTTCTCTCCAAGCGTACTCTTATTTTTGATCTCGATCTATTTCTTCAAAAAACTGGACTGGGTAGGCTAGTTCTTAAGGAGTCTTTGCTGCCTCAACTGCAGCAGGGTTTGGACTCTTGACCTTGGTCGCTTTTCCTTCCTGGTTCGCCTTTAAATACTCATCACTCGTCATAACAGTTCCATCTTCCTGGAAAACAAATAATGGTGCCATATATTTTGTTTTCATCTCTTCTGGAATAACTAAATTCTTAACGCCTGATTTGTTAACGATATTGAGATTGATAGGCTTATTGTTGTAAAAAACTTTAAGCGAGTAGGTGTTACCAATGAAAAGTCTGATGAGTGATCCTCTCAAAAACAGAGTGCGTCCCTGGCGAAGAACGTATTTCTTGATATCTTTGTCATCAACTTTATAAGTTAACCAAGAGTCACCTTCAGTTGCATTGATAAAGACAGTTTCTGTGCCTTTAACCGGAGTGACTATGTATTTTGCAGGAAGAGCTTCTTTGATCTTTTCTGCAGACATTGAAGTGTCTTCAGCAAATTGTCTCTCACCGATTGAAATCGTTTGAAGATTGATGTCGTTAACGGTCACATCGCTTTTAGTGTTTTTATCTTGGATAAGATTAACCTGAATGGGTTCTTCAACTTTAGGTTCTGTCTCAATTGGCTTCGGAGCTTCTTTTTTGACAGGTGGTTTTTTCTTATGAAGAGTCGTTAGAACTTCCGGAAGTTTAACTTCGGTGTCTTCACTTGATTTTTCCATGAAGTTTTTTACATTGAATCCTACAATTCCCACAATCAAGACTACGGCAGCTGATTTTGCCAGGAATAATCCAGAAGAAGCCGTCACTGATTTAACTGTCTCAAGTGGAGTGGCTGCAATCGCTGAAAGCGTATTTCTAGCAGTCTCGTTTTTCATTTCTTGATTATTTGAAGAAACTGCAACGGGAGGAGCTAGTTTTGAGTAGGCCATATCGAGAAGATGAAGGGCCAGTTCCTGATCAAGGCTTAGGATTTTGCTCGTCGATTTAACGAATCCTCTTACGTAAGCTTTGCTTGGAAGTTTTTCATATTGATCAGCTTCCAGACTTTCTAATAAACCAATGTGGATTTTAGTTTGCTGAGAGATGACTTTCAGGCTTAAGCCTTTTTCTTCTCTTTTAGTTTTAATCATCTTCCCCAGAGTGAGGTTGTCAGCAGGGGCCATTAAAGGCTCTACTTGATCGATGATAGGAGTGTTTTCTTCGTTTTGGTTATCGTCTGTCGTCATAATAATTATTTTTTAAAAGTTTGGAGTTTCTCCGGATTGTGATTTGATCACTTCCGTCTGAGTTGCTCTAGTTGATTGTTGTTCGTCGTTTGAGTTACTTAATTTTTTAATCTGTGCTGAGGCCATTGCACCAAAGCGAGTTGTTGGAAACTTCTCAAAGATTTCTTGAAACTTTCTTTTCGCTTCAAGTGGTCTATTGAGATTTACTAATGCAAGTGCTTGTTGGTAGTGAGCAGATGGGTCACTCACACAAGTTCCCTTAGTCGCTTCTTTGAAAGCATCAAGTGCTTGTTTGAAGCGGTATTCTTCGTTGTATAATTCACCTTGCTTAAAATAAGCAGGGCAGTAGTTGTCTTTTTCTTTAATTGATTTAGCTAGGAACTCAAAAGCTTCACGACGGTCCCCTTCTTTCAGGGATACGATCGCAAGGTTGTAATAATTTCTGTACTGGGCCTGGAAAGTTAAATCTTCCAGAACTTTTTCAAATTGAACGCGAGCTTCTTTGAAGCGGTTCTTTTCCATGTAAAGAGCACCGAGGTTAACTCTTGCATCAGAGTTCTTTGCATCCAGATCAATCGCAGACTTCATTTCTTTTTCGGCAAGCTCGTGCTGATTTCTAAAATAATAGGCCATTCCAAGATTATTTCTAATCTTAGAATCTTTTGGG
Source organism: Bacteriovoracaceae bacterium UBA6153 (assembly GCA_002428265.1). Classification (GTDB taxonomy): domain Bacteria; phylum Bdellovibrionota; class Bacteriovoracia; order Bacteriovoracales; family Bacteriovoracaceae; genus Bacteriovorax. Next base: position 39,752 of record DIUR01000027.1, read on the forward strand.
TCTAATTCTTTTGCTTGAGTTAAATAAATCAGTGCCTGTGGATAATTTTTATTCACAAGCTCAGTTGTTCCCTGGCCGTAATAAACTTCGGCCTTTTTTTCATTGGGAGTCGGCTCTTTTAATTTACTGCTTGAACAAGAAGAAACAAATAGGACAGCTACTGTCAAAAACAATGCTTTGATTTTCATAAAAGATCCTCACATCTCAATCCATTAAGATATGAATATATTTTAAACGCTGTTGGCCCTTCTTGTAAATATCCCAATGGTTTCAAAATGCTGTGTAGATGGGAATAGATCGAAGATTTCGACGCTTTTTAATTCGTAATTATTCAAAATCCCCAATGTATCGCGAGTAAAACTAGTAGCTTCGCAGGCAATAAAAATAAATCCATCAGGCTTAAATTCATTGAGAAATTCATTGAGATTTTTTAATCCTGAGCGAGGAGGATCAATAATAAGCCAGTCTGGACGAGGATATCCTGAAGCTTTAAGGTTGATTAAGCTCTTAATCGCCCCTTTATCGTATAAATCGAGTGAGAAAAACTTTTGATGGCCCGACGGTTGAGGAGTCGTACGGTATTTATCCACTACTAGCGTAGGATTTCTAAATTTCACTGTAAGATTTCCGTTTCCTCCAAACAGGTCGTAGACGACTGCTTTTGGTGGAATGATCTCTTCTGCTTTTTTCTGAATCCAAAATCTCAATCTCTCATTCATTTCAGCGTTGACTTGAGTGAATCCACCATTGGCGTAAGGGCGGTTAACTGACACTTTTACATTGTGTCCGCCAAGATTATTGTCTTTTGAATAAAGCTCAAGGTGTCCTTTCATGGGCTCTTTTTCAACCAGTCTCATCCAATTATTTTCTGCGTAGATTGCACGAAGTTCATAGGCAACACTTGGGTCTACGATTAAACAAGCAGGAACCGGAAGGATGTCTTGTTTATAGTCGAGAAGGCCTAATAATCTTTTCTTTTTATCGTAATGAAGTTGAAGACGGTTTCTATATCCAAGTCTTCTTTTAGCTCCATGAACAGTGATGGGAATCTCTGGGAATTTAAACATGTGGCGTTTAAGCGCATTCTTTTTAAACTCAAGCTCTTTATCGTAATTCGTGTGTTGGTAGTCACATCCGTTACATTGGCTGTAGTGAACACAATCAGCAGCTTTTCTGTCGGCAGAAGGAGTTTTGACGTCTTTTAGGACGGCAAACTGAACGCCTTTTTTCTTAGAGAATACCTCAGCTGAAACTTCTTCACCTGGAAGTGTTTTTTTAATGAAGGTTACGGCAGCTTCTTCTTTTGAAACGCCTTGCCCAATAGGGTCGATATGTTGGATGCGGAAGTCTATTTTCATGAAAGGTGCCTGTCGTCCTGTATTATAAATTCAATTTTTGTGTATCTAGTGCTATGGTTATTTCTATCTTTTATTTTAGGGTTATATGGATCAAAAATTTATCCGCAATTTTTCAATCATTGCTCACATCGACCATGGTAAATCAACTCTCGCTGATAGAATCATGGAAGCTACTAATGCGGTTAGTAACCGCGAAAAGAAAGACCGCCTCCTAGACAACATGGATCTGGAGCGTGAACGCGGCATTACAATTAAAGCTCAAGCTGTTCGTATCCCTTATAAGGCGCAGGATGGCAATACTTATTATTTCAATTTGATCGATACTCCGGGCCACGTGGATTTCTCCTATGAAGTTTCACGTTCTTTGGCCTCTTGTGATGGTGCTCTTTTAGTTGTTGATGCCTCTCAAGGTGTTGAAGCTCAGACTCTTGCCAACGTTTACATGGCCCTAGAGCACGACCTGGAGATTATCCCGGTTATTAATAAAATTGATTTACCTCACGCCGATACTGAACGCGTGAAAAAAGAAGTTGAAGATATTATCGGAATCGACACGAGTGATGCTTGTGAAGTTTCGGCAAAAAGCGGGATTGGTATTGATAACCTTCTCGAGCAAATCGTTAAGCGCATTCCACCTCCAGTGGGAACTCCACAAAATGATCTTCAATGTCTGATTTTCGATTCTTGGTTTGATACTTACCAAGGGGTCGTGATTCTCGTTCGAGTTGTTGAAGGAACTCTGAAAAAACGTGAAAAAGTCTGGCTGAAAAATGCTGGGATGGAATATGAAGTTTTAAAACTTGCAGTGAACTCGCCATTCTTTACAGAAGTGGATGAGCTTACGGCCGGTGAAGTAGGAATGGTTATCTGTGGGATTAAAACGATTCGCGATGTAAAAGTCGGGGATACAATTGTTCACAATGCTAAGAGAGATACGCCGAATGTTCCTGGATACGTTGAAGTAAAGCCCATGGTATTCTGCGGGATTTTCCCAGTAGAAGCGACTGACTATGAAAACCTTCGAGACGCTCTTGAAAAGCTTGCGCTTAACGATGCCTCTTTTACTTATGAGCCGGAGAGTTCTGCTGCTCTTGGATTTGGATTTCGCTGTGGATTCTTAGGACTTCTACACATGAACATCGTTCAAGAAAGATTAGAGCGCGAGTTTGGTCTTCTTTTAATTTCAACTGCACCATCAGTTAGTTTTAAAGTTTTAAAGACAGATGGAACAGAGATTACAATTTCAAATCCAAGTGAGATGCCAGAGCCGGGCGAGATTGATTCAGTAAGCGAGCCAATGGTTGAGCTTTCTATTCACGTACCAAATGAGTACGTTGGTAGAATGATCACGTTGTGTGAAGAGCGCCGCGGGATTCAGAAAGAAATTAAATATATTACAGCTGATAGAGTACAAGTTATTTACAATCTCCCTTTAAGCGAGATGGTTTTTGACTTTTATGACAAACTAAAAGGATTAACTAAAGGTTACGCTTCCATGGACTATGAGTTCAAGGATTATGCAGTCGCTGACCTGGTTAAGGTTGATATTCTTCTGAACGGTGACAAGGTTGATGCCTTGTCTATTATTTGTCACCGCGACAATTCTTTCTGGAAAGGTCGTGACTTGGTGCAGAAGTTACAAAAATTAATCGACCGCCAACAGTTTGATGTTGCGGTACAAGCCGCAATTGGTGCTAAAATAGTTGCAAGAGAAACGATCAAGGCCCTAAGAAAGAACGTACTTGCGAAATGTTACGGTGGTGATATTTCAAGAAAACGTAAACTTCTTGAAAAGCAGAAAGAAGGGAAAAAGCGCATGAAGATGGTTGGATCTGTAGAGGTTCCACAAGAAGCGTTCCTGGCCGTTTTAAAGACAGATGAATAGTTAGGTTAAAGCAAATAAAGGATTATATGCACCCTCTCTTAAAAGAACATTTTTTAAAAGCACTAGAAATTTACACTCAGGGCGTTCATTACGACACGCTCTTAGAAGCAAAAAAAGAATACTTCACTATCACTGGTCAAGCTAACGATGACGATGATGATTTTGAAGCTCGTATGAACTCATTTAATGAATGGTATGTATTACAGTTCATTTCAATGCGCGGAACACGCACTGTGATCAGCGATTATCTTATTAACAACCCGGTAGATGATTTCCTAGCGAAGTCCCTTTCAGGTGTTAATTACTCTCTATTTGAATATGTTGGAAAAAACTTCAGAGGATACGACACTCTGTACGACATGCTTCATGATAAAAAAATCACTCTTCCGAAAGGAGAGTCGCTTCCATCAATCATCAAAGACGATATTTTCGTTGGGCGCGTTCTGACTTATGAAAATCAAAATTTTCTTATGCGCGGTCTTTGTGTAATTCCAAAAGACGTTCGTGCGATTTTGAAGAAAGAATGTAAAAAAGTCAGAAAGCTGAAAAACCCAGGTGAAGAATTGAAATTTCTTCTGAAGACTGAATCTTTCAAGACTAAGTGGATTCGCTACGGACACGTCGATGCCACAAAAATCTTCAAATTTAGTTAAACTCTACGGATTCGGTGTTTTAAAAAACGGCGTGAAGTATGATTTTCCCTTCAGGGAAAGTCTTTATTCTATGAAGCCTATCACTGAAGAGATCTACTTCGCTCTCGGCGATAGTGTTGATACAACTAATGCAGAGTTTGAAAAAATGAATGTCTGCAAGACTATCAACACGACTTGGGATGCAAGTCTTAAAGATGGTTTAGTCATTTCTACTGAAACTAATAAAGCGATTCAATTTTTAAAAAGTGATGTGAGTGATTTATCTCACGCTTGGGGACTCTATCTTCAGGCCGATGAAGTGATTCACGAAGACGACTATAAAATTATTCAAAAAGACTTAGAGTATTGTGAAGCTAATGGCTTTGATGCGATTTCATTTCGTTATCTGCACTTCTGGCAAAATCACCACGAAATTGCTGTGACTAAAAACTGGTACCCGCATGAAATCCGCGCGATCAAACTCGACTCCCCAATTGAGTCGTGGGGTGATGGACAAAGTTTCAAAAATCATAAAAAAGTTTTTTTTACAGAGGCCCGCATTTTTCACTACGGCCACGTGAGAGAGCAGAAGGCCTATGCCGAGAAAATGAGATTTCAAAGCTCTTTTCACCATGCTGATCATTTAGTGGAAGAGAAATTAAAAAAAGATGCAGAGAACTCTAAAAAACATACAACGCTGTATTTTTTTGGAACGCATCCCATGGTGATGAAAGAGCGCATTTTGCGAATGAATGATATCTGGGAATTGCCGGTTGTCGCTGAAGTGGCCATTGTTGGTAACCCGGAAAAATATTCAAAAGAAATCGTAAATTCTATCGCTGCAAAAAAAGTCAGCTGGTTTAATTCAACTAATGAAGTTCCAAAAGAATTGCAGAAAAATATGGTTATAACGAATCCTGGGATTCTGGATTATTTTCTAAAGCGAGCTCAACCTAAATTAAAAATGAAATCCAAACATGCAAAAGAATGGATAGGTGATTTGAAGTTTATCATGCAGGTCTCTTCGAGAAAGATAGGGTTTAAGCATGATTAAATTATCGGCCGTTATTATTACACTGAATGAAGAAAGAAATATCGCCAGATGTATCGAATCGCTGAAACTTGTTGCTGATGAAATTTTAGTGGTGGATTCTCTCTCAACAGATAAGACACGCTCAATTTGTGAGAGCTATGGTGTACGTTTTGTTGAACAGAAGTTTTTAGGTTATGTTGAGCAAAAAAACTTTGCATTGAATTTATGTCAATATGATCATGTGCTCTCTCTTGATGCTGATGAGGCCCTTGATGAAAAATTACAACAAGAAATCCTTAAGATAAAAAATAATTTTTCTCATGATGGTTATGAGTTTAATCGTCTAACTCAGTATAATGGTTTTTGGGTAAGACACTGTGGCTGGTATCCCGATACAAAAATTCGATTGGTGAAAAAAGCAAAATCTAAATGGGTGGGAAATAACCCGCACGACACGTTAATTGTGAAAGGCGTTGTCGCTAAAATCGATGGAGATCTTCTTCATTATTCATATGATTCAATTTCTGCACATATCTTACAGACAAATAAGTTCAGCACGATTGAAGCAAGATCGTTAATTGAGAAAGGTAAGCGCGCGACAATGTTCAAGATTGTTACCAGACCACCATTTCAGTTTTTCAAAGACTATATTCTCAAGAAAGGCTTTCTTGATGGCCACTATGGGTTTATCATTTGTTTTATAAATTCGCTCTATGTCCTCTTGAAATACTCAAAGATGATGGACATGCAGTTGAATAAAAAAACTTAAGATAGGAGCCCTCATGGAACCCATTGTTATTATCGTTCTGATCCTTATCGGATTCGCCCTTTTTGATTCTGTGTACATTGTTAAGTCTCAAAGTGCTGCTCTTATCGAGCGTCTTGGTAAATACCACGGCACAGCTCACGAAGGATTAAACTTTAAACTGCCATTCATCGATAGAATTGTAGTCAGAAGAAATCTTAAAATCATGCAACAAGATATTGAAGTAGAAACAAAAACGAAAGATAACGTTTTTGTAAGAACGAAAGTCTCAGTTCAGTATCAGATCATCAGAGATAAAGTTCATGATTCATACTACCGCCTGTCTGATCCTATTGCTCAGATCGAAAGTTATATCTTTGACGTTGTTAGATCTGAAATTCCAAAGCTGACTCTAGATGAAGTTTTCGTGAACAAAGATACAGTTGCTCTAGCAGTAAAGGAATCTCTTGAAGAATCTATGGACGATTTCGGATTCATGATCATCAAGACTCTGATCACAGATATTGATCCTGATGAAAAAGTAAAAGCTTCAATGAACGAAATCAATGCTGCTGAAAGACTAAGAGATGCGGCGATGTCAAAAGCAGAAGCTGAAAAAATTGGTATCGTTATGCAAGCTGAAGCTCACGCTGAAAGTAAGCGTCTTCAAGGTATGGGGATGGCCAACCAAAGAAGAGAGATTGCAGCAGGTTTAAAATCATCGATTGAAGATTTAAAGCAGTCTGGAATTAACAATGAAGAAGTTTTAACGATTCTTTTAATCACTCAGCACTATGATGCTCTTGAGGCCATGAGTAGAAATGCTGCTACAAATACGATCATGGTTCCATACAGCTCAGGAAATGTGACAGGGATGAGAGAGCAGATTCAAGAAGCGATTTTGACAACAGTTGCTGCTTCTAAACAATAAGATTTAAAGTTTGTTTCCTGTGTGCGGTTTAAGCGCGTCTTTATACAGCACATAGGGAATAACTCCCAAAAGATTGACCAGTGTATACGCCACAAAAAATAAATTAAACAATGAAGCGCCGTTAGTCACACCTAGAAGTTTAAAGAGATTATCAAACAAGACGTGTCCTACGCCGAGACCTGATGGTGTAATCGGAACAGAAGAGCCAATCATTCCGATTGGGATGATTGAAAACATATTTAAAAATGAAAGACCTTCTGGAAGAAATGGCGAGGCCATAAGCCAGAATCCGACAAAGATCATGATCTGATTGAATAAGCTCAATACAAAACATTTTATAAAGACATTATAGGAAATTCTGATTGAAAGAAGATCTATGAAAGAGCTTTTTATCTTAGGCCAGTTCGCAAAAAATCTGGTGATGAGATCCAATACTTTTTTGTGCGATAAAAGTGGCGTGAAAAAGAGAACAAGAAATAAGGCGAGGATAAAAAAGATGGCAGCATTGATGTAGATAAAAGGGATGAGACCAGTGTTTAAAGCGTAGAGGCTGTCCCATTGAATAAAACAGACTAAAGTACCAAGACCTACCAGCCCTAAGAGACCTATAAGTCTATCGAGCACAAGCAAGGATACCAATGTGGTATTAGAGATACCTTCAGTGCTTTTTTTTATGTAGAAAAATTTTACCAGATCGCCTCCGCTGGCACCTGGAAGGATGATAGAAAAGAAGTTGCCGATCGCATCAAAAACTAAAACCTTATAAAAAGTAATTTTGTTTTTTGCTTTAGTATTGATGAGAAGTTGAAAACGCACGCTAGAGATGAAAAGGCGCGATAAGAGGAAGAGTAATGCCCAAATCCACATATTCCCGAGCTGTACGGACTTTATTATCAGGCCGAAATCGAGCTTTCCATTCTTGAAAAGCCAGAAGCATAATGCGAAGGCCAGTAGGCATTTCAATGTTACTTTGATCATGGGAAAAATTTAGCATAATCCCCCCTGTAATGCTATTGTAGTGGGGCCATTCACTAATAACGCGAGAGGATTTATGAAAGTATCAGTCATTGGAACAGGTTATGTTGGACTCGTCAGCGGAACATGTTTTGCTGAAATTGGTCACGACGTTACATGTATCGATATCGATCCTAAAAAAATTGAAATGCTTAAAGCATTGAAGTCTCCTATATATGAACCAGGACTAACGGAACTATTAGAAAGAAATGTTAAGTCGGGCAGACTGCATTTTTCTACAGGCTATGAATCAGTCGCCTCTGCTCAGTCAATCTTTCTTGCTGTTGGAACGCCTTCAGCAGACGACGGAAGAGCAGATTTAAAATATCTTAGAGCAGCTGCTATTGAAGTTGCAAAAAACTTAAGTGAGAACGCTATCGTTGTTATTAAATCAACTGTTCCTGTTGGAACATCTGTTGAGATTCAAAAACTCTTAAGCGAAAATACGACAAAGAAATTTCACCTGGTGAACAATCCTGAGTTCTTAAAAGAAGGCTCAGCAGTTGAAGACTTTATGAGACCAGATAGAGTTATCATCGGTCATAAAGATCCCGCAGCGATGAAAGCAATGGAAGAGCTATATGCTCCTCTTGTTCGCCAGGGTAATCCTATCTATGGCATGAGCAACCTTTCAGCTGAAATGAGCAAGTATGCAGCTAATTGTTTTCTTGCAACAAAAATTTCTTTCATCAATGAGATTGCTCGCCTTTGTGATTTAACAAATGCAGACATTGAAGAAGTGAGAAAAGGAATTTCATCTGATAAGAGAATCGGTGGACACTTTTTATATCCAGGCCCAGGTTACGGCGGATCATGTTTTCCAAAAGATGTTAAAGCTTTAATTGCTACAGCTGAAGATTATGGAATGGATTTAAAAATCATCAATGCAACAGAAGAAGTCAACGATGAGCAAAAGGGTTATGTCTTCTCAAAAGTTGAAAAGCATTACGGTAAAAATCTTAAAGGCAAAGTTTTTGCTTTCTGGGGAGTGGCCTTTAAAGCTAATACAGACGATGTCAGAGAAACTCCAGCGATCACAATGGCAAGAAAGCTTATCGCTGCAGGAGCAAGTGTACAAATCTTTGATCCGGTTGCGACTGAAAATTACTTAAGCCTTATGACTGAGTATAAAGAGTGTGAAGGCAAGATTAAGCCATTTGATAATAAGTACGATGCTCTCAATGGAGCTGATGCATTGATTACTGTGACTGAGTGGAGAGAGTTCACGACTCCAGATTTTTCTGAAATCAAAAAACGCTTAACAAAGCCGGTTATCTTTGATGGAAGAAATTTATACGACACTAAAAAAGTTAAAGCAGAAGGTTTTGAATACTACGCAATCGGGAAATTCATCTCATGAAAATAGCAGTTCTTCAGCTCAATTCAGTTCTTGATTATAAAGCAAACCTCGAAGTGATTAGAGGACAGCTTAAGGAAGCAAAGGATAAGGGAGCGGTTGCTTTTTTTATGCCGGAAGTTTTTTATTCAATGAGTGATGGGCTTACGCCAACGCCACACCTGGTGGTAGAAGGTAACGAGCACTATAAAGAAATTCAAAAGCTTTCAACTGATTTTCAAATGGCCCAAATTGGTGGCTCTGCTGCGACACTTTTAAATGGCAAAGTTGTTAACCGCGCTTATAACTTTGATAAAAACGGACGCGACCTTGGCCACTACGATAAAATTAATCTTTTCGCCTGTGATCTTCCAGATAAGAAAATTTCTGAAGCTAAAAATTATACACCAGGCAGTGAGTACAAAATGGTGGAGCTTGATTCGGTGAAAATCGGATTAGGTATCTGTTTTGATATGCGTTTTTCTGAGATGGGACTTCATTACAGAATGAACGGCGCTCAGATTTTAACGTATCCCGCGGCCTTCACAGTGCCTACTGGAAAAGCACATTGGCACACACTTCTACGTGCTCGTGCCATTGAAAACCAATGTTTCGTTGTGGCCGCTGCCCAGTGGGGAACTCACAATGAAAAAATGCAAACCTATGGACACTCTGTCGTGATTGATCCTTGGGGAGATATCATTATGGATTTAGGTGAAGGTGTAAAAGTTGGCATTGTTGACCTGGATTTTCCAAAAATTGATTTGATTCGCAAATCAGTTTTAATGAACAGATCATAAAGATTTAGTTTTTTTTCTAAACGGACTGATCAAGTCTTTGATCAGTTCCGGCCTTATCCAGATTGCCGCAAAAACACCGATTGCAGAACCTATGGCAATATCGACAATTCTCCAAAAGCCCAGATGATGTACAGTTGTCGAATTGGGAACACCAAGCTCCAGGAAAATGAGAATGAGGGCAGCGATATAAACATTTCCTACCCAGTAATTTTTGGAAATTCCATGGGGAAGAAGAAATGAGAAGATGACAACAAAACCAAGTAGAACTCTGGCATCTTGAACGAAAGTTAGAATGACTGAAGAGATGACAACACCAATAATCGTTCCGATTAATCGCTGACTGCTCTTGTAAATGCTCTGATAGCTATCAGGAAGAATGACGATTAGATAAGTTCCGACTATCCAATAGGGATGGGAGAATTTAAGAGATTGGGCGGCCAAAAAACCAGTACAAGCAAAGACCGCACAGACAAGTGGGAATTTAAGGCCCTTATTGTGAGTCATAATCTTTTTAATAGCAGCTCTCTTACTAGATGACGGGGAAACCTGATGTTTGCTAATTTGATAAATGACGATGGCCCAGAAAATGTAGTTGATGAAAGCTAGATTGCAATAAACGACAAGCTCTCTTAGTTCTTGTAAAAAAATCACATCAGATGAAGCTGTTAAGAATTGCAAGGTTACAAAGAGCATAACTTTTTCTAGTTCTACACCATAGTCTTTAGACTTTCCGATCATAAAACTTGAGATAAAGAGAATGCTCACAATCAAATAATTGTTACCAGCACAGAAGGCTCCGACAGAAAAACCTAATCCCATGAAGAGATAAGTGGCCAGCAAGTGTTTTAATCTGGCCGACAAAACACCAAAGTGGTCATTTAAATAAAGTAGAAGACCCATAAGGGCAGCAATCATTGAAACGAACTGATGATTAAAAATGTATCCAACGAGTAAGGGAACAATCATTGAGAGGGCCGACAAGATCATCTTAAAAATAGGTGTTGGTGTCGGATCGAGTTTTAAAGTTTTATCAATGTGTTCTTTGAACGGCATATTTTATTGAAAGAGGGATTGGAGTTTGGTTTTAAACTCTTTCAAGCTTATTTTATACTTACTTTCAGCTGAGTAGACAAAACATATTCTGTCATGAAATGGTTTTATTTCATTTGAATAGACTACTGTTTCTTTCGGATAATTATTTTTTATGACTCGAGAAGGAAGTATTCCAACACCTGCGCCTTCGTATACTAACTTTGCCATTAGTTCGAGATTGGGAACTTCTATATGACGCTCAAAAGTGATTCCTTTCTTTTCTAATTGCCTTAATAAAAAATGTGATTGATGAAGTTGAGGATCAAAAAATAAAGTTGTTTTATCAAAATTTTTTTTATGGCACCATAGCTGAAAAAGATCTTCAGAGAGAGTGTTGATAACCAGGTTACTATGCGGGTAAGGATTAATCGCTACGGCACAATCGACTTTTCCATCTTGAACCATTGTCGTGACATCTTTTGATAAACCAAAATGAAGACTTAGTTCAAAGTCTTTTAAATCTTTTAATAAATTTGGAAGGACATAACCCCCAACAGAAGGGTGTATTCCTAGCGATAAACTTTGCTTTTTTTCAGCATTTCCTGTTTTGAAGTATTGAGAGACAGAGTTTAATTCATCTAGAATTTTCTGACCGTGATTGAGCAAGTACGTACCGGCCTTAGTCAGAACCATTCCATCTTTTCTACGCAGAAATAAATCTTCACCAACTTCTTCTTCCAGCCTTTTTATACAATGGCTCAAGGCCGGTTGAGACAGACCCAACTCTTTGGCGGCCCTTGTGAGGTGAAGGGTTTTGGCGGTGACGAGAAAACATTTTAAATCGTTTGAATTTATCATTCATAAATTGAATCACAGGGATTAATTTTATTCAATTTATTTATTTAATTAAAGGAATTAAAACTATCTCACCAAAAACAACAGGGAGATTTCAAATGAAGAATTTATTGGTTTTACTTGCACTAGGAATGACAACAAACTTGATGGCCAGCGAGAGATTACTTCTCGAAGATAGCAAAAATATTGAGACAGAAGTGAGTCAAAAGACTGTTTTCTGCTCTAGAGTCGGATACGGTTTTGAGGAGCTTAAGATCAACATCGAGGCACTGAATGGCTGGACGATCTTGGATCACTCTAACACTCGCTTCGGGGACAGAGAAGGGCTTCCTTGTATGACAGCAGGACCATGTGCAACGAGTCAGATTAATGGACTTGGAATCGATGACATCGTTCAAGACAATCCAAGACTTGAGAAGATCCAAATTAACAGAAAGATTTTTGAGAATAAAGAGATCACTGAGACGGAAGGTCGCAAACATTGCGAGAGAAGTATCAGAGAGGAGCTAAAAACGGTCATCGGTGGCGTGGAGTTCACTCACTCTCGCTCAAGCATCCCTGAAACTTTGCCGGTGAAAGCTTGCCGATAAGAGTTCAGTTAAAAGAAGGCCACTTTTAAAGTGGCCTTTTTTTTGATTACAATCCTAAAAAGGAAGAAGGTTTTCCGCTCTTTCGCTAAATTGATAAGTAGGGTTGGTTTTGTTTAAGGTCTCGCCACTGATGACTTTCTTATAAAGCTCCAAATAGCTTAAGGCGTGTTTTGTCACGTTGAAGTTGTCTTCCACATATTTTCTAATTTTTATCGGGTCGAATTGTTTTGAGTGATCTTGTCTGACGAGGTCGTCAAGCTCTTTGGCATTCTTTGCAATGAATCCCACTTCATTAGTCACGAGTTCAGGAAGGCTGCCATAAGGAGAGCCAATCACAGGAAGACCTTGTGACATGGCTTCAATCACGGCGATACCAAATGGCTCGTGCCATCTGACTGGAAAAACCATGAAGTCACAACTTCTTATGATTTCCATTTTTTTGTCACCACCAATAATTCCATGATTGTGAACATAACGAGAGAGCCCAATCCATCTTCCACCGACAACGTGGATGTGTTTACTATTTTTTCTGGCAGCTCTAACAGAGTCTTTTAAGTTTTTCACGCGCCATGAAGCTTTAGCTAAAAATAAAAAGTTTTTCCATTCGCGTTCTTGTTTCGGCCTAAAAGGATACTCTTTCAAATCAATGGCATTATGAACAAATTGATCTGAGCCATGTATCTCAGCATGCTTTTTTGAAACAAAAACAGAATTTAAATCAAATTTTTCCCCAATCTGCCCGTTGCCATGAACGGTAATGATAGTCGGGATATTTCCTGGAACTTTATAGTTATAACTTAGATGAATAATGTCAGCATCATTGGGAATCTGCTTCGTCCATTCCATCCCATTGGGATTGATAGGAATTAATTCAATTCCATACTCCTGCACTTTTGAGTCGGGATGACCAATCAAAACGACTTGGTGACCCAGGCGAGCGAGCTCTGCCATATGCCAAAAAAGAATCCTTTCAATTCCTCCGTAGCCGATAACAGGAAGAACTCCAGTATGTGAAAAAACGATTTTCATATTTTCTTTCCAGTCTGAAGAGCGTGGAGTTTTGCGTATTTTAAAAGAGCGTAGAGTGAGTTGATACAGCAGATGATAAAGCCATATCGGCCATCAAGAAATCCGCGTTTAAAAAAATAGTCTCTTAGAAATTTAAACATGGGTCTGGTCACAATTTTAAAGACGCTGGATTTTTTACCTTGCTTGAAAGCCGCGTAGGCCGCAATCGTCGTAAACTTATCGGTCTGATTCACATGGGCCGCGATAGATTCATAACTGTAGTGAAGTAAATCACCTTTTAAAAAACCTACCGGCTCATTGGCCGTCATTTTCATGATATCGTGAGGATTTTCTCCACCCCATTTAGCGTTTGCTTTTTTTACCAGTCTTAGTTTGGTATCAGGATACCAGCCAGAGTGTCTTACCCAGTGGCCATTATAGTTTGTCAGGCGATTAAACTTGTAACCATTAAAAACAAATTGTGCTTTTACTTTTTTTATTTCTTCTAAAAGCTCAGGAGAGAGAGCTTCGTCAGCATCGAGTGAGAGAACGTAGTCGTAAGTAGATTCTTTTAAGGCAAAGTTTTTTTGTTCAATGTGGCCGGCAAATGGATTGGCAATAAATCTTGCCCCTAGGCCTTCTGCGATTTCACGAGTCTTATCCGTTGAAAAAGAATCAACCACGAGAATTTCATCAGCAATAGGGAGTATTGAGCTGATGCAACGACCAATGTTGTTTTCTTCGTTGTACGTTATGATGGCGACAGTTAATTTTATCAAATATGTCTCACAAGAGAATGGATTCTACTTTGAAAGTATATTTAGACTGCTCCCCTTTGACAAATACTCAGGTCTCAGGAATCGGAGTTTACAATAAGAATTTATTCCTAGAGCTACAAAAAGTGCAGGGGGACGATGTTGTTCCTGTCCTGAAGTGGTCAAGATTTAGTAAAGCGCAGATTGTTGAATCTCATATCAAGACTAAAGTCGCTCCACTGGCACCATTGCTTTTCAATAAAAATATTGTTTACCACGGCACTGACCATAAACTAAATACCAGAAGTCTGGGGCCGAGAGTCGTAACGATTCATGATATGCAGCCCTTTGTCGGAAAGTGGATAGATCCAAAGTTTGCAGAAGGTCGCATTGAGATTATGTCGAAAGTTTTAAATAGCAGTGTTGAGAAAATTATTGCGATCTCTCATTTTACCAAACAAGAAATTATTAAATACTTTCCTCGTACGGCAGACAGAATTGAAGTTGTTTATCACGGTCATCAATTCAAAAAATTTACCATTGATTCTGTCGCAGACAATTCTATAAAAAACCTTGCGGCTGGAAGACCCTTTCTTTTTTTCATAGGAAATATTGAAGAAAGAAAAAATTTGATCAATCAGATAAAAGCTTTTGAGATTTTAAAAAAAGAAAATCCGGATCTCATTTTTATTCTCTCGGGAAAAGAAGGCTTTAATGCAAAAAGTGTTATTGATGCTATCGCGATCTCACCATATAAAGCGGATATCTATTTAACTGGTTACTTGAGTGATAATGAAAAAGAATACGCCATGAAAGAAACCAGCTGTTTCATGTTTGCAAGCTGGTATGAAGGTTTTGGACTGCCGTTAATTGAGGCCCTTTCAACAAATACGAATATTGTTATTTCTAACACCAGCTCTCTTCAAGAAATTGGTGCAAGTTTTTGCCACCAGTGTAATCCTGCTGATCCTGATGATATTGCCCATAAAGTTGCCTTAGTCATGAAGAATGGAAATTTAAAACGCGTGGATGAATCTTTTCACAAAGAGTGGAGTTGGCAAAAATGTGCGTTGGAAACAATGAGCGTTTATCAAAAGGCCTGAGACTCAAAGACTACATGTAAGGGTTTTCGCCCGTCTCGTGATCAGTTAAATCTACAACGTCAGTAATTTCTGGAAAATTTTGTTTTACTAAAGTTGCGATTCCTTCTTTAAGTGTAGCGTTTGAGCTTGAACAGCCCTGGCATCCACCTTGAAGTCTTAAAAAAAGAGTATTGTTATCGAGATCGACAATTTCAACATTCCCGCCGTGAGCAGCTAGTGCTGGTCTTACTTGATCATCAAAAAGTGTCTCTAATTTTCTCATCATAAAAATATTTCCTAAAACTTGCCTCTAATCAATTCTAACTGAGATACGGCGGAATATATAGCATGTTCCACTCGAAGAACGCTAGATGAAATCTTGACACTCTTAAAGCCCGCTTGGTGAAAGCGCTCTATATCACTGGAAACAAAGCCGCGCTCAGGGCCAATGGCCAAAGTTATAGGAGTATTAAAATCAATACTAGACTTCAAATCCAGGAAATTACCTGAGCCATTAAGATCGAGAATGAACTTTTGAGGTTCATGAGTGTAGCTGTCAGCAGGGTTAAATTTATCTACTTTAATCACCGGAATGTTACCGTAAATGGTCGATTGAGAAAGCCCTGAAAGAAGGTGTCCCATCGATTCACCATCATCAAAAACTTTGGAAGTGAGATAACTTTTTTCAGATAACTCAGCTTTAAAGAAGTGAATTTTTTTTGCACCAAAAGTCGTTGCGTGCTCTAAAATTTTTTTGCTGGTTTGAGGACGAGAAATTCCTACCACCAGATTAAACCATTGTGGTTGAAACGGTTTGAGAGTTGAGAGCTCCATTCTGCATTCTTGACTATTGAGACTGACAATCGTTCCAGTGCATAGTCCCTGATCAATTATAGTGCACTTGAAAGTATCGCCTATAGAGGCCTTGAGAGTCTCATGCATATGTTGGATGACAGCTGGATCAGAAATGATTCCGGCAGAATTTTTTAGAATAAGTGAGTTCATGAGAATTAGATCTCATCGTATTCTTTGCTAGTCAAGTCCAGATCATCTACAGAGACGTCTTCATTGAGCGAGTTTTGGATTTCAATGGCCGAATTGATATATTCGCTGTGGTTAAAAGTGCGCTTTACCGGAGTGTTGTAACTAGTGACGGCGATAAAAAGAACACAAAGAGTGGCACAGCCACTGATGGCCCAGGTTAACCAGCCAGAAAAAACTTTAGGACGGTTTTTAACTTTTTCCAGTTTTTCAAAAAAAGCGGCATCAAAATCAGGTGATTTTTGATTCTGAGTTTTATTAATAAGAGCTTTTTTTAATTCACTGTCCACGTGGACCTCCTAACTTAGTTTTCAGAATAACTTTTGCTCGATGAACCAGATTTTTACAGGCCTGTGGAGACTTCTCCAAAATAGTGCCTATTTCATCAAAACTTAAATCGTCATTCATCCATAAATTCAGCGCTTCTCTTTGAGAAAGTGGCAGAGTGTTTATAACTTCCGCAATCTCTTCTTTAGTGGCAACACTGATGAGTTTTGTAAGCGCATCTTCATCAACATCTACGATATCAAGATGAATCTGATCCAGGCTTTCTTCTCGTCTGACTGGATTTTTATCGAGAGCATCCAGATTAGTATTTTTACAAATAGTCCAAAGCCATGTTCTAAAAGTTTTTTCCGGATCGTATTTCTTTTTATAGCGATAAACTTTTAAAAAAGTATCGTGAGCGATTTCTTCGGCACGTGCCTGGTTGAAAGTGTATCCATAGCTAAACCTGATAAGAGCATCTTTATATTTGTGATAAAGGCGCTCGAATGCCACGTCATCATCATGATCGGCGAACATTTGCATTAGTTGATTATCGGTCAATGGCATTTTCATTTAAGCACTATCCTGGTACCTACTTATAATACGTAAAAAGCATCAAAAAGTTTCGTGAAACTTTTAAAATATTAGGGCGTATAATGCTCGAGACAGTGAAAACAGGAGGTTCTAAGATGCTATTTACACGAAAAATTATGCTGAGTGGTCTACTAGGGTTATGTCTTGTGGCAACAAGTGCAGAGGTATTTGCCGAAGCAGCCCCGCAAAACGATGCCCAGGTTATGGAAGAGCTGGCGAAGTTTACCGATGAAAGTGAGAAGATGCGTGAAGCGCATACCTTAAAAATGAAAGAGGATCATTTAAAATATATCAATGATCTCTACGATATGAAACTTGCTCACGGCAAAGAAATGAATGCACTTTGGAAGCAGTTAAAACCCAACGATAAAAAAGGCAATGAAGCCATTCTCGATCAGATGAAAGACAAAAGAAAAGCTTTCAAAAAAGCTGAAGAGAAATTCAAAGATGAATTTCATGACAATGTTTTAAAAGCACGTCATAAAGAATTTCGCAAGACTATGCATAAGCGCGATAAAGAATTGAGAGAAAAATATAAAAATTAAGAATTGAAGATTTAAGTCACGTTGTAATCTTCCTTTGTTGGGGATGAGTCATGTGGAAAAGTATTGAATAGTACTGTCTCATGAAACTCATCCCCAATTTATTTTTCCCCTCATGTTTTACTCTTTTGACCGCCCCAGTGGCTTCTGGCAAAACCCGGATGGTGGTTGAGTTCTACCGCGAAGAAGATTTCAAAATCATTTATCTTTCTCCACTTCGTGCTCTCGCTAACGAAGTCTATTCCAATCTTGAAAAAAATAATGAAAAGAACATTTTTCTTGCCGGTGGCGAAGTTGATCTCACAACTTGTTTTACAAAGTTTATCGCTTCTAAAAAGGCTTTTCTTATAACGACCGCCGAGCTCTTAAGCGAAGAGTTTATTGAAGAGCTCTCAAACCTTGATCAAAAAGTATTATTCGTTATTGATGAGTTTCACCTGTTTTATTATTGGGGAGAGAGCTTTCGGCCTATTTTGCACGACAGATTTCTCGCTATCTTAAATTTCTATTTCCCCATACTTGCAGTCACCGCAACAATGGATGAGTCCGTTATGGAAAAAATGAAAAAAGACCTGGCCTACTATCAGGATTTTTGGATTCATCTGGATTATGGCAATCATGCTCTTCATAGAAAACCAGAAAAACTTGTAAGTTTTAAAGGACTCAAACCTCAGTATATTCAAAAAGCATTCTGGCGAGAGCTCAGACAAAAAAATGATAAAGATATTTTTCTTTATTTTTGTGCTTACCGAAGTCAGGTGGATGAATTGGTGGATAGATCAAGAAGGCTTGGATTTAAGGCATTAGGTTGTGTCGGCGGAGAAGTTGAGCAGTTTTTAGAAGATGTGAAAACTTCAGAAGGAAGAATTGATTGTATCTTTTCTACGACGACACTAAGCCATGGAGTGAATCTTCCGGAAATAAAAAAAGTCTTTATTGATTATGAAGTGAAAAACTTTGATTTCTGGCTGCAGATGATAGGGCGAGGGGGGAGGCAGGGAAGTGATTATCAGGTTTATTCAACGGATGAGTTTCATACGACTAGGAGAGAGAGGATTAAGCATAAGGCTAAGATCATTCTGTCAGATATAATTGGAATAGAAGTTTGACGGGCCTATCAGTGAAGACTAAAATAAAGCCGATGCAAACAAAAGTAGAAGGCCTCGTTTTATCCAAAATTCCTTACGATGAACGACACATAATCGCTCATCTGCTTTTGCGTTCGGGAAGAAAGATCTCAGTTGTCTTTTATGGCGGCCGAGGTGGTGGTAAAAAACAAAAGTCGTCTATCATCGAACTTGGGTTCATGTTAACCGTCGAGCTTTCCCAGGCAAAAACCAACACAGAAATTTATCATGCTAAAGAGTGGAATATGCTCTGGCATCATGATCACATCAGAAATAATCACAGCGCTTTTTATTTAATGTGCTTTTTTCTTGAAATAACCAATCGCATTTCACCGACTGAAAATCTGCATGATGTTCATGAAGAAAACACTGAAATGACCGGACTCTTTACATCACTAAGCAATGCACTTGTTCATTTAGAGCGCTCACTTAAAGAAAAAACATTTTATACACACTCACATTCCGTGGTTTTTTTGACAAAAATGCTGCTACACCTAGGAGTTTTTCCTGAAAGAGAGCATTGCACTTTATGTGGGGAAGAGCTGCAGCAGTTTAACGATATGTATCTGATTGCTGAAGAGGGGGGCTTTGCCTGCCCGCCTTGCATGAGTAAGCGTCAAACTTATTCGGTTCAGTCAGGGCGAGAGCTTTGGGAAATTGTTGGCCACATTGCACATACAAAATACTCAGATCTCGGCTCATTAAAGCTGGAATTTAAGTCACTTCCAAAAATGTTATTTCATTATTTCTGCTTTCAGTTTCATTTTGAAGAAAAAGATTTTAAGACAGCAAGTATGGTGTTTTAAAAGGACTTTTGCTAATCTAGGCCATGATTAAAATACTATTTAAACAGCTCTGGCCGTATGTCGTTCCTTATAAGAAAAAAGCGATTGCCGCTTTTCTTCTTTCTTTCGTTCTTGCCGCTTTGACTGGTTATCAACTCAAACTCATAAAGCCTATTTTTGATAAAGGATTTAGCGGAAACGCTACTGAAAGAGAAATCTTTACTCTTGCGGGTACACTTTTATTATTGGGGATTCTCAACTTTCCAGCAAGGTTTTATCATTTTTACTGGATGAGGTATGTTGGCGAGCGCATGAACTCTGATTTGCGTTCAAAACTTTTTGGTAAACTTCAAAGACTACCCACGAGCTTTTATAATCAAAACAAACAAGGACGACTCCTTTCGACTATTTTAAACGATGCTGAAATTTTTTCTCAATCGTTTAGATCTCTGATTGATATTGTGAGAGAGCCCGTGAAGGCCTTGGTCTATTTAGGTTTAGCGATCTATGCTGACTGGCAATTAACGGTCGTCATTTTGATTGTGGGCCCGATGTTCGTCATGATTTTTCAAGTGAGTGGTAAAAAAATAAAACTCAACCAAAGAGAAGTTCAGGAAGGGCGAGCAGAGCTTACTCACAATTTAAGTGAAGGACTAGCGGCCCACAAAGTCACGAAGGCCTTTAACCTTCAGGACTTTGTTATGAGCAGGTACAATAGAGCTCAACAATATTATTTCGATTTCACCATGAAGACTTCGAAAGTCGAAGAAATTGCACACCCTTTTGTTGAAGTCGTTGGTGCGATTGCTTTTTCTTTAGTGATTATTTTTGCTTTTTATCGAATCAAAGCAGAAGCGATGACGATGGGAGATTTTATTCTCTTCGTTGGAGCCTTGGCCTTGATGATGGACCCTATCAGAAAATACTCACAGGCCAATGTTAAGCTTGGTCAAGGACTAGCTGCTTCCGAGCGCATTCACGATATTCTTGATCTTAATGAAGAAGTTGATCTTGGACTTCACGATCTAAAAACTTTTAATAAAGACATCGTGGTGAGTGATGTGACTTTCAGTTACGGTGAAGGCAATGTTCTTCAAAACTTCAGCTTGAGAGTCAATAAAGGTCAGAAAGTGGCGCTGGTGGGCTTATCAGGATCTGGTAAATCAACTTTAATTAATTTACTTCTAGGTTTATATCCGATTGAAAAAGGATCTATTTCAATCGACGGCTTAAAACTCTCTGACATAAAACTTCAGCCTCTAAGAAAACTTTTTGGACTAGTGTCTCAGGATATTTTTCTTTTCCACGACACTATCAGAGCGAATTTAACTATCGGTGGAACTTTTTCTGACGAGCAAATCAGAAAAGCACTGGAAGTCTCTTACGCTTCTGAGTTCGTCGATAAACTTCCAATGGGATTAGAAACCATCATTGGAGACCGCGGAGCGAAGCTTTCCGGCGGACAGCAACAACGACTTACTATTGCGCGCGCCTTCCTGCAAAATACAGATATCCTGCTTTTTGATGAGGCCACGAGTGCTCTGGATAATGAATCTGAAAAAGTTGTTCAAAGAGCACTTGAAGCTATTGCTGGGAATAAAACTGTTATTGCTGTGGCCCATAGACTCTCTACTGTGCAGGATTACGATAGAATTTTCGTATTAAAAGATGGAATTCTCGTGCAAGAAGGAACTCATGCAGAGCTTATGAGTAATGGCGGAGAATACAAAAAACTTTACGAACTTTCACTCAAAGCATAACTCTAGGCGTTGCCTTTCATGGATAACGCCTAAATCCCTAATATAAATCAAAAAATGTAATTACAAAAAGCCCTCTAAAAAGTAATCTTCAAGGGTAAAAATTTCAATCTACCAGCCTGGAGAATTAGCGTGTCTAATAATGAAAGCAATTTAAAATCAATGACTGATTTAGTGGCCCTATGTAAGCAACGCGGATTTATTTTTCAATCATCAGAAATTTATGGCGGATTAAGCTCATGTTACGACATGGGACCATATGGTGTTGAACTAAAAAATAATTTAAAAGCACGTTGGTGGAAAGCGATGACTTTCAGACAAGATGTTGTTGGAATTGATGCTTCAATTCTTATGCACCCGACAGTTTGGAAAGCTTCAGGGCACGTTGATGGATTTTCTGATCCGATGGTTGACTGTAAAATTTGTAAAGAAAGATTTCGTGCAGACAATATCGATGTAACAGCAAATTGCCCAAAGTGTGGATCAAAAGATTCATTCACAGATATTCGCCAATTCAACTTAATGTTTAAAACTCAAATGGGTGCGATGGAAGACACTTCATCGATGGTTTATCTAAGACCAGAAACAGCACAGGGGATTTTTGTTAACTTCTTAAACGTTCAAACAACGATGAGAAAAAAATTACCATTTGGTATTGCTCAAATTGGTAAAGCTTTCAGAAACGAAATCACTCCTGGAAATTTTATTTTCAGAATGCGTGAGTTCGAACAAATGGAAATGCAATATTTCATTAAACCAGGAACTCAAAAAGAGGCGATGGAGCAATGGAAAGAAGCAAGATGGAAATGGCATCTTGATAACGGAATCAGAGAAGAAAAATTAAAATGGTACAAACAAGAAGAGCTTGCTCACTATGCTGACGCTGCTTTTGATATTGAATACCAATTCCCATTCGGTTGGGGAGAGATTGAAGGGATTCACTCTCGTACAGACTTCGATTTAAAACAACACGCTGAATACTCTGGAAAGAATTTAAATTACGTTGACCAGGTTAACGGAAATGAAAAATATCTTCCTTATGTTCTAGAAACTTCTGTTGGTGCTGACCGCGGATTGCTTGCAGTTCTTTGTGATGCTTACAGATTAGAAAACGAAGGGGATGCTGAAAAAGAACGCTCAGTAATGAAGTTCCACCCGGCACTTGCTCCCATTAAAACTGCTGTTATGCCACTTTCAAAAAAATCTGAGCTTGAAGAAGTTTCTACTAAATTATTTGAAGATGTGTCAGCAAACTATAAATCTGAATACGATGTTGCCGGATCAATTGGTAAACGTTACAGACGCCAGGACGAGATCGGAACTCCTTACTGTATTACAGTAGACTTCGATACTCTTAATGATCATTCAGTAACAATCAGAAGCCGCGATACGATGACTCAGGAAAGAATCGCGATTACAAATGTACAAACATACTTGAAAGATAAATTTAAATTTTAATTTTATTTGGCCTTAATTAACCGAGGTAATGAAAAATGACGAAACAATGGGTGTATCTCTTTAGCGCGGAAAAGACGGAAGGGAACAAAGACATGAAAGATCTTCTTGGCGGAAAAGGTGCAAACCTTGCTGAGATGTGCTCGCTGAAGCTTGCTGTTCCTCCGGGATTTACAGTTACAACTGAAGCTTGCCTGGATTACGAAAAAAACAAAAAAAGCATCAATGAAGATGTGAAGGCGCAAGTCTTGAAGTCGATTGCAGAAGTTGAAAAACTTACTGGCAAAAAATTCGGCGACAATGCGAACCCTTTACTATTTTCAGTCAGATCTGGAGCGAGAGCTTCAATGCCTGGGATGATGGACACAGTTTTAAACTTAGGTTTAAACGATAAGTCTGTTTTAGGTCTTGCAAAACTTACGAACAACGAAAGATTTGCTTGGGATTCATACAGAAGATTTATTCAAATGTATGCAAACGTTGTAATGGATTTCAATGTTTCACTTCTTGAAGCAACACTTGAAGATTTAAAAGAAGCACGCGGCGTTCACGAAGACACTCAGCTTTCAGCTGGAGATCTTCAGGAACTGGTAGGTGTATTCAAAAAAATTATTCTTGAAGAATCAGGAGAGTCTTTCCCAACTGATCCAATGGAGCAATTGTGGTTAGCGGTTTCTGCCGTATTTAATTCTTGGGGAAATCCGAGAGCTGTAAAATACAGAGAGATCTATGATATTCCTGATAGCTGGGGAACAGCAGTAAACGTTCAGTCAATGGTTTTTGGAAACATGGGCGATGACTGTGCTACTGGTGTATGTTTCACTCGTGATCCATCTACAGGAGAGAGAAAATTCTTCGGTGAGTATTTAATCAATGCTCAAGGTGAAGACGTTGTTGCCGGTATCAGAACTCCACAGCCGATTAACGATTTTTCTAAAAACGATTCAAACAAACACTTCAAAACTCTTCAGGAAGCAATGCCTGCTGCTTTTGATGAACTTGAAAGCGTTTATAAAAAACTTGAAGGTCACTACAAAGATATGCAGGACATCGAGTTCACGATTGAAAATAAAAAACTCTACATTCTTCAAACGAGAAACGGAAAAAGAACAGCAGCAGCTGGAATTAAGATTGCCGTTGATCTAGTTTCTGAAGGCATTCTTACAAAACAAGAAGCTCTTTTAAGAGTTGGCCCTGAAGATTTAAACCAACTTCTTCACCCACGTCTTGATCCAAAAGCAGTTAAGAAAATGATTGCGAAAGGTTTACCTGCTTCTCCTGGAGCCGCAGCGGGAATCATTTGTTTTTCTAGTGAGCGCGCTCATCAGTTAAACGAAGAAGGAAAAAAAGTATTACTTGTTCGCCAGGAAACTTCTCCGGAAGATATCGGCGGAATGGTAGCTTCTCAAGGGATTCTAACAGCTCGTGGAGGGATGACTTCTCACGCAGCGGTTGTTGCCCGCGGAATGGGGAAACCATGTGTAGCAGGTTGTTCTGCTCTTATGATTGATTATGCAGCAGGAACACTAACTGTTGATGGAAAGCGTTTTAAAGAAGGCGACAGCTTAACTATTGATGGAGCTACCGGAGAAGTTATTGAAGGATTCGTTCCGACAATCGATGCGGCCATCACTGATGATTTTGCAACTTTCATGAAATGGTCAGATGAGTTTAGAAAATTAGGAGTGCGTACAAACGCAGACACTCCTGAAGATGCAAAAGTGGCCGTCATGTTTGGCGCTGAAGGCATTGGTCTTACTCGTACAGAACACATGTTCTTTGACAAAGATAGAATTCTTGCTGTTCGTGAAATGATTTTTGCTAACACTGTTAAAGATAGAGAAAAAGCTCTGGCAAAAATTCTTCCTTTTCAGAGAGAAGACTTCGTTGGAATTTTTACTGTTTTAAATAATCTTCCAGTTAACATTCGTCTTCTTGATCCACCTCTTCACGAGTTCCTTCCGCATACAGCAGAAGATAAAAAAGAGCTTGGTGATAGTCTTGGTCTTGATATGAAAGCCATTGAGCATCGTGGAGAACAACTTCATGAGTTCAACCCAATGTTAGGTCACAGAGGATGTCGCTTAGGTGTCACATTTCCTGAAATCTATACAATGCAGGTTAAGGCAATCATTGAAGCAGCAATCATTTGTGCTGATAAAGGAATTAATGTTTTCCCAGAAATCATGATTCCACTTATTGCTGTTGAAGGTGAGTTAACAATTCTTAAAGACCAGGCGATTGCTGAAATCGAGAGAGTCTTTAAAGAAAAAGGTAAAAAAGTAAAATACAAAATCGGAACAATGATTGAGCTTCCTCGTGCAGCTATCATGGGCGGACAGATTGCAAAACATGCAGAGTTCTTCTCATTTGGTACAAACGATTTAACTCAAACAACTTTCGGTTTATCACGTGATGATGCTGGAAAGTTTCTTCCAGAGTATGTATCAAAAGGAATTTTAGCGGGCGACCCGTTTGTTTCAATCGATCAAGACGGTGTTGGCTTCTTAATGAAGCACGCTGTAACTGAAGGAAGAAAGACAAATCCATCTATGCACTTTGGGATCTGTGGAGAGCATGGTGGAGAGCCTAAATCAATCGAGTTCTGTCACAAGATAGGCCTTGATTACGTCTCTTGTTCACCGTACAGAGTTCCTATCGCAAGACTTGCAGCTGCTCAGGCCGCAATCAGAAATTCAAAGTAAGAAATTGACTAAGGGGCAGTAAGAATGCCCCTTAGTTACTTAATTCATTACCTTTTTACGTGCACATACAAAAGTTTGACGAATGAAACAATGTTGGGTAATTTCCCTTTGTTTAATAACAAAGAGGAGATACACATGTTTAAAATGGCAACTCGTTCACTTGTTGTGGCCGCACTGGCACTAACAACTTCGGCATTCGCATCTGACAAACAAGTTACAATTTATTCAGTCTACGAAGCAGCTAGACTTGATCCTGTCTTTAAGCCATTCACTGATCGCACAGGAATCAAAGTTAATATCGTAAGTGGAACAAGTGCAGAAATCATTGCAAAATTAAAAGCAGAAGGAGAAGCAACAACAGCAGATCTTCACCTTGATAAAGATTTAGTTTTCCACGGTCAGGCGCAAGCTCAAGGTTTATACAAACCTTTCAATTCAAAAACAGTTGAAAAAAATATTCCTTCATCATTAATTGAAGCTAACAAAAACTGGTTCACGATCGTCTATAGAGTTCGTGGAATTATGTACAATGCAAATAAAGTAACAGCAGCTGAACTATCAACATACGCTGACCTAGGTTCTGCAAAGTGGAATGGCCGTCTTTGTGTACGTACGTCTAACAACAGCTACAATGAAGCTCTAGGTGCGTACTTTGTAACTCACTTTGGTGCAGAAAAAACTCTGAACATCTTCAAGTCATGGGTAAACAATTTTGCAGTTGATCCAATTAAAGGTGACACAGATGTTATCAACGCTGTAGCTGCAGGAACTTGTGATGTTGGTATCGCAAACTCATACTACCTTGCACCATTCGTAAAAGCTGACGCTAACTATCCAGTAAAGTTTTTCTTTCCTGAGCAAAATTCAGTTGGCGCGCATGTTAACGGTGTAGGTATTGGTCTTCTTAAGCACGCAAAAAATACTGCGGCAGCAACACTTGTTATGGAATACTTAAGCTCAAAAGAAGTTCAAGCACCAGTGGCTTCAATCTTCAGCCAGTATCCAGCTAACCCTGCTGCAGAACTTGCTCCAGTGTTAACAGGATTTGGAAAATTCTCTCAAGATCAGACGAATGTTGGTAACATCAGCGCAAAAGTTGATGAAGCTAAGCAACTTATGAAAGCAGCTAACTACAAATAATAAAATTGCGGCCCCGGTCATCACAGGCCGGGGTTTTCAAAATTGCAGCCTTCTGAAAATTTAGTTAAGCTCTAGAGATGGAAAAATCATTACTAGACCTAGGGCTAAAACTTTTACAAAATCAACATTTCGATAGTCTGGCTGTCGGAGTCATCGACTTTAAAAATAATCAATTTGAAAGTTTTGAAATTTCTGCAACCAATGTTGTATCGTCAAAACCTTATCTTTATTTCGACCTGGCAAGTTTAACGAAAGCGCTGACGAACTCAGCGGTGAGATTAAAATCACCGGATCTTTTTGATCAAAAAAATATGTTACTTCTCAATCATAAAGCAGGGCTTCCGAGTGGCGGACTTCTTTCAAAACATAAGTGGCGTGAAGAAATTCTTTCCTTCGACATTGTGGAGTCACCGACTCTTTATTCAGACTATTCATCGCTTAGATGTATGTTGGAGATAGAGAAAAAATCCGGAAAAAAATTAAAAGAATTATGCTCATATTACTTTGATAAAGACCTTCTTCATTGGACAGAGCTTGCGCCTGATTCATTTAGTCCTGATTACGGTGTTAGAAACAAAAAAATAGTTTGTGGTGAAGTTCACGACAATAATTGTTTTAACATTCGTGAATTTGTCTCTCACGCAGGTCTTTTTTCGACAGTTGATGGATTATGCAGGTCACTTTTAAATTTGAATAAAATAACTAACATGAATGAAGT
Source organism: Bacteriovoracaceae bacterium UBA6153 (assembly GCA_002428265.1). GTDB lineage: Bacteria > Bdellovibrionota > Bacteriovoracia > Bacteriovoracales > Bacteriovoracaceae > Bacteriovorax. The sequence goes on from DIUR01000027.1 coordinate 66,939, forward strand.
TGTTTTTAATCAGGCAAAATCTCAAAATCCTGAAGACCGATTTATTCACGGATTTGATCATGTCATGGACCCCGAAGCAACTCTGGCCGGAAAGGGAGCAACTACAAAAACATTTGGTCATCTGGGTTTTACTGGCACATCTTTTTGGATTAATCCAGAAACACAAAGAGGCGCAGTTATTCTTGCCAACGGCACGCAGACTTATTGGTACGATAAAGCAGGACTTAATCATTTAAGAAGAACGATGGGTGAAGCCATCTGGAGGTTATAATGAATACAATTACGAGTGCTATACTGGCCGTGGGAATTGCTATTGGTGGATTTTTTATCGGCAATGGAATCATCACTTTTAAAAAACTCGATAGAGTTGTTGAAGTAAAAGGATTATCTGAAAGAGTGGTAGATGCCAATGAAGCTATCTGGTATTTAACTTTTAATTCAGCCTCAGATAACATGAGTGATCTTAATAAAAAAATCAGTGATATTCAAAAATCAACGCTGCAATTTTTAGAAGAAGAAGGTTTTTCTAAAGAAGAAATCCAAAAAGATGCGGGAAATATTACTGATAAAGAAGCTCAAGAGTATGGCGAGAGAAAAGGTGCAAGATATGTAGCGCGCGGTGGGTTTGTGATCACTAGTAAAAAAATTGATAAACTGGTTTCTGCCAGTCAGAAAACAGATATGCTCCTTAGTCGTGGTGTGGCCCTTTCAGGCAGCAGGATCAGTTACTTTTTTACTGACTTAAATGCCATTAAGCCTCAGATGCTGGAAGAGGCTACTAAGAATGCCAGAGCGGCAGCTCAGAGTTTTGCAGCTAATGCTGGAGCAAAAGTAGGCGATATTAAAAATGCTTCTCAAGGGCAGTTTTCCATTGGCTCACCGATAAGTGATTATGAATCTGAGTCTTCCTTGAAGAAGAAAATCAGAGTTGTCAGTCAGGTTATTTTCTATCTTGAATAGCTAGCCGGCAAAATCGATGATGGCCTGGCAGAACTCATTTGGATGAGTTTTGTGAATCGTATGCCATGATTTTGGAATGAGATGCATACGAGCTCTTGGAACATGCTGTTTAATATGCTCAATACAAAAGTCTGTCATAGCAGATCCAACAGCTGGGTCTGCAATCATAAACATCACAGGAAAAGTTGACGAGCTCAGCGCTTGAGTCAGGTCACTATAATTTCCCTGATATCCATAAAGCACAGAAACTTCTGGCCAGAATTTTAATTCAAAACTATTGGCATGTGTGATGACTTTACTATTGAGTAAGTCTTTAGCGTAAGAATAGAGAGGTGAGATCACCTTAAAGATATCATCTTTACTTTTAAAATGAAGGGAGTCGACTTTGACATTTTCTGCCATCGTCATTCTCTCCTGATCTTTTTCTCCTGATCTTTCCTGACGAGTGTGAATGCCCATATCTTCAATAATCATTTTCTCAATCATCTCAGGATATCTTTCACCAAATGCCAGAACTGTTCGACCACCCATTGAGTGACCCAAGAAAATGGCCTTTTTTATCTGGAGAGTCTCTAGTAATTCTTTAAGATCTTCTGCCATGGAGTAAGCAGTATAATCTGATCCGCTTGGGGGAGATTTACCATGCCCGCGCTGATCAACCAGAAGAAGAGAGAAATGCTTTTCTAATTGAGGAATGACCGGGACAAAAGTTTCCAGTGAGCTTAGTAGTCCATGAATAAGAACTAAAACAGGTTTATCGTTTTTGATGTATTGATAGTTAAGTGTCATGAGAGTGAGGCCTTATCTGAAAAAATTTTTAATCATATGGAAGCACTTTCCAGTGTTCCAGTATTTCGTGTTTGGTAGAAACTCAGGAAGCATACCATTATTGTTCTTAAATTTGTTAAGTTCATTCTGGTTAAAGAGAGCGAGACCAACAATCTTTTCATCTGAAATTTCATAAACACCATGATCGGTGAGATAAAAAATCGACTTTCCTCCTGCGGGGTTTGCTAAATCAACCCATTCTTTACTATCTTTTTTTCTATCTAAAAAAGCGCGAAGAGCTGAAGTATTTTCGAGTTCTTTTTTGTTAACACTTCTATCGAGACCTGTTTGGTCTAGCACCATCTGCTCTATTTTTTGATACGTGGTCATGTCAGGGGCGACTTTAAGTTTTAACTTTAAATATGAGTTAATCTGCTTTAAGTAAGCAGTATCAATCTTCTGTTTTAGTTCATTTATTTTCTCAGGTGTCATCGCTGGGTCAAATTTAGCAACTTCTTCCAGCATCATATCGAAGACCTGACGCTTGTAAAAAAAGACGTAACTGCTTATATAATTTCCTCTTCCACCTTTAAGCTTATACTTGCTCGCACTCGCGTCTTGCATATAAATATCTATAGGCCCGCCATTTTTTGCCATGGCCACAGGATCGGTCCAGACTCCGCCAAAGTCTCGCAGTACCCATTTACCTGTTGGTTTAAAATCGGTAGTTGTTTCAAAGACCAGGTTCTGTGAATGAGGCTCGAAGTTAACACCATTTTTAAGTGAGAGATTTTCAAACATATCAAGATAGCCCTTGATCATATACTTTTCAAAAAACTCAAAAGAGCTAAGACCACTTTGTGAAATAACTTTCATGATCAGAGGAGGCTTTCTGTTAGGACTCATGAGCGCAGAAAAAGATAACCACTTCATTTCATCTTTCAAGATTTCTTCCGGTATTTCTCTGATAAGCTGACCTCCGAGTTTATCGGGGGCTCCGCCCATGGGTCTTTTAAATAATAGACCTGCCGATTCTGGAAAAATTTTAACATTCATTGATTCAAGGTTAGATTTTCCAAGACGATCAAACACTCTTTGGTTGGCAACAGATCGCTCAACTTCATTCTCACTGACAAGTCTGTCTATTCCGCCGATGACATTTTTATCTAGACTGACCTTGGCAATGAATGGTCTTTTATTAGACTGGCCTTGATTCCACACCACTAGTGATCTATAGCTGGAAGTCGGAGAGGCCATAAATTCTGTTTCTTCGGGACCGATGTATCTGTAAGCATTTCTTAAAAATGCATAATGCCCTTCAGATTCAGGATGCACGAATAATTTATAGTAACGTGTTCCACTAATTAACATTGAAAGTTGGTCGGCGACTTTAGTGTTGAGCGAGTCTGCAAATAAGAATTTTGCATCAGTATCTGGAATTAAATAATAGGGAAGGGGAAATTTAGGATTGGCTTCAGGTACGTATTTAGGATCAATATTAGAAGCAAAAGCATTTGCTCCCCATAGATCTTTATTGTGAAGATTCTGCTCTTCAAATAATAACTCTTTTACACCATTGGGAATTTTTTCAGTGCCATCAATGCGTACAACGACAGCACTGGCGATAGACCTGCCAATCTGCGATTTGATAGTAATATTGTTGTCGCAATTTTGCAGCAACACACATACTAAAAGAATAATAAAGGGCAGGAACCGATTCATACTTTCCCCGCGAAACTATATGTTCTAAATGATTTGCATCATTCTCTTCATAGCTTCCATACACGTTCCACCAACATCATTAAGACCAGCGGGGACCAGTCCTTTTCCTTGATAGAATGCTTCTAAAACATTCTCAACTTTTGATGTCGGAAGAAAATCTAACGTAATGTTTCCGTTATAGGTAACATTCTTATAAAGTCCGGCATTCTTAAATCCAGATAAGGCATAAACTTTTACTAAAAAGTCTGCATCCGTTTTTTCCGGAACTTTCATCCAAATCATATTCGGATCATCTACTGCCATCTTTACATCAAGAGTTGCATAAGTTTTCATGTCATCGATAAATTTTTTATTTTTAACTAAGGCAGCCTTAATAATTTTTTCGCTCTCAGCGTTTTTTGCTTTGATGAGCACTCCTAATTTTTCTTCTTTTGGATTCCATGTTCCTTCTACCAATGATTTTGAAAAAGCAATTTCAAAGTCTCCAGCAGCTGGATTGCTCTTTTTAATTTCATGAATGACTTCACTAATTTTTACCAGACGATCTAAAAGGAAGCTGTCTGTAAAAGATGCTTTTGCATTAGCAAACTCAAGAATTTCTTTTTCGCCGGCATTCTTAGTGTTTTTAAGGCTTGAGTAAACATAATACCTAAAGGCCGCTGTTTTCTTTTCAAGCACCTTAAAAACTAGATTCTTAAATTTCTCCAACGCATTAGCTGGAGCAGCGGCAACAGGAGAAGGTATCCCTTTTGAATCTCGCTCAAATAATTTTGCCAGAAGTTTATTCTGAGCATTTTTTCTCTTTCCACTAGTTGCGTGAGCAAGTGTTTCTGTATCACTTCCTAAAATATCAGAGATCAATAGGAAGATTTCTAGATTATCTTTTGGGCCGTTGAAAATTCTTCTTAAGTATGAAGTTTCAACTTCTACGAACTCTGATCTTGCTTCGGCCTTAGCTAGCCATGCTTTACTTTCTTCAAAAGGAGAACCAACGTGCTCCACTGAGCCTTCGTACCTTGCGCCTTCGATTTTCATCGCGCCTGGCTTCATGGCCAGACTCGCTTCACCGTCTCTTACAAAAGCAGGTGAGACCAGGTCTCCAACCTTATATCCTTTTGTGGCAAAAGCACCGGCCGTTCCCATATAAGTGACATTCGTGTGTCCTGTCATCTTAAGCGCTTCAGCTATAGGAATAACTTCATCTCCCCAAACGTTTGAGACAACACGCCATCTGATAGTTTTATTTTCACTGTTTTGAAATACGTAATCACACATCTCAATTGTGAAGTTATCATAGTTATAAATTTTAAATTTTCCTGGAACCAGATGAGGTTTTTTTGCAAAGTCAGCTTCAAATAAGGCATAAGCATCTTCTACAATTTTTTTATCTTTAAAGATAACTTCGTTTCCACTAGTGGCGTTCATCATGGCAAAGAACTTATCTTTTTCTTTTGCACCAAGTGAAGTGATCGTTTTATTGAAAGCAGCAGCATTTTCGTCGTAAAGGTTTTTTAAGGCCTTGATCTTCCAGAAAATGTTAAATTTACCATCGATTGATTCTTTTTGCCCGATGATAACTCTGTCTGCAGAAGGCAGAAGACGCAATTGCATTGCATGCTCTTCAGCTTTAGCTGCGTGAAATTTTTTGATATCACCTTTAACTAGAACTTTTGTTTTTAAGTTTTGTCCAGATAGTTTTGAAAGTGAAATCTGATGGCTTAAGTGATCAAGTCTGTCTTGTCCACCAATGTTGGTGATGGCATAACGATACGTTTTTTCACCAGGGTATTGGATGATATAAATTTTGTTATAGTTTTTAGCAAAGGGTTTTACTTCAAAGAGAAGTTCACCGTTTTTATCTTTCAATTCTTTTAAGAACTCACGGCTATCACCTAAGTGAAATTCAATCGGGCGATTGTTTTGATTGGCTTCCCAGAAAATAGCTCTCGTCGTTCTATTAGAAATGTAGTGGCCAGAGTCTAAAGTCATATCTTCAGCGGCCAGCATTTCCGGCTTAATGGTCATACCATTATCAATTTCAGCACTCGTGCTTGGTACACTTAAATCAATTCCTAATTTACTGTTGGAAAGACTGAAAGCTTCATTGAGTTTATTCTTAAAGAAATTGTAACCCCACTTAAGCTGAGTCTGCGTGACTCCTTTCATCAGGTCTTCTTCTTTTAGAATGTTGATAATGAGTTTATCGTAATTATTGGCATCACTTAACTCATCAACATCGAGTCCCATTTCCATGATTTGTTCAATGGAGATTCCTCTCAAATGAGCAATAATAGGATCGGGAATCTTTCCTTCCTGGGCCACTGAGTATTCATTCAAATAGTATTTGAACTTATCTACAGATAGATAATAAGTAATCTCATCAACATTAGAGGCCGGAAGTCTGTTAGCAGATGAAGTGCTAGGTTGCCATACAGCACAGCTAGAGATTAAAAGTGAAAAAATGAGTGATAAGCTTAGTGTTTTCATTAGTTCGCCGCCCAGAATAATTGAATCAGGTCTTTACAGTTTAGTTCACCTTGAGGATTTAAGCTGACAGGTGGAGCACCCTCAGTAATGAATTTTTTATAGAATTTTAAATTTGAAGGTCCAGGATTGGCCCCTTTAACATCTACCATTTCTTTGTAGTTGCCGCTAAAAAAAGCATAACTATTTTTTTTGATTTTAATAATCACATCATCTTTTTTCGCTTCACCAAATTCTTTAGCAATCATTTTTTCTAACTTTTCTTCAAGGTACTTTTTATTATTTACACCTGGAACAAGATCAGAGTCAGCAATCCCAATCATTTCATCAGGAAAAGTTGTAAGAGGAACTAGGTATTCGATTTCGTGTTCAAAACTCGAAGCATAGTTAAAATTTAAAAGTCTTGGATCCATTAAGTATGCCGAAACTCTCTTTCCACCAAATTGCTCAGCGACAGATAATTTAGGGCTGAATGAAAGAAATGGGCTTCCAGCGGGAGTTCCCGAATGGTTGACGAACATTGTGGTGATGCGTGCCGATTGAGAATATTCATCATTGTCGCCAATCATTCCGATAAATTTGCTATTCATGGCCTCGAGAGTACGCAGTCTTCTGTTCCACGAGCCTTGGTTTTTAACCATTCCCGTAGACATTACAAAAGCCCTACCTTGAAGAATCGCTTCTTTTTCAGAAAGCTCTTTTGTCCCCACAACTACCCTGTGAACATAGTCGTCGGCAATTCCTCTGTAGATTAAAATTCTTTGGTCAAGCGGCACTGGATTCAGTACAACTTCCATATATGTTTCCCAAAATTCTTTTTCAAAGGGAGGCATTCCTTCCCAAGGAAGATATTTTTTTAGAACGGCCATAGCACCTTTGCGATCATTTTTAGCAATCATCATCCTGAACTGTTTTCCTTCTGGGGCCTTATCTAGTTCAGCTAAAACGGATTTTCTTTTATCGCGATTGATTGCTCTTTTGGCCTTGAGTGCTTTGATGGAAGGCTTAAGTTCATCCCTTAAGCTTTCTACTTCTTTTGTTGCATCTAGATATCCATCAGCTTGGTAAAGGGCCACTGCCTCTCCGTAGTGATGACTATGTTGTGTTCTTAATTTTAAAATATTATCTAAAGCAATAGGATCTCCTTCTTTAGCGTTGTGATAAATCTCAAATGCCATAAAGGGGGTTCTAAGATTTCCATTACTCCTAAGGCCATGAAGGAAATCTGTTAGAGCATAGGTTGCATTAGCATCGCTTAATGCTTTAGGGGTGTGATAAATGCGATAAACTAACTTGGAGTTTTTTTCATCAACATCTAATTCAAGTTTGTAAGCTGTGTCACCTGGAAGTGAGCTACTCTTTATTAGTTCTAATTTAAAAGTATCTTTTTGATATTGAAAAAGATCTTCAATTATTTTTTTTCCATCGCCACTTGGTTTTTTATCAATGTGAGGAATTGAAAATGCACTGTTGAATATGTCATTATCAACTTGCGCAGGAACGCGCTCAGCTATTGTTGAACATGCATTCAAAATGAGTAATAAACATAGCCCTAAAAGTTGAATTAATTTTTTCACAAAACTCCTTATCTCTTAGTATCTTCGGCAACATTTGGCTTATGTTTTAGCCTTTAATATGATAAGATTGAGAAACGATTTACCAATAGAAGACAGGATCACTCATGAATATGAAAAACAAACTTGACTATACTGCTTTGAAAAAACTTCAAAAGGATATTAAGCGAGTGTTTTTCTACAGGGTGTGTGGGACAGGAATGGGCGCGGCCGCTTGTTTACTAAAAGAAAAAGGTTTTGAAGTTGAAGGTGGTGATACGAATTTTTATCCGCCGATGAGTACATATCTTGAGTCGACAGGCATTCCATTACATAAATTGGATAAAATTGATCAGGCATTTTTAAAGTCATTTGATCTTATTGTTGTTGGTAATGTTATTCCTAAAGGTGGCCCGGATGCCTCACTCATTGAAGAACTTGGCGTAAACTTCTCTTCATTTCCAACAGCAATCGGTGCTCTGGTTTTAAGTGAAGTTAATGTGATTGGTATCGCAGGAACTCACGGAAAAACGACAACGACTTATTTAGCAACTCAGGTTTTTGAAAACCTTAAAGCTGACCCGGGCTACCTGATCGGTGGAGTTATGGAAGGAAGACCTTCTTCAAGACTGGGAAGCGGAAAGTATTTTTTCATTGAATCAGATGAGTATGATTCAGCTTACTTTGAAAAGATCTCTAAGTTCAGGTCTTATTCAATTGATAATTTAATTCTAACTTCTCTTGAGTATGATCATGCTGATATTTTTGGATCAGTTGAAGAAATCAAAGATCAGTTCAGAGCAGCTATTCCCCATATTTCAAAAAAGTTTATCTTCTCATCAGATTATCCAGCGGCCAATGAACTCTTTAGTGAGTTTTCTAATGGAGACAAAGATAAGTGGATGAAGTACGGAGAGCAGTCTGAGATTGGCCCGAAAATTCTTAAGTCCGGACCAGAAGGAACTTCGTTTCAATTAAAAGTGAATAAAGAAGATTATGTTTTTGAAACAAATCTTATCGGTCGCCATAATGTTATGAATCTTTCTTCAGTTATTTTATATGCACTGACAGAAGGATTTACTAAAGCTCAATTGCAAGCAGCGATTAAAGATTTACAGATGGTTAAGCGCCGTCAGGAAGTTAGAGGTATTTATAAAGGTGCACTTGTTATTGATGACTTTGCTCACCACCCTCGTGCCGTTGAGTTAACTCTCGATGGGATTATTACTAAATATCCTGGTAAAAAAATTAATGTCATTATGGAGCCGAACTCGGCAACAGCAAGAAGTGCAATTTTTCAAAAAGAGTTTGAAGAGTCTCTCTCTCGTGCCTCTTCAGTTATTTTTACAAAACCTACAAGGCCCACAAGCGTAAAAGATGTGGGCGATCTTGATATCTATAAAATCACAGAAGTTGTAAGAGCTTCGGGAAGACCAGGCAGTGTTGTCGGTAATCTCGCTGAGCTTATGACGGAAATCGAAAAAGTGACCGGTGAAGAAAACGTTATCTTAATTTTAAGTAATGGAACATGTCTTGGACTTTGGGAGTCCGACTTTGTTAAAAATCTAAAAAAATAAAAAAATGCTGTTTTTATTAAATGCCGCTACATTGTTGCTTCTTGCCCAACCAGCGTGGGCAAAAAGTAAACTCGATCAAGCTGTGCTTGGCGAGTATTTAAAAATACAAAAAGAGTATGCGGCATCGTCATGTAAGCCGGGAGTGGCCGAAGCTTATCAGGCATTGGATACAAAATACCGCGGAGATGGAAATTATATTCCTGTTCTCCTAGATCAAAAAGTCGATCAAAAAACAATCAAAGCAACATTGCCTCTGATTAAAGAAAAAATCGCCTGGATAAAATCTCAGACTGAAATTTTGAAAAAAACTACCAGTTTTGAAGATGCCCTTCAAACACTGAAGCGTATTGAAAATGAAGTGCAGGTTCTTCAGGAAGCTAAAAAAGATTATTTCTTAGCAAAAAAGAAAGAGAAAAAAATTGATATCGAAGAGCGGGCCCAGAAACAGTTCGCTCAGCTCATGAAAGAAGTAGAGCTCTTTAGAGGCCAGGTCGCCTTTTTATTGAGTTTTAAATTTCCCCTTAATCATCTTGAATTAAGAGGCGAGTACGAAAAATTTAAAAACGTTAATACACCAGTCGCGCGCTCTAAGGCCAATGCCATTTATCTATCCCGCAGAATGTATCAGGATGGATCTTATGATGAAAATCTATCCCGCAATGATTCTGTCATTAGAGCTGGTTTCGATACACTTTATCTTTCATTGTATAAGCAAAAAAATCGCACATTCCTAACGGAGAATGAAAGATCAGATTTTAAATTTATTATTACGAACTTTAAAAACCTTTTAGAGCTTGGCCCTGAAGCCTTAGTCGTGAGATTTAATGAGTGGAGCGATAGAGCTGAGAGAAGTCTCGCTTTTTATCAGGATCTTTCTGACGGAAAGAAAATAAAAATTGCAGAGACTGATACTGTCGCAGACGTAACGGCGATATTAGAAGAAAGAGCAAAATCACTTTCAAATCTGAAGGCCTTTGTCTTAAAAAAAGAAGGCGAAACTTACGAATACTGGTCGAAAAAGTCAGAGTTGTTTCAATACTTATATGCGATGGAGACAATTCTCTATGCAGAAGTAGGGCGCATTGATGCGCCGGATGCATTAGAGAGAAGGGATGTCGCTCAAGTTGTTATCAATAGATTTTCTCATCCTTTTTATAGTGACCTTACGAGTACCGATTCTATTTTTAATTTCATTCCTAGTGATGTGAAGACTAAAGAGCATAAGTGGCTCAACGTTCTTTTTAAAGAAGGTGAGTTCTCATTTACTTATTTTTATATCCCTGGAAATCTTCATATCTATTGCCCAGACATGTCGAAAGTCGGTCAGTTTCTTCGTCGTGAAAACGTTCGTATTGCTCTAGAGCTACTCAATAAACCTAGAAAGAATTTTCCGGCCTTAAGATATTTTTCTCGCATGAGTATGTATGGAAGAATCGAGATGGATTCTCTTTGGGAAGACTATAAAGCAGTTGGGGAAGTGCCTGGTAAGCCGGTTAAAAACCCTAAAAGCCTCGCCACTCTTTATAAGCAGGATAGATATAAGTTTCTATATGACTTCGAAGTTCCTGATAAGAAAAAGACCTACTTAGTTGTTGAAATGAAAGGTAAGCCTTATGTTGTCGATTTCAATAAACCTAGTCAGGTCTATTATTACCGAAACCCCCACCAATTTCGTTATTTTGCTCCTCTAAAATGATTTGATATCTGGATAATGCGAGTGTATATTGCCCGAATACACTAGAGTATTATTTGTTTAGGTAAAATTTATTTACCAGCATTTTTTGGAGAATTTTATATGTTGAAAGATTACATCTTTACGTCTGAATCAGTTACTGAAGGTCACCCAGATAAAATGGCCGATCAAATTTCAGATGCAGTACTGGACGCTATGCTAGCTCAAGACCCAAAGTCACGTGTTGCATGCGAAACTATGATCACAACTGGTTTAGTTGTTCTTGCTGGAGAGATTACTACGAATGCAAACGTAGACTTCCAAGCTATCGTTAGAAACACAATTAAGAAAATTGGTTACGACCACTCAGATAAAGGTTTCGACGCTACTACATGTGGTGTTTCAGTTGTTCTTGGAAAGCAATCTCCAGATATCGCTCAAGGTGTTGACGAAGGAAAAGGGACTTTCACTGAACAAGGTGCTGGAGACCAAGGTTTAATGTTTGGTTACGCTTGTAACGAAACAGCTAACTTCATGCCACTTACAATCGATCTATCTCACCAACTTGCAAGAAAACTTTCTGAGGTTAGAAAGAATGGTCCTCTTCCATTACTTCGTGCTGATGGGAAGACTCAAGTTTCTGCTCAATACGTAAACGGAAAAATTTCACGTTTAGATGCAATCGTTCTTTCTACTCAGCACGCTGAAGAAATGACGTTAAAGCAAATCGAAGAAGGAATCAGAGCTGAAGTAATCAACAAAGTTGTTCCAGCTAACCTTATCGACAACAAAACTAAAATTTACATCAACCCAACTGGAAGATTCGTTATCGGTGGACCAATGGGAGACTGTGGTCTTACAGGAAGAAAAATCATCGTAGATACTTACGGTGGTCACGGTGCTCACGGTGGTGGAGCTTTCTCTGGAAAGGATCCATCTAAAGTTGATAGATCAGCAGCGTACGCTGCTCGTCACGTAGCTAAGCACATCGTTGCAGCGGGCCTTGCTGAAAAAGCACTAGTTCAAGTTGCCTACGCAATTGGTGTTGCTCAACCAGTATCTTTCCTTGTTGAAACATACGGAACAGAAAAAGTTGATATCAATAAGCTAACAACTGTTATCAACCAAATGTTTGATATGAAGCCAAGAGCTATCATTGAAAGACTTGGTCTTCTTAAGCCAATCTACTCTGACACTGCTGCTTACGGGCACTTTGGTAGAGACATTTTCCCATGGGAAAAACTAGATCGTTTAGAAGAACTTAAATCACATTTCTAAGTTTAAAGGCCCTCGTAAGAGGGCTTTTTTTTGTCCAAAAAGGCCTATGCTTTCCCCCTTGATCCGATCAATTTATAATGGCAACATTTTATAAGATGAAAAAGTTTATACTTATTACATTACTAATTTCGTTTCATACTCACGCAGAAAACTCGCGTTCTCCTGCTGTATTAGACGGCTCTTGCAATCTCGATATCGCCACAACTGTTACGACGGTTGTTGATGGCAAACAAGTTGTGAAAGAAAAACCTATCGCACAAGTTCAAAAAGAGCAGTGTATAGAAGTTCGCAAGTGTATGAACTCGGCACTTGATGGCGAAATGGAAGAGCTAAAAAGCTTAGAAGCTGTTGCTTGCAGTAATACTTTAAATCCCGTTACCACTAAGACTCCGGGAAATATCATCGATAAAAATTATGATGGTAAAAGAAAAGCGAAAGCTGAATCTGAACCTGAGAGTGTCACTCCAACTAAACCTGAAACGAAAGCCACGGTTAGGTAGGAGCTTCATTGAATCTTTTTGATGTTACTCTCTTTGTCGCTAAATACATTCCATTCTGGGCAGTCCCACTAGGGCTCACAAGTGTTCACTTTGCTTATCTATTTTGGCTTAAGGACTACAGAGACATTGCCTATGCTTGGGCAACAATAACCTTATTTTGTCTTACACTCACCATCGTTTATTTCCTAATGGGCGGACCAGACGGAATAACCTATAAACTCACTCAGGCTTTTAGCTAGTTAGCAAACTTACCAACATTTGCGGAAAATTCTTCCGCGCCATGCACCTTGTGTTGAAAAATTGACACCGAGGTCCCTCCATTGATAGCATTTTTCTATAGGTTTATTGGATTGACCTTTTTTATCGGTTTTAGGTTTCATCAATTTCTTTCAAGGACGCGAAGAGTGAATGATTTTCAATTTCTCCATACTTCATATGAGCAAGATTCATCGAAGAGTGGAGTCACCAATCAAATGAAACTCCCGGATATTTATCTGGTAGAAGATGACCGTGTACTAGGTACAACGATAAAAAAATATCTTGAAAAGAAACTCAATCTCACTGTTCATTACTATTTAAGTCCAACTGAATGTCTTCTAGACCTAGATAAAAAAATTAAAAACGAAACCGTTGTTAATCAGACCCCTTTTTGCTTAATCACTGATATCAGCTTTGAAGCTGGAGGCTCTGATGGGCTTCTTCTTATTGACCTGTTAAAAGAGCGTGGCCACCATTTCGTTTCAATCGTTATGACGGGCTTTGCTTCAATTGAAACGGCGATCAACGCTACTAAAAAAGGCGTATTTCACTATTTAACAAAACCATTTGAACTGGAAATTTTGAGTGACCTCGTCACGAAAGCGTTTACAAAAAAATTAAATATTCCTCAAAGTGCATTTGCCGCTTCTGAGGGGATTACTTTAAAGGCAACGACTGCTCCGGCACCTCACTTGTTCCAGAGTAAATTTAAAATCGAAGCACCCACTGCAGATGATATTTTCTGTGGAATGGTAGGGCGCTCGAAACAAATGAAGCAGGTTTTTGAGAGAATCAAAAAAGTTGCGGCAAGTGATTCAACTGTTTTTATTTCAGGTCCGTCGGGAACAGGTAAAGAGCTGGTCGCCAATGCTCTTCATAATCTTTCTCCTAGAAAGTCTCATAACATGGTTTCTGTTAACTGTGGTGCTATTCCTTCTGAACTTCTGGAGAGTGAGCTCTTCGGACATGAAAAAGGTGCTTTCACTGGCGCAATCTCTTCTCGTAAAGGGCGCTTTGAAATGGCCCACAGAGGAACGATCTTCCTCGATGAAATTGGGGATATGCCACTTCTTCTGCAGGTAAAACTTTTAAGAGTTCTGCAAAACAGAGTGATTGAGAGAGTAGGAAGTACTGAAGTTACAGATATTGATGTTCGTATCATTACTGCGACTCACAGAAACCTGGAAGAATCTGTTCAGGAAGGAAACTTCCGCGAAGATTTATATTACCGCTTAAATGTTATTCCTATAAAAATTCCGGCCCTATGTGAGCGTCGCGAAGATATTCCTCTGATGATTTCATATTTTCTTTCAAAGTTCGTAAGTGCGGATGGAAGAAATAATATTGAGTTCGATGATGAGACTCTTGAGCTGTTAATCACTTATGAATGGCCAGGAAACGTTCGTGAACTTGAAAACTTAATTGAAAGATTAGTTATCTTGAAAGGCGGAAACCAGATAAAAGTTTCAGATCTTCCAGCTAAGTTTGTAAAAGCGACACCTCAGAATCTTGACTCATATAAGAATGTTATCTCACTTCCAGATGATGGGGTTGATTTAAAGCAGCTTCTTTCTGATATTGAAGACTCTCTTATCAATCAAGCACTTGAGTTGACTGGTGGTAATAAAAACCAAGCTTCTAAACTTCTTTCTATGAATAGAACGACTTTAATAGAGAAGATGAAAAAGAAAGGGTTCTTGCAGCTCAACTAAATCTTAATCAAAACCTAATAATGAATTTTTAAAATATAAGATATAAGTTCTCCATTCTTAAACTTTGGAGAACCTATGAAACTTAAAACTATCGCAGCTATTTTATTTGCAGTGCCTGTTATCGCTTTCGGAGAGACTTCTTGTTACCAGGCAACAACACCTACGCCAGCAGCAGTTCCAGCTCGCCTATGCCTTGAAAGCATTCAAGAGTCACATGTCGGAGATGGTCTTCTGGAAGTAGAAAGTGCAGACGGAAGTTTCCCGGCCTTATTAAAAATTACATCAACAACTCGTCACAACGAAGACAGAGTAAGATTTGAAGCGAAAGCAGCTCTTGCTGATGTATGGGAAAGCGGATGTGGAGATGGATTCAGAGCGACTTTAATTGTTAAGAGTGAGTTCATTACAGGAACGATTTATGCTTCTTATATGGATGTTTCTGTTGAAACAGTTTCGACAAACGATACATGTCACTCAAGACCGCAGACAGAAAAAATTAAGTATGAACTAGTTAAATAGTTTGAAATAAAAAAGCCTTATCTGGAAAAAGGATAGGGCTTATTTTTAGAGCAATTACTTTTTCGCAAATCTTTAAAGTCGGTTATATTTCATGAACTATTCAATCTAATTGTTTTTTTGCTTAGTAATCAATTTTTTATTATAAGATATTCTTTTTTATCCTCGTTGATAGGATTTTTATAGATTGAAGTATGCAATACTATGGAGACGCTCAATGTTTGGGCTAAATTACAAGGTAATCTAAGTGGACAATCATTTAAAACTGAAAATGTTGAAAAACGTTCTACATGCAATTTTAAAATTAAACAAGGTAACATATTTAGTTCTTTTATTCATGAGTTTAGATATTTTCTCCAAAACAACTATAGATGATGGCGATGTTATACCTCCGAGTCCTCCTATGTGGGAATATTTCACAATTAATGGAGTTGATTCAGACAATGATGGCGTGAGAGATGATGTAGAGCTATGGATTAATGAAAATTACGATGATGCAAATATTCGCAGAGCTCTTAAAAGCTTAGCTGTCACTTACAGAGATATGTTGAAAAACTACGACAAAGCACCAGATTATCTCAAGGCAAATGGATTAATGATTGCTAGATCTGAATGTTTAAAGTTCGTAATGGGGCATATTTCGTCAGCTCAAGCTCAGCATGCATGGGGGTTGTTAGAAGATAAAATTCTTAATAATTTTTGGAGAAGTATGATTTTCAAAAAAGGTGCAGAAAATATCTCATCAGGAATTTATAAGGTAGCTGATGTGACATTTCATCAGTTTATTGTGGGATGCAATTTTAAAGTACATAATCCCGAAAAAATTATAAAAGGATTTTTAATTAGAAATCCAAAGCATAAATGGACACAAAAAGAACAACTACAATTTAAGGATATGTATGAAAACCCTGATCGTTATGATGCTATGGACTTATTCAGTTCTAAGCTCCAAAGTCATTAGCCTACAAAATTGATTGTATTCAGCTCATTTCTTAAAAGATCGTGAAGAGGCAAAATTAATCAGCTAAATTTTTCCAGTTCTTTAATTCTTCAATAAGCTTTGGAGAAACCGGCTCTCCCTTTCCCTTCGGCGGCATAGGCTTTTTAAGATTATCCTCAAAAGCCGTCGTCATTCTGTAAACGATATCATCAAAGTTTTTAAGGATAACTTCTTTTGAAGTTAAATCAACGTGTCTCGTTTGAGTAGGGCCATGGCATTTTAAACAGCTCGTCTCAAAAAGATTCTTTTGAAGATTCGCAAAATGAATATCTGCTTTCCAGGTTTTTAATTCTTTAATGAGTGCAGGTGAGACTGGGTCTCCTTTTGGAGGCATATAATCAAAACCCATGTCGAAAGCATCTGTCATTCTGTAGATAATATCGTCGAAGTTATCGAGAATATTTTGTCTGTTTGTTAGATCAAGGCGATTTCTTTTAAGTGCAGTTTCGGGATTGTGACATTTAATACAGCTTGTATCAAAGAGTGATGTTTTAATCTGGACGTAAGCTTTATCGTTTTCAACAGTAGGATCTTTTTTATTTTCAACTTCAAGTGTGTTGATTACTTTTTGTGGAGTGCTGAATTTCAGTGGGCCCTTATCTGATCCACAGCCAGCTAAACTCACTAAAATTAATCCCAACCCTACTTTTTTCATAAGAGAGGTTTTACCGTTGTAGCGGCCTATTCTCAAGGAAGATGAAGTTTTTACAGCCTCTTAAACTGTAAAAATATTAGGCAAATGATAAATATTTAACATCTTCAAATGGGCCATCCTATGGGAACTTCCTAAATACGGTATGGTCTTGGGCCTGCATTAGACTAGCTTATGAAATTTCTTATTATCGCTCTATTAAGCCTCATGCTTGTGCCATCTGTTGGTACGGCGTCCGATAATAAGCTCAATCCATTTGAGTCCGATGGCTGCTCTATGGTGCCTGATTCGGAACCATTTACTGGCAATGACTGGCTTAATTGCTGTACGCCTCATGACTATAATTACTGGAAGGGTGGAACTGAGGCCGAAAAAGATAAAACCGACCTGGAATTTAAGGCCTGTTTAGAGCGCAATAAAATGGGCCAGTGGCTCAGTCGCATTTTCTATTATGGAGTCATGGCCGGAGGTACTCCTGCGGTGAAGACGACCTGGCGCTGGGGATATGGATGGGAAAATACCAGAGATTATAAAAAGCTCTCAAAAGAAGAATTAAGGCAAGTTGAGGACTACAAAAATCTAACGAATCTTCCTGTGCAGATTAAAATGCCTCAGGCGAGCAGAAACATTTTGAAGGCCTTCACTTACAGAGATAATTGCGAAAAAGATATGCATAATAAAATATCGCGCAACATGAACTTCAAAGGTGATCCTGGAAAACTTAAAATTCATTCTGTTGAAGGTCGTGGCGGCGACAGGTACCAGGTTTTTTCACCTGAGTGTAAAGGCGGCTATATCATTATTGATTTCATTTATAGTATTTCTCCCGATGTTTGTGGCTTCAGTGATTATTATTACAATCAAGTTGAGCGCATCAGGAGTTTTCAGGTATTCGGCAGTTGCCGCGATTTGATGAAAAATTAGTTTTCGTTTTTCTTAATCGACTCGCGAATAAAGAATTTTAAAACTTTACTGCGATTTGCTCCACCCACAAGCGTGCGAAGATCTTCATGAAGCCCTTGATCGTAAATAAGGGCGTGGAGAGTGCCCGGTCCCTCTTCAATTCTTTTAGTCATTCTTGCCATTGATTCAGTTGAAGTTTTTAAGTTGTTCATCGACTGTCCGAAATTTTTATCGTTTAAGCTCATCATGACTTTATTTGTATTTGCTGTAAGGCTTTCAAGGTTAGTTAGAATTTTTTCTAATCTCGTTTCTTCGACTTTAGAAAGAATGCGATCGAATTTTGTCAGGATGCTTCCCGCGGCCACCATCAAGTCTTCACTCTTCGTGATGATATGATCAATTTGTGAGCCTTCATTGGTAACTAAGAGGTCCCCATCTTCAATAACTTTTGATTCGTTCGTTCCACCTGCGATTTCAAGAAATTTATCGCCAAGGACACCTTGAGTTTTAAAAGCAATCGTTGAGTCTTTTTTAATCCATTCGTGGTATTTTTCATTCACCCCTAATGTGATTTGAAGAGTGTCTAGGTCTTTAAACTCAATGGCCGATACACTTCCGACTTTAATCCCTCTTAACTGTACAGCTGCACCGTCTTTAAGGTTTTGAGCGCTTTTAACCTGAGTTTTAATATAGATCTTACTGCTAAAGAGAGGATTCTCTTTATTGAGCATAAAAATGGTGATCATAACCACAATTAAAAGAACCGAGATAAAAATCCCAGAGATCAAATAATTTTTTTTATCAGTTGGTTTGTACATAACTAATCCTTACTACTCAAATTAAACTTATTAACAATAGGGTCGTCAGACTTTTCAAATTTTTCAGGAGTATCATTAAAAATGATTTTTCCTTCATGAAGGACAACAATTCTATCACAAAGGCTTAAGGCCGATGGGATATCGTGAGTGACAAAAATGGAAGCGAGTCCTTGGTTTTTAAATCTTTGCATCAAGGCAATAACATTTAAAGTATTGGCCGGGTCAAGTCCTGCTGTCGGTTCGTCGTATAAAACCACTTCCGGGTTTAGGATCATTGCACGGGCCATTCCAACACGCTTCTGCATCCCACCTGAAAGATCGGATGGCATGACATGCTCTCTACCGGGTAGATCAATGAGCTTTAGCATTTCAGCGACTTTGTCTTTAATTTGCTGGTAGCTAAATCTTGTGTGCTCAAAGAGAGGGTAGGCGATATTTTCAAAAACATTTACCGAGTCAAAAAGCGCTCCACTTTGAAATGAATACGAAATTTTAATTCTATAAGGAGTTAAAAGAGTCTCTTTCAAGTGATCAAAGCGCTCACCATGAAAAAGGATTTCTCCCTGATCAATTCTCTCAAGGCCTATGATAGACCTAAGAAGAACAGATTTTCCGGTTCCAGAGCCGCCCAGAAGCCCAAGGCTTTCCCCTTTTTTAAGAGTGAGATTAATCCCTCTATGAATAGAGTTAGTGCCGAAGCTTTTATGAATGTTTTTTAATTCTAAAATTGTTTCACTCATATTAATGCCAAATCACCAGAAAGATTTTACTAATAAAGAAATCGGTTACGAGAATAAGAATAGAAGCCGTTACTACAACCCAGGTTGTAGAGATCCCAACTCCTTTGGTCCCATCTCTTGTCTTTAGGCCTTTATAGCAGGCAATGATTGTAATGATTCCCGCAAAGACTGCAGACTTTACGATTCCAGACATGTAATCGTGAAATTTTACAGTCGAGAATACCTTAAAGAGATAAAAGCCTGGAAGAATATCAAACTCAGCACGACAAACAATCATCCCGCCAATAATGCCTACTGCAAAAGAGAGTGCTGATAATAATGGAAGCGAAATAACCAGTGCCCAAAATCTTGGAACAACTAGAACTCTGATAGGTGAAGTTCCAAGTGCTCTAATGGCATCAACTTGTTGGGTAACGTTCATTGCACCGATTTCAGCAGCGATCCCAGATCCCACACGTCCGGCAACCAGGAGTGAGGTAAAGAGTGGCGCCATTTCACGAGCAAGAGAGAGTGAAACGACGGCAGGAACGTAGAGAGTTCCGCCAAACTTAGTCAGACCATAACCAAAGTTAAGAGTCATAACCAGACCCATAGTGAGCCCGATAACAATCGTTAATGAAACCGACCCAAATCCTAATTGAGTAATCTGCTCCATCAGTCGTGAGAAGTAGAAAGGTCCGCTGAATGTATACTTTAATGTATTGAAAAAAAGCTCAAAGATTTCAGCAACGAAAATAAAGAACTCTCGTGCTTTGATAATTCTTTGATCAATGAAATTTTGGTAAGTCGCTTTCATCTAGTTGAGCTTCAATTGTTGTGTGAAGCTATTAAAGTCTGGAGTATCTGCTTCAAGAGTTTTTGCATCTACTGAAATCAGAGCGTAGTCATAGATACAGTTATTTTTTTGAGTCGTGAGAATTCTAAAGTGCCTGCTGATTCCGTCCATAGAGCCTTTTGCAGTCACAAGTACAGCTTCTCTTCCTTGATGTTCAGTATTAGTTTTATTAATTATTTCGACGTCGTTGATTCCAGAAAGAATTGAGTTGGTCAGAGTTGGTAAATTGCTCGGATCAAATTTTCTGCATGCACTGTTAAAGACAAAAAAAGAATCTGACTTAGTATTTAGAAGAGCGTAGTCAGAACCTTGGTTGTCGACTTCTTTCCATGACTTTGGTTTATTCTTTTTCAAACCATTTTCTACAAAAGTACTTTTCGTATAGACGCCGTTGTCGGCCGATGAACAAGCACTTAAAACGGTTATAAAGATAATCAGCAGAATGTTTTTCATAAAGTGGTCTAAAAAGGTTAAGTTTAGTTAGTTTTTATCCCTCTTATTAGAAGATTCTTGTAAATGATTGTAAATAGATTATTTCCTTAATCCGTCAATGATTTGACCGGCATTTTCTGCCCGAGAGAAAAATTTTCCTTTAAAAAAATTCAAAAACAGGTAAGATTAAAAAATAGAAGTCACTTCAGGATGAAGCGGGCGAAAGTAAACTCTAGGACAATTTGATGCGAACAGGATGTTTCGTGAAAATGTGCCCACTAAAATTCTTCAAATTTTTGACGATGGCTATCGTCATTTCTTTAACTCTAGCAAATTCTGCCAGTGCTCAAGCTTTATTAGATCAGGAAAAAGCGACGACATACCTTCGTTGGAACCTTTTTACAGGAAGAGACCAGCTTCAATTCACAAAAGTTGGCAATAAAGTCATTATAAAGACCCTGAATGCTGAGTTATTCAACAATCTTAAAAATGAACTTGCTGAAGTGAAGCTTGATTCACAATACCTTAATAAGATCGACTTTAAAGAAAGCGCAAATGGAGCTAACGCTCAAAATGCAATGGCCGTTGAAGTTGAATTAAAGAATGAAAACGTTGAAATGTTCAGCTTTTATAGAGAAAGAGATAAAAAATATGTTATCGATTTCTGGACTGACAGCAGTGATAGCGTAAGTAGTAATAAAGCCGCGGTTTTAAAGCCGGTTGAGAATGCAGTATCTGCTTCTGAAGTTGAAAAAGTCACTCCAAAAGTAGTAGCTCCAAGAATTGAAATTGCACCGAAGTCTACAGAGCCAAAAATTGTTGCTGCAAAATCTAAAACAACAACATCTGTTCCTAAAGAGCAGCCAATGCCTAAAGCAGACGTCGCTCTAGAAAAGAAGATTGAAGCAGATAAAGATCTTTCAAGCTTCATCGTTGATCCAAATAGAATCAGTAAAAAATCTCAAGCAGAGCTAGATAACGAAGAAGCTTCTTCGAAAAAACCTTATAGAGATTTCAGATACGGGGCGACTTTCATCTGGGATTACGATCCTATTGCTCCTGCTTACAAACAATTAGTGAACTTGAAAACAAAGATCCCTGAGATCTTTTATCCAATTGCTAACCGTCAGTTTAAAAAGAATGATCAAGAAGCTCATCTTCAGTTAACAATCAATCTTTACCGCCAGAAAAAGTGGGGATTGATGTATAAATCAATGAAGCTTTTTGAACAGAAGTACGGATCAAAAACGGAATGGGAACTTGTTGAGTTCATTAAAGCTAACGCTATTTTAAGAGAGAACGTAGACGTTCCAAACCCAGAGCTTTTTAAAAATGCTCTAGCGATGCTCTCGAATCTTTCTGAAAAAACAGATAACTATGAGTTAAAGAAAGCAATTTATAAGTATCTTTTAAGTCATTATATTGAAAAAAATGAATCGCTTAAAATTCTTCAGATTGCAAAAACTTATTATGCAGGAACAAGAGATAGCTTCGATTTCGAAGAATCAATTATTCCAGCAGAAGCTATGTTAAATGCACTTGCAAAGCTTGGACAGATCGACAAGATCAGAGAACTTTCGCAAGAAAAGACGATGAAAAAAATCCTTCCAGCTCAGCTACTTCTGGCCTACCAGACTTATGCTTATTTAAGAGGCGGGGATTTAAACGCACTTGTAACTTTCTTCGAATCAAACAGAGCAGGATTAGCTAAACCTATTGACCCAGTTATCATGTACAACACGGCAGAAGCTTATTTCAGACTGGGAAGATTCCAGGATGCAATGAACTTGTACCAGGATTTCACTAAAAACTATTCTTATGAGTTCGTAGCTTCAAATGCTCATTTAAGAACCGCACTTTGCTCTGACTTAATGGATAAAAACTACAATGAAACTCTAGACCTTTACAAAAAAGCGATTGATTCATCTGTAGATGGACAAGTCAGTTACGAAGCTCGCGTTCGTTACGTAGCTTTTAGAAGTGTAAGAAAGAAAGTGCTTGATGACCGCGATCTGGAAATGAGAATTTTCCTTGAGCAAGACAAAAATGCTACACACCCAGATAAAAACTTAACTAAACTTCTTCAACAGGTTCGTCTAAGAACGTTAATCGTTGATGGAAAATACAAAGAAGCTCTGGCCTACTTAAGTCTGATTCCAGTGGTTGGAATGCCGAAAATTGACTCTCGTATTTTCGAAGGTGACGGTGCTGAAGTCGTTTATGGAATCATTTCCGACTTCTATAAAAAATCTGAATACTCACAAGTTATCAAAGCATGGCAGACGTACAAAGATAAATACGTTGATAAGGTTGCTATGGACCCGTATATGAATTTTGTGGTTGGAAGCTCTTACGTGAAGCTTGGTCTGTATAAAGGCTTTGATGACGTTTATGCAGCTTTTGAGAAGCTAAAAGACACTCCTAACAGAACGTTCCCGGTTTGGATTGATAGAAACCAGGTTCTTCCGGCAAGTGATCTTCTAAGCGAGTTAGTGATCGTTAAAGACATTAAATTAAAAAACTGGGATCTGGTTCAAAAGAATATTGTGACGTTTGAAAAGCGTCTTCCTGCGTATAATAAAACAAATTATTACAAAGGTCTGATATCATTTAATCAGAAGGATTACACAGGGGCCGTGTCTCACCTGGAGAATTTTTTCTCAGGTCAGAATCAGAGAATTATTTATGATCCATCTGATGTCGCGGATATG
Source organism: Bacteriovoracaceae bacterium UBA6153 (assembly GCA_002428265.1). Taxonomy (GTDB): domain Bacteria; phylum Bdellovibrionota; class Bacteriovoracia; order Bacteriovoracales; family Bacteriovoracaceae; genus Bacteriovorax. Next base: position 90,030 of record DIUR01000027.1, read on the forward strand.
ATCCGGGCCTATACTGACTCCATCTATGAATTAGGCCAGACGGATAAATTCCTGAAAGTCAGTGAAGCCATCTTAAGTGACACCACTTCTTTTGGCACGGACAATGCTTATATACAAAATGTCAGGGAAAGAATTGCCTACCTTGGTATCGAAATAACAGCAGGAAAAGGAACTACGGCCAACTACATGTTATTCGAAAAAAAGATAAACGAATTTAAGAAGCTTCACCCTAAATCGATTTACACAGGAAGGGTAAATTACATTTTAGGACAAGCAATGGTTGCCAACCAGAAAGTGAAAGAAGGTAGAGAAGTTTTCACGGCGCTGGTAAATGACAAAGGGACTTCGGATTACTTAAAAGAGTTAGCGAAGAGTGAACTAAGTTTGATGAATTTAAAAGATAGAACATTATAAATAGCTTTCAGGATGGGAGCGAGGTTCGTATGACAGGAGGTCAGATGGAAACGATTAGGGTAGAACTTTTTGGAACAGATACTAGAGTAGAGAAAGCTGTTCAACAGGCGAGAAACTTATCTGTTAGCAAAGCTGCCGTTTTAATTGTTGGCGAAAATGGTGTTGGTAAAAGAACACTTGGGCGTTACATCCACGAAAATTCAGGAAGAGCATCTCAGCCATTCGAGCTTGTAGATTGTTCACTTCCAGCTCAGGAAGTTGAAAATAGAATCCTGGGACACAGAGACAATGCAACTGGAAGATTCAATAAAGGTATTCTTGAAGCGGCAAACAGAGGAACTGTTGTATTCGCTAACGTAGACTGCCTTGATGAAGAGTTCCAAAAAAGACTACATAAAATTATCAACGAACTTGAAGATTACGATATCGACGTTCGTCTAGTTGCTACAACAACAAAAAATCTTTCAAAGCTTGTTGGTGCAGGTAGATTCTACAGAGGTCTTTATACAATCTTTGCTAACAATGCTGTTACAATTCCAGCTCTACGTGAAAGACAAGAAGATCTTCAAAGATTAGCTCGTCACTTCATGAACGAACTTTCGGGAACTGAGTCAGAAGACGTAGAAATCGATTCAATCGCAATGGATAGAATCAATTCTCACTACTGGGCAAACAACATTCATGAACTAAAACAAGTTATCTCAAGCTCAGTTTCTAATAACTCTTCTCTTCTTGATGAAAGCGCATACGAATCATCAGATAAGAAATCAGTTAACTTTATGAGCGAAGATGACTCTGACGGAGTAAGACTAATGTCTCTTAAAGATGCTGAAAAGCTTCTTATTAAGAAGGCACTTATCCATACTTCTGAAAACAGAACTCAAGCTGCAAAAATTCTTGGAGTGTCTATTAGAACTCTTAGAAACAAAATCAACGAGTATAGAACTGAAGGATCATCGTATTTTGTTAACTTACGTTAACTAGTTCGAACGACGACAGGAGTGAGCATATGAAGATTGATGATAAAACAATGCAGGCCCTAACAGCTTCACTGAAGTTCAGACAACTTCGTCTGGAGCTTCAGGCATCTAATATCGCCAATGCTGAAACTCCTGGTTACAAAGCAAAAAAACTTGATTTTGAAGACGCTCTAGCGCGCGCACTTGATGTAGATGGACAATTAGCAATGAAAGCTTCCGACTCTCAACATTTCAATGTTGGGGGCGGAGGATTTAATAATTTACAGCCGGAAATTTACGAAGATTCAAATGGAATCGTAAGCCCGGATGGAAATAATGTTGATCGCGACCAGGAAATGGCAGAGATGGCAGAAAACAAGCACATGTACGATGCCACTGTTCAGTTGATCAACAAAAAACTGGGCTTATTAAAGTATGCTGTAGGCTCAGGCCAGTAGGATATAGGGGGAAGTTATGGATTTACTTACTAGCTTAAAAATTAGTTCTTCAGGATTAACTGCCAACAAAAAAAGAATGGCAGCAATTACTTCGAATATCGCTAACGCTCAGACAACAAGAACTGCTGAAGGTGGACCTTACCAGCCAAAAGAAGTTGTATTTGGATCAGAGCCAGCGAGAGAGAGTTTTTCAGAAATTCTTGAAGGTGAGTTGGAAGAAAAAGCGCAGGCAGTGCATGCGACTGAAATTCAGAACTCAAAGAAGCCGCCTATTTTAAAATATGAACCAAACCATCCAGATGCAAACGCTGAAGGATATGTGGCCTATCCAAACATTAATACAATGGAAGAGATGGCCAATATGATCGAAGCTTCTAGAGCATATGAAGCTAACATCAGTGCAATGGCCGCAGCGAAAGCTATGGCGACTAAAGACTTAGAGATCGGACGTAATTAATTTAATTAAAATATAAAAGGAAGAAGTCATGGCAATTGAAAATCTAGGGAACATGAATAAGATGCTGAGCAATTACAGCACTCAGGACTGGACTAAGAGTGCGTCTATTGACCAGGCGAGCTTACCAAATTTTAGTGAGCTTAAAAGTCCTAACGGTGCAGCTGCTCCTCAAAGCTTCAGCGAAATTATGGCCAACTCGTTAGCTGAAGTTAACAGCATGCAGGTTGAAGCTAACAAAGCGATTCAGAAACTTGCTTCTGGTCAGACAAAAAATGTTAGTGAAACTCTACTTGCAGTAGAAAATGCAGAGATTGCTTTCAAGACTATGAACCAGGTTCGTATGAAAGTTATTGAAGCTTATAAAGAAATCATGAGAATGCAGATGTAAAATAGTTTGTCGTTTCTATAAAAAACGGTGTGGTCTTGATTTCATAGGATGTGAAATTAGATTATCAGGAGGATTCGCTTGCAAGATATTTTTGAAAAAATTTTTAGGAACTTCAAAGAATTTTTTAATGGATTAGATTCCACTAAAAAATTCGGTTTCATCGTAGTTGCCTGTTTAATCATGGCGGCCATGACTGGAATCGTCGTCTGGGCCTCTAAGACGAGATATGATGTTCTTTATACAGATCTTAACAAAGAAGATGCACGTAAAATTGCGATCATCCTTGAAGAAAAGAAAATCCCATACCAAACATCAAATGACGGTAAAACTCTTTCTATTCCAGAAGACCTGGTAGGAGTATGGCGTCTTGAAATCGCTAAGCTTGGAACAAGCTTTTCAGGAACTGTTGGCTATGAAGTTTTTGATAAACAATCTTTTGGTACAACAAGCTTCGTTCAAAAAGTTAACAAGCAAAGAGCTCTTGAAGGAGAGTTAGTTAAATCTATCATGTATATCCAGGGTGTAAAAAGAGCCCGCGTTCACATTACAATCCCTGAGTCTTCTCCATTCGTTTCTGAGAAAAAAGCTCCAACGGCTTCAGTCGTTCTTGAACTTAATAACGGGGTTTCATTAACTCCAGCAGAAATTAAAGGTGTCGCTTCTCTAGTAGCCTCATCAGTAGAAGAAATGAGATCTGAAAACGTTGTTATTCTTGATGACCGCGGTAAAAAATTATCTGAGAACATCGGTGACGCGCTTACTGCTAATACAGCAAATCGTATGGCACTTGAAGCTCAGTTAAACCAAAAGTATGAAAGACAGATCGAAGATATTCTTGGAAAAGTTGTTGGAGACGGAAAAGTTGTAGCAAAAGTTACAGTTGACCTGGATTTCACAGAAGCTGTTTCAACAGAAACAACTTATGACAACGAAAACTCAGCAGTTTTATCTGAAGTTAAAAACTCTCAGAACTTGAATGGATCTCGTCCATCTCCTCAGGGATTAGTAGGAGCGAGAGCAAACCTTCCAAGTGAAGACCCACAACCAGGTGTGGCGGAAACTAAAAACAATGTTACTAAAGAGCTTACAACTAGAAACTTCAACGTTCCTACAAAAGTCACTCAGTCGAAGAAACCAGGTGCAGGATTAAAATCAATCTCTGCTTCAGTAATGATTGATGGAAAGCGAGTAGCGGTTCTTGATGAAAACGGAGCTCCTCAGTTAGACAAGGCCGGAAATGCGGTCATGAAATATGAAAAATGGTCTAAAGCTGACCTTGAAGATTTCCAACAAATCGTTGCAAGCACACTTGGAACAAGCGAAAAGCGCGGAGACAAGTTAACGATTAAGAACATGGAGTTCGCAAGAGAAGATATGACTGTTGCTGATGCTTTATTAAAAGAGCAGGCAAACAGAGAGCTTATTAGAAACATCGTAAAGTACTTGGCAGTAGGTTTAACAATTTCACTTTTCTTCTTCCTGGTTGTTCGTCCATTCATCCAATGGGTTACAGACAACACGATCGAGACAGTGGAAGACTTTTTACCTCGTACACTTGAAGAGTTAGAGAAAGTACAAGCTAACCAGCGTTTACCAGGTTTAGAAGATGCTCTTCCACAAATTGAAGAGAAGCTTAACCCGGAAAAAATTGAAGGGAACATGCTTCGTGAAAAAATCATTGCTCTGGTTGAAAATAACCCAGGTAAAGCAGCACAGATTATTCATGAGATGATTCACTCATCAGAATCAGATAAACAGATCGCTTAATTAGATAGTAGAGGATTAAACAATGGCAGCTGAAGACAACCAACTAGACCCCGATACCGAGTATGGCCTACTCAACGGTCAAGACAGAGCTGGTTTACTTTTAAGTTCACTTGGTATGAACATCACACAGCTTATTTTTCAGAATATGAAAGATAACGATGTTAAGAGAATGATCAATGCTATGTCGAACGTTAAACGTGCTCCAATCTGGATGGTTAAGCGTGTCCTGGAAGATTTTTACTCTCAACTAAACGAAGATAGCGATTTACTATTTGCTGAAAACCGCGGTCGTGATTTCATCATCAATACGTTAGGTGAAGACAGAGCAAAACAACTTCTTGGCCAAATTGTTGAAGTTGGACAATCAAATACACTTGAATCTTTAGAGCTTGTTGATACTCGTACACTTTCAAACTTCTTAATCAATGAACACCCTCAGACAATTGCTCTGATCGTTGCTCACCTTGCACCTGAGAGAAAAGTAGATGTTCTAAGACGTCTACCGGAAGGGTTACAGGCCGAAGTTGTTCTTCGTGTGGCTAACCTTGACTACGTTTCTCCTGAGCTTATTTCTCAGCTTGATGACGTTCTTAAAACTGAGCTTTCTACACTTGGATCTATCGATACGAATCAGCTTGGTGGTGTTGAGCCGATCGCTGACATGCTTAACCTTATGGATAAAAACACTGAGAAGAACATCATGTCTCGTGTTGAAGAAAAAGATCCTGAGTTGGCTGAAGAGATCAGAAAACTTATGTTTACATTTGAAGACCTTATGTACGTTGATGATAAAGGGATCCAGAACCTTCTTCGCGAAGTGGACAACGGAAAACTTGTTATTGCAATGAAAACTGCGCCGGATGAAATTAAGCAAAAGCTATTTAAGAACATGTCTAACAGAGCTGCGACTCTGTTACGTGAAGACTTGGAAGCTCTTGGGCCTACAAAACTTTCAGATGTTGAAAAAGCACAGGCCGAAATGGTTACGAAAGTTAAAGAACTTGAAGGTCAAGGCAAAGCATTTATTGCTCGCGGATCTGACGGCGATTCTCTGGTATAATAATTCAGTAGGGAAGACTAAAAAATGGTTAAATCGACAGCACAAGTTACTCCATATGAATTTCACAGCTTCAATGAAATTGAAGAGGGATCAGATGCGGTTAAGTTGTTTGAGTTTAAGCCACTATTAACAGCTTCTCAGACAACTGAAAAAAGAGATTTCCAAAAAGTAATTAAAAATGAAAGAGAGTTTGCGAAAAATTCAATGTTTAAGGTTAATCCTATCGTTGAAGAGTATCGTGGATTTAAAGAACAAGAAAATCGCGAATACGAAGATAGAGTTGAAGAAGAAGTTAAAGGACGTGTTAACGAAATTCAAGATGAAGCTTTTAAAGCTGGCTTTGATGAAGGCGTAAATCAAGGACGTGAAGAAATTTACATCCAGATGAGAAGTGCTGTTGATCAAAAACTTGAAAACTTCTCACACATGGTAACTTCAGTTCTAAAAACTCAGGAAGAAATCCTAGCTAAGCAAAAAACAGAAATGTACCAGCTGCTAAGAACTCTTTCAAAGTGGATTGTTCTAAGAGAGTTAAATGAAGACGGAAAATACATCGAAAGACTTCTAGAGAAACTTCTTCTTGAAATGCAGGTAAGAAATAATCTTCTTATTCAGGTTAACGTAGAGGATTTTGCAGAAATGCCGGAAATTTTAGCACATGTTCAAGGTCGTTTAGGCGAAATGAAAAATGTTCGTATTGAAATGGACTCTTCTGTTAAAACGAAAGGAATCATCATCGAGTCAGAAAACGGAATTATCAACGCAACGATGGAAGAGCAATTTAAGTCTCTAGATAAGTTGTTTGAAGACGTTTTAGCTAAAGTTTAATAAGAAGAGGGACACAATGGACAAAGACCTAGACCTTTCTTCAATTCACAAAAACTACGAATACTCATCACCATACCAAAAAATTGGAAAAGTTTTTGCCAACAAAGGGATGGTTTTTGAAATCAATCTTCCACGTGCACCAATTGGATCAAACGTAGAGTTCGTTACAGAGTTCGGCGACAGATCTCTTGGAGAAGTTGTAGGGATTAACGGTAACCGTTGTATGGCCATGCCATATGATGAATTATCGGGAATCAATTCAGAGACACGTGTTTACTTAAAAGATTTAACAACAACTATTAAAATTTCTCATGGGTTCTTAGGCAGAGTTATCGATTTTCAGGGCAACCCAATCGATAATAAAGGCCCGATTGACCAAATTGGAGTGGAAGCAAGAAGCATTTACGGGGTCGCTTTAAATCCACTTCAAAGACCTCCTATCAGTGAACCTCTTGATACCGGAATCCACGCTATCAATTGTTTTATGACTGCAGGAAAAGGCCAGCGTTTTGCGATTATGGCCGGATCAGGTGTCGGTAAGTCAGTTACGTTAGGTATGATCGCTCAGAATTCGAGTGCTGATATTAACGTGATCGCGCTTATCGGAGAACGTGGTCGTGAGGTTTTAGAGTTCATTGAGCATGACCTTGGCCCGGAAGGAATGAAGAAGTCAGTCGTTATTGTTGCGACATCAGACTCTTCTGCATTAACAAGAATGAAGGCTGCCTATGTGGCCACAACTGTCGCTGAATATTTTCGCGATCAAAATGCTGATGTACTTTTGATGATGGACTCGATTACACGTTTTGCTATGGCCAACCGTGAAATTTCTCTTTCAGCAGGAGAGCCACCGGGACAAAAAGGTTATACACCTTCAGTTTTTGCTAAACTTCCAAAATTAATGGAGCGTGCGGGAACGAAGGCAGGTGCAGGATCAATCACTGGAGTTTATACCGTTCTCGTTGAAGGGGGCGATATGGATGAGCCAATTGCAGATGCTGTAAGAGCAATTGCAGATGGTCACATTATTTTATCAAGAGAGCTCGCTTCACGAAACCAATTCCCAGCTATTGATGTTCTTGCAAGTCTTTCGAGGGTAATGAGTAAAGTTGCATCAAAAGAGCATAGAATTGTAGCTTCTCACTTAAGAGATTTAATGGCGTCTTATAAGGCCAACGAGGATCTAATTAACGTAGGTGCCTATGCTAAAGGGTCTAACCCTAAAGTAGATAAGGCCATGTTGATTTATGAAGACCTACAAGCGCTTCTTCGTCAGACTCAGGGGATGAGTGAGTTTTTAACGATCGATACACTTTTTGATCGTATGGTTGAGATTGCTAGAAAAGCTGAAAACATTAAATAAAGCGATATAATAATATATGCAAAAATTTAAATTCAAACTTGATGGACTGTTAAAAGTCAGAGAGTTTAAAGAAAAACAACTGAAAATCGAATTGGGAGAAATCCTGAAAGAGATCAATGATGTTAATGCAAAGATTGCTGAAGCCAATGTAGCGATCTCGGAAACGTATGAAGCACAGGAAGCGTTTATGCGCGATCCTTCTTCTGGACAGATGTTACAGTTTTTCCCTTTGTTTATTCAGGGGAAAAAAGAAGATATTAAGAATAAAGAAAACCTACTTTGGTCTTTGACAAAAAAATATGAAAAGAAAATGGCCGAACTCGCAACTGCCCGTGGCGAAGTAAAGGTTATGGAAAATTTCAAAGACAAAAAGAAAGGTGAGTGGACGAAAGAAAAGAATAAAAAAGAACAAGAAGCGATCGAAGAAATTCTGATGATGAGATCGAACGGTTCGAAAGGATTATTATGAAAATTAAAATATTATGTCTCGCTCTATGTGTATTGGCAGGTTCAGCGACAGCTGCTGTAAGTAAGAAAGCAGCACCTGCGGCACCAGTAAGTACAAAGCGTGAGTATACAGAAGAAGAATTTAAAACAGCTGTCTTAGAAGAAGCTTCAAAGCTTATGAAAAAAGCAGGAAGCGCTAACCTGGTAGATTTTTCAAAGGAACTTTTAGAAAAAGAAGAAGCTTTAAAAGGCAAAGAGCTTACGATAAAAAAGCAACAAGAAGAGCTGGATATGAGCCGTGCTGACTTTAAAAAGAAGCTAGTCGAGTTTCAGGACTCACAGAAAAAATTTCTTGGCTGTGTAGATGAGAAAAATGAAAAGGCCGATAAAAGAGTCTCTCAGATGGTAGATGTCATCTCAGGAATGAAGCCTCAAAGTGCAGCGGATGTTCTTGCCGTTCAAGATCCTGACCTTTCTGTTCGGATTTTAGGGGAACTTGAATCTTCAAAGGCTTCAAAGATTTTTAACCTAATGGATAAGGAAGTTTCTGCCCGACTTCAGAAGCAGTTTCTTCAAATGAAAAAATAAGATAGTATAACAAGTAGCGTTGAGCAGTTTTTTAATTAGGATGATTAAAGGAACGTATGCAAGGAATGCCTAAAAATTTATTAACTCCCTCTGTAGCAGTGCCTACAGCGAAGGTTGAATCTAATTCACCGGTAGTGGTAAATGGCAAAGTTGTATCGACAAACGCGAACTCAAAAATTCAATCAAATTCAGAATCAAGTGCACAAACTCCAGGTGAAACCAAGGGAGCTTTCGCTTCATTGTTCTCATCACTAATTGGTGAAGATGCTGCTCTTGCTGAAGCCAACAATGCCGCTGGCAATGTTGTAAAAGGTGAGATGGCGATGGCCGCCAAAGCACCGACTCAAAATCCTGAAAATAAATTAGATGTACTGATGAGTGAAAAAAATCAGGATATCAGTAAAAAATCAGAAGTTCAGGTTTTAACTCCTGAGCAAGCACTGTCTCCTGAAGTTCTAAAAAATATCGATGCCCTTTTAAACAAGTCTCAGGCGCCGGTTGATCAAAAGATCGCAGCGACTTCAACTAACTTAGATCAGCTTCTTCAATCTCTAAGAGGAGATAAAGCAGAAGTTCAAGTTGAAGGTGAGGTAAAAGCTGAAGGATTAGAAGAAAAAGTGAAAGCTGCAGGATCACCTTTGGATTTCCTTTTAAAGCAGTCAAAAGCAAGTGATGTTGGAAATGTAACAACTCCAGCAACTAAAGATGCAACTCTTCTTGAAACTAACCCAGAAGGAATTTCGAAGTTAGGATTATCAAGTGAAGATTTTATCAGCCAGTTAAGTTTAAAAGATAATACTCCAAAAACTGGAATCAAAAATCCAGAGATGATGAATCAAGATATTAGTATGTTCGATGGAAAAGAATTAGTTCAAAAGCAAATGAACCAATCTATGAAGTCATACGGGCAAAAGCAAGACCTTCTTAATGGAAACATTATCAGAGGGCCAAAAGATCTGGCATCTCGCGATTCAAATTCAAAAGTAAATGCTGATGAACTAAGAACTCCTGATATGAGAATTGGAGCTGAGCTTGCTGGTCTTAAAGAATCTTTAATTCCAGTGATGAACAAACAAGAGCAGGGACAAGCAGCGACTCAAGGTTCTGAGAAAGTTTTAGATCTCTCTAAGATCAATACTAGTAACACAAATGAAATTATCAAAAAGATCAGTGACTATATTGCGCAGGAAAAAGTCGGTAACTCTGACAGTTTAGACCTGACAGTAAAACATGATTCTCTTGGACAGTTTAAGATCCAGGTTAACAGACCAGCTGGACAAAACCAGCCAATGGATATGCAAATCACGACGACAACTTCTGAAGGACATGACTTTTTCATGAAAAATGAAATTGGTCTTATGAAAAATCTTTCACAGGCAGGAATCCAGTTATCTGATTTGAGAATTGTTTCTGAAGGTGGAAGTGCAAGCTTCGCTGGAAATGATTCAAGACAAAATAATTCACAAAATGGTTCTCAGTTTTCAGGAAAAGAGTTCATGAGTTTTGAAGCTTCAGGAGATTCTTCTCACGGTGCTGAAAGAAGAAAAGAACTATGGCAACAAGCTAGAAATAATCAACAAAGATACGGAGCTTAAGACATGCCAGAAATTGGACGTCCAGTAGACCCAAATCAAAATCAGTTTGCTGATATCAAAATCAATAGATCACCTTCTGCCAATGGAAATAAACCAAGAGCAGTCGGAGAGTCACTCAACCAGATCGCAGGTAATAAACCTGAAGCTCGTTTTGTTGACAGAAGAAAAAAAGAAGAACTTGGTCAAGATGGTTTTATGAAACTTCTTGCTCACCAATTAAAGAATCAAGATCCAATGAAGCCAATGGATCAAAAAGATTTCTCTGCTAACCTTGCTCAGTTTTCACAATTAGAGCAATTGACAGCAATGAATAAAAAAATGGGTGATATGAGCCAGAACGCTATTGATGACAAGCGCGTTCAGGGTGCAGCTTTCTTAGGCCGTAAAGTTGTTACGAGTGGAACGAGTATTGATTATGCCGGCGACGGTAAAGATGTCAAAGTTCCTTTCTTTATGGATCAACCAGCAAAGACTGCTGTTATCAATATTCTTGATAACAAAAACCAGTTGATCGCAAGAATTGAGCGCGAAAATTTAAATGCAGGAATGCAAGACGTGACTTGGGATGGAGTAGGATTCGACGGGCAAATTGCAGCGAAAGAAACTTACCACTTTGAAGTTATCGGTTTCGATGAAAACAATACAAAGTTCAATGGATCAACTCGCTCTGAAGGATTAGTACAAGGTGTACATTTCGAAGATGGCGAGACAGTATTAGATCTTGCGAATGGAAAAAAAGTATTTTTAAAAGACGTACAAAGTTTTGCTGTAGCGGAAAATCTTGACCAGGGAAAAAATATTCCTGCGTTGCAAAAGAAAGCAGCAGCAGCGTATAATGAAGTAGAGAAACAATAATTAATTTTTAAAAGAAATTTTTTAGGTAATAGAAAAATAAATGGCGAATCCAAAAATTAACAACATGCTTATTCCGAATGTAACAACGTTACCTTCGAATAAAAATGCTGAAAATGCAAATAAGCTAAAGTCTGGGGAAACCTCAGAGTTTAAAGGCTTACTTGATGGAGCAATCGACCAATCCGCAGTGGGCATCCCTGCTCAACAAAATAAAGGCATTCAACTTTCAACTCACGCTATGAGAAGACTTCAAGAAAGAAATATCTCAATAGATAAAGAAGAGTACACAAAATTACAAACAGCAATGGATAGACTGAAACTTAAAGGGGGTCAGGATTCGTTAGTTATTACGGGTAAAGCGGCGTACATAGTAGATGTTCCGAAAAACACGATTGTAACAGCGATAGATAAAGACAGTATTGGTGAAAATGTTTTTACGAAAATTGATTCGACGATATTAATGAATTAAAAATTTTAATAATAAAAAAAGCTCATAAAGAAAATGGTTGGTCCTTTCCGGAAACCTGAGACTGAAGCCTGTAGTGCTTTAATCATCTTTAAGAGTCATTAGGTCTAGGAGGGACAAAATGGGTATTCTACGTTCATTCACAATTGGTGTTTCTGGTTTAAATGCTTCTGGTCAGGGAATGGGTGTTATCGGTGATAACATTGCAAACGCAGGAACAAACGGTTTCAAATCTTCAAGAGCAGAATTTCAAGACGTACTTGCGGTATCACTAAAAGGTATCGAAGGTGGAGATCAATTCGGAGCTGGTACTAAGCTAGGTCACATTAAGCCTCTAATGACTCAAGGGGATATCACAAGAACAGATTCAGTTACAGATTTAGCTCTAGCAGGAGATGGTATGTTTACTATCGACGCTCCAGCAGGAAGATCATATACACGTGATGGATCTTTCCACTTTGATAAAGAAGGTCAGCTTACAACTATGGACGGATATAAAGTTCTTGGTTACCAAGCAGATGACCAAGGTAAGATCATGAACAAAGTTGATGCAATTAAGCTTGGAAACACAACAATTGCAGCAAGAGGAACGAAAGACGTTAACATGTCTATGAACCTTGACTCTCGTGTTAATAAAACAGAATTTAAAATCGAAAACCCAGAAAAAACTTCAAACTTCTCTAACTCGATGACTATCTACGATAACATCGGTACAGCAAGAACAGTTACTGCTTACTACAACAAGCTAGATAACAATACATGGGAATACCATATCGCTGCTGATGGAAAAGATGTTGAAGGTGGAAAACCAGAAACAATGTACGAAATGGCATCTGGTACACTTCTATTCAATGACAAAGGTCAGCTTGAAGAAGAAAAGGAAGGAAAGAACTCTTTTAACTTCAATAAAGGTGCAGCTAAAGATCAAAAAATCGCTTTCAACTGGGGTCAATCTCTTAAAGAAGGTGGAACAGGTCTTGATGCTTCTACTCAGTACGGATCTGATTCAGCAATGGCACGTCACACTCAGGACGGATCAAGTGCAGCTACATTAACATCTCTTTCTTTTAACGATAAAGGGATTTTAACAGCTTCATACGATAACGGAGAGACAAGAGACGTAGCTCAAATCGCTGTAGCGAAATTTGAAAACAACGAAGGTCTATTCAAAATCGGTAAGAACCTTTTCAGAGAATCTAAATCATCAGGTCAAGCTGCTCTAGGTAAGCCGGAAGAGTCAGGAAGAGCGCAAGTTCTTTCTAAGTCAATCGAGCTTTCAAACGTTGATATCGCTAACGAGTTCGTAAACTTGATGACAGCACAAAGAAACTTCCAAGCTAACGCTAAGACGTTAACAACTGCGGACGAGATGCTTCAACAAGTTCTTCAGATCAAGAGATAATTTTAATTAACTTTTAAAGGGGCCTTATGGCCCCTTTTTTTTGGATCATTTTATGAATAGAAAAAATATTCTCATGGGCCTTTGCGTTTTACTTCTTAGTTCATGTGCTTTTTGGGGAGCGAGACATCCTTCTCAAGCAAGCGTTGACACAGTCGACTTACTTGAAAAGTCTCAATCGATTATTGACCGTGTGGCCACGAGAGATATTGGCCCTGATACCTGTAAGGACGATCTTGAAAAACTTATTACAGAGTATGATCAAGCTCCAGAGCAGCTTGATCTGGAAGCCATTAAAGGTGAAGGTCAACAGATACTCAATCAAAATTTCCAGGCGAGAATGTCACTGCATTCAATGCTGGAGATTTTTCCCGATGATTGTAAAAGAAGTGTGCGTGTTCTCTTTTTAAAAATGCGCATGGTAGAAGATCTAGTGGGAGTTTATTACTATAGTGATCCGCAGATTTCTGCCGATTCATTAAAATACCAATCAGAACCAACTCCTATTTATGAAGCAGAGAAATATAATCCTTATCACGTTGGCAAAGGGATTGATCCAAAAACGAAGTTTGAATTTAAAAATGGTGATGTGATTATTACAAAAGGGATTAGTTTTGTTTCTTCAACGATTTCTGAACTTGCAAGTCCGAAGTCGCTGTTCAGTCATATTGTTTTTGTTCATGTGAATGATAAAACAAAAGAGGTTACGACTCTTGAGTCTTATGTAGGTAAAGGAGTTTCAATTTTTCCAATTGAAGAAGCTCTTAAAAATGAAAATGCACGCATAGTCGTTTTACGCGCTAAAGACTCAGACCTGGCCAATCGAGCCGCTAATTATATGTACGACAAAGTGAAGTCGCTTGCTGCTCAGAAAAAATTTATTCCTTATGATTACAAATTAGATTTTTCTGACAATACGAGATTATCTTGTGAAGAGCTGGCCTATGATTCATTTAAGACAATGTCTGATGGAGCATTTATCATTCCGCAGCTTGAATCTGAGATTACTTTAAAAGATGAGCAATTCCTGAAAAGAGTCGGAGTAAAAAGAGGCCCTATGATGGTGCCAACAGATATGGAAACAGACTCACGTTTCGATATTGTGCTCGATTGGACAGACTACAGAGTTATGAGAGATTCATGGAGAAAAGACGAACTGCTTGGGTCAATGTTTTCATGGATTGATTTATATGATTACAAAGTTCACGAAAATTTAACGAGCATTGCTGCAAAAGTTATCTGGTCAACGAGATATATCCCAGGCGTATGGCAAATGATGTCCAAAGTTTCAGGCATTCCAAAAGATTTTACTAAGGATGTTCCGGGTCTGACAATTTCTACGATTGCAAGCTTGAAAACCATTGGAGGAGAGTTGCTTCCAGTGATAACAAACGCTGATCAAAAAGCCTTTGAAGAAAACGGCAGGTGGCTGACAAAGCCAGAGCTCGCTAAAGTTCTGGATGATTACCGTCAGACAAACCCTAAAAAGTTAAGAAAAGTCTTTCGCGAAAAATAAACTATTCTATTTAAGAGGCCAGGACTAGTATCTTTTTATGAAGATATTTGTCCTGGCCTTTTTTATTATCTGCACACATTCTGCGTTCGCCTCTGATTGCATGAGTGAGCTTAATGCTGTGGAAAAGCAACATAAGCTTGATCCTGATAAAAATCAGATGCAGGATTTTGAAAAATCAGGTGATAAAATTCTTGTAGAGCTTTTTAAAGAGCGCCTTAGACTTCATAAGAAAATTTCAACCATGGATAATGGCTGTAGATTAAAACTAAAAGAAGTCTTTTTAACGATCAGAGAAAAAGAAGATTTTATCGGCTCACATTTTTACAGTGCTCCTCAGGTGTCAGCCAATAATGTCGATTTTAAAAGTATAGCTCTTCCAATTTTATCCAAGAATTATCACGCCCCTTATATGAATGCAGAATCGACGCCATTTGAGTTTAAAAATGGTGACATCATGATTACAAAAGGAATTAGTTTTACCTCTGCCACTATTTCAGAAGTCGTGACACCTCGGGCACTATTTAGCCATATCGTTTATATCTATGTTGATCCAAAAACTAAAAAAGTTTTTACAATGGAATCCTATATCGGAAAAGGTGTGGAAATATTCTCTATTGAAGAGGCACTTAGAAATGAAAATGCCAGAATCACTGTTCTTAGGATGAAAGATCGAAAGGCCGCTGATACCGCTGCCACATGGATGTATAATAAAATAAAAAAATCTGAAGCTGATAATAAACCCATCGCTTACGACTATCAGCTTAATTTTCATGATAATTCAAAACTATCCTGCGAAGAAATTGCTTACGATGCGCTCAAGTCTACGAGCAATGGAAAAATCATCATTCCCGAAAACCCATCAATCGTGGATTTAAAAGATGAAAAACTTCTGGATAAAATTGGAATAAAAAAAGGCGCTTTAATGATGCCGGGAGATATGGAGATCGATTCCCGTTTCGATTTAATTTTGGACTGGACTGATTATAGAATTAACCGCGACTCAGTCAGAAAAGATGCCATTATGGGCTCTATTTTTTACTGGATTAATAATCACAATTATCACATTGATGAAACATGGAAGGCCATCGCCGCCAGAATTGTTTGGAGCACGAGATACATCCCGGGATTGTGGAATCTGATGGCAAAACTCTCAGGAGTTCCTGTCGACTATAAAAAAGATGTTCCTGCTGGGGCCATCTCAGCTGTTGAGAGTATTAAGGGGATTGGTGGAAAAATGCTGGAGTTTTTAAATCTTGCCGACGAAAAACATCAACGTATGTCTAATCGATGGATGACCTCGGCAGAATTAAGAATGACACTTGATAATTATATCAAATCCAGACCACCTGAGATTTATCGAGATTTTCATGATTAATTTTTTTGGTATTTTTTAAAAGATCTTATTCGCCGTCTTCGCCGATGGCTTCGACCGGACAAGCTTCCATAGCACTTCTACATTCTTCGAGATCGACTTGAGTCGTTGGCTGGAGTTTTACAAAAGCGTGGCCTTCATCATCGTTCATAGTAAAAAAATTCGGGGCTTCCATCACACATGCATCGCAAGCAATACACTGATCATCAACGTAGAACTTCCCCGGTTTGTTTTCTTCCCATTTCGACTTTTTGTCGGCCATCGCTCGTTATCTCTTTTTAAATCTAGTTACATCTGAATTGCGTTCGTGTTGATTTTCACGCGCGTATTCGATTCAAGATCTTTCAAAATTTCATCCATCATTTTTTTAGATAGAGCATTTTGAAGACTTGTCTGGTCACTTGCAGCTTTCGCTTCAGCGGCCAGGTCGGCAACGACAACACCTGGAGTGGTTCTTATCATAACTAAGTTTGAGCCGTCATCAAAAGAATGAAACTGTGGCTTTGTTACATCAGCAGCGAAAATAGCGTTCATATTATCAGTAGATAGGTATGTTCCGCTTGAGATTCCATCGATGCGGTTGATGCCACTTTTGCTGTATTGTAATTTATATTTAGCTACAAGGGCCTTAACTTCTGACTCATTTCCAGCTTCAAGAGCTTTTCTCATACCGTTGGCAATTGATACAGTTAGGTTCTTTAGGTCTTCAACTTTATCTTTTTGGATAATTTCACGAGCAAACTTGTCTTTGAAGTCAGCTAGTTTTGCTACTGTTCCTTCAGTTTTTTTCTCAACTAAAATAAGGTGGTAACCATAAGCTGTCTTTACCGGAGCAGAAATTGTTCCTGGTTTTTGAGTGAATGCTACTTCTTCAAACTCTGGAACCATTCTTCCTTTACCAAAAGATCCAAGCTCTCCGCCTTTACCTTTTCCAGAAGGATCTTCTGTATATTGGTTGGCCTTAGCTGCGAAGTTGGCAACAGTTACTTCTTTAGCGATTTTTTCAATCTGAGTTTTTACCGCAGCTTCGTCTTTTCCTTGGCTCATTAGGAGGATGTGACGAGCTGTTACTTCTTCAGGCTTATTAAGAGTTTCTTTTCTTTCATTGAACATTGACTCAACTCTTTTTTGGTTGGTTTCAACGGCCATGAATTTTGCAAGTTCATCGTTTGATACTTCAATGAACTGGTTTAGAGAGTTTTTAGAGATTGTAACGATTTCTGCGTTAACTTTATCTTCTCTGAACTTGTTCAGATCAGCCGTGTAGCCTTTTGAAAGAGGGAAGTGAGCTGATAGGTCTTGAACCTTTCTCATTCTGATTTGGTCTACAACGTCTTGCTCGAACTCAAGTGGAGTTAAGCGGTTTTGTGCCAGAATCGCTTTATAGCGTGTGACATCAAATTGTCCGTTAGACTGAAAGTATGGAAGAGCTTTGATTTCTGCTTTTACTTCTTCATCTGAAGGAAAAGTTCCGAGATCTTTTGCAAACTTCGACATTAACTTTCTTTGAACGATGTTTTTAATCGTGCTTTCTTTGATTTTTAGAGTCTCAAGTTGTTTTGCACTGATTTCTCCACCCATAATTTGTTTATAAAACTCAATCTGGCGGTTGTACTCTTGTTGGTATTCTTCAACTTTGATTGGTTGTCCACCAACAGATCCAACACTCGAGACAGATCCTCCACCTTCAAATTGCTGATAGCCAGTAAACATGAAAGCGAGAATGATGATACCGATTAAAACAGTCGCAAAAACCCCGGCGGTTTTATTCTTTGTAAATTCAGACATACGTTTGATCCTTTTGGTTTCTAGAGTTCAAAAATTTCTCATATTGTAACGATTAAAAGTAAAGTTCGTAAAGTTTATTGGCTTTTTAAAAAAGATTACTTAAGCTTAATTACTATTAGTTTTTCTATCAATATTTCCGGAGTGAATCACTTGAGATTTTCTGACACAGAAGAGCGTCGAACCAAGATTGTGATCAACAGCATAATCTTAGCGATTTCCCTATATGGAATGTCGCAGCGAGACTATGTTTTTCAAAAAACTTCTATTGCTGAAAGGGTCATTATCGACTTGATGGCGCCAGTGCAGACATTTGTGACCGGAATCCAGGAAGGGATGTCGTCATACGTCGAGCACTACGTGGCCAACTTGAATGCCAGCAAAGAAAACAAAGTTTTGAAAACAAAAATCTCAAATCTACAAAACGAAGTCTTCAGCTACCAAGAAGCTGTTAAAGAAAGTGACAGGCTAAGAGAGCTGATCAATTACGGCGAGCAATTAGAAAGAAAGAAAATCGTGGCGCGTGTTGTTTCATGGGACTCTGCGGATGATTACAAAGTCGTTCGTATCAACAAGGGTCTTAAGCACGGAATTAAGCTTCAATCAGTAGTAACAAGTGCAGAAGGTCTAGTTGGATACGTTTATCGTCTCACTGATCATTTTGCTGATGTTATTACCATCTTAGATGCCAATAATCGTGTTGACGGTGTTGTTGAAAGACTTCGCTCGCACGGAGTTGTTGAAGGATATAGCCGCGGACGCTCTATTATGAAATATGTTAACAGAACGGAACCAATCATTCTTAACGATATCGTTTTGACCGCAGGTCTTGGAAACGTTTATCCGAAAGGGCTTAAGATCGGTTATATTTCACGCATTGAAAGAGAAAGTTACGGTATCACTCAGCACGTGGAAATCACACCGCTGGTGAATTTCTCTAAACTTGAGGAAGTTCTGGTTTTAGTCCACGAACAAGAAGAGCATAAACAGCTCGAGTGGCGCGCTCTCGATGAACAACTTAACTCAAGTGAGGTGAAAAGGTGAAAACTAACCTTAAAGACATCATTCTGCCTCTCATAAAAACATTATTCCTACTGTTTTTTCTAGAAATTATGACGACGGCTGTTTTTCCGAATATCGGGCTAATCAATTACCGTATTCCATTTAATATTCTATTAGTGTTGTTTCTTGGACTTCGTCTTGAAACTCCATACCTTGCTATCATCATCATGATCGTTCAGTACTTCCATGGATTTTTCTCCGTTGAAGGATGGGAAATGGGAACAGTAACGGGAATCGTTATCTGTGTTGTCGTTTCATACGTTAGAGAGATGATTCACTTTTCTTCTTGGGGAATGACAATTCTCATTACTCAAGTGTTCCAGTTATTATGGTTTTTTGTACAATCAATCCTGATCTACATTCAGCTTGGAAGCTTGAACTACATTTTTGAAAAAGGCTGGCGCTTTCTTCCTCAGTCCGTCATTATCGCTCTCTTATCGCCGATCTTTTTCTATATTTTAAATCGTATTTGGAATGTTGATGATCGCGGAATGTTAGGAGACAAGGTTTAATGTTTGGTGAAGACGATCTGGTAAAATCCCACCAGGAAAGAGCAGATGTTATTTTTAATATCATCGTCATTGCGTTTGCTATCTTATTGGCGAGGCTTTGGTATCTGCAGATTTATCGTGGAAAACAATTTTTTAACTACTCACTCGAAAACCGTCTGAGAAAAGATATCGTTCGCGCTCCTCGCGGAATGATTTTCTCACGCAATAACGTTCTTCTTACTCACAATGTTCCGAGGTTTGATGCCATCGTTACACCACAGTATTTAGAAAGTTCTGATGAAACGGTTCAGGTTCTGGCAAGTATCCTTGAAATGACTCCTGAAACAATTAAGAAAACATTGAAGAGATACCAAGGACAGGCCACTTATATCCCTATCGTTATTAAAAAGAATATTTCACGTAAAGAAGTTGCGATTATTGAAACAGAATCGTCTCGTCTTCCAGGTGTTTCAGTTGAAACATTCATCAGTCGTGAATATACAGACAGAGACACTGGGGCCCACTTATTAGGCTACATTTCAGAAATTTCTCAAGATAAAATCCCTCGCTTAAGAGAGCGTGATAAGTACGATTACAAACAAGGTGATTTTATCGGTCAGGCCGGAATTGAGCAGCAGCTCGATTTAGATATCAGAGGACAAGACGGTTATCAATTCATGGAAGTTGATGCGCGTGGAAGAGCAAGACGTCACGTCAGCTCTGATGATCTTTATTCTGGCATTGAAAATAAACTTCCTGAACCTGGAAAAAATGTTCGTTTAACAATCGACCGCGATGTTCAGCTTGCTGCTTATCACGCGCTTGATGGAAAAGACGGAGCAGCTGTTGCTCTTGATATTGAAACAGGTGAAGTTATCGCCATGGTTTCACGCCCAGCTTATGACCCTGGAAATTTCTCGACGGGACTTACTTCAAATTATTGGGGTGGTCTGATCATGGATGAGAAGCGTCCACTTAGAGATAGAACGATTCAGGAGCATTATTCTCCAGGTTCTACTTTTAAAACACTGACTCACATTGCGGCCCTTGAAGAAGGTCTGATTAATGAAAATACCAAAATTGTTTGTAACGGTGGTTACAAAATGGGTGGAAGGGTTTTCCACTGTTGGAAAAAAGAAGGTCACGGAGTTGTTGACGTCGTAAAAGCACTTCAGGCTTCATGTGACGTTTTCTACTACATCATCGGAAATAAAATCGACATCGATGTTATCTACAAATATGCAACGATGTTTGGTATGGGACAGAGATCTGGAATTATTCTTCCTCGTGAAACAAGTGGTCTGATCCCGAATAAAGAATGGAAGAAAAAACGCACGGGTGTTGAATGGCAGAGAGGGGAGACTCTTTCTTGTGTTATTGGACAATCTTTCGTTAACGTAACTCCACTTCAGCTTGCTATGTTCTACTCAACTTTAGCAAACGAAGGAAAGCTTTATCGTCCACACGTTATTAAAGAAGTTTTCTCAAATACCGGACAAGTTTTAAAAACATATGAGCCGGAACTGATTAACGAGTTTAAAATTTCTAAGAAGACAATGGATCTGGTTAAGCGCGCTCTTTACGATACAGCTAACATCCAAGGTGGTACTGCTTACGGACAAAGAGGTGTAGGAATCCAGATGTCAGCTAAAACTGGAACAGCTCAGGTTATCGGGTTTTCTGCAGATAAAATTTTCAATAAGTGTGAAAACCAAGAATACAGATTCCGTCACCACGGATTATTTACGGCCTATGCTCCAAGTGTAAATCCTAAGATTGCAGTGTCAGTTGTTGTTGAACATGGTTGTCACGGTGGATCTGCCGCAGGCCCGGTCGCAAAGGCGATGATCTCTGCTTATTTAAATAAGTATTATCCAAAGTATCAGGAAAAGCTGATTGCTCAGGAGAAAATGACTTATGAAGAAGCCGTTGAGGATACTAGAGCTAACCCTGTACCAATGATTATCGAATCAAATCCAAAAGATTTTTACGATGAATCAGGTGTCATGGTTAAAAACTTTATGCTGGATAAAACTGGAAAGAATTTACCGGTTACTGCACCTATAGCACCTGGTACGCCGGGAGCTCCAGCAGGTGATGGGGAATAATGATTAATTTTAGAGAAGAACTTAAAAGGTACGATTATTCTTTTTTTGGAATTTGTACTGCTATATTTATTATTGGAATTTTGAATCTCTATTCAGCGACTCACTCACATGGAGTTGGAGCAGAAGAGGGAATTTATAAAACTCAGCTTCTCTGGTTCGCTCTTGCATGGATTACGGGGATCGTCGTAAGTTTTATTCAACCAAAAAACTTTTATCGTCTGGCCTATCCTTCATATTTAATTTGTATCATGTTTCTGATTGCCGTTTTATTCGTCGGTCACACCGCCCTTGGTGGACAGCGCTGGATTGGTATTGCTGGAATGAAGTTTCAGCCTTCTGAACTTGTAAAAATGTCCGTTGTTCTTATTTTAGCGAGATGGTACTCAAAGGCCTCTCCTGAACAAGAGACTGGTTTTAAAGAATTAATTATTCCATTTCTCTTAACTTTTATTCCAGCTTTAATGGTTATTATTCAACCCGATTTAGGAACTGGAACACTAACTCTTCTTATTTTTTTCATGATCACTTTTTATAGAAAGCTAAAATGGAAAACGATTTTTATTATTGGAATCATCGGAATCGTCACCGGAACTGTCATGTATAATTTCGGTTTGCGTGAGTACCAGAAAAAAAGGATTATTACTTTCTTAGATCCCGAGTTTGATGCAAAAGGATCTGGATATAATGCTATTCAGTCAAAGATCGCAATTGGTTCAGGACAGTTTTTTGGTAAAGGGTTTCGTCAGTCTTCTCAGGGAGCACTGAACTATCTACCAGAAAATCACACTGACTTTATTTTCGCTATTTTTAATGAAGAGCATGGCTTTGTTGGTGCCGTTTTCTTGGTGGCACTTTATCTCGCTCTTTTTTACCGGCTTCTCTGGCTGGCCTCCAACGTTAATAAGATGTTCGACTCCATAGTCGTCGTCGGAGTGTTAGCAATCTTTTTCTGGCACACCATTGTTAACATGAGTATGGTCTCCGGTTTAATGCCCATTGTCGGTATTCCCCTTCCTCTGATGAGTTATGGGGGATCAAACTTACTGACATTTGGAATTTGCTGCGGAGTAGTCACATCTATTAGTAACGCACGTAATTTATTCTAAAGTCTGACATTTAAAATTAGTACTGATCTCAGACTTGACTCAGGCTGAAGTTGCGTGCGAAAATATTTTAGTCTCAGTAGGGGACTATCAACACTAACCACGGACGTTTCATGAAGAAAGTTTCGAGTATCGGCAGTTTAGTAAAGAAGATTTACCGAACTTATTCAGCAGAATTATTAATCTCATTACAGAGCAGAGGATTTACCGATTTGAGACCTTCGTTTCTTGAAGTACTGTTGTTCATCTGTGAACATGATGGTCCTTCAATTAAGGAAATTGGAGCTGGTTGTGGCCTAAAAAAGCAGACCATGACTTCTCACTTAAATGAGCTTGAAAATCGTGGATATATTGAAAGAAAGATCAATTCTCACGATAAACGTGAGCAAAATATTTTTCTGACTGAGTACGGCCTTAAGTTCAAACTCAATCTTTTTGAATGCATAGGTGACATTGAGAAAAAATATACGGATCTTATTGGAGATTTAGAGCTTAACCGCGTTGAGCTTACCCTAAAGAATTTCCATTCTAAGCTTTTAATTCAACCTGGCCTCTTCGAACATTTTTCAGATCACTGATAAATCTCAGGCTGGCGAACACTCAACTAGAAGTTGATTAACGTCGCCAGCTCTAATAAAATGACATATTGTTTGATTATTCAAATTCTAATTCCAATCATGGAATTACTGTCATCTATTAGGACAAGTTATGAGTTATACTCTAGCCGATGTTGAGCCAGGAAGTATCGTCGAAATTATTGGTTACGAAGGCGAAAGCCAATATGAATTTAAGTTCATCTCTCTTGGAATTCTTCCCGGGGATCTTGTCACGGTACAATCGAAAAGTTTTTTTGGTGGGCCCATTTCAATCAAGCACGGTGAGTGGAATTTTTTTGCTTTAAGATACAACTACGCTAAAAAAATTCTCGTTAAAAAGGCAGGGGCGTAAAATGGAAAATATTCTTCTTGTTGGTTTTCCTAATTCTGGTAAGTCGACGATTTATAATCTTTTGACGGGCCAGTTGAGAAAAGTTTCAAACTACTCAGGTGTCACTGTAGATTCTGCTCAGGCAGCTTTAATATCGAACACCATCAATGCAAAAAAACTTCATGTAGTAGATTTGCCTGGGGTCTACAATTTAATTCCTACTAGTATTGATGAAGGAGTTACGACCACGTCTCTTTTAAAAGACACTTCTAAGTATCATACGATCGCCATGGTTATAGACCTGGATCGTTTTGAAGCCTCTCTTTCACTTCTTCTTGCCGTAAAAGAGCTGACTCACAAAAAGATGGTGGCGATCATCAATAAAAACGACCACGATCTATTCACTCCGGATCATGTAAAAAAACTTGAAGCAAAGATTGGAATTCCAGTTATCAGTATTTCCGCACTTCATGACAACGAGAAAGATCTCGATAAATTTTTAAGAGTTCATTCAGACGTCCCACACATGGTTGACACTACGATTGTTAAACCCAAAATGAAACTTCACACTGAATCAAGACAGTATATTCCAGACCTACTTCTTGATGAGCATTTTCATGAGGCACCTTCAGATGAAGTTATTCAGCATATGAAAAATCATCAGGCCGAAGCTCGAGGGATTATTCACGATATCTATTCTCACTCGACAGCTAAAACGAAAATGACTGAAAAAATTGATTCAATTGTTTTACACAAAGTGTGGGGAACAATTATTTTTCTGGCGATTTTCTATTTTATTTTCCACTCAATTTACACTTGGGCAGGGCCCATCATGGATTGGTCAGAGGGGCTGGTTGCTTCTCTTGGTGAGTTTATCTCGCAGTATATGTCAGATGGATTTTTAAAGAGCTTAGTCATTGACGGGGTTATCGCCGGAGTTGGTGGAGTTATCGTTTTCTTGCCTCAGATTATGATTCTCTTTTTTCTTCTGAGTATTCTTGAGCAGTCAGGATATATTTCAAGAGCAGCAGTGCTTACAGATAAAGTGATGAGCACCTTCGGTCTCAACGGTAAGGCATTTCTTCCATACATGTCGGGCTTCGCCTGTTCAATTCCTGCTATTATGGCCGCAAGAAGCATTCCCAATCATAGAGAAAGGGCCGCGACTATTATGACGATCCCGATGATCACGTGTAGTGCAAGACTTCCAGTCTATGTTTTACTCATCGGAACTTTTATTCCAAGCCGTACTTATCTTGGT
The DNA here is from genome assembly GCA_002428265.1 of Bacteriovoracaceae bacterium UBA6153. Lineage (GTDB taxonomy): Bacteria > Bdellovibrionota > Bacteriovoracia > Bacteriovoracales > Bacteriovoracaceae > Bacteriovorax. The sequence goes on from DIUR01000027.1 coordinate 114,699, forward strand.
TTTTTAAACTCACAGGCCTTGGCCTTTTTCTTCTTATACTTTTTAGGAAGTTTTACAGCACTCTTAGTTGCAAAATTATTCAGGCTTACTATTTATAAAGGAGAATCGAGTAACTTTATTATCGATCTTCCTCATTATGAAAAACCATCTCTATTGTTTGCCGGAAAACAAAGCTTAAAGCGCGGGCAGGTATTTTTAAAGAAAGCGGGAACAATCATTCTTGGTCTCTCGATTATCATCTGGTTTCTTTCAACATTTCCAAATCCAAAACCAGAGTTGATTGCTAATCAGGCACCTGAGCAAATTTCAGCAATCAGACTTGAAAATTCATACCTCGGCCAGACTGGAAAATTTATTGAGCCAGTTTTAAGACCTATGGGGATGAACTGGAAAATGGGAGTAGGTGTTCTTGTTGCTTTTGGCGCAAGAGAACTCTTCGTTTCAACACTGGGAACAGTTTATGCCCTTGGGGATGTTGATGAAGAGTCAGCGAGTCTTCATGAAAGGCTTATGGCCGAAATTGATCCAGCAACCGGACAGCCGGCCTTTAATATCGCGGTTGCGTGGAGTATTTTGATTTTCTTCGTATTCTCTCTTCAATGTATAAGCACACTGGCCATTTTAAGGCGTGAAATGGGATCGTGGAAATATCCACTCTTCATGTTCGCTTATATGGGAGCATTGGGATACGGCGGAGCGACTCTCGCTTATCAGTTACTGAAATAAATTAAGTAATTAAACTTCAGCATCGCCGCGAGTGGTGCTGGAGTTTTCATCAACTTTCCCCGGCCAGAACTCATATCCACCAGAAACATTGTTGATATTAAAAAATCCTTTCTTCACTAAAAGCTCGCACGCAGCTATTGAGCGCAGACCATTTTCTGAGATCACTAAAATAGGAACAGTCTTGCTTGGAATTTCTGTAAATCTGATATTGAGTTCTTCAATTGGAATATTGACGGCTTCATCAAGGCGCTTACCTTTAAAGCTTCTTGCAGTGACATCTAAAACAAAAAAATCAATATTAGGATTGTTGTAAATGCTCCACGCTCTTTGCGGAGTGATGTCGTTATAAGGTCTTCCCATAAGGATCATACTATCGTCGATTTCTTCGCCGTTTTTAACACGCACTAAATGGTTTCTTTGAAGGGTGATGGAGAAATCTAGTTTTTCATCAATGCGGGCAATATTCTTTTCAATATTGTTCAGACGTGAATTGATGAACTCTAACATTTGAAAACTTTTTAAATCCACTATTATGACTCCTTCAACAAGTGACTACCTTAATGCTACAGCAGGCAGTCACCTTTTAGGAAGGCTGGAAAAAGCTTCTATTTTCCGCGGATAAGTTCCAAAATTCGTTTTTGTTGAACCGGAGTAAGCGTTTCATAATCACAGTGAAGTCTATTAACTGCGTGTGATTTAGCAAATTTAGTGAATAAATCAGTCGCTTCATTGATATCAAATGTGATTTTTTCATCGCTACCAAAAAGTTTTCTGACAACTTTCATCGGATATTTGCTCGTGCTTGTTTCATCAACGTAATACTTAGAAAGTCTTCCAGATGAGCTTGAACGGATGAACTCAATTGATTCTGAGGCCAGGTATTCTTGGATAATAGACAATTGAATTTCTTGTTTATCATTGAATGACTCAAAGATTTTTTGAGGAACCTGATTTTTTACAACCGCTTCAGCATACTTATTTTTACTGCGTCTTAAGATCTTCATTAAATGTTGATCGTCATGTTCGATATAGTCTTCAATGCTCGCAGGAATAACGTATTCAGTAGGACTTGTTCTAAAGTATTTATAAAGAAGCTGCTCTAGGCAAACTGCACGGTAATGGAAATAAACCTGAATGAACATATGGTAGCGCGATAATAAAAAATCATCGAACGTCACAACGGCCCTTTCATTAATTCCTAAATAAGCACATCCGTTATCGATACACATTTCAAGGTTATCAAGCATCCAGTCCAGGTCGTATGAGCCGTAGCTTACACCACAGAAATAGCTGTCTCTCAAAAGATAGTCCATGCGGTCACAATCAAGCTCACTTGATACGAGCTGAGTAAGAATAGGGAAGTAGTTAATTCCTTCAATCGTGAAATAGGCAGGGTCACTTGTGTGGCCCACGATAAGATCAGCAATATACTTTCTCTCTAGTCCAAATTTCTTTTCTACTAAAGAGAATGATCCAGAAAATGAGCTGTCGACAATCGACTTGATTGTATAGTCTTCGTGCGTGGCCTGTCGGTCAGTCTTTTGATCTTTAGCAGATAAAAAATCTTTTGGAATGTTAAGTTCAGAAAGCTTCGGCATTACTATCTCAGTTGAGTGAGATAGTGGGGCGTGGCCCACATCATGAAGAAGACAAGCTAGTTTAAATGTTTCTTTTAAACGCTGAAAATTTTTGTCTTGTAGTTTGGTTCTAAAGAGACGGTCAAAAGCATTGGAAGCAATGTTCATGACTCCAATTGAATGGATAAAGCGCGTATGGGTCGCACCTGGAAAAACATATTCCGAAAAACCAAGCTGCTTGATATTTCTTAAGCGTTGAAAAAAATCATCGCGGATAATAGGAATTTCTTCATCGAGAATATGTATAGAGCCATGGACGGGATCGCGGATTTCCATTTTTTTCCTTATGCTGTCTTTTCTAAATTATCTAAGTTTTTTTCAAGCCAGTTCATGATGTCTAATGATTCAAACATTGGATCACCATTAATGAACATACAAGGAACAGTTCTTCTACCAGTGATCTGAAGAAGTTTTTGCATATTTACTGTGCCTTCGTGGATATCTTTATAATTCACTTTAATATTATTTTTTTTGATAGTCCCTAAGACTCTTTGACAATATGGACATGAGTCATAGTAGTAAAAATCGAGTTCTGGCGTTTTCATTATTTTGTCCCAATAGAAAAAAGGGCTTCCGAAGAAGCCCTTAGCGTTTTTTATCTATTTTTTAGTAATCGTCATCGTCGTCTTGGCCTTCATCTTCGGCACTTGATTTTTTGCCAAGAGCGTATTGCTCGTCTTCATCAAGATCGCGGTCCAGGTCTTCGTCCTCCGGTTTATCGAAAGCATCGTTGTAACCCCATCCGTATGAGTACTTTGCAGTAGAGCCGTCAGTTTCATCTTCTTCTTCTGGATCAAACTCTTCTTCAAACTTAGCAGGTGTTCCTTCTTCTTCATCTTCATCGAGGAAGTCTTCATCACCCATAGCTTCGTCTACAGTTTCTCCATCTTCATCATCTTCAAGATCGTCTGTGTCGATTTCGAAATCATCATCAAGATCGTCTTCAAGAAGAGTGCTGCGTTTTGCAGGAGCTTTAGTTTTTACAGGAGCAATTGAGCTCTTATATTTTTTAATGGCCTCTTCTCTAGAGAGAACAGTTTCTTTTTTTGTCGCTGGTGCTGCTTTCGCAGGAGCTGCTTTTTTTGCAGGTGCTTTAGCAGGAGCTTTTGTTGCAACTGCTTTTTTTGCCGCAGGTTTTTTAGCAACAGGAGCTACTTTTTTTGCAACAGGCTTTTTAGCAGGAGCTACTTTTTTTGCAACTGGCTTTTTCGCTGGAGTTACTTTTTTAGCAGCAGGCTTTTTCGCTGGAGCTGCTTTTTTTGCGGCCGGTTTTTTCGCTGGAGCTGCTTTTTTTGCAGCTGGCTTTTTAGCTGGCGCTGCTTTTTTCGCAGGAGCTTTAGTTGCTTTTTTTGTTACTTTTTTTGCCATTGGAATACCTCATTTCTTGAAAATAGTTTTCTTAAAACACCAAGAGTATATATGGAAAATTCGACTATTTTCAAGGATTAAAAATCAAGATAATAAGGATTATTGAGACCAGTAGTGGCATCAGCAGGAATTAGATTTTTTGGGATAAGACTTTGGGCATCCTGAGGAGCTTTGACGTCTGACTCAAGGAAAACATCTTCGTTATAGTCGTTTGACGTCGCTAATACTTTTGAAAGTGGTATAAATTTTGTCGAATAATAATTTCTGCGCGATGAGTAAGCGTCAGTAGTGGTTCCAATAGGACCCAGAGCAGTTGCAGTGCTGTCAGGAGTCGTTCCCTGGCGAGGACCTGGATAGTAAGCAGTCATGATCTGGTCGCGCGGAAGTTCATTCAAGTATGTCGTCGTGTAAAAAATACTTCCAGTTCCACTATTTTTTTTGTCGATGTATTCAACAACGAGAGCTTCAAGAGGAACAATTCCACATTGAGTAGTATGCCCTGTGAAAAAGTGAGCAAATTTAGAGGCCATATCACTTCTGCATCCCGGAGCTTTTTCATCCATTGGATCCCCGGCAGAACTAAATGGAACTGGCTGCCAAGCATCTCCGGGCATTCCAGCATTGGCGTGAATATTTAATCCAGCTTCGCGATTTAAGTTTGGGGCCCCTTCTTTTACAGAGGGAAGATTATAAATTCTTTTACTAACAGAAAGCAGAGATCTTAAATAATTTTCAATCGCACTTTCATTAGCACCTAAATAAGAAATAACAACTTGTTCAACTTCTGCTGTCGATTTGTAGAGAAGGCTGTCTCCTAATAAAGGAGCAAATAATTTGTAGTAAATTCCAACTCCACCCGGAACAGCTTGTTCTTCTGCTCTTACTGTTGGCGCTGCATTTGGACTAGCTCCACCGCTAGGTCTTGCAATGTCAGGAATCAGATAATTGACGGCATCGTATCTTGTCACTTGTCTTGCTCTGACGATGGCCCTCATCAAATCAGAACCAGTCATATCTTGTCCTTCAAAATTTCCACCAAGAGCTTCTTTTAATCTTCTGATCTGAAAAGAGTCATACAGTCCTCTTCGTTGAGACGTGCTCGATGTCGCAGACATTTGTGGAGCAATGACCATCAGGTTACCAACACTTCCTGAAGCTTGAATCGCCAGATCTGATTCCGAATTGAAATCATAAATCATATTCGGAATACCGTATTTTGTTGGGGTGTTGCTACCGGGACGTGGAATACCACCAACTTCTGTTGTTGTGTTGCCGGCCCAAAAATCAGAACTTGAAGGAATAGTTTCACCTGGTACAAAAGGAGCAGAGCCAAGACCTGCTACACCTAAACCAAGGCCACTGTAAAATGGAGTTGAGCTAGAAAATTCATCGCTTCTTGCTACAACGGCCTGTTCACCTGCTGGCTCAAATCCAAAAATTTTCGGACCAATTCTTCCACCAAAAGGTTTTGCAGCAGCGTAGGCAGTTAACTTAAAACTTCCAGGCTGACTTTCAGAAGTGCGTGGAAAAAATAATCCAGTAAACTGAGCTTCACCTTTTACTGCATAGTAAGTCACCATCGTAGGATTTTTTACGAATCCCATAATGTAGCCAGGTACCGGTAGAGCTGTTTTTGAAATGAAACAACTTGAATCTACTTCTACGTCTGCATCTAAGCGGTTAGAGCTTGGAGAGAAAGTTGAAAAGAGTGGAGCGTAGTTAACCGGAACAATCTGCAAATCAACGTAGTGCTTTTTTGTGGCCTTGATACCATTTGTTCCCGGGTATTCAAATTCTTCTGGAATAAGAAAGTTAGAAACATTTTTATTTTGAGGAGTGTAAGGCTGAGGAGCAATTTCAGTTAATCTAAATGTTGCAGCTAGTTCATCAATACCTTTATTAGCATTTGCACCAACGGCACCAAAGAGTTTGTCTTTATATTTTCCACCGCCAAGATTTCTAAAGGCAGATGAGAAAGCCTTCACTGGTCTTTCATTTAATCCGACAGAAGCACCGATAGAAGACATCGAAGCCGCCATATCAAAGTTCATCTCTTCAACCGGAGGACGGTTGGCAATCATTTCAAGATTTCTCATTCTCATTGCAAGTTCAAGAGATTCTGTCCATGCACCTGGTCTGTTGGTTGCAATCATCGGAGCGCCCGCAGACTCTTTTAAACCTGAACTGTATGCCCAAGAAAGTGCCGCAAGAAAATTAATTTTAGTTCTCACTACGCAGTTCGTACTTTTTTGTTTTGAAAGTTCGTTAACAAATGATTCGTGAATTTCAGAAATGCCGGCAACACCTACTGAAGAAAATCTTGGGATACCTGGAATAACATAAATAGGGCAGATGTCAGCAGAGGAATTGTTGTGAATACATGATGAAGGAACATTGAATTTATCAAAACCAATATTTGTTCCAGCAGTAGGATCAGCTCTTAGTAGATAACTTACGTTGGTGCTGCCGCTGATTTTTCCCGGAGTCAGTGTTCCTTGCCCTTTAAATTGTCCAAGCTGTCCTAGGACGTAATTCTTAAACATCCATTCTTTGTAAGTGTTTCTTAGCTCCCAATTTAGATAGGCCATATTGGTAAGCTGGCGGGCCTGAGTCGCAGCCCCTGAGAAGGCAGCGGCATCGACAGCATTTTGAAGATTGATTTTTGCCTTAACGAAAAGACCAATATTGATAATAAACGCCAGCATCCCCATAACCAAAATTAAGGTAATGCCCATGAAAATACTAAGCTGTCCGCGGTTACTTTTAATCACTCTATAATTCTTCCTGTAGTGTCTCAATGCTACCGAATGGGAAATCGCTGGTCAAACAATACGTTGATATTGCGTTCCCATAGGACCAGTAGGTGGTCCTATGGATTGGCCCGTTACTTGTACTTGATCTAAGCAGTTCTAGAGACCGAGTCTAGATAGGCTGAACGTTGGTTGTATCTCGGAAATCCCATCACTACCTTCTTCATACCGTGCACGGTGCACTCCACACGACAACTTCATTGCACCAGGAACCGCGGGGTTCCTGGCTCGCCTCATTTTCAGAGGGAAAAAACGTCCTGCGCGCAATGGATTGCCCAATGGGCTACAATGGAAGAGAGCTATTTTGAGGAGAATGAATGAAAGTGAAGCAGCCTTTGGAAACCCGAGTTTATAAGTACAAAAATAAAAACAGAAATTTTTTCTGTCCACTTTGCCGTACTGAAAGAAACGTAAACGCATCTCCAAGACTGACGACAAAAAATCACATTCAAATTATTTTAACTTCTATTGTTTTGGGGGCAGTTCTTTATCCATTTTTTGGAGTAGAAAGCTTCATCGTCTTTTTTGTACTTAGAGGGGGCTTCGAGCTCGCTATCAGATCAGATTTCAAAAAGCAGATGCCTTGCCCTCATTGTGGATTTGATGCCACATTGTATAAACGCGATGTGCGAGTTGCGCGTCAAAAAGTTGCAGAATTCTGGGCCCAAAAACAGACGGTTACATCGTCAATTTCTGACTCAGCTGCTAAGACAAATTAAGTATTCCGCTCAATTATAAATTGTAAGACAAATCTTCTTTTGCTCCTGTAAAATGTATCGTTTAATGGGCGCCATTAAATGAATTAAACATTCAAAGCTATCGGTTTCAAACGTAGTACCGGTAGTGATAACAACAGGAGAGTCTGATGAGCGTTAACAAAGTAATTATCCTAGGTCGTCTAGGGCAAGACCCAGAGTTGAAATACACTCCAGGTGGAATGGCAGTTTGTAACTTTACTCTAGCTACAAGCGAGTCTTGGGCAGATAAAGCAGGACAAAAACAAGAAAGAACTGAATGGCACAGAGTTGTTGTTTGGGGAAAACTTGCTGAATTATGTAACCAATACCTTTCGAAAGGAAGACAAGCATTCGTTGAAGGATCTCTTCAAACTCGTTCATGGGACGATAAGAGCGGCCAAAAACGTTACACGACAGAAATCAACGCTAAGACTGTTCAGTTCATTGGCGGAGCAACTGCTGGTGCAGGCGCATCTGCTGGAGCAGCGAAAGACAATGGTGGAGCACCATCATACGACTCAAGCATGATGAACCAAGAGTACGATATTTCTACTGATACAAATTTCACATCTGACGATATTCCGTTTTAGTCCCTCCAAAAGACTAAATTCTTTGAATGCCAGGGCCCCGAGATTTCGGGGCCCTTTTTATTTAGAGTGAACTTAATCAAATCCTAAAAAACCACCATCTCCTTTTGTGATAGATAAGCCTCATTCAAAACAAGGAGAATCACTTTGAAAAAATTATCACTTCTAGCTGTTCTCGTTTTTTCTTCAACCTCCGTTTGGTCAGAATGCAGAATGCTGAACGCTCAAGTTTATGCTCCGATTGCATCCATCCAAAAAATTTCTGAATCACAGTGCAGAGTCACGTTGTCGTGGTCAGGAAAATGGATGTTCAATCCTGCTTCTGATTGCCCGCTATCTGTTGGTGAAGTGAGCAGAGGGATAGTTACAAGTTGTGAAGGTCTTCAAGTTGGAGACTATTTAAGCGGTGTCTTATATAGAGACTTAAGCCAGCCTAGCTCAGACATTACAATTTACTAAGCTCTCAGGGCCCGGGGATCAATTTTTTGACTCCCCAGGCATTTTTTTCCACATTTTTCTATTAAATCGCTCAACTTTTTATTTCATCACCCGATTTGTTGGTTAAACCGCAAGTGAGGATATATGAAAAAGATGATCGTTTTGATCGGCCTTATGATGTCAATTAATACTGAAGCAGGAGAGTTTGTAAAAACACCTGTACAGGATTTTGTTCAGACAGATATGGAGTTCATCTTCGAAATCAAAACAGCTAAATTTGAAAAAATCACACTGGATTGCCAGAGCTTTTTTAATGGAATGAATTTTTATGAAAAAGGCGAAGTGAAAACTAATATTCATCTGTCATCTGGACTATGTAATGAGATGTACGACTTTTTTGCTACGGCGAAAGTTGAGAAGACCCCGGTTTGTATTGGGCTTGATAGTGAAGCGGCGGAAGTGCTGCTGACGTATGAAATGGAAGATTGCGAGTAATCAAACCTTAATTTTTTAATTTAATTCCATTTAGCTCTCCAGGTTTTTTTATTTATGCCGTTAGGTAAGTAAAAAATTATTTAATGGATAAATGATGAAATACCTTTTTATTGTTGGATTACTGCTTAGCTTTTCAAATAAGAGTTGGGGGGCACAATTGTATTGCGAGACGGAAATCGGCAAAGCTTCTCCCTATCCCGATCCTAACATTTTACCTTCACAAGCATTTGATTGGTATAGAGGTATGTTGCTTGGATATCAGTTTCCTTACGGTGTAGATAAATGTGGTCCTGAGCAATATCCTGAACTGTTAAAATTATTTAATATTCTGTTGAGAGGTAGTGAAGCTTATAAAATATCAGGCTTTAATTTTTATGAAACTTATTCAGGAAAATTCATTATTCAAGAATTTGAAAAAATAAGTACAGTTAAATTTGACGAATCCGAATATATGCATCCATTTGATGCTTATAGATTCATAACATTTGTAAAAACCAAGAAGTTACCTAGTAAATTAGATAAATCTAATTTTAAAATTAAAATTGCAGAGTATAGAGCAGACTTAAAAGCAAAAACTGAAGCACATGATAAAAAAGCTCTAGAAGAAAAATCAAGGTTAGATAAAGAAAAGCAACTTCAGAACGAAAAAATAGAAGTAGAAAAATTAAAGCCAGAAATAGAATATTATAAAAAATATTTTTATATTTCAAAAATTATAGAAAAAGGCGAATTAGTAAGTAATGATTCTAAAGAATTTATTAATAATAAAATGGCCGATAGTATCCAAGATTTTAAAGAGCGTGTTGTGTTAGCTTGCTTTGAAATGAATTGTCCCTCAAAGTGGAAGAAAAAATTCTCTCAAGAACTGCAAAATAATTTAAATTTTAAGATAGGTGATAAATCACCTCTATATTATTCTGTAAAATATAATAACTTTGATGAGTTTAAAAAAAATCTAGATTTAGATAAAGAACACAATTTTTCTTATGACATTTATAGCTTGAGTTTACACTTGAAGAACGACAAAATCGCAAATTATTATACTCGTGAAATACAAGTCGATCCCAAAAATATTACTTATGATTATGCCGTATTAGAAAAAATACTACCACAGAAACAATTAGTGAAAAATTTAGTTGAGATTACTAAGAGGGAAGGTCCTAATTTATATTATAGTAACTATTTTATGGATACTAATAATAAATTTAAGCCTAAGCATACACTAGGTTATGCTACTGCAGAATTTTATAACCATGGTGAGAGTCTTGATAAAGCAAATAAATATAAAGTGAAAATTAATGTTCGCGAAATTCCTTTAGTTGGATTTGAAACGCCTTCATGGGAAGGAAAACAAATCATTATACGTGATGAAAAATATAATAATGTGGTGAAAGCTGATGAAAATATGACTGATTATGATATTTATTCATTTGTGTTTTCTGAATTAAATAATCATTGGGTAGCATTAGTCACCCCAGAAAAGAAAGTGTGGATTCATGCTTCGCAAGTAGAGCAAATTCATTTTGTAGACGAATTTTATAAGAATGCTAAGATCCATGATCCTAAGTTAGACGCTTTATATGATAAAGCTGGTGGAGCAGTGATACCTAAAGAAAAAAGCTCAAAATACACACAGTCTATCAAAATTAACTCATCAAAATGGATTAACGAAGAATTGTGGTTCAATATAGATTTAGAAACCAATTCTTGTGGTGACTCAGATGAGGGGACAGTGCCAGTTAAAGATATTTGGATTAAAGCATTTAATGGAAGTTCTGAGAATTTTGATCATTCCGCTAAGGGCTGCTAAAGACTATTCTTAATCGCCTCTAACACATCTTTAATCTGATTAGTCTCACTAATCTCAATAAAGACATCTTCTTCACCCTTACCTAAGACTTGATTGATCTTATTAAAAATTTCAAACTGAACTTCAGGGCTGTCATCCATTCTTGAATGGAGTTCATTCCTGAGTTCATTCGTCACGTCTGTATATTTTGTATTTCTGGCGACAGTCGGGTCACCATGAAGAAAGGGCACAACCCCTTCAGTGAAAAAGTTTAAATTACTTTTAACATTGATTGGAATGATTGATTTATTCATTCCAACTGCATCGATTGAAACAAGCAGATCAACTGCTCTAAAACTGTTTTTAACAGAGTTGAGTTCACTGGCCACTTCAATGGCCGTATCGCCACCAAAACTATGTCCTACGAGAACGACTGGCTGGTCTGGAGCGTGTTTTTTAATCTCTGCCATAATTTTCTCATGTTCTTCCCACGAGAATTTTTTAGCACCTGGATAGTTGTCTGCCATATCACTGATACCGTCACCGTTAGAAATTCCGAATAGGCTAAAGCCTTGAACAAAAATAACTGCGGGTTTTTTGATAAAGTGAACAGGGTCTGGATTTTTATCTGCGATTTTTTCTTCTAGCTTTTTTGTCTTTGATGGAACGATGATTGGCATGACCGGAGCTTTCGCGATGGCCTTTGCTACACTGCCTGCTTTATCGAGCATTGAAGGAGCGTCGGAAAGTTCTGGGGTCGGAGCATTTGGAGTCGTTGCCTCAGGAGCTTTCGCTTCATCTGCTGCTTTTAAATTTTTTGCCTGATCAGTGATTTCTGATTTTTGAGTTTCATCAACTGCTTTCGTTGCAGGTGTTGGAACTTTGGAGTTGCCACGAAAGGGCTTCACATCTTTTAAATTGTGATTGGTTGTTGGAAGCGCGCTTTTTTCTGCAACTTTTGTCATAGGGTAATTATAAACGCCGGCCCTTTTAATTGAAGGCCGGGTAAATAACACCTGTGTTAGAAGCTGAGCTTATTCCTCAACTTTAAAATCTTTCAAAAGATTGCCAAACGCTCCTTTAGGAGCTGGCTTTGATTCAGGAGCTTTAGGCGCGGCTGGAGTTTCGATTTTCTCTCCACCATCAACATAAGCAGTAAAACTTGGTAACTCCGATTTATAAACAGTACGGTCCATGTGTTTTACAAATCCACTCCAGTGGCTGGTGCTTGAATCGTTTTTCTTAACTTGCTCGAACGAACTCATTTTTGAATCCATCAAATCAATTAAGTGAACGAGGTAAGCTTCAGAGGTATTAGGAATTTTAGGAGAGCCGTATTCATATTCTCCATGGTGAGAAAGAAGAATATGCTTGATGTGAAGTTTCACATTGTATGGAAAGTTTTTAATTTTCGAAGCGAAGTGATCGACGATCTCTAATCCTTTTACCAGGTGACCGACAAGCTTTCCTTCTTCGGTATAGTCGACAACAGGGCCTTCAGTGAGTTCGTAAATTTTACAAAGATCGTGAAGGATGCATCCTGCAACGACATAGGACTTATTCACTTTATAGTGAGGAGAAAGCTGAACTGCGAGAGTTGTGCACGATAAAATGTGTTCAAGTAATCCTGATTGATAAGCGTGATGAATACTTTTTCCAGCTTGCCAGATTTTTAAACGTCTTGCGATTTCAGGATCGTGAAGAATGATCATTAAAAGATCTTTGATATAAATTTCTTCGAGTGATTCAACGATCGCTAAGAGTTCATTGAACATTTTCTCAGGAGCACTTCCTGCTTTTTGAATATAGTCTTCGCGGTCAAATTGCTCATCTCTTAATTTTGAAAGTTCAGTGACAATTAACTGCATTCTGCCTTGAAATTGATTGACCTTTCCGTTGACGATGACGACATCACCTGAGCGAATTTGTCCGATAACAGCTTCGGCCCCATGCCATTTACGGGCTTCAATCTCCCCAGATTTGTCAGCGAGAATGATGTTGAGATAGCTCTTTCCATCTTTGCCTTCAGCTGAATTTATGAACTTAACTAAGAACGGAGATAGAACATCATCTTTTGGGCCTAGATCGTGGACAAATTGCTTCTTATTCAAAGAGAGCCTCCTAAAGCTAAGTGCATATTAAACCGAAAATCTTTAAAGGGGATTCTCATGTCAAAAACGTTGTATTTAATCACATTTTTATCGGTTCTACTTCTTAAATCTGAAACTTCTTTTTCACAAGGTTTAAAGAAAGAATTGGGCATCTGTGGCAAATCTTTTAATACAATTTTTAAGGTGGAAAAAGATAAAGATCCTGTATTTACGACGGCCGTAATGAGCGATCAGGAGTTTTGCGACAATGGTCGTTATGAAGAAGGTGCTAATTTTATCATCATGCTCTACAACGCAAAAAATCAACTTGTCTATGACAAGCATATCTTTTTAAACCCACTGACGTTTAGTGAAGTAGCAAATGAGAAAGGGGAGTTTACCGAAACAAAAATTTCTGATGCACAGAACTCCCGCATCGTAAAATTTCCTCTTACAAAAGAGATGGAAGCTTTCACAACTTACACAATCAAATCAATTAAAACTAAAAAATTATATGAATCTAAAAAACTTCCAATGGTGACCAAATGAAAAAAAATCTCAATTTAATTCTTCTGGTCATGAGCTCCATGTTTATTGCTCATTCTGCCCATGCACTCAAATTTGTTATTTATACAGACGAGCCCACTGGGAAAGCTTCTGAGAAAGTTGCAGAGGTAATGAAGAATACTTACCCATTTAGCAAATTTAATGTTGAAGTTGAAATCGTAAAAGTTTCTTCAAGCGAATTAGATTGCTTCAGCCATAACGGAATTGAAAGAGCACTAACATGTAAAAACTTAGAGGGCTTTCAAGAGCGCGCTTTAAAGAGCGGGGGCGATCAGGCCATGGTGATTAAAGACCTCAATAAACATGGCGGATCAGCATCTGTAGGCGGCAGTGTTCCCGTTATGGCCTCAGGGTCTAACCCCAGAGTTATGCTTCATGAGTACATGCATACGCTTGGACTTTGTGATGAGTATGAATACAAAGCTTCTGAGGCCGATGGGTATTGCTCTATGGACACAGGTGGCGCGAATTTAGTTTTCATTACGCCAGAAGATCCTTATGTCGGTGATAAAATCGCTAGAAACAAACACAGGTTTGATATTCCATGGTTCAAAGATATTGCCTCGACCACTCCGATTACAAACAGTAACGGTAAAATTCTAGGAACTGGAAATGTGGATTTCAACCAAAACGTTGCGGTGAATCCTACGAAAATGCCTTCAACTCTAAGTGAAACCTCGGGACTCTACAAAGGTAAAAGCTGTAACAATGCAAAATTTCCAAAGGCCGTCTGGCATCCAGGTGGAGGGTCAACCGTAATGGAAAAAGTTGAAAACGGTCTCGGCGCACCACTTGAGAAAATAGTGGAGCGCATTCTTGCCTCAAAGGGGGCTTCTAGAAAAATGCAAATTGACGAAGTAAATGGTGCTGCCCCTGAAAGGTTTCGTGGAACAGGTGAGCACCCTGCACAAGTTATGGCCCCAGCACCAGAAATGGCCCCGGCCCAGGTTGATGACTCGGGAAGAGGCTTCTTCAAGTCCTTTTTCGATATACTTCAGGGCGCTTTTGAGAGCATGACTCGCTCTTGGACTAAATAGTAAAACTTTGCGCTGGGCCTAGGCTCAGCGCGTTCTTTTTGGCCACATTTTCCCATCAAAAAACTTCTGTCAAAACTTCCATTGACCTTTTACACTCTACTCTCTAAAAGTATTAAAAATTGATCCTTTTTATAAGCTAAAAGCACTACATAATTCATGGAGTTTTTTATGACAAAAATTAAAGTTGGTATTAACGGAATGGGCCGAATCGGAAGAACTGTTCTTCGCGAATTTTTTAATCGTAACGAATCTGAATTTGAAATCGTTGCCGTTAACAATCCAGGTAAGGCTGCTGAGTACGTTCACCTTTTAAAATATGACTCTGTTCACGGACCTTTTCAAGGTGATGTTCATCTTGAAGGTGACTCTCTAAGTGTTCAAGGAAAAATCATTAAGTTTTATTCTCAAAGAGACCCATCGGAAATTCCATGGTCAGATCTTGGAGTTCAAATCGTTATCGATGCTACTGGAATTTTCAAAGACAAAGAAGGTCTTGGAAAGCATATGAAAGGAACTGTTAAAAAAGTTATCATGTGTGCTCCAGGAAAAGATCTTGATGCAACTTTCGTAATGGGTGTTAACCACAACATTTACGATGCAGAAAAACACAACATTTTTTCAAATGCATCTTGTACAACAAACTGTCTTGCACCAATCGTAAAAGTTCTTAACGATAAGTTTGGAATTGAAAACGGTTTCATGACAACTGTTCACTCATACACATCAGACCAAATGCTTCTTGATGGATCACACTCTGATCCTCGTCGCGCACGTGCTGCTGCTATGTCGATCATCCCGACAACAACGGGTGCTGCTAAAACTGTTGGAGAAATCATTCCTGAACTTAAAGGAAAGCTTGATGGATACTCATTCAGAGTTCCAACTCCAAACGTTTCATTAACAGACTTCGTAGCAACTCTTACAAAGAAAGCAACGAAAGAAGAAATCAACGCTGCTCTAAAAGAAGCAAGTGAAACATCACTTAAAGGCATTCTTCGTTACACAACTGAAGAACTAGTTTCTGTAGACTTCATGGGAATGAGATATTCTTCATGTCTTGATTCTGCTTTAACAAACGTTATCGGCAACACTGTTAAAGTTGTGTCTTGGTATGACAATGAAGCAGGTTTCTCAAACCGCGTTCTTGATTTAGTAAAATTTGTTGGTTCAAAAGGATTATAATTCATGGCCCTGAAATTTATTACAGACGAAAGTTTTAAGACTCTCGCAAAAGACAAAAAAGTATTAGCGAGATTCGACTTCAACGTTCCGATGGATAAAAATGATCCAACGGTTATCGCTGATACAACTAGGATTGATGAAGCTGTTGAGACGATCAAAGCTATCTTGGATACTGGTTGTAAAAAAGTCATTCTGATGAGTCACTTCGGCAGACCGAAGGGAAAAATCGACATGCAATACTCTCTGGAGCCAGTGGCAAAATACCTTTCTGAAAAGTTAGAGATGGATGTCACGCTTACAGAAACTGCATTAGACCGCGGAATTAAAACTCTTCTTGGTTTAAATGAATCAAAAATTATTCTATTGCAAAATCTTCGCTTCCACCCAGAAGAAGAAGCAAACGACAGAGACTTCGCAAGAGTCCTTTCAACTTACGGTGACGTATTTGTCTTCGACGCTTTCGGTGCTGCTCACAGAAAACATGCTTCGACTTATGAGATCAATGCTTTCTTTAAAAACAAAGCTTACGGTGGATTACTTTTAAAGCGCGAAGTAGAGTCTCTTGATAAAGTTGTAAACAATCCAGCTAAGCCATTCGTGGCAATCGTTGGTGGGGCAAAAGTTTCTGATAAAATTAAAATTATCGAAGCGCTTCTTATTTCTGTCGATAAGCTTCTTATCGGTGGAGCAATGGCGTATCCGTTCTTAAAAGCAAAAGGACACACTGTCGGCAATTCACTTTGCTCAGATGAAGATGTGGCCCTTGCAAAAAGAATTTTAGGGATGCCTTCAAAAACTAAAATCGTTCTTCCTAGTGATCATGTTGCTTCAAAGACTTTCGGCGGAGCTCCCGTTGATGTTGGGCAGACAAATATCGAAGGAGAACTTATTGGTCTTGATATCGGGCCTTCAACTCTTGTGAACTACCAAGATTACCTGGCAACCGCTAAGACTGTTTTATGGAACGGGCCTATGGGTCTGTTTGAAAATCCAGCATATGCAAAAGGAACACTAGGGATTGCAAAAACTCTAGCATCACTTCAAGGAAAAGCTTTCACGTTAATTGGTGGAGGGGATTCAGTGAGTGCAGTTAATCAGTCGGGACTGGCGAGCAAAATGTCTCACATTTCTACTGGTGGTGGAGCTTCTCTTGAGTACATTGAAAATGGAACTCTACCTGGTATTCAGGCGCTAAAGTTTGGGATTGATTAGAATGAAAACGAGACCTATTCATATTGTCGGCAACTGGAAAATGAATCTCACTATGCATGAGATCAGTAACTTCTTCATTGAAATGACAAAAATGAAAATGGAGTTGAAGTGCAAAGCATGGATTGCTCCACAGGCCCTTCATATTCCTATTTTAAAAGAGATTGCTTTTACAACTGGTGCAATTCAAATTGGAGCACAAAACTGCTCACACGCTGACTCTGGAGCTTTTACAGGAGAGATTTCTCCGGTTGCTCTTGCTGACATGGGAGTTGAGTTTGTAATTATCGGCCACAGTGAAAGAAGAACAATTTTTGGCGAGAAGAATGAAATCTTAAATGAGAAAGTTCTAAACGCACTAAAACATAATTTAAAAGTTATCTACTGTGTTGGTGAAACATTAGAAGAGCGCGAAAGTGGATCAACTTTTAAAGTGATTGAAGAGCAATTGAATGTTGGATTAAAAAATCTTCCAGCAGACAAGGCCCACCTTCTTCTTGTGGCCTACGAGCCCGTTTGGGCAATCGGAACCGGAAAAGTAGCAACAGCTGAGCAGGCAGAAGAAGTTCACGCTTTCATCAGAACAAAATTAGCTCATAATAAGGAAGAGACAGTGATCCTTTACGGGGGCTCTGTTAAGCCGGATAATATCGACTCGCTGCTAAGGAAAGACAATATTGACGGCGCATTAGTGGGCGGAGCGAGCTTAAAAGCATCAGATTTCAAACAGCTCTGCAGCATTGCCAGCGTTATTTAGAAATTGTTTTGCAAAGCAGGCTAACTTTGCTATTTAATTAAGACATTATTTTTTTAAGGATAAAAGTTTCATGACTACAGCATTAATGGTTCTTCAGGCAGTTATTTCAGTTCTTCTTATCATTGTAGTTCTTCTACAATTCGGTAAAGGAGCAGAGGCAGGATTAATGACTGCAGCGGGAAGTGAGTCGATCATGTCGAGCTCTACTCGTGGAAATATCATGACTAAAATCACAGCTGTTCTTGCGATTTTATTCTTAGGAAACTCAATTCTTCTAGCAAGACTTCAAGATTCTAAATTTCAAAAATCAATTCTAGATTCTGAAGCTCCAATTTCTCGTCCACTTAACTCTGATGCAGCTAATGCAGCTCCAGTTAACACTGCTCCAGCAGCACCTGAAGCAACTACGACAACTCCAGCAACTGAAACGGCGCCTGTTACGGCCCCAGCTACGAAGTAAGACTGCATGGATTCGGCGACCAGTAAATTAGTCGAAAAAGAGTACTCTCATTTAAAAACCCTATATTTTAATTCGGCCTACTTTGGCCCAAGTCCGTTGCGTTCGAAAGACACAATCACGGCCGCCATGAATCGCGAGCTTGATCCGTCTTTTTACGCTTACGATGATTGGATGAGTATCTCTGAAAAACTGAGAGTAAAGTTTGCTGATCTTATAAAGGTCTCGGCAGACAACATCACTCACTCAACATCATCATCTGATGTCATCAATATCATTGCGAACGGCTACACTTTTGAAAAAGGTGACAGAGTCGCGGCGATTGATAAGGATTACCCATCAAACATCCTTCCGTGGATGCTTGCTGAAAGACATAACAAATTTTCATTCGATAAAATCTCGCTTGGAAATGAAGTTGTACCAACACCGGAATGGCTAGAGAGAAATCTTAAGCCTCAGACAAAAATTTTCAACATGTCTTATGTGACTTTTGATACCGGTAAAAAAATGGACCTGGTTTCAATTGGAAAATACTTAAAATCAAAAAACATTCTTTTTGTTGTTGATGCTACTCAGGCCTTGGGCGGAATGGACATTACACAAGAAGAGCTTTCTTATATCGATGTTCTAACAGTTTCTTCTTATAAGTGGATGCTTGGCCCTTATGGGCATGCTTTTGCTTATTTTAGTCAAAGAGCTCAAGACAGTATTTATCATTTGAATGCTAATTGGATTTTAAGTCCAAACTCTAAGCAGGTTTATAATCTTCTAGACTATACAACTGAAACTCTTCCTGGAGCTCGTCAGTACGATAGAGGACAGGCTGCCAACCTTTTATGTTCAGGATGTCTTGAAGGAAGTTTAAGTTTCCTAGCAGAAGTTGGTTTGGAAAATATCAGGGCCCATAACCTTGAAGTTCGAAATTTCTTTTTGGAGCATTATCCTAAGAATAAATACTCACTCGTCACGCCACTTGAGCACATGGGAAATATCGTGTGCATGAAAGCAATTAATGGTGACAGCATTGCTCTTGAGACAGAGTTTAAAAAACGCAATATCGATGTGTCTGTTCGTCAGGGCAACAT
Organism: Bacteriovoracaceae bacterium UBA6153; assembly: GCA_002428265.1. Lineage (GTDB taxonomy): Bacteria > Bdellovibrionota > Bacteriovoracia > Bacteriovoracales > Bacteriovoracaceae > Bacteriovorax. Next base: position 133,670 of record DIUR01000027.1, read on the forward strand.
TCGTCTTTCATTCCACGTCTTTAATACAAAAGCTCAGGTTGAAGAGTTGATTAAAGGAATGGATATCTAAGTTTTTTTCTCCAATTTAAAATTGAAATAAATTAGCTTTAAGCATTTGTATTAAATGAGATTATTTCCATTTAGTTATATGTAGTTTCTGAATGTATTCACTGGTTGGCAAATTAGCCAACATGTGCTAATGTTTAGGAGCTCATTTGATAAAAAGGCCAGATGATTTAGAGATTTATCCGATTAACTTGCAGATGAACCGCAGAAGATTTGACTCAATTGAGCTTAACCTTGCTCATATCAATAAAGAGAAGCGTTCGAATTTTCTGCCTGAAGAAGTAACTTTATTATTTATACAGTTGGTTGATGGATTATCATTTGACTCAGTTGATGAAAAAAAGTTCGGTAATGATTTTTGTAAGTACTATGTAGAAATTGGAAAATTTGGAAATAAAAAATTCAAAGTAGTTTTTTGCATTTGTAGTGATAGACCGAAATCAATTGGCATTATAACATTTTATAGAATGTGAGGTAATTATGAACCCATACGATATCGATACATCAAAATTAAAAGTTTCAAAAAAAATAACAGACGAAAAAGAGCTTTTAAAGTTAAAGCTTTCAGCTGCATTTATGAATGCAACTTCAAAAATGAGTACAGAAGAAATTTTATCTAAAGTTTCAATTGATAAATCTGATCTTTCAAGGATCAGGACTACTGATGTAAAACGCTTCAGTGTTGATAGATTAATAGGTCTATTGGCCCAGCTTGGTTATTCTACAAACATAGATGTAGTTCTAAAAAAGAAGAAATAACGATTCATTCAAATGGATTCACATTCAAACTAACTTGCAATTGAACTCTATCATTTAACAAATTCTCTACGCTGTGAAGAACTGACCCATTCATAATAAACCACTTTTGAGAGGGTGTTTTGATACGTAGGACTTCTTCTAGGTCATCGTAATTTGCCGGTAAATGCCTGGTGAATGTTTGCCTTTGAACAGGAAAGTTTGTTTCTTTCCAAAATACCAGATCACCATCACCTGAGAGAAGATTATAGATGAGAACATAGTGTCTTGTTACGTCTGTATGAGGTGCCAGAAATGTTCTTTCATTGGTAAAAAAGTTATATTTTAAACCAACATCATTAAAAGAGTCACAAATATTTTCTTTGATCCAGGCTTCTAATTCAGGCTTCAAATAATAAAGATTATTTTCAACAGACGTTGAGTGTTTTCCATTTTTTAAAATCATTTGAGACTGATACTCACGCATGATTTTTTTGAGATTGACTGGATTACTATCAGGAAGAAGATGTGGAGGAGGTGAGGGCAGGCTCAGTTCTTTGTATAAAAATGGTAATTCCATCTCTTAAGTTTGAGGGAGGTTCATCTTTATTTCAACCTGATCTAGGTCATTATCCGACTTTCTTTTTGATTTTTCCGAATGACTGAGGCTTGTCGTTTCCGCCAAATCCTTCAATCTTATATCCTTTGGGATTTCTAAACGGTAGAACGTTTTGTGGCTGACATGGATCGAAGTCTTCCGGTAATTCTTTGTTAAGTTTACCAGTCATCACCAGTTGCTTCACACTGCGAGTGAAGATCTCAAAAAGTTGAGGATCGATTTTTTTACCGACTGATTTTGACATGACAGCGATTGCATCTTCTGTAGAGAGAACTTCGTGATAAGTTCTCTTCGTAGTAATGGCATCGAAGAAATCAGCGATGGCCGTAATTCTTGCAAGTAAATGAATATCGGGGCCAGCGAGTTTTGCTGGATAACCTGTTCCATTGAAATTTTCATGATGTTCATGAACGACACGCTTGATGATATTGAAGTCTACACCTTTGCAATCCGGACATGGATTTTCAGTCAAAAGCTCAAGGCCGAAAGTAGGGTGAGCTTTGATGATATTAAATTCTTCGTCTGATAATTTTTCTGGTTTATTAATGATGTCGGTAGAGATTTTAATTTTACCGATATCGTGAAGAAGCCCACCAAGGCCTGCCATAACGATTTCGTCTTTTGTGGCATTTGGCTTAGCGGCCGTATATAAAGAGATGCAGTACATGGAAACGTTGATTGAGTGATCATAAGTATAAAAGTCGTGAAAGCTAAGTGAAGCAATTAGACCTTGTACTTTTGAAACATCGTAATCTTTAATAACATCAACCATACTTTCAACAGCAACTTTACACTCGTTGATCGTTTCTGAAAGAAGTTCGGTCGTAAATTCTTTTTCATCTGAAAAGATTTTATCCAGGTAATGGATTGCGGATGATTTGATAACATCACCCTTTTGAACATCACCGACATTTTTTAATTGAATAAGACTTTTAAGATAATCATCGCGCTGAAGTTCATGCACGTATAATTGAAAATATTTTTTCTTGAATAGCTTTAAATCTTCTAGAGTTAGTGGATCATTTTTAGGATAGATTCGCACAAACCTTTCGCGTTCCTGAGTGGCCGAAGAGTTGACGTATAGATCATAGGGAATCGCTTTATCCAGAAGGATCAGATCGAAAGAGACTGAAAAAAAGTTGTTTCCCATTTTGGTCATAAATCTTTATCGGCTAAAGCATCAGGCATATTAAAAAAAGAACTAGAGCAAAGGCATAGACTAATATAGAGTATACCAAATTCTATTGGAGTCTGCTAAGTAAGCAGAATGATTAATATGTCAGAGACAGCAGTCAGCAAGAAAGACCCCTATGCAGCCCTTCGTTTTAAAGACTACCGCTGCTATATAAGCACCCGCGTCCTCTTGGCAATTGCCCTACAGATTCAGGTTGTTATTGTAGGCTGGCATGTTTACAGCATGACTAAGGATCCTTTGTCTCTTGGACTCATTGGTCTGGTTGAAATTCTTCCCAATTTTTCGGTGACATTGTTTGCAGGACACTTCGCCGATATCTACGACAGAAAAAAAATTGTTATGAGTTGTCTTTGTGTATTGATGTTCAGTGGTATTGCACTATATACCGTCAATCACATGGTGCCTGACCTTCATAAAAAACTAGCACTGATTTATCTGATCATTGCCTGCACAGGTTTTGCCAGAGGAACACTATCGCCATCATTATTTTCTATCCTCACAGAATGTGTTCCTAAAGTTCATTATCTCAACTCGACTACGTGGAACTCAACGCTGTGGCAGATCGCTGTTATGGTGGGAGCAGGCTCAAGTGGATTTTTATTTGCGGGACTAGGCTACGATGCTTACCTCATTATGAGTGGATTCGTTTTCTGTGCGATTATCGCTTTTTCTCTCATGTCTCCAAAACCACACTTAACAAAAAAAGATCGTAAAGCACCGGTGTTCTCATCTATTAAAGGTGGAATCAAATACGTTTTTTCAAACCAGGTTTTCTTAGGGGCCCTTTCACTAGATTTATTCGCAGTCTTATTCGGAGGAGCTGTAGCTCTTCTTCCAATATTTGCTCAGGACATTTTAAAAGTTGGTCCGCAAGGTTTAGGATTTTTAAAAGCAGCACCAAGTGTGGGCTCATTTATGATGGCCGCAGTAAATGTTTACTGGCCGCCGATTAAAAATACTGGAAAGAAACTCTTGGCCGCAGTTTTTTGTTACGGCGTCTGCATGATTATTTTTGCTCTTTCAAAAAGTTTTTTACTCTCAGTATTTATTCTCGCACTCAGTGGTGCCTTCGATAATATTTCAGTAGTCGTGAGAGGAACCATTCTTCAACAGCTAGTTCCCGATGATATGAAAGGAAAAGTCTTCGCAGTTAACTCTATGTTTATTGGTTCATCAAATGAAATCGGTGAGTTCGAGTCTGGCATGGCGGCAAAGGCGATGGGAGTTATTCCTTCGGTGATTTTTGGTGGCACAATGACACTTCTTGTGGTCATTTTTACTGCATTTAAGGCCCCAAAACTTAAAAACTTAAACTTTGAAAATAATTAGCCGCCATTTCTTTGACATCATTTTTTTATAAGATATAGTCAGCCCCGCTATCTCATAGACAGGGGAACTTATGAAAATATCTGCATTAATTTTATCTCTAACTCTTCTTGCTTCTTGTGCGCCGAAAAACGCTGCACAGAATGCTGCCGACTTAATTGCCGGTAAATATTTTAGCATGAGACAACAATCAGCTACGACATACGTAGGGATTGTTCAGCTTGCTCATCCAGCTCTTTTATCAGCAGCTCAAACAGTTGATGGCAAAGCAGTCGTCGATGAAGAATTAAAAGCTGCGATCATCGCTGAACAAACTGAAGTTATCGAAAAACTAAAAGCATTAAGTCCTGAAGTGAAAATCTTAGCGACTTATAAACTTGTATTAAATGCTATCGCATTCACTGCTCCTAGCGATGTGGCTTCAAAAATCGAAGCTATCGAAGGTGTTAATAAGCTAGTAGAAAATACTGCATTCATGAGACCACAGACGGTTGATACTGAAACTAAAATTAAAGCAGCTCTTGCTGGTCTTGATGAAAAGAACTCAGTGACTTTCATCGGTGCTGATAAACTTCACAAGCGTGGAATCAGCGGTCAGAAAATGACTGTTGGGATTATCGATACAGGTATCGATTACACTCACTCAATGTTAGGTGGACCTGGATCAAAAGCCATTTACGATTCAATCAACCCGGCCACTTCAAATCAATATTTTCCAAACGCGAAAGTTGTTGGCGGTGCTGACTTCGTAGGATCAAAATTCTCTGCAGGTGGAGCTGAACTTGAACAACAAATTCCAGTTCGCGATGAAAACCCACTTGATGAATCAGGACATGGATCTCACGTAGGTGGATCTGTTGCAGGTATCGGTGACGGAAAAGTTTCTTACTCTGGTGTTGCACCAGATGCTCTTTTATACGGCCTAAAAGTTTTCGGAAAAGAAGGTAGTACTTCTGATATCGCAGTTATCCAGGCTCTTGAGTACGCGGCTGACCCAACTGAAAAAGTTGACCCATCAACTAGACTTGATGTTGTTAACCTATCTCTTGGTGGCGGTTTCGGTAAACCAAAAATTCTCTACACAGAAGCAATCAAGAACTTAACAAAAGCGGGAACAATCGTTGTGGCCTCAGCTGGTAACTCTGGAGACAATCCATACATTACAGGAGCACCGGCGACTTCTGATGAAGCTATCTCTGTAGCAGCATCAATTGATTATATGCCACAAAACATTTCTATCCCTGCAGTTGAAGTAGTGATCGATGGTGCAAAAAAATTAGTAGAAAGATACGAAGGAAATGCAACAGTATCTGCTGAAACAAGCAAAGTATCTGGGGCCCTTGTTTATATCGGAAACGGTTCTGAAGTTTTATCTGAAGAAGTGAAAGCTAAAGTTCAAGGGAAAATTGCACTTATTGATCGTGGTGTAATTTCATTCGAACAAAAATTCGTTGTAGCTAAAGCTCTTGGAGTTATCGGTGTTGTTGTTGCCAACAACGCAGAAGGAACTCCGATTGCCATGGGATCAGAAGCTAAATTTGATTTCCCTGCAGTTATGGTTACAAAAGGAATGGGCGAGTCTATCAAGGCTGCTCTAGCTAAAAATACTGAAGTGACTTTCAATTTCTCTCCAGGAGAAATTATCTCTCGTGATGATCTTATCGATACAATGACGGCATTCTCTTCAAGAGGACCGCGTTCAATTGACTCTCTTATTAAGCCAGAAATTTCAGGCCCAGGTGCTAACGTTATTTCTGCAGCAGTTGGAACAGGGAATGAATCAGTTCAATTCTCTGGTACATCTATGTCAGGACCACACCTTGCTGGTGTTATGGCCCTTCTAAGACAAGCTTACCCAACAGACTCAGTTCCTGAATTAAAAGCGCGTCTTTTAAACACAGCTAAAATCATGATGGCCGATGGAAAACATGTTCCAGTGTCTCGTCAGGGTGCAGGTCGTGTTCAAGTTGAAGAGGCTTACTTAACTCCGGTTATCGCAATGCCAGCAACACTTTCACTAGGAGAAGTGCCGGTAGCTTCAACAAAGACTGTTTCTAAAAAAGTTACTCTGATCAATAAGTCAGATAAAGATGTTCTTTACTCAACGAGAGCAATCTCAAGCAAGAACATTAAAGTTTCTCTTCAAAGTGCTCTGAAAGTTAAAGCTAACAGCACGTTAACTTTCACAGTAAGTTTCACTCTTCAAAGAGAAGACGCTGCTCAAAACAACATTGAAGCAGATGGATTCGTTATCCTTACAAAAGGGACTGACGGAGCAAAAATCAACCTTCCATTCCTGGCAGTATTGAATAAAGTAAGTGACATCAAAGCAAGCTCTCTTGTGACAATGACAAACTCTAAAGCAGATATGTCTGGCTCAGAAGTTAAAGTGACTCTTGAAAACAAAGCCGCAAGTTCTGGTGACGCTCTTATCTTTAACTTATTAGGACAAGACGAGAGAAAGACAGTTCTTAACCCGAACAATATGTCTGCAACAACTCTTTGTGACCTTGAAGCAGCAGGGATCAGAATCATCGACAAAACTGTTGATGGTCAGACGGCAAAAGTTCTTCAAGTTGGTATCAAGTTATACGACGCTCTAACTTTCTGGCAGCCATGTGATGTGTCTCTGCAAATCGACGCAAACAATGATGGTGTTGCTGATCAAGAGCTTCTAGGGATTAAAGCAGACTACGTAAGTGGTATCACGGCCCAGATCTTTGCTTCACTTCTTTTAGATGCTGACATGGCAAGAAACCTTCGTGCAGCTTATGAAATGGATCCAGCTGGAACAAAAGAAAACTACGTTGCTGCTATCCAGGACGCTCGTGAAATGAAGTTCTACAATCACTCAAACGTAGCTGTGATTGAAGCTGATATTTCTAAAATCCTTAAAGGGAAAAATGGAAATGTAGGAGTTAAATTAGCTGTAACTCACTTAGAAGCTGATTCAAAAGGGGATGACTTCTTAGCTAACCACGATAAGGTTTGGCATAAACTAAACCTTTCAGAAAACGCTTTAGCGTTCTATGACATGCCTGAAATCGTCACTGTAAAAGAGCACGATTTAGAACATGTTTCTATGAGAAGAGGACTAGGGAAGATGAGAGTTCTTATTCTTTACCCGCACAATACTCCTGTGGCGCTGAAAGATCAGCAGTCACAAATTCTTACTGAAAAACTTTTAAAGTAAAAACTAAAAGGCCCGCTTGAAGCGGGCCTTTTTTTCTAAAAGTCATATTCAATCTTAGCTTTCAAAAATAAAAAAGCCCCGACGAAAAAGTCGAGGCGATTATGATTCCTTAGCTTTGATGATCAGAGATTGATTCGAAAGTTAGTGGTTAGTTAATACTTCCATTACAGTCTGTCGTGATAATGTTAGGATACCCACTGTCTGTCAGTTCACTATATCTGTATTGGCCACAAAAATATCCAGAAGTTTTTCGGCCTGTTAAATCCTTGCGAGTTGTGGAACATTTAATTAGAAAACCAACCCAATAAATATTTCGTGGTGTCAAAATTAATCCATCAAGAATTTCGGTAGTTAATCTAACCTGTTCACATTTAACAACTAGTTCAGGAACAATGTCGTCTTTGTCTAAATCGGCTCGAGGCGTACTATTTTCATAACTTTTAATTAAAGTTGCAAGTGTCGGATCATCTTTTAGTTTTCTTAAAAGAAAACTTTCATCAACCTTAGCCGTGTCTGCAAATGCATATCCACTTAAACAGAATGTTAATATCAATACTATTTTTAAAATCATACAAGTCTCCTATAAAATTGAATCGAAAAGTGATTTTTTGATTAGTTCGTAATCTTCATTCTTTTGTTCTGTCTGACAATCTCTATTAAGCGTCAAGAGTGGGTTGAGACCCAAGTTATACATTCGGGTATCGCCATTATTATCGCCAAATGAAACCTTTTCCATATTTCCTTTGTTGTCGAAATGTACCCAGCATTTTTTAATAAAAGTTGATGTTTCATCGGTTACCACTATTGCGTATTCTGGTACACCACTATTAAACTTAATATAATCACTGATATATTTTTGGTATCCAATAGAAAATGCAGAAGGTCCAAATAAAGAAAGAATTGTATTCGATTCATTTTTAATCTGAATATTCCCATAAGTTGAAACATTACCGATTAAAACAACCCCATTACCAGTAATTCGAGTCAGCCAAGTTGATTCATTCTTATTAAAGCGTACTTGGTCTAAAAACAAAGTTCTAAAGCCGGCTTCAGAAAAAAGTAATGCAAAATCAAGCTTGCTAAAATTTTTAAACTCATCTGAAAAAATTTTAGAATTTACATACCTTACTCCTTCTGAGGTCGTTATATAGGGAGCATCTTTTCTTAACATTGAGTAAATTAATTCATGAAAAATAAGTCCTGCTTTGTCTATTTCAGGGAGAGCATTCCAGATTTCATTATTGAAAAAGTATTTTTTATCTTGGGAGAATTTTTTATCTTTTTGAACAGCTGTTTGCTCTACAAGGCAATCTTTTTTAAAAATAAGATGATTTGAATCGTTTACAGGAACAATTTCGTTATTATCAAGAAACAATGAATCTTTTTTCATCATTTCGAACTCTACTCTTAATAAGCGGCTTATCTCTAAAGATTTATTTGAAATATTCTTTAGTGTGTTTTCAACAATCTGCTCATAGCCAATTTCAGATGGAAAACTTGAAATTCGAGTACCTCGAAGCGTTTTAGCTTCATAAAAATCAAGCAACTGGGCTGACGTTATTTCTCTACTAGACTCTCTACATACTACCGAATTTCCACCACCACGTGTGCCAATAGCAAAACTAGTAAGCGGAAATAATATTCCTAAAATTAATAACATCTTCATGACAGGCTCCCTTTCTTTGTTAAATTAAATAATTGTATTCCTAAATGATAAACTGCTTCGTTCTTTTCTTGTTTTTGTGCTAAAGCCAAAACTCTAGAAAAACACTCTTCTAAAATTTCTTCTGCTTCTTTTAAATTCTTAGCGCTAAAAGCAAATGTCTCAGAACCGACAAATTTCTCATCATTGGCTTGAGTTTCAAGAGAACTAATAGCTTTCTCCAACATTTTTTTATGAAATGCTCTCAAGGCAACATTCGGCTTTTCTGATTTTGCGACTAGCTCTTCATGAACTTTTTTATAATTTCCATCTATCCTCTTTTCGATGAGACCGATACGTTCAAGTCGCTCAATGATAACTATCGCCTCAATTTCACTAATCCCAATGGCCCTTGCTGCCAGTTGAGTGTTGAGTTTTATGTTCGAAATCCCGGCCATCTCAAGTATCGTTACATGTGCTGGATCTGAGATAACTCTAAAAATATCTAAGCTTAGGTCAGTAATGTTTTTTTTAGGTCTGAGTTTATTAATTTTTTTTTCTACAACCTCTTTCAATTCAAAACTCTTAGCTGATTCAAGTAAAACAAGGTTGTAAAAGTAATCTTTTTCCTTAATCTTTAAATCTAAACAATCAGCAATCTTAAGTGCCATATCGGCCGACAAATGCCTTTTGCCCTTCAATACATCAGAAAGCATTGATGGACTTATATTGATATGTCCTGCGAAAGCCCTTAACGAATAGGCACGGTTGTTACTGCACTTTTCTGCAAGCGTTGACTTTAAAAAATCTCTATAATTTTCGTATTCGTAAATCATGAAACAGATATACCATAAATATAATTTCTCACAACGATGTGCGAACAATAGTGTCGGCAAGTTGCGAACACATGTGAATTTTTTACATAGGTGAAGGATGGAGTAAGGTTGAAAATAGCTCGTCTAAATTACAATGGTTGTTTAATCTCTTTAAAATTCTTCAGTGATAAAACTTAATGATTAGTTAGTGGCCCTTAAATACTTATTCTTCGCATTTCAATCTAGAAAAACTCTCAAAGTACCTACAACAACCTACACCAATAAAAAACCCCTCGTGATAGAGGGGTTTTAGACGTTGAAAATGCCCAAAAGGTCTAACAAACCTGCATTTGGGGGTAACTCATCTTAGCATATTTATAAATTTGATCAAAGTCGAGAGCTCCTCACGCCAATGAAGGCGACTTAGGAGGGGATGCTTAAGACGTTGAAAATGTTAGAGCTTATTATCCTGATTTTAAAACTGCTAACAACTGTTTTAAAATTGTTAATGGATTTGTTCTAGCATTTGGGGGGAGGAGAAATCCTCCCTTTTTTATGGGGCTTTTTTTACTTAATTTCATCCGGCATCAAAAATACTGGCGCAGTTGCATTCATCTTCTTAGCAGAGTCTAGAATAAATTGTTTAAAACTTCCTAGGTTAATGTAATAACCCTCGGGAGCCACTTTTGATCCACCTTGAGTCGATCCAGCTAGTAGCAATCCATTTTCAGTTTCAAGATAAGCAGGGCCACCTGAATCACCAAAAAATGATCCAATCTTTCCATGTTCCTGGCTCACTACAATTTTCGTGTCCCTGACTTCAACAAAAGGAATTTTTATTTTATGTGGAGCACGCGGAAGATTAAAATTATCATCGTTGTTAAATTCATCTCTATAACCAAAACCAACTAGTAGCAATTCTGAATTTCTTTGAATTGAATAATCAGGCGACAAGATAGGAACAGCTTTATATCCAAGAGGAGCTTTCTCTTTTAATTTTACAACAGCTAAATCTTTATTAGCTTCATCGTCGTAATCTTCGGCCGGAAAAATTTCCACCTGATCCATTCTTATGTAAGTGTGCATGACTTCTTTTTTGTATGAATAAAAAATCACAGGAGTGGTAACGATTTTGCGTTTTGATACGCCCGTTCTAGTTTTTGGCTGCCACTTAGAAACACAGTGAGCAGCAGTGACGATGAGATCTTCTGAAACAAGAGTTCCCGAACATGTTGTCGTTTTATCCCTGAGACCCACAACCGAAAGGGATTCATAATCATCACGCGTGACTTCTGTGCCGCCAATGATAGAGGATTTAATAACAATAGGGTTCTCGCTTGAGGTTTTTCCGCAAGAAGCCAACACAACGAGGGTCGATAGGATAATTATTTTCATTCTAAATAGTGTGACACGAGTAGGCATTGAGATGAGGAAATTGAAAATTTTACATTTAAATATCTAATTTGAGGTAGCAGACAATCTCCCGTAAGCTTAAATTGTTGACGATTTTACGTGTTTAAGTTACTTCTAACTATTCGAATTTTATTACTTATTTCAAACATGGGGTTTAGCAATGTTTAGTGAAACGCTAATCAATTCTCCGATCTACGTCGGTATTGTTGGTTTAATCATCGCCGTCTTTTTTTACATTCGTGTAAAAGCACAACCGGGCGGAAACGAAACTATGGAGAGAATCGCATCTTACGTACGTGAAGGTTCAATGGCCTTTTTAGTTCGTGAGTACAAAGTTCTTGCAGTTTACTCAGTAGTAGTAGCAGCAGCTCTTTGGTATGGCCTTGGAACAGTTTCGGCCGTTTCATTTTTAGTAGGTGCATTCCTTTCACTTCTAGCGGGATTCGCTGGTATGAAAGCTGCTACATACGCAAACGTTCGTACAACTCAAGCAGCTTCAACTGGATCAAAAGCAGCAGCACTTCTAGTTGCTCTTGATGGTGGTGCGGTTATGGGTCTTGCAGTAGCTTCATTAGGACTTATCGGTCTTGGTGCTATCTACGTTATGTACAGAGACTCACAAGCATTAGCTACAATTCTTCACTCATTCGCAGTTGGTGCTTCATCAATCGCATTATTTGCTCGTATCGGTGGTGGTATTTATACTAAAGCTGCTGACGTTGGATCTGATATCGCTGGTAAAGTTGTAGAAAACATTCCTGAAGATGATCCAAGAAACCCAGGTGTAATCGCAGATAACGTTGGTGACAACGTTGGTGACGTTGCAGGTATGGGAGCTGATATTTATGAATCAATGGTAGCTGCTATCGTTGCTGCTATGGCCATCGCTCTTACAATTCCAGCTGCATCTCTTTCAAGCTTAATCACAACTACTGATGAAGTAGCTGCAAGACTTGCTGGTGTTACAATTCCTCTTCTTCTATCAGCTCTTGGAATGGTTATCTCTCTTGTTGTAATCTTCCTTGCTCGTATGTTTAAGAACTCAAAACCAGCTAACGTGTTAAGAAACGCTTTAATCGTTCCACCAATCATTTTAACTATCGCTTCATACGTTTTAGTTCCAATGTTTGGAATTTCTCAAGGTGTAACAATCGCTCTAGCGGCTGGTGCATTCGGTGGTATGTTCATCGGTCTAATCACTGAGTACTACACAGCTGGTAAGCCAATCCGTTTAACTGCTGAAGCAGCTAAAACTGGAGCTGGTACAGGTGTTATCCGCGGTCTTGCTGTTGGTATGGAATCAACTGCAATCCCAATGTTATTAGTAGTAGCAGCTGCATACATCGCAGACAGATACTTAGGTCTATACGGAATCGCTCTTTCAGCAGTAGGTATGCTTGCAGGAACAGCAGTAGTTATGACAGTTGATGCTTACGGGCCAATCGCTGATAACGCTGGTGGGATTTCTGAAATGTCAGGTCTTGGAAAAGCAACTCGTGATATCACTGATGAACTAGATGCTGTAGGTAACACTACTGCAGCTATCGGAAAGGGATTCGCAATCGGTTCAGCTATCCTTACAGTTCTTGCACTTTTCTCAGCTTTCACAATGGAAGTTAACCACGTAAGAGAAACTGCAGGTCTAGCTAAAATGTCACTTGAGTTAACATCATCTGGTGTTCTACTTGGTATCCTTATCGGATCAATTCTTCCATGGCTTGTTGGTGCAACTACAATGACTGCAGTAGGTAAAGCTGCTCAGGCAATCGTTGTTGAAATCGCTCGTCAGTTCAAAGACATCAAAGGTCTAAGAGAAGGAACAGCAGAACCTGAAGCTGGAAAAATCGTAGATATCGCAACGAAAGCTGCTCTAAGAGAAATGATCCTACCAGGGATGATCGCAATTCTAGCTCCAGTTATTGTTGGTTTTGCAATGGGACCTCAAGCTCTTACAGGGATGCTTGCTGGATCTCTAGCAGTTGGTGCGACTATGTCTCTATTCATGGCAAACGCTGGTGGAGCATGGGATAATGCTAAGAAGTTCATCGAAAAAGGTGGAATCCCAGGTCACCCAAAAGGATCTGACACGCACAAAGCTGCAGTTGTTGGTGATACTGTTGGTGACCCATTCAAAGATACATCTGGTCCAGGTGTAGCGATTTTAATTAAAGTTATGTCAGTAGTATCTCTATTGATTGCATCTTTAATCGCTACTATTGGTGGATAATTTTTAAATTTAATTTAAAACCAGGAAGCCCACGTTGAAAGACGTGGGCTTTTTTTTATGAAAAAAACTTCGATCATTATCTTTATTTGTTTTCTCGCTGTAGCAGCGTTTTTTTTCACTATGAAGAATGAGAAAGGTCTTCCAACTGCGGCAGCTTTTAAAGCAAAGGCGATTGGTGAGCAGCCACCTCTTGATTCACCGGAGCTTCACCGTGTGTATATAAAAAGTGGGAACTCTATTATTTTCGAGTCTGCTAAATCAGAAGAGAGCTATGAGCTTGATGAAGAGGAGCTTGATATGTTTGCTCAGCAAATGAAGAGCTTAAAAGATGTGAATGGTAATCAGAATGATTTTCAGCGTGCTAATGAAGGGGCGATCAACACAACATTTGAGAAGGCCTATTACGATTTACCGGAATAGGCCTTGAAAGTTTATTTTTGTGTCGTAAATTTAAGCGGCATAATGAACTTCGTTCCTTGTTTCGCTTTCAATTCTTTATAGCTGTATGACTTCATTTTCTTTTCAATACAGTCTTTCAATGCAGGATCAATCTTATTTACTTCATCAGAAGCTTCTACGAAATCAACTTTAGATTTTGAATTAATACTGACAGCAATACAAACGTGATTGTTGTGAGTAGAGCTGCAGCTTAAAAGGTCTTTTTCTTTGCTTAAGAAAAAGTCTACTGTGCGAACTTGTAGTTGGTTATGGTCAAATAAAGTGATTTTCTTTTCACGAGCTTCATCTCTTTTTGAAATTAATTCATATGATTTAGCAGAACAGTTTTTTCTGTCGCTGAAAGAGAGTGGTTTTGGTGCCGGAGCAGTTTCAGTCGTTGAGCATGATACGAGAAATAGTAGACATAAAGATGCGATAATCGTTTTAATAAAAACTCCTTTTTTACTATGATTAAAATCTAAATAGATCGAATGAATTTTTGTAAGCAGATGCCAGAACTTCTTCTAGTGTCACATTTTTAACTTCTGCAATTTTTTCGGCAATGAATGGCAGGTAATAAGGAGCATTTTCCATTCCTCTATAAGGATCTGGAGTTAAAAAAGGAGAGTCTGTTTCTAGAAGAACTCTATTCATGGGAGTAATTCGTAGTGCATCTCTTACGTTCTCAGCATTTTTGAAAGTAATGATCCCATTAAATCCCAGATAAAATCCTTCATCGAGAGAAAATTGGGCAAGACCCAGACCTGAGGTAAAACTATGGATAACACCTTTACGTTTAAGCGTAGAAGAAAAATTCTTTAAGACGGCAATGGTGTCTTCATCGGCATCGCGGGAGTGGATGACAACAGGCAAGTCAAAGTCACAGGCAATTTGTAGTTGATCTTCGAAGGCTTTAATTTGTTCATCACGAGGTGATTTTGAATAATAAAAATCCAAACCAATTTCGCCAACAGCGACGATCTTTTTATTTTTTGGATCTTTTAAATTTCTGATGACGTGAGCTTTCACTTCATCATTCCACTCTTTTCCTTCATGAGGGTGAAGGCCCTGTGTGCAATAGATTTGTTTGAAGGTTTCACTGATGGCAATAACCTCATCCAGATTGTGTGGATTGGTTGAAATCGTAATCATCTTTTCAATATTATGAAGTTCGGTTTTAGAAACAATTTCTTCGCGAGTTGCGGCCTTCAGCATGTCCAGGTGGAAATGGGTTTCAATGATGGGTTGAAGGGGGACAGGTATTTCGCGGCGTGATTTACTCATGAAAGTATTTTAGCAGATTTTAAAAGAAAGCTCCACTGAAGGTCATTCAGTGGAGCAATTTATAAGACTATTTAGCGCGTTTTACAATTTCATCCATGATAGCAAATAGTTGATCGGCCGGAAGAACACCTTCAATTTTCACACCGTTAAGCATAAAGCTTGGCGTTGAGCGGATGTTAAATGGAGTTGCTGCATTAATAATAGCAACAACCGCAGCTTTTGTTTTTGGATCAGCTACACAGGCCTCAAGTTTATTGTCTTTGATTTTTGTATCAAGGAAATCGCCAAGGCGGTCCTGGTTGTGGAAGATTTCATCGTGAACAACACCGAACTGATCTCTTGGCATACATACTGAGTAGTAAGCAGCTCTACATGCTTGTTGGTGAAGTGGTCTATCCATTGAAGGATTACAATTATGGTCAAGTGGGTAGAAGAAATACTGAATGTTAATTTTTCCACCGTAACGAGCTAAGATTTGCGGCATCATATCTGATAGTGCTCTACAAGCAGGGCATTCGAAGTCAGAAAAAACCTGCATTTGAATTGGAGCATTTTCAGCAGTTGCAATTTTAAATTCAGAAGCAATTGCCGGAGCACCAAGGTTTGGAAGACTGTAGTATTGTCTGATTAGATCGTTGGCAACGGCCGAACTCACTTCAGATCTTTTTTCAACGTTTGCTTTAACTAGCATAGCTGTTACGAACATGATTAAACCGAAAGCTGCAAGGATTGGAAGATTTGGAGCAGCGTATCCGCTTTTCTTATAAAACATCCAAACTGTTACACCTGAAACGATGTAGTAAAGAGTACAGAATGGACATAATCCACCCAGCGCAAATAATGAGTAACAAAATAAGAATACACACCCAACCATGTTAAGGATAAGTAGTAAAAAAACTGTTCTTTCATATTTTATATTTTTAATGAAAATTCCAAGCATCACGAAGGCACCAATGATGATCCCAAAGATAGAGATTGGAACGCCTGCAATATTTGAAGCAGCTGAAAGAGTTGTCTTATCACAGTTAAAGAAGCTGTTAAGATTACACATTGATCCTGTTTCAAGTCCTGTTGGGAACTTTAAAGCAAAATAATGTCCTGTCAGGTAAATAGAAAAACCAATCATCATGGCACTTAGTAAAAAGAGTGCGATGGTCGTGTTCATCGAACTGTCTGCGTAAATGGATTTTTTAGACATAATTTTCTCCGCAATATTTATGGAATATAGATATTCCAATTTCTTTCTGTCGTTTTATTTCTTCTGTAGCTATGAAAGTTTGATCCACTAAAAGTACAAAGACCTGCGTCTTCAATGACTATGTTCGGATAAGCTTTTTTTAATTGCGCGCAAGCGACATGAGCAAGGTTAAAAAATATTTTACCATGATGTCTGGAAAAAGCTTCAGGATACTCGGGAAAGTTTGCTAAAAAATCAGCTTGTACTTCATAATGTTCAGGTCTGATATGAGGACCAATATAAGCGTATGTCGGATTAATTTTTTTAATGAGATCGTTACTTAAAATATTTCCCGCAAGTCCTCTCCATCCAGCATGAATCACCGTGTGCTCAGTGCTACCTAGTAACACTAAGGGAACGCAGTCTGCAGTTAGAATCGCTTTAGGAGTTGATGTGCTTCCAAGAATACCGTCAGCTTCAAGGCCTTCGATTACAGTTTCTTCGGGGACGATAATTGAAGAATGAGTTTGCTTAACTTTTACAAAGTCGAAATTAGGACGCTGGTTAAAAACAATGAAGCGTCCTCTTAAAAGAGGTGCTTCAAAAGTAATTATGTCATTCATGGAGCTAATTCTTCATTCTTCTTTCTAGAGTAGTCCAGAACCTTTTGGAAAAGTTCAGGAGGAGCTATTTCAAAACGTAATTTCTCTTGAGTAATTGGATGAACAAATCCCAAAACTTTCGCGTGAAGGAAAGGGTATGGGTAGTTATTGATCAATTCTTTATAGTCTGGGCCTAGCTTCATCATTTGCTCATTAGGTGAGCCGTAAGCGTAGTCACAGATAATCGGCATTTTTAAAACTTCAGCAGTGTGAACTCTGATCTGGTGAGTTCTTCCTGTTTCAAGTTTAAATTCCATGTGTAGGTGTTTTTCGAAAATTTCTTTAACAGTGTAGTGAGTTATCGCACGTTTTCCACGAGTGGTGTGCGACTTCATCTTTAAACGGTTGTGTGGATCGCGGGCAATTGGATGCTCAATCGTTCCATATGACTGACAACGGTTTTTGATAACCAGTGCTTCGTAATATCTTTCAATGTCGTGAGTTGAAAATAAAAGAACCAGACCTTCGTGAGCAGCTTGAGTTTTGGCAATAACCATAACTCCGCTTGTTCCTTTATCAAGTCTGTGAACAATTCCCGGTCTCTTTGTATCGCCGACACCTTGAATATCTTTGCAGTGATATAAAATCGCGTTGACCAGTGTTCCAGTGTAGTTTCCGGGAGCAGGGTGAGTAACAAGACCCGCAGGTTTATTAACAACAACCAGGTGCTCATCTTCCCATAAAATTTCCAGAGGAATGTTTTCAGGAAGTGCTACAGACTCCAGCATAGGTGGAACAAGAACGTTGATGATCGTTCCAGCTGGTGGCATTTTTTTTAGTTCGATCTTTCCTTGGTAGGCCGAGTCTTCGCTAACGACGATTTGGTCTTTTAAAAAAAGATTTTTTAAAAATGTTCTGGAGTATCCCGAAGTTTTTTCTGCCAGGTATTGATCGAGACGTTTATAAGTCTCGCGGTCTTCAGCAGTAATGTTATAGGTTAGAAACTCATCAGCAACATCGGCCTGAGATTCATTTGGGTCTTGAGAGAGCGTGTTTTCTACATCATCATTCATTTATGGCTTCAATTTTTTCATTCTGGCCACGTATGAATTAGCTACAACTTCAGGCTTTAGCTTCAAGCACTTTGCATATTGAAAAACAAATCCACGCACGTAAACAGGTGCAGGTAGTTTTCCAAAATCTTCCAGTTCAATTCCTTGAAGGTATAGACGAGAAACTTTAGTCATATCACTTAAACGGTCCAGATCCAGGTTTTTGTATTCGCGGATTTTTCTTAGGAAATCACCGGTAAAGTCAGCA
The DNA here is from genome assembly GCA_002428265.1 of Bacteriovoracaceae bacterium UBA6153. Lineage (GTDB taxonomy): Bacteria > Bdellovibrionota > Bacteriovoracia > Bacteriovoracales > Bacteriovoracaceae > Bacteriovorax. The sequence continues at coordinate 151,722 of DIUR01000027.1, forward strand.
GTATCTTCGATCTCTTTTTCAAAATCAGCATTAATAACATAATCAAGAGCGAATCTTTTTTGTGTGACTAATTTGTTAACGTTCGTTGTACTTGATCCACCAGAGTTAACTGAAACATCAGACCCTGTTGAGTTTGAGTTCAAAGTAAATTCATGCTCAGGCGAAGAAGAAAGGCTTGTTGTTGGTTGAACAAAAGTCTCTTGTCTTAGTGGGGCCACTCTATCAGAGAGTGTATTGTAGTTCATAGAGTTGAAGTCACGGTTTAGTCCACGGACTTCATCATATCTTTTTCTTTTTGTAGGATCAGAAAGGATTGAATAAGCTTCTTCAACTAATTCCAAAACATTTCTGCATTCTTCCGGGCTCATAAGAGAGTAGAGTGCAAGGGAGTCTGATGAATAGGCTGATTTTGCTCTCTGGTAACTATGGTAGATTTCTTCCGAGCGAGCATTCGCTGGAATTTCTAAAACTTCATAATAATTTTTCATGTCAGACGTCGGATGATTCATAAAGCTCTTTTTGTGCCTGAGAATTAGTTAATATTCAATAAACGATGAATGATACGGTCAAAGTTATTGACCAGAGTAGAATTAGGGAACTCCATGAGTAATGGCTTTCTTTTCTTCACACTCTGCCAGACAGTCGCATCGTAGTCGAGATAACCAACATAATCGAGGTTAATTCCAAAGTATTTTTTGCTGATTAGCTTCATTGAAAAACCGATATCAATATCAGACTGCGTGCGCACCTGATTGATAATTAGTTTAGGTTGAAGACGATTAATTTCCGCACGAAGTTTTTGTCCTACTACGGGGTTGATCTCGATGACTCTGTTGATTAAATCAGCAGGTGTTGAGTTTTGAGATAACTTAGCGTTCATGGCCTGGTCGATAAGTGGTCCAATCTCTAGTAGCTCTTCCGCCATCTTTAACTTTCTGTGATAAACAGTTTTGATAAAGCGGTATGAGTTTTCAATTGAAGTTGGCTCAGGAAGAGTTGTGATAATTCCCTGATCAGCAGCAATGAAGAAGTCGATTGTATTGAAAGTTGTACCTGCACCAAGATCTAGTAGAACATAGTCTACTGGAAGCTCGCTGAATTGATTCAGAAGCTTTGCTTTATGCATTTGTTTTAAGTTGGCGATACCAAGATCATCCTGAGCACCGCTGATAATAAAAAGATTATTAATCGCTGTAGGAGTTAAAAGCTCAGTCAGTGTTCTTACTTTTTTAGATAGGTAATCAGATAAAGTCTTTTCAGGGATAGGAACCCCAAGACAAGTGTGGAGATTCGCCCCCCCTAAATCCAGGTCAATTGCAGCGACCTTGTGTCCCATAAGGGCCAAACAAATAGCAAGATTGGCCGTAACCAAACTTTTTCCAACTCCACCCTTACCACCACCAATGGCCCATATCTTTGGCCCACCTGTCGGCATTTGCGTTTGAAATTCGCTATTTAGACTACTTTGATCATTGTTATTAAACACAAAACTCCATTTTCGTTAAAACAAGGCAAAATCATTGAATTGTCTTTGCAAGAGATATTATAGGAAGAAATTTTCATATTGTAAGGGAAAAATTAGCAAAGTGTTTGATTCTATTAATTTGTAATTAATGCATAGAGATTTACTATTTTTTCGTCTTAAGTTAGGCTTAAATTCGATAAATTAGATACTTGAAGGAAATGACCGATCAAACCACTTGGGTTTGGATCGTTCTTAAACTTAGGAGCCTTTTAATGGGTCAAGCGTTTATGTCACAATTTAGAATTTCGTCTCCGCTTCGTTTGCGTTCAGATTTGCATTTAACCCGTAAGGTTTGGCATATTTCAACTGGCCTCATCGGATTATTTTTCTATAAGAAGTCTGGGATCTCTATCGACTTCATGGCCTCAGCTCTTCTTACATTTGCTGTTGCTGCCTTTCTTTTCGAGTTTGTTCGTCTAAGAAATGAAAAAATTAATCAAGTGGCCATGCTTTTAATGAAGCCGGTTATGAGAGAATCAGAAAGAAACTCTGTAAGTGGTCTTCCTTTTTATGCACTGGGAGTTTCATTAGCTTTATTTTTCTTTCCGGAGCGCATCGCCATTCTTGCGACGCTCTTTTTAATTTTCGCTGATCCTATCGCATCATTTTTTGGGATTTTGTATGGAAGAGATAAGATACTTCCTAATAAGTCACTTCAAGGAACGATTGCTGCTTTCTCTGTTTGTTATATTGTCACTATCGTTTACGGATTAATATATGTCGGGCCTTCAATGAATCTTCTGGTTTTTGCAATCGCTGCAGGAATTATCGGTTCAATTTCAGAAATGTGCTCACAGTTTATCGATGACAACCTTTGTATCCCAGTCGTTTCAGGACTTGGACTTTTTCTGGTTAACTTCATCGTTCCACTTTTTTAATTACACTGCATTTTTAAGATTATTATCTTCTGTGCTGAGGCGTTCAAAATTCTTGATCGCCTCGCTCATGTCGACGTCTTCCGCTTCAGGCTCTTTGCCTTTTAAAAGTGCACTCATCAGTCTTATGCGATCAGATAGTGAGACAGAGGAAAGAAAGATATCTTTGAGCTCAACGTCTTTAATGACTAAAAGACATAAATTATTAATCAGTCTATGAGGAGAGCTCATCTCTTTCATGAAGCGCTCGCGCTCCTTGGTGCTCGAAATATGTCTTACAAGCCAGCCTTCTAAAACGCTATGAAGTCTTTCAATGGAATCGTCGAGTATGGAGTTTTCTTCTTCGCTGCCGTCATGATAGTCAGCTGCTTCAAAAACTGGAAATGGCAGATGCCGCTCTTGCGTGAGAAGCTCAGCTCTTGAGAGGCCCTGGACTAGAACTGAAGTACTGCCGTCAGCGTTATGTTCCAGAAGAATAATTCTTCCGACAGTCCCGACTTTTTTTAAGCGGGTATTAGGGTGATAGAAAAGCAAATGTTGATTTTGTTCATAACACTCAAGAAGCACATCTTTAGAAATTCCATCACTCACTGTCATGGGAATCACAGTCTGCGGAAAGAAGACATTGTTAAATAAATAGAGTGTGGGGTAGGAGTATTTCATCCTGCTATTTTAACCCTAAGGTAGTTTTTAATAGAAAGGATAGTCTAGTGTCTTGATATCTCATCATGCTCTTGAGACAATAATGCCAATTCTTAGAGGATTTCATGATTTATCATTTAGTGCCCAATATACAGAGAAAGATCTGGGGCGGAAAAAAATTAGAGCAATTAAAAAATGTATCAGCTGATGATGCTTTGGATCCTGTTGGTGAAACATGGGAAATTTCCATTCATCCAGATGGGCCGAGTTTACATAATGGCAAAGTTTTCGAACTAGCTGATGGTGAAGAGCTTCCTTATTTGGTGAAGCTCATCGATACGGGAGACGAGCTCTCTGTGCAAGTTCATCCTGGTGATGAGTATGCAAAAATTCATGAAAACAGCAGCGGTAAATCTGAGTGCTGGCTCATTTTAGATGCAGAAAACGATGCTGGGATTTATCTGGGTTTAAAACCAGGAGTTACAAAAGAGAGCTTTCTCGAAGGTTTAAATCAAAAAAGTAACATGAGTACTTTTTTGAATTTCTATAAAGTTTCAGCAGGAGACTTTTTCTTTGTTCCGGCCGGAACAATCCATGCAATTGGTGGCGGAATTACAATGGCCGAAGTTCAGCAAAGTTCAGGGATCACTTACAGAGTTTGGGATTGGAATAGAGTGGACTCAAAAGGAAATCCGCGCGAGCTTCATATCAAAAAATCCTTGGATGTGATTAACTTTGATCCTAAAGCTAATACCAAAGAGCATTTTTTAGGTGCTAATAATCTTTTCGATAAAAAAGGGCTGAATGAAATCATCACTCACTCTTCCTTCAAGTTTTCATTGGTAAATTTGAAAAAAAATGAATCTCTTGAAATCCCACTTCCAAAAACGAGTCGCCTGAGTTCAATTTTAAATTTAAAAGGGAATATCAATATTAATGGCGAAACAGTCGTTCCCTATTCATCGGTGATTTTTAGAGATGAGACAAAACTTGTCATCACTAATCTTGAAAATTTCGATTCTTCGTTCTTATTCTTGAGTTAAAAAAAGCCTTGCCTAGATGGGGGGGATTAAGACAAGGCTTGAGTTACCAGCTTTGAGTGGGGGGATCAAAGCTGGTGAGTTGTTGTTAATTATTTTCTTTCACAAGTCAGCGGATACGTCACTTCATGACCAGTTCTTGATCTGATAATGATGTAGTCGTTAACATCAGAAAAATTATTCATGTCACTGATGTGAATAGTGTGTTTTTGGTTTTCGAAATCCACAATTTTTGTCACACCGGTATCAGCTGATTTTGTTCTGCTTGATACTGAAGCAAGCTCTCTCTTTGCATGAGAATCGAACTCATTAAAGAATGTAACTTTTTTATCACTGACTTCAAAAATCTTATTCATACGAGGTGTATGGCATAGGACACTTGCTTCAGTGTTGAAAGCTAGAAGAGTTAAAAATGTAAAAATAAGTGACTTCATAACGTACTCTCTTTTGAGGTTGTTACAGTTATATAGAGCAAGGGTAATGCCAAAAGTTTATATGTGAGTTTAGGAGGTTAGCTGAAGAGAGCTGTCTAAAGATTAGAGAGTGCCTGAACAAGTGACAAAAAAATAGACAGTCCCTATGAATGTTTTATGTGATGACCTGTCATTGTATAGCTTAATCAGGTGAGGAGTTCTGGAGTAACTTGGATTGCATAAATATTTATCATTGCTTTAGGAAATCTTAAATTTCTCAACTAGTTTTTAACCAAAATTAAGTATTAAAATAACTAAGCCGAACTAGGTGAAACTAACTTGGAATATATATGGATAAACGATTACTTATAATTGACGATAATCAAGACATCATCGAAGTCCTTCAAGTACTGTTGGGTGATTTGTTTATAAAGGTCGAGTCAGCTTTAAATTTAGAGGAAGCAGAGAAAAAACTTCAAGAAAATATATTTTCACTTATCATTCTAGATATTAATTTAAATGAAAGAAATGGTGCTGAAGTTATTAAGTACTTATTAAGTAATCCAGAGAATCAAAACAATGCATGCCCAGTGCTAATTTTAAGTGGAATTATTAATAACCAATTTATAGAAAAGCACAGTAAGCGTTTTGCGGGCATCATCATCAAGCCCTTTGAAGAAAAAAATCTTATTGAAACTGTTCAAAATATTCTTGGTGGCAACTCCTCATCCGAAGATCTTCCAGTTCCTGATTGTAAGTTGCCATTTACAGTGCCTATGTTACAGGAAAAAGTGGCCAAGGTTTTAGATCAGGTTAAGAAGAATAATAATTTAAAAAAACTCTTTAGTACGATGAAAGTTGATCGGACTTCAGATGATTACATTATGAATCACGTAGGGCTCCTTATTAATGTCGCTACAGGCATTGCCACGAAGCTTGAGTGGAACACAGAGAAGACGCTTGAAAAGTTCGTCTATGCAGCTTATTTACATGATATGGCACTAATAGAAAGACCTGATTTGGCCCGCATTCATGCAACTGCCATAGAGCTTGAGTTGATGAAAGATAAGATGGGGATAAACGATTATAACCTTGTCTTTGAACATACAAATTTAGCAGCAAAGAAAATTGAAGATATCCCTGAGATACCGCCTGATGTGAGTGCAATGGTAAGACAGCACCATGAACTGCCTAAAGAAAATGGTTACCCGGCAAGGCTTCCATATGGAAAAATTACTCCGCTCTCGAGCGTCTTTATTGTGGCCCATGATTTTGTAGATTATATTGTTTCAAATCCAAAATGGTCTGTGAAAGATTATATTGCTGGTACAAAAAATAAGTTTCGAGGTCCACATTTTTCGAAATGCATCTCAGCTCTTCAAGAACTGGGCTGATTATTTATTTAATTAATTTCAAAAGCTATAAAGAGCGTTCTCTGCCCTTTGCCGAAGTTATTATCACTTACAACGATTAAGCTGCGTTTGCCGTTCTCTAGGACCGGACCAAGAGCTATTCCTTCGATATTATCAAGACTCGCTGGATTCATCTTTGTAAGATAAACGTCCAGGTCTGCCACCAGCTCCTTTTCAACTGTCGTGAAAGTTGCACCCTTTAAGTTATCCATCTTAGAGACGTCAGTTGTCTTATTAGTAATCTTGCATTTAAAGATGCGGATAACGTTCTTATTTATGAAGGGTAGCCAACTTCTCTCCAGCGTATAGAAATTCTTGTCATCAATAGCGGCGATATCAACAAGCCCATTTTCTCCAGAAGATAAATCTACGGCCTTTAGGGCCTCAACTTTCTCTAGCTCGTAGGCCACTTCAGAAACTGGTTTAAGGTCTTTATAGATGATTATTCTTACGCGTGAGCTATAAGAGATGGTCGAGATGCTGCCATCTTGGAAAAGAGATTCTTCAGAGGCCATGAAAGTAGTCTTGCCATCAAGAGATGTTGAAAGAGATTCAAAAGATTTGTTGTCTCTTGATCCATATAATTTATCTGTCTGATCTTTTTTAGGGAGAAGAAATTTTTCAGGAATAGGAAGAAGTTCAATAAATTCTCCTTCTCTCGTAAATCTATATAACTCTGGCGGAGTAGGTTTTGCTCTGTTGATTGCCCCTTCGTTGCTGATGAGGACATCTTTTCCGTAAAAAGCGATTCCTTCAAAATCAGCTACGCCTTTTTTGAAGTATGTCCCGTCTTGAGTTTTAAGTTTCACAACTTTTGATGGTTTAATTGAAAAAGCTTTTTCAGTAAGAGACAAATCAAATTCATAAAAACGAGTTTCGTTAACCAGTGACTTATCATCACTGACAGCGAGAATTTTTTTTGTAAGAGCATCGTAAGCAATACCAGAGAGTCCGCCTATTTCTGTGTTCTGAAATTTTTCACCAGTTGCAAAGTTCACATCACCAATAAAGCGTAGTGATTCACTTGCGTATAGCGAGTAAGAACTTAGGAGTATTGTGTATATAAATAATCTAACTATTAGGGTCACATTAAGTCCTTGTGAATAGCTTGCCATTAGCGGTAAAATATTATTCAAATTTACTTCAACAAACTCCATGTTTGTAGGAAAAACATCATGAAACATCGCTTATTTTTGAGTTTTTTATTACTTTCTTTGAATGCTCATGCGCTTACAGAGGCAGATTTCAAAAAAATCATAAAAAAACACCATTTCACTGAGTCATCTTTAGGACTTTATGTAGAAGAAGATGGGAAAAAGCTATTTGCTATCAATGCAGATAAATTAATGGTGCCTGCTTCTTTGACGAAGATTATTACAGGTGGCGCTATTCTTACAAAGATCCCACTTAATAAAAAGTTTAATACTACGCTCATGAGCAGTGCAACTGTCACGGGTGACTCTTTAAAAGGTTCACTGTGTTTAAAGGGCGGAGGAGATCCTTCATTTGTTTCTGAAAAAATGTGGTACCTGGTTAATGAGTTTATAAGAACAGGTGTAAAAACGATTGAAGGCGATATCGTTATTGATGATACAAGATTTGATAAAGAGTTATTTGACCAAGGCCGGGATACGACAAGGGTTGACCGTGCTTTTGATGCTCCAATTTCTGCAGTCTCATTTAACTGGAATAGCATAAATGTTTTTGTGAGACCTGGAGATAAGGCGGATGATTCTGTAAAAGTCTTTCTTGATCCTGCCAACGATTACGTTGAACTGGAAAACAAGGCAAAGACCGTTGCAAAAAGTAATGTGAAGACAATCGAAGTCTCTAGAGTGAAGCTTGGATTAAAAGATAAAATTATTATCACCGGAAGTCTCTCAATGAACGCTGGAGAGATGGTTGTGTATAAAGGCATAACAAACCCAGCATTATGGACAGCTTCTCACTTAAAGGATTTTTTAGGACAAAGAGGAATTACGGTAAAAGGGATAGTTAAAGTTGCCGAGTGCGACGCTGATTCAAAGACACTTGCAATAGTGGGCTCTAAAAACCTTAATGAAATAACCAGCGACATGCTGAAGTTTTCAAATAACTTTGTTGCTGAGATGCTGGTGAAGAATCTTGCAGCAGAAGACACTCTGTTAAATCCAAAGGCCAAAAATGCTTCAATGAAAGATGGAATCGAGAGTATTAAAAGTTATTTAGATAAAGTGGGTCTTGCCAGAAAAGATTATGTATTGGAAAACGTTTCAGGACTAACTCGTGGAAACAAGTTTACGGCCACCCAAATTGCAAAGGTTCTGGATAATATAAAAAATGATTTTTTAATTTTCCCTGAATTTTTATCAGGACTGCCAATTGCAGGAATGGATGGAACTCTAAAAAATAGATTAAAGAATGATAATTTCACTTTGGTTCGCGCTAAGACTGGATACCTTGATGGAGTAGTGGGTCTTGCGGGATACATCGGTAGAAAAGATAATTCTCCTCTGACTTTTGTCTTTATGTTTAACGGAGGCTTTGATCAAGGGCTTGCAGCTCGTCCGTTATTTGATGACTTGATTTCAGAGCTTTTAAAAATGTAGGTAAAAATGTCACTCGCAGATAAAAGAACACAGACTCTTAATCGCACAGAAATGAAACACGTTCTTGCTGTCGCACGCGGCGATGAAAGACCCGATCTTATAATTAAAAATGTTAAAATATTAGATCTGATCAATGGCGATACATTTGATTCGGCCATTGCTATTGCTGGAAAGACCATTGCTGGTATCGGTCTGGAGTATTTGGATGCCGATGCACCAAAGGCCCATGAATACGTCGATGCCCATGGAGCGGTCGCAGTTCCTGGCTTTATTGATGGACACTTGCATATTGAATCTTCAATGATGAACCCATTTGAGTTTGAGCGCATGACTCTTCCGATTGGAACAACCACTGCGATTTGTGACCCCCATGAGATCACCAACGTTATGGGTGATGTCGGATACTCTTGGTTTCTTCGTTGTTCAGAGTTGATGCATCAAAATCTTTTTGTTCAGACTTCTTCATGTGTGCCTGCTCTTCCTGGTTTTGAAACCAATGGTGGAGAATTTAAGCTCACAGAAATGTTAAAATACAAAAAACATCCAAACGTTTTAGGTCTAGCTGAAATGATGAACTTCCCAGGAGTCATCAATGGTGACGAAGCTGTCTTAGATAAGATTGAAGCGTACTCAGACTTAAACCTTGATGGACATTCACCACTCCTGCGCGGAAAAGCATTGAATGCTTACATTGCTTCAGGCATTCAAAATTGTCACGAGACAGTGACGGCCGATGAAGGTCGTGAAAAATTACAAAAAGGAATGGCACTGATTATCCGCGAAGGATCAGTTGCAAAAAATATTAAGACTTTTGCTCCACTTGTGTCTGAATTTAATTCGATTCAGTGTTTGTTATGTACTGATGATAGAAACCCCTTTGAAATTCTAGAAGAAGGCCACATTAACTACATGATTAAAAAAATGATCAATGAATTTAAGATGCCTCCGCACATGGCCTATAGGTTATCTTCATATTCGGCAGCAAAACATTTTGGTTTAAAACGCCTTGGGCTTATCGCACCTGGAAAACAGGCAGATATCGTTTTATTAAATGATGTTAAGTCAGTTGATATCAAAGATGTGTTCGTGGCCGGAAAAAATATCAAGTCACTTCGTCTTGATGAAACGATCAAAGAAAAACTGAACTCTTCAAAACCTCCTGTTGAAAATACCATCAAAAGAAAGCCGCTTAAGGTTTCTGATTTTGAATATAACTTGAGGCCAGGAAAATATAACGTTATTGAAATTGTTAAAGATGAGATTATCACTCACCACTTAGTCAGCCATTATGACGGAGTCAAATTCGAGCATGACGATGTTCTTTTTATGGCAAATATTGAACGCTATGGTGCTGAGCTGAAACCCGCTCTTGGTCTAGTTAGAGGAGCAGGTCTTACGTCAGGTGCAATTGCAGCGTCTGTCGCGCACGATTCACACAACCTGATGGTTATTGGAAAGACACTTGAAGAAATGGTGACGGCGGTAAACGCGTTGATTGCCTCTGGTGGAGGTCTATGTGTGGCCCAGAACCAAAAAGTTACAGCACTCCTTGAGCTTCCTCTTGCTGGTCTATTAAGTTTAAAGACTGGTGGAGAAATTTTTGAAGATATTAAAAAATTAAAAACTGCTTATAAGAATTGTGGGATTACTTTAGAGGAGCCTTTTATCCAGATGGCCTTTTTAGCATTGCCGGTTATTCCCAAATTGAAGCTGACGGATCGTGGACTCTTTGATGTCACAACATTTTCCTATATTGAACTTGAGGCAAGATGAGTTGGTACGTCTACATTATCTTAACCGCCAAAGGTAAGCTTTATACGGGGATCTCAACTGACCCTGAAAGAAGATTTGTAGAGCATTTATGTGATGTGAAAAAAGGTGCAAAGTTTTTTAGAAGTGACTCACCTGTAAAAATTATTCATGTAGAAGATTTTGAAACAATGTCTGAAGCACTCAAGAGAGAGGCCGAAATTAAAAAATGGCCTACTTCTAAAAAACGCAAAACTTTTGGTTATCAGGATTTATAGATGCAAAGTTTTGAAAATCTTTTTGCAGAAAAAATTAACCATGTGCTTGGGCATCTTGATCCCGCTCACGATCTAAGCCATGTCAAAAGAGTTGTTAATACCGCTAAGAAATTGGCCCAGGAAGAAAATGCGATAAGGGAAGTTGTTGTGCCAGCAGCATGGCTTCATGACCTGGTAAATCTTCCTAAGAATCATCCTGAGAGAAAAAAAGCTTCAACTCTTGCAGCTGACGAAGCCTTGAAATATTTAAGAAGTGTTGAATACCCTGAAAAATACCTAGACGGTATTCACCATGCCATCTGCGCTCATAGCTTTTCTGCGGGGATTACTCCAACGACTCTAGAGGCCAAAATAGTTCAGGATGCAGATCGGCTAGATGCACTAGGAGCGATTGGACTAGCGAGATTATTTTCCATTAACACACAGTTAGGTCGGGTTTTTTATGATCACGAAGATCCATTTGCCCAAAAGCGTTCTTTAGATGACAAACTTTATGGAATGGATCATATTTTTATTAAATTAGAGAAAATCTCAGAGTCGATGAATACCGTAAGTGCATCGATTGAAGCAAAAAGAAGGTTTCGTTTTATTCAGGATTTTCTGGATGAATTAAAAAAAGAAATTTAAGTTTTAAGGAATCAATATGAGAAAAGCAGACAACTGGCAAGACGCGTATAAACTTTTAGTAGAAGGTAACAAGGCCTTCTCTGAAGGAAATACAAGGCACCCGGAAAGAGGAAGAGAAGTTATGTTCTCACAATACCTCCAGCAATTTCCATTTGCAGCGGTCTTAAGTTGTGCAGACTCACGTGTTGTACCGGAACTTGTTTTTGACGTAGGTATTGGTGATTTGTTTACTTGCAGAATTGCCGGAACAGTTCTCTCAGATGCGGTAATTGGTAGTATTGAAATGGCGATCGAAGTTTTAGGTGTTACTTTAGTTGTTGTTATGGGGCATGAAAATTGTGGAGCTTTCCGCGCATGTATGAACCCAGACAAGCATCCAAACATCAAAGGTATCTCTTGGCAGCTTATTCCTATCATAGAAGAGCTTCGTCCTATTCATGGTGGTAATCCTACCGATCATCTTTATCACTCAATCGTGGCCAATGCTCGCAAGGTTGCCCAACAGCTTCAAACCGTCGGGCCTGTTATCAGTCCAGGAATTAAGTCAGGACAAATTAAAATCATCCCAGCGTATCACTCACTGACAACTGGTAAGGTTACTTTTTTCGAACCGATTAATTAGTCAGATAATTTTCAAGATTTTGTGCGCCTAAAATAACAGCAGCAATTCCCTGTCCGGGGAATTGTGTATCACCAAGCATATAAAAATTCTCCAGAGGAGATTTCGCAATTAAGAAATCTAGCGGGCTTCTTTTTAATGAGTGAGGAATACCTCCAACTAGTCCACTATTGCGATGAGTGTATTTAATAAAAGTTTTTGGAGTTCCAGTCATAACATTCTGAAGATCTGAATCAGTGATGTTAAAAGCTTTTTTTAGATAATTTAAAATGAACTCTGACGTTTCATCTTTTTTGTTTTCATAATCTACGCGGTCAAGCTTCAACCATTCCTTTGATCTGGTATGAGTCGAAATAGTGACAACTTGTCTTCCATTGATTGATCGCACTTCATCTTTTGGATGGGAAAGAGAGACGAAAAAAGAATGAGTTCCGCAATGAGGAATAGCATCAGTGTGAATCTGATAATATAAACTGTCGCGGTTATAATCTACCGGCACAGTTAGATAGATCATAAAAGCTGACCAACATTCATCAGGTTGCGGTGCTGGGTATTTTTGAAAAAAAGACTTAACTTTTTTATCATCAAAGAGAATTTCATGATTCCAAATAGGGATAGTTGAAATAAGTTTTTTTCCTTGCAACATCTGCTTATTTGTTAAAACTTGAAATCCATCTCGACCATTATTTATAGGAAGAATCTGTCTTACTTCGTTCCTGTAGAATATATTTGAACATTTTGATGCCAGTGCATTCGCGAAGGCCTTCATCCCACCAGTTGCGTAAAATGTGTCTTCAGGATAGGCGAGTCCCATTGCTCCCATCAAAAGAGGAGTGTCATTGAGTTCATTGTTTTGAGCAGTGATAAAAAGCATTTCTTTAATCATCGCCAGATAGTCGGGATCGTTAATGGCGAGATCATTTAATTCTGCTCCTACACTCTTAAAAAGATTGGGAAGACTTTTTATGGCGCTAAAGAATTTTGAATTAAAGAAAGAGGGAAGTGTTGAAAATGATCTCAGTGGAATATTTTTAAAATCCTGAGTCAGGCTCCATCCCGAGTGTTCTAGTTCAGAAACTTTGGTCCAAAATTTTTCATGCTGAATTTTGGGAAAAACTCTAATTAATTCTTCATTCCATTTCATTGGATTTTTATAACGATGAATAATTTTATTTTTTAAAATTGAAACTATACCTGGGTCAATGGCCGTCAGCTCAAGTTTTAAATCGAGGTCTTTTATGAGATTAGCTATTGGCCTGTTGGATTTCAGGCCAGAAAGAGTTGTTGCTCCAGCATCAAAAATATATCCATCTCGCTCGAAATAGGATGAGCAGCCTCCTGGAAGAGAGTGTGCTTCTATTAGTGCTACTGAAAATCCCTTTCTTTCCATTAAGGCACTGAATGAAAGTCCTGCGCTGCCAGCACCAATGACAATGTAGTCGTAGGTTTTAGTCGTTGTCATCATCATCTTCTTCGCTTTCTGGAAAGCTCTCCCAAGCGTCGTTAAACTCCGCTGGAACGTTGGGGTCAATTCTGTCACTGTAGTTGTAAGGACAGTTGAGGCAACCGCTCTGGCAACAGTGTCCGCGTTTTAAAAGATAGTGTGCTGTGAAGACGAGATTGCCTTCTTCATTGATGATGTAGTCGATGCCTTTAACGAGTGATGAGTTGTTTGTCATGAGTGCGAGTCTAAAAAAAACGGCCCCAAAAAGGGGCCGTCCGTATATTTGAGCAAAGCTTAAAGATTAATCTCTTCCTCTTCCGCCGCCACGGTTTCCACCGCCGCCAAATCCACCACGTGATCCACCGTCACGGTTTCCACCGCCACCGAATCCACCGCGTGAACCGCCTCCACCAAATCCACCACCGCGAGATTCTCTCTCTGGTTGAGGCTTAGCTTCAGAAACTCTTAGTGAACGTCCTTCAAACTCTTGACCATCAAGTTGAGATACAGCTGATTGAGCTCCATCTTCTGAATCCATTTCTACGAATCCGAAACCTTTTGATCTTCCAGTTTCGCGGTCAATGATGATTTTCACTGATGCCACTGATCCAGCAGAAGAGAAGTGTTCTTTTAGGGATTCTTCTTTAGCTGAGTAAGGAAGGTTTCCAACGTACAATTTAGTAGACATACAAAAAACTCCAAAAAAGGGTCAAAAGTCGGGTAAAGTACTTTGGACCAAAGTAACTATTAGACCCTAGGTATAACACATCTCAATGTCCTCACCAAATATAAAATTAAAGAAATTTGCTTCACAGCACTTTGCGCCATCAGGGTTAATCTATTAAACTTTCTATGAACACTTTTCCGAGGGGATTTTATGGATAAAATTTGGCTTAAGAACTATCAAGCGGGTATTCCGGCAAGCATCGAAGATCAGATGGAAAAATACCGTTCAATCGGGGACCTTGCTGAAGAGAGCTTCGGTAAATTTTCACAAACCCAGGCCTTTAATTGCATGGGAAAAGGCTTTTCTTATCAAGAGCTTGATGAGCTGACTAAGCAGTTCGCCAGCTATCTTCAAAACGATTTAAAGCTAGAAAAAGGTGACCGTGTCGCCATCATGATGCCTAATATTCTTCAGTATCCGGTGGCCCTTTTTGGGATTTTGCGCGGTGGATTCGTCGCAGTAAACGTCAACCCACTTTATACTCCGAGAGAGCTTCAGCATCAGCTAAAAGATTCGGGCGCCAAAGTAATTATTATCTTCGAGAATGCCTGTCACACACTTCAAGGTGTTTTGGGTAAAACTGATGTTAAGCATGTTTTAACGACAAGTATTGGGGACATGTTAGGATTCCCGAAATCAGTCATCGTTAATTTTGTTATTAAGAAAGTTAAGAAGATGGTTCCTGAGTGGAGCATTCCTGGTTCAAAAAGTTTTGTCACTGAGCTTAGGAAGGCCAATGCATCTGGATTTAAAAAGCCCGATATGAAATCGAGTGACATCGCATTTCTTCAATACACTGGAGGAACAACTGGTGTTGCAAAGGGAGCAATCCTTACTCATAGAAATATTATTGCAAACATGTGCCAGGCGCGTGCATGGCTTTCACCGGCCATTACGATTGGCAATGAAATTATTATTTCGCCTCTTCCGCTTTATCATATTTTCTCACTGACTGTTTCGATGATCTTCTTATCGATCGGTGGGACCAACGTTCTTATTACTAACCCTCGCGATATGCCGGGATTTGTAAAAGAGCTTAAGAAGTGGAAGTTCACAGTTCTTCCGGGTGTTAATACACTCTTCAATGGACTTCTGAACAATGCTGATTTTAAGACTGTCGATTTTTCTGCGCTTAAGATTTCTCTGGGGGGCGGTATGGCCGTTCAGAAAGCTGTTGCTGATAAATGGAAAGCTGTTACAGGCAAGACTCTGGTTGAAGCCTACGGATTGACTGAAACGTCTCCAGCTGCTTGTGTGAACCCACTGAACATTAAAGAGTACAATGGATTTATCGGTCTTCCGATTCCTTCTACTGATGTTGTGATCAAAGACGACAACGATAAAACTCTTAATATCGATGAAGTAGGAGAGATCTGTATTAAAGGACCTCAGGTTATGCCTGGGTACTGGAATAGAGATGATGAGACTACAAAAGTTATGACGAGTGATGGATACTTTAAAACAGGTGATGTTGGAATCATGAACAAAGATGGATTTGTAAAAATCGTCGATCGTAAAAAAGACATGATCCTGGTGTCTGGGTTCAACGTTTATCCAAATGAGATTGAAGACGTTGTAGCAGCTCACCCAAAAGTTTTCGAAGTCGCGGCCATCGGTGTCCCAGATGAGAAAACGACTGAAGCAATTAAGCTCTTCATTGTTAAAAAAGACGAGAGCTTAACACCAGAAGAGATTATCGCTTATTGTAGAAAAGAGCTTACGAACTACAAGGTTCCAAAACTTGTGGAGTTTAGAACTGAGCTTCCGAAAACGAATGTCGGGAAAATTTTAAGAAAAGATTTAAGACAATAAAAAAGGCTCCTTCGGGAGCCTTTTTTTATTTCGTTAGTTCATCAATCTGAACTTCAATGACTGTAGAGTGTTCCCTCGAGGCTTCAGCTTCAACTTCGCGGGTTGCATTGACCTGTTCCTCATGGGCAACGTCGCTTTCCTCTGTTACCGTGGAGTTCGGAAGCTGAGTCACACTTGGGTCTGCAAGTGAGAAGTATCTCTCAAATCCAATTCCTGCTGTTACAGCAACTCCAGCTCCTACGGCCGCTTGTTTGGCCGTGATGCTGGTAATTTTTGCGTAAATTCTTTTAAAGATACCGGTCTTCTTTTCAACGGGAGCATTGTTGGCCGGACGATTTTGAATGAAAGCATTCACCACTTCTTTAAATTTAGTCAGCGGAGTATCGACAAATTTTTTATAAGCGACATCCAATTTTACCAGCGAAATCATCTCTCTGATAAAAACTTGATTCGTAATTCTGTAGACACCATAAGTTGTGGCCTGATAGTCAGATTTGGCCAGAAGAGCATTGATTTTTTCCAATTCTTTTATAAGTTCAGCATCAGGAGCGGGAGTATTTTTTAGTGCATACTCAAATTCACGTTGAAGAATTGTTAAGGCATCTTTAAGCATCGCTTGTCTGACGATGCGTTCTTTGAGTTTTCCATTTTTTAAAAGTGTTCCATCAAGAGAGGAGATTTCCTGTTTTAATCTCTTGATCTGGTAGTCGACATCTTTATCGCTTTTTCGAACAGTGATAATTTCTTCAACTAATTTACCGTCTCTTTTAAAGATCAGTTTAATGTCTCGCGATTCATCTTTGAGCTTTAATTTTTTTAAAAGAGAAAGATTGTATTGAACAGTAATTCTCTCATCTAAAATGTTATCAACATCAGTTTTATAGTTTTCAAAGTTCTTCATCCAGCCTTGAACGACTTCAAGATTTTTACTGGCATCAGGGGCCACATCGACATTTGCAGAAACCATACTGTTGATTGTCTGAAAATATTTTTTAGCTTCAGTCACAATCTCTTCATCATGGAAAGTGTAGAATGCAGGGTACTTATTGCTGTTCCAGTTTTTGATAGATCTATTTAACGAAGCACGAGCTCTGTTTAGCCAATCCATTCTGGGGTGTTGAACAGTTACAAATTTATTGGTGAAAGTAATGAGCTTTTTATCGACTAAAGCTTTTTGTAAGTCTGGCTCGTAACTATCTTTTAGAAACAAGTTTTGAGCAAGCTCTTTACAGGTTGCTGGAGTCTCTGCCGGAACTCTTTGAGGTTCATTAAGATTTCTCTCCACATGAGCACATGAGGCGAGAGTTAAAAGAACCGGAATATAAAGAAGGTCTCTAAAAGTCATACTGATCTTGTCGGATACATGGCCTTAAAAGTTTAGTCTTATTTGTCGTGGTAACTAGCTGTAATTAAAATCACTAAAGGAATAGCTGATTATTCCGATACAGTATTGATTTCTATGCTTTTGGAGAATCACTATGCGATTTAATGCTGCTTTATTAATTCTATGTCTCACCCTTCAGTCATGCTCAATGACCTTTAATGAGTGGGGAAGTTGGGCGAAAAATAGAAGGCCTTCATCGGTTGCGAGCTTTGATGATCTCACCACCAAGATGAAAGGCTTTAAAAGCCGTGTGATGGGCTCTGAAGAGGATGCAACTTGTTCACCAGAGCAGCTTGATGAAGATTTTAAAAAGCTTTTAGCTTCAGTAAAAATTGACTCGTGTTCAGTTGATAAATTCAAACTTGATCGAGAAGAGTTTAATCAAAAAGCATGTCCGAAAATTAAAACTGAAGGCTACTTTGATAAATTGGTAAAACAAACGATCAAAGAAGAAAAATCTAAAAAAGCACCTACATTCTTCCAGCAAAAAATTGATCCACAATTTGTGGCCTTCAATAAAGAAGCTCAGGAATTTTTAAGAATCCTGGGAACTCATATTCACAATGAAAATTATTCTACTGAAGATAGAGCAAATCTGATTGCTGCTTATGTTGAAAACGTAGTGCTTCCCATTAGAGATATCGTCATTATTATGCGCTCATATCTTCCAAAAGAAGATGATGGAAAAGTTTATTATGTGAGTCTGCAGCCTTATATGACTCCGGCATTTGTCAGAGCTTTGAGTACGACAGAAAAAGGACTTATCACTCAAGGGCCAAATCCGGGTTCTTCTCCATTTTACATGGAGATCACGTCAGCGAGTAATGGTACATATAGGCTGACATTTTCAGAAACCGATGTCGTTCGTCGAGATGTAATTACTTTACTTAAAGCTCCAACAGCAAAGAACTATGTCATTGCTCTAAAGTGGATGACATTGCATATGATGCTTTCTCAGGTTTATCTCTACGATACAATCTTAGGTAATAGAGCTGATCTTACTATTCCAAATTCATGTCAGAATCATTTCAATGGAAACATGCCATCGAAATTTAAATTCTCTTATGAAGATGGAGCCGGGGAACAATTCTTAGAAAATATTCTTGCCAGCCACGGCTTAACATATAAAGACGATGATAGCTCTTATCTGGATTATTACATCGACAACGTTAATAAAGATCCGTCAAAAGAAGGCTACAGTGGTCTTGTGCCATTTGAAAATTATAAAAATGCCTTAAGAAGTTTAGAAGGTTCAGGGCCAGCTGCGCTTGAACCACACTTTGATGACATCTCTCATTTTCAAACGGTCATGTCTTTTAAGCTTGGTGAAGCACAAAGTGTTTTCAGAGGCAGAGTGAAGGGACAAAACGTCACCTATGCAGGACATGAAATTTTTCAAAAGATGTTGGGAGAGTTCCCAGCTGATGAAATTGCAGAAATTAAAATGGCCGGTGGAGATGTTAAGCAAATTTATCCAGGGAAACAAAATCTTTCACCTTATTTGTTAGAAGTTATGCAAGCCAGTGGCCTGATTGATTACTCAGACCTGGTTACTGAAAAAATGAAAAAGAAATTTGCAGGGAAGAGATCAATTATCGATTTCCCTTCCATGTACTCGTCTCCTGTATGGAGAGACTGGAGTTTAAGACTTCTGGCAGATACGATTCACACTCAAAGTGATGCTCCAAAGACCTCTGCATTATTTAAGTCAGTTCAAAGTGCATGTGCCATGAACACTAGAAAAAATCCTGATCTTACAAAAATTTGTAATGGAAATGTATTGCAGAACCTTTCTGAGTTCATGTCTGAGTTCAGATCAGGAGAAAAATATATTCCAACAAGAAGATTGGAAGAAGCAAAATATAAAGAGCTTTATCCATTCTTGAGTTATATCTGGACAAATATGAGAGACAATCTGGATCTTCTTCCAGATGCAAAGCCATTTGAACTCAATTTCTTATTAGATCAAATGTCGGCCGGAAATCCATGGGCAAGATTAAAAATGAGTTACATGGTGGCCCTGGATCAGCTTGAGTATCAAGAAGATGGGATTCTTCCTCAATACGATTTAAAGAACAATTTCTCAAAAGCTAATAACGAAGTCATGTGTAAGATTAATAACGTGACCATTCAGTACAATACACTCTCGCGTGCTGGAAAGATTTTAGGGTTGGATAAAACTCTAACTTACAATCATGCTGGCAAGCTTTTATCAAATAAAGAGAAGACTCAGGTTTGGAGAAATATTGTTGACGATATCCAACAAAGAAATGCACAACTCTTCAGTGTAAAAACGAAGAATCAAAATTATTATAAAACAGCTGAAGATATCTCTTATAAAACAATCTTGTCTCAGCAAGCTGCTCTAGGGACAGGAACGAACTTAAGCCAGAAGGCCGTAGGAGAAATTAAGCAAGTATCTGCTAAAACAGAAGCTCAATTGGGAGATTTCTTTTTGAAACTCTACAACCTGAAAGATCCAGTAAAACAGCAGGCATTATTTGAGCAGTTCTCAGCAGTCAATGGAATCGATAGTACTTTTAGTTTAAAAATGAACTTCCTAGCATTGGATGATGCTTATAAAAAGCCAATTTATAAGGATCTCTTAAGGCAAGCTGCTCAGACGAGAAAAGTGCAGATTTTATCAGAGCTGGAGAAGTTTTGTAAAATGGACATCAACGATGAGATGCAGTTCAAAAACATTTTCTATCAAACCACGAAAGCTCAAAATGACTTGAACCAAATGGCGGGACTCCCATCAGTTCCACAAGATGTTATGAGTAAGGTCAATGAAATGAGTGCAAGTGAATGGCGCGATATGTGGTGGGGGATAGGATCAGGGCTTGCTGGTATGGCCGCGATCGTTGTCGGTGGTGCATGTACAACTTTATCAGGTGGTATCTGTGCTCCGCTGGGTGGAGCGATGGCCGTAGCAGGGCTAGCTTCATTAGGAATACAAGTCAAGCTCACGACAAATGAATTGGGCAGAAAAGCAGAAGCAGATATTTCTGAAGCTCAGGTAAAAATAATGGAAGACCTGGGGTTTGCTAATTTAGGAAGTGCGGATGAAGTTCACAGGTCTTATGCATGGGCCGCCTTTGAAGCGATTACTATTTTTCCATTAATTGGTGTCGCGACGAGATCACTCGCCTTGGGCCCTAAATTGGTTTATGTCTCTACACAATCAATGATGAGACAAACAGGTAAAGCTTCTTTCAAGGCCGCTGCGAGATCAGTGACTCAACAAGAAGAAGTGCGCTCTGCTTATTACTTATTAGGGCTGACAACTGTCAGTAAGAATGCCGGTGTAGATGCTAAAACTCTACAGACCGCAACGACGAAAATTACAAAAATCAGAAAGCTTTATACTTCTGGTGAGATCAATCTTGATACGATGATGGCAAAAATTGGAGAAGTTTTAAATCCAATTAAGCGCGCCAAGATTGCCATGGCAAAAACAGTTAAAAATGAAATTGGAAAAGTGACGATTAAAGAAAACAAAGATCAGATCGACAAACAAACTGCGAATATGATCTCAAATTACTTTGCGGATAATCCTAAGGATATGCTGAGACTTGTTCAGGGTTATTCTGGAGAGCGTTTAAATAAGGCCATCAGAATTATGGACGAGGTCAATGCAACAGATAGAATTGGAAAACGTATTCCAATTTACTCTGGTGTGAAAGATTGGTTCTTGAGAATGAGAAATGAAGACTTGGCGAAAAATGCAGCAAAGATTTTAAGAATTGAAAAAGAGCTTACTGCACTTGGAAGTAAACCGGGTCAGCTTCAAAATTTTGTTAATAGAAATATTGAAGACCTGACAGATATTTTCATTGATATCCCTTTAAAGAAGAGAGAAATCCCTTATTTCGTTTTTGTACAAGGGATGCCGGAGTTTAACTTTTATAAAGGAAGAAAAATTCCTCTCTTAAGTGCGATGGCAGAAGGTCAGACTTTAAGAAGAATTTTTACTGCAAGAGCAAGACTAGTGCATGAGACTTATAAATCTCAGGCGAGAGCAACATTGAAGCTGAAGAGATATGTTCAGTCTGAAACAACCTATGATGCTTTCAAAGCATTTAGACTTTCAGTTGCAGAGATGGCCAATCGAAAGACGGGGTCTGAGGCAGCAAAAGTTATGACAGAGTATAGAGCGTTGGAAGAGCAGTTATCTAAAAAGCTTTATACTAAGTTCACTGCCGGCGGGCAGAAGATGGAGTATAAAACATTTAAAGAACTTCTGATGAACCCAACGAATCTGAAAGATAAAGCAACGGCCGAAGCTATCTGGGAATCTGTTCCAGCAGATGAGTTAATGGGAATGAAAGAAGTGGGAGCGTTTGCTCACAAAGCTGTACAGGAGTTATCAAAGTATAGTGACATCGATTCATTTGAGCGATATGTTGGGGCCTTGAAAGTTCTGACTATTAACAGGAATGCGGCAGTTTTAGAAATAATGTGATAAAAATTATCAAATGCAGCGCTATCATTTTTTTGATGGCGCTGCCCTTTGCCCAGGCAAATGACGTTCAATTAAATATAACTCTTAATCCTCTTGGAAAATTTCAGGCCAGATCCGGGCGTGTGGAAGGAACTCTGAAGCGCTACGAAGAGATCATTACTGCAAAAAAACTATGGGTAAAAGTAGAGGATCTTAAAACTGAAATTAGCTTGAGAGACTGGCTTTTTCATAAGCATCTTCATGCTAAAGAGCATCCTGAAATCTTTATGACTCATATCCTGGCCTCGCATGGACAGGGACGCGGATGGTTGCATGTGAATGGTGTCTCAAAGCTCATTTATTTCGATTACAGCAAAAATGCTGATGGGAAAATAGAGACGCGCTTTTTTGTCAAACCATCGGATTATAAATTGAAAGGGTCTTCTTTCTTTTTTATTAAAGTGGAAGATCGTGTAGAGGTTATTGTTACGATTGATTCAGTTTAGTTATTCTTTTTTGTAATATGTTCACGAAGATTAGCAGCGACAATTTCAAGATGTTTAAAGTTGTCACCTTCTCGAAGTTTTAGTTCTCTTTCATCACCACTAAGCAGGTCTTCAACATACTTTTCAAAAGCGTAAAGAGGCCCCGCAGTTCTCTGAGATAAGAGAAGACCAGAAAAGAATGAAACGGCCGCGAAAAAAAGTGTGATGGCCAAATAGCTTAGGGCAAAACCAATAATAGGTGACTTACTGGTGATGTTGATTGATTGCAAAGTCAGAGTTAGATAGCTAAGAGCAAATAATCCAAGCACCAGGCATGTACAAATTGAGATCGCTGAAAATTTGAATGCAAATTTGATCTGCTCTTTTGGATTAATGAGCGCGAACCCTCTTTGGTTTTCCGGGTACCAGATAATTTTTTCTTTCGTAATGAGTTTTACCGCAATAATCAAAGCGCCTACCCATTGAAAAGCATCGGCAGGATTAAAGACGATAGGTGGAAGATAGGGAAGATTCATTGGAATAAAGTCCATTGTACCGCCATGAATAGCGCGGTCGATGACATTCCCTAAAACTCCTCCGGCCAAAAGGCCAAGCCCAGCTTTTAATATTAAGAGTTCAGATGAGAGTAAGGTAATCAAAAGAACATAAACAAAAACCAAAAGTCCACCCATTGAACAAAGCGTGACTAGAGTCAGGCTTGCAGGAAGATCTTGAAGAGTGCCGAAGATAAACCCACGGTTAATGTGAGTGGTCTCTCCCACGGCCATATTCATCTTCCAGACGAAATCGACAATGAGAGCTACAAAAAAAAGACAAAGAGATATTAGTAAACCTTTTTTAAACATTATTTGCCTGAGAGATTTTTCCAAATATTAATCTGACCTTCAACTTCAGTTGCGTTGGCATTACAGTCACTCCAGCAATTATGTCTGCTGACTCTTAGTTTCGTCGCAATTTTTGAACTTGATACAGTCGTAAAATTTACCAGTGAGCTCTCAACAACATTTTGATGAGCTGTCGTGACATTAGCATGAGCGTGTAGAGGAGGTTGAGTGTCTCCATGACAGCTGATGCATCTTGCACGAAGGACAGGCCAAAGGGTCTGCTGGAATGCCTGCACAGAAGTTATCTTCGTTACCGGTGTTGTCGTATCAGGAGTCGTTGTGACAGGGGGAGCGACAACAACTGGCGCTGGTGTTGATCCAATATGATCAAAGCTAAATGATAATCTGTCGTATTCAGAACCTTTATCTTTTAAGAGAATCATTGAGTAACTTGATAGCACTCCATCAGCAGGAGATATCTTTTTATTTACGATTGTATAAGTAGAGTGTTGAGGGTTAAAGCTTCCATTTAGTAATACTTTAAGACCTTTTACATAAAGTTCTTGAGTTGATCTGATGCGAGGATTAGTCATCTTGTAACTATACATATCGTATTCTTCAATATCGATATCCAACATTGAACCAGCTACACCTGAGAGATCTACTAATGGCATACTGATGGTCGACTTCATGGCCTTTGTTAATGCCGGGTTAAAAGCGGTATCATTGGTAATAGTGATTTTAGAAATTTTTAAACCATCATCGCGCTGTCTGATTTCAACTCCGAAAGTCGCTCCACCTGCAATATAAAAAGGTGAGTCTTGAAAGTTTGTACCATTGGTCACTTCTCTCCACTCAAATCCTTTAGTCGCTCTGATATGCCATTCTTTCGTATCTGATCCCGCCACTTTAACAAAGGCAGAGTCAGAGTTTGCATCTGGAGCATCTACTAACATCCAAACTTTATAAAAATCTGAGTTGGTTAATTTAAAACTAACATAGGCCAGGCCCGCATCAGCACTGGTAAGAGTTTTTGTTCCTGTTCCTTCCGGGGCCCAGATATAAGAAGTCGTTCCACTTGTGGCCTTAACCATTGGCGTGCGAAGTGAGCCACTTTCGGCCATTAAGGTAATGGTCCCTTGGTCAATGAGATTAGACGGGTTTAATATTTCACTAACAGTATCTGTATCTTTTGTAAGTTTTCCAGCTACAGAGTTTGTTGTTTCTGTTGCCTCAGGTGCTTTTTCGTCAATGATGCGCTTCCATTCTGTGATCTGGTTTTGCATTTCAGTGGCGTTAGCGGAACAGTCACCCCAACAATTGTGACGATCATTTTTAAGTTTTAAAACCATTCTTGAGTTTGCAATATTGTTGAAATCAATTTTATAGGTATCAATAAGTGCATTATAAGCTGTATCAACATTTGATGAAGCATGAAGTGGGGTCTGGCTTACGCCGTGGCAGCTCGCGCAGCGTGCTTTCGTAATCGGGTAAACTGTCTTCGTAAAAGCTTCCATTGAAATCTTTTTTACTTCAGCAGAACTCAGTGTTGAATTGTTTGTGCCTCCAGAAGCCGATGTTGCAATTTTATCTTTCGATGAAAATTTCATTGCCGACTTGTTAGCGGAGCTACCCATAGGGCTTACGCATTGGTTATATCCAATGAGAACCAGTCCAAGGCAAAGGATTGATGAAAATTTGTACTTCGTTGATCTCTTCAATGCTTCGTCCTTGCTTAAGTTATTTTATTAAAAAATAAATAGTCGTTAATTCTCTCGCCAAATGGATTGTCACCAACGACATCAGCAAGTTTTGATTCTTGTCCTGATAACGATAAATAATTGGCAACCAGTGCTTTTGTTAAATTTGTGACACTGTTACTAACCATTGTGGCATTTGTATCAACTGAGCCATTGTCTTTAAAAGCTCCAATTTGTCTTTTGTCAGCCGTTCTCAATGTCGGCTTACCAGCATCACGGTATAAAAGCATGAAGCTTGAAGAGCGCTGTGAGCTGTCTCCAACCCATGGAATTTTTCCACGGCCGTTAGCAGAGTCATCAGTCATTCCACTAGCGGCAACACCACCATCTGTGAAGACGTAAATCAAAATATTTTTTTTCTTAAGAGCGGCAAGCTCCATTACTTTTCCTATCATGTCACCAATTTCAAAATCTCTCATTTCACCATTGGCACGAGTGTTGTCGTGATAGTCATATCCACCTTTTTCAACTGTTCCGACACCGACATAACCATCAAGAATAAGTTTTGCCATTGTGGCCGTTCTTCTTTGATCATTGTTATTGGCAATGTTTGGAAAAACCTGGCGAACCAGAGCATCCTGATTAGGATCAATCGCAGCAGCTGAAAATTTATTGAGCATGTCCTGAGATTGAATGTATCCGCAATTAACTAAATCTTTAATTTGATCTGGTAATGCTTTTGAATTGAATTGCTTTAATTTCTGCGCGCTCAGGTTTTCAATGGTCTTCATAACTCTTTGAGCTTTATCCGTTCCATAAAGAGTTCCAAGGCGTCCGATATTAACTAATCCCAGAGCGTCTTGTGGTGAGTTCAATGTTACAGGTTGAAGAGTAGGGATGAGGGAGCTTTGTGGCGCCATTGAGTTCCCGCCAGACTCACTATTTCTGGTTCCAGCAATCGGAACAAGCTCTCCTATGACACCTGCTTTTGTCAGCCAGTACATTGGGTTGTGCGGATTGTTTTGAGTATCATCATTTGAAGCTGCACAGAATACGCCGCCTTCAACTTTTGCTCTCGTTGTAACAGAGGTAGAAACTCTGATTCCTCTTAAGATTGCAGAGTCATTATGAAAGACTAATCCAAGTTCATTATTAGTTTGTCCTGCATTTTTAGGATGCATGGCCGTGGGAAGGCCTAAGCTTTCATAGTTGGTGATAAAATCTTGCTGGCCACCAGCTTTACCAACCATAACGTTTGATCCAATCAGGTTTGCTCCACCTGACAAGTCGAAGATCATGATAGGGATACTGCTTGCTCCAGGTTGGGTTCCTAGGCCACACTCAAGTGCTTGAGCGGCATTCATATTAATCAGGGAAAGAAGTCCAGGGAGCATTGTAAAGCTCATCCCGGTTAGAAATCCTTGTGAAAGAAAATCTCTTCTTGTTTTTAGGCTGTGATTTTCATGTAACAAAGGAGCGGCTGGATCTTTTTTTGTATTGTCAGTCATCGTCAATCGTCCTTATAAAAGAGTCGTGTGAGCACTTGCAAGAGTGGAGATGCACATTGCTTTCACCACTTTTCTTGTTGTCACATTAGACCCTAAATTTTCACCGGTTAATAATTCGTCAAACAATCTTGTCAGCTCACTATTGGTCATCTGCTGAGTGGCAGAATCCATTGGTGGCATAAATCTGGCGATTGCTTGCGTGATAATCATCTGCTTATTTGTTGATCCAGATGGAAACGCTTGAGTAGGAGTCTGGTTAAAATTAAAAGTCGGCCATACCACAACTCTCAGATTTTGAGTTTCAACTAGCTTTTCACAGAACTCTGCAGCCAGTTTTGTAATAGCAACTTGATTAGCTGGAAGAAAACTTTTTAAATTATTATCTGCTGGAAGCTGAACCGTTAGCTCTTTATAAAGATTCATGGTCACTGTTTCAGAGGTGCTTATTCCAGTAAGTGCTGCCATCGAAAGATAAATTTGCTCGAAGTTTTTTACACCGACATCAATTTCATCTAATTCACTAGGCTCACTTGGATTATTGGCAGGAGGCATGACGAGACCATCCGGAAGCTCAACGTCTGATTCAATATCACCGGCATCACCAGTATTGGTTGAGTTTGATGAAGAAGTCGCTCTAGAGATGGATTTCTTGTTTGAGGGTTTCTTTTCAACCGTACATTGGTTAAAAGCAATAAGAACTGCGGCCAGAGTGCCAAGAGAGATTCCGATTCTTATGGCCGTCGGAAGCGTATATGTTTTGTCATTATTTTCTGTATTCATGTTATTCGCCCATGCAAAGAACTGATGTCTCTGCGAATAAATTTTTCATGCTGAACTTGTCTTGTGCCTGAAAGAGGTCGGCGAGTCTTTTGATTTCTTTTTTCTCGCTATCAATTTTTGGCTTCCTGATACAGACGAGTTCAAAAACTCTTGTCGACATACACTCAGAAAATGCTCTTGATCTTGAAATCATCATTCCAAGCTCACGTGCACCTTTTCCTTCCGTTTTTTCAGGCCATCCAAGATTTGCATTTTGTCCCTGGGCCCACATGTTGATCCATTCATCATTTTTCGTGACGAATCCATCACTATAGAGATTGTTTTTGTTGATCTTGGGATTAACGACACCTTCAGTATATTTTAATTCATTGTCAGCAAAATCGTAGTAAGCGAATGCTCCGCCAAGACTATCTTGACCTGCGTGGCATCCGACACACTGACTTTTATAAGTTCTACTATCCCCACCTGGATTTCTTTCAACATCACGTCTTACGTGAAAATCACTGATGTTAATGTCGTGAACAGCTTCGAAGTCGCGGCATAAGTAATTCATAAAAGTATAACGAGTCATTCTTCTATTTGTTCCAGCAGAGAAAAAAGCACTTCCTGCGGCCCTGGTTGTAAGAACACCGGCCGTTCCAGTAATACCAGTTGTTGCTGATTGAACCACTCTCATTAAATTGTCTTTTAATGAAACAAATTTATTCTCAAGCTCAACATACATATTATTGTCTTTATTGTTGTAGGCAGGAATTGTTACAGGAGTTGTTGCTGCTGCAATATAGAGATGGTCGCCATAGAGAACCTGATCAAAAGGAATATCATCCCTGATAATTCCTAAAACAGTGGCCACGTAATCATTTAATGGAACTCGAGATGTGTTATCTACGTTAGTCCATTTTTTAACCCAGTTTTTTAAAGTTAAATTATAAAAATTTTGATTTTCCATTGCGACACTTGCCGCTTGCTTAGCATTGCCATTTTTAATCAAGCTCTCCATCTGAGTCAGAACTTCTGGAGTTGGGGGTACTCCTGCAAGCCTGTTGTGCAGACGATAGGCCTGTGACCTGGCATCGGCTAAAGCATTTGTGGAGAATATGAGAGACACTAAAGAAATCATAATGACTTCTTTTTTAAACAAGTGCTGCAATTTAATAAGTCCCCCTTCTAGAGTATTCAAAGACAATTAAAATAATTTTAGCATAGGGACAGTCAATTATTAGCGAAGCAAATTGTGCCAATGACCGAGTAAAACACTCGATACTGAGGTTTACTTATTGGAGTTAAATTGTTGATGTTAAAGTGAGGCTTTTAGTTTAGGATTATTAGATAATTTAGATTGCTTATCAGGCGAAAAAACACTCATGTTTAATAAAGCTCTTTTTCTATCCATAATCTCAGTTTTCAGTTTGTTTTTAACCAAAAACGCTTATGCCTACCCGAACTTTATCGGACATGGCTATAACTCGTGCATCACATGTCACTATAATCCTTTTGGTAATGGTCCAATTAATGATTATGGTAGAGCTGTCTCTGCCACTGCTATCAGTTCTCGTGGTTTCTATAATGATAGTAAGCCCGAAGATTTAATCGGAAAGGAATCTGGATTCTTTTTTAAAGAGGCCACGAGTAAGCATTTTCGTCCTTCGGCCAGTTATAGAGGTCTTCTTTTAAAAAGAAATTTTGGCGAAGAAAGTGAGAAGACTGAGTACATTCATATGCAAGCTGATGTTAATCTCGTAACAAAGTTTGGACAAAATGATAAGTTCATCACGAGCGTGAGTTTTGGTTATGCTCCCGTTCCAAGATCACTTCAAAATACTCCAGGCGCTGACAGTGTAAAAGAATATAGGACGCGCGAGCACTATATTGGTTACAGGCCAAGTCCTGAGTGGGGCTTCTATGCAGGCCTTATGGATAAGACTTATGGTATCAGAGTTGTTGAACATACTTCTTACGCGAGAACAACTCCTCAAGTAACCATGGATGATCAGGCCCATGGTGTGACGATGCATTTTAATAAACCGCAGTTTGAAGCGGGAGTGAATGTATTTGTCGGAAACCTGACTCAAGATGAATCTTTGAGAATGAAGGGAGCTGCCGGAACTTTTGAATACACTCTTTTTGAAAAAAATAGACTGGGTCTCTCTGCACTTAATCAGTCCAATGATTATTTAAAACTTACCGCATACGCAGCTCACATCAGATCAGGTCTTGATAATGGGAGCAGCATTATTTTTGAAGTCGGAAAAGTTGATAAAGAAACGAAAATGATTGTCAGTGAAAAAACTGAGTATTATGCCAATTTTCAAAACCATATCAAAGCGACCAGAGGAACTTATATTCTTAACTCTGTTGAGTATTACAAAAATGCGATTGATAAGAGTTATAGAGTTAGGTTTGGCCCAAGTATTCAGTATTTTCCCATTTCAAAAGTAGAGCTTCGTGTGGACTTATATAATACGAGAAATTTTAGCCAGGTCGTAAGTGTTAAAGACCGATGGGATTTAATGGCCCAGATACACTTGTGGTTGTAGTCATGATGAAAACTAAATACTCTTTAATTGCAGCTTTTTTACTTTCATCATCAGTGATGGCAGCCACACCTGTTGAGAATATTAAACTCATGCAGCTTTATCTTGATAAGAATCAACTGGAAAAAGTTGAAGACCTCTACGATGAAGAAGAAGATTCATTAAGCAAAAACTGGATGGCCTTAGAGCGCCTTGCTATTAGTTTTGAAAGACGCGAGAAATTTAAAGAAGCGATCGAAGTTTACAGAAAAATTATCACTAACTTCAATAAACCGGCCCACGATAAAGTTATTACAACTCCTGCAGGCAGTCTTGAAGCAAGTGCTTATGAAAGAACTAAACTTCCTCTTTATTATTACAAACTGGCCTTTTTAAACACTCAGTTGTTTGGAAAGACTCATGAATATAGTCCGGATAACGAGCGCATCAGATTTAAAAAGAATGCAGAAGGTTTTATCGCTTTAAGCAGAAAAGTCAAAGTTGATGACGGAGACCTAAAGCTTCTTGAAGAGCTTCTTCAAGAGAAAATGAAGCGCGATGAAAATATGCAGTATAAAGGATCTTGGTATGCCACTCTAGATGTTTTGAGCTGGCAGGATAGAGTGATTCTTGTAAGCAATGGCACTGGAGAGAAATCTAACCTTTTGAGCACAGCTATCGGATCATGTGTCGGGCTTGGGAGAAAATGGGAAAACGTTAAATACGAATTTGACCTAGAAGGATGCTTTGCTGTTGCAACGGCCACTATCAGTTCAGAAAATAAGGCCATCAATTACCAGCAATCATCTGTTTCAGTCAAAGGAGTGATCGCAGGACCTGGAATGTACTTTAAAACATTTTCTGAAAACGTATTGTTAGGAGTTCACCTTCCAGTGAAATACCGCCAGGGAGATTGGACTAATCCTGATGAGACCCTTTACAGTTTTGAAAAATTAAAGACGATAGAGATGGGTTATTTTTTACAATCAAAAATTAAAGTTAAAAAGATTTCATTAAGAACGCGCATTGGAAAAGTATTTCCTAATCCTGGAAGTATCTGGTCCATTGGTGCTATTTACGATTTTTAGGAGTTAATATGAAAGGTTTAATCGCTCTTGGTACTGGATTGATGATGATGAGTTCCCTTGTTTGTGCTCACGAAGTAGTTGTTAAAGTTTCACTTTCACCTGCTGGAAGCTTCGAAGCAAAATCTGCAAAAGTTAAAGGAGATGTGAAAAAAACTGGTAACAGTTTTACAGCAGAAAACCTTTGGGTAAAAACAGAAGAGTTAAAAACAGGAATCACTCTTCGTGATGAGCATTTTCATAAGCATTTAAACTTTGAAAAATTTCCTAAAATCGCTTTTACACAAGTAAGTGCAGCTGACGGGAAAGGGTCTGGAACTCTTGTGATCAACGATATTAAAAAAGTTGTTCCATTTACTTATAAAGCTTCTGGTGCAAATAAAGTCGAAGCAACTTTTAAAGTTAAGCCCTCTGACTTTAAACTTAAAGAAGCAAAATACATGGAAATTGGAGTAGAGGATGAAGTTGAAGTCGTTGCTCTAATCGACGTATAATTTTATGATGAAAAAAGCTCTAGCATTCACACTGCTTTCATTGCTCATCAGTAGCTGTGGCCAGGATTACAACAGTAATTCAGGTGACCTTGGGCAATATGCTCCTGTCGAAGGTATAGACTCATCTACACCCGATGGAATGCGCTTGCTTGCGGCCTATAAAGTTTTTCAAGGCAAATGCTTTCAGTGTCACCAAGCGTGGTTAGGATATAAAACCTCGGCGCAATGGGTGAGTGCAGGCAAAGTGACTGCAGGAAGTACAGGTGGCTCAGACGTGTGGACAATTCTAAAAAATAACGGTGGAAATATGCCACCGGATCCGATTGCTCAACTCACGGCCGAAGAGCTGACGTTCGTAGAAGAATGGATTAATGGAATCTAAAAATAAAAAAGGCCGGAAATAATCCGGCCTTTTTTTATGTATGTGTCTTAACAGAGTCTTATTTAAAGAAACATTTTTTAGCTTTAAGAGTTTCGTACTGCTTAGTAAGGTGCTCATTTCCAGCTGCCTTGTCTTTTAGTGTACGGTAGAAAGCTTCTTCGGCTGTAACGTTATCTTTTTGAGCGCGAGCTGCTACTTCTTCAAGAGTCTTAGTCCAACCGGCCATATCTTTTGAATCCATATCGTCAGCTAAAACCTTCCAAAATTTATGTGGGTTTTTTGGATCGATAATATTAACTTTTCCATTTTTAGTAGAAAGTTTTTTGATTGAATTAATTAGAGCTTTTTGTTCTGCAGATCCACTTTCAGCAAGACCTAAGAAAAGCGCCAGTGACTTTTCGTCTTCTGGTAAAACTGCTTCTGGAGTTACTTTAGAGTAGTCACCCATTCCAAGTCTCTTCATACGTCCAGAGATGAATGTATTAAGTTGAGCTGGATTTTTTGGGATAACATCGTTAAGTAGTTTTGTTGCGTTTGTGTTTTTGATTGTTTCAACAGTAAATTTGAAACCATCTCTTGCAAGATTTTCGTTAACACATTCAGCACATGTAATGATAACTGATTTACCGTGACGGTTTGCCAGGTAGATAATGTTGTTGATTGCATTGACTACATCAGCTTTCTTAATTTTATCTGCTGGTGTATCAAGAAGCATCTGAAGACCTTTTCTAATGTTTGCATCAGGTCCTGTTACCGGCAGCTTTGCCAGAACATCTAGAAGCTCTTGCTTAGAAATATTTGAACCCTTACTGCCAAGTGCCGCTAGTGACGAGGCCACATAACTTTGAACTTGTTTAGCGTCCGATCCTTTGATCCCGTGTTTTCCAAGGATTTCTACAATCCCCGAACCACTTACCATGTAGTCTACAAGTTTCACGGCCGAAGCATATGAAACGTTAATAGCCAAACATAAAACCAATAAATACTTATACATACGTCATTCCTCAGGTTAAGACTGTGCTACATGTACTTTAATCGGTTAACCGCTTCAAAAACTTTAGGTATGTCATCTTTACAAGGGGATATTTTTTTTTGGTTAGGATCAGGGTATCAATGACTTACAGAGAATTCTCTGTATGGCATAAGTTGAAGATCCGTAAATATAGTTGATAAACTTATCAGCATTATTAGTTGATCTTTAGAGTTGGAGATTTCGTGACGAAATTTTACCTGATTTCATTACTACTTTTTTCGAGTGTAGTGAATGCAGACATTGCAGCGAATCCAACTATCAGCAAGTCTCTTGAAGATGATGCTGCTAAAATTGCAGAATCGAAGGCCAGGTGTGAAGTCATCAGCACTTTGATTGTGAATAAAGAATATCCTCTAGACTGTTACACAAATTATAATCACTACGGCCCGACAAAAAAAAGCTTCAGAGCAACTCCAGTTTCAAACACTTTAAAAATCGCTAACTATAATCTTCTACACCCAGGTACTTCAAAAGCTCTTTTCAAAGATTACGGGCTTGTTGCAAAAATCATGAATCGCTACGACATCGTTGCGGGCCTTGAGCTTTTAGGAACTGTTGGTAAAGATCAGGTTAATAACCAGGCCGTGTTAGATCTTATTCAAAGTTCAGCCGAGAAAGTTGAAAAACTTCGCCAGCAAAAAGCAAAACTTAAAGACGCTGTTAAAATAAAAGAAATGGATAAGAAGATTGCAAAACTTATCAACGATACAAGAGCAGCGTATGATTTTTACCGCGCTCCAGGATACCTGAGAGTTCTTCAAGAATTAAAAAAACTTGATCCAAGTTGGTCCCTGATTTTATCACCAAGAGGTGATGCGGCCGTTTCTGGATCAGTTGAAGAGTTAGTTGGTTTTTATTACAAAGCTGATTACGCAAGCCCGGTTGCAAATCCTCACTGTAAAGAAGTGATGGGAAGTGACGCAGGTACTCCGTTTGCGTGCTTCATTACACTAACTGAAGAGTTCATGGGCAAAGATGTTGTTCAGCATTTTTCAAGAAGACCATTTATGGTCAGCTTTAAAGCAGGCAATTCTAAGTTCACACTTCTTTCTTCTCACGTTGTATTTACCTACTCAGGCGATGAAGAAGCTGAAAAAGATTTAATGATGAAAACTTTTGGAGTTGAAACTTATAAAAGTCTTGGAACTGGAATTAACGGAGCTAACTTTGCTCGTTTTGCAGAAGTAAAAAACACTCTTGATTTTATGAGTAGCTACAAGAAAAGATATAAAGACGATAAAATCATGTATATGGGTGATACTAACCTGGTATCAAACAATGCGTTTTGGCCGGAAATTTTAAAGGCCTATCCAGGAGCTGAACTTCTTATAAAGGAGCCTTCAACTCTTTCTCCAGCTAAATTTATGTCTAATAAGAAAGAAACGAATGGGGTGGCTAATGACTACGACCATTTTATCCTGGATAAAAAAGCATTTCCTGGTTGTGATGATGGAGAAGTTTTTAATTATTATAAAGAAGGAATTTATAAAGAAATTGAAAATAAATATATCATCAGACAAGAAGTTGTTGGTTTAAAGAATAAAGACTTTGACCTGTTTGTTGATCACGACGTTGAATCAATTTTAAACGCTAACGATAATGATGACCAATCCGTACTAGATGGAGATATTCCACCTGTTGATGATCCTGCAACAATCAAACTTGAGTACCCGCTAACACCAGCTGGGCAGAGTAAAATGGATAAATTTGCTGCTGGTTTTGAAAAATACCTTGGGCAATTTAAAACTGTAAAAAGAGATGAAGTGGTTGTTGATGACTTTCAGATTAAAGAGAGAATCGAAGGACTAAAAAGAAGAGTCTTTTTAAGACAGTTGACGAATCCGTATTACTACAGGTTTATGCAAGAGATTCTGTCTGACCACCTGCCGGTGGCCATTAATTGTAAATTTTAAATAAAAAAGGCTCCTTATCAGGAGCCTTTTTTATGTCTAGCCTAGTGCTGCTTTAACTAATTCATTGGCAACTTTACTATCAAATTGCCCTTTAATCTTTGGACTCAAGTCCTTCATAACCAGGCCAGTATTGTGGCCAGGATTTGCTGCGATAATGTCTTTGATGAAGCCTTTTACTGTCGCCTCATCTAGTTGTTTCGGCATGTATTCTGAAAGAGTGATAATTTCTCTTTCCGTTTTTTTTCTGATTTCATTTTCCGCTGGAAAATTCTCCAGTGAGTCTCTTAATTTTTTAACGTGTTTAATTAAAACATCCATTTCAGCAATTGGTGCTTTTGATGTTTTATTTTCAATTAACATACTTTTAAAGTAGCGAAGAGCATCCAAGCGATCTTTGTCTTTTGCGAACATTGCTTTTTTAATGTCTTCAGTAATTTGTTCCATCATATCGTGCCTCCAGGCTTATGGAGGTTATTATTAATCACGAACCTATGGAATACAATAAATAATTTCTACGCGTGATAACGAACAACTTTGTCATTAAAGTCTGTGACTTCCCAACCAGCTCCTTTTCCTCCTTCGATAACAGGGTTGATGTCTTTGATATCTCCTTTAATAGCTACAGAGAGCATAACTTTTCTGATGGCAATCTTGGCATCCATAACAGCTTGCATTCTTCTACGGTCGCCTTCATTTTGATTGAGCTTATACTTCTGTAAAAGCAAATTCAGGCCTTCCTCGACTAGTGCTAATTGTTCTTCATCCATTCTTTCACCAATGTTGTGTTTTTCTCTATGTTCTATTTTAAGGCCCTTATCGCAATCTTCGCCATATACTCTTGAGGCGGCAAAGAAATCCCAATAGAAATAAGGTTTTAGCGACATAATCTGTTTTGATTCAGCTTCGTCCAACTAACCAAATTTTAGATAATTTGTGCAAAATTATGGGTATTTTTTAAGGCATGTGAAAACTAAGTGCCGCAGACTTTAAAAGGCACGGCACTTAGTTCATTGATTAAACGTTTTCTGGTTTTGGTGGCTTCGGAGCTTTAGGTGCCTTAGGCGCTTTTGGCGCTGGTGCCGGAGCTGCTGGTGGATCAATCTTTGGAAACAGTGGCATTGGCTCTGTTAACTCATAAGTGATCTTCCCGAATTTTACATCTTCAAAACGACCAAGCTTCACACCCAGTGGTTGTAGAGCTTTCTCTGCAGTGTCTGGAAGAAAAGCAGTAAGAAGAGTTGAGATAGCATGAATAGAGTAAAGGCAGTTATAAACAACTTGTTTAAGCGCCGCTTTGTCGTCTTTAAGCTTCCATGGCTCTTTCGTGTTTACGTATTGGTTCATCGAGTTCACGCCTTCCCACAGGGCCTCTAGTGCTCTGTTGTGCTCGCGCTTTTCCATGAAGACTTTCATCTTCTCGAAGTTCTCATCGAAGTTAACTTCTTGAGTGATGCCTTCGCCAGATAGTGTAGGTTCATTATCTTTTAGATAAAGTTTGATAACTCTCATGATCAGGTTACCAAAACTATTTCCTAATTCAGCGTTGTGCTTTTCAATCAATTCTTTTTCTGAAAAACGTCCGTCGTTTTGAGCGGGGATTGCACGCAGTAAATAATAACGGAAACTATCCAGTGGATATTTTTCCAGCATTTCATTGGGGTCGATTACATTGTTTAGCGACTTCGACATTTTTTTACCGTCTTCAGCTAAAATCATTCCGTGAACATAAACTTGTTTTGGAAGAGCGATTCCAGCAGCATGAAGCATGATAGGCCAGATGACAGTGTGAAACCATGTAATGTCTTTACCGATAACATGCATTGAAGCTGGCCAGAACTTTTCGTTCGGTGTTCCTGCAACAGCAGCGTAGTAGTTAATTAAAGCATCAAACCAAGTGTACATAACAAACTTTGGATTCCCAGGAACAGGAATACCCCAGTTTTCATTTGGACGAGAAATAGGAAGGTCTCTTAGTTTGTCACCTTCAAGACGAGACAACATTTCGTTATACGAAGATGTCGGAACGATAAAGTTCGGGTGAGTTTTAATGTATGAGATGATCCAGTCTTGGTAAGCACTCATCTTGAAGAAATAACCTTCTTCTTCTTTAAGAGTTAAAGCAGTGTTGTGAGCAGGACAAATATTATCCGGTGCCTGAGTTTCAGTATAGAAAGACTCACAAGCAAGACAGTACTGTCCAGAGTAGACTCCGAAATACACATCGCCTTTTTTCTCTAATTGATTCCAAAGGTTGATGCAAACATCGTGGTGACGTTTTTCAGTCGTTCTGATGAAGTCATTGTTTGAAATTTTTAAATCAGCACAAAGCTTTTTAAAGATCTTTGAGTTCTCATCTACGTAGGCCTGAGTTTCCATACCGTTGGCTTTTGCAGACTCGATTAGCTTCTGACCGTTTTCATCAGTACCAGTAAGGAAATAAGTTTCATAACCTAGAAATGCATGCCATCTGGCATAAGCATCACTGACGATTTTCTCAAGCGCGTGACCCATGTGCGGCTTTCCGTTTGGATAGTCGATAGCGGTCGTAATATAAAATTTTTCAGACATAATAATTTCCTTATGCTTTTACAACAAAGTTTACAATTTTTCCTGGAACATAAATTTCTTTAACGATTACTCCAGCAAGATGTTTTGTTACGTTCTCATCAGCTTTCGCCATCGCTAAGATTTCATCTTGTGTGATCGCTGGCTCAACTTCCAGAGTTGCACGAAGTTTTCCGTTAACCTGAACAGCAACTGTGATCGTATCGTCTTTTGCTAACTCATCATCAAATTTCGGCCATGATTCATAAGCGAGAGTTTTCTTACCACCAAGAAGTTCCCAAAGCTCTTCACCTACGTGAGGGGCCATTGGAGCAAGTAGGAGAGTGAAAGTGCGAGCTGTCTCGTTTGTCACTTTTCCAATTTTGTAGCAGTGATTGGTAAAAATCATCAATGCTGAAATCGCAGTGTTGAATCTTAGATTGTCATAGTCGCCTGTGACTTTCTTAATAGTCTTATGAAGAATTTTTACCGTCTCTTCGTTTTCAGCTCCACCAACAATGTGAGCTGGGTCAGCAAAGAATCTATAAGCGCGGTTTAAGAAGTTATAAACTCCTTTCGTTCCGTTTTCATTCCATGGTTTTACTTTTTCAAGTGGGCCCATAAACATTTCATAAAGTCTTAGAGAGTCACCACCGAACTCTTTAACAACAGAGTCAGGGTTAACCACGTTTCCACGTGACTTACTCATCTTCTCACCATCGCTGGCAAGGATCAGACCTTGGTTAACAAGTTTTTTGAATGGCTCTTTCGTTGAAACAAAGCCTAGGTCAAATAAAACCTTGTGCCAGAAGCGAGCGTACAATAAGTGAAGAACAGCATGTTCTGCTCCACCGATATAAAGATCGACCGGCATCCAGTATTTTTCAATCTCTGAGTTCCATGGCTCTTTCTCATTCTTCGGATCACAGAAGCGAAGATAGTACCAACAAGACCCCGCCCAGTTAGGCATTGTGTTTGTTTCGCGTTTTGCTTTTTTTCCGGTCTTTGGATCTGTAATCCATAACCAGTCAGTAGCATTCGCAAGTGGAGATTCTCCACTTCCAGACGGCTCATATTTTTCTAGTTCAGGAAGTGCTACTGGAAGCTCGTCAGCATCAAGACAGCGAATTGTTCCGTCTTCATATTTTAGAAGAGGGAATGGTTCACCCCAATAACGTTGGCGAGAAAAAATCCAGTCGCGAAGTTTGTAGTTAATTTTCTTCGTTCCAAGTTTTTTATCTTCAAGCCAGGCGATCATTTTAGTGATGCCTTCTTTTTTATCTGTGCCGTTTAAGAAATCAGAGTTGATGTGTTTGCCGTCACCAGTGTGAGCAGCAACTTGTACATCTCCACCTTCAAGAACTTGTACGATTTCGATATTATATTTTTTTGCAAATTCATGATCGCGTTCATCGTGAGCAGGAACGGCCATGATAGCTCCTGTTCCATACGACATTAAAACGTAGTCAGCAATCCAGATAGGAATCAATTTATTGTTAACTGGATTCACTGCGTATGAACCAGTGAAGACACCTGACTTATCTTTGTTAAGTTCAGTTCTTTCTAAATCATTTTTTGCAAGACAAGCTTTTTGGTAAGCTTCAATCGTTGTTTTATTGTCAGCCGTTGCAAGTTTTGCAACTAACGGATGCTCTGGAGAGATAACCATATAAGTGGCACCGAAAAGTGTATCCGGTCTTGTTGTGAAGACTTCAATTGTGTCACTTGATTTTTCCGTTTTAAACTTAACCGTCGCACCTTCAGATTTTCCAATCCAATTGCGTTGCATTTCTTTAATTGATTCAGGCCAGTCAACATCGTCGATATCAACTAAAAGTCTTTCAGCATATTCAGTAATACGAAGCATCCACTGACTCATCTTCTTTTGAATAACCGGATGGCCTCCAACTTCAGACTTACCGTCGACAACTTCTTCGTTAGCTAAAACAGTTTTAAGAGCAGGGCACCAGTTAACATTGATTTCGTCTTCGTAAGCTAAACCTTTGTTGTAAAGCTGAACAAAGATCCACTGAGTCCACTTGTAATAGTCAACATTCGAAGTTGCGATCTCTCTATCCCAGTCATAAGAAAAGCCCAGGGCCTTTAGCTGACGAGTAAAAGTTGCGATGTTCTTTTTAGTCGTAACGTCCGGATGAGTTCCGGTCTTCATTGCATAGTTTTCAGCTGGCAGACCGAAAGAGTCCCATCCCATTGGGTGAAGAACGTTGAAGCCGAGCATTCTTTTATAGCGGGACATAATATCCGTCGCTGTATATCCTTCAGGGTGACCTACGTGCAGGCCGTCTCCAGAAGGAAAAGGGAACATGTCGAGAGCGTAGTACTTAGGCTTCGTCGAGATGCTTTCTGTTTTAAACGTTTTGTTTTCGTCCCAGAATTTTTGCCACTTCGCTTCGATTCTTGCGAAGTCATATTCAACGGGAGAATGTGTCGGGGTGCTTTCAGACATTAGAAATCCTTGGTAGATGAACCTGATTATTGGAAGTCAAAATTTTAACACTAGGAATGCTTTTTATAAAGTGTATAATAGGGAAAAGGTCCAAATTAAGAGGCAGTCATGAGTGAGAAAATTGTTGTCTATCCTATCAGCGCAAACCCACCAACATGGGGACATGCCGACATTATGATGAGAGCGGCAACTCATTTCGATCACCTTCACTGGGTTGCTGCGACGAACCCTACAAAGACCTACATGTTTACTCTGGATGAGCGCCTGGAAATGATGCAGGCCTACGTCGATTACTATAAATTAAAAAATGTCACAGTTTGCTCTCATGAGGGGACTATTGCGCGTTTTGCTGAAGAGAAAAAAGCTCAGTTTTTACTGCGTGGTTTAAGAAACTCTTCAGATTATCAAATGGAGCTTGAACTCTCTGTCGGTAACCGCGGGATCAGCAAAGACATTGAAACCATCTGCTTTTTTTCAAAGCCACACTTTGCAACGATTTCATCAAGCCTGATCAGAGAGCTTGCGAGTCTTAATGAGCGC
Organism: Bacteriovoracaceae bacterium UBA6153; assembly: GCA_002428265.1. Lineage (GTDB taxonomy): Bacteria > Bdellovibrionota > Bacteriovoracia > Bacteriovoracales > Bacteriovoracaceae > Bacteriovorax. The sequence continues at coordinate 191,590 of DIUR01000027.1, forward strand.
ATCGATCAATATGTCATGCCATCAATTGCAAAAAGAATCCTTCATAAACTTCACGGAGACAAAGCGATCAAATGAGAACGCTTATCATCTTAGGTCATCCGGATAAAAGGTCGTTGTGCGCGGCCATAGCAGATAATTATGAAAAAGGTGCCATCGAAAAAGGTGGAGAAGTCGTTCGAATTAATTTGTCTGATTTAAACTTCAACATGAATTTAAAAAACGGTTATCGTACTGTTCAAAATCTTGAACCGGATTTAATAGAGGCCCAGCAACATGTTAAGTGGGCCAGGCACATCGTGATCATCTATCCTGTCTGGTGGGGCGGAGTTCCGGCCATTTTGAAAGGATTTTTAGACCGTGCTTTTTTACCAGGGTTTGCTTTCAAGTATAGAGAGAACTCTCACAACTGGGATAAGCTTCTCACTGGAAAAAGTGCTCGCCTGATTGTGACAAGTGATGGCCCGGTATGGTGGCTCTATTTGAATTACTTTCACCCAGCAGTGAATATGATGAAAAAAGCGGTTCTAGAGTTTAGTGGAGTTTCTCCAGTGAACGTTACAAGTTTTGGTTCCATTAAAGGCTCAAGTGAAAATCGTATTGAAGGGATTCTTTATAAATCATTTCGCGCCGGGCTTGATGATAATTGAAAATTAGAGTTGTTAGAAATTCACTTCTCGCTAAAATTCTTAAAGTCGAAGGAATTGTTCTTTATCCTTTTATCTTTTTTTACAGCGCCAATCCGTCAGTGAAAATTATCAATCACGAACTCATTCACATTCTTCAGATAAAAAGAGATGGCTTTTTTAAGTTCTACTTCACTTATTTAAAAGAGTATTTGCAATTAAGAATGAAAGGATTAAATCATCACGATGCTTACTTAGCGATTAGTTATGAAGCAGAAGCTTACTCGCATCAGGGTGACTTAACATATACTGGTTTGTGGAAGACGGAATTCCTTTCTTAGTAAACTACCACTCAAAAACTAACTCATCAGAGAGAAATTTCTTTTTCACTTTATAGTCTTTTAATGATTCATTCGTTTTGTAATTTTCAAGTTGATAATTTTTCATGGTCTCTACAAAACTGTTACTACATCCATTGGGAACATCAGTGGCCATCGTTGTAAAGGTAGAAGCGATGGCCCTTTCAACACCTGCGAGTGCGCGGATTGAAGTGTCGGAAATAATGCTTGGAACTTTGTGATCACTGCAACAAGGCAGCGCTTGATCCATTTCTAGATTCGTTTTTTCTTTGTAAAGCTTCGTGAAAAAATCAAATGTTTCCTGACTATAAGTTCTTTTGTTTCGACCTCTGTTTAAATTATCAGCGGCCGCACCTGTTGCAAAAACTGACGTAACGTTCATTTGAACCTGATTAGTTTTCAGTTCAATCTCCATCACACTATCGCTGACAGAATCAATGGATAAGGGAATTTCCCCTGCGCAGATAAAACTCATAGTGTGAAATTTAGTTAATTTTTTAATGGGATTTTTTTCGACAAAAATATATTGCTTTTGATGAGGCGAAGGAATGTTTTCAAACTCAGCCTTCATCGGCTTAATGACAATACTATTTTCAGATTTTTTATCTTTTGTTTCACTCTTCATGCTGAAGGCACTGCTCTTTTTAAAGCAGGCCTGCTGACCATTGATGGTAATAGGGACGTTAACAGTATTTTTATCCTGATATCCAGCAGACTCTCTTCCACCACCAAAAGAAATTCCAAAGCCTCTCTCATGAACAACGCCTATTGCCTGGGTATTACACTTGGCAAGTGCTTCATGATTAAGGGCGAGGAAGACTGTGATAAATAGGATGGTTTTCATAAGAAGAGTATCGGGAATTAAATGATCTCTCTTTAATTTTAGTAGGCAAATATCAGCGATTTAAGTGGCTTCTAGAGAGGTCATTGATGACGTGGCCCGCGGCCATGAAGCCGAAGACGGCCGTAATGTGAGAGACTGATCCCATGCCTGTTTCGCAGTCTAGTTTTAAATTAGACTCTTCATCTGGAACATTACATGTGCCACCGTCAGCAGTCGGAAATATTGGTTCTTCAGGAGAGTAGATGCTCGTGATATTAAATTTCTGTTTTTTTACAGAAGTGTATTTGCCGTTATCTTTAAAGCCGTAATCGCGACGTAGCTTCTTTCTTAGACGAAATAATAACGAGTCGTTATTGGCAAGACCCAGATCATCGCTTCTGATAAGAGAAGGATTAATTTTTCCAGCGCATCCACCTGTTACGACTAAGGGAAAGTTTTTGTCTCTGCATTTTGCAATAAGAAGGGCCTTGTTGTTTAAACTATCAATCGCATCAATAACAAAGTCGTAATTATTATCTAAAATATCATCGGCAGTTCTTTCGGTGAAAAAATCTTCAATACAATAAACCATGCACTGTGGGTTAATAGAGAGGATGCGCTCTTTTAAAACATTTACTTTGAGCTTTCCATACTGGCCGCTCATGGCAGGCAGCTGGCGATTAGTATTGGTAATGCAAATATCGTCGAGATCAACCAGAGTTATTGAGCCAACTCCTGAGCGGGCCAGAGACTCGGCCGCCCATGATCCGACGCCACCCAGGCCTACGATCAGGACATGCGAGTTCATAAGGTTTTTTAACCCCTGAACACCGTAAAGACGGGCAATGCCGCCAAAGCGCTGATTATAGTCTTCTGTATTGAAATGGAGCTCTGTCATAGAGGCTTTAATTATCATAAAAATGGTGAAAGTCAGAGCTTTAAAGATAAAAATTACAGGGGGGCTATGATGGATTTCAATCTCATCTATAATTCCTTAGATTAATAAAAAAGAGGAATATATGGCATTAGAACGCTTTAAAATCGTGTCTCCAAAAGATGGTCAGTCAGTTGATAATATTTTTGAAACACTACTAATCAATACAGACCATATTGTAAGTCTTAAGCCAATCAGAATGGTTGTAGATGAAAAGCTAGTATTAGGCTTCTGGATCAGAACAACAAACGGGAAGAAGTACCGTGCCGTTGAAATTCCTGAGATCTTAACGTCTAAGCTTGGGAATAGTGATGAGCATGTATCAACGACAGTGCTGAATGTACTAAGTGACGATCCAACTCAGAACGAATTGTTAAACTAAGAAAATTTTTAATTTCTAAAGCATTGCCTCCGGTAAAAACTATTTTATCGGGGGCATTTTTTTTTATGACCTCTTCTAGAGAAGCCTTCAGATAAATTTCACAGGCCTTTATAATAGCTTCATCTGTTGTGTGCGGAAGATCTGTTGCTGCGTCTTTAAACAACAAGTCTTTTGATAGATGGGGAAGTTGAGCACTATCAGAATAGATTTTTAAGAATCTATTAATCCCTGGAAAGATATAACCACCTTCGAAACCAGCACTTGAGACAATGTCACAAGTGATAAAAGTTCCGGCATCAATAAGAAGAACTTTTTCTTTCTCTTTGAGTTTTTTATAAAGCCCATAAGAAGCTATCAGTCTGTCATCACCAAGAGTTTCAGCGTAATTGACTTTCATATCAAAGAAGTGAGTTTTCGTTCTTTTTTCTTTTAAGTCATGAGTCGGCCTAAGAGAAAGAGGTTTTCCAACACTAGAAATTAAAATGATATCGTCTTTATTTGGAGAGTACTGCTCAAGCGGCACAACACTGCTTAAGACTCCACGATCGAAGTAAGCCACAGTTGCGTGTGTATTGCCGTTATCTACAGTAATGAGTCTCATTTTAAGTATTCGTTAATCAGCTTCTTTTTAAACTCATAAACGTTGCCGATTGGTTTACAAAATTTTGGTGGGTCTTTCTTTCCAATATGAAGAAGGTCATTAATGACCAGAACCTGGGCGTCGGTATTTTTTCCTGAGCCAATTCCGATAGTCGGTATTTTCAATTTGTCAGTGATCTTTTTAGCAAGCTCAGCTTCAACAAACTCCAGGACAATAGAAAAACATCCTGCTTCTTGCAGGGCCAGTGCTTCTTTCATCAAACGTGTTTGAGAAGCAGTGTCTTTTCCATGAGTGTAGTATCCACCTTGTTCATGAACTGATTGAGGAGTAAGTCCAATATGTCCCATAACCGGGATCCCAATCTGAGTAAGTCTTTCGATAAGCTCACATTGATAGGGATACGCACCTTCAAGCTTTATGGCCTCAACACCAGATTGCTGAAAAAGAGCGATTGCATTTTGAAGACCTGACTCTAGTGTGGCATAACTTCCAAATGGTAAATCAGCGATGACAAATTTATCAGGAGCGCCTCTTTTTACGGCCGATGAAAAAATGCTCATCGTTGGAACATCAACTTTAATTGTATGATCGTATCCAAGAATGACGTTTCCTAGGCTGTCACCGATAAGAATCATATCGACTTCAGTTTCATTGAGTAATTGGGCCATCTGGAAATCATAACAAGTCAGCATCTGTAATGGCTTTTTTGCTGATTTCTTTTTAAAGGCACGAATTTTTCTTGTATCAAGTTTCATTAAGACTCTCTCTTAGTTAATTAAATCTGCTTTTAGTTTTTTAAATACTGCTGATAGCTCTTCTTTTTCCCATTCAGCCGTCACTGATTTTCTTAGAGCATCCGCATCTATTTCAACATCGCTGTAAAATTTTTTGCTGCTAATATCTGCCATGATTTTTTCCAGGGCCTGATCGAACTCACTACCTAAAAGAAGCTCTCTTCCTTTTTGTGATCCAATTAAGGCATTGGGAGAAATGAGATTGAAAAAGGCCTCAGGCCCTAATGTCACTATTGCTTGTGAAATAGATTTGAGTTCTAAAAAGCATTCCATGAAAGCGACTTCTTGCGAGATGCCATTCTTTCTTAGAACGTTAAATGATTTCAAAGCAACATAGGGAAGAATAGAGCATAAGAAAGACTGCTCTGAGAAAAGATCAGCAGCTGTCTCTTCTTCAAAATGGCTTTTGTAGAGAGCAGTAAAGCCAGCATGAGCAGCAATCGTTTTAACTATCGCCTCTGCTTCTACGTCTGGAGTATATACTGCGGCTCCAATTTTTCCGTGAATTTCATATTGATAACGTACTTCACTGGCAATGGCCTTAGGAGCAAGCAGTGAGTGCTTAAACTGGGGAAATACTGTTTCCAGTTTATGTTTAGTCAGACTAAATCCATGGGCATAAATAAGATGTGAGCCGGATGGAATGTATTGGTGATTTTTTTCCAGAAAGTTCAAGTGTTGATCGTCTGGTATAAGCATAACGAAAATGTTTGAAGAGCTTAGAGCAGATGTTTCAAGCTCTATGACATTAAAGCCCATTTTTTGAGCGAGCTCTTTTGACTTACTTGATTTCTTTAAAGCAATTGAAACATTCTGTTTTGAATCTAATAAATTCAAGGCCCATGCTTTTGCTTGAGAGCCAAAACCTACAATAGTAAGGCCTGTTTTCAATGACTCCATTAACTATTCCTTTGTCATATCTTTCCAGTTAAAGCTACACTCTATGATAGAAAGAGGCTAGCATTTCATTGAAAATAATATCGTGTCAAACACCAGAGATTTACCAGTCAAATTCGATGAATCGAGGCATTCAGACTTTTACTTCTATGCTCTCGGATGATACAGGATTTATTTTTTTAGAGTCTCATCTTGATCGACTTCTTAAGGGAGCACATTTTCTTTTTCCTCAACATAAGTGGTTAGAAAAAAAACAAGCGTTTGAGGATTTTTTAAAAAGTGAATGGACTCCTAAGCACTACTATCGATTGAGTATTATTGATGATACTGTTTTTTTTACTAAGAAGGCCCACGCTCCTAAGGAGCCATATGTCAGTTTAGGAAATGCTAAAAGCATCAAGTCACCCTCAATCATTCCTGCTTATGTTAAGAATGCAAATTATCTTATGGCCGATCTGGAAATTCATGAAGCGCGTAAACGCAAGTGCGATGATGTGGTATTTTTTGATCGCGAGCAAAATGTTACTGAAGCAAGTACGGCAAACATTTTTGTCGTTTTAAATGAATCGACGATTCTGACACCTAAAACTTCTTCCATGGTTTTAGAAGGTGTGACCAGAGGAAAACTCATTGAGTATTTGAAGTCCGCCAAGTATAATTTGATCGAATCAGATATCTCTAAAAGTGAACTTGAAAGCTGCAGTGAAATCTGGTTGACGAATGCCATCTCAGGGATTCGTTTAGTAGAAAAGTACGAAAAATTTAATATGTTTAAAGAAAGAACTATTTACCAGACGGTGTGCAGTGAGTTCGGCCGTTTTGGAGAGAAATTTAATCATGAATAAAACTTTAAAAGTTAAATGCCCGCAATGCTCGATTGAGTTTAATTATTACAGTTCAGAGTTCAGACCATTTTGCAGTGATCGATGCCAAAAAATTGATCTTGGACATTGGTTTCAGGAATCTTACGTAGTCCCATTAAAAGAAAATGTTGTTGATACGGAAACACAAGAAAATGGAAATGAAACAGATGGCGGCGACGAACACAATGAAAGTGACTACAACTAAAAAAGCTGCGAAAAAAGTTGCGAAAAAAACTGTAAAGAGAGAAGAGGCCCTGGAGCTTTCAATGCTTCTTGCTGTCAAAGCCGCTAAACTTCTTTTACTAAAACAGCAAAAAATATCGTCATTAAAAATCACAAACAAGAAAGCTCAAGGGATTGCCAGCAGTGCTGACACTGAATCTGAAGCCCTGATCGTCGACGGAATTAAAGCAAAATATCCTGACCATTTTATTCTTGCAGAAGAAACTGCCTACAAAGAGTACATGGGACAGATGGATAGATATAAATTTTTAAAAGAAAAAGAATGGGTTTGGATTATTGATCCACTAGATGGAACTAATAATTTTTTGAATGGACTTGATTACTACGGGATTTGTATCTCGCTGGTTAACTTCGGTGAACCGGTCACTGGTTTAGTCTTAAGGCCTACCAATGGTGAGTGCTTTTATGCCATCAAAGGCAAAGGAAGCAAACTGGTCAACTTTAGCAATTCATTCAAAAAGAAATCGAAACCAGTTAGCTTAAAAAAATCTACCAATAAAAAATCCCTATGTGATTCATTACTTGTCACAGGTTTTGCCACTGAAAAAGGCCCAGTCTTTGACCGCGAGTTTGACCTGTTCAAACACATGTTAGGGAAGAGCCGAGGCATTAGAAGAATGGGAAGTGCTGCCCTGGATTTGTGTTATGTTGCCCGCGGGGTATTTGACTGTTTCTGGGAAAAAGGCCTGGCAGCTTGGGATGTTTCAGCAGCTGGATTGATCTGCCTTGAAGCAGGTGTCAAAGTATCTGATTATGAAGGTCAGAAATTCCATCCATTTCAGGAAACAATTGTCGCCAGCAGAGCTCCACTACATAAGGAAATCTTGTCTTTATTCCGGAACAGATTATAATTTCTTAATAGAAGAAGATTGCTTAATCCTAGGAAGGGACTGTGACAGAAACAATACGTTTAATACTCACTAAATTTACTGATGAGACTATTACCATTTTCAGTTTATTGCTTTTGGTAACAATGGTTGGAATCATTATTTATTGGTTTTATAATCGTAAAAAATTTCACCAACTCTCGCATGAAATTCCGGCCAGTGTCGTTAAGAACTATCTCGATTCAATTATTCAAAATTCGAACTCATTAAAGTCTTCTCTTTTTAGAGGAGGAGGACTTGATATTGGTAACGGTGTTCCATCTGTTGTTCCCGTTGGAGATCTTCCAAGCTCAATGAGTATTGGAGTAGGCAATGGAAGTGAAGAGACAACTCAAAAAAATGCAGAGATCGCAGCCCTTACTCAAAAACTAAGTGATCGTCATAGACAAATTCAAGACCTGGAAAAAACGATTCAGGATCTATCAGCAGGAAAAGGACTTGGGGCTGAAACTGAACTTCTAAAAAAAGACCTATCTCAGTCACAACAAAAAGTTCGTGAGCTTGAAGCTCAATTAGCTGAAGCTATGACGAGAGCAGGTGGAGACGCTGGTCTTCAAAAAGAACTTGTTTCAGTTACAAATGAAAGAAATGAAATTAGAGAACGTTTGAAAGAATACGCAATTATCGAAGAAGATCTTGCAAACTTAAAACGTCTGCAACAAGAAAATGATCAATTAAAAGCAGAGCTTGCTGCTTTAAGAAAAGGCGGAGCTCCTGTGGCAGCACCTGCTGCGGCTGCGGTCGTTGCACCACCAGAGATAGAAGATGATCTTGAAGCACAAATGGCAGCCGCGATTGCTGAATCAGCTGCTCCTGCGCCAGCAGCTAAGAACCCACAGGTTCTTGATGTCAGTGTTGATGAAGTTCCTTCAGAAGAAGTGGAGCAAAAATCGGCAGAAGAACTTCTCTCTGAATTTGAAAAAATGTTAGGTTAATTTTAGGGGATACCATAATGAAAAATTTTTCAAGAATTGCACTTCTCTTAATTTTAACTTGTTCAGCTTATGCTGAAGCTGCTATCAGCAACACTCAAGTGAAGCAAGCATTACTGCAAAGGTACATGCTGAACTATAACGATAAAATTCAAATGGCACAGCTTAAGAGCGACACTCTTAAAAATGGTGGACAGTCAGTTGAAGCATTAATCGAAGTTATGAAAAATGGTAAGTACCCTGATAAAAACCGTTGGATGGCGACATTTCTTCTGGGACAAATCATGGGAGATAAGTCTGCACCATTTTTATCAAAGTTCTTAAAACACCCTCACTGGGTTATGAGAATGGCGAGCTTAAAGACGATGCTTGCTCTTAAGCAAAAAAGCTACGCTCCTCAATATGCAGCACTACTAAAAGACGATTCTTTTATTGTTCGTTCCCAAGCGCTTGATACGATCAGAACTCTTAATACCGTTGAAGTTGCTCCACAAGTATGGGCGATGCTTTATGATAAAAAGAATTATTACCAGCCGACAATGAATGGAAAAGCTCTTAAGTCAAAGCGCTCTAACATTATCAAAAATGTCATTCTCACAGTAGGGGACCTGAAGTTTGAAAAAGCTAGGTTGCCTCTAATCAAGATGATTCAAAAAGATAAGTACAATGACATCTTTAAAGAGATGGATATGAGTCTGTCAAAAATCACAGGACTTACATCTCCTTCTGGAGACGTAGGTAAAAAGAGAATTTTCTGGCAACGTATGGCCTTAAATACGACCATCAGATAATTAAAAAAAATTAGAAATTCTTTTCTGCTTCTTTTGTTTTCTTGTCTTCGATCTGTTGAAGTTTAGCTTCAATAGCGAGGGCGCGCTCTAGGCGATAGAGAATAGATTTTTCCAGGATTCCATCAGTCTTGATAATCTTCCAGCCTTGCAGGAAGTCTTGCTCAACTCTTTGGCGTTTAAAGACTGTTACTTTACTAACTTCTTTACTTCCACGGTAACCTTTAACCACGTTGATAATCAGCTTGAACTCAGCAGACTTTACAGAATCATTTGATCCGAAAGAGTCAGCAAAATTTAACTCTAGGGTGTTATCAATCCAGCGTGTTTTGATGACGCCAGCTTCCTGGTTGTAGACCTCTCGAGGATATTTATTGGTAATTTTCATGACCTCTTGCCATACCTTGCTGTAGTCAGCGCGGTAGACTTGAGTTGGAATTTCAAGATCTTCAGTTACATATTTAAAATTTTCATAGGAAGAGCATCCGCTTACGCCTACAATAATAAGTGTGCAAAAGCCAAGTACACTGACCTGTGCCATGATCTTAGGAAATCTTTGCTTTATAACTAGTGAAAAAGTTTTTATCATCTAACTCTATTGTATCTAAGATTAAAAAGAAGACAAAGAAGTTAGAATTGACTCATAAAAGGGAAACTATGACCCATTCAAAAACAATGTCGGAAGTCCTAAAACTTGAAGCCAACTCTTTAGTAAGAGCTGCGGAGCTTATTGAATTAAATCACTCAAAAGATGCTGATAAACTCATCAAACTTTATGATCAATTGAGAGCGACAGGTTCGGCGATTATTTTTTGTGGAGTAGGGAAGTCTGGCATTATCGCTCAAAAATGTGCAGCTACTTTTACCTCTCTTGGCCTTCCTTCTTATTTTCTTCATCCAACTGAAGCTCTTCACGGAGATCTGGGAAGAGTCGGTAAAAACGATGCCATCGTTCTTTTAAGTAAGTCAGGAACAACAGAAGAAATCGTAAAACTTCTTCCATTTTTACAAGCTCCAAAATCTCACCGTATAGCTCTCGTTGGAAAAGTTCCTTCACCAGTCTCTGAGTTCTGTGACATTGTTTTTGACTGCTCAGTGGATAAAGAAGCCTGCATCAATAACCAAGCACCAACCACTAGCTCAACCCTGGCCATGGCCATGGGAGATGCAATGGCGGTGTTGTTTGAAAAATATATCGGTCTTTCGAAAGAAGGATTCGCCGTTAATCATCCAGGTGGAATACTTGGAAAATCTCTACGTATGAAAGTGCGCGACCTAACAATCAGACCAGAAGAGTGCCCGGTACTTACTTCAAAGCAAACTCTTCAAGATGCCATTCTTGCAATGTCGAAATTTCCTGTTGGAGGATGCGCTGTCGTTGATAACGGAGAGTTTAAAGGAATCATCGTTGAAGGTGATATCAGAAGAACTTTCACAAAAGACAATCAAGGGCTTCAGACAAGTGTGGAAGCCATCATGAATAGAACTCCAACGAGTATTCATCCAGACCAGCTTGCCTTTGAGGCACTGGAATTGATGGAGTCGAAGACCCGATCATTTTTTGTTCTGCCTGTATTAGAAGGAACAAAATTTTCAGGCTTTATTCGTCTTCACGATCTCTTGAAAGAAGGCTTTTCTCTTAAAGGCTAATTCAACCAGACCTAACAAGATTGCAATTCCCAAAAAGCTCCAGATCCCCAGAATCTGAAAAAGAGTTTTTGTTCGCGGTGCAATTTTAAGATCTAAATCAAGATAAGTTTTCTCACCGACACCCAGTCTTTTAGTCTCACTTCCATCAGGATAAATAACTGTCGTGATCCCAGTGTTAGTACTTCTTATGAGAGGAAGATTAAACTCAAGCGCTCTCCACTTCGTTAGAAATAAATGCTGATGAGGCTCTGCTGTATCGCCGTACCATGAATCATTAGTCAGATTAATGAGAAACTGAGCTTCATGATCAATATCCTGAGCATTAAGCATATCGGCAACAAACGAAGGAAAAAGTACTTCGTAACAAATAACCGAAACAAAGTTCAGATTATTTTTTGTCGTGAATCCCGTAAACTTATCACCTTCAGCGAAATAAGAAATGTTTGTAATGATGCTGCTTAAGTACTTATTGAGAGGTCCGAAAGGAAGACCTTCTCCAAAAGGAATCAATCTCATCTTGTGATAGACATTTTTAAGATACAGCTCATTGCTGAAATGAAAAGCAGTGTTGTAGTCGCTTTGATAATTTTTAATATCAGATGGCGGAGATGAGTCATATCCTCCGACAAATAATTCTGCTCCAGTCTGAGAGAGAATATCATTCATTAACTTTGGAAGTTGAAACGATTTATTATTCAGCATTGTTTCACTAAAGAATAAACTAGGGAAAGCAGTTTCAGGCCAGATGATCAGATCGCGTGGCGTTTGGATTTTATCAGTACTTAAAAAATAATAACTTTCAAAGACTGAATTAAGGGAATTTCTTCCGCCTCTTTCAGAGTCAATTTTTATAAAGTTTCCAATATTAGGCTGAACGATTCTGATGTTAAGATCTGTCGTTGCTTGATCTTTTGAGTTCATGACAGAAAAAGGAATGTGAATGAAAATAATAAGGGCAATAAATCCGTAATACAGCTTTGGTTTTACTTTAGTTTGATAATGCTGAACTAGAGTCAGTGCAGTTAGTGCTGTAAAGAATGAGTAAAACGCAGCTCCTGCCCAAGGAGCAAAAACCAATTTTACTGTCGGAGCTAGAGAGAGAAATGAGTGACCGATGTGTGCCGGGAATTGTTGAGGAATAAATCTTTCAAGAAGAACGTAACCAACAGCTAAAAAAAGCGGGTGTTTGATTTTTCTTTTTAAGGCCACATAACAGTAAACCTGAGGAATAATCACAAAAGAGAAGACCAGGCCTAAAACTTGATTTAAAGGAAAAGGCAGACCACCAAATTCTGTCAGAAGATGAGGAATCCAGTAAAATCCCGCCAAATAAAACCCAAGAGAGTAAGCAATGCTTAGAATGAATTGTTTTTTGAGTGTTGTCTCTTGATCGAGTGCCCAGTTGAATAAAGCAAACCCAATAATAGGAGCGATAAAAAACGAACTCCCATTAAAAAGAGGGAAGCCCAGAGCATAGAGCATTCCGGCCAATAGACAGACAATTAGTGTACGGTATTTTTGAATCAGCATAGGTTGATAGTAGATTCAATGAGATTATTTGCCAATGAGAACGTTTTAGCTTTAAAATTTAGTTATGAATCACGATCTCTTTGAAACATTCGGCCAGGATGCTGATGAATCTCCATTGTCACGACCAGTGATACCTGAGAGTGCGTACCGACCTGTTAAGAGATGTCCTAATTGTCAGTCTGTTTATCTCACAGATACAAACTGTGAGGCCTGCGGAAGATCACTCAATTATCATATTATCGGTGAGCCCTTTAGTGCCAAAAGTCTCTACGGCTTTAAAGAGCGCTACTATGCTAGTTTTCCCGTGTTGATAAAGTACTTTAATATCTTTGAAGATAAAAAAGGGCCTTCTGCACAGTCTTATATTCGCCAGCTGAGTAAACGTTTTGATCATTTAATAGAAGCTTTCGGTGACCAGCAGACGATTCAGGTAAACAATAGACGTTATTTCTATGTAGAAGTTTTAGAATTGATTGATGAGCTTCTAAGATATGGTGTGGACGCCCTTACTCTTCAACAAAAAATTGAAATGCATGCTATGGAGACAGGCTCACTTCTCACTCAAGAGCTTCTTCTCTATTTAAATGATTCTGCAAAACAGAATATTCCTGAAGCAAAGTGGAGCGAAATCATTTTGAGCAGTAGAGTAATGGGATTAAAAATTGATCATTGGTTGAAAGTGATAATAATTGCGGCCACCGTGATTACAGCGGCCGTGATTTTTTATGAGTTTATTAGTTTGCAATTCGGTAAATGATTTTACCTTCTTCTTTTTTAGCAGGCTTATCATTTGTAGCTAGCTGACGATTCGGCATTTCAGACTCACCAGCATATTGAGAAGCCAGGGCCATTGCTTTTGCAGCATCAAGACGTCCACCAGTTGCACATTTTCCTTCCATTGAACTTTCTTTTTTAGCAGAAAGCTTAATGATCTCTTTAATTTTTTCAGTTGATAAAGCAGGGTACTGAGACTTAATCAAAGCAGCTACACCCGTTACGAATGCTGTTGCCTGGCTCGTTCCTGTTAAGTATCCAGCTCTACCATTTTGTAAGCTAGATTTAATTCTGTATCCAGGAGCGAAGATATCTACACTTGTACGTCCATAGTTTGATGAACTTAAAATCTTCAGGTCTTCATCATGAGCAGTTACAGTGATGATATTTTTCAGACCGTAGCTTGCTGGAAAGTAAGCTTTTCTCTTATCGTCGATATTTGATTCTTCGTTACCAGCTGCCGCAACAACCAGGATACCTTTTCTTTCAGCTTCTTTTAAAATTCTTAATTCTTCAACAGCAGCTTCCGGTCCACCACCAGAGTAGTTAATAACGTCTACGTTATTGTCTACAGCGTATCTTAGAGCTTCAACCGTTGAGTTTAAGTTATCCATTCCAGAGGCAGATGGATTGTAATATTTTAAAGCAAGAATTTTTACGTCAGGATAAATTGATTTAATGATCCCTGAAACGTGAGTTCCATGTCCATGTTGATCAATAGGTGCACCTTTAACTCTTTTACCAATTGAGAAATCAACACCAAAGTTGTTTTCATCAACTTTGCCTGATTCAACAAAGATATTCTTTTCAAGGAAAGGGTGTATTGGATCGATACCAGTATCAACAACTGCTACGACTATTTCTTTTTTCTTTTTAAATTTTTTCCATGCTTCAAGAAGATTGATTCCTGATGGATTTTCCGGGTTGATACCCCAGCTTACATAATTAGATGTTAAATCTTTTGGATCAAAGTACGACTTCTCTTCCGCTTTTTGAGTCTGAACTCTCGGAAGATTTCCTTGAATGTACGAGCTCTGCGCGAAAGCTGAAAAAGAAAGTGTTGCTAATACATTTAGCACTACAATTCTCTTTGCGATCATCTTCATAGTTTGCATCTTCATAATAATCCCTTAATTGATCCAGTAGAAAATACTATTTCTACTTAACTGGTTCTCCCCATAGAATTGCACGCTTCGGGCCAAGAGGAACATCAGCGGTTTTAATGAGTTAAGGTCACTACTGTAAAAAGAATCGATAAAACTTTAGTGAGGTGTAAAAAGTTTTTACACTTTTTTACAACTCCAGCTCTTTTTGATCCTAATCCATATAAAGATAGTGGTGTGAAGTAGTGAAAAAATGACACTAAATAACTGGCCTCAGGCTTGCTTTATATAACTGTAACAGGCCCAAGAAGGGCCGCCCCCTCAAGGAATAGAGGTTTTTTTATGAAGAATGGATTACTTAGATTTTACCTTCTCTTTATGTTCATGTGCTTAGCGCTTTTCTCATGTGAAAACCACGAGATTTCGCAGTTTAACTCTGGCACCAGTGAAACCAATATCCAAAGAAAGCCTGAAAGCCGCCAACCTGTTGAGCCAAATGGCGCTCCAGAAGAGTCTCAAAAGGGCAAAAGATCTCCAAAGAAATATTATTCAAGATCAATGAACTTGTGCTGATTCCCCCCTCAGCATGAGAGACTGGTCTTCGAGCAATAAAAAAGCCTCCATTATGGAGGCTTTTTTTATATCAATTTTGTTGTGAGAGATTTTAGTTTAGATAGCTTTAAAGAATTTTTGGTTTTCTCTTTCTTGTTCTTCTGCGTGAGTGATACACAGAGTAGTCCACGGTTGGTTTTCAAGCCTTTTGTCACCAATAGACTCATCACATTCATCACAGTGCCCATATGAGCCTTGTTCGACTCTATAAAGCGCCTCATCGATGGCCTTAAGCTTTACCAGCTCTCTTTGGCGCATGTTGAAAGTGACTTGTTGGTTAATAACAGAGCTTGCTAGATCCGCTTCATCAGAAAGATCATCCGAAGAGACTGTAAGATCTTCTGTACTACGCAATATGCCGCCGTTCATGATCTTAACCTTCGCCTGAAGAAGTAGCGCTTTAAACTTTTCGATTTTAGCTTTGTCCATACATTCCTCTTTAAAAAACTAGGTAACTCAGGAGCCCCTTCCGGCCTTGCCTGAAGAAACTTATCAACAAGTGTACCTTGCTTTCCAAATTTGACACAAGGGAAAAAACTACCATTACCTATCATCTGGTGTTTAGGTTGGGTGCCATTGTGACTGAATAATGGACAAGTTTAGGGGACCATTCGTTTAAAAAGTTTACAAGTTTTTTGAGTACACTTATTATGGGTGAAATATCAAAGAGGGGAATCCATGTTCGCTGAAGAATACCTGGCAATCGTGCGCGAGTGCCGTGATGAAGAAAAGATGTTTCAATTTTTAAAAGAAGATAAGCCTGGTGTCGCACTGGAGTTAGCTAAGTCAAAAAATGTGAGCCCAAGAATCCTTGATATTCTGACAAGACACGTATCAATTACTGTTCGTCATGAAGTTGCCAAGAACACTTTGACTCCGCAAGAGACTTTAAAGAGACTGGCCCAAGATAAAGACATGCTGGTAAGAGATTATGCCAGACGTACTCTTGATTCTACTCACTCAGCAAACTAATTCATTATTCAGCTGGCGTAGGCGCAGAAGTATCTGTTGATTCTTTTTTGTTACGCCAGCTGCGACCTTCGCGATTCTTTGCGTTTTTTTGCCACTTATCTACAGCGACCTGATGCTGACCATAACTTTCAGAAAAAATGTGTGTTCCGTCATTCTGGCTCACGAAGAAGAGAAACTTGTGTTTTGCTGGATTAAGCACGGCCTTAATCGCTTCAATTCCAGGATTGGCAATCGGCCCTTTTGGAAGTGCTTTGACTGTATAGGTATTGTAGTCAGTCGGAGTAAGCAGATCTTTTTTCGTAATGTTTCCGTTATAGGTTTCAAATATTCCATAAATAGTTGTCGGGTCTGACTGCAGTCTCATTTTAATTTTCAAACGATTGTGAAAGACACCTGCGATCAATGCGCGCTCACTTTTATCTCCCGTTTCTTTTTCAACCATTGAAGCCAGAGTGATAATATCCTGCTGTTTCATTGGAAGATCGCTAAGATTAAGGGCGCTTGTTTTCTTTTTAAATTCTCTCACCATGGTCTTAATAACCTGGTCAGCTGGAAGATTGGGGGCGAAGTCATAGGTTTCCGGATAAAGATATCCTTCTACTGTTTCACCTTGGATACCTAAACTTTTTACGAAGGCCGGGCTTTTACAAAGCTCGATAAATTCAGCGTATGGAGTAATCGCACGCTCTTCGAGCATTTTGCCGATTTCATACATGTTTTTTCCTTCAGGAACAGTGAAGTACATCGCAAGACTCTTTTCATTGATAAAAGTATTGTAGACATCCATCATGTTGGAATTGGTTTTGATCTGATACTGGCCAGACTTAAACTTTGTCATAACTCCAGTCCATTGCGAATAACGATGAAAAAGTCTGGCCGAATTTATAAGTTTTTCTTTTGCCAGCCTTGAGTTGATAGAAGCAAAACTTTCACTCGGTTTAATATAGAAGAAAGTGTCAGGGCCTTGGTATTTCCAGACATAGGCCGAGTAATAAACTCTGAAGGCCACTAAAATAATAGCTAAAAGGGGAGCGCCAATAAGAAATAGGATGTGATTTTTTTTCATAATAACTAGAGGTTAATAGAGTGGGGTGATCCTATCAATAAAGGGCCATATCTTCCTAGTTATTAATTCTTTTTAGTAAGCATAGAATGATCTTTAGGAGATTCCGACAATGAAGATAATGCTTGTTTTACTACTAATGATGCTTCCAATAGCGAATGGTTTTACTCAGCTAATTTGCACTGCTGAATTTCCAAAAAATACGAAACTCGATTCACTCACTAAGTCTGCAGATGTGATGAATTGTCTTGCAACTAGAGAGCGCTTCCAATGCGTTGATGTTGAAGAAGGCTTAGAAGACTCGGACAAAAATAAAGTCATTCGCTGCGATCAGAAGTCCATCGATAACAATAAAATGAGCAACATGAGTTTTACAGACTGTGTCTGGAATGGAATGAAAATCAGCGGTGAACAGCTTGCTGATATTGCTTCTCTCCCTGGGAAACTAGCGGGAGTGATCGCTCAGGGATTTAAAGACACTCAAGTTTGTAATCAAAGCCTGGATAAAAAGCGCGAGATCCTGAATGCCTTTAACCTGACGATAGAAGATGATCGCTTCAAATTGAGTGAGCAATTTTTAGGCAACTGGCTGGCAGATGCACCTTGTTCTGAAATTGAAAAATTAGTTTCTAATCGTTACCAAAATTATCAATCGACATTGATGAGAGAAAGAAAAGTAGCGATTGATACCGGTCGAAAGCCTACAGACCATTTTGGTGCTGTCCATGAGAAAAAATCTCCCGGACTTTCTGTTTTATTGCAAACAGCAATGGCCGAAGTGAGAGCGAAATATGAGTGTTATACACCTAAAGTAAAAGCGGAAATGGTCTGTGCTGGTGTGACCACTTTGTTAGTGGATACTGCCATGGGTGGCGGTGTTGTCATGGCCGCAAAAAAAATCGGTGCTATTGTTAAATCAAAAAAAGCTCTGACCGGAGTTTCCAGGGCCGCGGCCAGTGGTGAAGAAATTGATTTAGCAAACTCTGCTAAACTTCTTGCCGGCGATAGAAAGAAAGCAGCGGCAACGGTTCTTGAACGCGATCTTACCAAAGCTCAGGAAGATGCTATTTTAGCAGCTCATGAAATTGGGTTAAAAGAAGGTAGAGGGTACTACACTTACACACCGGATGATCTTCTAAAGAAAAATAGAATTTTAAAAGAAGCGGAATTTTCTCAAGCGGAGCGTGAGAGGCTGATGAGAAGTGGAATCACAGGACAATTTTCAACGGATGCCGCTGCAAAAGTTGTCACTGCTTCTATTGAAAAGAAAATGAAATATGCGACTCCCAATGCAAAAAGTGCAGCAGTCAGACAGTTTAATATAACACTCAGAGAGTATAATGCAGCAACTGATCCTGCGCTAAAAGCAAACTACGCCAGACTTCTGGGTGAGATGTCAGGCAGCCATGATGTTAAAACGGCCAAGGCCTTTTATCAGCTAGGATTTGAAAAAGTTAAATCCATTCCCGACAAAGATCCAAAATTCTTTGGCAGAACAAAAACGCTGGATAATTACCTAGATCTTGCTGCAAGATCAGGAGATCAGGGAGCTGTTTCAAAAAGCATGAGCCAGTTTGTTAAAAGAGAATTTGAAATCGATGCTAAAAGGCTGGGATGGAAAAATACTGCGGAAGCGGCCAACGAAATTTATCAAAGACTGGAAGATGAAGTTATTCATCAGTTAAAAAATGCTGAAGCAGGCTCTCTTTATGTTGCAGCGGCAAGAAGAAAACAAAAGGCCTTGTTAGAAGAATTTAAGTTTATCGATCAAACTGGTAGAAGAGCGCAGACGGTAAATGCAGATCTTGCAAAATATGTTGATTAAGCTTCAGAGCGAATAAAATCTTCCAAGATAATGAGTGCTGAAAGGCAGTCAATTTTTGTGGGGTCTATTTTAAAATTATACTCCGGAGAGTTCTTCATACGCTCTTCGGCCGTTTTAGTAGTCAGAGTTTCATCTTGTTCAAAAAAATCTATATTTTTAAGCTTCTCTTTTAATTGATGCCCAAAATCGCGGACGCGAATTGTATTGGTACTTTCTTTGCCATCTACAAAATAAGGAATGCCGAGAACGACAGCTTCAACATCCTCATCCTTGATCATTTTAACCAAAGTGGTAATTGATAATTCATGACTTTTATAAATAATTTTTTCAAACGTGAGAGGGAAAGGATCATTTCCAGGGCAGAAGAGTGCTGTGCCTATGACTTTTGTACCAAAATCAATGGCAAGAATTCTCTTGTTTAAAAGCTGTTTGAATCTAGGATAATGCGAAAAGTCGTTCATAGACTTACGAGTATATCTCTGGCGATTCAGATTCACAAATAAAGAGATTAACTTATATAATAGCTGAATCATTTAAAAGGAATTTCTATGAAGCGAATCAAGTTAATCGGAGTCATGTTTTCATTAGCTGTCATTTTCTTGGTGGGAGTTCAGTACAATCTGATTTCTAGTAATATGCGGTTTGTTGAAGAAACGCAGGAGCTTCATGGGAACTCTAAACAACAAAAACAAGCTTTTCATGTTTTCAGCAGGCTTCTTGAGATTGAAACAGGGGCACTTGGATTTGTGTTAACGGGTGATCCTGTTTTTAGAGTGCCATTTGAAAATGCGAAAAAAGTGCTTCCTAGTGAGGTCGAAAAGCTGCGTCCGCATGTTACGAGAGAGCAGTTTGAAAAGATCGATCTGCTTATAAATGGGCTTATAAAATCAACAGAAAATCTCATTGCTAGAAGAAATGCGAATATGAAAATGATCGCCAACGATCTTCAAATCGCTAAAGCTCAAATGGACGACATTAGAAGCGAGTTTGAAAAAATTGAAAAAGAGAATAACATTTTATTAAATGAGCAAACTGGTAATATGAAAAACTCATCTGAGGGAATCAATAATCTAGTTTTTGGCGGAGCTTTATTTTCATTATTCATTGTCTTAGGGTGTGCTGCTTTCCTATATCAAGAATTTTCAAAACGTATGGAAGTTCAAAAAGCTTTGAGCCTGTCACTTGCTACCAGTGAGGCAATTACGAATAACCTGGGACAAGGGGTAGTGGTAAGTAATCATGATGGGGAGGTTTTATATGCTAATGAGATCGCTTTATCTGTAAGACAACTGACCTTGGAAGAAATGAAAAAGAAAAGTCTCGACGAGCTTTTTGAAAAAGTAGAAATAGACAGGGATTATCTTAAGTCTCTCTTACATACAGATAAATCAATAGAGGAGACAGTTGTCACATACTCTACTGGCGTTAAGCGTACTGTAAAAGCTAATTTTTCTCCCTTGATGACAAAAGGAAGATCTGAAGGTGTCGTTATTACTTTCTTTGATATTTCAAAAGAAGCAGACAGCATTTCGGAGCTTACAACAGGAAAGGAAACAGCAGACAGTGCCTCAAAGGCCAAGTCTGAATTTTTAGCAAAAATGAGTCACGAAATCAGGACGCCACTTAATGCCATCTTAGGTGTTGGTGAAATTTTAAATATGACAAACCTTACTGCTGAACAAAAAAAATGTATGGATATCTATCAGCGCTCCTCTCAAACACTTATCAATTTAGTTAACGATATTCTCGATCTCTCAAAGATTGAAGCTGGGAAGATTGAATTAAACCCGGTTCCTTTTTCTCTTAAGAATTTAGTTGATACTTGTACTTCTATCATGGATTTTAGAGCGAGTCAGAGAGGGCTTCTTTTTAATGCACAAGTGATGTCCAACTTTGATCACTTCATTGGAGACGAAGGAAGAATAAGACAAATTGTTATTAACCTTCTAGGAAACGCGATCAAGTTTACCGAGCAGGGAAGTATTATCCTGACTGTGACTTGCGTAGACCGCGGAACTTCGAGAAAAGAATTAATTGTTTCAGTAAAAGACACAGGAAGAGGAATCGCTCCCGAGAATATTGATAAACTCTTTAGTAACTACAGTCAGGAATCAAGCAAGATTGCTTCTGAGTTCGGAGGTACTGGGTTAGGGCTCTCACTTTCTAGAGAGCTTGCGCATCTGATGGGAGGGGACATCACTGTGAGGTCAGTGCTTGGAAAGGGAAGCGAGTTTATTCTTACTTGCCATGTTGAATCTATGGCTGGGGATTTTGAAAATGAATCTACACCAAAAGGTAAGGTTCATAAAAATTTAAAAATTCTTCTGGTGGATGACAATCCTGAAAATAGATTTATCGTGAAGAGATTTTTGGATGGAAGTGAAGTTTTCGTTTCAGAAGTTGGCGATGGTGACGCAGCCGTTGAAAAGTTTAAAACGGATAAGTTCGATATGATCTTCATGGATATCAATATGCCGATTAAAGACGGTATTGATGCTACAAAAGATATAAGAAAGTATGAGAAAGATCATCATTTACCTAAAACTCTCATCATTGCTTTAAGTGCGAATGCTCTTTCGCAGGAATGTGATCGCGCAATGGAAGCTGGTTGTGATTATTATTTAACTAAGCCACTAGCGCGCGGAAAACTTCTGGCCACCATCGAGAAATGGCAGGAAGTAGAAATCGCTAACGAGATGCCGATGGATGAAGAAATCAGAGCAGCTGTTCCTATGTATCTTGAAAACAGGAAGAAAGACCTAGAAGAGATGAAGGCCTTATTTGCGGTACGCGATGATTTAGGAATTAAGAAAATTGCTCACAAGATTGCCGGCACTGCCGAAAATTACGGCCAGATTCAATTAGGGAAGACAGCTTCTATAATGGAGCAATCGTGCAAGGATAATGATTGGGAAGAAATTGAAAAATGTCTTCTGAAGATAGAACCCCTCTTAAAAACGTAGCTGTTTTTAAGGGGTTAGCTCTAAGGAGTCATCTAAAATTTCCGTTAATTCAGTCAATTATCTTGACATGTTTCGGGTCCTAGTTGATATTAAGAATATATAAATAAACGCCTTTTCTAAAAATCAATCACCGAAATTCACACTATAAGAGGTTTCCCCCAATTCGGTTTTCTTTTCATTTAAAAACAATCAAAAATTTAATATTCAATTTTCACCGCTAACAGGAGTCACTTTCAAATGCATCTTAACGACCTCAGAGAAAAAGATATCGCCGAACTTACAACCATGGCAGAAGAAATTCAGATTGAGAACCCGAGCAACTTAAAAAAGCACGAACTCATCTTCGCCATTCTTAAAGCTACAGCTAAAGACGATAAGGCGATTTTCGGTAACGGCGTTTTAGAAATTCTTCCAGATGGATTCGGATTTTTAAGATCACCGCTTTACAACTATCTTCCTGGTGCCGATGACATTTACGTATCTCCATCACAAATTAGAAAATTCGGTCTTCGTAAAGGGGACTCAGTAGAAGGTGAAATCAGACCACCAAAAGAGGGTGAGAGATACTTCGCTCTTGTTAAAGTAAACGAAATCAATTCTCAGTCTCCTGAAAAACATAAAAAGACAGTTCTCTTCGATAACTTAACTCCGTTATACCCAGAGAAAAAAATCAATCTTGAATACCACCCGACAAACTACTCAACTCGTCTAATCGACCTGTTCGTTCCACAAGGTTTCGGTCAACGTTGTCTAATCGTAGCTCCACCAAAAGCTGGTAAGACTGTTCTTCTTCAAGATATCGCCAATGCTATTACAACAAATCACCCTGACTCTGTTTTGATCGTTCTTCTCATTGACGAACGTCCGGAAGAAGTTACAGACATGAGAAGAAACGTTAACGCTGAAGTTGTCTCATCGACTTTCGATGAACCAGCTACTCGTCACGTTCAGGTTGCTGAGATGGTAATTGAAAAAGCAAAACGTTTAACTGAAGCTGGAAAGGATGTAATCATTCTTCTGGACTCAATCACTCGTCTAGCAAGAGCATACAACACAGTTGTTCCACCATCAGGAAAAATCCTTTCGGGTGGGGTTGACTCAAACGCTCTTCACAAACCAAAAAGATTCTTCGGATCTGCTCGTAACATCGAAGGTGGTGGATCTCTTACGATCATCGCTACAGCTCTTATCGATACAGGTTCAAGAATGGATGAAGTTATCTTTGAAGAGTTCAAAGGTACTGGTAACTCGGAAATCCAACTCGACAGAAAACTTCTTGAGAAAAGAATTTTCCCTGCTCTTGATATCAACAAGTCTTCTACTCGTAAGGAAGATCTACTTATGCAACCAGCTGATCTACAAAGATCATACCTGCTTCGTAAGGTACTTCACTCAATGGCACCAATCGATGCTATGGAGTTCATCCTTAGCCGCGTAACTAAGACTAAGACGAACTCAGATTTCCTGGATTCAATGAACTCTTAATTAACTAGTAAGTAAGAAGAAATATGAAAAAAGCACTGCTTAAAAAATTAATTCTCCTGGTATCAAAACAATACGCTTCGATTGGCGGTCAGGCCGTCATCGAAGGCGTAATGATGAGATCTCCTAATGCCTTCGTGGTAGCAGTGAGAAAGCCAGACGGAACAATCAGACTTCGTCGTGATCAGTGGTATGGACTCTCTAATAAACTGGCCTTTTTAAAGAAGCCATTTTTAAGAGGTGTTTTGATTCTGGTTGAAACAATGGCCAATGGGATTGTTTCACTGAATTACTCTGCCAACATTGCGATGGATGAAGAAAATAAAAAAGAAGCTTTGAAAAAAGGCCAGAGCGTTGAGGACTACGAGAAAAATAAGAAATCTAAAGAGAAGGTAAGTCTTGAGACTTTCCTTTCGATTGGTGTTTCTTTTCTTTTTGGTATTGGTCTATTCGTCTTTGTTCCTCATGCGCTGACAGCTGTTATTGAAAAATACAGTGGAGCGGCCTGGGATCTTCAGAGCTGGCAGTTTCACGCTGTTGATGGAACGATCAAGGCCTGTATCTTCCTGACTTACATTTATTTAATCAGCTTTATTCCGGATATCAGAAAAGTGTTCCAGTACCACGGTGCTGAACATAAATCGATTTCAACGTTCGAAGCAGGACAGGATCTGACTGTTGAGAATGCTAGAAAACATCCAACTTTCCACCCTCGTTGTGGGACAACTTTCATTTTCTTTTTAATGTTTGTTTCAATTATTTTATTTGCGATTATTTTCGCAATTATTCCCGTTGGTACAAACTCACCGGTTATTCTTAAGCACTTGTATGCCATTTTATTTAAAGTCGCTTTGACTTTCCCGATTGCTGGAATTTCTTATGAACTTATTAAGTTCCTGGGAAAAAATCCTGATTCAACTTTTGGAAAAGTACTAAGTTACCCTGGTAAAATGCTTCAGAAGCTTACGACGAAAGAGCCGGATGACTCGCAACTTGAAATCGCATTGGCTTCCATTAAAGCGGTA
The DNA here is from genome assembly GCA_002428265.1 of Bacteriovoracaceae bacterium UBA6153. Taxonomy (GTDB): domain Bacteria; phylum Bdellovibrionota; class Bacteriovoracia; order Bacteriovoracales; family Bacteriovoracaceae; genus Bacteriovorax. The sequence goes on from DIUR01000027.1 coordinate 215,715, forward strand.
TTGTTCCTTGAGGAAAAATATAACTTAAAAGAAGCTAACGAGAAAAAAATCACTGTAGATGAAATCGATATGAAAAATCTTAGTGATATTGAAAACAGTAACTTTAATCTTAAAGATTTTTTAGAAGGCTAATATTCTATGTCTATGTTTGATAAACTTGAAGCCGTTGTCGCTCGTTATGAGCAGCTTACAGAAAAACTCGCTGACCCTTCGATCTATGATCGCCAGAAAGAATTTAAAGAAATCTCTTCTGAAAGATCTAATATTGAAGACGTTGTTATCGCTTACCGCGAATACAAAAAGCTAAAAGATGATCTGGAAGGCTCAAAAGAAATTCTTAAAAATGAGAAAGATGAAGACCTTCGTGAGATGGCAAAGATGGAATCGAGTGAAATCGAAGCCCAGATGCCAGCTATTGAAGAGAAACTAAAACTTCTTCTTCTTCCAAAAGATCCTTTAGATGATAGAAACGTTATCATGGAAATGAGAGCGGGGGCCGGTGGAGATGAAGCTTCGATTTTCGTAGCAGATATGTTCCGTCTTTACCAAAACTACTTTAGAGCTCTTGGATATAAGATTGAACTAGATTCAATGTCTGAAGGCGACCAGGGAATTAAAGAAATTATTTTCACTGTTACAGGTGATAAAGTTTACTCAAAACTAAAATGGGAAGCGGGAGTTCACCGCGTGCAACGTGTTCCAAAAACAGAAACGATGGGACGTGTTCACACTTCTACGATCACAATTGCGGTTATGCCGGAAGTTGATGAAGTCGAGTTCGAGCTTAATCCAAATGAGCTTCGTATTGACGTTTACCGCTCTGGTGGATCTGGTGGACAGTCGGTTAACACGACTGACTCTGCTGTTCGTATTACCCACTTACCAACAGGTATGTCGGTTGCTAACCAGGATCAAAAGTCTCAGCTAAAAAACAAAGAAAAGGCCATGAAAATTCTTCGTTCAAGAATTTACGAGCAAATGGTTAAAGCACAAAAAGATGAAATCGACGGCGAGCGAAGAAGTCAGATTGGTGACGGGGACAGATCAGAAAAGGTCAGAACTTATAACTACCCTCAAAACAGAATCAGTGATCACAGAATTGGTCTGACTGTTCATAACCTTGATGGTGTAATGAACGGCGACCTTGCCGGTATTACTGATGCTCTGATTGCTCATCACCAGGCGGAACTTATGAAAGGTCAAGAAGACTAAAAAAAGGCAGACACGTGAGCATTCAAAGTCTCGATAGTTACCTGAAGGATTTCTATCAAACAGAAAAGAAGTCTCTACTTTCAAATTATCCGGGTCTTACTCTTCATAGACTAAAGCAGGACATAAAACTCCAGGCCTTTTTGAACGGAGTCGACTCGGAAGAATTGTTTGATTTTCCTTATCTTCCATACCGCTCTCATCCCATTACAATCTTTTTTGAAAAGCTAAAGCTTGGAACTCCATTGGAGTATATTACTGGCTATGCATATTTTTACCGCTCACTTTTTAAAGTGACGAGTGACGTTCTTATTCCAAGAAGTGAGACCGAAATTCTGGTTGAACTAGCTGGTCAAGAAATTCAAAAAAATTATCGCAATAAAAAATGCCGTGTGGCCGATATAGGAACCGGTTCTGGGGTTATAGCCCTGTCACTTCTAATGGAGCAGGCTGCCCAGCTCGATATGGTTATCACTGATATTTCCGAAGAGGCCTTAAAGCTTGCTCGCGAAAACTACTTCAACCTTAAGTATGCTATCTCGGATATCCACAAAACTAGCTTTATTAAAAGTGACCGAATGAGGGATGTTGAGGGGCCTTTTGATTTAATCCTTTCAAATCCACCATATATCAAACGTTCGGCCGATAAAAAAGACGTTCATAACCAGGTTTTAGACTTTGAACCACACCTGGCGCTTTTCCTGGACGACGACTCATACGATGCATGGTTTGATGAATTTTTTACAAGTATTTATGAAAAGTTATCACCCCAGGGGCTATCTTTGGTAGAAGGTCATGAACACCATCTTGAATCTCTGGCAGCAAGGGCAAAGGCCCTCGGCTTTAAAGAGGTGGTAGTGATTAAAGATTACACAAATAGAAATAGATTTTTGAAACTTAAAAAATAAAAAGGGACAACCACAATGGACAAATTAATTATCACAGGGCCTTCGAAGTTATCTGGAAGTGTGAGAATTGCAAGAGCGAAGAATGCGTATCTTCCTATCCTTGCAGCTGTGTTGTTATCAGACAAACCAGTCCATTTAAAAAATATTCCTGATCTTCAGGATATCAAAACCATGATTAAGCTTTTATCTAATCTTGGTGTAACTGTGAAAAAAGAAGGGAACATCACCACTTTTGATGCTTCTACATTAAACTCTCACGAAGCGACTTATGACATTGTTAAAACAATGCGTGCTTCGATTTTTGTTCTTGGGCCTCTTCTTGCTCGTAGAAAAGCTGCAAAAGTTTCTCTTCCGGGGGGATGTGCAATTGGAACAAGACCAATTGATCTTCACTTAGTAAATCTTGAAAAATTAGGATGCGAAATTAAGGTTCACTCTGGATATGTTGATGCCACTGTATCAAAGATGAAAGCAACTCATGTGACGTTAGCTTTCCCATCAGTTGGTGCTACTGAAAATCTTATGATGGCCGCAGTTTTCACTGACGGTGTAACGACTATTGAAAACTCGGCCCTTGAGCCTGAGATTGATGACCTGGCACACTTCTTAAATGCAATGGGTGCAAACGTTAAAGGAATTGGAAGCAGAACGATTGTTGTAACGGGTGTAAAAGAGCTTAAAGAAGCTACATACGAAGCAATCGGAGACAGAATTGAAGGTGCGACTTATTTAATGGCCGCTCTTGCGACTGGATCTGAAATCGAAATTCTTGGAATGAATCCTCGTCACCTTGATTTCGTTATTGAGACACTCCAATCGATGGGTGCAAAAATTGTGACAAGCGAAGACTCTATTAAAGTTTTCAAAAGCGAGCTTAAAGGCTGCTTAATTGATACGGCACCATTTCCGGGATTCCCGACTGATGCTCAGGCACAGATGATCGCTCTTTGTACTCAAGTTAAAGGTGCTTCTGTAATTACAGAAAACATTTTTGAAAACCGTTTCATGCACGTTCCAGAACTAGTTCGTCTTGGAGCTGATATCACGCTTAAAGGTAAATCTGCTTTCATTCAAGGTGGAGAGAAGCTAACGGCTGCTCCAATTATGTGTACTGACCTTAGAGCTTCTGCTGCTCTTATTATCGCGGCCCTTGCCACTGAAGGTGAGACTGAAATCCAAAGGATTTATCACCTTGACCGCGGATACGAAAATCTTGTGGCGAAGTTTTCTGAATTGGGCGCAAAAATTAAACGCGTTCCAGGAAATGCGACGTAAGTTATGAGTGACTGTTTATTTTGTAAAATTATAAAAGGCGACATCCCATCAACGAAAGTTTTTGAAAACGAAAACGTGTTGGGATTCGTCGATATTTTTCCTCAGGCGAAAACTCACTTACTTTTTATTCATAAGACTCATACGAAAGATATTAATGAGATGTCCGAATCTCCTGTTGCTATCGGCCAAGTTTATCAAGCAATTGCTGAATACACTAAAAAAGAAGGAATGGATCAACTAGGCTTTAGAGTTGTCACAAACTTAGGTAAGCACGCAGGTCAGACAGTCTTTCATACTCACTTCCACGTCGTTGGCGGCGAATCTCTGGGACGTTTTGGAAGCTAGTTTTCATTTGTGAAAAACGAGCTGCTTCAACGTCAGATATTGAACATCAAAATACAAAATTAAGTTAAATCTCCTGTGTCCACTAACACAGGAGAAATTAATGAAGACACCTTTGATCCTTTCGCTACTGATCCTTATCTCTTGCACGAATAAAGAACAAGCACTGATTCCCAACAAGAAGCCTTTCTATGAATCAGAACAGACTGTTGAGCCTGAAGCAAGAATTGCAGAAGAATTCGAATACAAAAGCTTTTTAACGATTCCTCATACAGAAGGTAAAAGTTCACTGAGAAATCAGCTAATCAATAATCTTATTGAATTTTCATTGCAAAAAAAAGCATTAGTCATTAAAGATAGACTTGAACTTGATTCAACTCCTATGAGTGCTAATGAATTGGGTAGGTATTCAGAAAATGAAATGAATCTTGCAAAAATTATTGTAACAATGACAAACGGATCTGAAGTCTTTTTTGTTCCTGAGAATATCTCTTTGAAAAATATTGCATCAAGAATTGGATTAGTGGAAGAGACTGATAGAAAGCTAAAGTGGTTGGGAGTTGACGAGTCACAGTTGACTGAAAATGGTAAAAGCTATTATTTATTAAGTGTAAATCACGATGATCTTATCAATAACGATAGAGTTTTTTATACTCATGACATAAATCTTTCTAATAAATTTGCCGGACAGTCACTGACTTTTGCCAGAGGGACTCGTTTGGAAGTTAGTATTGATCATAAGTTTTTTAAAGAAACAGTCACAGAACATGAGGTTGTAAAAAATGCTGATTGTCGTTACTTAAAAGCATTTCCTTCTGGTCAATATGCTCAAATCGAAAATCAGACAATTTCTCAATTGGGATTTTTAATGTCAAAAAATAAAAATTGGTTTTCGGTTACAGATTCAAATATTGAGATAACTAGCGGCCAGAATTTTAAGATCCACGTTCATCCTGAAATGATGGAGGATAAAGAGTATACAATTGAGTTCTCACAAAACGTCACAGCTTCAATTGAAGAAAGTTTTCCAATGAAAGTACCTAACTCTGTATGTGGATTTGGTTTTAAGAAGGTTTCAATTGAAACGTTAAAAACCAAAGCGGAATTTAATATATCTGTAAAAGTTTTTGGAAGAGGCGAGAAGCTTAGAGAGATTACACTTTAGAACAAAAGAGGCCGCTGATTAGCGGCCTCTTTTAAATTATGAGTTTAAACCTTCAAATAACGATGTTAAAAGCGCTTTTTGCAGCCTTGTTAACTGATATACGTTCGTCATGATTAGCACTGGAGACTTCTTGATGTTAGCGCAAATAACCAACTGACCTTTTTCTTTGTTGTAGTCAGTAATGTTAAAAATTGCACCAAAATCTTTCTCGTAACTTTTTAAAACTAATTCATCAGCTTCTGTTACATTGGCAGGTTCTGGAAAACGATCGCCAATCACTTTTACTTTGATCAGTTTATTTTTTTCATTTTCAGTCTTAGCTTTGATCATATCGTTGTAGATAAGCTTTAAATTCGTGGCACCAAGATTTGATTTTAAAATAAACCATAATTCTTCAAAAAATCCTGAACGATCATTAGGCCATAGGCCTAAAAGGTGATTTCTCACTTTAAACATTTCTTCAATCAGTGAAATATTGTTTTGAAGAATCCAGTTCTCGCGCATTTTATCAAAGATAGCACGAGCATCGTCGTAGCTTAACTTTTCAAACTTATCTACTGAGAGTCCGAACTCCGAGTTTGATCTTACTGGATAGAACTTTAGTTCATTTTCAAGGCCTACTAAAAAATCATCGTTTTTCAGGTCCTCTGAAAAGATGAAGCCCTGAAGTGGAAGAGTCTTAGCTTCCTGAATATCGATAATTTTTGAGCTGGGAGTCTCGTTGTGCTTAAAAGTGCGAACGATACCTTGCTGTAAATTTTTAGTGAAAAGGAGGTTAAAATCCATGCTTATTACCTGTAAATACGAGTGTCTTGTGAATTAAAGTATTTTACTAGGGAAATCAAAAGCTTGGCTAGGAAAAATGTGCGAAATTGCTCGAGTTTTAAAGCTCGTATAGACTTGAATATATGAATAAATTGCTAATCATCCTATCTTTTATTGTTTTGTCGTGGGGGGCTAAGGCCCAGGATGAGCGCTATTTCAGACAGCTCTTCTCTGGAGAGATCAATAACAAGAAAGAGCTAATAGAGACGAAAAAGTACTCTTATTTTGTTCATACCCCTTATTACGCAATTGACCTCAATCGCGACAAGCTCGACGAAAATATCGTCTTTGTTAAAAAAGACAACGAAGACTGGATTGAGATTTTGGATAGCAATAAAACGAAAATCTTCTCTTATAGGTTTGAGAATAAGGGATTTGATTCTGAACTCTTTAGAGTGGAGCTAAAAACTCTGAGCAGCTCAACATCCATTCTTTTGCTTTATTATTACGAAGGGGTGAGTAAGTACATTAACTTTCAAGGAACCTCGAGAGTGTACGCTATTACTATCGACAATAATGACTTGAAGACGATGTCAGCTTTTAAAGGGCCTAGTTTTTTTGATGAACAAAAGACTTTTAAAGGTCACTATCACAAAAGAAATTATCACGTTTACCTGGAAGATCTGGATAAAAATGGTGTGAAAGAACTTATCGTCAAGCACCGCGATTATAGCTACGTATTTGTCTATCGTGGTTCAGGAAAGTGGCAGACTTTTAATCAGGATCAACCTTAATTAAGAGGCCTTCGGATAATCAATATCATCATCATCTTCGGCCGTTTTCTGATATTCCGTTTTGAAAGGTTTAAACTGAGTTGTCTTTGGGTAGTAACCAACTTTTTTATCTTCTTCACCTTTATTGAATCTTTTTGAAACCATCATCCATAGCCCGATAGGAAGAGCGATTAAAAAGATGATTGGGCCAATGTATGAAGCTGGGCTTGTCGCTTGGTCATTAGTCACGATATTGGCCGGCACACGTGTTTTAGCTGCAGGTTCTGCTTCAGCAAAGTTGTAACTTGCTTCAACACCATCTGCTTTTTTTGCATCCTCAATATCAATTTCGACTAATGGATCAACCGATGGTCCTCTGTGAACCGCCGATGACTGGCCGTGCACGATGCTTGATAGTGCAACAAAAGTAATTCCGAAAATGTAAGCGCAAATTTTTTTATGCATACTGACTCCAGAGAAAAAGTTCTCTATAAGTCTTATCGTTTAGATCTGATAAAAAAATTAATTACTCGGGTATTATTTTTGAGGGTTTTAAAAGCTCTTATGATTCCAGAGTTTCAAGTTCTTGATAAAGCGCTTGAAGCCTGTCTTCCAGAGTTTTTTGAGCGTCTGTCAGGATTTTTAAAGCAGGATTACTGGCATCTTTTGCCTTCGAATAATCAAGCCCCGCGATCTTATCCTGGATAACTTTGGTCTTTTCTTCGTTTGATTCGATCTCAGCGTAGATAGCATCAATGCGAAACTTATTTTTATTATTCACTGGTTTTGCGACAACAGGTGCGGCGACAACCGGAGCAGGCGCTACAACGGGAGCAGCAGGGGCCGTATCTTTTAATTCACGTTCCATTTCCAGAGCATCAAGGTAAGGAGAAACTTGCTCGTATCCACCTTCAAAGTTTTGTAGTTTTTGTTCGTCAATTAACCAGATTTTATTCGTCACAGTCGCAAGGAATGCTCTATCGTGACTAATTAAAATAACTGCGCCAGAGAACTCTGCGAGCTTTTCTTCCAGAATGTTAATCGTTTCTAAATCGAGATCGTTGGTAGGCTCATCGAAGATTAAAATATCGCCGGCCTTCGTAAGATTAAAGGCAAGTTGAAGCCTGCTTTTTTCTCCACCTGAAAATGTTTTCAATGGGCGGTGAATATCATCGCGGTCAAAAAGAAAACTTTCAAAGTATGAGTGAACATGTTTTTTAGAACCATCAGGAAGAGGTACGAAATCGTTTCCATCTCCAAGAAGTTGATAAGGAGTCATATCGATATCAAGCTCATCACGCTTTTGTGAGAAGTACTGAATCTGAAGATTGTCAGCAGTCTTTAATTTTCCGCCGGTAGGTTCAATATCGCCTTTGATAAGTTTTAAAAGAGTTGTTTTACCAACGCCGTTAGCACCTAAAAGACCAATCTTGTTTCCTTTATGGATTTCTCCAGTGATGCCACTGAATAAAACTTTTTCTTTCGAATACTGGAAATCCATGTCTTTAAAATCAACCAGAACTTTTGTCTGTCTTCCTGATTTTTGAAGAGTCAAATCCATGGTTCTCTTAGCTTCACTTTTAATCGTTGAAACTTTATTTTTTAGATCTAAAAAGTCCTCAACGCGTTTTTTACTGCGGGTACGACGGGCCTTTACACCTTGTCTCATCCACGCTTGCTCGCGATCAAGATTGTTCTTTAATTTTGTAAGAAGACTTTGTTTTGCTTTTTCAGACTGCTCTAAGAACGTTAAATAGTCCGTATATGAACCTTCGAAAGCTTCAATTCTTCCTTGCTGAATATGTAGGATTCTACGAGTCAGTTTTGAAAGAAGAAATCTATCGTGGGTAATAAGCATGAAAGCTTTTTGAGTTGAGTTTAGTTCATCTTCAAAAAGTTTAATCGTTTCAATATCAAGATGGTTGGTAGGCTCATCCCAAAGAATAAGATTGGCAATTGATGATAGTCCTAAACTTAGAAGAATCTTTTTTTGCTCACCACCAGAGAGTTCACTGATTTTTTTATCAAGATCTTCGTGGTTGAAATATTTTAAATACGATTCATAATCCTGAATCAAGTCCCAGCCGTGAAGGCGCTCGAACTCATCAAGAGCGTTTTCATAGTGCTCTTTTAATTCTGGATAAAAAACGAAGAAGTAATCTCTAATTGTGACATCTTCATGACCCCTGACAGGTAGTTCCTGAGGGATATAGAACATCGTAAAGCGCTTATTTTCATCACCATCACCGCGAGCTTTGTTAAATTCAAAGGGAGGTGTGTGATGATCTGGGACAACGTCGCCTGATAGAATCTTGAACAAAGTAGACTTTCCCTTACCATTGAGTCCCAACAAACCAATACGGTCACCTGTTGAGATTGATAGAGAAGCATTCTTGAAAATAGTTTTCGTACCGAATGTAAGGTAAATGTTTTTGATACTTGCGAGTAGACTCATGCAGGGATTATAGAGGGTTTAGGCCCTCACGGCAATTAATTCCGAGTTGCCATTAAAGAATCTCCTAACGTGCTAGAATCTACTTAGGTTGCCTTAAAGCATCCTCCTGCGAGGAGTTTTATGAATGTTCCAGCTATTGCGAAGAGCACATTTGAATTACTGAAAAATCAGCCCGAGTTCATGAGCATTACGCAAACCGTAGTGGAACATCTAAATAAAATCAAGAGCAGTCTGGAGCGTGCCAGGTTTGTCCACAATATGGTGGATGAATACAACAAAGAAGTATTCTCTCATCCTTTATTAAAACAATTTGTTCCTTGTAAATCAGGATGCACAGCTTGCTGTCATACGCAGGTGAGTGTGACTGATGATGAAGCTGATCTGCTTGCAGATAATATCTCCAATGGCATAGAGATCAATTACGAAAGACTTGCTATTCAGGCAGCTGCTGGGAATGATTCGTCTGCATTTTACAAAATTCCTTATCAGGATAGAAAGTGCGTCTTCCTCGATGAAAATGGGGCCTGCAAAGTTTATAAAGATAGACCATCAGTGTGCAGGACAAATGCGGTTGTGGGTGAAGCCAGTCAGTGTGCAACTGATAATGGGCCACAAGGGGCGATCAGGCTTGTTAAGACTTCTAAATCAGACATGACTATTGTTGGATCATTTGCGGTTGCAACAACAAGTGGAACTCTTCCAATGATGCTTTCTAAGGTATTAAAAGAAAAGAATGCTGTGGAAAATGTTGGTTCGATAAGAACGCTGTTCGATCGAATTATTGGCAGAAAATCAGTTCCCAAAGATATCGAGTTATAGTAAAAATCCCCAATGAATTGCCTGTTGTGCCATAACGATTCAAATGATTTTGAAGCAGATACTTTTTTGTGTCCTGTGTGCAAACTAGTCTTTAAAAATCCTGATATTTTTTTAAGCGCAGAAGAGGATGTCACTCGTTACAGTCATCACAACAATATTAGTACAGACCAAGGTTATCTGGATTTTTTAGGAAAGCTGGTTAATCCACTTAAAGAATTTCTTCCTAAAAAATTTACTGCTCTTGATTTTGGTTGTGGGCCCGGTCCCACACTCTCAGGACTTTTAGAAAATCTAGGTGGGGTGGTTGAAAATTATGATCCGATCTTTTTTCCTGACGGCCATTTACTAATTCCTGATTCATACGACGTTGTGACCAGCACTGAAGTTGTTGAGCATTTTAAAACCCCAGGATTTGACTGGGAAATTTTAGTAGGTCTGGTGAAGGATGGCGGACTGCTAGGAATCATGACTCAAATTTATTCACCGGATATTGATTACTCGAAGTGGTGGTATAAAAACGATCCTACCCATATAGTTTTTTATCAAAAAGAAACGTTCGATTTTATCGCTGAAAAATATAATCTCGAAATTCTTTATTGTGACAATAAATCCATAACTATTTTTAAAAAGAGAGACTTCTAATGATCACAATGTATGCTATCCCAAATTGCGATACTGTAAAAAAGGCCAGGGCCTTTCTTGATAAAAAGAAAATTGCTTATGAATTTGTTGATTTCAAAAAAACTCCTCCTACAAAAGAGTTAATAAAAAGATGGTCTGACTTTTTAGGAGAGCTTCCTGCTAATAAAAAAGGTCTGACTTATAGAAAACATAAAGATGAGTTCGAGTCTCTTACTCCTGCTAAAAAAATTGATTTTTTGATTGAAAACACGTCGATGATCAAAAGACCTGTTTTAGAAAACAAAAATAAAACTTTGGCATTAGGATTTGATGAAGAAGTTTATAGCGAGTTAAAACTTGGATAAAGCAACCTACCTCAAGATTAAAGAAGATAGACTAAAAGCTATTGAAGAGCAGAAGCACCCAAGGGAGAGTTTCTGTTACAACTGTCATAGGCTACAGAAGAATTGCCTGTGCCATTTAATCAAACCATTTGAGACAAAAATAAAATTCGTTATTTTGATGCATCCGATGGAAGCAAAAAAAGAGAAGATGGGAACAGGAAGAATTTCCCTGGCCATGTTGGCCAATTCTCAAATGATTATGGGAGTAGATTTTACGGAAGACAATGAAGTTAATGGCCTGATCAACGATTCGGATAATTATTGTCTTACAATGTATCCAGGGGAAAGATCTCTTAATGTGAGTGAGCATGATGTAACTCCATTACAGAATTTATTAAGTGAAAAGAAAAACGTCATTGTTTTTTTGATCGACGGAACGTGGCCTTGTGCTAAAAAAATGATGAGGCTTTCAAAAAATATCAGGGCCCTGCCAAGAGTTTCTTTTACGGCCACTCACACTTCAATTTTTGAAATTAAAGAGCAGCCTGCTGACTATTGTTTGTCGACTTTAGAGTCTATTCATTTTTTCATTCAGGAATGCAATCGCAGGGGAGTTGAAGAAACTCACAAAAAAGAAGACCAGATGATTGCAGTCTTTAAAGAGATGATCAACTTTCAAAAGGAATGTGCTCTCAATCCAAGTCTCAGCTCTTACAAGCGAGGGAGCAAGCTTGGCTATTCTAAGCAAGAAGACCGTGTAAAGGCCAAAAAATGGCTTACTAAAAGCCGCAGCGTCATCCTTCCTGACCGCTAGTCTAAATACTCAATTTACCTCTTCACTGACTAGAATTATGGGCATCAGAGCTGTCATTAGACAGCTTCATACTTGATTGAAATCCTTCACATTAGGTCAATATTACCTTCCATCTTTTAAGGCGTTATACAGTTATAATGTAAAATAGATTTATATAAGACCTTTTTAGGCAGGTAGACCATGTTGAAGTATTTATACAAAACTTTTCTCATCACATTTTTATCGTGGTCACTTCTTGTTGTTCAATCGAATGCTGTTTTTGCTCAAGCAGATGTTGGAACGACAACGACTGATAATAATGGGGTTATTACTCACAAACAAAATTTCAATTTCAATAAAATTTCTGATGCTGATATGTTGACGTCTATTACGATGTTGGCAGGTGGATTCGTTACAGCGAGAATGATTGCTTCATATAGGCCTGTTACAATGGACGTTATGATTGCAGGCGCGGCAGGGGCTGCATTTGTTGCAGGCGAAGTTATGAGTAACATGAAGTTCAAAGGAACAATTGATGCTCTTACTTTAGAAATCCAAAAAAAGAATGATGGAACTGTTAATGAAGAGCAGATTCAAAGATTAACAGATTTAAAAACTTCTTATGAAGAAGCGAAGAAGACAACAAAAACAAAGAAGACTATGCAGCTTGCCGCTGCTGTTGGATTTGGAGCAGCAGCAGCGACTGCTACTTATATGGCATTTCAAGAAGATGCTCAGGTTGTTGCTTGTGCAGCTGCCTTTAAAGCCGCTCAGGGAACATTGGCAACATGTAGCGCCTCGGGGGCGACTGCAAATCCTGAAGCTCCAGCATGTGGAGTTTGTGCTGCTAATCTTGTTAAGTTTGAAACTAGCTTCATGTCATTCACTCAAACAAGAACTGTTCCTGCATTAAGTGCACTTAAGGATAGAACTTTAGATACTGTGGAAAAAGCTTTAGCTTCTCCCACTAACTATTGTGTTGGTAAATCCCCAGGGCCAGTTGTGGCCGCAATTCCTAAGGCATTAATGCCTTGTAAAACAGCTTTAGGATCATTGATTGCAAACCAAACAGATGCAGATGTTAAAAAATTATTAGCATCTGTAGAAAACAAATATCAAGACCTCATGAATTTACCCAAGAATTATGTTGTAGATAATAATTATCGTGCTCCAGACTTAAGTCTTATAGAAAAAACATTAGATATTTTCTTTCCTCGAGCAGAAGCAGGATGGCTTCCACTGTTAGGTTTGGGAGCTTCAACTGCTGCCGCTTTCTTTTTAATAACAGGAGCAACTGCAACTGAAATCGACTTTATGATGTTCGTTCCAAAAAATAGAGCAATTGGTTTTGCGCTGTTTGCAGGTCTTGCTTATATGGCATCAAGATCATCTGATAATGTGATTAAGCAATTAGATGAGAATATTGAAAAAGTTAATAGTATCTTGGCCGATTTGAATAAACTTGCTTTAGGAACAAAAGCGCAGGCCTTAACAAAATCTACTATATCTATCAAAACGGTTAATCCAGGTGCCAGCACCATTGGTAATGGCGGAATTGTTTCTACCAAAGGAAATACTCCTTGTTTAACTTCAAACGATACGACTAATTGTGAAAAATTAGAAAATAAATTAACTTCAATGCCAGGATTCGGAGCACTTCCAGAATCTTTTCAAACTCTCGCGGCACAGACAATGGGAGTTGGTACAGGAGTGAGTGGATCTAATGGAATTAGTGGTTCGACATTAACAGCAGCAGAGAATCTTGGAGCAAAATCTAATGCCATCAGAAATCTTTTAAAAAATAGAGAAGCTTCAATGGCCAAACTCACTGGTAATAAATTTGTTCCATCAAAAGAAAAAGATAAATTGCAGGCGAAGCTTGGTGCAAGAATTTCAAAATCACTTGGAAAGAGCGGGACTACTGCGACGGGGATGATGGCAAGCCTAGGAGCAATGCCTATAGATTCAAAAGCAATTCCGAAAGAAGAGGTTGCAGATGATCTTAAAAAAGAAACTGTTGCTGCTGCAAATATTGCAGACATTTCTGCACCTGCAGCAAAAGACGATTCAATGAAGCTTGATTTTTCTGATTCTTCTTCGGGTGACGTTGCAGGAATGGGATTAGACTCAGGATCTGGATCAGGGACTCAGTATGATATTCCCGACAATGATATTAGCGGGGACAATGGACTATCAATATTTGAAGTTATTTCATTAAGATATTTAAAATCAGGTTATCCAAAACTTCTTGAAGAGATTCCCTCTAAAAACTAGAGGCTCTGAAAGATCGAGGCACGTATGTTGAAGTTTATTTATAAAACACTTTTGGTCTCTGTATTGTCATGTTCCTTATTGATGCTGGATTTCAGCTATAAAGGAATCATGGTCAATTCAGTCCAAGCAGAAACACTAAAAACTGAAGGTGTTAAAGACGCTGACTTGATGGCGACTTTGACGATGACAGCAGTTGGTCTGCTAGCTTCTAGACTTTATAGTTGTAAACTTACTCCAGACATGATGGTTGCGGCCGCTGGTGGAGCGGCTTTTATTGCTGGTGAAATTCTTTCAACTATAAAACTTAAAAAAGTTATGAAAGATCTTGAAACTGAAATTACACGTGACCCAAATGGGAATGTGAATAAAGAACAAGTTCAAGCATTAGAAAGATTAAGAAAATCATACGAAGAAGCTAAGAAAACAGCTGGCACTAAAAAAATGCTTCAAATGGCAGCAGCTGCTGCGTTTGCTGCTGCTGCTGTTTTAGCTTATACGCAATATGGAACCAATCAGGGGCTTGATAAAACATGTACGATGGCCTTAACTGCAGCAGCAAACACCTGTAATGCGACAGGGAAACCGATGTTAAGTAACCCTTATACTGCCGCACAAGGAGCAATCTTAGTTTCTGGTGCCACTCAAACAAGTGCAGCTAGTCCAAAACTTGAAGCGACAGCTGCAGCAGCAGATGTTCCAGGAGCACCTTCAGCGAAAATGCAAACGACAGAGACGACAATGCAGGCTGCAGACAAAGTGCTGGTTACAACAGCTTCGGGACAATGTCCGGCAACTGGTGGAGCAAATGGAATTTGTGCTAGTGGACATTCGATCAAAATGGCGACTCGTGGAGTATGCATGGTTCCTCCGGTTCTTTCAAGTATTCCACAAGCTATTGGTCATAACCTTTATGCGTATGCACCTTATTCTCATGTTAATTCGACCAATAATACGTTTTCAATGATTCAACAAATGTTCATGGCAAATGCTCATGCTGATCTTTTTTCTCCAATGGGAATTGTTTCATCAGCAGCCATTAGTTTTGTTCTTTTAACATCAAAAACTTTAGGCGTGCAAATTGATACATTTCTATTTTCTCCAATGAATAGAGCAATCATTTGGGGAGTTTTGGCAGGATTATCTTTTGCTGCTTCGAGTGCTACAGATAATGTAATCAAAAAAATAGAATCTAATATTGCTAAAATCGATGCAATTTTAAATTCAATGTACTCACTTGGTAAAGGTTCAGGCACTGAAAATCCTGCTAAACCCCAAGCACCAGGAGTAAACGGAACAACTAAGCCAAGCACTATTACTAAAATGAATCCTACTAATTATGAAGATATGGATTTATCAGAATTAAAAGACGGCACTCTTCCTTGCTTTACCGGGGCAGATACTAAAAATTGTAAATCTTTTGAAGAAGTAAATAAAACTTTACCCGCATTTACTTCGCTTGATCTTCCCACTCAACAACAAGTTTCAGGAATTTTAAAAACGGCCAATGGAGTAAATGGAACTTCTAAAATTTCAGGAACAACTCTTGATGGACTTGCTAGACTTGCAGCTTCTGCTAATGCTTTAAAAGCAGCTTCAGATAAAGCAAAGAATAAGATTCAAGATAGATTTAAATTAGATAAAAAGAAAACAAACCTAGATGCTATTTCAAAAAAGTTTGAAGATGATTTAAATGCAGCTGTTAGTGGGCAACTAAAAAAGAGTAACACCAACGCAGCAGACATGATGGCCAGCCTTTATGGCGGTAGAGGAGGCATTGCAAGCTCATCTGATTCAGCTGTTGCTAAAACTGGTGAAGATGCAGATGCATCTAAACTTCCACCAGCTGTTGCAAACGTAATTGATATTGGAGCAGGAGCAAGTTCAGATCCTGCAAACGCAGGTCTTGATGGAATCGATACAGGTTCAGGGTCAGCAATGTCGGCCGCAGAGCTTGCTGCTTATAATGAAGCTGCAAAGAAGACGAATCTGGATGGATTTGATGTACCAACAAATGATATTTCACATGACAGTAGCGCATCGATTTTTGATTTAATTTCTAACCGCTATCAACAATCAGGCTATCCAAGACTCTTTAAAGTAAAAGAGCCGGTCCCTGTAAAAAAGTAATAACAAACTTCCTTCAAAGGCCCCTTTTGGGGCCTTTTTTGTTTGTCTAACCCCTATCTAAGCTCATCTTCTTTACGTAGTTACTATTGTATACTATGGTTGGAATAGTTACTGAGTCTACAAAGAGAGGTTATTATGAAATTAGACACTTACAGTCAGTCATCACCAGAAGTTACTGAAAATATTACTAACAAAGTTACAACAGAGCAGACTCCTAAGGAGTTTTTTAACTCACAAAAATGTGACGGTAAAAAAGGCGAAGAAAAGAGTGGCGTATGCCCATTAAGAGAGCTTCTAAGTCGTTTAGGAGACAAATGGAGCGTGCTTTTAATTCTAACTCTAGCAAGAATGCCAAAAGAGCGTGCTCGCTTTTCTGAGCTAAAAAGAAGCCTTCCGGATATTTCACAAAGAATGCTTACAGCGACTTTAAGAAACCTGGAAAGAGACGGACTTATCTCACGCGAGATGTTTGCTGAAGTTCCGCCAAGAGTTGAGTATCAATTAACTGAATTAGGAGTTAGTATTTTAAATCCAATGAGAGAAATCGTTAATTGGATTGAAGGTAACTGGACAACGATCATTACTTCGAGAGAAGTTTTTGATCAAAAACATCCTAAAGAGGAAAGCGAGCTGCAATAGTGACTGGTCAGAAAATTGATAAAAAGAAAATTGTAGAAGCCTTAATTGAAAAATTAAATGTTGAACTGATAGATATCGAAGGTGCCGCCAAGTCCGCAAAGGACTTGGCAACCGGAGATCAATCAAAATCTGAAGGCAAGTACGACACTCGTGCAATTGAAGCCTCATATCTCGCTGGTGCTCAGGCAAAGCGTGTAGAAGAAATCAAACAAGACATTATCATGCTCGAAGATTTGGCCACTTTAATTGAGCCTTCGACAAAAATGCAACTAGGCTCATTGGGGCTTATTAGTTGTAATTCACAACAACGCCTTTATTTTCTCTCAAGCACATCTGGCGGCTCAATGCTGATGATTGATGGAAATCCTATTTTAGTGATCTCAGTTTTTTCTCCAATAGGGGATGCAGCTTTAGGATTAAGCTCAGGTGAGAGCTTTGAAGTTGAAACACCAAAAGAGACAAGACAATACGACGTCGTCGAAGTCTATTAAGTAAGAATGATAGGTTTGTGTTTCGTGATAATCATTGTGTGCTCATATTGAGCGGCCACGTTTCCTTTATCAGTCATCAGAGTCCATCCGTCATTGGCTTCATCAACCCATGTCGTTTTTGTAGAGAGAAAGGGTTCGATTGTAATAACCTGACCTTCTTTTAAAACACGTCTATCATTTTTGTCATAGTAAGGAGCAATAAACGCAGGCTCTTCATGAAGAGCTCTTCCTACACCATGGCTTCCAAGATTTTCGATAATTTTTAAGTTATGTTTTCTGGCAACTTTCTCAATTGCTTTACCAATTAGATTAAGAGGAGCACCAGCTGTTGCAGCAGCAATGGCAGCATTAAGAGCTTCTCTTGTGGCCTTCATAACTTTCTTTTGAATATCTGATGATTGCCCTAAAACAAATGATCCACCTGTATCAGCAAAATATCCATCAAGCTCAGCAGAGACATCAATGTTGATCAGGTCACCATCTTTTAAAATAGTGCTGTCCGGAATCCCATGAGCAATTGCTTCGTTGATTGAGATACAAGTTGTGCCAGGAAAATTATAAGTGAACTTAGGAGCTGACTTAGCATTGAATTTTTCAAGATACACGCGACCGATTTCATCCAACTCGTGAGTTGTCATTCCCGGTTTTGCTTCTTTCATCATGAGCTTTAAAGTGTCAGAGACAATTTTACCAATGATTTTAAGGCATACGATATCTTGTTGAGTTTCAATAGTCATAGTGGGCTCCTAGCTCATAATGTAGCATATCTAGAGAATCTTAACAAGCTGCTCAATTTCCTTAGAGAAATTCTTAAGAAGAGCGTGAGCTTTTAGTTTAGGATCGATTTTTTTCTTTTCAAGAACTTCTTTTGGAAGTTTTCTAAAGTATCCAAATGCCACACATCCTTCGCTGCTACCGTCTTTTCTACAAAACTCTTTTCCGTATTTTACAGAGAGTGTAATGATCTGTTTATAAGCATCAAGACCTTTTTGAAGTGATGCTACATCTTCATAGTCAGTCATATTGAAGAAATCAATTGTGTACTGATAGCTAGTTTGAACATAGTTAAGTTCAACCTTTCTTTCGAAATCAGCTTGGGATTTGAAAACGCCCGGTGCTTTACTGTTAATAAATTTTTGGTGCGAACGGATCATGTAGTCTTTGCACATTGGAATTTTGTAAAGAGGGTAGTCGTGGTTGGTGCGGTTTGTATCGTTATTGATAACGTAAAAGTTATTCATTCCACCGATACTTTCAAGATAGTTCATAACGGCCACATCACATTGTTCACCTTTTGAAGAGGCCAGTGCCATTGCGTCGTTAAGAATTTGTTGATCATTAGAGTTTCTTCTCGCTGGGTCAGATGGAATTTTTGAGAAAATGTTTTTTAGCGTTTCAACATTTTCATTTCTAACAGCGTCACCGATTTTAGAAGCATCGCCATGATCCAAAACAAGAGGTTTTCCCGCATCAGAGAGAGTAGCACATCCAAATAAAGAAAGAGTTAAAAGACTGGCCAGGATTATTTTCATTGTTTTTCCTTGAAAAAATTAACTGAGCCAATCTTAAACAAAAAATTAGAGAATAGGAACTTGCAATTTAATTAAATTAAATAAAGACTTCATCTGTCTATTTATATTGTCTAAAGCGTATGTAGAGTTTAACTTTTCTAGATAGCTTGATTAAATCTATTAAAAAATTAAGAGAAAATAAATTGAAAATTTTAACAGTGATTTTTTTCTTATTCTTTTCATTAAATTCTTTTTCTAAAGAAAAAGGTAGTCAGGAGTATTCAAAGTACTTTCCAAAAATGCAAGGCTGCTTTTTACTTTATAATATTAACTCTCAAAAATTTGAAAAAATTATCGGAGAGGAAAATTGTAAAAAACGACTTACTGCTTTTTCAACTTTCAAAATTCCACTGGCCGTTATGGCCCTGGATGCAGAGCTAATAAAAGATGAAAATCAGATAATTAAATGGGATGGTAAAAAAAGAGCAAGAGTGGCCTGGAATCAGGATCAAAACGCTAAGACATGGTTAAGGGATTCGGTCGTATGGGTTTCGCAAGAGTTCACAACTAAGCTTGGGCATGAAAAGTTTAAAAAATATTTAAATGATTTTAAATATGGAAATGCTGATATTAGTTCTGGTATTACAACGGCCTGGCTTAATTATCCAGATGATAAAATAAAAGGACTGACTATTTCTCCTTATGAGCAAGTCGATTTCATGAAACGCTTGTGGACTAATGATTTGCCTGTTGCCAAAAGAGCGATGCAGATCACTCAAGAAATTTCTTATCTAGAGACCACGCCTAAGGGATTTAAAATCTATGGTAAAACAGGGTCGCAATCATATAAGAGTAATCAAAAAAGAAAAGCAGGATGGTTTATCTCTAGAGTCTCGGACGGGAAAAAAGATTATATAACGGTCTTAAATTTTAAAGATCTTAGTGTACCTAAAGGAAATGAATACGGAGGACCTAGAGCAAAGGCCCTTACAAAAGTCATTCTTCAAAATTCAGGAATTTGGTAGTTTAAATTTTTTTATAATTTATGCAAGTATTCTATTTCTTCAATTCTTCTAAATTGTTTTTAAAAATGTCTTTTGACTTAAGTAAGTCAAATTTAGATGTCGTCAAAACATCTATCTGATTTTTAGTAATCACTAAAATCTCCTAATAAGATTAACGTAGGGACTACTTCTTTGGACCTATAAAGTTTTTTAGGGTGAGCAGATGGTAGTCGTTGTGCTGCGATTGAATGAATTTTTCATAGACGACTCCTGTGTTTAGGTTAGTTTTTTATTATTTAACAAGGCTTGATGCAATTGTCTAGGTTGCGCTTGAAGTAATTTGTAAAATTGCCTATAATCAAACTATCTGACGAGGTGAACCGTACCAGAATAGTAAAGACGGCTCTTTTTTTTAACAAAGGAGTTTTTATGTCTACTGGTTTCGCCTGGATTATCTTATCTATCGCTGGTCTTCTTGAAGTGTGCTGGGCCATTGGTCTTAAGTATACTGAAGGGTTCACAAAAATCGGTCCAAGTATTTTCACAATAGTTTGCTTAGCTTTAAGTATGTTTTTACTCGCAAAGGCCGCACAGGTTCTTCCAATTGGAACTGCTTATGCGATCTGGGTTGGTATCGGAGCGCTTGGGGCCTCAATCGTGGGAATTTTTCTTTTAAAAGAGCCGGCAACAGCAGCGAGAATTATTTTCTTACTCATGCTTCTGGTTTCAATTATTGGATTAAAACTTTCTGCTAAATAAGCACTGGTAATTTGCTTTCATTTTTTACTGAAATCGAAATGAATATTCTGTCCGATCTTAGTGTAATCAATTTTTTGATAAATAGAATTAGATGTGGAGTTACTAAGGTCGGTAAATAAACTGGCAAATTTTTTTCCATTTTTCATTATTCTCTCAGAGAGTAATGAAACAATAGTACTGGTCATTTTCAGCCCTTCATTTAGTCGAGTGCGACCATTTTGTTTAAAGCCAAGCTTTGACCAAAATCTTATTCCAACGTCATTGGTATCGTTAACTGCTAACTCAATAGAGTTTGCTCCACGATTCCTGGCCATGAAATTGTTGGTCTAATAGCAATAGGCCAATGAATGCGACATCTTCTTTTGCAGCGTTCTCCATTTTTGGAACGCCCTCAACTTTCATATAATAGTACTCAGCAGAATCTAAAAGAGATTGTACTTCGAGGTATGAATCAATTGTAATGGGTGAAAGAGTAACTAGGTTTTATGTTGTCATAAATCCTATTTATTGGTCATTGACCAGATGGGGGAAAGATGCTGGCAGCTATTTCTTCAACTGAATTGGCCCCTTTGTTTATCTCTCTATCAAACCAATCATGAAAAGCAATAAATCTATTTTGTAATGTGAGTGCCATCATTATATTTGAATACTGAGCAGGTTTAAAATGAGGTTTATATTAATAAGTGGCTTTATCTAGAGCTAGAATTTCTTTTGAAGTGAGAGTTTTCATTGATCAATGTTAGTTGAATAAATATAGAGGGTAAATGGTGCACTCATACTGGTGAGTTTCGAACTTGTTGTATGGCCAGCTCAACTTGAAGTTCCAAATTGGCACTTCAAGTGTTGATTGAATCTAGTCTTTCAAATACAACTTTAAAAACTTTATTTGTACCAGATTCAAGTTTACTAATTCTCTCATTCAAACCTTTTTCTAATAATAGAAAACTTCTAAGTTTTGTAAAAATTCTAATTATTGCAATGTTAATTAAGACTGCTCTGTCTGAATTTAGCACACTCGATAGCATTGCAACTCCATTTTCAGTAAATGCATAAGGAGCTTTTCTTGCACCACTTTTGCTAATCCTATTTCATCCATATTATCTCCTTTATTGAAAGGCGAGTGTATTTAGAAACTAGAGGGGAGGAATTGTGTAATCGCATATTGACTTAGATTTTTCAAATTTGAATCATCACGGAAATCAGCTGGAAATTTCCAGTAGATAGCTTATTTAGGTCCCAATTTTCATATGTATAGTAAATTTTAAGGCCATTTGTTTTCATTAAAAATTTTAATTCAAATGGAAAGAATCTAGCATATGCTTTCTTTTTTTTGTAAACCATGTCGCGATACTCGCGCTTGAGTATTTAGGGTAGCGAACTTTTGCGAAATTTATCCATGCATCTCGATAGGCCATCCAAGCTTCTTGAGTGGCCTGAACATCTTCTTTTTTGACAGTGCCATATATCTGCCCTGAAGGTTTAGATTGAGTTTTCGCATAAAGCTCTTCTAGTTTCTTATTCTCTTCTTGGAGCTGCTTTGAAGAATATTTAGGTGCTTTATTTTTCTCTAATAATTGTATTGATTGCAAAAAATCTTTTTTCTGAATAGCTTCTTCTTGAATGACGAACATGCTTCTAGCTGTCCCACTTAGGTCCACTTCCCCACGTGAGCGTTTTTCTGTGAAAAATTCGAAAGCCGTTTGAAGTTTTTGAAAAGATGCTTGCTTTATGTCGCCCGTTGGAATTGATATGGATTGATATTGTTCACAAATTTTTATCCATTTTTCATCAGTGTTGATTTCAGTCTTTGAAAAAGAAGGGGGTGCGATGAAATGTAGTTTTTGTTCTACAAGTACTAAGGATCTCTCCAGACACTTAAAAAGTAATGAGATGGATGGTCTTAATGATAGACTGGAAGATGCTGACGAGCTTGAAAAACTTTTGGGTGATAGAAAAGCTGCAAACAATATCATTCCCTTTTATTCTTTTCCTGGAAGTAAGTACAAGCGAACTTCTGATGAGAAAGTTGAAATCATAAGTAAAAAATAAGTATACTCACTCTTTAAGATGGGCAATTAATCACTATGACTAATTGCCCATTATGTTGTTAGTTAATTAATCACATTGATTGTTAGCATCTTCATCGATGCAAAATTGATTTATGTCATCATCTTGAGGAAAGTTTTTATTACTATGCATTTCTAATTTACCGTTTTTAAATCTAAAATTTAGTACTTTTTTATAATCCTCAGCTGTAGCACCAGGTTTTTCACTGTCAAGGCAGTCTTGATTATTGTGGCTTGGCAGAGGATCGCTATTAACAGAATCATTTTCAATTGTAACGGTTCCAGTTGCTTGATCAAATGTTAACTTGTCTTTACACCCAGTTTTGCTACCTGCTTCTAATTTGTCGTAGGTTCCCCAAAACGAAGTAGTAGGATTAAAAGTTATTGATCTATTATCGCCACGTGTATCATGACCACCGCCCCAGTACATAAGTAATCTTTTACCGGCCATTGATTCAAGTAGTCCCTGTCTAATAGATAATTCTACACCGTCACCACAAGTGGTTTCAATTTGAACGTTGTTACCTAATGCTGTTAAGTCAAAAGAAACAGCGTTGCCATTTATACAACTGATGTTTCCATCAATTGCATATGCTCTATTCATTAGATAATCCATCATAGATGGTTTGTTGATGGCCACACCACTTGTTTGTGTAAATGCTGTTACAGATGAATCACTAAATGTTTGCTTCCTTAGAGTGCCAGCATTTGATGATTTATTACTATCACTACAACCTACAAGAGCGATCGTTGTAAAACTTAAAATTAGAGCAGTTGCAACTTTCATAATTTCCCCTTTCAAGTTGATTTGAACATTTTTATTAGCTATTAAGATTAATTCCTATCTGTATATTCCTATCGGTTTAAATGCTAAGAACTAGATTGTATAAAGTAATTTAAGGTATTCTTGAACAAAGCTTGAGCATTAGGTTTTAAGGAATCGATAAGATTAAAATAATAACAGTATGTTGCAAACTTACTGATTTTTTAATCCGATTTTTCTTTTAGTTGTTGGAAGTTTTGTATCAATGACTTCTTTAATTGAATCTAGTCTTTCAAATACAACTTTAAAAACTTTATTAGTACCTGATTCGAGCTTATTCATGCGTTCGTTTAAACCTTTTTCTAAAAGTAAAAAGCTTCTGAGTTTTACGAAGATTCACATAATGGAAATATTAATCGAGACAGCTCTCTCAGTATTTAAAATGCTTGATAGCATAGCAACGCCAAGTTCTGTGAAAACAAAAGGTTTAATTCTAAGGCCCATCTTGATCGAATTAGAGGTGCCAAATTGGTACCTCCAATTTTTAAGTTCCTATTAAAATTGAATTAGATTTTTCAAAGATGAATTGACTGGAGAAGTTTCGAAATTTTATTTCTTCAGCCCAGTCCTTTGATTATGCACTTTAAGTATATCCTCTGATTTATAGCAAACCAAATTAACCATTAATCCAAAGCGAGGATTAATTTCAAAACCTTTAATAACAAAACCAACTTTTAACTTTGGAATAATAACAGCATTGTTATCTGCATGGTGCTTGGATGTTATTTCCTGAAAACCATCCTCTTGTGCTTTTTCGACAACTTTATTCATCAGTTCAGTGTAAACACCTTTTCTGCGATATTCTGGAAAGACAGCGCTGTTACACATATAGAATTCCATGCCACTAATTTGTAATCCCCAAGACCAGCCCACGAGTTTCTCATTTTCCCATGCAGTAAGGTATAAACGATATTGAGTAGTGCACATTTTATCAAGCGTTGTAATTTTCTCTTTATCTATTTCACTGAAAAAAGAATTAATATCAACATCATTATTATCTTCAAAAAGCTCAGGGCGATATTGTCTGAATAAAGGTACAAATTCTTCTTTAGTAATAAATTTATAATTAATCATTTTCTCTCTCGCATTCTCTATTCTTTTAACAAAAGACTAGCAGGAATCTTGTGAGACATCTATCTAGATTAGAATCATGGAATCGGAGATGAATAAAAGTAGAGATTAAAATGGCACACTCGCTTAAGGGAGTTTCGAACTTCTTGCTCTATATAGTTATTTTTACTTTCTAATTATATTGACTACAAATAACCTTTAGAGTCAAAATAGATAAAGTCTATTAATTGAGAGAGATATGAAATTTATAGCGATTTTTATAACCTCTTTTTTGTTTTTTTCTAAAATAGCATTGGCTTCACCGTTGCCTTGTACAATTTTGGCAAACCCAAGTCGAAGCTCATCCAGTTAAACCTTATAAAAATAAAGATGGTACTCTCGTTATAAAAAAAGGAGAGACGGATGAACATTGCAGGTTAAAATATCCGAAAACTGAAAAATGGCAAACGCAATTCTTTAATGGTGCAATTCCTGGATGGCCCATACCAGAAGAAAAATCAAGAATTCTTAGTCATGAATTGATTCATCTTTATCTGCATAATCTCAAACCAGAAAAGCTTGCGAACATATTTTTTGAATTAGGTTGGAGACAAGAAGGTAAAGATAATTCTCTGGTGCGTTTACCGAGTTATCCTTTACTAAAGCCAGATTCTGCTCAAAGTATAACAGAAGACGTCGCAAATCATCTAGAAGACTTTCTCCATGATCAAGAAAGCCTGCGTAAGAAATTTCCAGAGAGATATAAGTTGATTCAGGATATTGTTCCTGCTGATTTTAAATTGGAGAATCCATGAAAGTAATATTTTTATTTTTCTTTTTGATTTTTACTGGATGTAACTCTTATGAAGCAGAAGCACAGATTGATAGTATTAAATTGTTACAAACAATATGGGATTCAAAAAATATTTCATTGGCTTTAGAAAAAATCCAAGGATTACATAAAGTAGGTGAGGGCGATGATTATGAAACTTTTGGTACTGATAAAAAAGTTAGTATTTTTTCATTAGCAATTAATGTCTCCAAAAAAGATAAAAAAATTATTTCAATCAGAACACCACTTGATAAGGGAAATGATATTCCTTCTAATGTTATAAAGACGAAATTAACGACTGATGATTGGAAAACTTACGAGCATCCTATAAACGGTATTGATGCTCTAAAACTAGACGTTACTGAGTATAGTGAAAAATTAGAAGTTGGTTTTGCGTACGATAAGCTTGATAAAGAAAAGAAGACAAGAATGCTATATTGGGGAAGGAATTTTAAAAGAATTCAGACTATTCTTTAACTGGCGCACCCGTTTGGGGGAGTTTCGAACTAGTTGCGGGAATTTAACAAGTTACTAATGTTTTGCATGATGTAATAGTCGTTTTATTGTTCACCTTGGTCAGATTCACAATAAAGGCTTCATCTTTTAAATGTACCCCACGATATATCAGCTTATTTTCTTCATCTATGACGTGACTTAATCCTTGAGGACCAGTCCCTCTATGATCCATAAGATCATTCGTTGAAAAATTAGATTGAATTAGTGGAACTCGCCACTCGCTCATATTGGAAAAGATTTTATGCTTAATTTCCTTTTCTTTATTTTCATCCCAGTTATCTTCCTGAGTCCATCCCCAGTAGCCAGGCCATAAAATAATATCAGCTTCATCTTTTTGAAAATAAGTTGTTGGAGTATGTTCAGCTTCAAAGCATATCAGGATAGCCAGATTAAAGCTGTTAATATTAAAAACTTTCGATTCGATCTTATCAGGTATAGAGAAGAATTTTTTCTCAGAATCAGTGAGACCAATTTTATAGAATTGAGTAACGTCATTACCATTAAACCAATAACCTGAGTTATAGATTTTTGTATCTTGAACTAATGCTGTTGGAAGAATGACATTGATTCCTGTTCGATGGCTCCAAGCTGAAATTTGTTTCAAGCAAGGTGCTAAAACTTCTTATGTACATTGTCTCATTTTTGAAGAGAAGCCTGACAGGCTACGTTCGGGAAAAAGAATTACATCAACTTTTTCTTTTTCAAAGCGTGATAGAAAGCTTGTGATTGAATTAAAGTTTTTTTCAATGTCTGTAGAGTTCGTTAGTTGAGCGACTCCAATATTGATTTTATGAAGACTCATTTTTACTAGCTCTTATTATTTCTAATTCTTTTGCAACCTCTATGTCCTTTGGTCTTTTGAGTGCACGTTTTGCGTTGATAAGATCTTCAATCGAAATTATTTTACATTTATATCCATAAATTTTTATTTCAATACATGATTTACTGAGCTCTTCAAAATCACCAACTCCAGTCACGTTGGAAAGTAGATCCAAAATTCCAACATCAGTTTGTAGGTAAAGATTATTGATTCCTTCAATTGATTTAGGTGTATCTAGAAATGAAGGTTTATTATTTGCAATTCTGTGTTTGGGGTGAATATCCCCCAAAGCTTTACGAAGTTTTTCAATATTATCTGGAGTCAAAATCGCGCAAACATCCAAGTCACTTGTAACAAAGCTTGAACCATAAGCAGCAGCTGCAAAACCACCGATGACAATAAAATCAAAATCATTTTCAGAAAGTTTAGATAGTAGAAGTTTAAAATCAGTTTTCATTAGAAGTATCTAACGATGATCTCATTTCTTCAATGAGATTAACTGCACTTTGAAGTTGATCAATTCTTTCATCAATCGAAAGTTGTAAATTCATTTCGATGTGACTTAATTGTTCAGGGCTTAATGTGGATTCAATTGGTGAATTCATAATTACATTTTAGCTCAAAAGAGTGAGTAAATGAAGTAATTTGACTTGGGTATAGGCTCAATCTACAATTTAATAATGCTTAAGTTGTTAATATTCTTTAATCTTACGATGATGTCCAGCTGGGCTTTGGCTGACCAGTGCCCGTCAGGGCAATATTTTGTCTCAGCTTATTCTAGAGACTCTTATTATCGGCAAGATGGAACTTTCGTAAAAGCTACAAATGTAGATGCGCATTGCCGTACTTATAATTTCTCAAGTCCATTAAAACTTAAGTTTGAAGATCAAATGCCCCAAGGGTGGCCTTATCAACTTGATCTTTTCAAGAAATGGACGACCATTGAAAAACGTGACGTTAAAAAAGCACTTGATTCTCTACCTAAACGACTTAGAGATCTAGGAGAAATAAAAATATATCGTGCTGTGAAGTCATCGTTTCCAAATAATCATGCTTCTTCTGGACCTGATGATTCAGTTATTGTTTTATACGATAGTGCCAAAAAGTTTGGTTATAAGCAGGCACTTGCTCATGAAATGTCACATGTTCTTTTTTCTAAATTAAGTGCAGACGAAAAAGAAGAGTATTATTCATTTTCAGATTGGAAACAAAATAGAGGAAGCTTTTATACTAAGAGAAATGATTTTTCGGAATCAGACGGAAGTCTTTTTCCCGAAGAAGATTTTGCCAACAATGTAGAGCATGTAGTTATAAAAAATGGTTCAAGCGTTAACAGAAGAATATCTGATTATTTAAAGTTATTATTGGGATTAAAGAATGAGAAATAAAATAAAAATACTCTTTGTTTTTCTTTTAACTGCAAGCTGCACGCACGAGAAAATTAATGATAATACTCAAAGTGAGTGGGGTTTAATTAATAAAATTGAAAGTGAAAAATGGAATGAGGGAAAAATAATAAGTTGGTTAGGGGCACCGAATGATATCCATGAAAATGAAAAACAAAATTTAAAATATTTAATTTATGATTATCCTAAGTCTAATCATCAAAAATGGAGTTTTGAGATTTCAAATAAGGGGGAATTACGTAATATTACTTTTCTACCAAATAGTTCTAATCGAAATGATTTTTCAAGTGAACAGTTATCCTCAAAATGGACTGGCTGTGTAAAACAAAAGAGCACTGATAATTCTCAACATTTTATTAGATATACTTATTCTCTGGAGTGTGGAGAAAAGCATAAGGCCTATATGAATAAGATTGGAGAAGTTACAAGTATTTCAATTGAGATTTAAAATGGCGCACCCGTCAGGATTCGAACCTGAGACCTACCGATTAGAAATCGGTTGCTCTATCCAGCTGAGCTACGGGTGCATTGGATAATTTCGAAGTGAGAAGAAAATTAATGGTTTATTGGCCTAATGTCAAGCAGAAGATGAGGTTTTAGGCCATCTAAGTGCTTAGAATTTTAAATAAATCTTTCCCAATTAGGGAATCTTACCTAGACTATAGCAATGAAGACAAAAAGCTTTTATTCATTTCCCGAGGTTGTGGCCCACCTTAAAACAGGGGAGCCGACCTTGTATCATTCCTCTCAAACCTCAACGGTCATTCCTTTTGAAAAACTTGAAGGAGTGCTTAAGAGCAATACTGTAATGGGAAATCTTTCAACCATTAAAGGCTCGCTTGAGATGTTGGAGAATGGGAATTTAAAAGTTACAGGTTTCGTCACTTGGAAAGAAGCTAAAGAGTTCTGTCTATCAAAAGGCAGAGAGATTATGACGTCGCCAACTGAAGAGCTTGCAGGAGTTCTTGCTGGTATCGCTACAAGTTGTACGGGTGAGAGATCATTTGGTTTTAAAAACCTGCGCTCGCAAATTGTTGAGCTTACTTATATAAATTATGAAGGTGCTGAAGTTAAGTTATCTGCAGAAAAGAAATTAGACTGTGGCGTAGATTTAAGTTCGTATCAAAAAGATTTTTCTCATTACGTCTCATATAAAAATGCACCATACCCAAGACTGGAGTTTGAAACTGACTTAATGACAGGGACGGAAGGGCAGTTAGGAGTTATTGAGAGTGCGGTTTTAAAAACGATAGAACACTTTCCTGAAACTTATATCTTTATGCTTCTTCCTAAATGGGAAGATAATTTTGAGCCGCATTTGGAAGTCTTTAAAGCGGTTCAGTCTTTTAGAAATCAGGTTCGCGCCTGCGAATTTCTAGATTCAAACTCACTATCGTTTTTACCTGCTGATAAAAATCCAGGTAATAATAACGACGTTCTCTTTTTAGAAATTAAAAAAGATGAGTTCGAAAATATTTATGAAAATCTTTTAAGTCATCTGACACTCATTAACGAAGATCAAATCTTTGAAATGAATGCTTCTAAATGCCGTGAACTAAGAGTGAGTGTTCCGCGTGCGATTTTTGAGGCCAACAGTCGTATGGGTGTAACTAAAAAAGGGACAGACGTACAGGTGAGTGCAGAGAGATTCAGAGACCTTTTATTGTTTTATCGTGAGATGGGACAAAAGGGTGTTGCTTACAATCTCTTCGGTCATTTTGGAGATGCACATTTGCATTTTAACTATATGCCGACTCCGGATAAAAACGATTTTTGTAATGAGCAACTTGAAAGTTTATATAGCAAGGTGCTTGAGTGGAAAGGATCTCCTTTTGCCGAGCATGGGATTGGATTGTTAAAGAGAAAATTTATTGCTCCTTTTTATAATGACCATCAAAAAAGTGTCTTTCGCGAGTTAAAGAAAAAGTTTGATCCCAAAGGACAATTTTTTCCAGAGGGATTTATGACATGCTAAGAAAGGCGAGAGTTTTTAAATCCGGCAAGCGTGAGTTTGACTGTAAAGTCTTAGAGACTTCTGAAATGGTTATGGCCACTGCCCTAGGAAATCTTCTTAAGGGAGATGAAAACTCGATTGTCGTCGGCGACTACGTCATGATCGATGAAAAAAATACTATCGTTGAAGTTCTTCCGCGCACCAATGAAATGTTTCGTTTAATTGTCCGCGAGCAAAAGAAAAAAGTCACAGCTTCAAATTGTGAACTGATGGTTATCGTGAGTTCAGTTTCTCGTCCAGAATATAAACGAGGAATTGTTGATCGCTTTTTAGTAAGAGCTCACCAGTGGGGGATACGTCCACTCATGGTTTTCAATAAAATGGATGAATACGATCCAAGTGTTTTAGATATTAAGTTTGAGTTCGATCGCATGAATAATTTAGGTATCGAATGCTTCGAAGTTTCAGCTGCCATTCCAGATTATAAAAATCAATATCTCGAGTTAGGATTAGAAGATTTAAAACAAAGACTTCATGGAAAGACTTCGATCTTTTTAGGGCAGTCTGGTGTTGGAAAAAGTAAACTGATCAGTGCAACTTCTGATGGAAAAATCACACTTTTATCCAGAGATGTAGGGAGAGTCGGGAAAGGAAAGCACACGACGACCTGGAGTGAAATTGTTGACTCTGATGCTATGTCTTTAATTGATTCTCCCGGCATTCGCTCGTTTGGAGTTGAAGATCTTTTAGAAGAAGAACTGATAACGTACTTTCCGGATTTAGAAGAAGGTGCAGTTCAATGTAAGTTCTCGAATTGTAATCATGAAGAGGGAACAGCAGGTTGCTTTTTCTATTCTAAACTTGACCAAAACGCTTATGAAACTGAATTAATCATGTCGAGATTAGAGTCATTTAAGCGAATGAAAGAAGAAATTTCCCAGACCCCAAGTTATCTAAAAAGATAACTAAAAAAAAATCCCCATTCTCCGATACAGATTGCAAGTCTAACTCGGAGAGCGAATATGTCTGAATTTAAAGTACTCGATTTCAACAAGAAAAAAGCTGATACGATTGAACAAAAGCGCAGAGCTTTTAATCGTATTGTGTTCCAAAACTTTTTGGGAGCTTATTCCGTAATTGATGACAACGGTTCAATCTATCCGGTAACGATGGTTGATATCGCTGGCGACGGATGCTCATTCCAGGTTCCATGGAACCCGAAAGATAAAAAATTAGCATCAGGTTTTGAAATTACAATGCGTATGTATTTCACAAATGCTTCTTACATTCCAGTGATCATGAATATTCGTCACGGAAAAGAGGTACTAGGGAAGGACGGCATCACTTACATGCAATATGGTTGTGAATTCGATAAAACAGCAGCTAGTTTTGAAGCTATGCAGAGCTTTATTGATTTCATTTATAGATTTGCAGAGCACTCTGCTATCGATAAAGGTGACACTAAGGTCTATTTCAAATAATAGCACTGCGCTATTATCGCATTTTATTGTTCAATTATCACGCTAATGATAGATTTGTGCTCCCTTAGATTGGGAGTACAAATCTATGAAAATGGCCATCATCGGCTCCGGTCCGCTTGCAATTTTATCCGCTAGTCACTTCGATCAATTGGGTGCAGAAGTCGTGCTATTCCAAAGAACTCCTTTGGGTGGAAACTTGCGCTTTCTTATGGAGCACTTCCCAGAATTTAAAATCGATTTTAATAATGCCCAAATGTCGGTGAATGATTTTTTTATCGAGCACATTGTTCCGGCCGTTATTGAACTTGAAAAATATGAACTCACCAAACAAGGTGACGTTCTTCGCGTTCATAAAAGATTCCTTCACAAAGATGAAACCATTGAAGGCAAGAGCAGGCTCTACGATCTCTTTAGAGTTATTTATTCACTTAACCCTAAGGACACTATTCTTAAACAAATGGAAGAGACTCCAGACCTCTTTAAAGACTTAGGGGCGGATGTTATCAACTCCCTTCATAAGCCTGTGGAGAGTTTTGCTGATTTCGATATTGTGATCGAGGCCACTGGGTTTGGAAAAGAGGTTATGCCGGCCGGAGCAGGAAATAGTTTTGCCTTAAACGAGTTTAACCTTCAAGACAGCTCTGTGCTTTATTATCAAAATGATATTTTCACCAAGCTTGATCTGACTGGGAAAAAAAGCATTATTCTCGTGGGAGAAGGCGCGCAGCTTAAACTGGCCTTGTTAAAATTTAAAGACTGGTTACTAGAAGCTCCTGGCAGAGAACTTCATTGGGTGACTTATGATAAGAGCGATAAGCCGTGTGGGATTTCATGGCTTGATCAAAAGACTTCAGAGTTCTTGTCTGAAATCGAAGTTCGTTTTGAACAATCTAAATTAGAATTTGAAAAGAAGATTCATGAGTGGCGTGACTTAGAGGACTACGTAAAAGTAAAAGTTCCAAAACCTCTTGAGCCAACTCCGCTACTTGTTCAGCATATTGGTTTTGATGTGACGTCAGTTGATAGACTCTTGGACCGCGACGGAGTTTTTGCCACAATCGAAAGTCCAGACTTCAGGGCCCATTCAAATAAGCCTCAAGAGATGATGACTCTTGCTGGTGATGCACTTTGTATCGCTAGAGGTGTGAAAGATGTCTCTCTTGGACAAGGGTTTCATGCAGTAGAGCCTGGCTATTATATTTTGAACTCTAAAGATCTCGATACTGCAGTAACGGATATTAAAAAAATAGAAGAAAACGTTTTGAATTATTTTAAAAAAGCATAACTATGAAAAAAATATTGCCACTTACATTGATCGCGTTTTTGATCGCTGCCTGTTCATCAGGACTGAAGCCTAGAAATGTTGATCAGTATTACACTTCAACAGGTGTAGAGAAATACTTCCTTTCAGACATTCCTGAATGGGCCAACTTCAGTCAATCGGCCGGGTGTTTTAGGACTAAAGGCATTCGTTATTTTGATATCAATGCAATGATGAAAAGCTACTCGCTAAGTTATGCTAATGCCACTCAGGTTCAGGCAAGCTTCAATGAAGAGTATCTGGTTGCCAAAAAACAACCAAATGTCACTTTGACTCTTAAAGATGAAGAAGTTTTATTTTTTAAGGCCAGTGAGAAAGTTAATAGCAAAATCACTTTTTTTGAAGCACCAGCTTTCAAGCAGATTCATTTAATCTGGTTGGATGAAGCTCTAAAAGGAAAAAAGCAGGAAGATAAACTTAAAAACTTTTTGCAATCATCAACTCAGGATACTGGGGTTCCGGTTTTAGTTTCAGCTTGTTTAACAAAACAAGAAATCGAAGCAAAGTTTCCTGACCTGGCAGTTAAAGTTATTAGTGCGGAAATGTTTTCTATTTTTGATGACCAGGGCGAAAAACAACCAAGTCTGCACATTAATTTAGGTGCTTTTTTTAAAGCAGATCAAAGATTAATTTTTTACACACAAGAAGCAAAAAAGAATGTCGAAGACATTCGCGGAAATTATAAAGTAGCTAATTACTAAAAGGAGAATACTATGTTTGGAATGGGCGTTAAAAAAAGTGAACACAAAGAAGACCTAGATCGCGTAACAGCGGTTTTCACAACGAATATGGGAGATTTCGAAGCAGAACTTTTTGCTAAAGAAGCTCCAGAAACTGTATGGAACTTTGTTAACCTTGCAGAAGGCAGACAAGAAACTCCAGCTAAAACTGGCCCGTACTATGATGGATTAGTTTTCCACCGTGTAATTGATAACTTCATGATCCAAGGTGGATGCCCAGAAGGTTCAGGACGTGGAGGCCCAGGGTATAAGTTTAAAGATGAAACTCAACCAGGTCTTCGTCACACAGGTCCAGGGATCCTTTCAATGGCAAACGCAGGACCAGGAACAAATGGTTCTCAATTCTTCATTACACTAGTTCCAACACCACACCTAGATGGAAGACACACTGTATTTGGAAAAATTACTTCAGGAATGGATGTTGTTTCTAAAATTGGAAAAACTGCAGTTGGTGCAGGTGATAGACCAGTTAAAGAAGTGAAGATCGAAAAAGTTACTATTAAGAGATAAATATCACCAATAAAAAAAGGGCCTTTTAAAGGCCCTTTTTTTATTAATCAAATTCGACTTTGTCGACCATCAGTTGAATAGACTCATTTCCATTAAAGCGGTTCATTCCCAGCGTAAAATACACAGAGAGATCTTCTTGCTTAAGGTTTTGAGTAGAGTAGATTTCTGCTGGAGCAGTTGTCTCATGCTTGCCGATATAGTTAAAACTAATGCCTTTAAGCTTTGTTTTTTCTTTTACAAGATTCCATCTCACGTGAACATCTTTCATTAAATCAAATGATTCAAGCTTCACGCCTTTAATACGGAATTTAGGTTTTTCATTCCCCATTCCAAAAGGCTCAAGCATATCAAGATCTCTCATAAGCTGAGGATTGATCTCTGTTGCATCGATATCCAGGTCATAAAAATCCATTCTCGTGCGCACGATCGCTGGAACATCTTTTAATGAAGCATTCATATTATCAATAAAGGCACGAAGGTTTTCTTTAGGCATCGATAGGCCTGCAGCTGCTTTGTGGCCGCCAAATTTTATAAAAAGAGATTCTTGAGCTTTAAGCAGATTGAAAATATCCAGGTTGCCTGCACTTCTACAAGACGCCTTGATAACTCCTTCGTGTTCAGAGTCAGTGAAAACAATAGCAGGAACTTTAAAAGTCTCTACTAGTTTTGAAGCGACAATTCCAATAACTCCTTCATGCCAGTGTGGCTGATAGGCAATTGTTATCAAGTGTTCCTTGTCGTTATACTGAAGCTCTCTTTTGACTTGTTCACGGGCTTCATTAAAGACTTCATTCTGAATGAATTTTCTTTCCTGATTACAGCTTACAAGCAGATCGTAATACTCGCGGGCCTTGTCAGCATTATCTGCCGTTAAAAGTGCCAGTGAAGCTTCAGGGTGCTCTAGTCTTCCTTTGGAATTAATAAGCGGCCCAATATGAAAAGCAAGTTTTTCTGAAGGAATGGTTTTTGCTTTTAATTCTTCTGTCGTGAAAAAAGCGCGCAGTCCCGGATACTCTGTTTCTTTTAAAAGTTTTAATCCGTGACGGACGAGTTTTAAATTTAGTGGACTTAAGTGAGCAAGGTCACAAATTGTTCCGATGGCCACGAATTGCAGAAGTGGATAAAGTGATGGAATTTTTTGTCCCATTGCGATCAAGTCTGTTCTGACTTGAACGGCCAGAGCAAATCCTACCGCAACACCAGCAAGGGTTTTAAGCTGTTCATAATCAGGATTATCAATTTCATCGCGTCTATTAGGATTAATAACGGCAAAGGCATCTGGCATCGTTTCGCGAGCGTCTTTGTGGTGATCTGTAATGATCAGGTCAAGTCCTTTTTCTTTGGCGTAGTCGGCAGCTTCATTATTTGAAATCCCGCAGTCGACAGTGATGAGAACTCTGATTTTATTTTGAACGGCTTCATCAATGCTTGATAAGTGCAGGCCATAGCCTTCGACAAATCTTGATGGTTGAACCGTACTGACATCCACTCCAAGCATTTTAAAAAAATGAAAAAGTAGAGCACATGAAGTTGTTCCATCAACATCGTAGTCGCCATAAATGCCGATCTTCTCTTCGCGATCGATGGCCTCGATGATTCTCTTAGATGCTTTTTTAAGATCTTTGAGAGAGCTCATGTCCGGAATAGTTTTTAAATCCCATGAAAGAAAATCTTCAATCTTTTGGCGATCGAAGCCTTTTTTCTCAAAGAGTCTTTGAATAATAGGGTGTAGTTGCTGCATAACTATTCATAGCATTAAAGCTATAAAAAGTGTGCAATTTACCAGAGGACTGTAAGACCTTTTATGATTTCTTCGTCATGCATTTCATGACCAAAAGCAAAAAGTTTCTCATAATCTGCTTGAGACTTTGAATGAACCTTAGAGAAGTAGTTGACAGGGAGAAATGACTTCTTGCACTGAGTGCATTTTTGCGGCTCTTGGTGAGATTCGTGTATATGGCCACAAACGTGGCATTTTTTGATAATAAGTTTATCGTTTCTTACTTTAGTTGTTTGTTCCACTTTCATGATGAAATCCTCTAATCACGACAGTTGCTTCCTTACAATTACACTTGAACATTCCTTAGCTCAAGCACGCTTAAGAGTCTCATCGCCTTAAATAGAAAAATGTTGAGATAAAAGAGGAAGATTTTTCCGTTTTTAAGCTGGAGGATTTTGGTCGGGTTAAAAAAAGTAAGGCCAGATAAAGATGGGGGGATCTTTATCTGGCCAACACGGGGAGAGAGATTATTTATTAGAACTGGATTCTTTGCATGTTATCGCCGTTGCCAAAATCAAATCCACTGTGAGGCATTTGCACTGGAGCAGTGTAGGCCGATGGATTGTTATATCTCATATGGTTTGCAGGTTGCAGCCCCATACCTTCGTTGCTTGATGGGTATCTATTGTTCATGTCATACAGCGAATATGGATTCGAGTAATCGTGAGCAGAGTAGTTCGGGTAGCTGATTCCAACTTGTCCCATAGTACTGTGGCTTCTTGGGTACATTGGTGCTGGTGAATACAAGCTGTAGTCACTGAAGTCAGAGTAATGAGAAGCGAACGGCATATAATCATTAAGTGAGAATTGTTTTTGTTGTCTCATTTGTGGCATCGCCATCATTGAGAACATTTGCTCCATCATCATTTGTTGTTGAGCTTGTTGAGAGATCATAAGACCTGTCAATTGTGACATGATGTCGATGACTTCAACTTTCTCTTTTTTCTTATCAACTTTAGCTGTCTCTTTTGGAGCATCTTTAGATGAATCTTCTTTTTTAGCTTTTTTCAATTCTTCAATTTCTTTTAGAATTGATTCTTTATCTGAAACGAGTTTTTTAATTTCGTCTTCAAGGGCAGATGATTTATCTTTTTGACATTGTACTTGAGCTTCAACAACCACTGCTTTAACTTTTCTGTCTCCAGTGATTTTTACTTCTTCAAGCGGTTTTAATGGGGCTTCTTTTGAAGCATCTTCAACTACAA
Organism: Bacteriovoracaceae bacterium UBA6153; assembly: GCA_002428265.1. GTDB lineage: Bacteria > Bdellovibrionota > Bacteriovoracia > Bacteriovoracales > Bacteriovoracaceae > Bacteriovorax. The sequence continues at coordinate 252,493 of DIUR01000027.1, forward strand.
CTGATTCGACTCTTCTGTCTTCAGTCGTTGCCACTTCAAGTGGTTTTAGTGGTGCTTCTTTTAAAGCAAGTTCTTCAAGACGATCTTCTTCTAAGCTCGATGGTGTTCTTGTCGTTTTATTTTGATCCCAGAAGACTTGAGGTGCAAATGCATTCAAAGTTAATAAGGCAGTAAAAGTTAAAAACATAGCTGAGTGCTTTTTCATAAGATCCCCTTGGTGGAAGCCATTTCGATATACAGTTAGTATTACAACTAACGTGCCAAGGGTAAGGAGCTGGATTGTTTAGGCGTTTTTAATATAAGCTGTCTAAAGTTTTAACAGATAAAAAATACCTGTCAAAACTTTAGACGAATAAGATTTTTTTATAGATCGCTAAGGAAGATTTCAAGTCTAGCGAGTAACTCATCAATATGTGGGTTCGTCTTGTTGTTGATGTTGATTCTTCTCATCGGTAGGTCACGGTGAAGAACGATAGTGTCAGCATCAATAGTGTTGTACATAATGATATTATCAGAAGGTATTGCAATTCTCTCTGCTGTTTCGATCGCAAAGTCATTTTCAACTGTTGAGTCAGCATCCGTTAAGAACATGATTTTTGGAAGTGCTTTTAATTCTTCTTTTGCGTTCTTTGTAACTTTCTTTTTTAAGTGCTTAGTCAGAGCGTATGCCTGTTGAGTTTGATTTAGGGCAATGTCTGGATAAAAGTGAGGGGCTTCAGGAATCCCTTTAGCGATTGAGTATTTTACGTGTTTAAGAACTCGCGCAGCTGGAGCGGCCCAACCGTGATTCATTTTAAAAAGAGGCGCCATTAAAACAAGCGAAGCAATCTTCCCATTATAACGGTCAGCTGTGTCTGTTGCCAGAGCTCCACCAAGAGAGTAACCAGCAAGAGCGATTTTTCCAGAATCACTCATTTTAAAAGCGATCGCCATAACTTTATCAATATCTTTTCTCCAGTCAGCTAGTTTAACTTTTGCACGGGCCTCATGTCTTAATTCTTCATCTGACATACCGTGGTCTCTTAGGAGTACTGTAAGAATGTTGTAGCCTTTCTTTTCATAAATTTTAGAAATTTCAACCATTGATCCTGGAGAGTCTGATAGTCCATGGATTAAAACGGCCGTAGGAGCTTTTTTACCCTGAGAAACCATAAAGGGACGACTTTGTGGTTTCAGTATTTCCATACGATTCTGATTAAGAGCAATGAACTCAGCTTCAGGTGTGTTTGGTGTATTGTCTTGTGAGTAGAGTGGATTAAGACCTGTTGCCAGAATCATTACTGATAATAGGACGATCTTTTTAAAAGATGTGTTTTTCATTAAACCCTCTGAGTTTATTTTATAATGTCTGATTTTAGAATATTGTCAGGTGAGTTTGTGGGGAATGTGAGATGGAGTGTAATAGCTACAGACGTGTCTAAGATTTAGACGGCCCTTACATAAAAAAAGGGCAGCACCATTGGTTCTGGTGCTGCCCTTTTTTTATAAAGATATTTTAATTACTTAATTCCGTCGATCGATTTTAAAGTCTGATTCATTGAAGCTTCAAGCTGGCGAGCAAGTGCCATCTCTTGTTGAAAACGGATTTGTTCCATTTTCTTTTCAACCATAATGCGGTTTCTTTCTTCAAGTCTTTCTCTTAAAAGTTTTAAACGATCTGAAGACGTTAACTTTTTTGGAGCAGGTCTTGGAGCTTGTCTTCTCACTACTGGTGCAGGAGCTGGTGCCGGTTGAGCAACTGGAACTTCTACTTGGTATTGTCCTTCAATATTCATTGTTGGTGATTGAATTGCTTCATCAGCAAGAGTTAGATCATCTGATACAGTAAGCTCAGTATCGGCCTTTACATTGAAAGCGAATAGTACGCTTAATAAGATTAAGTATTTCATAGGTTGTCCCCCGTGTGTTAATTAAGGAGACTTCTATGCTGAGACCCTAGGTATGTAAATACTCCATGTAAAAATGATAGTGACACCACTTAGTCAGGATCATTGTGGCACCAGTGACATATAAGCTATGTCAGAAAAACTGATAAGCATTTGATTTAATATTTTTTTAGAAGAAATAAACTTCGGCATTGCTCTTGCTTTAAGGGCTCTCGAGACCGCAAGAGCGGAAAAAAGAAAATTCTGGGGGGAATTGAAATGAAGAAAATGCTGATGATGTTATCTGTTCTACTACTTTCTGTTTCGTGTGTTGATTTAAACGGAACTCTGCAAGTTCAACAACCTCTTACTGTAAAAATGAAATCAGGATTTTTAGGTTTAAAAACAAAAACGAGAACGCTAGCGCCGGGAGCTCATCAAGCGAGACTTGTGGTGAAAAGCTCAAAAAATATTAAGCTTGAACTAGGGGACCAGGATATTCCTATCAAGTCAGACGATAGTTTAAACATTCCTCAAAATGGCCAGTTCTATATTGATGCAAGAAAGATTGAACAACCATTCAGTGTTGCTGGAAATATGAGAACAGATGTGGAGCACTATGGTTGGACTGATACGACTGAAAGATGTGAGCGCAATATCGTGGAGAACAGATGTGAGAAGGTTTGTGCAAGAGACTCGAATAGATGTGATGTTGTTTGTAAGGACGTGACTATCACTCTATATGGAATCAAAGACATCTCTTACCACTACAAGAGAACTGATAGACAAGTGAGTCTGGAAATCATGCCGGAGAACTCTACTGCAATCGTTGCAAGAATGGTTTCTCGAGGAATCGAAACTGACAAGATCATTGATAGAGAATCAATCTGTAGATAGTTTGGATAAAAAAAGGGCCGCTTCAAGCGGCCCTTTTTTTTGAATTACATGTTAAGAGATTTTTTTAGATTAGCATCTAGTGCATCTAAGAATTGTTCAGTCGTTAAGTATTTGTCAGCTGTAACTTTGTCGCCGTAAATACAAACCGCTAAATCTTTTGTCATCGCTCCAGACTCAACTGTCGCCACACAAACTTTTTCAAGAGTTTCTGTGAAGTGAGTAAGCTCAGGATTGTTATCAAGCTTAGCTCTGTGACCTAATCCTCTCGTCCATGCAAAGATAGAAGCGATTGGGTTAGTTGACGTTGGCTTTCCTTGTTGGTGCATTCTGTAGTGACGTGTAACAGTTCCGTGAGCAGCTTCAGCTTCCATCGTTTTTCCATCTGGAGTGATAAGAACTGAAGTCATAAGACCAAGAGAACCAAAACCTTGAGCAACAGTATCAGACTGAACGTCACCGTCGTAGTTTTTACATGCCCAAACGAAATCTCCATTCCACTTAAGAGCTGAAGCGACCATATCGTCGATCAGTCTGTGTTCGTATGTGATTCCTAGAGACTCGAATTTTTTCTTATAATCAGCTTGGTAGATTTCTTCGAAGATATCTTTGAAGCGACCATCGTACTTTTTAAGAATTGTGTTTTTTGAAGAGAAGTATAGAGGCCATTTTTTTGTCATCGCCATGTTGAAACATGAGTGAGCAAATCCTCTGATAGACTCATCTGTGTTGTACATAGCAAGAGCAACACCGTCGCCTTTGAAGTTATATACTTCCTTATGAATCTTTTCGCCGTTAGCACCTTCGAAAGTCATCGTTAACTTTCCTGGGCCTTTAGTAACGAAATCAGTTGCACGGTACTGGTCACCGAAAGCGTGACGGCCAATCATAATTGGCTTAGTCCAGTTAGGAACTAATCTTGGAACGTTTGAACAAATGATTGGCTCTCTAAAAACAGTTCCATCAAGAATATTTCTGATTGTACCGTTTGGAGACTTCCACATTTCTTTTAGTTTGAACTCTTTTACACGTTCTTCATCAGGAGTGATCGTCGCACACTTGATACCAACGTTGTATTTTTTGATCGCTTCAGCAGCGTCTACAGTTACCTGATCGTTTGTCTGATCACGGTATTCCATTCCTAAGTCGAAATACTTAATTTCTACATCTAGGTAAGGGAGGATTAGTTTTTCTTTGATGAATTTCCAGATGATTCTGGTCATTTCATCGCCATCAAGCTCAACGACAGGGTTGGCAACTTTGATCTTCTTCATGCGCATATTCCTTATGGTGTTCACGTTGCTAAAATTTAGCAAATTCTATGGGAGGAATAGGGGCGAAGTCGATATGCAGTGCCGTGATTCAGGCAGCGTTTTGCTTGATAAGTGACATATATTTGTGAGCGCGCTCCAGGATGGGCTTAAAATTCTCAGTTTGCACCACATATTCGTTGGCGCCATTGAAAATCATGTCACAAATTTCTTCTTCATTATTATTTTTAGAGATGAAGAGAATAGGCATTTCAGATTTAGTTTTACTCATTCTGACCATCGATATGGCCTCGGCCGCAGACATATCAGGCATGTCTTCATTGAAGATAATCATATTCACATCGCGATTTTTTTCTAAATAATTCAGAAGATGAAATCCGCCAGAAATGAACTCAACATCAAAGTTATCCAGTCGAAGTTTAGAGGCCAGGATGTTTCTGAAGCTCACGTTCTCGCTGAGAATAAGTACTTTAAATGTAAAACCCTTTATGATCGTCATATTTTACCCGTAAGACTTTACTGCTTCGGTTACAAGTTTTTGAGCTTCATCATTTATTTTTTTCTGTTCTGCTTGAGTTTGAGGGACACCTTTAAACTTTGGAGTCAGAAGATAATTTTTAATATACTCTTCAGCTTCTTTTCCTTTTTTAGTCAGACGAACTTTTTCCCATTGAAGAGAGTCGCCACCATAAATAACTTTTGCAAAGAACTTAGTGACTCCGGACATATCATTGATCTGCCTCTGAATACTCATCTTAATGGCCTGCTCTCCGAAAGAAGGAGCATCAATAAGAAGCTTAACAACAGTGTCTTTAATGTTGGCCATATTGTTTTTGTAAGCTTGTCCCTGAAGGTCTTCACCATTGATAAGGGCAGGCTTCAGGATTTTATCCATAACAAGGCCCACGATTTTACTTCCTTCCGGAGAGCTAAAAATTTCTTCAAAGTTTTCTTTCTTTAAAAGAATACTTCTTAAATCCTGAGGAACATCTTTATCAGAGATACCTGCCAGTGCATCTTTAACAGTTCCTCTGATGATGGCCTTTAGGAACTGATCGAGAGCGCCACTGCTGTATAAGAAATCCAACAGCTCATGTTTAGCTTTAGTTGTTGCCGCCACATCGTTGATGTCGACAGAAAGTTTTTTAATGATTCCATCTAACGTTTGTTTTGCGTTTTCAGGATTATATTCAATGTAGTGAGACAGAAGAACCGCGAGTGGTTTTACTGACGACTCGATATTTTCCTGCAGCTCAGGAGTGTAGGGTGAAGCTGGCAGAAGAGCACTTAGACATGGAAGGAAAGTCGCAAACTCTTCTTTGATCATTAACGTGGCCGCGTCTTTTTCTTCAGTAGACATCCATTGATTAATATTGCTTCTTACGAGTGACATACCACTTGCAGTCAACCCGTCAGTACAAATACTAAGTTTTGAAGTTAGACCATCGTTAATCGAGTAAACTTTTAATCCATCAAGACATTGAGTGTATTTTAAAAGAGCATCGTCAATATTTTTCTGAGAGGCATTAAAGCCTTCAGTACCCAAGGCACCTTTAAGAAGATAATTTAATTTTAATGTTCCAAGTTGTTTTGCAAAACCAAGCGCGAAGTTTTTTGTACACTCATCAAGGTGAGCAGCTAGAGCTTCTCCCTCTAGTTTAGATTCAGTACATGCGATGAATTGATCTTCAACTGGTTTTACTTCAGGAGGAAGTTTGTCAGTATTTAATTGTGCCTTCACTTCAGACTGACCGTAGTTAACAACAATTGTCTTCGTCGCATCTTTTTTCAAAGTATTAATACAGGCACTTTGATTTTCATTTTTGTTTAAGCATGTCTGGAAGTTACCAAGAAGCGAGCTTCTGATTTCATCGCGCTTGCTCTTCATGTTCATGCCCGGACGATCTTTAAGGTAGGTATCTAGTGACGAATTAATCTGGTCTCTACCAACAACAAGAGTAGTAGAAGAAGAGACTTTGTCAGAACATGTGTAAAGATTCTTTGTGTAATCAGAGATTGAGAACTCTTTTCCATTTTTAGTGTTAAGACATTCATCAAGAGATTTCTTAAATTGGTCTTCAACGATCTTTTTATCTTTGTCTTTGCCAGCATACATGTTGCCGGCACTCTTATTGAATTGAATATCACCAAAGAAGAAGGCAATTTTTTTAACAGAGCCTTTAATACAAGAGTTCACCTGATCCATGATGGGACCAGTTGACTTTTTATCGATACAGGCGCGGTTAGTTGCAGTCAGATCTTTTAGAAAGCTATCCACTTGTGATTGAGTGACACCTAAAGCTTTAAGGCCTCCTGATTTTTCAAGGTAAGCATTTACTTCTTTTGTGAAACTTGTTTCTGCGATTTGTTTAGCGGCCTTTACTGTAAGAGCGTTACTACATTTTTCAAGTGTTTCATCACTTGGAGTTTCACCAATACATTTTGCAAATTCATCTTCTACCAGGTTTTTCACCATCGCATTTGTATCGGCAGCAGAAATGTTTCCTTCCGCAGTTGCTCTGATTTGGTGATTGGCCACTTTAAGAGCAACATTTCTGGTAAGTTTACCAGTACACTTATCGAGTCTTTTTGAAAGATCATTTGATTCAGAAATATTACTTGGCAGGCCAGCATCAATACATTTTGCTAATTCAGCGACTGATGTTTTGTTTAATTCACTTTTGCCAGGCATGTCGGCCGGGATAGCATCGTTAAGTTTGATCGTTGCGACCTTTTGAGAGAAGTCTACAATCGTTGAACGTAAGCATGCTTCGCGAGCTTTTTCGCTCTGGCGGTTATTCCAACACTTGTCCAGCATCTGAACACCTTCGTTTCCAGTTTTAACGGAAAGCGATTTGTCAGTCTTTAATGAGTTTTGCGCAGTCGACTTTAAAGTGTGCGCCACTACCTTATATGTCACTTCATTTGTAATCGTATTTTCACAAGGAGAGATATCAAGCATTCCATCAGCGCGTGCGCCTTTGGCCTTTTGTTCTTCGGCACACTTTTTAAACTGAGCACTTTTTTCAACTGATAATTTTTTTGCTTCAGCTGCACCGAAAGCTTCAATGATAGCTGGAGTAGTTGAGACTTTGTCTGAAACTAAAAGTGTTCCCGTGTTTTGTACCAGATTATCAATACAACCGAAAAACTGATCAGTGTAGCTGACTTTGCTGGCGGCATTGTTTCCAACAGCGTTGGCACATGTGCTGAATGCAGGCCATGCTAGCTTTTTGATTTCAGCAGCCTTTGCTTTAGATGATGCTTTTTCATTAATCGTTTTTGAAAGAGACTGATCTGTGACTTTTAAGACCCCTGTTTTCATGGTGGCAAGTGCACAGTTTTTTACATCAGCAGCAGTTGATTTTGTCTTAGCTATACAGACCTTATAAAGAGCGGCCTGATCATTATTAAAAGGAGTTCTCTCATTTGCGGGTAGAGAAGAGCTTAAGCTGGCCCTTGAGAGCTCATAAACGATACCAATACCTGCACTTGGAACAAGGCTTGAGGCAAGTGCATCTATACAATGACTGGCATCGTACATAGCGTTTAGTGATTTAGTCACACAGCCTGTAAATGGCTCGGTTAGTTTATTAACCCAAAGAGTTCTTCTCGCTGGATCAGTTACGCCTTCTTTTTCAAGAATTTTGTCTGCAAATTTTCCTATTAGATTTGTACCAAGGTAGCCATAAAATCCAATCATGTTGTCATCTGTAACAGAAGGAAGATGTTTTCTAATTCCTTCTTGAACAACAGTCTTTACGAAGGCATCGAGTTCACCTGGTTTGGAATAATAGCCAGAGAGATCACCATGAAATGGTTTAATTTTCGCTGCAACTTTTTTCTCAATATCAATACTAAGAGCACCGGCCAAAAAGGATTGGGTTTTAGATTTTACTGTTTGAGAAAATGAAGAATCCCTGTCGTAATCGACAGGTGTAATGAGCTTGATAGAGTCCAGCTCTCCAGCAATAGTACAAATTGGCAATCCCGCCAGTAAAATTAACAGTAATTTTTTCATGGTCTATTCCTTAAGATCCTTCTCCATGGTTTAACGGCATATCCAGATCCAACCTTTAAAATTTTGGGCCTGTTGCGACTAATTTTCTTTACCTGAAGAAAATACTTACAGTTGAGCAAAACGGTCGACTAAATAAATTACTAGTGTTACTTAGGGTTACAAATAGTCGAGTATTCGACACAGCTTCCAGAGGGGTTTTATGAAAAACATGTTCTTAAAAGTATCTATGTTATCTATGCTTTTGGCTCTTGCTAGCTGCGGCGGCGGCGGTGGTGGAAGTGTTAGCGTTGGTGGTGGTTCAACTTATGGAACTTACCAATCTCCATACATCTTAGCTTCTGAGTTCGTAAATTCACTTAACAATGTTGATGGAACTTATTCATCTCGTGTTGAGCTTTATTCAAATGAAACTCTTAGATCTAGAGTTCCAGGTCAAGACGATTGGTTCGTTATCTACGATGCTAAATTTTCTGAGTACAAAGCAGTCAGTCTTCAGTACATTCGTTCAGTTGTTTATTATGACTATTACTCAAACAACAATGCTGTTGCATCTGAGTTCAGAAAAATCGAAAGAGACGATATCCTTTCTGGAAACGTAAACGGTGACCGTTACGGTAACGATTACGAAGTTGTTGATAGAGATTCTTCTGGAGACTACGAAGGTAGACAATCAGGTTACCTATATGAAGACGAAGTTTCTACTTCTGACGTTTCTCTTCTTGCAAAAGAAGAAGAACAAAAAGCTTTCTTTGCAAAAGCTGCAAAAGTTTCTTTCGTATACAACGTAAGCATCGAGACATCTATGTCAATGATCACTCTAGGATCAAAGATGGAAAAAATGCTTTCACGTGCTAACGGTGAGCTAACTCAAGAAGACCAAGTTGCTCTTACAGGAGACATCAAGACTCTTACTGGTGTAACTCTTGAAGAGATCCAAAAAGCTGCTACAGACGCTTCTACTAAAGAAGATGTTCTAGCTAAAATTGCTGCTAAAATCGGAACGTCAGCTTCGAATTTAGAGCAAAGAGTTCTTCCAGAAGTTTTCGGTATCACTCTTTAATTAGCGTTTAAAAAACTAATGATAGAAACAAAGGGCCCGCTTAATAGCGGGCCTTTTTTTTGCCCAAATGACTAGTTACCCGACTAAATTGGTGTCACATTGAAACTGAAAATGGGCCATCGGTATCACACTGATTCTGAAAAAATCCAAATACTTATTAAATACTTACAAGTTGAGTGAAATGATCGACTATTTTTTTAACCCCTGTTACAAATCATTTATAGGTCGGTCTTAACGACAATCTCTTAGGGGGGGATTACAAATATGAAAACACTTTTAAAACTTTCTGCACTTGCTCTATTAACAACACTTGCTAGCTGCGGTGGCGGCGGTGGCGGAGGCGGTGGTGTATATTATCCACCAACAACTCCAACGACTCCAACAGGACCATCAACTCCAACAACTCCAACATCTACGTATGGACAGTATTCTTCAGCAAACATCCTTGCTTCAGAGTTCGTGTCATCACTTAACTCTGTAGATGGAACTTATTCATCTCGTGTTGAGCTTTATACTAATGAGACATTAAGATCACAGGCCGCTGGGCAAGATGACTGGTTCGTTATCTACGATGCTAAGTTCAGCGAATATAAGGCCGTAAGCCTTCAATACGTACGTTCAATCGTTTATTACGATTACTACTCAAATAACAAAGCAGTAGCTTCAGAGTTCAGAGATATCGAGCATGATGATATCGTAGGTGGAAACCTGAATGGGGACCGTTACGGAAATGATTACGAAGTCGTTCAGAGAGAAACTTCAGGGTACTACGTAGGACAACAATCAGGTTACCTATATGAAGATGAAGTTTCTTCAACAGACGTCTCTCTTCTTGCAAAAGAGTCTGAGCAAAAAAGATTCTTCGCAAAAGCAGCTAAGGTATCTTTCGTATACAACGTAAGCCTAGAGACATCTATGTCAATGGTAACACTTGGATCGAAAATCGAAAAAATGATGTCTAGAGCAAACGGTGAATTAACGGGGGAAGATCAATTAGCTCTACTTGGAGATATGAAAACTCTTACAGGTGTTAGCCTAGAAGAAATCCAAAAAGCAGCAGTCGATTCATCAGCTAAAGAAGATGTTATCGCTAAAATCGCTGACAAACTTGGAACATCAGCATCTAACCTAGAACAAAGAGTTCTTCCTGAAGTTTTCGGGATCACTCTTTAAGGTATCGCAGGATTTGTGAATACTAATAAAAGGCCCTCGCTTCATATGCGAGGGCCTTTTTGTGTCTGGATTTGAAATTTTTACCTACTGCCTTCTCTGAGTGTTTCTAAATAGGATATGACCCGAGTAACTTTATTTGGGGTCATCTTATGTTTAAAATATTCACTTCTCTTGTTATGGGTTTAGTGCTGACAACAGCGGCCCAAGCCTCTTACATTGTCGCTTCATTTAATACTCCGGACATGAATCCAAATCGCCCGACCAGAATTATGGTCGCTGGTAGCGGTGATGATTTAGGACTTCTGTTTCAGGAAGTTGCAAAAGCTAAGGCACTAAAATACTCTGAACAAAATCCAGGTGAGCAAATTCTTTTTATTGCTGCCAATGAAAAAGAGCTCGGAAGTGAGTGGGCCTTAAAAAAATGGGGATTCAAAATACTAAAGACTAATAAATCAACTCTCGATGGCCAGGTATTTATCAATGAATTAACTCCGTTCAAAAAAATTCTTTCTCTTGATATTTTCAGTCATAGCTCAGTTCAATTCGGAGTTCACCTGGAAGGAAGAGGAAACAGACTTAATGAAAAAACGAAAGGCCTTGAAGTTTTAAAAGGAAACTTCATGAAAGATTCATTCGTTTACCTTCATGGGTGTAACTCAGGATTCTCACTAGCGCCATTTTTATCAAATATTTGGGGGATTCCAGTTGCGGGCTCAATGACTTCAACAAATTTTCAAAAACTTCACTCTGATGGAAACTTCTATTTAAGTGAAGAGGGTTTTGCACCAAACTCTGACTGGGCAAAAGAAAATTCACTTTCAAATAATACGACAACTGAATGTTCTGAAGGAACATGTCAGAGGCTTAAGCCGGATAATACTCCTTACTCAGGCTTCTGGGGATCTTACAGAGAAGGTGGACTTCCATTTTATAAATTCTTTTGTGTGAAAAACTCTGCTGAAGACTGTACAAGAGTTATGGCAAAATCACTATTGTCTCACTCACTAATCGTGAACGTGAAAAAAGACTCTTCACTGGAAGAATACAAAAAAGCTGTGGTTGATTTTCTTTGTCCTGTGAGCTCGAAGAAAGATTTAAGAGGTGAGTGTCAGGCAAAGCTTGAGGAAGCACTTGTGACTCAAGATATGACTTATAACCCATTTTCTCGCCCGCAAGTTGAGTGTGATTTTAAGAGTTGTAAGGCCGAAGTCAGCTGTGACAAAGTTCTCTTCACTGGCTTTGCAAAGCCAGGAACATGTGGTCTTAAAAACAACGCGAAATCTCCTGCTACAACTCTTGTTCGTGAATACATTGCCTACCTGAAGGGTTTCTCATCTCTGTCAAAATAAGCTGAATAATCTTTGAGCAGGTGTCTAAAGTTTAGGCACATGCTCAAAATTTTTTGTTTTCTAAAGTTCTGAAATTGATAATCTTTTTAATCCTGATGAGTTGGAGTGATTTTTGCTCTCGTAGGCTTATTATGAAAAATAAAATTCCAAAACACGCGTGTTTTCTCTTATTAATGGTGTCTTTTGTCTGGACTAGTGTTCAGGCCGGAGAGTCTTTTATACCTTTGCAAAAAGGGATAAGGATGGCGTCTGATGACCTCATATATAAGAACAAGGTTCTTTCAACCAGAGATGCTGATCTATTAAGCACCAATCAAAGGGTTGATCTATCAACATTGAATCCAAAACCAAACGACATCTGGGATAATCAGGCAAATATCGTAGAAGATCAAAAAGATGTAGCGATTGTTGATGGCGATACATTAACTTATGAAGGATCTATCCTTTCTAATACAGGTCTATTTAGATTTAATGCTATTCCTGTAAATGGAAATAAAGTTTATACAATCCACTTGGATAAAACACTTCACACAATGCTGATGAGAAAAAATCTTCTAAGAGCATTGGGATATAAAATTCCAGCGATGAAGTTTTTAAAGAATGTAACAATTCAGTTTAATTCAAAAATTACTATGGAAGCTTTCTTAAAGAGAGAGATTCCTGAAGCAACTTTAGGTGCCTCTGACAGATGGGCAAACACCGATCTAGTTAGAGCAGATAAACTGACAGTCACTCTTAAAGATATCGCTATCTCTGAGCCTAATGAATACGATTTTTATAACGTTTCAATGGGGATACCGACTCAGACGATTAACAGCAGGTCACTTCGCGCACTCATTATCCCGTACTCAATGGTTGATTTATACGAAAGTGTAAACAAGTTCAGCTGGGTAAATGGAAAAATTGATAACAAAGCAGTTATCTTGCCACATTTTACGGCAAACGATTTCGCTACAACGGTAGATGATGCCGTATGGATGATTAACAAACTTAATAAACTTTCTCGTGCTGACTATCAGAAAATCGTAGCAGAAGCTTATTTTCCAAAAGAAATTGAAACGATCCTGGTTGAAAAATTAATTTCGAGAAGAAATTCACTTAATAGACTTTTTGAAGTGAAGAGCGCTGAGATTGCATTTAATGCAAAGATTTCTTCAGGAACTGCCGTTAAAGACGGAAAGATCATGCAGAAAGAGTTCCCGGACTATGCATCTCGTTTTGCTTACGGTGATGCAGAGTCGCCGCTTGATCAGTTAAGATATTTTTTATATTCAAAAATTCAAAGTAACATCATCGATAACTTAGTTAATAAACTCAACGCTGAAATGAGTTTCTTTGATCTTGGTGAAAAGAGAACAGAGTATTTCCAGAAGCAATTCAAGACAGGTCTTGATCACTTCGTGGAAACTGGTGAGCTTCTTCCCATTAAAGTTGGAGCATGGTTTAGCCCAGTTCTGGATGTTAATTTTATTCTTTCAAGAGATATTATTTTAGGTAACTACCTTGGTACTGATAACCTGGTTCAGCTTGCTGATACATTTGGTGCAAGTGCAGACATTGGTGTATTCGCAGGAATTGAAGGGATTGGATATGACCTGGGAGCAAGTGTGAAGGCCTCGACTTCGATGGTTCGTACATACTCTCACTTAAAGCCAGTAAAGAGTTTAAAGGCCAGTTTAAAAGAGCCATATAAAAATATGTTCGTTGGTCTTTTGAAGAGATCACTAAAAGATAAGTTCTTTTCTTTATCAGAGCTAAAATCTATCGGTGAAGATGGTGTTGCAACTGACGCAGCTAAAGAAGAGCAGAAGAAAAAAGTTGAAGAGTTATTTAAAGAAATCGACAGCAAACTTGATGTTGGTGAGTCACTTATCATTACTGACCGACTTGTTCCAAGTGCAAGTGTGAAGCTAAACTTTAACCAGGGTCTGATTGGAGCTGGTGTTGGTGTCACGGCCGGAGTGACAGTTTTAAAACGTATCCACTTATACAAAAAAAGCGCAAAACTTCTTCAGATCTATGATGATTCTGGATTTGTTAAAAACGTAGACTTAAGTTTTCACGTAAGTAACTACATTACTCTTTTAAGAGTCAACGCAGGTATTGATAAAGGCCACTATAACGTTAATTCGTACATGGTTAATCTTTCAACTGACAAGACTGAAAACCCGAATTTATATGTTAATGCTCTTGGAGTTTTTAATGTTCTTAAGAGCAAGGATTTTGAAATCTTAGATGCTAATAATCCACCTGTTAAGCTCGACGTTCAGTTTAAAGACAAGAGCAAAGGACTCTCACTTCTTTTCTGGAGAATGAAGTCTCTTACAGGGAAAACTTATTACGATATCAATGCTAAAGATGGTGTAAGAGGAAATTACTATAGTCTTGAAAAAGACTTTCTGACAGGTCTTAATCCGGAAGCTTTCTCTAAGCAGTTACTAAACTACTACCTGGCATCAGAGTATCCGGAAGAAGATATTCGTATAACGGAAGAGTCAGATAAGAATCCAGGAGAGACTTTCTTCGGAAGATCTCACACGCAAAAATTAAGATTTGAAGCAACTGTTGATGAAAATAAAAAGTTTGGTCAGAAATTTCTTAACCTGTCTGATATAAAACAAGGATGGGCAATGAGTGAAAACAAACTTAGAAAGTTTATGAAAAAAGTTAACGATAAATTTCAGCATAAGCTTTTTGAGCCGGACAATATCGATTTCAAAAAGTTAAGACTTTATAATGTTGCTTACCACATGAGTATTTACAATAAAGGACTAGACCGTCTTCATACAATCAAAGTTTCAGAAATCGAAGCTTTGGAGAAAAAGTACAAGAGGCAGTTTACTTGTATGGAAGATGATCAGAATTTACGTACAGCTAAATGTGGAGATCTTTGGGCGATAAAAGGACTGATAAAAAAATGTCCGAAAGAAAAAACTAAAGGTGATGAAGCTCTAGCCGATTGTAGCGTAGACCTATTTGAAAGAATGATGGAAGACCTTCAGTTCAACGATTTCAAAAAACTGATCGGTGAAGACAATCTTTATATCTACGGATCAATTGATGGATTCAGAGAAAAATCTGAAATCTTAAATGATACTCTTTACTCAAACACTATTGGTAAAATCGGCAGCAAACAATGGAACGGTCCTCTTGAAGTCGTGCGCGATCTTCTGGGTCTTTCTGGTGGGGAGTTCAGCGGACGCTGGATTCGTAAGGGGCTATAGGTGAAAACGATGAAAACTTTAATGCTGTCAGCTCTTATACTAAACACTGCAATGGCCGGATCAGCTGATCCACTTTATAGCAAACAATGGGCGCTGGAAAATAATGGCCAGGTTATTTTAAAGAACATATCTGATCTTGAAAGAGTTCAAGTCAAAGGTATCCCCGGTGTGGACATTCAATGGGTGGATACTTCTCATATTGAATCTTCCAAAAAGGAATTAATCGTTGCTGTCTTAGACAGTGGTGTAGATATCAATCACCCCGACCTAAAAGGACGAATCTGGTACAATGAAAAACTTTGTGCTGGAGCGACGAATGCTAACGCAAAAGCTTGTAACGGATATAATTATTTAGAAAACAATACTCTCTTAACTGATGATATCGGTCATGGAACTCACGTCGCTGGAATTATTGCAGCTAATAGAAACTCAATTGGTGTTGCAGGTGCTGCTGATCCAAGAGTTAAAATTATGCCGATGAAAGTTTTAAACAGTCAGGTAAACGGGTTTGTTTATAACGGAAAAGTTATTACTGATGTTATTGCTGATGCGATGACATTTGCAGTTAATAATGGTGCGGAAGTCATTAACCTGTCTCTAGGATGGCCTAAACTGGTTGATCTTGCGAAAGTAAAAAAAGCATTTGAATACGCTGAAGAAAAAAATGTCATCGTTATTGCAGCTTCAGGAAATAACAATAAAGATCTTCCGACATTTCCATGTAGTTATGAAAACGTTATCTGTGTTGGTGCTATTGATAACCGTGGAGACTTAACTGACTTTACGAACCACGGATCAAAAGTTGATATCGTGGCCCCAGGTGAGTCTATTGTTAGTACATATCCAGCGGCAGTAGAGTCGCGTGTTCTTCGTATTAAAAACTACGAATCAAAACGTGGATCAAGCCAGGCAGCTCCTTATGTTGCGGCTGCCGTTGCCAACTTAAAACTTCTTCATCCTGGAATTGCAAACGATGAAGTAAGAAGACTGCTATTTACAAGCAGTAAAAAACTCTCTCGCGAAAGCAATAACCGTTTCGTAAAATTCGGTATGCTTGATATGAGAAATCTTTTAACGATGGCCAGTGCAGAAGCTGAAACAAAAGCTTTTATCAATCCTCAGATTAAGACTCTGACAGAAATAAAATTCAATGCCGTTGATAGAAAATTTTCTTTCAACCTGGATTTGAAAAATCTTAGTGGAGTAGAGTACAGTGGCCTTGTATGCTTAAAAGCTGATTCAAGTGCACTCATCCTTGATCAAAATTGCTTAAATGTGAACTCAATCGGAGCTCATAAAACTCAGAGCATTCCTGTAACAGGGATGATTCAGGACCTGGGAAGTGATTCTCACATTCTGCTTCAGGTTCAAATTGATGACAAAGTTTATCACTCAAGCCTGGTTTTCAGCCGCGACTTAAATGCTGATCCGGAATTAAAATCTCATTCTCTAGGACAACAAAGTTTTGATGATATGGGTGTTATCAGTGGAGACAGACGCCTTTCAAGAATGACTCGTGTTTTTGATAAGCATAAGAGAATTAATTTTCCTGAGTATTTTTACCTGGAAAAATTAAAACAAACAGAGGGCGAAACAAAAATTTCTCTTCTGACAAATGACAACGGACAATTTTTGGTAAAAACTTTTGGCATTCCAAAAGTTAACAAAGTTCTCTCTATTCACCGTCAGGATATTAACCTTGATGGGAAAGTGGACTACTTTGTTTACACACTTTCAAATAAAAAAGATGAGCTTCAGTTCTATCTTTTTGACGATAAATTAAACCCGCTATTTAAAGAAAACTCTGTGTGGAATATGACTCTTTCAACTTTTGAGGGTCTTCCGATTGATTCAAACGGAGAGAAGTTCGAATGGTTAAAGCTTGACCACTCTGTATTGGGGAAAATCGTCGTTCCATCAATTTACAGATCGTATTCAATGCCGGAAGCAGATAACTCAAAAGTTATTTCTGAACGCATACTGGGTGCCGCAAGCCACCAGTACTATTTAAATCCTGTTGTAGGAAAAGATAAAACGACAATTGATCTACGTGTGGTTGATTCTGTAACGATGATGAAAGCTCTTCGAGCAGAAATGGGAATCATCGGAATGTTTGATACGAAATCAGTTTATCTACTGAAGCCGTTTCCACAAACTCCGAGCGAGTCTGCCAAAGGTGAAATTAGATCAATGATCGTTGTGGATGAAGATGGAGTTGGAAAACTTTATCAGGCCAATCTTTCAATTGGCAAAACGAATTACTCTCACCTCGGACCGTTATCAACTGAAAAAGCAGTTGATCAGTCTTTGATTTATCCAATCATCGATACAAAATCAGGAGAGATCACTAGCGAAGCGATCTTTACAACTCTTCTGGATAGAAGAACGGCAGAATTTTTAGTGAAAAACGATCACGAGATCGGCTCGATCATTAAACTTCAAGAAGACTGGGAAAACCCAATCATCGCTTTGATTGCAACTTTTGAGGAAAATGGCGAGAAAACTTATTTAGTGGAAAGCCGCTCAAGCCTTACACTGCTTCGTGCCAATGAAGAAAAATTATCGCTTCCGATTTATCGCGACTCAAGTTTTCCAGGTCAGAGTTTCTCAGAAACGCTCACTCCGATTCTCTCTGAAGGCCGTCCTGGAGTTTATATTAACTCGACTCTGATCTACGGAGAACGCCTTTACAGTATGATAGATACCCAAGACCGTGGATTTATCCGTCCGCTTAGGCTCTCGATTGGTATTCCTACTGGATGTATTCCGCTTAATCCGGAATCTCTAAGTGATAAGTCCCAGTCAAACTACGTCTTTTTGTGCACCGACGCTAAGAAGGACGTAACAGTGAAATTCCTTCCTATGTCGCACCTTTAGTGTTAAATTCTCCCAGTTCTAAAAACATACTCGTTACGGCCCAATGGTGGGCCGCAACCTAATTTTTATTAGTCCAGGGGGATTTATGATTTATGAGTTGTCAGTAGTGACAAAGCCGGAGCTTGGCGCAGAAGCTCACGCACAGATCGCAGAGATCGTTAAAGACGCACTAAAGGGATTCGAAGGCGAACTTCTTATCGCTGATGATTGGGGAAGACTTGCTCTTGCTCAACCATACAAAAGTGGAGCAAAACACGGTCACTTCCATTACTTCATGTACCAATCAAACACAAAAGCTAACACTGAGTTAGTTCGTCGTTTTGGTATTAACGAAGGTGTTCTTCGTCAGGCAATTTTCGTTCTTGGTGACGATGCTGGTAAAGAAGAACTAGTTAAAAACTTCAAATCTCCACTATCTAAAACTTACCGTGGTTCAGTTCTTGATAACAAGAACGAAGACGACGATGAAGGCGGATTCGAAGATATGGAAGACGACAGAAGAAAATTCGCTAAGAGAAAATCTTGCTGGTTCACAGCTAAGAAAATCAAAGCTGACTGGAAAGATCCTCAAACTTGGAACTGGTTAGTTTCTGAGTTCGGAAAAATTTCTCCAGCACGCGTTTCTGGTATTTCTAAAAAACACCAGAGATTTGCTAACTCAGCTATTAAGCACGCTAGAAACCTTGGTGTTTCAAGCTACCTGTCAAACCGTACGGCTGACAGAGCATAATTTTGGTTTAAAAGAATGACTAATAACGAGCAGGCAAACACAATTTTTGATCAGGTTGCGACAGTTCCAAAACTGTTGTTTCTTGCTGTCATGACTGTGGCACTTTGTTCTTTTGGTCCAATGAGTTTATTTGCACCGGTTCCATTAGCAGTAGCTTTCCTTCTTTACGGTCGTCTTGTGACGATCTCAGTAGCAGGGATTTCTTTCGCGCTTTTATGGACGGCTTCAATGTCAGTAGAAGGTTTCCCAATGTTTATTGCGGGAATTTATCTAGGGGCTTTTCTCTACGCGTTTTTAGTGGCCGAAGTGATTTTCAGAAATATCAATCCAGTGAAAGGTTTAATCTACACGGGATTGGTTCTGGTTATTCTTTCAGGCTCGTTTCTAATTGCGTTTGATAGAATGAGTCCAACGTCATTGAAAGGTGAGATTAGTCAGTCGGTTTCAAGTGTGATGAGTCAGCTTAAGAAGCAAAAACAAACTTCATCGGAAATTTCCGGAGAAGAAGAAAGGGCCTTTGATGATTTCGTAAATAAGCCAGAGGCTTTGACGAATGAAATCTACAGCTCGCTTCCGCTAATCATCTTTATCGTTTCGTATTTTGGATTGTGGATCAGTTTGTATGTCACTCTACGCAATTTCATCGTATGGAAATATAAAGTTCACTACACGTACAGCCTTCGCGACCTCACGCATTTTAAGGTTCCTGATTTTTTCGTGTGGCCTTTAATTCTCTCACTAGTTTTAATGCTGGGAGCGGATTATGGATTGCCGGCTGGATCAGAAGTGATAGGGCGCAATCTTCTTTACTGTCTGGGAGTCTTTTACCTGTTCCAAGGGTTCGGGGTTTATAATGACTTCTTAAAGTTTTTGAAGATCGGTGGATTTATTAAGACCTTGTTCATTGCTTTTACTCTGATCTTGGCTGCCAAGTTCCTAGCGATCTTGGGCATATTTGATTTGTGGTTTGATTTTAGAAGATTTTTTACAAATTTAAAAAAGGATAAGGGAGATACTATATGAAAGTTATTTTGACTGAAAAAGTTCCTGCTTTAGGGAACATCGGGGAAATCGTTAACGTATCTGCAGGTCACGCGAGAAACTATTTAGTTCCAAACGGATTTGCAATGGTTGCTGATGATTCAAACAAAAAATTATTAGCTGCTCAACAAAAAAGCTTAGGTAAAAAAATCCAAGCTCAAAAAGATGAAGCTAACGACATCAAAAAGAAAATTGAAGGAATGACTCTTGAACTTATTAAAAAAGTTGGAGCATCTGGAAAGCTTTTCGGTACAGTTACTAACGCTGAACTTTCTAAGGAATTAGAAGCTCGCGGTGTAACAGTAGAAAGAAGACTTATTCACTTAGAAGCGCCTATCAAAGGTCTAGGAACATTCAAAGCTCGCGCTAAAATCTTCCAAGACGTTGAAGCTACTTTTAACGTTAAAGTTTCTATCGATCCAAAACAAGCAGAAGAGCTAAAAGTTGCTCAAGAAGAAGCACTTAAAAATGCTGAAGCTAGAAAGAAAGCTGCTGCTGAAGCAAAAGCTGCAGGTGAAACTGCAACTCCAGTTGCGGAAATGACTGAAGAGCAAAGAATTAAAGCTGAAGTTGATAAACTTCTAAGATCTTAATTTTTTCAAAAAAAAATGTTACAATAAGAGGACCTCTTCACAGAGGTCCTTCTTGTTTCTGGGGTGTAAAACATGGCTTCTAACAATCCTTCACAAAATGAACTTCCACACGATTTGCTTGCAGAAAAAGCTCTAGTTGGATGTCTTTTGATTGATGGAAATGCTTATGCTGAAATTGCTAACCTGAAACTGACTCCGGATCAATTCTACGATCCAAGATACGGAACTGTTTTTGAAATCATCACAGACTTGTCTCTTGCTAACAGAGCGATCGACTTCGTTACTGTTTGTAACCGCCTTAAGGATAGAGGCAGACTTGAGCAAGTTGGTGGAGAATCTTTTGTTTCTTCATTAACAGAAGACCAGGCCAGTTCGGCCAACGTTTACGAATACGCAAAAATTACTAAAGATAAATTCTCGATGAGAGAAATTATCAAGACGGCCATGAGAGTTGTTCAAACTGGTATGTCTTATACAGGTGACGCTGAAAACTTCATTCAAGATGTTGAATCAAGTTTTTTCAAGTTAACTAACGAAGCTAAAACGGGTGGGATGGTTAAGATCAACGTTACACTTCGTGAAAACTTAAAAGAACTCGAAGATACTTCAAGAAGAGTTGGTGAGATTTCAGGTCTCTCAACAGGGTATCCAAAACTAGATGAAAAATTATTGGGAATGCAGCCGGGGCAGTTAATTGTTCTTGCGGCAAGACCTGCGATGGGAAAGACCTCTCTCGCACTAAATATTGCTGTCAGTACATGTCTTCAGTCGTCTCTTCCTGTTGCGATCTTCTCTCTCGAGATGTTAGCGGCGGAATTATCAATGAGGGTTTTAACCGGACGAGCACGTGTTGACTCTAAACGAGTCAGAACGAAAAACTTCCTTGATACTGATTTAAGAAGTTTAGCGAAAGCGACTCAAGAGTTATCAAATCTTCCAATCTATATTAACGATTCTGGTAACACGACCATTTTAGATATCCAAAGTCAGTGTCGAAAAATTAAGGCCGATCAAGGGTTGGGTTTAATCGTTATCGATTACTTGCAGCTAATGGGATCAACGTCTAAAAATATTCAAAGAGAGCAGCAGATTGCTGAGATCTCGAGAGGTTTAAAGACCATGGCAAAAGAGCTTGAGTGCCCTGTCATCGCACTTTCTCAGCTTAACCGTGGTGTTGAGTCTCGTCCCGACAAGCGCCCTACAACTGCCGATCTTCGTGAATCTGGAGCAATCGAGCAGGATGCGGATATTGTTATGTTCGTTTATAGAGATGAAGTTTATCACAAAGATTCTAAAGAGCCGGGTGTTGCCGAAATTATCATTGGTAAAAACCGTGCCGGTGAAATTGGAACTGCAAAACTTTCATGGGTAGGAGCTTACACAAGCTTTGAGAACTTAACTTACCGTGAAGGGCCATAATCTCTATACAATTATTCCTTATAAAGCATCGCTGTTAAAGTTCAGCGGTGCTGTCAGTGCCCGCGCTTTTTATAAGAATCATTACATTGATTTACTTACTGGCATCAATCATCCTTTTGAGATTGAAGGATGGCTTACTACATTGGACTTTCCTGTTCTCAATCACCTTCAGGATAAGCGCTTCATTCATTTATTTTATGAATTGGGTTTTATGTTTGAAGGAATGACTGAAGAGATGGCAAGTACAGAGCTCTTAGCTATCGATATCGAATACGCTAATTCTGAAATCACGACACTTGAAAAAAATCCTAGAAAAATAAATCTCTCTCTCATAGACGCTCCTCATTTTCACGATTATGAGAAACAATTTCTTGAAGGTTATCATGAACTGACAGAAGGAAACTGTTATCAGTTTAACCTGACAGGACTTTATCGTTATTCATTTCAAGAAGAGCTCACTTCAGAAGATTTTATTGCGGCCCTTTGGAGAGAGCCAAAAAACAGAGGGGCCTATGCCTCTGCTACATATATCGAAGCGATGGATAAATTATTTTTAAGCAACTCACCTGAGTGCTTATTTCAATATGAAAACGGCACACTTGTCACTAGGCCTATCAAAGGAACATTAAAGCGCAAAAGCTCTGATGAAGATGAAATAAAAAAACTCTGGCGTGAATTAACTGCTGATAAAAAAAGCCAGGCAGAACTCTTCATGATTGCCGATCTTCTCAGAAATGATCTCTCAAGAATTGATTTGCCCAGATCTGTGGTGAGAAAAAAGAAAGCACCGCTCTTAGTTCCTGGACTCATTCATCAGTACTCTGAAATAAGTGTTGAGCTAAGAGCTCACGTAACATTAAAAAATATCCTGCAAAAAATTTATCCTGGTGGAAGCATCACGGGAGCTCCAAAAAAACGAGTGATGATGATTTTAAAAAGACTAGAGCAGCGTTCTCGCAATTTCTATTGCGGATCTACAGTGTTTTTTTCTGAAAATAAAATCGATGCTTCTATTAATATTCGTGCAAGCGTTATTGATTTTAAAAATCTTACCCTTAGCTATCAGGCGGGGGGCGGTATTACACTTCTAAGCGATGTTCTTTCAGAGTTCGAAGAGATGACTTACAAGCATGATAGCTATATTGATATCCTAACTCCATAAAATCACTCTATTCTAATAAAAACTTACATTGAGAACATCATCGCTCAGAATGATTGACACAGTTTTCTTACAATCGTTATGATTTTTTTGCGTCATAGTAATTGACTTTTTGGCCAGGAAAAAATCCCTCAAACGTATGCCTAAGGATAGGCAAAGTTGGAAAGGATCGGCCAATCACATAGACAAAGGAGTGTTGAATGACAGCTTTAGGTTTAAAAGAATCTAGTAAGCCAGAATCGATAGAGACAGGAGTCTCGTTGGGATCTCTAGCAGAGATGACTGGTTTTCCAGTTGAGTACATCAAAAGAGAGCTATTTCTTGATGATGGAAGTGACCTGACTGTTGAAGAATTGAGAGAAAAGGTTATGGCCTATCTCAGTTCAAATTTTTAAAAGAAATAATTAAACCTTTTGTCAGTAGGACTTTTGGTTTTAGTTACTAAAAAGCCTGGCTTATGCTAGGCTTTCTAGTTTTATGGAACCAAAAACCACTGACATTTGCCTTTTAGAAGATATCTCTTCAGTCGAAGAGTTTCTAAGAAGTGAGTTCCACGCAAGCTCTAATAAACTCAAAAAACATTTTAAGAAATCTTTCCTGGGAATGAGCTTTGTTAAGAGAAATATTTTATCTCTTCCCATAGATTTTGTTAATGATGGTGAGATTAATCCGAGCTACGAAGGTCAACTTATTAGTGTGATTCATGAAGATGAAGACTTTTTCGTCTTCTCTAAAAATCCCAATCAATTTATTCATCCACTCACTTATAGTGAAAGTGATAACTGCCTTTCTTATATCAGACAAACGAGACCTGATCTTTTAGCTGTCAATGTAGAAAACTACGATAGAGGTCTTCTATACAGACTTGATTATGAAACTTCTGGAGTGGTGATTTACGCCAAGACTACAGAGCTTTACAAAAAGCTGCGTGAAAATTTCAATACGATTGCCAAAGAAAAAATTTATCTGTGCTGGGTAGATGGCAACATGTCGCTTACAGGCCCCTTTGTTCATTACTTCAATTCAGGTGAAGCAAAAGGCAAAAGAGTGAAGGTTAGTGACAAGGAAGATTTTGGAATGCGAGGAGAGCTTTCTCTAAGACCTCTGGAGCACAATAAAGCACTCAATATGACCTTAGTTGAGGTGAAGCTTAAAAGTGGGCTGAGACATCAGATCAGGGCCCAGATGGCCCATCTAGGTTTCCCCTTAAAAGGCGATAAATTTTATGGAGGATCTGAGGCTTCAAGGCTCTACCTTCATGCAAGCACTTACAAAATAGATTTGGGATCAAAACAATTAATTTTTCATTCAGAATCGCATAATTTCAATGGTCTATAGTCAAGACCGACACTTTTACTCAAGAAAAAATTCAAGCAATGATCAGGTATATCCGACAAGAACGGTAAGACTTTAAACCATTTTTGGTAGGTAATTCGATGTCAGATTCGTACTTGTTAAATGAAAATAGCTTTTGGAAATTTTTGGTTTCTTTGGAAGAGTTGAAAGAAAAAAAAGAACTTATTCTTTTTTGCTCATCACTGGCAATCGATGAAGACCTTCTTGATGAATACTGTGAGTTCATCACGCGCTTTAAAGTTTCAGTCATGAAAGATGACCAGTACATCTATCCTTTAGTTGAGCAGTCTAAAATTAAAATGGAGTTCTCTCTATCTGAATGGCTTGCATTACAGGCCACACTTCCAAAAGAGTATAGAGAAAGTCATGATTTTTATTTCCAGCAGATCGTGCAGGATAAGATGATGATGGCACAGAGAGCTTTTGCTCAGTTTTCACTTTATAAAAAACCAATGGAGCATTCTATAGCGCACTCAACTTTTGAGAACCTGAAAAAGAAAATTGATTACGATATTATCTGTAGAAAATCCATGAAGGTGCAGTTTCTCGCTGACAAAGAATGTAGCATCTTCCCCCATAGACTCGTTTTTCTCGACGGGATCTTGTGCGTTGTTGGTGAAAATATTGCTGATAAAACACTAGTCTATTTTGGTGTCGAAGATATCTTCGATGTTGAAAATCTCGATACCCAGTATGAACCAAATTTAAGTCAAATTGAAGTCAACGAGTTCATTGGCCACTTACGACTGATTAATGGAAAAGAAGAAAGACTGGTTTTAAAAATTTACAGCCAGGACCAATCAGACCTGCTTCCTGAGCACCATTTCCTAGGCAATCCGTTTGTGACAGCAAGTACGGAAGGCGACATGATCTGGGCCGCCACCATTGAAATGTGTGACGATATCTTTTTCTGGCTCTACAAAATGAGAGACAGAGTGGAAGTTCTGGACCCCGGCCATATCAGAAAAGAGTTTTCTCACTACTGCGAACTTAAAAAAGAAAGTACAAATTCTAAGAAAGCATCTTAGAATGTTGTATGGATAATATTAAGTCTAAGAAATCGAATAACTTTTTTCTCATCTCTTTTTTACCGGCGATTCTTTACTGGTACCTGGAAACAAAGTACCCGGTAAAGATCGCGCTTATTGGCGGGATCATCCTGTCGGTGTGTGAGATCGTCTTTGAAAGACTTTATACTGGTCACGTTCATCAGCTATCCAAATTCAATTTTTTTCTAATCGTTTTTTTGGGAGGATTTTCTCTCATGGAAGAAAACGGTATCTGGTTTAAGCTTCAGCCCACACTCTCACTTTGGGCGGTCGCCGTTTATATTGCCTGGAAGTTAAAGACAGGGCAGGGGTTTTTCCTCGAGATGTTAAACGATATGAAACCCGATTCACCAAAGCCTCCGGAGATTATTTTAAAGTCCATGGAAAGAAATATGGTTGTCATGTTTTTTCTTTATGGGGTGCTCATGGCCGTGCTGGCGATGTGGTTTCCTACCTCAGTCTGGGCCTTCTTTAAAACGGCCGGA
The DNA here is from genome assembly GCA_002428265.1 of Bacteriovoracaceae bacterium UBA6153. GTDB lineage: Bacteria > Bdellovibrionota > Bacteriovoracia > Bacteriovoracales > Bacteriovoracaceae > Bacteriovorax. The sequence continues at coordinate 278,059 of DIUR01000027.1, forward strand.
TTCTTCGTTGTTATTGGTATTTTCATGGTTATTCAGATGGTTTTAAACAAACGGGCCATTAAAAAAATGTCTAAACTTTAGGCAGCTCCTTACCATTTTACCCAAAGGGCACATCTTTTTTATAAGGCGCTCTTCTTTGGTCTAAAATAACCAGAATGAAAACAACGGTTCACATTCTTCTATTCTTTATTGCTCTTCAGGGAATATTCCTGGGACAAGCTTACTCGTCTGAGAGAGTAAGAGCTGCTTTAAGACAAGATAACTACTATAAACTCGAGGCCCTTTCAGATCAAAAGATAGAGCTTGAGGATTTTAGAAACTCACTAAAAGGCATCGACACTCACTTAAGAACAACAAGAAAAGGTCAGAATATTTATTACAATTTCCAAAAGATTGGAGGCTCAATTCTTTTAGTCGGAATCGTTATTGGAAGTTATAAGGCCTATTTTCCACCAGGATTTCGCGCGATGCTGGGAGCTTATGTAACAGTGAATGGTATTAGTAAGGGAATGGTTAAACTTTCAACTTCCGAAGTTAATCAGTTCATGGAAAAGATTGAAACACTAAGGACAATTATCGAGAATAAAGATGCCGCTCTTGATAAGCAAATCGCTTATTACTGCTCACACGAAAACTACCACTCAATTTGTTTTTAATGAATATACCTGAACGTTAGATTCGCCCGAGGGCCTATAGGCTTTGCGGTCTTTGCAATCTTATGAACCCAGAAATGCTGAAGCTCTCCGCCCATAACAACTAGAGATCCGTCGGTGATTGGAAGATTGAAGATTTTTTTTGATTTATCAAATTTATGTTTTAGTTGAAATGACCTCGTCTCGCCAAAACTTAAAGAGGCAATAATAGGATTTGGGCCAAGCTCTTTTTCATCATCAGCATGCCATGACATATGATCAGATCCATCACGATAATAATTGATGAGAACAGAATTAAATTTTGTTTTAAGATCCGCTTCAAGTTGATTTTTTAGTTTTAATAAAATCGGAGTCCACTCCACTGCCACCATGTTAATTCCAGAATAGCTGTGAGTAAGACCGGCCACTCCGTGCCATGCGGTTTTCCTGGGAAGAGGATGAGTTTTACCATACATAGTAATGAAGTCATTTCTCCAGACTAAACCCTCAGTGACTGTTTCGATTGTTTCATCACTGTAATGCTCAAAATAAGTTAAAGTCCCATCATCGTTGATAAGTTCTTCAAATTCTCTGGGCAAAAGAGATTTCATTTTTTATTTTTTTCGAAAAGGTCTGTCTGGATTTGAACAGACTGTTCATGAATGGCATCGAAGATTTCTTTAATAAAATTCTGATTAAGGCCAAGCTTAACGCCTGCGTCCATTCTCTCTTTCATTAATTGGTCGAAGCGATTTACTTGAAGGGCCGTAACGTTTTGTTCGATTTTTGCTTTGGCAATTTTATCAACTACGTTTGCACGTAGTTTTAAAGTATGAAGAAGTTCGTTATCAAGACGATCAATTTGCTCTCTGAGATCGTTAAGATTATTCGTAAAAGATAAGTCTTTTGAATTTTCTTTCTTGTGTGAAAGAGACGATAGAATTTGCGAAAGTTTTAACGGTGTCACTTGTTGAGAAGCATCTGACCATGCTTTATCAGGATCAGGGTGAGTCTCGATAATAAGACCATCCATATCTAAGTCCATCGCTTTTTGACAGACTTTTTGAATCAGCTCTCTTTGTCCTGTAATGTGAGATGGGTCACATAATAAAGGAAGCTCCGGGAACTTCACTTTTAATTCCATTGGGATTCTCCACAATGGATCATTTCTAAATTCAAGTTTTTCAGCAACTGAAAAACCTCTGTGAATGGCGATAAGTTTTGTAATACCTGAAAGATTTAATCTCTCAAGAGCACCAATCCATAATTGCAGATCAGCATTGATAGGATTTTTTACCATGACAGGAATGTCGACGCCTTTTAAGCTGTCGGCAATTTCTTGAACAGAAAATGGGTTGGCCGTTGTGCGGGCACCAATCCATAAAATATCTACGCCGTGCTTTAAGCATAATTCAACGTGTTTTGCTGTTGCGACTTCAGTTGTGACAAGAAGCCCTGTTTCTTTTTTTACTTCGGCAAGCCATGGAAGAGCAATCTCTCCAAGTCCTTCAAAGTTATTAGGTCTTGTTCTTGGTTTCCAAATTCCTGCGCGAAAAACTGCAACATCATTAATTTCTTTAAGTGCTTTTGCTGTCGTCATGACCTGCTCAAAAGACTCGGCCGAACACGGTCCCGCCATGACTATAGGAGAGCCTTGTTTTGTATTGGGAAGCCATTCATGAGTACTCGTTATTTTCATGGCTGTACCTTACATCTTTCTTAGGCTAATGTTAAGAGGCAAAAAGACCATTCAACCTAAGGATTTTATATGCAGATAACAGATAAGAATATCGAAGAGTATTGCATCTCAAAAAGTAACCTGCCTTCTAATGACTGTCTGGCCATTGAAGAGTACACACGTGCCAACGTTCACGGCGCGGGGATGTTAATCGGAAAAATGGAAGCCTCTTTCATTGGATTTTTATTAAGATCAATAAAAGCTAAACGAATTTTAGAGCTGGGAACATTTACAGGTTATTCGGCATTAACGATGGCCGAGCATATTCCAGATGATGGTGAAATTATCACTGTCGATATCAATAAAGAGACAGTGGATCTTGCAAAAGACTTCTGGTCGAAGTCAGAGCACGGAAAAAAAATCACGAGCAAACTTGGAAGTGGACTGGATATTATTCCAACTCTAGGTGGGCAGTTTGATTTTGTTTTCATCGATGCGGATAAAAGAAATTACATTGATTATTTAAAACTGACAGTACCCATGCTTTCTCCCAATGGAATGATTGTTATTGATAACGTTTTATGGGGCGGACAGGTTCTTCCTGGAAGTGAGTCAACAGGAAGTGATTTAAGAGACAGAAATACAGAGTTCATTCGTATGGTGAATGACTATATTGCTGAATCAAAAGATCTTTATGGAACACTTATGCCGATCAGAGATGGAATGTTTTTAGTGAGAAAGAAATAGGGATTTTATGACTGACAAAAAATCAGATACACCGATTGCACTGGAAGCTTACGAAAAAATCGCAGAAGGCTTTTCCGAGAGAGCTCCTTCAAAAGCAGAGAATGCGTACATTGAACAGCCTGCCATGAGAAATGCAGTGGGAAATGTTCGCGGGATGAAAATTTTTGAAGCGGGCTGTGGCCCGGGAATCCTGGCGGAGTATCTGGTTCATGAGGGAGCGAAAGTCGTCGCCTTCGATGTCAGCCCAAAAATGGTGGAACTTGCTAAAAAGCGAGTTCCTGATAATGCCACGTTTTTTGTGGCCGATATGGCAAAGAAGTTACCTGTCGATTTAGACGGACAGTTTGATATGGTCGTCGCTTCTTTATCAATTGATTATGTCGAAAACTGGACAATCCCTTTAGCGGAGTTCAACCGCCTGTTAAAACCCAAAGGCAAATTCATTTTCACTATCCAGCATCCTATCGGATCATGGAACTGGTACAAACCTGCTTCGGCCTTCGGCGTGCAATATGTTGAAGCGTCTTGGAAAGGCTTTACAGATGAGCCGGTCACGATGCCAGACTACTACCGCTCATTTTCCGAAGTTATTAATCCCTTGATTACTGCCGGGTTCAAAATTCTAAAGGTCGAAGACTTAAGGCCTATAGATGCACTTCGTACATTAGATCCATACAAGTTTGGGAAATACTCTAAACTTGCTACATTTATGTGCGTTATTGTTGAAAAGGAATAGCGACAATTCACGAGGGTTCTCATACAATCGAGAATAATTTAAAAACCTCACCCGGAGTTCCTCTTGTCAGCTAGGCATGATACCGAACAGAACCAAAGCAATCGTTATAAATATCTGATGGCCTTGTCTGCATTAGGTGTAGTTTACGGCGATATCGGAACAAGTCCGTTATACGCACTCAAAGAATCTTTTCATCACGCTCACAACATTGGTCTTTCTGAAAATAATATTTTTGGAATTCTCTCGTTGATCTTCTGGTCGCTGGTGATTGTTATTTCAATTAAATACTTGAGATATGTTTTAAAAGCAGACAATAGAGGTGAGGGGGGAATTCTTGCACTCACAGCACTCGTAACTCCCAGAACAGATAAGCATGCAAGCAAGAGAAGAAATCTGATCAGGCTTGGTTTATTTGGTACGGCCCTTCTATACGGTGATGGAATGATCACTCCTGCTATTTCTGTTTTATCAGCGGTGGAAGGATTAGAACTTATTACGCCAGTTTTTTCCCCTTATATTATTCCTATAACGATCGCGATTTTAATCGGACTTTTCTCTGTGCAGAAATATGGAACGGAAGTCGTAGGAAAAATCTTTGGGCCATTAACTCTATTTTGGTTTTTAACTCTAGGAAGTCTTGGAGTTTATAACATCATTAAAGAGCCAAGTGTGCTTCTGGCGATGAATCCTTATTATGCATTCCAATTTTTTATGGTGAATGCATGGGACGGCTTTTTTGTTTTGGGATCTGTTTTCCTGGTTGTTACTGGTGGTGAAGCTCTTTATTCGGATCTTGGTCACTTTGGTAGACAACCCATTCAACGTGCGTGGTTCTGGGTTGTGCTTCCATGTTTAGTCTTAAATTATTTTGGACAGGGAGCTCTTTTAACCCATAATCCACTGGCCGCTAAAAATCCATTCTTCTTAATGGCGCCGTCATGGATGTTAACTCCACTTGTAATTCTTGCCACACTTTCAACCGTCATTGCTTCGCAGGCCTTGATTACGGGAGTGTTCTCAATCACTATGCAGGCCGTACAACTTGGGTATATTCCAAGAGTACTAATCGAGCACACTTCTCATAAAGAGTTTGGACAAATTTATGTAAAGAGTATGAATAGAATGCTGATGGTAGCGTGTATTTTACTCGTCTTCTTTTTTAAAACTTCCAGTAATCTTGCTGCCGCTTATGGTATCGCCGTTACAACCACGATGGGCGTAACAACAGTCTTATTTTATCTGGTTGCCAGACAAAAATGGAGATGGAGCAAACTTAAAGCAGGAACAATTTGTGGATTCTTTTTAATCATTGACCTCTCTTTCTGGGGAGCAAACTTAGTTAAGGTTCTTGATGGCGGATGGGTTCCATTAGCTGTCGGAATATTCATTTTTGTTTTAATGACGACCTGGAAAAAAGGAAGAAAACTTCTAGGACAAAGAATCCGCGACGAAGTTATTCCTCTTAGTTTATTCCTTGATAAAATCGACAGAGAAAAGCCGTACAGAAATCCAGGAATGGCGATTTATATGGCCAGTGGATTAAAAGACACTCCGTATGCACTTATTCAAAGTTATGAGCACTACAAGTCACTTCACCAGAGACTGATTTTCTTATCTGTTGTGACTGAAGAAATTCCTCAAGTGCCTCACTCAAGACGTGTAGAGGTCAACGACATCGGGCATGGCTGCTTTACCGTCTTCGTTCATTACGGGTATATGGAAAGGCCAAACATCCCTAAAGAAATTGATCAGCTCTTGATTGGCGATATGCTTTTAAATGCCAATGAAGCAACTTACTTTATTGGTAAAGAAAAACTTTTTGCTACAGATAAGCCAGGAATGGCATTATGGCGTGAAAAGCTTTTTGCATTCCAAACGGCAAATGCTCAGGATGCGACAACTTTCTTTCAGCTTCCAAGAAAGCGCGTTATGGAAATAGGGGTTCAGGTAGAATTATGATGAAAATTTTAGCAGCGTTATCGATCACTATGGTTTTAGTTTCATGCCAGTCAATGAAGAGCATTGAAACAAGTCCAAACTGTACAGTATGGATGGATCAAGAATACTTAGGACCTTACTCAACTGAAGTCGTTGAAAAAAATGCTACGTGGGCAGGAACTTGTAGAACAGCATCCAGCTATAACTGCCGCAAAGTGAATGTTTCATATGATGAAAATAATAACGTTTTTAAAGACGGAATTATCATTGGTAAAATCGAAAAGAATAAATTTACTTATACAGAAAAAAGCTCAGTAGATAATCTGATTGTTTACACTTCTGTTCACGTTTATCCTGATCTTAAAAAAATCATGGCATCAGTTATCACTGGTGATAAGAATGCTGAAACAGAGTATCAATATAATGATAAGTGTTCGGTAGAGCAGGCCACTGTTGGAGCGATCGCACTGGGGTTAATCGCTCAAGTTCAAAAACTATAATAAAAAGAAAGTGGGCGCTTACGCCCACATGTCCGTGTATTCAATCAATTTAGAAGTAATTCCTTTTTCAGATAACGAGTGTCCTGCGTCTGCAATTAAATGCAGGTGAGCTTCTGGGAATGCTCTATGAAGCGCCCATGCACTATCTGCGGGGCAGACAACATCGTAGCGGCCTTGAACAATCACTGTTGGGATGTGGCGGATCTTATCTACATTGTTAATTAAGAAATTATCTTCAGTGAAAAATCCTTTATTCGTAAAGTAGTGGCACTCAATTCTTGCAAAGGCATCAGCAAACTCATCTTCACCAAATCTTGCAGCAAAATCAGCATCTGGAATAAGTTTAGAAGTTGATCCTTCCCACACTGACCATGCTTGTGCGGCAACTTTCCTCACTTGTGCATCCGGAGATGTCAGGCGTTTATAAAAAGCTTGAACGAAGTCATGTCTTTCATTCTCAGGAATGGGTTTAACATATCCTTCCCACGCATCAGGAAAAATCTTTGAGCATCCTTCCTGGTAAAACCAGTCGATTTCTTTTTTTCTTAATAAGAAAATTCCACGCAGGAATAATTCAGTACATTTTTCAGGATGAGTAATTGAGTAGGTAAGAGCAAGTGTTGATCCCCATGATCCACCGAAGACTGCCCACTTATCAATTTTTAAGTGTGTTCTGATTTTTTCAGTATCAGCAACCAAATCCCATGTTGTATTTTCTTTTAACTCAGCAAAAGGAGTACTTTGTCCACATCCTCTTTGATCAAATAAAATCACGCGCCATTTTTGTGGATCAAAATATCTTCTCATGCTGTCTGTGAGACCGCCGCCAGGGCCGCCGTGAAGAAAGACCACTGGTTTGCCAGCAGGATTTCCTACTTCTTCAAAATAAATATTATGCAAGTCTGAGACTTTAAGAAAACCAGAATTATAAGGCTTAATTTCAGGATACATTTGCTTCATTGCTCTATTCCTTTTATTTCAAATTTAATAGGAGTATTCTAGCCTAGATGCAAACACAAATCGAAGCATTTATTTTTAAAGGTTCTAGTTTTGACTATGATAACCGCACCATAATTAAACTTTATGGACAGTCTAGTCAGGGCTCTTTTCTTGTCACGATTAATCAATTCCAAAATTATTTTTTTGTTGAAAGCAAACACCCGACATCACTTAAGAGTTTAAGTGGACACTATGTCGAAAAAATTGTCTGCAACACGCAAGAAGAGCTAAAAGCTAAATGCCAAAAATTTGCCACTGAAGGCCTTAAAGTTTTTGAGTCAGACATTAAGCCGCTTGAGCGCTATCTCATGGACAATAATATTTTTGCTCAGATTAATATTCGTGGCCGCGCTATCATGAAAGATGGGTTGCTTACTTTTGAAAATCCTGAGATCAGTCTTGGATCATTTTATCCAAACTATAAAATTATGTCTTTTGATATCGAGACAGGTAAAGACGGAAGACTTCTCTCTCTTGCTTATAGTTTCAGGTCAAAAGCTTACAATGAAGACCGCACTATTGTCTTAGGCCAGGGAATAGACACTCAAGACGTAAAGTTTTCACTAAAAGAAGCAGGCCTTCTGGAGTTTTTCCAGCAAGCGGTTAAAAGATTAGATCCGGATATTTTTACAGGATGGAATGTCATTGGTTTTGATTTCAATTTCCTCGATAAAAAATCCAAAGAATTAAAAACTCCGCTTCTTCTTGGAAGAAATAACAGACCTCTTGATATGTTTCAGTCGGCCAGAGGAGAGTGGCATGTAAAACTTGAAGGAAGAGTTGTTGTCGATGGCCCATGGGCGATGAAGATGAACTTCTTTAGTTTTGAAAGTTACAAGCTCAACAGTGTCGCTAAGGAACTATTGGGATCAGGAAAAGATATTGATGAAGATGAAGAGTTTGATAAATGGGGCGAGATTGAAAGAAGATTCAGAGAAGATAAAATGTCTCTGGCAAAATATAATGTTTTAGATGCAACTTTAGTCTTAGATATTTTTGAAAAAATAAAACTTCTGGATCTCATGATCACCAGGTCTTTTATTTCCGGGATGCTGATTGAAAGAGTGGGGGGATCAACTGCGTCCTTTGACCATTTCTATCTTCCGGCCTTGCATGATGCTGGAGTTGTCGCTCCCAATGTTGAAGATATTGGATGGGCAAGACAGGCCAAAGGTGGATTTGTTTTAAATCCTAAAGTCGGAATACATCCCAATGTTCTGGTGATGGATTTTAAAAGTCTTTACCCGACAGTTATTCAGACTTTTATGATTGATCCTCTCTCAAGGATGAATAGGCATATTAATCCACTTAGCACTCCAGTGGGACTGACATTTTCACGCACTGATCATATTCTTCCGGGGAAAATTACTGAACTCTTAGGAAGAAGAAGCCAGGCAAAAAAAGAAAAAAATACCAATTTATCCCAGGCCGTAAAAATTTTGATGAATAGCTTTTACGGAGTCATGGGCTCAAATGGCTGCCGCTTTTATCAGGAAGATTTACCTGATGGAATTACTGGAACAGGCCAGTGGATTTTAAAGACTGTCATTGAGTATTTAGAAGGCAGAGGATTTGCCGTTTTATACGGCGATACTGACTCTTTGTTTGTTCAGCTACCAACGATTGATCATTATGATGATCAGGCCAAAGTTTTAGTTGAAGAAGTTAATGTCTTCTTAACTGATAAACTTAAAAAAGACTTCGATGTTGAGTCGAAACTAGAAATTCAATATGATAAATTTTTTAAGACTTTGATCCTTACTTCGACCCGAGGTAACGATGAAGGTGCTAAAAAAAGATATGCTGGCCTGGCCGTTAAGACAGTTGACGGGAAGCAGGTTGAGGAAATGGTTTTGACCGGCATGGAATACGTTCGATCTGACTGGTCACTCCTTGCCCGAAATTTTCAATATGAGCTCATCAGAAGAGTTTTTAAAGGTGAAGATGTTCAGGAATATATTGATGAAACTCTAAAGAAGCTAGAGAGAAAAGAGCTTGATGATCAACTGGTTTTAAGCAAAAGACTTAGCAAGCCTCTTGATGAGTACATTAAAAATATTCCACCACACGCCAGGGCCGCCAAGATTCTTTTTGAGAAAACGGGAATTTTGAAGAAAAGACCACAATACGTGATGACAACGAGAGGAGCAGTACCGATTGAGCTTCCTCATGAAGATATTGATTACGATTATTACCTCGATCGTCAGCTCGCTCCGATTGCCGACAGCATTCTTGCCTTATTTGGCAAAAGTTTTGAAGAAATGCGAGGCCCGCAGCTTTCTCTTTTTTAATCTTTCAGTTAGCATAGAGGAATGAAGCTAGCTCACGACCTTGTCAGAAACTCCAAAGATGGTGCAAGAAATTTGTACAAGGGCGCTTTGTTGTTTCACGACAAAAAAGGAACGACCCTTGCTTCTTCGGCCACATTTTATGCGCTGATCTCAGTTGTTCCATTCATGCTCTTACTCGTCAGAGGGATCGGATATTTTTTAGGGAATGTTAACCAGACTCAAAAATACCTCTTCGTTCTTGCTCGTCGCTTTTTTCCGGAAGTTGCTCCTCAGCTTTTAATTACACTTCAGGGAATGATTAAAGGGCCCCTATTTGCGGGAACACAATTTACTGTCCTGAACTTTTTCGTTTTAGCTGTTTCCGCCATTACGTTTTTAAACTCAATCTGGATGGGAATCTATTTCATCACTGAAGATAAGAGTATTTTATCGATCTGGAGAATTTTAAAAGGATTTGTCATTATCGGGATCACGTTGATCATGGTTATGCTGCTTTTTTTACTACCACCTTTGATTATCTATATTGTTAAGTTTATCCAGACCAATGTCATCACTCAGTTTTTCTATGAGAACTTTGACTTCCTTCGCCCGATCTTAACGTTTGTTAAAAAAATAAACCTGAGAAAATCGTACTGGTTGAACTCAAGTGTTCTGCATGTGACGATCTTAATCATTTACTTCACTATTTTATACCGCTGGTTATTTTCATGGAAAATCCTTCTTAAAGAAGCATTCGTTGCGGCCCTGGCCTTTTCGATGTCGGTCTTTTTAGGAAAATCACTTTTTTGGATTTACATGTACTACGTTCGTGGCGGACTTATGAGAAACTACGGAGACCTTTACACGACGGTTGTCGGGGTTATCTGGCTATTTTATCTAATGTGCTTTTTCTTTTATGGAGCGTGCGTCTGTCATGTTTACCGCGAAAGAAGAGAAGCTGCTAACCGCAAGTATTAGGGGATAAGTATGATCAGATTGCTGCTAAGACTCTATAGTGTGCTTTTAGTTTCAGAAGCAGTCATGAGCTATTTTCCTGAGACAATGAAGTATTCATGGCGAAGAAAATTAAAACAAATTTGTGATTATAGTTGTGATCCAATCAGAAGATTTATGCCCAAAGGTCTACCTTTTGATTTTTCACCAGTGATTGTGATTTTTTTAATCTATGTCTTCATCGCGGCCTTCACATATCTTTGGTAATATCTTTGGCAATTTTTTGCTATAAAATCTTGTCATAAGAGTCATTTTAATTTTACAATTATTACTGAGATTAAAAATTTCTCCTTTCATAGGATTTGAATGGATCAGAATGACCTTAGCTTAGATTTACTACTTCAAGAAACGCTGGCACTTACAGAGTATCTACGCGCAAGCACGCCTCCAAAAAAAGAATCTATTGAAACAACTATTGATGATACCGATTATTTACTCGATCTTGCTGACAGCATGATCAGTGATGAAGTCGGCACTGAAGCTGTTCAGCTCGAACTTCCATTGGACCAGGCAGTTGCCCCTACGGAGTATGTAGCCACTCAGATTCCTGATCCTGATACTCAAGAGGCAATAATTGCTTCTCCAGATCTTCATACAATTCTTTATCCGGAGACTCCGGGGATCATTTATAAAATTGATAATTCACAGAGCACTTTTTGTGTTCGTGGTTTTTCTACCGCAAATATCAGAGAAGCTTTCTCGGAACTTGACCGCAATGATTCAACGAAGAGAGTGATCTTAAAGCTTGGTCACGACACAGATCCTGAGTCAGTGATGTTCTTTGAAACGAAAACTTTCGAGTTGGCCGAAGCGGTGAGAGAGCAGATCATCAATCGAAGATTCCCTCATCAAGAAGACTCACTTTGCAACATCAGTGACCCTGGTTTTAGCTGGTGGATGGACGTTTCTGGCAGTGGTGGAAGATTCGAGATTTTCTTCAAGTCTCACGGGATCAATCGCGCTGATAAGTACATTCAATTAGGCCCAATCGGAGACGGCGGAGTGGCCGCTCTTCGTATGAATCAGGCACGCACTCTTCTTAGAAGTTCATTTCCAATCAGTGAGTTCTCTTGTGACGATAAGAGTTTTAGTGTGGCCTCTCAAAAGCCTGACCATTTAGGTTTTATTTCTTTCAAAAATATTTTCTTGGAAGGAATCAATAATACCGACACTGAAAATTTCCCGGATAATAGTATGGGACGCACTCTCTATTATTATTTTCATGAACTAGCTATCGTTCGCAAATTTTGGATTGAAGTCAAAACCAAGCTCGGGTAAAATAAGATAAAACAGGATGTTTTGTTTTCTCTAACTACAGGATGTTAGCTTGGAATTTTCATTTGATCGTTCGAAAAATGCGCAAAGTGATGCGCAACCTCAAGCACAAACTAATGCTCAATCGGCCGGACCTCGTCCTGGGCCTGATTTAAATTCTGTAGATCCATCAACAATTGCCAATGAAAGACTAAGAAAGGCCATTGAAAGAAATCGTGCAAAACAAGCTGAGCGTGATGCTGGAAGACCAGCTCAAGCTGCTCAGCCTCAGTACGCGCAACCACAAGCTGAACCAGTTCAGCCAACATATTCTCACTCGCAAGCTCAAGCACAAACGACTCAAGATAATCATCAGCAAGCATCGTTTTTTGCAAACGCAGCTGCTCAAGCAAATATGCATGCTCAACACTCTTCTGAGCAAGTTCAAGAAGCTCAGGAAATTCCGCAGGAAGCTCCAAGAGCGAGAGAAAATATTCGTCCGAGAAGCACGAGTGTTGTAAGCAGAAGAACGACAGCAAAACCTGAAGATACAGAGTTTGTTCCAGTAAAAAGAAAAACAAGACAAGTAGCAAGCCAGATTAGTTATGCTACAGGTTCTGCATCAGCTTCAAGAAAAAAAGCAAAATCAATGGACCCAAAATATGTCACTTGGCTAGTGAAAGGCTCGTGGATTTTTTGTGCGCTGATGGTTTTAAGATTAATTTTTGCAGCAGGTGGAGTGACTGATTATTACTCGCAAAAAAGTTCAGTGAACGCTCGAATTGCAGAGCTAACAGATATCAAAAAAGAAAACATGACACTTGTGCGTGAAATTGAACGCATGAGATCTGATGTTGGATTCCAGAAAAGACTTGTCCGCGATAATTTAGGTTTTATTGCTTCTGACGAGTTCTTAGTACTATTTCCGAAAGGGAAGTAGAGCTAATCCATTTTAATTGATCACCGACTTTAAGTGCTTTTGAAAAAGGTGCGCCTGCTTTAGTCTCCAGGACATACATCGCTTGATACACTTTAGTGCGGTAAATGGCCGGCGGTTCAGTGTAACCTGGATGAAAAGGAACATTTTTTTCAATGCCCACAATTTGAAGGTTTGTGTCTAAAAAAATAATATCTAAATTAAAATAAGTGTCCGGCATCCAGAATGTTCTTTTTCCCATCTGATCATTTACGAATAGCATCCCTTTATCATTGGGAAATTCAGCAGGTTTGACTCCCGAGAGTCCCTTAGCGTGCTCGTTTCTGGTGATGGATAGCTGTAAATTGACTTTAACCTTTGCTGGATTTTGCATCTGATAACTTTCTGCTGCAATGGTAGCAGTCGTCATTAGTGCCACAACTCCCACTGACAAAGTGATATTTTTAATGAGCTTTGAAGCCGTTTGGTATATAGTCATCATTAGAATTCCTGGGAATAATTTCCAGTGAATTGTCTCTAAAACCAAGGGAGAATGCAATGGCCACGAACAGTATCAAAGGACTTTTAAGAACTCACACTTGTGGAGACTTACGAGATTCTGACGTAGGCAGTACTGTTGTGCTTTGCGGTTGGGTGAATAAATATAGAAATTTAGGAAGCCTGCACTTTATTGACCTTCGCGACAAATACGGTCTTACTCAATTAGGATTTGTAAATTTCAAAGGTAACTTTGATGATTTAAAAAGATGCTCACTTGAATCAGTCATCATGATTAAGGGTGTTGTGCAGTCTCGTCCAAAAGAAGCACAAAACGCTCAGATGGAAACGGGGATGGTTGAAGTTCAGGTCGAGGAACTTACAGTTCTTTCAAAATCAGATATCGATTCAATGCCATTTTTACCATTTGGTGCAGTTGAAGCCAGTGAAGATTTACGTTTGAAATACAGATACCTTGATTTAAGAACAAAAAAACTTCAGGACATTTTAAAACTTAGATCAAAGACGATGAATACTATTCGCCATCTTTTATCTGGTGAAGATTTTATTGAAGTTGAAACTCCGATTCTTTATAAGTCGACTCCAGAAGGAGCGCGTGACTATATTGTTCCGTCACGTGTTCATCCTGGGCAAGTTTACGCTCTTCCACAATCACCTCAAACGCTAAAGCAGCTTTTGATGATTGGTGGAACAGATAAGTATTTCCAAATCTGCAGATGTTTTAGAGATGAAGACTTACGTGCAGACAGACAACCAGAATTTTCTCAGGTGGATATTGAAGTTTCATTTGCCACTCAAGAGTATATGAAAAACCTGGTAGAAAAAATTCTTAAGGCCGTCTTCAATAAGCCAGAGAGTTTCCAGCTTCCAATGATGAAGTATGTGGATGCAATGAATATGTACGGTTGTGATAAACCAGATCTTCGTTTTGGTTTAAAACAAATGATCGTGACTGATGTGTTCAAAGGATCAGACTTTGCTACATTTGCCAGTGTCGGTGACAACGGCGGAATTATTAAAGCGATGTTCGTTCCAGAAGCGATGGGACAGTTTACAAGAAAAGATACAGACGGATTCGTTGAAATCGTAAAACCTTACGGTGGAAAAGGAGTGGCGTTTTATAAACTTTCACTTGGTTCCAGATCAACAGGGATTTCTAAATTCATCACACCAGAAATTGAAGCAAAACTTTTTGCTCTATCGGAAGAAAAAGGTGACGGAACTTGGTTGTTCTTCGCTGATAACAACCACTCAGTAGCTCACGCAAGTGCAGATGCCCTTCGTAGAAACTTAGGACATAAGTTAAATATCATCGGAAAAGAAGATGCCTTCTTATGGTTATATGACTTCCCACTTCTTGAGTGGAGTGATGGAGATAACGGAGCACCTGGAAGATACACGGCTGCTCACCATCCGTTTACAATGCCATCAAGAGAAAAGATGGATGTGTTCATGAACTCTGATCACACAGATCCAAATGGTCCATTGAGATCATTAACAGCAGAAGCGTACGACGTTGTTTGTAACGGATATGAAATCGGTGGTGGATCAGTAAGAATTTTCGACAACTCTGTTCAAGACAGAATGTTTAAAGTTTTAGGATTCACTCCTGAAGAAACAAAAGCGCAGTTTGGATTCTTTATTGAAGCTCTTAAGTATGGTGTTCCTCCTCACGCGGGCCTAGCGTTTGGATTAGATAGATTGATTATGATCTTAACGGGAACAGATTCAATTAGAGATGTTATCGCTTTCCCGAAGACAGCTTCAGCAAGTGATTTAATGTCACAAGCTCCGTCGAGGCCAAGTGAGGCCCAGTTAAAAGAACTCCACTTTAACTGGACGACTAAATAGTATAGGAATTTTGCCTCAAATACCCAGGCCCTGATGACTAATTGTAGCGTGTTTACAAGAGGTTATCAGGGCCTTTTTTTTGCATTCTATACCCAAGTGTATGGGTGCGTCCGAAAAGTCAGGTCCTATCAATTAAAACTATCACTTTATCGCCGCATTCGATTTTTATCTATCACGTTTTAGTGCGATATTAAGTTATCGGAGGATTTGATGAACGGATTACTTCTGGGTCTTATTGGTGGTGGTGTTTCAGGGTTGGCGACAACTTTGGGAGCTATTCCTATTTTGATGAACAATTCTAAAATCGGAAGATTTTTAAAAAATATCAATATGGACTTTGTTATAGGCCTTATGCTTTCAGCAGCTGCCTTCTCACTCATCTGGCCTGCCTATGCAAAAGTCTATACAGCAGAACTTATTTCTGAAAAACAATTTCAGTTCATGATCATTAGTGCTGCTCTTCTTGCTGGTATTCTTTTTATTAAGAGTGCTGGAGTTATCATTGAGCACGTGATGAAAAATAGTGAGAACTTAAAAAAGAATAAAAAGGCATTGCTCTTTGTAATCGCCATGATGGTCCACAACTTTCCTGAAGGCCTGGCCTCTGGTGCATCGATGACTTTACCTGGAACTGAAGGTTATTCACTTTTAGGTGCGATTGCACTTCAAAACGTACCGGAAGGTTTTACGACTGCACTTAGTTTTATTGCTCTTGGTCTCTCGCCAGTGCTGGCCTTTTTAGGGGCCTTCGTAACAGGCTTAGTCGAATTATTCGGCGGGCTAATTGGTGGATACCTTAGTAGTAAAATCGACGGAATACTTCCACTACTTATGGCCTTTGCCGGGGGCGCCATGATGAGTGTTGTGCTCGGAGAGTTGGCCGAAAAACTAAAAGGCGAGAGTTATGGATTTTTAGTTCGACCAAGTTTTTTAAGTGGAGTAGCCTTAGTTATCATATTTAATAATTTGTAGTTCATTTAGAACTTACTTAGGGGAGTAAATAATGAAATCGAAAATTGACATTGGAATTGACGAAAAACACCGCGAAGAAATTGCTCAGGGTCTATCAAGACTTCTAGCTGACACTTACACACTTTATCTTAAAACACATAACTACCACTGGAACGTTACAGGCCCAATGTTTCAAACATTGCACTTAATGTTCGAAGGTCAATACAATGCTCTTGCATTAGCAGTAGATGATATTGCTGAGAGAATCAGAGCTCTTGGTGTAAAAGCTCCAGGAACATACGCAGAGTTCACAAAGCTATCTTCTATCAAAGAAACTCACGGAGACTTATCGGCTGAGCAAATGATTAAAGAACTAGTTGCTGGACAAGAAGCTGTGGTAAAAACTGCACGTAGTATTTTTCCAATCGTTGATGAATGTCACGATGAACCGACTGCGGATTTGTTAACTCAGAGAATGCAGATTCATGAGAAGACTGCCTGGATGCTTAGAAGTATGTTGGAAGGGTAGTTTTTTAATTAAAATTAATTGAATTATAGAGCCCGCTATTTGCGGGCTTTTTTATTTAGAATCAGATTGGTAGAGTCAGCTATTTAGTCTTTAAACTCAAGGTAAGTTTAATTTTACGTAGTAAGTGCTTTTTTAATTATGTGGTTTTCTTGGCATGAATTATCCTCATTGAAATTGTTTTTATTTCAACAGAAGGATTTTCATGAAGATTTCCCTTTTACTTCTTTTGGGTCGCTAAGAATGGTAGTTAATTCTAGTTCGGGAGTTGTGGGGCAGAATATGTTGCATGATGAGTTTGGGGTTGTTTTGAGTGATACGAGTCCGGGGCTCACTCCGTTTGGGTATGCGGGGGGGTTGTATAGTTCAGAGTCGGGAATGGTAAGGTTTGGGGCTAGGGATTATGATCCTGAGACTGGTCGTTGGTTAAGTAAAGATCCGATTAGATTTACAGCAGGCGATCCAAATCTTTATGGATATGTTTTACAAGATCCTATTAATAAAATAGATCCATCAGGGTTAGCAGATTGGTGGCAGGTGGGCAGAGGTTTTGCTGGTGTCATTGGTGGTTCAGCAATAGCAGGTGGCGGAGTCGTCGCTGGTGCTGTCGTTACAGGTGGCTCGTGTGCACTGGCTGCTCCTGCTGGAATCGCTTTAGGGGCTGGGTCAGTAGTTGCAGGTGGACAATTAATATATAATGGATTGGCGGATATAATAGGTGGTTTTAATGCAGAACCTCCTCCTGTTCCATATTCATATCCACAATAGAAGGTATATATGTTTTATTTAAGCTTAAATTTGTGTCTCATTCTATTATTTTCGATATTTGAAGTTTATCTTTTTTTTAAATTAGGAAAGACCACTACAGAAAGAAAATTCAAATTTATTCCTTTTTTAGACTTAAAGACCGCGAGTCAGGAATCAAAAAATATCTTTAATAAAATTTTGATGGTTCTTTTTATATTAATCATATTGTCGTTCTTAAATAATTATTTAAGAAATATTGCTTAGATTTTTAAGATTTAAGCAAAATAAATGGTAGGGTTTGCAGATTGTTTTAGGGCCTATAAAGCAGATATGGATAGCGAAAAACCTGTTACTGATAACTGCATATCAAATGCAAGTAAGCACAGATTTAAAATTAAATTAGATCCTGAGGTCTCTCAGAAATATTCTGGTCAGCCTATAATCGTTTATGGAATTTCTACTTTGGAGCTAGGGAATCATGCGACTAATAATAGTAGAACGTTTAAGATTCCATAAAGAGGTTCCAACCAAAAAAATTCTTTGAACCAGTTAAAAACATCCATTGGAAACCTCTTAATTGTTTGAAATCACAGTCTTATATAAAAATCTATATATCAAGCTTTTTATATAGATTTCTATATATCTTGAAAATATTAAGATTTCATTATAAGATAATTACTATAAAGACTCTTTTATAAGGAATAGATTATGGAAGGAGCAAGAGATTTATCGGATGTTGGAAAATTTGTGAAGTATCTTCGCCAGAATCGCAACATGTCTCAAGGTGAACTGGCCAAAAAAGCAGGAACCACACAGGTTACAATTTCAAATATAGAAAATGGCAACGGTGGAACAATTAAAATTCTCATTCAACTTTTAAGGGCCATGGACTTGGAAATGGCCGCGAATCCTATTAAGAAAATGAGTTCAAAAAATATTGCAGATTTTTTGGAGTCGTAAAATGGGAAGAAAAAAACTCACCAGTACTTTAAATGTATATCTTAATTCTGAGCTTGTTGGAAAATTGGAAAAGGAACCTGATGGGGCCATACGTTTTGAGTATAGCTATGAATGGATCGAAAAAGGTTTCGCTATTTCACTTTCACTTCCATTAGCAAATAAAATATTCAAGGGCACTCAAGCGAGTTTTTATTTTGACAACCTTTTGCCGGACAATGAAAACATACTCAACAATATCGCGCAAAAGTTTAAAGCTGAAAGCACAAGGCAGTTTGATCTTTTAAATGCTATAGGTAAAGAGTGTGTCGGAGCGCTTAGTTTTTTCGATGAAAGTATAACGCCTACTTTCGCTAAAAAAATCTCAGTTAAAATTCTTACTCCTGAACAAATTGCTAAAAAAATTCAGGGCCTTTCTACAGATAATCCACTGGGGATGGAAGAAGGAGAGTTTCGCCTATCACTTGGCGGAGCACAGGAGAAGATGGCCTTACTTAAGCGAAAAGAAAAGTGGGGAGAGCCAAGAGACATGACACCGACCACTCATATTTTCAAAAAAAAGATGGGTAATCTCCTTGGTGGAATTGATTTCAATCTTAGTGTGGATAATGAGCATATTTGTCTGAAGCTGGCAGAGCATTTTGGAATTAACGTGTGTGAGTCGAGCATTGAAACTTTTATGGAAGAAAAAGTTTTGTGCGTTAAACGTTTCGATAGGGTCTGGAAAGACGACTTTCTTTTAAGAATTCCTCAGGAAGATTTTTGTCAGGCCATAGGGCAATCGCCCAAACTCAAATACGAGAGGGAGGGAGGGCCTTCAATTGAGCGCATGATGAAAATCCTTGAGAACTCTAATAACGCTGAAGACGACAGGAGGATGTTTATCAAAACATGCCTGTTTAATGACCTCATTTACAATACTGATGCCCATGGAAAGAATTTCAGCATCTATATTGTCAGGCAAGGCTACGCTCTTACTCCCATGTATGATCTCTTGAGCGCGCACTTTATCAGCGCTCAAAATCAAGAGCGTTATGATTCCATGAGAGGAAGTTTAAGTGTTAATGGAAAAGTAAAATTCAACGAGATTAAAAAAGAAGACTGGTTCAAAGAATGTGAAAAATGTAATTTCTCAGAGGAGAGTTTTAAAGAAATAATCTTAGAGATGAAAAATGAAATTGAAAAACTGGGAGAGTTTCAAGAAAAAATAAAAGCACAGGTTGATGTTGGACACCTGGATCTCATTATCGAGGGTATAAGAAGAAGATGGGAAACTCTAAAAATGATTTAAGCAGCTTTATTAAATTCATCTTCTTTAACTTCATCAGCAGCCATCAGCGCCATCTTAAACTCAGTACCAGTAGCTTTTTCTTCAGTAACATCAACTCCAACCGTCGTCCCCGAAAAAACGTCAGCAAGACTCTTTTCATCTTTTCTAATGTACGAGAGCGCAAATAAAAAAGACCCCGTCATCGCGCAAGTAAAGTAGGCGATAGCTCTCAACATCGACTGATTAAGAGTTAGCTCTTCACCATTAGGATTTTTCACTTGCAGGCCAAAGAGAGATTTGCCCATCGTGCGGCCATTAGTCATAAAATAAAAGAGTGAGAAGTAAGCAAACGTTAAACACATCAGAGAAATTGATGTCATCATCGCAAGTTTATTGATGAGAAAAAGTTGTGCTTTAATTGGAAAATGGAAAAAGACTGTTTGAATGAATTGGTGGAAAGCGGCCATCATGAAATAATTCACAACAACGACGATCCCCAGATCAGATGTAAAAGCGTATACTCGTTTTTTTAAAATTGAGATTTCTGGTTTCATGCTTTTCCTCCTCATCTTAACTCTGGCAAGTCCTATGTCTCTTATCGAGCATTAGGACCAAAAGATGAGGAAAAAATGACAAAACTATTGGTAATCTAAATGTTTTTTAAGTTCATTGAGCTTTAAAAGAGCATCAATAGGAGTCATTTTCATCACATCCATCTTGATCATTTCTTCTTCAATGCGCTTTAGGTGCTGAGGGATTTCCACATCCAGGGCAAAATCATCCAGAAAGCTTAGTTGAGTATTTTTGTTTTCTCTGGTTTCTTTTGATGCCTTGATATTTTCAGTTGGATTTGAGTGATTCTTCTCCAGTTGGTGAAGGATCTCTTCTGATCTCTTTAAAACAGAAGTAGGAAGTCCCGCAAGCTTTGCTACATAAATACCAAAACTCTGAGAAGCTGGCTTTTCAATCAAGCGGTAAAGGAACTGAACGTTGCCGTTATGGTTTACTGTTTCTACCGTAAGATTTTTTGCAGAGTCGTATTTTGCAACAACATCAATGAGTTCATGATAGTGAGTCGCAAATAATGTAAGTGCTTTTGTTTTTTCAATGAAGTGCTCTACTAATCCCCAAGCGATCGAGAGACCATCATATGTCGAAGTACCGCGTCCTACTTCATCCAGGATGATAAGTGACTTATCACTTGCGTGACGAAGAATTTCTGCTGTCTCTGCCATTTCAACCATGAATGTCGACTGGCCTTTAAGAATGTCATCACTTGCGCCTAAGCGTGAGAATAAGAAATCACATAATCCTAGTTCAGCAGATTTTGCAGGAACGAAAGATCCAATTTGAGCGAGTAGTTGAATGATAGCGACTTCTCTCATAACCGTTGTCTTACCGGCCATGTTGGGACCCGTGATTAAACCAAAAAACGTTTTGTCGTTCATTGATAAATCGTGGCAAACGAACTGATCTTTAATGAGAGATTTAATAAGCGGGTGGAAACCCTGCTTAATATTTAAAACTTGTTTTTTCTCGTGCAGAGTTGGTCTTGAGAAGCCTTCTGATAGAGCAATACAAGCTAATCCCTGGAAGCTATCGATGAAAGCAATGTGCTCACTCATTTTTAGAACTGAGTGGTTTAAATCAGACACAGTGTTGATTAAACCTTTAAAGATTTCTCTCTCTAGTTTTTCTAACTTAGTCTGAGCCGTGATTGTTTCTTTTTCAAGTTGGATTAAATCTGGAGTTGTGTATCTTTCAGCATTGACCAGAGTTTGTCTGCGCTCAAAGTACTTTGGAGTTTTAACAGTGCTGCCTTTTGAGACTTCAATGAAAAATCCAGAGACGTTGTTGGATTTAATTCTTAATTTTTGGATACCAGTCTCTTCTTTAAGACGGTTTTCCATTTTCATTAATTCTTCAGCAACATTCACATGAAGTTTTGCCAGACGGTCGCGGGATTTATCCACGCCTTCTTTAATTAAGTTTCCTTTTTCTAAGCTTGCTCCGACTTCGTCGTTAAGAGTAGAGGTGATAGCGAGTGCCATCTCTGTAAGCTTTCTAACTTCAGCAGTTGATAGCACGGCCTTAATAGGAAGAGACTTAACATTTTTTAAAATTTCGTTGTAAGCATTAACCGCTACAGCGAGATTAATTAAATCAGAAGCTGATCCTTTATTCATCGAGATCTTCGCAAGGATTCTTTCGATATCGCGAATCTTAGAGAGTTCAAGCTTTAGGTCTTTAATCAGCATATCGTTATCAGTTAGGGCCTGGATAATATCCAGACGCTCTGAAATCGCTTCGTGGTTGTATAGCGGAGATGAGAAAAGTGATCTTAAGAATCTTGCTCCCATTGCTGTTTCGGTTTTATCAAAAAATCCAAGAAGAGAATCTTTATAAGTCTCTCTTGATTTTGGAAGAATCTCTAATCCTACTAATGTTGGAAGAGTGACTTTCATAACGTCTGCTTGAGACGTCATCTTGAAAGGACGAATGTGCATGAAGCTGTCGATCAACTGAGTTGAGCAAACATAATAAGCAAGGGCCCCGATTGGGTTTAAGACATCTTCATCAAGCTTGATAATTTTATCGCGCTTATATCCTGGAATAATTTTTTCAATGTAGATATCTGTGAATTTTGGATTGAAGTATTCTTCACTCAAGTGAGTTTTTAGTACATCGTAGTGAGAAAGAATGGCTTCTAGAGCTTTTCCTTCCTCTGCATTTTCTCCAGTTGTCATCCACTGGCCCATGAAAGTGATGAACTCACGTGGAGCTGTCATTCTCAGGCATTCAATAAAACCTTCGAAGTTATCAAACTTGTGGCCTTGGAAGTCCCCTGTTGTGAAATCCAGAGCGACTAAAAAGAACTGATTATTTTTTTTGAAAGCAGCGGCCATGTAGCGGTTGTCGTGGCCTTGAGTTTTTTCCAGGTCAAAGGGCATTCCGGGAGAAACCACTTGAGTGACTCCACGTTTTACAATTCCAACAGCGTCTTTTGGATCTTCAATTTGTTCACAGATGGCGACTTTTAATCCGCGGTTAGTGATGCGATCGATATAAACCGTCGCTGCGTGGTGAGGGATTCCCGCCATTGGAATTGGTGTGTCACCAATTTTTCCACGGTGAGTAAGCGTGATGTTTAAAAGACGCGCAGTTGTTTTTGCATCTTCAAAGAAAACTTCGTAGAAGTCTCCCATGCGAAAGAGTAAAAGAGTGTCTGGATAATTTTTTTTGATTTGAAAATACTGCTCCATCATGGGAGTTAGTTTTGTTCCTGAATCAACAATTGCCTGTAAGTCTTTTAATGACACGTAAACACCTTCGCTAATAACCTGATAAATATGCTCAAGTGTACCTTGAAATCAATATCTTAGTAAAGTCTCATACTCCTGGATTTTAAAAAATAAATGCTTAATTTTATAAGGATTTCAGTTGGGAAATGGGATAAGATGGGGTGGGAGAAAAGTTTGAAAAAACGTCAGTATCTTATCATCATTTTTTTCGTCATTGTGACCCTTGGTCTCTCAGTTTATTCGTACATGGGAAATTTTGATAGTCTCGATATGAATACGGCCGCGACTGCACCAACTGTAACAAAAGATGAAACAGATGAGAGCTATTTTAAAACCATAGATTATTATCTGGTGGATAAATCTAAGCCTGCTCTTCAGCTTGAAGGAACAGAGCTCACACTCTCAAATCAAAGTTCACAAATTGTTGCCTTCAATCCAGTTGGAGTTATTTATAGAAGAGATGATGCTGGAGTTGAGGAAGAGCCGATTAATTTTTCTTCGAAAAACTCACGTGCTCTCACTGCTAATAAAGAGCTTTTTTTAGAAGATGAAGTAGAGATTAGAATTGGCAATTCAAATTTAAAGTCCAACAAAGTAACCATCTTTAATAATGGAAAGCATCTTGAAGCTGTCGGTGATGTAAAGACTCAAAGTTTTGATCCAAAAACAAGTGACCAAATTTTGATCGATTCTGACTTTGCAATATACAGGCCCCAGGAAGAGTTTTTTGAGTACCAAAAGCATGTGAAAGGGACCATTAAAAGAAAGCGCTTATATGAAGAGAATGTAAGCTTTACGACCGATCTTTTGACCCTTTCGGCACCTAAAAGCCTGGTGGAAATGAAGGGGAATGTAACACTAAAAAAAGGTAACTTAGATGCTTCTTCAAACCAAGGCACTGTATTTCTTGAAAACTATAATAAAAAGCTCAAGTATTACTCACTTTCTGACGATGTGAGATTACAGGAGTCCCTTTTAATCAACGACAAAAAAGTTGTGAGAAAGGCATTTTCCGAAAAGCTTGAAGGTTTGATCAGTGAGAAAAAAATTATTCTTACGGGTCTTCCCAAAGTGTTTCAAGGGAAGGATGTTATTAAAGGAAACCGTATCACTATTAGAGAAAATATTGAAACGGTAGAAGTGGACGATGCAAATACTAACATCATACTGGAACGCGAATAATGGAACCTGTTAAGCTGGCTGCTTTTGATTTAAAGAAAACCTACGGTGGAAGAACTGTAGTGAAAGGCGTAAGTCTCGAAGTGTCTCAAGGTGAAATTGTTGGCCTCCTAGGGCCCAATGGAGCTGGAAAGACCACAACGTTTTATATGATGGTGGGTCTTGTGAGAGCAGATGAAGGCAGAATTGAGTTGAACGATAAAGATGTGACGAAAGAGCCCATCCATATTCGTGCGCTTAATGGAATTGGCTATCTTCCTCAGGAAGCTTCGGTGTTCAGAGATTTATCGATTGAAGAAAATATTTTAGCAGTTCTGGAAAATCGTTCTCTATCAGGTCGTGAAAGAAAAGATGTGATGGAGTCTCTTATCCAGGATTTTAAATTAAACCATGTAAGACACTCGAAAGGATCAGCTCTTTCAGGTGGAGAGCGCAGACGTGTTGAGATCGCAAGAGCGTTAGCTCTCGAGCCAAAGTTTGTTTTACTTGATGAGCCTTTTGCTGGGGTTGACCCGCTTGCTGTTGCTGATATTCAGCACCTCATTCAGGGATTGAAGAAGAGAAACATTGGAGTTTTAATCACTGATCATAACGTTCGCGAGACACTAGGAATTGTTGACCGCGCTTATATTATGAATAGTGGAGAGTTACTTGTTAGTGGAAAACCAAACGAATTAATTAACGACGAAAGAGCAAGGAAGTTCTATTTAGGAGAAGAATTCAGGATGTAATTCGAAATTATATTTATGGCCATCAAAATATCACAAGGCCTTAAACAGTCTCAGAACCTGGCGATGACTCCCCAGCTTCAACAGGCGATCAAACTTCTGACATTAACACATTTGGAAATGACCAATGTGATTGCTGAAGAAATGGTCGAAAACCCGATGCTTGAAGAAGCAGGGAACGAAGTTGATATCGATACACCGAGTGAAGGTGATAACGAAGTCAGAGAGGCCACATCGGATGATTTTTCAGAAGCACCGCTGATGAAAGATAAAGATGATTTCGACTGGGATTCATACGCTGACTCATTTAATTCAAATTCATCGACAGCACCAAATATGGCGTCAGGCGACTCTGATGAGATGCCGACTTATGAGAACATTGTCTCGAAAGGGATGACTTTAGCTGAGCATTTAGAGTGGCAGCTAAAAATGGAAACTCTTACAGAAGAGCAATGGAAACTTGCCAATTTAATCATCGGGAACATTAACGATGATGGATATCTCGATGTAAATTTCGATGAAATTATTGCTGAGTCTGGCGTAGACCGCGAAGATGCTTTTGATATTCTAGAAATTATTCAGCGCCTTGATCCTGTTGGATGTGGAGCGAGCAATCTTCAAGAGTGTCTTCTTGCTCAGGCAAGAATTGCAGAAGAGAGATCACCTCTTTTAGAGAAAATTATTCGCGATCACTTAGAAGATCTTCAAAGTAAAAACTTTGATAAAATTTCAAAGACACTTTCTGTGTCTATTGAGCAAGTAAAGAAGACAGCTCTATTGTTACAAAACTTTCACCCAAAACCAGGGCGATTAGTTGCGACTCCTGATACACATTATATCCTTCCGGATATCTATGTTGTTGAAGCTGGTGGAGAGTTCGTAGTGCAGGTTAACGATGAGGGTATCCCTCGTCTAAAAATCTCAAAACTTTACCAAGAAATGATAAAAAAAGGTGCCGGACATAAAACCGATGAAGCGTCAGAGTTTGTTAAAGACAAATTGAGAGCTGCCGAATGGTTAATTAAGTCGATACAAAATAGACAAAAAACGATTGAGAAAGTATCGAAAGCGATCGTAGCAAAACAACAGGAGTTCTTTAAGAAAGGACCAAAACATTTAAAGCCGATGGTTTTAAAAGATGTTGCCAATGAAATTGGAATGCACGAGTCGACTGTATCAAGAGTTACAACAAACAAGTATATGCACACTCCGCTTGGAACATTTGAGTTAAAATATTTCTTTAACACTGGTATCGGTGGAAAAGACGGTGGTGTCGATATCGCAAGTGAGGTTTTAAAGTTAAAAATTAAAGCTATTTTCGATGGAGAAAATCCAGCGAAACCACTATCTGACCAAAAAGTAGTCGAAATTTTAGCCAGAGAAAGCTTAACTGTGGCGAGAAGAACCGTGACTAAGTATCGTGAAATGTTAGGTGTTGCACCTTCATCAAAAAGAAAGGAAAAGAATTAGTAAGATTTAGTTAAGTAAAATGAACTTGCAGACGAAATGTTTATTACGAACATAAAAAACGAGAAGGGCATTATGAAAATTACGACATCATTTCTACACCTTGAACACACAGCTGCACTAGACGAAAAAATCCATGAAGCTTCTATGAAAATGGAGAAGTTTTTTAAAGATAAGGGGACTATTAAATGGTCTTGTTATGTAAAAAATGGACAACATTTCGCTGAGATTTATTATCATGCCCCTCACTGCGAGTACCACGCTAAGGCCTTTTCAGACAACATGTATCACACGATTGATCTGGCCGTAGAAAAAATTGAAAAACAAGCTTTTAAGAAAAAAGACAAATATAACAAACTCCACCGTGAACATGTAGACATGATCATTCTTGACCCAGATTCAGCTTGGCAAGAACACGAGGATGATGAAGACGTAGCTTAAAAACTATTTGTTAGTAGCGCCCAGGAAACTTTCTGAAGTGCTCAATCATTAATTGAAATTCTTTCGGGTGAACCGGGTAATCTACCACTGGTTCACCCGTTTTCGTTTTAGGGGTTAAATCAATCCAGCCACGCGTGATTCTTTTAACCGTTTCAATATTCATCACTACAAATTTATTCGTCGCAATTTTAATTGGTCTCTCTACGTCTGAAAGAGGTACTCCATTGAGTTTTATATCGTAGATGCGATTGACGAATGGGATTCCCCATTTTCTTATTTTAAAAGTAAAATTCGACGAGATTGCAGGGGAAAATGAGGTCGAAATGTAGGTGTAGATCTCCATAAAGTTGATCACTGTTTTGACTTCTTTGGGAGTGAGATAAAAGCTCACCGTATCGACTCCAGGCCTTCTATTTTTATCAAACCCAATCGACACTGACTCAAAAACTTCTGCTCTCGTATACGGTGTATTGGCATAAAAACTTGTTCTTACTAATCCCATCGAAGTGATATAAAGATCAATTTTATCGTTTTCTGGAAGATCATTATTAAGTTCTGTGAGAATAGAAGTCGTCACTAATGCACCCATAGGATTGGGGATCGCACTTGACCTAATATAGCTTTTTTTAGGAGTAAAAACCACTTCGTCTGGACTGCTTTTTTGTCCCATTAATTCAAAAGAAGTTTTTCTCCATTTCTCAATTCTAGATTTCCACACTGAGTTTTCCTGGATTTTATCAGTGACTGTGATGACGTGATTTTTCTCAGGGTAGAGAAGCTTCATCTTTTTAGCATTTGTATCGTAAGTAAATTCTAAAAAACCTAAATTTTCGCCGTAAGATCCAGTCTGATTGACTGGCACTCCATTTACGATGGCAAACTCTTGTTTGTGAGTGTGTCCTGCAATGAGAATATCCAGCCCTTTTAATTTTGCGGCCAGTTCATGACTTTCTTTTCCACCACCATGCATAGAAAGAATGACGATATCGACTTTTTCTTTATCCTTTAATACTTTGATCAGGTCATTTAAGTGGGCTGCCAGAAGCTTCATTTTTGTATTTGATTTTTTATCGTCGAAACCTACAAAGTGCACATCTCCTCTCGTCGAGCGGCTCACTAAACATCCATCAGGACCTAATATTCCAAGAAAGCCAACTTTGATTTTTCCTTTTGGACTAGTGAACTCCTTAACTAGGTAAGGGCGAATAAGAGCATTGTGGCCGACGTATTTTTTTAGAGGAGAGGTCTCTTCCACAAAGAGATTACTTGAAACGATCGGTGTAAAATGAGGTGTGTTTTCTGCTTTTTTCAGCATGATTTCCAGCCCGTCATTAAGTGGATCAAATTCATGATTTCCCAGAGTGAGAAGATCATACTTATTTTCTAATAAAAATTGATACTCGGGAAATTCAGGACTATCTGAGAGGGCCATAGCAGAAAAGATCGTACCAGCGAAAAAATCACCTGCATCTACCCCAATGAGAATTTCATCTTTTTTATCAGCTCTTAGTTTCGTTATAAGTGTGGTGAGTCTGCTGAATCCGCCGCGCTTTTCATAGCTCGTGCCCGATGGAACTTTTACACCATCAAAATGCGAATGCAGATCGTTGGTGTGAAAAACAGAAAAAGGTATTTCTGCTCCTGAGAGTGAGAAACTCATTGAGATTATAAGAGTGGCGAGTGTGATTTTTTTCATAAGAAAACTCTACATAAAAAGCCTATATTTGCCTACCCGGAAGATGATGGCACATAGCTTGTATTAATAGAGTAATCCTACTGATTTTAGCTAGAAAACAGCTAGATGAAAGAGGGTTTTAAACGGATGTTTAGACGGCTGTCTAAAAATGAGACACTCAATGGTGAAAGTGACCCACATTTTAATGATTTTATTGGTGATGCTTTTAGCTTCGTGTGGAGCTAAAATAAACACTCCTGAATCATCAAAATTTACGGCCAGTGAAATGAGCTTTCTTCTCATCGAAAAGCAGTGCACTGATTCCGGCATAAAAATGGAGCCAGTATCCCTTGAAATTGAAGAAACATATAAAAATTTTAAGTCTGCCTATCCTATGGCATTTTTCGTTATTCCACCGCAGTTTTACGACTACAAAAATCCATTAATTATTAGTCTTCCGGGAATGGAAAAAAAGCTTAGTGAGTTTAAGTCTCAAGAGGCAAATCCTCAGTATCTTCAGGCAAATTTAAATACCATGGGAATTGATCTTCATTATCTTTATCAGCAAGTCATCAGGTTTGAAGGGCAAAAATGCGCCTTTAATTATTTAAAGAATAAAAAGTTTGAAGATTTGAGACCTTTTCTTGAGCTAAAAGAGTTTTGTACACAGAAGAATCAAAGTGAGTTCTGTTCTCCAGAAACGGTGGCAGGTCTAGGTCAGGATGATTCAAAATTTGTTGAAAATCGCACCGTAAAACTTTGCAATTCTTTTGACAGAAACGCCGTCAATTGCCAGGCACAATACAGCATCAAAAAACAAAGTAAAACACTGGGCAATTTAGTGAGCTTTTATCAAAAAAGATTTCAAGAAAAGCGCTATGATAAACTTTTTGAACTCAAAAGATCCCATCTTAAATTTCAGTGTCAAAAACAAGACGATATTATTGAGATGAAAGTGAAAGTCTCTAACAGAGATTGGAACCAAGACAGGCTTCTTGCTCTAACACAATATGTGAGCACAACATGGAGCCGTGGTAACTTTAAACTTACCTTTGATCTCGTTAATGAAACAGGAAGTGATGTGGTGCAGATCATTCCAACCAATGAATTTATCTCTTATGTTCCCGACGCCAATAATAGACAAGTCTTTTTAAGCCAAAAACTAGATTCTCTGACTCAAATGAGAGTTCTCTCGCATGAATTTGGCCATGTCTTAGGTTTTCCGGATTGTTATACAGAATTTTTCGATAATAAATCCAACGAGCTGATTTATTATGAGATAGACAAGAATAATACCAACATTATGTGCTCGCTTAAAAGCGGTGTCAGTGTGCCTGATGATTACATGGTTCAGCTCTCACAGAAGTCTTGCGTCTTTAACTAAAAGTAAGCGATAATTAAGTATGACAGATCAAAATCACCAACATGATGAAGAAGGTGGCACGGCCACTATTACAAAAAAGAAAGTACAACTTCCAAAAAAATACAAAGTTTTACTTCACAATGATGACTACACGACGATGGAGTTTGTTATTTATATTCTCCAAGGCGTGTTTCAAAAAACAATTGATGAAGCAGAAAGAATCATGTTGCAAGTTCACCGTGCAGGCATTGGCGTCTGTGGCGTTTACACATTTGAGATAGCAGAGAGTAAGGCGAAAAAAGTTGAAAGACTCGCTAAAGAGCACTCGCATCCGCTTCTTTGCACCATCGAACCTGAATAGGAAAAAATTATGGCAAATAAACCTGCAAATTTAAAATTAGAAATTATTATCAACTCTGCGGTTGTCAGAGCTAATCTTTTAAAACATGAATATCTGACTCTGGAAATCATGTTTAAATCCATGCTTGAAGATCAAGGCGTCAGAAGTATCCTGGAAAACTGTAAAGCTGACCTGAAAAAAATGGAAAAAGAGCTGGATGCTTATATTGCAGCTGACGAAAATTTCACTCATCTTTCAATGGACGATATAGAAGAGCTTTCTCAAAAGCAATTTGTAGATGAAGATCTGCGTGAATTGGCCCGTGAAAACGGCATCAGTTATCAGCCTGAAATTTCTATGGCCCTTCAAAGGGTCATTCAAAGAGCAGCTATTCACGTACAATCTTCAGGAAAAAAAGAAATTTATGGTGTCAATCTTCTGGTTGCTCTCTTCAGTGAGCCAGAAAGTTTTGTCTGTTATCTTCTTGATAATCACGGCGTGGAAAAGTTTGATGTTGTTCGCCTCATTGCCCACGGAATTGATAGACCAGTCAATTCTGAAGCGGCAGGAATCAATGAGTCCATCAGAAGTGAGTTTGGCGATATGCCTGAAAAGGCAGCGAGTGCTCTTGAAGAGTACTGCTCGAACTTAAATGAAATGGTGGTTAAAGGAAAAATTGATCCTATTGTAGGACGAGAGTCTGAAATTGAGCGAGTCGCTCAGATCCTGTCGCGCAGAAGAAAAAATAATCCGCTCCTTGTTGGTGAAGCAGGTGTGGGGAAAACAGCAATTGCTGAAGGACTTGCTTACAGAATTGTTCAGGGAGATGTTCCTGATCTATTAAAGAATGCCGTCATTTTTAGCCTTGATTTAGCAAGTCTTCTTGCCGGTACAAAATACCGTGGAGATTTCGAACAAAGATTAAAAAATGTTATTAAAGAAATTAAGGCCTACAACGAAGTGGGCGATAAGAACCAGGAAGCCATTCTCTTTATAGATGAAATTCACACGATCATGGGCGCAGGTGCAACCAGCGGCGGATCAATGGATGCTTCAAATTTATTAAAACCTGCTTTAAGTGCCGGTGAGCTTCGCTGTATTGGAAGCACGACTTACGAAGAGTATAGAAAGTTTATCGAAAAAGATTCTGCTTTCAGTCGTCGCCTGCAGAAAGTGGATGTCATTGAACCAAATGTAGAAGACACGCAAAAAATTCTTCTAGGGCTTCGTCCGAAATTCGAAGAGCACCATAATGTTAAGTATTCTAACGCTATTATTAAATTAATTGTCGATCTTGCTTCTAAACATATTACAGACAGAAAAAATCCTGACAAATCTATCGATGTCATAGATGAAGTCGGGGCGATGATCAGGATTATGCCAGAAGCTAAGCGACATGTGACGATTACAAAAAAAGATGTTGAAACTGTCATCGCTATGATGGCAAAAATTCCTAAGATGTCTGTTGCCACTGATGAGCGCGATAAACTGAGAAACTTAAAGAGCAATTTAAAAATGCTTCTTTTTGGCCAGGACGATGCTATCGATAAAGTAGGAGACGCTATCTTACTTTCGAGATCGGGACTTTCTCACGATTCAAAACCACTAGGGTCTTTTCTTTTCACCGGACCTACTGGTGTAGGAAAGACAGAGCTAGCTAAACAATTAGCACGTGAGCTCGGAATTCATCTTGAGCGTTTTGACATGTCTGAATTTATGGAAAAACATTCAGTGGCAAAATTAATTGGCGCTCCTCCGGGTTATGTGGGCTTCGATAATGGCGGACAGCTGACAGATATCATGAAAAAACATCCACACGCAGTTTTACTTCTGGATGAAATTGAAAAAGCGCATCCTGATATCTTCAATATTCTTCTTCAGATCATGGATCATGGCACTCTTACTGATTCACAAGGCAGAGCAACTGATTTTAGAAACGTTGTTCTCATCATGACGTCCAATGCAGGCGCAAAAGAAATGGAATCGGGCTCAATCGGTATCGGTAAAGGGCTTGGTAATCAATCTCACAAGCGCGATTCAGCGATAAAAAGCTTTTTCACACCAGAATTTAGAAATAGACTCGATGCAATTGTTCATTTCAACAAGCTTGGTGATGATCAGGTCCTAAAAATCGTCGATAAATTTCTTATTCAGCTTGAAACTAAGCTTTCAGAAAAGAATGTTGAGCTAAAAGTGACTCCAGAAGCTCGCGCACATCTTGCAAAAGTTGGGTTTGATCCACAAATGGGCGCAAGACCACTGTCTAGAATCATCGATCATGAGATTAAAAAGCCACTTTCTCATGAAATTCTTTTTGGAAAACTCGAAAAAGGCGGCGTTGTTGTTGTCTCAATCGATGAAAAAGACCAAAAAATCGTCTTTAACTTCCCTCAGTAGGATAATTTTTGCCCAATTTTGGCCTCGATCGAAACTTTTTTTCATACCCTTCCAAATTTTTTTTACCCCAAAATATTTTTTTCAGGCAGGCCTTAAAGGTCTGCCCCGTCCTTTTTTGCGCTCAAAAATTTTTTGTGGAAAATCGCTGAAACATCGATGAATAAAGCATTTCAGCGATTGTTCGAGAGGAGAATTGAGCTGTCAAAAAAATGAGAAGATGATCGTTTGAAGACTTCGCGGGCCAGCTTTTGATCAATAAAGTGAAAAAAAAAATTAAAGGAATAAAAAAAAAATACGAAAAATAAAACATACATGTAACTTTTTGTTTGCACGAAAATAAAAAAATGTTTATTCTGTATGAAAGAATAAAAACTTTTGGAGGGTTTTATGGCTGTTAAGAAAGCAACAAAAAAGGCTGCTAAGAAAGTAGCAAAGAAAGCAACTAAGAAAGCTGTAGCGAAAAAAGCTACAAAGAAAGTAGCAAAGAAAGCGACTAAAAAAGTTGCTAAGAAAGCTGCGAAAAAAGCTACTAAGAAAGCTGCTGCTAAGAAAGCTTAATTAATTAAGTGATCTAGTTAAAAAAGGGACCTTCGGGTCCCTTTTTTATTTGTGCCGACCGAATCTTTTTCTTCCAAATATCTTAAAACACATCGCTAACCCCTAAATAATTCATTCATTTACAAGACATTCACGTGACAATCACACGCGGTACTGCTACTTTCCATCCACATTTTAAATTCTAGAGCAATAAGGCTTTTTAACAGGGTAAACTTATGGCATCAGCATCAGGTCTTGGAACTAGAGGCGACGGTCCTCGCGAAATTATCACAATCGATCCAGTTACTGGCGAAAAAATGGTCACTATGGGGGACTTAACTTTCCCTCCACGTAAAGTTTGGATGAAAACTTTTGGCTGTCAGATGAATTATCACGATTCAGATAGAATCGCGGCCCACCTTAAAGACTTAAACTTCACAAAAACGGAAGAGCTAGAAGAAGCCGACATGGTTTTATTCAACACGTGTGCGGTTAGAGACCTTTCTAACAATAAGTTTTACTCACAATTGGGTGAAATAAAGCACGCAAAGAAAAAAAAGAACGGACTTGTGGTCGGAATCGGCGGTTGCGTGGCCCAAACTGAAGGAAAGGAGCTGGTAAAAAAATATCAGCATCTGGATTTTGCTTTTGGAACTGACGTTATCGATACGATCAACGATATGGTCTTCAGAGTTTATGCCGGTGACTCAAAATTCACGATCAATTCATGGGACCGCTCAGAAAACTTTTCAATTGAAACGAAAGTCTCAGCAGACTCACCACAGGCCTTCGTAAACATCATTAAAGGCTGTAATAAGTATTGTACCTACTGTATCGTCCCTTACACTCGCGGTAAGGAGAGAAGCCGTCTAATGGCCGAAGTTGTAGAGGACGTAAGAAAGCTGGTGAAGTATCAGGGGATTCAAGAAGTGACTCTTCTTGGCCAGAACGTAAACTCGTATGGAAAAGAAAACGGCGAGAGCTTAGCGGAGCTGATTACTGAGCTTGATAAGATCGAAGGCCTTGAACTGATCCGTTACACGACTTCACATCCATATGATGTAAGCGATGAGCTGATTGCGGTTCATGGAACGTCTAAAAAATTGTCAAAACACCTGCATCTTCCGGTTCAATCAGGATCTGCTACAGTATTAGAGAGAATGCACCGAGAATATACTCCAGAACATTACCTTGGACTTCTAAAAAAACTTCGTGCAGCTCAACCTGAGATCGTTTTATCGACAGATATTATCGCAGGATTTGTGAACGAAACTGAAGAAGAGCACAAAGAGACCCTGGATCTTTTAACAAAAGCGCAATTTGATTTCATTTATTCATACACATATTCACCAAGAGCAAAAACTCGTGCCGCAAAAATGGAAGATTTACTTCCAAATGATGTGAAAGGTGCTCGCCTTCGTGAAATTCAAGCTCATCAGTTAAATATTCAAAACCAAATTCACCAGACTATGATCGGAAAAACCTACAGAGTTTTAGTTGATAGTGATGGAAATATGGGTGGCGTGAAAAAATGGAAAGGTCGCACAAACTGTAACAGAATTGTCCACTTTGAACCTGAAACACTTGAAAAAGACTATAAATGGCATTGGGTTGATGTAAAAATCACAAGTGCGACAGCACTTTCTTGTCAGGCAGAACTGGTGCAAGATCTTGGAAAGAAAGCACCTTCATTACTTCAGTAGTTTTAAAATAGTTTAGAGGGGAAAATCTTCCCCTCTAATCTTTAATTTCCGACACTTGGTAGAATAAGAGTAGAGGTACTCTATGAAAAATCTACTGATCGCCCTGTTCGCCATATTGGCTCCCGTCACAAGTTATGCCATCGTTAACGAAATCGCATTTGATTTTGGTTACGATCGTACGAAGTATGGACTACAAAGACAGAACTCAACCGTCACAAGAAGTTATTCAGGATCTCTTTCTACTTATATTTTTGACTACACCGCGATCGATATCAGCGCTTCAAAAACCAGTGATATCACCAGCGAAAACGAAGTTTTTTCTGTCGCTCAAGGTATAGAAGTTATCGGTCAGCAAAATAGAGTGAACTCTAATGTTTATGGAATTGGTATTAAACAAATGTTTGCCCCAAGAACAGCGAGACTAATCCCAGGAGTCTCACTTGGATATGCAAAACAGTTTGTGAATTACGATTCTGACCTGACAGTAAGAGATACAGCTTCCGGGACAACGCTCACAATTAACGGTGGAACAAAAAAACAAAGAATTGATTCAGTATTTGGTACATTGTCCGTACAACTTAGAATGACAGAGCGTTTATCATTAAAAGGTTCTGTGAGAACTCTTTTTCCGGCCTTCGAATTAGACAAGGCCCGCGATAATATAAAATACTCTGTCGGATTTGCATGGATTTTCTGAAGAAACTCCCGTTTTTTGTTTTGTTGGTGATGATTTCGGGCTGTGCAAAGTTCGATTATCTTTACGAGCAGAGTATGGGGCAGATGTCTTTGCTTTCTCGCGGTCGCGATAATAAAGAAATGCTGAAAAATGTGCGCGTTTCCAAGTCTCAGAAAGAAAAAATCAAAAATATCGAAGAACTCAAAAAATAT
Source organism: Bacteriovoracaceae bacterium UBA6153 (assembly GCA_002428265.1). Classification (GTDB taxonomy): domain Bacteria; phylum Bdellovibrionota; class Bacteriovoracia; order Bacteriovoracales; family Bacteriovoracaceae; genus Bacteriovorax. The sequence continues at coordinate 313,584 of DIUR01000027.1, forward strand.
TTCTATAAATACTGGGATAAAAAAGAAACGAAAATTTATTCCCAGACTACTATGCTCAAGGAAAAAGCCGTCACTTATCTGGTTATCGTGTCTCCTTATAAAGAAATTAAAGCAGAAGAGACTTGTTTTCCTATTATGGGTTGTTTTCCTTATTTAGGATTTTTTAACCAGAGCTCAGCTAAGAAATTTGCCAAAGAAAAAGAAGCTGAGGATTACGTGACCTGGATTCGTCCCGTGTATGCTTATTCAACACTGGGCTATTTTACCGATACGATTCTTTCATCTTTTTTTGAATACGATGACTATGAGCTTGCAGAACTGATATTTCACGAACTTTTTCACACCATTTTCTTTGTAAAAAATCAGGTCGATTTAAATGAAAACCTGGCAATGTATTTTTCTGAAAGAATGCTGGATGAATATTTTACTTCTATCGGCAGACTTGATTATTTGAAATTTGAGCAAAAGAAAAGCGAAGATTATAAAGTGATAAAGGCCCTGGTTGTCACTTTGGCAAACGAGCTTCAAGGAATGTACAAATCGTTACTTCCTGCTTCAAAAGAAGATGCCGAAGTTATCTTGAAAGAATTTATGGAAGACAGGTTTAAAGTTGAGGTTATGAAAAAGTGCCAAGCACTCGATATACAGCCCAGAGATTGTTTTCCTCTCGAGCGCAAATGGAATAACGCAAGTTTTGCAGCATTTTTAACTTATGAGAAAAAGTCTAAGAGTCTTGAAAGTCTTCAGAAAAAGCTTGGGCTTGATTTAAAAGGCTACTATAATTGGATTGCTCAACGATACGTTGACTTCCAGGCGCAATCAGCAGTGGAGGACTTCGAAGAATTCCTTTTTCAGTAGGACACCAACGCATGAAACATATCCTCTTTATCGATCCAATCGAAAAACTTAATCCCAAAAAAGACAGTACTCTCATGATGGCCACGACTATGAAAGAGCAGGGGATTGAGGTCTATCTTCTTTTTGAAAAAGATTTTTATGTCAGCAATAAATTAAAAAATAATTTCAAAGTTTATGACTTTCAAGGTGAATTTTACGAAGACGGTTGTTACCAGAAATCGTTTGAGCTTAAAGAGTCCAAAATTGTTGAGCTCACAACAAAAGATACCATTCACATGAGAATTGACCCGCCATTTGATACGCGCTACCTGCGCTATTTATGGATGCTTAGATATTTTAAAAATTCAGGCATCAATGTGGTGAATTCTCCTGATGGAATTTTGAAATTTAATGAAAAACTTCATGCTTACACTCAAAAATCTTCTCTAGCTTCTTATGTCGGAAGCTCGCTTGATGGATTCATGGAATTTGTGAATCTAATGAAAAAAGACAACCAGGAACTTATCCTGAAACCACTGGATTTATATCAGGGTTATGGAGTAGAAAAAATTTCAATAAGTGATCCGGATTTAAAAGCTAAGTTTGAGGCGAAAGTAAAAGAAAATAACGGGGCGATTGTCGCTCAGCCTTTTTGTGCTGATGTCGTGAACGGCGAGATAAGGTCTATTTATTTTAAAGGACGTGAGCTGGGATCTATTTTAAAAGTTCCAAAGTCGGGAGAGTTCCTGGCCAATATCGCTCAAGGAGCAGCTTTTCACGCTATTGAACTCACTCCTGCACTAAAAAAAGAATGCGATGATATCTGTAAAGAACTGATGGATGAAGGAGTAGACTGGGTAGCGTTCGATATTCTCGGAAATCATGTTTCAGAAATTAATATCACTTGCCCGGGGCTCTTGGTTGAAGTGAGTTTTGCTCACAAAAAGAATCTGGCCTTGGAGATTATTAAGGAATTTAGATAAAAAAAAGGAGCTCGTTGAGCTCCTTTTTTTTGTTATTAGTTTTTTGGTAAATCGTAAGTGCTATCGGTTGCTATTTCCAATCTAACTCCCACGCATTCAGTTGGGCCACCTTGGTTAACCGGGATTGCAGCATAAGGACAGTAAAGTGATCCATTTGCTTGTTTACAGCTATGATCAGATTGTACTTCGACAATCTCTAGAACAAATGGTTCTGTATTCCCTTTTGGAACTGTAAAGTATTTTTTAGGTGAAAAACCTTTACCTGATACTGTGCTAGTAGCAAGATCAGCTTCTAAGGTTACAATATTGTCGCTCATCGATTGACTGGCTTTTCTAAGCATAACTTTTACTTTTAGTTTAGAAAAACTATTTGAAGTCCAATTACTACAAACTTTATTATATACAGCTGACTTTTTTCCGCCTGGAATCGTTGTAGCCTGGAACCTAACTCCAAATACTCTGTCTGTCATAAATTGATTTTGATCTACACTTGAACTTGTTGAAGACCAATAAACTGCCCCAACTCCTGGCCCGCTAATAATAACTTCTGGAAGATTTGCATAATAGCAATCAGTAGCGCCAGCACGATAGATACCATTACAGCCTTCTATCGATCCAGAGCCTGTTTCACTATCATCAACTCCATCACCATCTGTATCAGTGATAGGATTGCTTCCGCTTCCACCTTTATTATTATTCACAATTGTCTTACTCGTCTTCGGCGCACACCCACCAAAAGCGAATGCAAGAAGGACTATTAAGAATGTTGTTTTCGTAAAATTTTTCATAAAAAACCCTGGGTTTTTGAAGTTCTCTATAGCCTATTCGTCCGATTGGTTAATTTACTTAAAAATTTTATAAATCTTAAGCTAAAACATCCTGACATCGGGCTTAAGTTGTTGATTGTGCGTGTGGCAGGCCTGTTGTAAACAATCCGGCAGGGGAGTAGAATAAATAAATAGTAAAGCACGGACTGTTTTACAAACATAGATTAAGATGAAAAATATAGAGCTAGAGACATTCATTCAAAACCAAAGCACCGAGCTTTACAGTTTTGCCTTCATTCTAATACCGGATGATTTACAGGCCACTCAACTGATGATCGATTCAGTAAGTGCCTTTATGATTCAAAAAAGAACATTAATTGATAAGTGGAGCGCTAAGGACAACTCAGCTCTCGCGCACAATGCAGAAGATATAAAGATACATCTTTATAAGTCGATGTTTGACCTGGCTAAAAAACGTTATCATCAAGTGAGAATGAGTTTTAAGTCAGTCGAAGATAACTCAGGATTTTTTGCATTAGATTTTGACGATAAGGCCGTCTTGTATTTAAAAGAAAGAACGGATTTTCCTCTCGATGTTATAGAATTTATTTTAGATCAAACGCGCACTGAAATCATGGCGCATTTAGTTTCTGCCCGTATGAATCTGGCACGTAGTCAGAGTCAGTTAAAGGGTTTCGGAAACACTGTTAGCAACCATAACTAAGGATTCTTAATTGGATAGGCGTAGCACTTACATTTCTTCTCACTCTCGTAATATTTCAAAAAACTGCATTCACACTAAAAATGTCTACTCACTGGTGGATTTAAATCCGCTTGATGAAAACTACATCAGAATCAAAAAACACACTGATAACTGTGCGATCTGCACGGCTGAACTAAATACTTTTAAAAATCAAATTATTGAAACTAAGATCTATATTCCCAAGCCTCAAATAGACCTGGAAACTCGTGGCATTTTCGAGAGAGAAGTCAGTGAGCTTTTTAAGGCCTTCGACTTAAATGAAAAAAATCGCCTTAAGAAGAAAATCAAAAATAAAATTAAAAGAATAGACTCTATTGGTGAAGACTTTATTAAGAATCTCACTTCAAGAAAGATGCTTACGACTTACACATTCGGCGCAGTTTTATTTGTCGTTTTAAGACAGTTTTTTAATTAAAACTGCCCTACTATAATGGTGATATACCAAAAGAAATAAAATTTAAGCTTGTTTCTTTTGGTTTTTTTGCTTCACTTTTAATTCTCTTATTTTAAAATCTTACTTCTTTTTATTCAACTTCTCTTTCTTCTCATTATAGTAATCAATAAAAATATCGATGTGGTCTTGAGTGTGTTGAAGTGACTTGCTCGTGCACCAGGTTCTTCTAAAAAAGCGATTCATTCCTCCCCGAAAGCACGCCAAAGTATGATTGATGGCAAAGAGTGGATCAAAGCTTTTGGTTTTAAGCTCTCCCATTCCAACAATCGTAGCGGGAAGACCTTTAGATTTTTGATGCTTTGACTCTGGAAAGTGTTTATATATGATTTCTTGGTAACGTTTATGCTCATCAGTTTTAAAAAGTGCATCGCGACTAATTGATCCTTTCAAACTAAATAACAGTCTTGAAAGCATTTCTGGGTGTTGGTTTAGTCTTCTTCCGTATTTTCTCCTAGAGATTTCTGCAATTTTACCGAAAGCAGGTATCTCTGCCACGCGAGCGCCAAGAATCATGAAAGACTTTGGATCAACAACAATAGACACGGAAATTGGTTTAAGTTTGGTATGAATACTCGAGATAAGATCATCAAACTGCACTTCCTTAAGTGGGTTTTCTGACCAAAGTCCTATTAGTTCTTTTTGATTCATGCGTGCTTTTTTAGCAAGGTAGATAAATTTGCGCTCAATTGTCTTGCGTGCAACATTTAAGTTATAAGCACATGAGCGCATCGACATACCTGAAGCAAGATTATTTCTAATCATCTTATTTAGACGCCGTTTTTTTTGAGCAAACTCTAATGTATGAGTCGATCGAGAGTATCTAGTTTGGCAAATCTTACATTTAAAACGCTGGATTGATCGTGAGTCATCACGACGATAAAAGAATCCATCTTTAACTTGAAAGACGAATTGATGAAAAACCTTGCATGATTTGTTTGGGCAGCCCTGATTCATGATGTGAATCAAGCAAGACTAAGTTACAAAAACGAATTCTACATAGTCGTAATAATTACTATCTCCAGGAAGGATATTCAAAAAATGACGAGATTTATCTCGTAAATTAGCACCATTATTGTAGGGCAGTTTCTAATTAATCTGCAGCTGATAAAAAATTGAGAACTGCTTGCGGTTTTTTGTAAAAACCTTTGGTGGATTTGGCTGATTTAATTGTTTCAAAGTCTCTTCAAAAAAGTAGTGAAGGTCATCATTCGTTGATGATTTTAAAATTCTCACCGTGATAATATTTCCTTTCTCATCATAGTCAATTTTTCCAATGAGTAGGTGTTTTCCGTCGAAGACGCTTGCAAGTCCTGGTCTTGCGACAACTGTTTTTTCATAAGTCGAATAAATTTTAGAATAGTAATTCTGATAGCTTCTTACATAAAAAGAATAATAAGCTTTTTCATCTGAGTTGAGCTCATCTTCTGAAACACCTTCAGGACGCTCATAACGGATCTCAAAATTTGAAACATTTTGAGTCGCTTTATTCATCGGAATGCTGACACCTTTAACCGCTTCTTCTTTTAAGATTTCCTGCTCGCGGGCCTTCTGAATAACTTTCTGTTGTTTCGGATTAAAATAAAAATGACCTGACTCACTTGAAGGAGCTGCATTTAAAAAATCTTTGGTAAACTGATTCTCAGGAGCTTTTGGTTTTGGTGCAGAATCCGCTGGCGGAATTTTGGGTTTTGGCAAATTCGGCGCAAGATTTTCAAGAGAGAGATTTCCAGCTGAGCCTTTTTGTCCTTGTTTCGGTGTGACAGGTGGAGGCGGTGGAGTTGGGCGCTTCACAGCAAGATCTGGACGCTGCAGATCTTTTTTTCCATTCTTAATTCCGACCTTTCTGTATTTTTCTACATCTGACGGCTTAATGATTTCAATGTCATCAAGCTTGATTGGTCTGGTCATATTTTTTGTATTGTTTGAGAGATTAGTTAAGAACTCAGAATTATGTAGGTCGTATTTCACGAAGGCAAGAATTGCCGCATGGAGGATGATTGCAGCGATTAAAGCGTATTTAAATTTAGATGGAAAATCACGGTTCCTGATCATTTCGATATCTTACAACTAACGATGATGAAAACACAGGTATTTTTCTCCTATATATTGACCCAAATTCGTAGGGGAGTAGAATTATAGAGGGTAAGAATGCCTTAATACTTTGCAAGGATTGCAATTTCATGAAAAAGATTATCAGTGTATTAGAAAACAAAAGAAGTATCGCAGGACTATTTCTCCTGGCGGGACTAGTGTTCACTACCTACACAATCCAAGAAAATTCATCACAAGTTAGAAAACTTACTAACTTTGAAAGTGGAGTTCAAACTTGTTTTACAAGAGTGAACCAAACTTATACTGCCAACCTTCTTGGCGACAGCGCTTCAACCTACCTTACACAAAATTTTCAGAATTTAACTGAAGAGTGTTTAGCTGAAGGGATCTTGAGTGTTGAAAACTCATTTCAAAAAGATCTTAATGGAGCAGCAAAACAGTTAAGCAATCTTGCTTCTAATGTTCACTGGTTTCACGAAGATATTCTCGCTCCAGCAGGGGCAAAAAATCTGGCGGGGAAAGGTGAGGCAAGAGATGTCGGTGCTCGTTTCGAAAAAATTGAAACAACTAAAGATGAAATCTTAGAATCAACAAATGCAGTAAAGACTCAAATTACAAATTCACTTAATCAACAAAAGAATATATTTTATGTATCAGCAACTCTTTTAGTTGTTTTAATGTTAGCTGAATATATGAGCATGACTAAAAAACGCCTTTCTAATGGGGCCCGCGAAAAAGAAGCTCAAGCTGAACTTCTCAATAATGGCGGAGCAGCTTCAGTGAAGGTGGGAGAGATTATCAGAGTGGCCCTTGAGCAGAATGAATTATTTAACTGCTCTAAGCTTTTTGCTAATTTCCATGCTTCTGCTATTTCCGATAAAGGTAAAAACAGAATGACACTAGAGTCACTTGTGACTCCTATCGGAACAGGTTCGAAAAAATCAGAATCTATTATAGATAAACTTTGGGAAGATGATTCATTTGGAGTTTCAGCGGATATGTCAGCAGCAAATATTTTAGACGATATCAATCTTGAGCAAATGTGCTCAGGTGTAGTGGATCTTTTAGCAGAGAGACTTTTTTCAAAAGGTATCCAGCTTGATATGAATATTCCAGAGAACCTTTTAATCAGAGGTCGCCAGGAAGAGCTGGAGCAGACTATGTTCCACTTATTTTCTTACGCCATCAATTCAACGAAGTCAGAAACTGGTGAGAAAAATATCTCAGTATTCTCTCATAAATTAGGTGACGTCGTCTCTTTTGACATGATTCACTCTGGTTCTGGATTTGATGAGTCTATCCTTAAGCAAAGAGTTGGGCTTGATAACGGAAATTCTGAAATCGATCTTGATCTTCAAATTTGTCAGTCATTACTAGGTGAGCTTGATGCAAAAGTTCAGCTTGATAATAAACTGGATCAAAATGGGAATACGATTGGTGGAAGAGTGAAAATCATCTTTAAAACAGGATCGACTGTGACTCAATCGCCAGAAACTTCTCAGCGTCAGCTTGTAGATTTAAAAGTAGGCAGCAAAAAAGACATTCTTGCGACTTTTGCTTCTTAATTAAACATTATTTTATCTAGAGATTTCAGATCTTAAAATACCAGCAATCAGGTCTTCTGTTTCTTTCAGAAGATTCTGTTTGGTGGATTTGAGGTCTTCAAAGTTCTTAGTTGTCGCAGTCAAATCAAGAATAGTCGGCACTTTAAGATTCAATAAAATATCCGCAATCTTAATTCCATTGGCAGTCTGAAGAATATACTTAATAAAATGAACCATCACGGCAGATGAGTGAAGGTGAATAATATCTGTATCACGGTGCTTGAAAATCAGGGACGTTGTCTCTTCGTTGTTCTTGATCGTAAGACTGGTCAGAGGCAGTTGCAGGTCGTGATTGTTCTTAATCTTATAATCGACATAAACATCATCGTTTTTCGGGTAAATCGCCTGGGTTTTAAGCTTCACAAGTGCATTGGCAATCAGCTCATTGCTGAAGTTAAAACTCTGAGGTTTTCCGTCTTCAAGCTCTTGAACCAGTGACTTCATTTGCAGTTTAAAGTGCGATAAAAGCCCTAAAATATGCCAAGGGTATTCTCTTGAATGTGCTTGAAGGGATTCTTTCACGGCGCTAAATTTTGTCGTCAATTCTAGCGGGTGAAGGTTTCTTAAGTTGTCAGCTTCTAGGTCAAGAATTTCAAAATTCTTTTTAATGTTGTCTGGCATAAAAAGAGTCGAAGCAAAAAAGTGAGGAACCATTAAGGATCTCAATTTTGCTTTTAGCTTTGAAGGCCCGTCACTTAATTGTAATTGAATGATCTGGTGACCGAGCATTGAAGAGAAGTACTCTCTAAAAACGTTTAAGTTAATTGCAGGATGTTTCTGAGTCAGACCGAAGTATGAGTAGAAAGCTGTCCCGTATTGCTCTAATTTCCCGCGATAAGCATCAATAGGAGTGAGTTCAAGCTTCACGTCCATTGGGTCATTTTGATTAACAATAATTAACAATGGATATTGTCTTTCTGGACCGAATTTAAGGCCCAGCATCTCGCTTCCCAGACTTCTTTTTTCAGAGCTAAAGTCATCGTGAGAAATGAGTTCGATATTAAAGAACGTATCAAGAGAAGTACTGCTTTTTGTAAGATTCTTAAAGAAGCTCGGGTGAGGAAGATGCCCAGAGTCTTTATTTGAGACTGATGATACAAGCTTTCCGTCAATAATAGCGTCTTGATGAAACTCAAAGAAGACATCTTTTTCAACTTCAGCAACAAACATGGGAGTTGTTACCGGGTTTTTTAACTTAATAAAATTCTGGATTTCGCCCACTAATTTATGGAACTTATTAAAACGAGTTAAGTTACCTTTAAATTCAAAAGATAAACATGATTCTTTAACTTTACGGTTAACTTCAAAGAGGTGTTTATTGCGAACCTGCTCGCTCGTTCTTCTCGTCAAAATATAGGCAAAGTGAGCAATCTCTCCCTTACCTTTAAGCTCTTCCATGTTCAGACAGGCCTCAACTTTAAATTCTTTTAACAGCTGCTCTACGCGGTCACTGTGACTTGGAACAAAGAGTTTTTGGTTTGTGAAAACATAGACGATGGCATCTTTTTTAAGAAACGGCTTTTGTGCCAGGATCTGTTGAATTAAAAAGTGGTGCGGATTCGTTTTTGGTAGTTCTGTTAAGTTTAAAACAACTCTGCTGTACAATGTATCGCTCGAAGGCATTCCACCCAAATTAAAGAATGAGGTCTGGCCTATACCTTCTTCAATTGAGTTCTTATATTTCTCGCGCATTATTTTACAGATGAACGGGACGATCTCATATTTATGTTCAGCTGCAATCCTCGTCAAGAAACTTAAAAATTGAAGTTCCTGACATATCTTTAAAAATTGTCCGTCGATGAACTCAAGGCCGTCGAACTCTGGACAAATCAAGTTCGTCCATTGGGAAATTTTTACGTTCGTTTCTTGAGCAAGCCAGTGAGACAGGGCCATTGATGAAACGTGGTTTCCTGCAAAACGAGTGTTAATTGTTTTAGGAAGTAGACATAACTTTTGATCAGAAAAACTTTTTGTTTTCTGAACAGGGGAAAGCCATGTAGGGAACTTAATTAAAAGTTCATTAACTAAAAGACCAAAAGAAATGTGTGAAAGCGAGTGAGAGTAATTTCTTATTGAGTAGATTTTATCATCTTTAGGAGTCGAGATAAGTTTAATCAACTCAGTTAAAGTGACATTCTCAAAAGCATCCTTCAGCCTGATCAGCGAGTCTTTGTATTCAAGCCCAGGTCTATACCAGCTGTACTGATTGATCTGGAGAGAGTCGCACATAAGTTCCGTAGAGCTGTCTTTGACAAAGATTTTTCCCAGGAAAGACAGGGGATTCATCAAAATGTCTTCAGTCACTACAATGTTTTGTTCTTTCGCTAAATCCATAATGAATTTAATTCTGAATAAGTAAATGGCGACAGCTCTGAAGCAGTGAATTTTTAAGAAGTCATCGATGTGTTTTTTTATAGGAGATGTTTCATCCTGAACATGTAACCAGAAATCCTGGTGCATCGTAACCAGGGATTTATCAATCTTTGCGTACTCAGCAAAATGAAGAAATTCATTGAAGGTTTGAAGCTTCATCGACTTACTTGTTGAACACGATTTTTTAAATAATGCCTGAGCATCAATGGTTAAATTGCTTAGAGAGTTTTTGATGACGATAGCAGAAGCGGTGATGAGACCTTCACCTTTCCAGCCTGGAATAAAAAATTCAGATGGATTGAATTGACCATATACGGCTGCCTCATCACTATGTTGTGACGACGGGCCTTCGAAGGGCCTTTGCATATGTGGTTTTAAGTTGAAAGAATCCAACGTTTTAATCCTAAAAATAACCAACCAATTCAATTTGCTTTTGGCATAAAATAGTGACAAACCCTCGCCCGGAAGTCATGTAAAAAAGAGAAAAATTTGAGATAATGTTTCGACACAAGTCCTGAAAAACACTGGCATATGAGAAACTTCTAAAGATAAGCAATTAGCAGGTCGATAAGATTGTATATAACGCGCAATAGTTGCGTAGTTTCTCTAGTGGTTATTCGTTTTTACGAGGGGCGTCTATGGACGATAGTATTTTTGATGAAGCAGACGAAATTTTAGGCCAGGATTCTTCAGAAGAAGAAAAAAGCTTCAATGAATCTGAACTGCAAGACATCATGTCTGAGATCGAAGATCTTGAAAAAGAATTCGAATCAGATACAACTTTGTCTCTTCAAGAACAAATCGATGCCGAGATGGCCACAGTGGTTGAAGCAGTTGAACCAGTCGCAGAGATTCTTGCGTTTGAAAAAGCAACACCAAAAATAGCAACACCAAAATCATCAACACCTTCAGGCGGCGAAGTTAGTTTCGCTGCTCATGGACAGATGAAATTAAATCTAGATTTCAAAATTGGCGATGAAACCGCCACTCTTACAATTGATCCGGTTATAGGTCTGGTCGTTATGATGACTGGAGTAGAGCTTTGTATCAACGAAGTTACTGGATGCACTGTCACTATGGATAATGGAATGAATTTTACAATTCCTTTGTCGTCTCAGGATAAATCTCTTAAAAAGAAAGCTGTGTAGTTCTTTTTAATCTATTGAGAGTTTATGAGTATTAAAATCCTGGGTGGTTTTGCCCGCGGTCAAATCCTTGCTGTTCCAAAAGGCGATCTCATTCGCCCAACTTCAGTTATGTTACGAAGAAGAATTTACGATTCCTGGCAGAATCTCGACGATGTTATTTTTGTCGACTTATGTGCAGGCTCTGGGGCCATGGGTTTCGAGGCCTGGTCTCGTGGAGCAAAAAAAGTTTATCTCAACGAAGTCAGTAAACAAATTTTAAAAACGCTGGAATTTAATCGCGAAAATTTATTAGTTAAAAATCATCATAAGAAAAATGGTGAGATCAGTTGCACTAATTTCCCAGCGGAAAAATGGATTAAACAATTCAGAACTGAATATGAAAAATTTACTGATGCAGAAAAAAATGAAACAGTTATTTTTCTAGATCCACCTTATTCAGAAAAAAGTGTTTATAGCGAAGTTATTCAATACCTCAAATCAGAGTCTTGGTATTTTGGTCAACTTTGGATTGAATCTGATCCTAAAAAAGGTCTTTCTCAAGAGACTGTAAAAGAGATGGGTCTAACTGCTGTCAAAATCTTCGAGCAAGGCGAGAGCTATATCTTTGTGACAAATTTTCCACAAGCCTGATTAATTATGAAATAATTAAACGAGTATACATCTATCGAAAAGGATTTTGATATGGAACTCAGTTCTCGTGTAAAAGGCATGGCCGAAAGTGTAACTTTAAAGCTGAACTCAAAAGCAATGGAGTTAAGTGAGGCGGGTGTTCAGGTTTATAACTTAACAGCAGGTCAGCTTCCATTCAGACCGCCACAAGATTTCATCGATGCCATCAGACTGGAACTCGATTTTTTAAAATCATATCAATATAGCCCCGTCTCAGGATTTCACGATTTAAGAAAAAAACTAATTTCTCATATTGAAGAAACTCGCGGTATTAATTTTTCGGGGCCAGAGCTTGCCGGAGAGAGTTTTGATTGTGTCGTCTCTAACGGTGCAAAACACTCGATTTCAAATATATTAGGTGCGATTGTTGATCCAGGTGATGAAGTCATCATCATTGCGCCATACTGGATTTCTTATCCTGAAATGATCAAGTTTTGCAGAGGTGTTCCGGTCATTGTCACGTCATCTATCTTCGATGTTTTTACACCTCCTTTGCATGAAATTAGAAAAGCGATCTCTGAAAAAACCAAAGCGATTATTATTAATAGCCCGAATAATCCTGCCGGCATCCATTATTCAAGTGAGTGGATGAGTGATTTTGCTGATCTTCTTTTAGAGTACCCGGACGTCAGTGTCATCAGTGATGAAATTTATTTTGAAGTTTGTTATTACGACCCAAAACCAACTTATTTTTATCAAAAAAGGCCAGAACTTTTAAAGAGGACTATCATCGTGGATGGTATTTCTAAGGCCTTTGCTTCAACTGGACTTCGCGTTGGTTATTGTATTGGACCTAAAAATATTTGCAAAGGAATTGAGAATCTTCAAGGGCAGTTAACGAGCAGTGCGAACTCACTCGTTCAACGTGCGATGATGAATTATAACTTTTCGAACTCTTCTCAATTTTTAACTCCGGTTAAAAATCACCTGAGAGATAATGCCACTATTATCAGAGAGAAATTTAAAGACCACGATTTGATGAAATGCTGGTATCAACCGGTTTCTGCTTTCTATTTTATGATTGATTTCACCCAGACTCCGGTCTTTAAAAAATACCAAATTGATAAAAATGACCGCACAGATTATTCAATGAAAATCTGTGAAGACATGCTAAGTGAGTTGGGAGTGGTGATCGTTCCTGGAACCGACTTCGGAATGAGTAATTCCGCCCGTATCAGTCTGGTACTTCATAAAGAAGTGTTTTCAGAGGCCATTTTAAAAATCGTTAAGTTCTTGATCCGCACTTAATCCTCTTTCAGACGGAGGAAATTTCCCCGGATATCATGAAAACCCTTGTTTCGGCATAATAGAAACAGGGGAATATTAGATGTTTATTCATTCACTCAAATGCTCATTTTTCACCGCTGTTATACTTCTTTGTGTTTCATGCGGAAAAAGTAAAGATGAAGAAGTCGTCGACGCTTTAAGATCGGCCAATATACTTTTAAGTTCCAAAAAGTGTCAGGAAGCTATCGATCTTTTAGAGGGAATCGGGCGACAAAATCGTAATGCAAAATATCTCAAAGGCCTGGCAAGCGCATACGGCTGTCGCGCAAATTATTCTACAATTACTTTCTTCGGAAGTGATATCAAGAAAACAGCTAATCCAGGTCCTTTAGGTGGAATGACGACCTATACAACTTCTCAGGTCACTCCATCAGGTGATCTCTCAGATGACCAAAGTTTTAAAGACCTACAAACGGCCATTGATATTCTTTTATACGCAGGTGGAATTGCCGCAACAACAGATCCTTATGCTAGAGAGAGAGCAAAGTATTTCTCCCTTAACGAAGCAGGGGACATTAATTCAGAATTAGCTTTCATGCTTATGGTTCAGGCCGGAAAGTTTATGAAGGTTTATGGTAACGCCAGTGCCGGCGGAGTTAAAGGGGCAGGGACAACCACGACAAATAAATGTTTCACAGATTACTCACATGTTACAAACGTGATCATCGAGGCAGGGATTTCTGCACTTCCAGGATCATGTAAGATGAAAAACTCTTCTCATCCAGAACTGGACTCCACTCTTGTTTCATCTGACGAAAGAAAAAAGCGCCTGTGTGAAGGTGTCGTTTTAATGAACTCAATCGTCGATATTTTACCGGTTGTTTTAGCGACAGCTGCAGGTGGAGACATTGAAGATATTTCAAGTGTAACCGGGGAGATTGCAAAAGGAAGAAAACTTCTTTCAGACAATGTTCCTGAGATTGCGCCACTACTAAATACATTAAGCCAAAAAAACTGCGTGGATAATGCAGATATAGATGAAGAGATGCTTGAGACTTATTACGTCGGTGTTTACGAGACTATTTTTCAATGATGAAGAGTGCATTACTAGTTCTATTCATAACGAATGTTGCCGGAGTTTTTGCTCAGGAAGTTCCTTATATTGGAAGAAGTCCGCGTGCTCAGTTGATGGGGGATGCTTTTACGGCAGTGGCCGATGATGAGTACACTCTTTTTTATAATCCGGCAGCTCTTGGAAGAAATAAAGGGGTGAGTTTTACTCCCATTAATCCAAGTATTAGTGGAACAAACGCTATTGATGATACTGATCGTTTTAAAGACTTTCCTAAAAATGATCCAGCTGCCATCGCCAATAAAATTTTAAATTACCCAGTCTCTGTTCAGGCCTCGGTGTTTCCAGGACTAAAAATGGGAACGTTTGGCTTTAATCTTTTTGCGACTTCAAAAACCAACATGACATTGCTAAATGCCATCCATCCGGTTCTCGATGTGGATTACCGTTATGACCGCGGTTTTGTCACGGGATTTGCTTATAATATGGGTTCGGGAGCATCTACTTCACGGATTAAAAAATCTTCAAAAACTAAGATTGTGAGTGGGAGAAGGCTTTCGGTTGGGGTGTCAATAAAACACATCAATCGCGAGGGAATGAACGATCAGTACGATCTTTTTGGAACGACTCTCTTAAATAAGATCAGTCAGGGAAAAACAGATATTGATGAATTAAAAAAAGCACTGGGATATTCGAAAGGAAAGGCCTGGGGTGTTGATGTCGGTACTGAGTATGCTTACTCATCAGGAAGAAATCTTTTTACAGCAGGTTTTTCCATTTTAGATATTGGAGATACGCAGTTTAAAAAGACAGAAGGTATTGGTGATGTTCCAAAGCAGGAGATGACGGTCAATACAGGGATTGCATTCAAGCAGGATTATGGTTTGTTGGATTACACGCTTGCTGCAGATCTTCGCCCGCTCAACAGTGCGATTCCATTTTCAAGAAAGTTTCATATGGGGGCCGAGATAGGTTTTCCATTGGTGACTGCCTACGCTGGATGGAGTGAAGGGTATGTTTCCTATGGAGCGTCACTAAAGTTATGGCCAGTAAAACTCACTGCCGGATTCTACGGCGTCGAAGTGGGTTCAAAATTCCGTGAGCAGGAAGCTAAGAGATTCGTTGTATATGTAAGTCTTTTCGACTTTTCTTTTGATTTATAATTCTCTACAATTTTTATCAAGAGACATCGAAATCGTTGAAAAATAACCTGACAATTTCGCTCTGTTTTTAATACACGGAGGTATTGTTGAAAAAGACTTATGTACTGGACACTAACGTCCTTCTTTTTGACCCTGCTGCCTTTAGAAAATTTGGCAAAAACACAGTCTTTATTCCACTTATCGTCATCGAAGAGATCGACCGTTTCAAGAAAGACCAGAACGAAAACGGAAGAAACGCCAGAAACTTTTCTCGCTTCATCGACGATCTAAGATCTCAAGGGCCACTTGCGAATGGTGTAACTTTAGATAGTGGTGGAGTGCTGATCGTATCTGTTGACTTAATCGTCAATGATAAATCACTTCCAATTGACGTTACAATCAATGACAACCTGATTTTATCATCTGCGCTTGCATTAAAGCTTAAAGGTGAAGATGTTCTTCTTGTTACAAAAGACATTAACCTTAGATTAAAAGCAGACATCCTTGGTGTTCCTGCTGATGACTACGGACAAATGGATGTAACTTTTGAAGAGTTATATTCAGGCCAGAGAACTTTTGAAATTTCAGGTGAGAGATTAAAAGAATATGAAGCTAACCGTTTCTTAGCTCTTGATGAAGACGAACAAATGGGAGTCTTCGCTAATGAGTATTTTATTCTTCAAGAATTTCACAATCCAAGAAGAAGACTTCTAGGAAGATACCACCAAGGGAAAAAAGGAATTGTTCCGCTTATATCGCTTCGTGAAGGTATCTGGGGAATTTATCCGAAAAACGTTGAACAACAATTCGCACTTGATGCCTTACTTAATGATGAGATCGCACTGGTATCATTAGTTGGTAAAGCTGGTACAGGTAAAACTCTTCTTGCCATCGCAGCTGGTCTAGAAAAAGCAATCGTTCAAGGAAAGTACTCTCGTTTATTAGTGTCTCGTCCAATTCAACCAATGGGACGCGATCTTGGTTATCTTCCAGGGGATGTTAACGAAAAGTTAGCTCCATGGATGCAGCCGATTTTTGACAACATGGATTTCCTTTTCAATCAAAATAGAAAACAAGCAGGGACATCTTACGAAGAGCTGATCAATCAAGGGATGCTTCACGTAGAGCCTCTGACTTATATTCGCGGTCGCTCAATTCCAGGGCAGTACCTGATTGTCGATGAAGCACAAAACTTGTCTCCACACGAAGTTAAAACAATCGTTACGAGAGCAGGTGAAGGCACGAAGATCGTATTAACTGGAGATCCTCAACAGATCGATAGTCCGTATCTTGATGAAACAAATAACGGTCTTGCTTATGTTGTAGAACGTTTAAAGACTGAAGATATTATCGCTCACACAACATTAAAAGTGGGTGAGAGATCGCCGCTATCAGAAGTGGCTTCAAAACTTCTATAAGGCAGTAGTATTTTTATGGTCGACATGAGACTGCAGAGAAAATTTTTACGTGCTCCCCTGAAATCTACAGCTTTGTATGTAGACGGGGAGCATGTCTTTAAATCCCGCATTCTGAATGTTTCTGAAGGGGGAGTTCTCCTTTCCGAATTGCCTCATATTCCAGAAATTAATTCACTTCCGCTTGCCATCAGTCTCATCGTTTATCCCCGTTTTCAGGGAATGGCATATGACGAATTAAAAACACTTTCAGTGGATGATTTCGAAAGAAAAATTATCAAAACAAAAGTGCGCATGGTTAGGTCTTTTGAAAATCAAAGTAATGTTGACCGCGTGTTCATCAACTTTATTGGATGCGAGTTCTACAATCCCGAAGAAGAGTTCAAGCTTGCCGTTTTCAATTATGTTGAAACCTTTGCTAAGAATACAATCTATCTTTTAAGTTTGTTTGAATCTTTAGGAAATAGAGTAGAGCAGCTTGAAACTTTAAGAACTGTCGCCCATCTGTTGGGTTATGATCGTAGAATGAAAGTGCCACTACTAAGGGCAAAAGTCCTGCACGATTATCAAAGTCTTGAGAGCTTGTAGCTCCCAAAACTTTGATGAGTTTCATATATTAAATTTTTCTGTGATAACAACCATCATTTTGTAAGACACCACCGGCAACTTCTCCGCACCCACAGCTAAATTCAAACAATCCGCCATTGGCCGTGAAAGTTCCTTTTTTACAAGAGCTGGCATCCTTTGAAGTATCCTTTGGTAAAGAAAAACACCCTTCTGGAGTGAGGTCTGCTTCTTTGTTAGATCCACATGCACAAGAGATAGTTTTATTTCCTGTTTTTGTAACTTTACACTGATCGTATCCTTTATCGGGAATTTCATTGGGAGCAAGTTTTAAAAATCTTCTTGCGTCCTCATAAGAGGTATCGTGACCTACATAAGAGCGCACCATTCTTTCTTTCGATTTAGCAGTAATTGAATTGTACCATTCCTCATTAGAGTCAAGAATCCATTGCCCGAAAGGATCTGTGACTTCCTTTGCGCCCATGACAACGTGGAAGATAGTATTTGGATAATTTGTTTTAGAATCTGCTCTTAAAAGTGACATGTTGTCTGGAGTGCCCGGGTCACATAGATCATATTTTTCTGGAAAAATAAATGACCAAATAGACATGATGTTAATAACAAATTTTGCTTTATCGAGCGGGCTTCTATAAAAGCTAGATTTTGAGTGCTTGTTACAAGCGTTCTTTAGATTTGGTAAAAACGGTCCAGCTTGAAAAACAACTCTATCGAAAAAAATGTCGGCATTGTATCGGGCCATTGCTGAAGCAAGCATCATCGTGCCGTTACTTCCACCGTAGTAATTTGTGTATTGTCCCTGGATAAGATTATGCTTTATAGCAAGAGCGTATCCGGCCATAAAAATTTGTCCAAGGTTATGATATCCACCTCCATAAATCCAATAACCACCTTGTTCTTGACCAGGAGGAGGAGGGTCTATCATTTGAAGACTAACTGTTCTTATGCCATCAAGTTCACCAAGTTGATTAGTAAAAAGTGCTCTTTGAAGTGGGTCGTTAATAGGTTCGTAAGTAGCATCTCCACCAAGACCTAAGAAGATAGTCGCTACTGATTTTTGATTAGGCCTGGTCCACTTTAGTAGGACATTATATTGTTTTCCATCATAGGTCGTAAGTATGGTCTTTAAACATTTCCATCCAGCAAGCGAAGGATTGTCACAATCTGGAGTCGTTTTATCAGTAGCGAAAACATCTGCATTGCCTCTTGGAATTGCAGTTGTCGAAAGTGCACTACCATCAACTCCCATTTTGTTAAACATGATGGTGCTATCAAGAGAGGTCACAGTTCTTTCAAGTGTTCCTAATTGAGATTGAAGTTCATCAAAGGTTTTCTTCATTATAACGAGCTGGTCGCATCTTCCTTTAAAGCGCATAGGGAAACTTCCAGAAAAACAGTTGATGCTGTCTAATGGATCAGTTCCTGTTTGTAGGGATAATGCGATAGAGTCGCGGATGAGTTTTGCATCTGTCGCCACTGTGGCCATATTGTTTTTAGTGATAGCGTGAAGGGCAATGAGACCTGCTGTCTGACTCTCTCCTTGCTTTTCAGAAGATGGTGCTCTAGATGGGCCAATAACTGCTCTGCTAGGTCCAATGCTAGGAACAACGACCGCAGTGGGCCCAACAACAGCTTTCTTATCTGGAACGATAGTGGGAAAACGATTATCTGTAGTGAAGTCGTATTCGTAGGGATCTGAATCAGCGGCGTATGATTTGTCCGCTATGAAGCCAGTTCCAGCGACAAGGGCCGAGAGTAAAAATACATGTGATAAGTTTTTAAGTTTGAGCATGTTCTCCATCCTTAATGAGTCATAATTACTTCTATTATAGGGGAGGAAGTAAAATTTCCTATGGGCAAAAAAGGAAGTCTGGTCTAAGTGCTTAAGATTAAAAAACTAAGATCAGGACTTCAACGTGAAAGAGTCCTTTTTAGCTGCCCATTTTTTACATGACCATCAAGGTCTGGAAAGCCTTTAGGGTCTTTCAAGTTCTTATGCTCTTTTTGCTCTAAAAGCAGATGGGCATTATAGTTTAAGTTTACTTTTACTTATATCAAGGATGATCATGAAGACAATCGTCATGCTGGCATTATGCCTGCCATTTAATTTTGCTCTCTCTCAAGAAGAAGTCGTACAGGCACCTCCAACATTTCATAACCCAAGTGAGATTAATAAAACAATGTCGCCTCCCATTGATGTGGTTGTGCCTTATCATCAGGCAGTAGAACCAGCGAAGGAGCCAGTAAAAGAATCAGTGAAAGTTGAGCAGATCAATAACGTCTATTCTCAAATAAAAGACTCTGTTCTTTTTCTGGAGATTAATCCAGTGAGTTTGAAATATAATTACATGGACTTTCTTTCTGATAATTTAACAAATAATGTTCGAGACCTTGATCTTGATACCTCTCAATTAAAATTTAAAATGATGCCACTAAATTTTAAATTTGGTTTTGATAATGCTTCATGGGGAAGTTTTGCTGAAGTTGAAATAGAAGATGAATCAAATGCCTCAGAGCTGGTTATTTACGGAAAAATTGGCGGCCATAAATTGGGTGGAGGACTGAGCTTTCAGGTCGAAGAAAATGAAGCTAATGTGACAGTTGCAGGAGTGAAGGGGAAAGCAAAAACGAAAGAGACTTCAGTTCATCCCTATTTCTATATGTCCTTTGAGCTGTCCAATAGTGAAAGTTTAATTGTCGAACAATGGACTAAAATTGGTGGAGCCTATCAAGATTCTCAGTCAGATGACATAAGATTCAAAGGACTGGCCTTTGTTTTTAACCCGGCCTTAGAAATGTACTTTAAGATTAATCCAAAACTTATGATCGGATCAGGCCTTGAGTTCATGTATATGAGATACGCTGGAGACATTACAGTAAGTGGTGTTAAAAATACTTATGGTGTGACAGGGAATGCTTTTGAAATGGAATTTAATATTATTAAGACGAAATTTTTGTTTTAAAAAATGGGAACATAATCCACCGGTGAATGTCCCGGTGGATTTTTGAGAACTAGTGTAACTTGTCTTCGATCTGCTTTTTCAGGTCTTTCACTGAATCGGCCAGGTGCTTTGATTCTTTTTCCAGCCTGTGAGTGAACTCGTTCATCATCACTCTCGTTTTAGAAAAAAGATCTACTACATCGTCGCTTCTTTTAATCTGATCCATTAGCGAATTAGATTCATTCATAAGATCATTGAAGCTTAAAACTTTAAGGTAATCAGAGAAGTTTCCTTCTCTCTTTTGATTCTTCCATTGATCTAGACTGACTAGATTCTCACCGTCGATATTCATTGTTTCCCATCCCCCAAAGATTTTCGGCAATATCCACTACGGGAGACAACTTTACAAATATATTTTGGGGGACTGAAGAAATTACCATATGAGGGGAGAAAAGAGCTTTCTCCCCTATGAAAAAAGTACTTATAAAAACTATTTTAGAGTCGAGAAATACTCTTGAGATCCCTTTGGATCTGGCTTCATAGTCTTGCTTCCTTTAGTCCAACCAGCAGGACAAACTTCACCGTGCTTCGCAGTATATTGGTAAGCTTCTACTGTGCGCAGAACTTCTTCAACATTTCTTCCTACAGAAAGATTGTTTACAGTACATGTTTGAACCACGTTTTTGTCATCAATAACGAAAACACCACGAAGTGCCACAGCATCGTCAGCAAGAACGTCATATGAGCGAGCAATCGACTTTGTAAGGTCAGCTAGAATAGGGTGAACCATTTTACCCAATCCACCTTTTGAGCGCTCCATTTGAGTCCAAGCAAGGTGAGAGAAGGCAGAATCAACTGAACATCCAATGACTTCGCAGTTTAATTCTTTGAACTTTGAAAGGTTATCTTCGAATGCTGTGATTTCAGTAGGGCATACGAATGTGAAATCTAGAGGGTAGAAGTATAGAACTTTCCATTTTCCTGCAAAGTCTTTGTTTAAAGAAAGAGTCTTAATCTCTCCGTTAACAACTGCTTCAGCAGTAAAATCAGGTGCAGTTTTTCCAACCAGTTTAGACATGAGAACCTCCATAAAATGTAGTTAGTTATGATCAGGGATCAATTTGAATACCAGTAACTTTAACGGCATTGGGCCTGTTAAACAAGGCTTAAAATAAGGGCAATTGCTAAAAATAACGCACACTTATGACTTGTGGTTTTTTGTTAAAAGAGTAAGCTAATTATCTAAAGATTTAAGCTCTTTATGTCGATAAATAGATGAAACGTATTAAAAGAATCAACTTCCCAATGGAGAAAAAAATGGATCCAAAAGCCTATATTCCTAACCCAATTGTAATTGAGCAAACGGCCAGAGGAGAAAGACAATATGATATTTATTCAAGACTTCTATTGGATAGAATTGTTTTTTTAGGAACTGAGGTTAACGATACTGTCGCTAATCTTCTGATTGCTCAGATGCTTTTTTTAGAGCAGTCTGATGCAGAAGCTCCAATTCACTTTTATATCAACAGCCCAGGTGGATCTGTTTACGCTGGTCTTGGTATTTACGATATTATGCAACACATTTCATGCCCAGTTTATACTTACTGCGTAGGTATGGCAGCATCAATGGGATCTCTTCTTCTTACTGCTGGAGCGGCAGGATTCAGACACTCGATGCCACATTCGCGCATCATGATTCACCAACCATTAGGTGGAGCAAGAGGTCAGGCATCTGATATTCAGATTCAGGCCAATGAGATTCAGGACCTAAAAAAGCAGTTGAATGGAATTTATGTGCGTCACTCTAGTTCAGGTATGACTATGGAGCGCATTGAAAAAGAGACAGATCGTGATAACTATCTTAATCCGTATAAAGCAATCGAGCTTGGTTTGATTGATGTGGTTATTGATAAGTCTGAAAGAAAGATTAAAAAATAATTGAAATAATACTTTGTGGATCAACTGATAAGTTAGATAAGGAAAATTAAGATGACTAAAGAAAAAGCGAATTTCGGAAGTGCTCTTCACTGTAACTTTTGTGGGAAATCGCAAAAAGAAGTTAAGAAGTTGATCGCGGGCCCAGGTTGCTATATTTGTGATGAGTGTATCGAACTTTGTAACGATATCATCTTTGAAGATTCACAAAAAAGTAATGCAAAAGCTGTTGTTGATAATGTTCCTAAGCCTCATGAGATTAAAGCTCACCTTGATAACTACGTTATCGGGCAAGACAGAGCTAAGAAAATTATCTCGGTTGCCGTTCATAACCATTACAAAAGAATTGCTCACAAGACAGGCGACTCTCGTAAAGGGGACGCTGTTGAGCTGGCAAAATCAAACATTCTGCTAGCGGGTCCAACTGGATCTGGTAAAACACTTATCGCTCAATCACTTGCTAAGTTTTTGAACGTTCCATTTGCGATTGCAGATGCTACGTCACTGACTGAAGCAGGATACGTTGGGGAAGACGTTGAGAATATTATTCTTAACCTTCTTCAAAACTGTGACTTCGATGTTGAGCGTGCTCAACGCGGAATCGTGTACATCGATGAGATTGATAAGATTGCAAGAAAATCTGAAAACCCATCGATCACTCGTGACGTTTCAGGTGAAGGTGTTCAGCAGGCCCTTCTAAAAATCGTAGAAGGAACGATTGCTTCTGTTCCGCCAAAAGGTGGACGTAAGCATCCTCAACAAGAGTTCATCCAGGTTGATACAAAAAATATTCTTTTCATCTGTGCCGGAGCATTCGTTGGTCTGGATAAAATCATCGAGAAGAGAATGACAAAAAGACCAATGGGTCTTATGTCAGAGAAATCGATTGTAGATCAGTCTGTGATTGAAAAACTTGGTGGGATTGAGCCTGAGGATCTTTCAAAATTCGGTCTGATTCCAGAGTTTATCGGACGTCTTCCAATCAATGCGATGTTAACTGAGCTTGATGAAGCGGCCCTTATTTCAATTCTTACAGAGCCAAAGAATGCTCTTACAAAACAATACGCAAAACTTTTTGAGTACGAAGGAATCGAGCTTGAGTTCGAACCAGCTGCTCTAAAAGAAGTAGCTCGTCAGGCACTAGAAAGAAGAACAGGAGCACGCGGACTTCGCGCGATTCTTGAGCAGTCTATGCTAGACGTAATGTATGATGTACCTGCTAACGAAAAAGTTAACAAAGTTATCGTGACTCTAGAGTCTGTGACTGGAAAAGGCACTCCTAAGATCGTAGAAGGGCCAAGAAAGGTTCCGGTTCAAGGAGCAGGCACCGCAAGTGTCGCACCAACAAAAAAATCGGTTGAATCAGCTTAATAAGCTCTCATAAAAAACCCGGCCTTTGGCCGGGTTTTTTTTGGTCTTTTTTAGATTTTTTGTTCCTGCATGATTTCCATCGGGCTTTTAAACTGATTGTTAGGCGTCTCTGATGCTTTTTGTTGCTCTTTCAATTTCTGCTGTAGCAACTTCATTTCTTGTTCTTGCTTTTCCTGTTGTGCCTGCATCTCTTTCATCAGCGCTTTTTGCTTTTCCACTTCAATTTGTTCTGGACTTGGTTGAGGTGGTGTATTTTTATTCTGGTCTTGCTGATTTTCAGGATTAGGGGGCGGAGTCTGCTCTGTAGAGGGAGCAGGAACTTTTTCTTCAACAACTGGAGGTGTATAAACTTTCATTTCTGCTTTTTCATATTTTTTTGCCATTGCTTGTAATTCTGTAATGACTTCAGGGGAAATTTCTTCAAAAGTATCTACTCCTATAGCTGCTTTAAGCATTTCTCTTTGAGCTTTATTCTGGGCAGCTGAAAAAAATTGTCTTTTCAAGGTATCTCTAGTGTCCTGTGGAATGCGTTTATTAAGTAAGAGTGTATAACAAGGGATTTTGTAGTCGCTGGTTTTTAATATTCGAAAATTTTTAGAAATCTGATTAAGTGGATTAAAGCGTCCAGAATAAACCAATGAAGCTTCAATTTTTTGCTGGAACATTTGTTCAATCGCAGCTTCAATACCAATATTCATAGTCGTTGTTTTGGGTGCAAAGCTTTCATCAGTTACAAATCTTCTTAAAGGAAGATTATTAACCCCTTCCAGACCTTCAACGAAAATATCTTTATTGTTAAGATCTGAAGCTGATCCAATTGTTGAATCTAGCGGTGTTACGACCTGTACTTCTTGGTAGCATGAGCTTTGGAGTGGCGAGACAAAAAAGAGTAATTCAACATCTCTGCCTAGTTTAACTAATTCTAAAGCAGCAAGTGTTCTTGTTATAATAATGTCTGTATCCCATTTTTCAGCAGGAACAGCTTCGAAAGAGTCGTAATAAGCGTAGTTTATATTGAAAGTGAGTCTTTTCTCATGTTCGAAAAGTTTATTAAGGCCTACTGTCATTTTTTCCGGTATAGGAGCAGCATCAAATTGCCCGAATGTTTTATTGATAATGATATTTTCTATTTTTAACGGGTCTGTGTTTCTGGGACGATCAGTTGGTGCTTCTACTGGTTTGGAAGTTTGTACTACGGCCGTTGGTTTTTCTTTGTTATCTAATAATTGATCTTGAAAATGGTAGGCAAGAGCTGCTCCTGTTACCAGAACTAGAAGAATAATTTTATTTTTCATGAGTTTTTGTCCTCGAAATATTTTGTCTAAGCTTTATTATGATGCAAAATCTAAAATTGTTCTATTTCATTTGAGACCTGAGCAAATTAGTCCGATTATTTTTACTGGGTTTTGCGCTCTTTTCTTGGCCGTAATAATCTTATTTCTCCAATGAAGAACGACTTATGAAAGAAAATTTCTTTTAGAATGTTTTTCATAAAAATTTTACAGATACATTTTAAAAAATGATCGCGAAAAAATAAAAAAAGTGCCTTCAGTTTTAGTCGGATATAGGTGCGTTTTAGCACCAACGAGAAGAAATATTATACAACTTACACTTCCTTACAATATGCCCCTATGGGAGTTTTGAAGAAATCCTATATGTTAGCGCTTATGAGGATTTTACTACACTATAAAAACTACCAAATTCGATTTTGTTTATTTAAGAAAAAAAGCAATTTGTACCATTTCTTTTATTTTGCAAAAGGAATGAAATATATGTCATGATTTTAATAGACCCTCCCAAATCCTCTAAGGAATTCAGGAAGTGAGCCTAGGGATAAGGGGGTAGTAACAAATAGTGCAGGAGGTACTATGTCGCAAAGTTGGTCCGAGTCTAAAAAGTTCCCATTATTACCACTTAGGGACATGATTATTTTCCCGCATATGGTAGTACCTCTCTTTGTTGGAAGAGAGAAATCTATTTCAGCGCTTGAAGAAGCACAAAGAAACAACAATGAAATTTTTCTAGTAACACAGAAAGATGCAAGCGTATTAAATCCAGATCGCGAAGATATTTATGAAACAGGTGTTGTAGTCAACATCATTCAAATGCTTCGTCTTCCAGATAATACTGTAAAAGTATTAATCGAAGGAAAATACCGCGCACGTATTAAAACTTTTGAATCGGGTAGCGAAGGCTATTTCGCGGAAGTCGAGAAATGCGTATCAGAAACTAAGGACCCAGTTACTCTAGAAGCTACAATCAGAAGCATCAAAGGAATCTTTGAACAGTATGTAAAGCTTAACAAGAGAATTCCGCCTGAGTTATTGATGAGCATTTCTTCGATTACGGATCCTTCTCGCCTAGCAGATATCATGGTCGCACATTTGACTATGAAGATTGCAGAGAAACAAGAAATCCTTGAAGCTGTTGAAGTAGGGAGACGTCTAGAACTTCTACTTGAAAAAATGCAAGGTGAAATCGAAATCATCAACGTTGAAAGACGTATTAGAACTCGCGTAAAAACTCAAATGGAAAAGTCTCAAAAAGAGTACTACCTGAATGAGCAGATGAACGCGATTCAAAAAGAGCTTGGCCAAAAAGACGATGGTAAGACTGATATCCAGGAAATGGAAGAAAAGCTTGCTGCTAAAAAAATGCCAGAAGAAGCTCGTGAGAAAACTGCGAAAGAAATTAAAAAACTTAAGTCTATGTCTCCAATGTCAGCTGAGTCAGCTGTTGTTAGAAACTATGTAGACTGGATGCTTTCACTTCCATGGGATGAGTACACAACTGACAATAACTCTGTAGCGAGAGCAAAAGAGATATTAGATGACCACCATTATGGAATGAAAGATGTTAAAGAAAGAATCACTGAGTACTTAGCCGTTAGATCACTTCTAAAGGGCGAAGGAAAAGGAACAATTCTTTGTCTATCAGGACCTCCAGGTGTTGGTAAGACATCGATCGCGAAGTCACTTGCTGAATCTCTAGGAAGATCATTCCAACGTATTGCCCTTGGTGGAGTACGTGACGAATCTGAAATCCGCGGACACAGAAGAACTTACGTAGGAGCAATGCCAGGTAAGATCATGATGGCCATGAAAAAGGCCGGAACATCTAACCCGCTTATCCTTCTAGATGAGATCGATAAAATGTCATCTGATATGAGAGGCGATCCTTCAGCAGCAATGCTTGAAGTATTAGATCCTGAGCAAAATAAAAACTTTGCTGATCACTATATCGAAGTTGAGTACGATCTTTCGAAAGTTATGTTCGTAATGACAGCTAACGATTTAGGTAAAATTCCGGGTCCACTAAGAGACCGTATGGAGATCATCCATTTATCTGGTTACACTCCACAAGAGAAACTAGAAATTGGGAAACGTTATTTACTTAAAAAAGCAGTTGAAGCTAACGGCTTAACTGAGCACGAAGTTCAAATCGGCGATTCTTGCATGACTGATGTCATCCGTGGATGGTCAAAAGAAGCTGGTGTTCGTGAGTTCGAAAGACTTCTAAACACTGTAGTAAGAAAGATTGCTACTGAAGTTGTAACGAAAGAGGTCCCTGCTGGGAAAAAGTTCAATGTAACTTCAAAACAACTTTCTAAGTATCTTGGGCCAAGAAGATTCGATCAGACAGATATCGAAGCAGGAGCTCAGGTAGGACTGGTTAACGGTCTGGCATGGACTTCAGTTGGTGGTGAACTTCTACATATTGAAGTTGTCACAGTTGAAGGAAATGGAAAAATTCAGATTACTGGTAAGCTTGGTGAAGTAATGCAAGAATCTGCTAAAGCAGCTCTTTCTTACGTGAGAGCAATCTCTCCGAAGCTTGGAATCAGTGCTGAATGGTATACAAAAAATGATATCCATATTCACGTACCAGAAGGAGCGACTCCAAAAGACGGGCCTTCAGCGGGTGTGACAATGGTAACGGCATTGACATCAGCGATCACAGGTATTCCAGTGAGACAAAACGTGGCAATGACTGGAGAGGTGACAATCAGAGGACGCGTACTTCCAATCGGTGGATTAAAAGAAAAACTTCTTGCAGCTAAGCACGCAGGAGTTAAGACAGTAATCATCCCGGCAAGAAACGTGAAAGATTTGGCCGAAGTTCCTGAAGAAATTCAATCAGGACTAGATATTCATCCATGTGAACACGTTGATCAGGTTTTAAAAGTTGCACTTGAACTTAACAATCCTGAAAAATTCCTTCAAGCAGTTACTCCGAACCTTACGGTTGTGGAAGGTGCAAGAGGAATGGAAGTAGCTAACTAGTCTTACAAAGTTTATTAAAAAAGAGGAGGCCTCATCTTAATTGATGAGGCCTTTTCTTTTTAGCACCACTAAATCTTGCAAATGTCTTGAGCGTTCAACTTAATATGTTAAGATTTATTTATGAGCCAAGTATTAATCATTAATGACGATAGAATTTTTGGCAGCTCGCTTAAGAACTTAGTCGAAAAAAGTTACAAGATTGATGCGCTCACTTTTCTTGATCCTAGTGAAGCTTATTCAATGCTTCAAATTTTTCCAGATGTTGATGTCATAGTCTGCCTTGAGAAAAGTGCGCAAAGAGTATGTGAATACCTCATTAAAAATTACGAAAAAGAAGTAAATGTTCTGATTATCGGAAATAATAAAACAATTTATCCGACAGCAGTTTCTATTCCTGTAAATGCCAATCCAGTATTGATTAAACAGCATATTGGCTTTATTATGGGAAAAGAAGAATCGGCGCCAGAGTATCCAGTTATAAAACCACCTGCTCCGCCCTCGGCACCAGTTGCTGAAATACAAAAAGTTGAAATGAAAGAAGAAGTAGAAAAAAGTGATGAAGACAAAACAACCGTCTTCAAAATGCCGTTATTAGAAAAAAAGCCAGCAATTGCCAACGCGAAGACATCTTCTTCTGCTTATAATGCAGTCAATTTGAAATACTTTATTGATATCCCTCAAATAAATATCGACTTTAATCTTTATTCCAGAATTAAAAAAGGGGATGGGTTTGATTATTCCATTAAGTTTGCCAAAGGCACGAGTCTATCTTCAGCAGATATCGAAAGACTTATTACCCGAGGTATAAAAGAATTATTTGTTGATACGATTGACTATAAAAAAACTCACGAGACATTAAGTTTAAATTTTTTGAGAAGATTTAAAACCCCAAATCTCTCTATTGCAGAAAAAATTCAGCTCAACTCAGATAGTTTTGAAATCATGCTCGATGTGTTTAAAAATTCGTCTATGGATAAATTCTCAGTAGAGATCATTAAAGAGATGATCAAGCTACTGGCAGAGTTCGCTAACGCAGCAATGCCTCTGATGGATTTTACTGATAGCCGCTTTAAAAAGAAGTTGTCGTATGGATATACTCATCTTCACCTAACATGCATTCTTATTTTTCAAATTATAGATAAGTTTTCATGGAGCAAAGATCAGTCAAAAAATAAGATCATCTATCTCTCACTTTTTCATGATATGGCCTTACATAATGACCGCTTGATTAAGCTTCATCACAATCATGCAACAGAGATAGGGAAGCTCAATGAGGAAGAAAAACAAGTTCTGCATAATCATGCAGACGTAGCTGCTTCTGTTTTAGAAAATATCATCAAAGCTCCAAAGGAGCTGACTTCCATAATCAGAGAGCACCACGGTTTAAGATCAGGTAAAGGTTTTTTAGAGTCTCTAAGTTTAGGGGTCATGCCTTTAGCAATGGCCTTTATAGTCGTGGAGGATTTCACAACCCGCTATCTTGAGCATTGTGAGAAGTCTGAGACTCCCGATAAAGAGATTGGAAAAGCTGTGCTGGAGAAAGATTTTGTCGAGATGAATTTGAAATTTGATAAATTGACTTATTTAGATGTGGTCGTGGCACTGGAAGAGTTCTTCAAAGACCGGTGAGTTTTCACTCACCGGAGATAATTGAAAAAGTATTCAAAGACTAAAGAGCAACAACACACTCAGCGTATGTGCTTGCATCATTTCCTCTGTGGTCTAGAAGAATGTTAGAGATCGCAACTGCAGCTTCATTGTTAGCAGTGTCTAGTTTTACGTTAAGGATTTTTGTTCCACCGTTGATGTAGTGTGGGAATGAAAGACTTTGAGTTGCTCTTACTTCTGTTGCAGTAATTGATGTGCTTAATGCCGAGTTGGCCACTACGAAAGTATCGTTAACGTTTTTACCTTTTACAGTTACGCCAACAGCAGTCTCAGTGATATTTACAGTTACAGTACATGCTGAAACGTCATTTTTACCAGTGTATGTCCCTGATGGAAGAACGTTTTGGAAAGCAGTTGTTGCAGTTGGTTTTGCCATAGCAGCAGTTGAAGCGATTAGAGTCATAGCGAGAATTAGTGATTTCATTTATTAGCTCCTTGAGATTTATTTTTGCCATAGCTATCGCAGAAAAAATCGAGCGACAAGCAGTGTGTAGAATATACCTAGGGTTACAGCATCGTGTCGTTGATAGTATTTTTTCTTTTTTAGAGTTTTTTGAATTGACAGAGTTTGACCATTTAACTATCTTTTACAGCACTTGACGAATCAAAATGGGAGTTTAGCTCAGCTGGTAGAGCGCTACCCTTACAAGGTAGATGTCGGGGGTTCGAGCCCCTCAACTCCCACCATTTTTTTCACGTCCTTTTTCGTTTTTTATTCTAAAGATTTCATCAAATTTATTTACTCTTCTTTACATGTAAACATTTTACGTGCTAATTCCCTGTAAAACTTTTTACGGGACTACCCTGAATGAAACTCATCCTCCTGGCCATATTTATTGTAACGGCTTCTCTTGAGCTTATGGCAGCTGATCGTCAGTATGTTGCCTGTACCAACGATCCTCATGAGTACAATGTCCTGATGGAAATTGAGTCTAATAGAGTTGTTTCATATGCGATCAATGATTCAGCATGGTCTGAAGAAATTGAGATTACGGCCGAAGATCACGACATGGGAGTGCTTTGGATTGAGTGGGCAATGATGAGTGACACTCATTTTGGCTACACTGTGTATCTGAATCAAGACCTTTTAAATAACTGGAGAGTACTAAATTGGACGAGCGGAAATGACTCTGACAATTGGGAAGCCGTTGAAAATGATGAACCAGTTTTGTGTCACCAGTTAAAATCAAAACCAAAATCGACATCAGTAAAAGCAAATAATGTTTTAAGAGTTCTGCAAGATTTTTAAATTTTAATGAACGCGAGGAAAGGGGCCACTGATGGCCCCTTTTTTTATGCCATTAAGTTGTTTTTGATAAGTTTGATCGCCATGGCCAGAAGAATGGTTCCGAAAAATTTTCTTAAGATAATACTTCCCGATACACCAATTTTTTTATCGATGAAATCTGAAGCTCTTAGTACCAGGTAAACAATAACAAGATTCAGGAAGACTCCCAGAATAATATTAATTTTGTGATATTCAGCATTCAGGGAGATAAGGGTCGTCATTGAGCCCGCACCAGCAATCAGTGGGAAGGCCAAAGGAACGATAGGAGAATTATAAGCAAGCTGTGGGTCGTGTTTGAAGATTTCGATGTTTAAAACCATCTCCAGGCCTAGAAAGAACATGATTAGACCACCGGCCACGGCAAAAGATTGAACATCAACCCCGAATAAGTGCAGGATCGATTCCCCGATAAAAAAGAAGGCATAAAGAAGAAGGCCTGAAACCAAGGTAATCTTTAGAGCGTCGACCTTTTTAAATTTCTTTTTAAGATCAATAATAAAAGGAATAGACCCCAGAATATCAATAACTGAAAATAGAATAAGGGTAACTGAAAAAAGCTCTTTTAAAATGATTGTGTCCATGGCGGCCATCCTACCAAAATTGCATAAAGACTGTACAGTAAGCATCTAAAAGCAGGATAAAATTTACATCATTTGTTCTCCTGGGCCTCTCTTTTGTTAGAATCTCGTTATGAAAATAAAAACACTCACATTATCGGCGCTAGTCATTTTATCAACTCAATTGGCATCAGCAAAAACGTTGATCATTAGTGATGTCGACGACACCATTAAGATGACTGCTGTTTTAAGCGGTAAGAAGATAATGACTTTTAACGGGCTGGTAAGAACAAAAGCATTTGCCGGGATGAGTGAACTTTATACCGAACTCAAAGATCACGATTCAACGATATTTTATGTAAGTGGTTCACCTAAAATCATCAGAAGCCGTGTAGATGAATTTTTAGATGAGAACGATTTTCCACAACAAAAGAACCTGGTTTTAAAAAGCAAAATTAGTGATGATACCATTCATTTTAAAACAGAATCAATTAAAGAATTAATAAGTGCACACAATCCAGATAAAGTTATTCTGATCGGCGACGATACTCAACACGATCCGGAAATTTATGATGGTGTTCAGGCGCTTTATCCAAATCTAGTTGAATCTATTTATATTCGTTCAGTGGCAAACAGAGAGCTTCCAAAAAATAGTCTGATTAAAACTTATTTCTCGGCCGTTGAGATTGCAGGCCATGAGATGGTAAAAGGAAATCTAGATGCTGCCGCTGTAAAAAAGGTCGCTAGAGGCTTTATAAGACAGACTAATGATAGCGGAATTGCACTTAGGAAAAGATACTGCCCTAGGACCGGTAGAGCTGAAATTGAGGACATTAAAGCTTCAATCGGTGACTCAAGCGTAGATGATATCCTTGATATGACTCAGGATAAAATTATCTCCAGCTGTAATTAGTCGACTAAATTAGTTACGTTCAAGGGTTTCTTCTTTAATTCCGATAAGGACTAAAAGGGGATACTAAAATGAAATTAATAAACACACTTGGACTTTTAGCACTCGTTAGTTTTACTTCTGCTCACGCAGATGAAGTTTCAAAAAAAGTATGTGAATCATTCCTTCCCGCATTTAGCGATAGCAATATCGATCTCATTAACAATGGATTCAAAAAAGAATTTCAAGGCAATGAAAAAGGTGCAAAACTTTTTAATAGTTATATGAAAAATGTAGAAGACAGTGTTTCGAAAGTTGCTCAAGAGCGCTGTGATAAAGGAATTTTTCCGGCCATGGATTTGAATGGCTGCTATGATAAATGTAAAGGTGAAGTCGCTAAAGCTATCCCTGGAACTTTTGCCTGGAACTATCAGGATAGAGTCGCTGGTACTAACAAGTGTTACCAGGCCTGTACTGGGGCATACGTTGCTCAAAATGCCATTACTAAAACTATCCGCAAGGAAATGAGCAACGCTGTAACATGTTCTTCAACAGCTGTTTTTGATTCTAGCAAAGCTAAGAATATTGAAAAAGCTCTTGAGAGAACACCATCGACTGAAGAGTCGAGTGCTATCGCAAAATAATTAATTCTTTAAGTGTTCTGGAGTAAATGACAGCGGCATTAGGTCGC
This sequence comes from Bacteriovoracaceae bacterium UBA6153, assembly GCA_002428265.1. Taxonomy (GTDB): domain Bacteria; phylum Bdellovibrionota; class Bacteriovoracia; order Bacteriovoracales; family Bacteriovoracaceae; genus Bacteriovorax. The sequence continues at coordinate 346,296 of DIUR01000027.1, forward strand.
TGAACTTCATTGTTTTTTCTACTCCGGCAACATCACCAATAATGACTTCCATTGATGGCCCGGCAAATTCACTCATCACCTGACGGCACATTCCGCACGGAGGCCATCCTTCTTTGGTATAAACGTAAACTTTTTCGATCTGCATTTTCTTTTCAGAGACTGCTTTTAAAATGGCCACTCGCTCAGCACAGATTGTCCCGCCGTAGCTGGCATTTTCGATGTTACATCCCGTATAGATGCTTCCATCACTCATAACAATCGCACTTCCAACTTTTGCTTTTGAGTAAGGAGAGTATGCATTCGCCGAGGCTTCCATCGCTTTTTCGCGAAGAATTTTTTTGATATCCATTATTTGATTCCTTTAAATTTTGCAATTGAGTTGTTCAGAAGACTTGTGAAGTTATCCATAACTTTAAGAGCTTCATCTTTAATGTCGTCGTGGTTTAGTTTTTGATTCACGATTCCAGCACCCATATTAGTGACACATGAAATCCCGCAAACTTTTAAACCGATATGATTAGCAACGATAACTTCAGGAACAGTACTCATTCCTACAACGTCACCGCCAAGGATTCTGAACATCCTAATTTCAGCAGGAGTTTCATAGGTAGGGCCTAAGACACCAACATAAACACCGGTCTGAGTTTTAATTTTTAATTCAGCACTTGTTTCTTTTAAAATTTTAACCAGCTCTGGATTATAAGTATTGCTCATGTCGGGAAAGCGCGGACCGATTGACTCGTCATTTGGACCTACTAGTGGATTTTTCCCTGTCATGTTCAGGTGGTCAGTTAAAATAACTAAGTCTCCCGGAGTATAACTTAAATTTACACCGCCGGCGGCATTGGTTAGAACCACAATATCAATTCCAAGCTTAGCAAGAACCCTGATAGGGAAGACAACATCTTCCATGTCGTGGCCTTCGTAAACGTGGAAGCGTCCTTGAAGAGCAGCAACCTCTACCCCTTGAACAGTTCCAAGAATGAGTTTTCCATCGTGACCTTTAACCGTTACTTTCTTAAAGTGAGGAATGTCATTGTAAGGGATGATTGTTTTGTTTTCCATTTTATCAACGAAGTCACCAAGGCCTGAACCTAAAACAACACCAACAGTAGGTTTTGTTTTTTTGACTGAGTGGATGTGAGCAATGGCCTGATCTAATTTAGTTTTTAATTCCATAATTTATTTCTTCGTTGTTGTAAGTTTTTTCTTAATCGTTTTTTTAGGCGCAAACTGAGTATGCACTTCAAGAATAAGTTTTTTCTTAGCACGAGGTTTAGTCGCACTGATTGTAATATTTTTCTTTGTAACTGCCTGAGCGATCTCACCGGCAAGAGTAAGCTGGTGGTCGTGACAGTGAATTGTCATAAGGCTCTCACCCTTTGCAACCTTGTCTCCGATTTTTTTGTTCATCACAAAACCAACAGCGAAGTCGATTTTATCTCCAGTCTTCGTGCGTCCGCCACCTAAGCGCACGCAGTGTTTACCTAGTTCAGAACACTCCATTTTTGTCACGAATCCCGCTTTTGTCGCTTTCACTTCAAAAGTTGTATCAGTGTGAGGTAAGCGAGAGTAGTCGTCGATAACTTTTGGATCACCGCTTTGATTGACAATAAGCTCTCTGAATTTTTCCAGAGCAGAGCCATCATCAATAGAGGCCTGTGCTTTTTTAATTCCGTCTTTAAGAGTTTTAGAAAGTCCTGCCAGGTAAATCATCCCACCAGCAAGAGCAACTGAAAGATCTGTTAAGTCTTTAGGTCCTCTGCCTTTTAGAGTTTCGATACTCTCGATAACTTCAAGTGAGTTTCCAACCGCAAGTCCCAATGGTTCTGACATATCAGTAATCATCGTCATCATATTTTTATCAAAACGTAGACCTGTTTTTCTTATACTTGCTGCTAATTTTTTAGCATCTGAAAGCTTAGACATGAAAGCACCGTTACCGGTTTTGATATCCATGACAATCCCTTTAGCACCTTCAGCAAGTTTTTTACTCATGATAGAAGCAGTGATCAGTGGAATTGATTCAACTGTCGCCGTTACGTCTCTAAGTGAGTAGATTTTTTTATCAGCTGGAGCGATCTCTTTTGTCTGCCCGATGAGTACAAGACCTCTGGTGTGAAGAAGTTTTTCAAATTCTTCAAGAGTGATCTCAGTTTTAAAACCTTTGATCGATTCAATTTTATCAATCGTCCCGCCAGTGTGGCCAAGGCCACGGCCTGCGATCATTGGAACTTTTACACCACAAGCAGCGGCGATAGGAGCGAGAATAAAAGTCGCCTTATCACCAACTCCACCAGTCGAGTGTTTGTCGATAAAATGTCGTTCAGGAAAGTTGAGAACTTTACCTGAGTAAAGCATAGCATCTGTCAGGTGAGCAGTTTCTTCAATATCCATTCCACATAGGTAGATGGCCATGAGAAGTGCACTCATTTGATAGTCGGGAATACTTCCGTCAGTCAGTCCTTTGATGAACCAATGGATTTCATCCTTACTAAGTCTTCCTTTATCTCGTTTCTTTTGTATAATAGTATAAGCAGAGAATTGGTGATCCATACATCCTTTAGAGGTTTGAAATTTCGTTAAGGGATTAAGTGTATTGAAAAGAGACTGCAAAATCAAAAATAACGCAAGACAAAGGTTAAGGACGACACACTATGATTTCTTCATTATCAAAAAAATTTATTACATTTTTTATAACTGCAGTTATTCTCGTGAATCCTCATACACTTTTGGCGCAAGAGTCAACATCAAGTGGTTTTATAGATGAATCTCTTCAGGACCTGACAATTGTTCTTGGCTCAGGTGCTGCGGGCGCTGTATTAGGTCTATCGACGTTATCATTTGTAGATGAGCCAAAAGATCATTTAAAAAACATCGCTATTGGTGGTGCTATTGGAGTGGTTATCGGTGTAGGGATTGTTATTTTTGGCCAGGCCACTAAGTCATCATCATCTATTGTTAGCACAGGGCCAAAAGAGATAACTCCTGGGACATCTGAGAGCCTTGCTAGAGTGGATTTTTCTAAACAAAAAATTGCAGATAGTTACAAGCTTCCAGAGACAATTGGTTATAACTTCACATTCTAGTCATTCTTGTTTCTAGGCAAGCGCGACATTTTCCTCCTTTGTATCTTCGTCCATGATCATGTATCCTGATTTAGATTTAAGTTTTAAAGGATTTTTCATGGCCAAACAATTAATTATCAACCAGACACTCAATGAGTGTCGGGCGGCGCTTATCGAGAATGGCGAGATTCTCGATTTCCTTATGGAGCGCTCATTCTCGCACAACCCAGAAAATAACCACATCGATTTTCCTTTCGTGGGGGACATCTTCCTCGGAAAAGTCGTGCGCGTTCTTCCCGGAATGCAGTCGGCGTTTGTCGATATTGGTTATGAGAAAGCAGCATTTCTTTATGTCGACGATGCTTATATACCAAGCATTGAAGAGCAAAGAGACATGGCCGAAAAAAGTAAGAAGTCGATGGAAGGAAAAGAGCGCTTCGGCGAAGTTATTCCAGATGAACTCTCAACGCTTTCTGAAGCTGTTAACATGCGTTTTCGTCCTGATGTGAGTATTGAATCCTTCATTAAAGAAGGTGACGAGATTCTCGTTCAGGTTGCTAAAGAGCCGATCTCAACCAAAGGCCCGCGTGTTACAAGACACATTACATTCGCAGGAAGACATATTGTTTTCATGCCCTTCATTGAGCACACTGGTGTTTCAAGAAGAATTGAAAGTGAAAAAGAGCGTGAGCGCCTAAAAGAAATTCTGGAAACAGTAAGACCAGAAGGTACAGGGGTTATCGCTAGAACCGTTGCTGAAGGACAAAGTTATAAAACGCTGAAGTTCGATTTCAACATGCTGGTGAAAATCTGGAAAGACGTCTCTCGTAAAGCTGAAAAAGTAAAAGCTCCAATGGTTGTTCACCAGGATCTAAGTTTCATTCAAAGAGTTTTCCGTGACATCACAGATGAAGACGTTGATGAAATTATCTTAGATTCAAAAGATAATTTAAAAGAAGCAGAAAAATTCGTTCAAAAATACCTTCCAACAATGAAAGGGAAGTTCAAGCTCTATACTGAAGAGACAACTCCGATTTTTGAAAAATTCGGAATTGATATTGAAGTTGAGCGCGCCATCGATAACAAAGTTTTCTTAAAGTCAGGTGGGTCATTAAATATTGACCAAACTGAGGCACTTGTTTCTGTCGACGTTAATACCGGCAAATATATCGGAAGAAAAACTTTCGAAGAAACAATTTTAAAAACAAATCTTGAAGCAGTAAAAGAAATTGCTTACCAGCTTCGTTTAAGAAACTGTGGCGGTATTATCATTATCGATTTCATCGATATGGAAAAAGAAGAAAATCGTCAGACGGTTTACAATGCTTTATTAGAAGCGCTGAAAAAAGACCGTGCTAAAACAAACGTTCTTCCAATTTCAGGTCTTGGACTGGTTGAGATGACCAGAAAAAGAACCCGTGACACGCTCTCGCGTATTATGTGTGAGCCATGTCCGTATTGCGAAGGAACAGGAAGAGTTAAGTCTACACTGTCAGTTTGTTATGAACTGATTCGCGAGCTCAATAAGGTATTAGCAAAATCTAAGGGAACTAAGGTTTCTATTTATGCTCACCCAGAAGTCACTGCGACTCTTACTGGTGAAGATTTTGATTTGATCGATACTCTAGAAGAAGCTCATGGAAAATCGATTCAGATTCGTTCTGAAAATAGCTATCACATCGAACAATACGAAATTTTTCCGCAAGAATATTAGAATTTATAATGCAGGCTCCCTAATTCCCCAGTATGGGGCAAAAAGGGAAGTCTGATTATAGTCAATATTTCACTAAAATAATCGCATCATTTCAAATCCAATTCTTTAACTCACCTAATGCATTCCTATCTTTTGAAGCGTTGTCCATTTTACGTAGAATGGGTGTGGCACACTTCGTGCTTTAGTATTCATGACTATTCTTGTCTGAGACGTAGTCTTTAATTTAACAAGGAAGGTATGAATGTTTCCCATTAATGTTGTAGAAAAAGAAACCAACATCAGTAAATATCTTCTTCGTATGTGGGAGAGACGTTACTCATTTCCGCGCCCAGAGCGAGATAGCAAAGGTGAGAGAGTCTATACGAAAGATGATGTAGAAAAACTGCAGCTGATCAAAAAACTGATGGAAGAAGGCTATAGGCCATCTAAGATTATAGACCAGGATTTGAGCGACCTTAGAGTGCTTTCTAAGTCTTTTGCTGATGCGAAAGTTTCGGCCAGGTCTGAGATCGTTATCTTAGTCACTGCCCCGACCTTAGAGCAAGAAGTAAGAGATGCCCTTAAAAATCAAAACGTTAAAAAGGTTTTGGTTATCGCAAGCCTTGAAGATATCAAGAACTTGAGTCTGTAAAAAAGCCAATTCCCTTTGACCATAAGCGGCCTCTTTGATAGGTTCTTGCTAACTCACGGGGGGCTTCTATGAAAAGAGTAATTGCATTAGCGTTAATGATGGCATCATTTTCTACATTCGCGAATCACATGGGTTCAGTAGACTCATTATTATCTGTTCTTCCACAAGGAACATTTAACGGTAAAGACGATCTTGGAGTCGCTTGTTCGGTAAGTGTTTACGAAGTTAACTTTCCAGCAAAAGCTATTGCTGTTCAAGTTAATAAAAGAAATTCAAAAATCGTGAAAGTAGTCAGTGATGGAAGTGATTTCCGTTTTGTTGCTTACAAAAAAGAGTTCGTTCAAACAGAGAGATACTATGTAGATGATACAAGAACTTCATACGTAGAAAGAGTTGTGAGAACTGTTTTAGCTGGTGATAAACAACAATACGTTGTTGTTTCAAATGAAGTCGTTGTTAACAGAGATAGAACTGTTGAAGCGATTGACTGTGTTGTTGATCTTTAATTAAAGAATTAAATTTTTGATAGTAAAAGGGAGCTCTTTGAGCTCCCTTTTTTTATCTCCCTTTATCCTCCTCCTAAAAATAAACACTTAGAATTTGAGCATATTTTCTGGAATTGCACTTCTCTTCAATAATATTGACCAGTACGTATTTTTTACGTACATTGAGGTATGGATTGGAAGTTATATATTCAAAAGAAGCTCTGAGGAATATTAAAAAAATTCCTCAGCATATAAGAATTAAAATTCTTTATTGGATAGATTTTTTAAATGAGATTGGCCTGCCTGCGGCCAGGGCCTACAAAGGTTTTAACGACGAAGCATTATTGGGAAGTAGGCAGGGACAAAGATCAGTTCGATTGTCTAAAAGTTACAGATTATTTTATCGAGAGCTTCCTTGCGAACATACGATAATAATTGAAATTCTAGAGGTTAATAAACATGACTACTAAAAAAATTGAATTAGGTCTTGGCCTGTTTTTAAAAAGCCATCGTTTAGGCGAAGAGCTTACTCAAGCTCAAATGGCCAAGATTTTAGGAATCTCAAAGCAACGTCTTAGTGATATTGAAAATTCACGTAATATTGTAAGCATAAAGCTATGTCAGAAATTTGCGAAAAAACTTCATCTGCCTGCAGAATGGTTAGTGAAATTGGCCCTGCAAGAGCAGATTGATAAGGCCAAGCTTCCATTGAAAATTATGCATGTTTAGATAAAAAAAAGGGAGCTCTTTGAGCTCCCTTTTTTTTAGATTTTACTGATTAAGAAATTACCGACAACTTCATCGTCGACGTTGATCTCGCAGACACTGCCCGAAAGTGATGCCACTTCTTTGATCGCGCTAGCAAGAGTTTGATCCTGAATATACTTCGCGTGAGTTGGATTTGTTAGAATTGCTTTCATCTTATCGTTACCGTTAAAAGCAATGGTGATTCTATCGTCAACTTTGAAATCCATAGACTTTCTTTGTTTCTGGATTCCGCTTGAGATTTCTCTCGCGATCCCTTCGTCAATTAAATCCTGATCTAGATTTGTATCCATATCAACAGAGATAAAACGGTTACTCATTGCTTGAGTCCCTTCTTTTGCCTCTCTGAAAATTAGAACTTCTTCCGGGAAGAATTTAATGTCCTCGATCATTAGAGAGCCTTCATCTTCAAGCTCAGCTAATTGAGCAGCAGTTAATTTTTCAATTAGTGCTTTGTATTTGCCCATCTCTTTTCCTAGCTTTTTACCAAGAACCGGAAGGTTTGCTTTAGCGTAAAGCTTGATGAAGTTTCCTTCGTCAGTTGATAGCTCGATATTTTTTACGTTAAGTTCCGTTTTAATATACTCAGAGAGTTTATTAATTTCGTTCAGAAGTTTTTGATCCTTGTGAACAATCGTTAATCTCTTAAGTGGAGTTTTAACTTTAATCTGAACCTGATTTCTCTTTTGTCTTCCAAGAAGAATAATCTGCTGCATTCTTCCTACGGCCACTTCAAGATCACTATCAATTAATTGCTCTTGTGTCTCTGGATATGGACATAAGTGAACTGACTCTACTTCTGAAGAGTTCATTTTTCTTAGTTCTTGGAAAACGTATTCAGAGAAAAATGGTGCAAACGGTGCCATTGAAATTGTAAGCTCTCTTAGTGCAGTATAGAGAGTCGAGTAGGCAGCACACTTGTCATCGTTAAGTCCGTCACCCCAGAAGCGAGCGCGGTTTAATCTAATGTACCAGTTTGTTAAGTCTTCAATGAAAGTAAATAGCGCCGGTACAACATTGTACAGGTGATACTCTTCCATTTCGCGTGCGATATTTTTCTTCAGTGTTTGAAGATTTGATAGAAGCCATTTATCAACGATGTTGTCAGATGTTTTGAAATTGTTAACAGGTGACCACCCGTCAACTTCAGCGTACGTCTGGAAGAACTTAAATGAGTTCTGCCATGGAAGAAGAACTTTTCTTACCATGTCTTTTACACCGCTATCGACGAAGCGTTGTTCTTCACCTTTTACCAGACCTGAGTTGATCAGATAAAGTCTTAGAGCGTCTGCTCCAAACGTCTCCATTAAGCTCTCAGGAGGTGTAAAGTTGTTTAAACTCTTCGACATTTTTTTACCGTCTTCGGCCATAACTAGACCGTTAACGATAACGTTTTTAAAAGCTGGTTTATCAAAAAGTGCCGTTGATAAAACTGTTAATGTATAAAACCATCCACGAGTTTGATCCAGACCTTCAGCGATGAACTCAGCAGGGTAGCCTTGTTCAAACATTTCTTTATTTTCAAAAGGGTAGTGAAGTTGAGCATACGGCATTGAACCAGATTCAAACCAACAGTCTAGAACTTCAGGAATTCTTCTATAAACACCTTCTTCACCAGTTTGGGTAAACGTTAAATCGTCGACATTTTCTTTGTGAAGGTCTGTTACACGTGTACCAGTTAATTGATAAAGCTCTTCAATTGAACCAATACAAACTCTTCTGTTTGTTTTGTCGTTAATCCAGATAGGAATCGGAGTACCCCAGATTCTGTTTCTTGAAATCGCCCAGTCGCGAGCGCCTTCAAGCCATTTACCGAAGCGTCCATCTTTGATGTGCGAAGGAGTCCAGTTAATTTGTGAGTTTGAGTTTAACAAGCGCTCTTTAATTTTTTCAACACCAACATACCAAGATGGGATTGCTTTATAAATTAGTGGAGTGTTCGAGCGTGGACAAAATGGATAACTGTGAACCAGAACTCCCTGGTCATAAAGTTTCCCTTCGTCTTTTAATTTCTTAATGATTTCTTTATCAGCTGTCTTTACATGAACGCCAGCGAAGTCTCTAACTTCAGCTGTGAATTTTCCTGCATCATCAACCGGACATTGAATCGCTCCGATGCCAGCTTCTTTCATGACTCTGTTATCGTCTTCTCCGAAAGCAGGAGCGATATGAACGATCCCTGTACCATCAGACGTTGTAACGTAGCCATCGTTTAAGACAACGAAGGCCCCAAGGTCAGCGTCTTTTGCAAAATAAGGAAATAGTGGCTCGTAACGAAGCCCTTTTAGCTCAGCACCTGTGTGAGTTGATAGTTCGACGTAATTTCTTTTTTTCGAATAAGCTTCAACGCGGTCACGAGCGATGATGAACTTAATATCTTTATCAGTGTCGTGAATTTTTACGTATTCAATTTCTGGCCCCATACACAGGGCAAGGTTTGAAGGAAGTGTCCAAGGTGTTGTCGTCCATGCAGCGATATGAAAATCTTGATCTTTTACTTTAAAGAGAACCGTCACAGCAGGATCTTGAACGTCCTGATAATTTGAGCTTGCTTCAAAGTTTGAAAGAACTGTTCCAAGCGCAGTTGAAAAAGGAACAACTTTTGTCCCTTGATAAATGTGATCTTTTTTCCAAAGCTCACTGACTACCCACCAGACTGATTCCATGAACTCAGGGTCCATTGTTTTATAATCATTTCTGAAATCAACCCAACGGCCTAGTCTCGTGATGGTTTTTTCCCATTCACCAGTAAACTGTTGAACGATCGCACGGCATTCATCGTTGTAGCCTTTTACACCTAATTTTTTAGCAGCGTCTTGAGCAGACATTCCCAATTTTTTATCAATCTGGTGTTCAACTGGAAGACCATGGCAGTCCCAACCAAAACGTCTTTCAACGTAGCGGCCTTTCATCGTGAAGTAGCGTGGAATAATATCTTTTAAAGTACTCGCCAAAAGGTGACCATGGTGAGGAAGACCTGTTGCAAACGGAGGCCCATCATAAAAAATATAAGGTTTACCTTTTCTCGTCTGATCTAGAGATTTTTTAAAAATGTCCTGCTCTCTCCAAAAGTCGATAATTTTATGTTCGCTTTTGACGAAAGAAAAAGATGTATTCTCCGATTCATTTACTTCGGTATTGTGATCAGTTGACACGATGAAGTCTCCTTAGATGCCTTAGATTGATTTCAAGAGGGAATTTTATCATTAAGACGCAAGTTTTGCCAGTGAACTACCGAAAAAGAAGATATGAAATCACTGATTCTCAAGGCCTTTTTAATCTTAACGGCCAGCTTCTTTTTTGAAGCTTCGAAGACTTTTGCGCAGACCCCAACCAAGGTCGAATACCGCGGACAAAAACAAAGTTCTTTTACCTGGGGGAATACTCCGGAGAAGTCCTTTCTTTCATTCAAGAGCTGGAAAGAAGAAAGTGATATTAGAGACAAAGTTCCTGACTGGGAAAAGATCATCAGAGAAAGAGACCATAGAGAAATGGTGGGGCGCGTGTATCAATGTAAAGGGGCCTGCCGCGTCGATCGTGGGGAGAGCTTTTTTAATAGTTCATACCGTTCGGCCCTCTATGAAGGCGACGAAGTTCAGACAGTCGCAGATAGTTATGCCTGGATTTTTTTATTTGATGGAACAATGGTGAGACTCTCACCTCAGTCATCCATTACTTTCAATGAACTCAATATTGGAATCAAAGAAAATTTTATCAATGCTCGTATTAATGCCGGAAACGTTTTATGGCTTTCACGCCAAGAGGCCTTATTTGAAGAGCGAAATCTTCGAGAGACTGATGTTCTCTTTTTTCCCTATTCAGAATATAAATCAATTCCGGTTACCGATAAAAAGCCGTATATCGAAGATGATTTATTTGAATTATTAGCTCCTGCCAATACTTACGTTAATCAGTACAAAGCACTGAATGAAAAAATCCTGGAAAATAATAAACGCACTAAGAATAAGCCAACATATGCCTATTTAGTTATGCCAAATGTAACATTGATGGGGATGTCTCCTAGTGTAGAGATGGTCGTTTTGCTCGGTGGAAAATCGTATTTTAAAAGGCGCTCTCCTGAGCTTTTAGGCCATCAAAAAAATGAAGATAATGATTTTGATATGCAATTTCAATTGAGAGGATTTGAGAATAAAACTCTAAACTCTCTTCAAGAAGATCTATGGTTGTCGGTCGATGAAAAAGGAAGAAATTATTCTGAAGCAGAAGACACTAATTGGCTTGGAATGGGTGAGTTTATGACAAAAAGAATCCCAAGCATCATGTTGGGAAGAGAGATATTTTTAAATAGATACTCTGAGTTTGCTTTCAGAGAAAAATATGATCCTTTGAAACTTGCAAGTATTGATGGTTATCGCCTTTGGGGAAAATTAAAATCTGAGGAAGGTGAGAAAAAAGCAGATTTAGAAGAGCGCTTGGACTTTTTAAAAGAGTATTTTAGAAGGATTGAAACATCAAATCTTCTGGCCTCTTCGCGCTTTAAAGAGCGTCTTGCCGAGCGAGGAGAGACTGTCGCAGCAACAGAATATGGAAACTACTTTTTCATCAAGGCCCTCAATATTTATTATAAATATGGTGAAGCCTTGAGCAAAAAATCTGATGACAAAGAAACCGGAGAAGTTTTAAACTCAACAACAAAAACTCTTTGGAAAAAAATGCATGGAATCAGGTAAATTCACTCTTGTCCTTGGCTCTCAGAGCCCGCGAAGAAAAGAGCTTCTTTCTTGGCTGAATATCCCTTTTAAAATTTTAACGGCGGATCTGGATGAAGTTTCAGAAGAAACTCAGTCAGAGAAGATTGCGATGGATATCGCTTCTCAAAAAGCATTTGCTGTTTTAGAGCAGGGAGCAACAATTGAGAGACCCTTTATCATTTCATCAGATACAATTGTTGTTTTAGATAATGTTCTTTATGCAAAACCAAAAGATACTGAGGACGCTAGAAGAATTTTAACTATTCTTTCGGGAAAAACTCATCAGGTTATCACTGGTGTGAGTTTTTATTTTCTAGATCCCAATACAAAAAAAATGCGCGAGCATCTCTTTTATGATTCTACAGAAGTGACATTCAGTGAGATCACCAAGGATTTGATGGATAATTACCTGGCGACGGGCGATTCACTCGATAAAGCGGGAGCGTATGGGATTCAAGGGCCGAGCCTAACCTTCATTTCAAAGGTCAATGGAAGCTATTCCAACGTGGTTGGATTTCCGCTTGATAAAATCGTCAGTGAACTAACCATCATCCTTGGAGATGATTGGAAGAAGAGCTTCTAGCCTCTTTTATTTCTAGTAGGCTTGAAACTATCGTTCTTCTTAAAAGACTTCGTAGGTCTTAAGCTTAACGTTTTCAAACCAGTAGAAGTTTTATCTGTCGCTTTCGCAGCAGGATTTCTTCCAACACTAGTTGCTTTAGAATAGTTAGTTTCTTCGATGGTCGTGTGTGTTTTGGTCGTTTGATTGTCAGCTGTCATTGTCTTCCTCTTTGTTAAAATTGTTAATGTTGAAATCGGTTTCTTGTAACCTTTCAACCGTTAACAATCCACGCAAGGAATGTAGGGGGTTCGAAAAGCTACTTACTAGGTAGTGTCGCCAATAGATTCTCCTTTAAGCAAAACCGAGTAAAGTACTCCCTTATCGGTGATGATTATAAAGTTCTTAAGCTAATTATACTCCTCCTCGATCTATTTTCCTACCCCCCCTGTAATAGGCAAACTTTCCCGGTTGGGCGAAGTTGTAAACCCTTGATAAATAGGGCATCCTAAGTAGCTAATAGGTTGTTTAATGCCAATAAAACAAGGTGAGCTTGAATGAATAAGCTGCGTTTAACCCTTTCTGCGCTCCTCATGAGTGCGACTCTCGTATCGTGTTCTACGATGAATAAAATGGCCGTTGGTGGCTCTAGTGGACTTATTTATAGCGCTAGTAATGGTGTTTTGAGTGAATCAAATTATGAAATTTTTAAAAGTGGTGTAACAGGAAATCTTCTTTTGATTGAAGGTCTTCTTGCACAATCTCCAGAGAATAAAGACCTGCTTGCCACACTTAATAAGGGCTATGCCGGCTACGCATTTGCTGTGAATGAAACACAGATGAATGAAGAAGAGTGGGCCGAGCTAAAAAGTGAAGATGGAAAAAGACAGGCCCTGTTTAACTACACGAGAGCCATTAATTTCGGTCTTCGTTATTTAAGTATTAAAGGCATTGAGCTTCAAGACATCATGGGCAGAATGAATGAGTCTCAAGGAATTTTCTTATTATTAGATAAAAAACTTGGTGATAGCAAACGTGATTTAGAAGTTGTCTTATTTACAGCTCAGTCGCTAGCAGGTGCTATCAATCTTCAAAAAGATAATATTGGAATTGTCTCTCAGTTACCGGCGGCCAAAGGAATGTTTGATTGGGTTTGTACAAAAGATCCATCAATCAATTATGGCACATGTGATATTTTTTACGGAGCGTATGAAGCGGGTAGACCTCAGATGCTTGGTGGTAATCCAGCCAAAGGAAAAGAAATTTTTCTTAAGGCAATTGCAAAACATCCTCACAACTGGCTAATCAGAACAAGCTACATGCAGTTTTATCTTATTCCACAAAATGATGAAGAAGGTTTTAAAGAGCAGATGCTGGCACTTAAAATCTTTCACGAAGAATTTAATAAATTTTACATCTACGACAATCAAGTAAAGATTGAACTTCCATGGATGAGAGAAGAGGAATTACGTTTTTACCAAACACTTTCTCTTAAACGTTATGAACTGATTAACCGCTTTCAAAAGCAATTTTTTTAATAGGCAAAGAAAAGGAATATTAACATGAAAACAGTTTTAAACTCTCTGGCCCTCACGCTGGCTCTTGTGACATCTATGAATGTGTTTGCTGCTCCCATTAAAGTTGGAGTTCTTGCTCCAGAAGGGACGGGATGGGCAAAAAACATCAAAAAAATGACGACAGAAATTAAAGAAGCAACTAAAGGCAATGTTGAAATAAAAGTTTATTACGGTGGCTCTCAAGGTGATGAACAGGACGTTTTAAGAAAAATCAGAATTGGCCAACTCCATGGTGGAATTTTCACTGGTAAGACTTTAGGAGAAATCAACGGAGATGTTAGAGTTGTTGAAATTCCTTTCACATTTAATCACAATCGTGAAAAAGCCTTGAAGACTCTTCAAGCTATGGCGCCTTATTTTGATCAAAAATATGAGCAGAACAAATTTAAAAACCTTGCGACTTTTGAAATCGGGCAGGTTTATTTTGTTACTCAAAAGAAAGTTCAGGATTTAAATGCAATCAAATCATTGAAGATCTGGTCTTGGGATGGAGATCCGATTGTATCAACAATGTTTGAATCAATGAATCTGATTGGAGTTCCTCTTGCTCTTCCAGATGTTCTTTCTTCATTAACGACAGGAGTGGTTGAAGCTGCCTATGCTCCTGCGATTGGAATTATTGCCCTTCAATGGAACTCAAAAATTAAATACATGGTTGATTTTCCAATTTCATACTCAATCGGAGCTTTTGTTATTACAAGTACTGCTTGGTCTAAAGTAAGTCCAGCTGATCAAAAAATTGTTCAGGAGATTGCTAAAAAATATGAAGGTCTTATCAATGCTGGAAATGCAAAAGATAACGACGATGCGCTTGCTGCAATGAAATCTCAAAAAATTGAGTTCGTAAAATTCAGTGACGCTGAAATTAAAGTTGCTCAAGGTTATAGAGCAGCAATGGTCAAAAAATTAACTGGTAAATTATTTTCTGCTGAAGCTCTGAAAAAACTAGATGCTGAATTGGCAAAAAAATAAGGACAACTTCGTATGCTCGATATAATTAAAAAACTTGATACGGGATTGGAAAAACTTGTTACATACTTGCTAGTGTTCAGTGTGCTCGCCATGCTCTCACTTAGTTCATTCAGTATTGTGATTAGATGGTTTCAGCATAATATTACATGGATTGATCCATTCGTTCGTCACCTCGTTTTCTTCAGTGCTTTTCTTGGTGGAATCATTGCGACAGGGCAGGGGACACATATCGGAATCGATATTCTTGGAAAGTTTGTTGAAAGCAAAGGCTGGCATGGTCTAAGAGTTGTGATTACCAAAATCGTTTATATCGCTTCTATGGTCGTTCTTGTCTGGCTGATTAAATCGGGAATTGATTTCACAAGAGTTGAAATGGAGTTCTCCAAAGAAGAGTTCTGGGGCATTCAAAGTGGATACCTGGTCATGCTTATTCCAATAGGGTTGGGACTGCTTTTATTAAGATTCTTTTTTGTTTTTCTTTTGAGTTTTAAGGAAAAAGAAGGAGCTAAGGTATGAGTGGTACATTCGCTGCCGCGGGAATATTTTTTCTCGCTATTTTAGGAGTTCCGCTTTTTATTATTATGTCTCTTGCGGCCCTTGTTGCTTTTACTTTTTCGGGAGTAGAGGTTTCCGCAGTCGCTCAAGAAATTTATAGACTATCTTCTGCTCCAACTTTAATGACGATTCCTCTTTTTACTTTTGCCGGTTATTTAATGGCAGAGAGTAAATCACCTCAAAGACTACTTAAACTTGCTGAAACAGGTTTAGGATGGCTTCCCGGGGGAATCTCGATTGTTGCCTTGGTCGTATGTGCTTTTTTTACGGCCTTTACAGGCGCTTCTGGTGTAACGATTATCGCTCTTGGTGGTCTGATTTATCCAATTCTTATTAAAGATGGATACAGCGAAAAATACACTCTTGGAATGGTGACGGCATCGGGATCTCTTGGATTATTATTTCCTCCTTCTCTTCCGATTATTTTATATGGACTAGTCGCTAAAGTTGATATCGATAAATTATTTAAGGCTGGACTTGTTCCTGGTCTGGTGATCATGATCATTCTCTCAGGTTGGGCCGTATATAATAGTCCTAAAGATGTAGCGGCAGTCAAAAAGAAATTCGTTGCGCAGGATTTTATTGCAGCTCTTAGAGAGGCCTGGCTTGAAGCTCTTCTTCCTGTGGCCGTCCTTGTCGGTATTTATGGTGGATTTGTAACAGTGACTGAAGCTGCGGCCTTTACAGCGTTATATGTTTTTGTGATTGAAGTCTTTATTTACAAAGACCTGAGTTTTTCTAAAGACGTTCCAAGAGTCATTGTTGATTCTATGAGTTTGGTTGGTGGGATTCTTTTAATTCTTTGCTGCGCTTTAGGATTCACCAATTTTTTAGTAGACGAAGAAATTCCATTAAAGATCTTTGCCATCATGAAAGAGCTTTTGCATGACAAATACAGCTTCCTTTTATTCTTAAATATCTTCCTACTTATCGTTGGATGTTTAATGGATATCTTCAGCGCTATCATTGTTGTTGTTCCATTAATTATTCCTATTGCAAATGATTTCGGAGTGGATCCTGTCCACCTTGCGATGATTTTCCTAGCGAACCTGGAAATCGGATATCTTACTCCTCCAGTGGGAATAAACTTATTCATATCAAGTTTTAGATTTAACAAGCCGATCACCCAACTCTATCGTGCCTCAGTTCCATTTTTATTACTTTTAATCGTAGCACTACTTATAATTACTTATGTGCCTGCGCTGAGTTTATTCTGGTTTCAATAATGATTAATAAGCCTCTACTCTCAATTTTCACTCTTGCCCTGGTTACACTTACAAGTGTGCCGGGGAGAGCTGAAAATGTTTCCATGAATGATTACTATCGCAACGTCTTCATGGGTGAAAAGAAAACTAAGAATTACTCAGGCCCTCTTGATCCAAGAAGTGTCTTCAATGATTCGCAAGGAAATCTGGTATTACTCGATGATATTTTTGAGAGAACATATCTGGATCAACAGATTCAGGAGTCTCCATTTGAACTGCATCAGTACTGGTTTAATGAAGTCGTTGAAAAATCAGCATGCCCAGACATTGTTCTTACTGAGAATCTCGACTACATCAGATACCTTTATCGACTTGTGACTATGAGCTACCTTTTTGAAGGAGTTAAGCTCAATAATAAAATGTCATCAGAGCTTGGCGGTAAAAATACCTGTTCGATGAATTTTAAAGATGTCTTTGGAGACTGCTCTCCAAAGAGCAGCGATATGAAAAAATTCCATGAAAGAGTTTATGGAAAGTTTGTTAATGAATACGAAAAAATTAAAATAGCCTCACTTTCAAAAAAAGAAACGGCTGCATGGTTGGAAGACTTTCATTCATCAACATCTCTTACAACTGATCCAATGTTTGCGAGACTTCATGAGTGGTGTATCGCCAATAAAAAGAATTGCCGTAATTTAAATATAGAAGAAATTAAGGGCGCTCTGGCAGGATTTTGTTCAAGCGACGTCAAGACCATTAAGAATCTTTGCTCTGAAAATGATAGTATTTACGGCCTCTCAGGAATTAGCATTCCTACCGAGTTAATTAAATCTTCAAATGCCTTCAACCTGATCAATCAGACGGGAATGGGAGAAGAGTGTTTAAGAAGATATGGAAAAGTCTTTCATTCAAAAGAAATTGGTTATCCACTTCTTGCAAAACAGTACCCGCTTATTTACTCATACCTGTTAAAAAATAATAACCGTTATCTTCAAGGTGAATTGTTTTTACCAGGAGCTCTTAAAGAGTTCGATATGAAAGGGCTCTCAGACTTTCTGAGTGCACTTAAGCCACCTAAGGTTGAGCCTGAAGTTGTCATTGTAAAGCCGAAACCCAAGCCTAAACCAAAACCAGTTGTTGTTGTGGCAGCTCCTGTGGTTGAAGAGAAAAAAGTAGAAGCTCCACCAGCTCCAGTTGAGCCACCTAGGCCATATGTCTCAGAGTTTGAAAAAGGTGTGTCAGCTATTGTTGAGCATAATGCGAGTTCTGCTATTTTGAATATGGAAGTCTTTAGAGATGATTTTGAGTTTACCTCAGAGATGATTGCGGAGCTCTCAGGGCCTATTAAAAAGTTTCAGACCAGGGCAGCTCTAAACGATATGAAGTCTTACGATTTATTAGGTTCACCTGAGGCACCTGTTGGACTAGTTTTTTTGAAGTATCTGATTGATACAGAAAATCATCAAGGCCTTTATAATATCGTGACAGTTATCGGTGAGAAGTTTTACGTCATCAATGATATTGAAAAGAAGAATGTTTCACACTATATGCAACTAAAGAACGATGCATCTACAAAAAATCAATGGCAGATTATTCTGCTCAAAAAATAAAAAACCCGGAAGAACTCCGGGTTTTGAATAGAATAGATTTTTTTATTTTAAAATTAGTTAAATTTCTTAGCTACTGACTTAAGTTGAGTCTGAACACTTGTGCTCATATCTAACATAAGTAGAAGACCTGCGTTTTCACCGTTAGCATCTTCACCAACAAGTGAGATGTTACCAATACGGTTTTCACCAGTATAATATCTTGCAGTAATGATCGAGTTACCAATTCCTAAACTTTTAACTGGAATGAATACACCAAAAAGTTTTGGCCCTAGGTAGAAGCTCATGTTCTTGAATTTTTCAATTGAGAATGCCACTGCCGGTAAACGTCCACCAGCTACACCTGGAAGAGAACGACCACCTGGAAGAGTTGCAGGGTTTAGTGTTTGAAGAGTTGTATCAAATACGTCTTTTAATGAAACACTGATTGCCATTAGAGTACCAGCTGATTGAAGGTCTGGTGAAATCTCTAAGTATGAGTTCGGGTATTTTGGAATGTTGTATCTAAGTCCCCCATCGATTTGTAGACTTTGAAATACCATTGAGATTAAAACGTTGTCTTGAACAAGAGTAACTGACATACCATTAACACCAGGAACCTGGATGTTAGAGGCACTTGTTCCATCCCCACAAGAAGTAGAGAGGATACCAGCTGTTAGAGCAACTGATAATACGAGAGTTTTTGTGTTTGCGAAGATCTTCATCATACGATTTTCCATTAGAGCATGTTGTGATTTTTCTTTTCAACTTTTTTCAACGACAGAGTACGTACCGTAGAAAATTCACAAGCGTTTTACTTAAATTTTAAGTATTGCAAGATTACAAGAAGTTTGAGGTAACTCAAAGAAAAGCAAGTGTTTCTGAATTTTCGGTGACTTAGAAAAGTGGGCGATTTTAAAAACCGCCCACTTTTGTTGTGATTGTGAAGTAACGATGTATTAATACTGGAGTGATTTAGAACACTGCTTTTAGAGTTAAACTTCCTGCGTGGTCTTCATCATCACCAAAAAAACGACCGTAGGCCGCAGTTAATATTAGGTACTGAGAGATGTTATATTTTGCTGTAGCGTCTGCTACAGTATTTTTTCTCTTAGGTGTCGTTGCCGTATTGTAGAACTCACCATAACCACCACCAATAGTAGCAGAGAAGTCGGTTGTGAATGCACGAGAGAGTCTTAGCATGTGAAGTGATTCATCAGCTTGTTTTGCACCTAAACCAAAACCAACAGTCTTAAGTTTAATTGATGATTGATTGTGATCTGGAGAGCTGTTAACGATGCTTGAAAGAGAATCAAACCCACTTGCGATTAATCCACCATCTCTCGTTACCATTGATTGTACTTCGATTTTTAGCACTTCAAGATCTTTAGCAAGTCTTAGAGCAGCTGCATGGTGCTCGTCTTTGTAGACAGCTGTTCCACCGAATAAAAGTGTGTAGTAAAAATTAAAATCAACACCGGCAAGTTTACCTTCAATTTGAGGAGAGACTTGTTTTACGCCGTCTAGGTTTACAGAGTTGAATCCACTTGTAAGAGCGTTGTATTTTTTAGCTGACCAGTATCCTGTCTGAAGCGCATACTTGTAAGTCATTTCGCTAAAAGCACCGTAGTAGTTAAGTGAGTACATATCAAGATCATCGCGACCATCAGTTAGAGAGCCTTCTGCTCTTTTGTCGTAAGCAAATGCAATGGCATCGTAGTTGTCTCTGATTTTTATAACCTGGATTCTGTCTCTTCTGTCATCAGAAGTTAAGAAGCTTCCTGGAGTTGTAACTGCGTGACGGCCAACTGAAGTGATCCAGTTGTTCTTGCTGTATTCGATAACTGCGTGATCTAGGCGAGTCACGTTGTCATTTGAGAATCCATCATCATTTGTTCCACCAATCGCTGTTCCGCCAGCTGAGATTGATTTATGGTTGTCGCCTTCCCAAGTGTTGCTTGAAAGGATAGCTCCGACTTTAATAGATAAGTTTTCATCAGGCTTTGCATTGACGTTGAATCTAAAGAATTGGTTGAAGCCCTGGTTACCAGATGGCCCAGAAGAATTTTTGAAGTAACCTCTAACGTAGGCGTCTCCAGAATAAGTAAGTTTTGTTTCTGCGTGAGTATTGAACGCAAAAAGAACTACTAATAAACACAGTAATGTTTTCATTGAATGATCTCCATAATTTTTGAGATCGTAAGAGTCACTCAAACGGGTATTGTTGTCAATATGAGATGAGCGTTAGGCGCATTGCCGTAATTAACCAAGGTTCTTGAAATCCAGTAGTTCGGTGTAGTCGCCTTCGATAGTTTGACTACTACCGTGATGAGCAAAGGCCGTTATGCGATACACTTGAGCTTTGGCCGCATTTCCTGATTTGATTCCAGTAGGAGAGTCTTCGAAGATAATGGTCTTTGATGAGTCTACATTTAGTCTCGTCATCGCTTCTAAGTAGGGATGTGGATGAGGTTTCGTGAGCTCCGTTTGATTTCTTCCCATTTGTAGTTCAACAAATTTTTCAATTCCAAAACAACGGAGAGTTTCAAGCACAATGATGTCTTCACTCGCACTGACGACTGCACATTTAATTTTTTGATTATTTAAATACTGAAGGAATGGAAATAAACCTGGGGTAATGTATTTTTCTTTTTCTTCTTCTGGAAGATTTTTAAAGAGCTTAATCAATTGAAAATTTTTCTGCTCAATTGCCTTATCAATTTCAGCATCAGTTAATTGCGGGCATACCGTTTTTAAAACTATGTGATCAGTCATGCCGTAGAATTGGTCTATGCAGGCCATGAGGTCAACTTTCACACCCATTTCTTCAAGGATAATAACAGCGGCCTTTGCATGAAGTGGCTCAGTGTTGACGAGAGTCCCATCCATATCAAATAAAATCGCATCTATGCCTTGTACCAGAGTCTTTAAGTCAGTCATCTTTTGCCCGCTAAAAAGTGAGAGTCAATTAAGGTATCATTGTACATAGAGACCAACAGGATGACATCATGAAAATCTTTCCAGCAGATTCCAGACCGGCAAAATCAAAACCTAAAGCTGAAGCTAATGGCAATGCTTCAGAAGGGAATGGAAAAATCTCGCGCAAAAAAGCGAGTGGCCCTGCTAAAAAAGATATTAGTGCGAGTGACATTAAAGAAAAACTCGCTGCTCATACACAGAAATCTGATTCGGCAAAAGATGTAGTGATTTCAAAAAACGCGAAGAGACTCGGTGATGGTTTTATGAACCCGGATATTGTGAATGTGCAGAAGCCAGAGATTGTGCCGATTATTGAAAAATCAGAAGAAGAAGAAATTAAAACTCCGAATACGAAAGATCTAACTATTAAGAGTGATATCGCTCTTAACGATCCTAAAGATACTAATACTCAAGAGAAGTTAAAATCTGCGCTTACAAGAGGTGCGTTTAATTTTAGTGCGAAAGAGCGTGAAGCACTTGAGAAGATATTGGGGAATTAGTTAGCCGTCGCTGTTCAAGGTAAACTCAATCTTTCTTACATTTAGTAAATTAAAAAAATTCTCAGCAGATTTAGAGTTATTATTGATAAATGATTTTAATCTTTTAAGGAATAGTATGAAGCTAAAACTAATTACATTGTTAGTGTTATTAAGCGCAGGGTGTGCTCAGTTAAGAGTTAAAGATTATTTCTGGAGCTATAAAACTAATTCTGACAAATCACTCACTATCGACGTGGATGGCTCTCGCAATATAAGTTATGAAAAAAAAGATGAAATAACACAATATCAAAAAGGTGCAGCTGAATTTGCTAATAAAGCAGCATTAACAGTTTGTCCTAGTGGATTTATTACTAATAGAGGCATGCCTGTTGATTATCAAAGTAAAGATTGCACTAAAGAATATAACTTGGATGTTATTGCAATCAATGAAGGCAGGATGCCTTTACCCAATTACTGCACATTTTCGGTTTACCAATTAAATGTGACATGCACGAAGTCGGGGGCAAAGAAGCAAAACATTGAAGTTAATCGTAATTTTCCTCCTCCTAACTCTTTATCACAAGCAGCTTTTACCACTGGAGAAGAGTGTTCAAAAATTCCTTTACAAAAAAATCCTATCCCAGAAGCTGATATATCCTTAGCTAGTAATAATGTTAATAAAGTCGACTTTCTAGATGTTAACCCAGACGAGGTTAGAGTAATTTTGAGAGAAAATACACCAAGGTTAAGATGCTGTTATCAAAATGAATTAGATTCTAGTACTCAACCTGAGAATATAAATGGAAGAGTTATTTTTAAACTTTCAATTGGGAGGTTTGGAGAAGTTGTAAAATCACAAGCAGATTCAGGCAATGTTTTAATTGAAAATGCCTCAGAATGTTTTAAATATGTTCTTAACGAAATTAGATTTCCTAAAGCTCGTGATGGAAAAAGTTATGAGGTATCACAACCAATTCATTTTTATCCCAAAAAAAATTAATCAATTAATAAGAGCAATAATCGTTGTTACTCTTTGAGTGTGTATTACCTTTTAACTAATTATTCTGCCTAATCGGCTTAATCACTTTATTTATCCACTCCGCTCCAAGAGCAACGTTAGAATAGATCCCATACTTACCAGCTTTAGCACAGCCTTGTCCCCAACTAATAACACCAGCTAAAATCGGTGAGCCATCAGTTCCCATTATTGTAAAAGGTCCGCCACTATCGCCTTGGCAACTATCTTTTTTTCCAGCAGCAAAGCCCGCAGGAATCATTGAATCATCTAATAAACCATTATAAGAATCTTTTCCGTTGGCCACAGCATGATCTATGATTGGAAGTTCAACATGCATAAGAATATTTGAAAAACTTCCGCCTTCTCTGATAGCTCCCCAACCAGTTGCTGTTCCCGTGACACCAGGATTAATGGCGCCATTTTTAACTTGCTCAAGAGTTAGCATCTCAATTGCTTTTAATCCCATGTTGTCGAAACGGATGGGATATTTTAATTCAATCAAGGCCATATCATAACTGTAAGTCGCTTCATTATATTTTGGGTGAAGGTAGCTTGTTTTAACTTCTAACTTAATTCGCTCTTTTGATCTAAGGCTTACACTTCCAGCAGTCACAAACTTATCAAATACTGGTTTGCAATGAGCAGCTGTTAAAACCCAAGTCGGTGCGATGATACTTCCAGCGCATCCATTTCCAAGGCTCACGATGTGAGTGGTTTGTGTTTGATCGGGATCGACAACATCCCCTCCAACAATTTTATCGTGAGCAAAACTAGGTGTTGCAATCGTTAAAAGTAAGAGTGAAAAAAGTGTAGTTTTCATATGTGAGTCATCCTGGATTTAAAAAACTTACTATAGAACAGATGACTAGTTTTTTGAATTTTAAAATTTATCCTAACGGCTTAAATATTCTTTCAAATAAAAAGAAATCTTACATGGATAAGAATTTGCCCTGCCCAGTATTCAAGAAAAAGGTACAGGGGATCGATGTAAACAACTGCGTTTTACATACTGAATGAGTTCAGATTAACTAGTTTTTTCCTTATGTCTTAGGGTTGTACTTTAATTTGTTTTTAATTATTATCCTTAGTATGAAAAAATATTTAAGTTCGTTGTTAGCGTTAGTAATTCTATTAATCCCAATTCAAGGCTCAGCAAATGAATGGCGAGAGAAAATTAATAATTTTAAAGTTCCTGCTTTTAAAGTTCAGAACGAAGCTCTTCATCATAAAACTGTAGATGAAATTGCTTATGAGCTGGGTAAACAATACGACAATTATTTGAAAAAAATTACTGAGACTTATCAAAAGTCTACCGGCGTTGATTACAGCCCATTCATCTCTAAGTGGCAAAATGAACAAGTTAAAAAATATATCAAAGAACACTTGGAATTTACCCCATCAGTTATTTCAGCAATTGAAGATCGTATTAATAGAGACACAATCAAAGCTTTTGATTTCTTCAAAGAATATGATTTTGGTATGAGCCTCCATAAAATTTACACTCTGAGTTCAGAGGTCGAGCTATTAAGTGAGAAATTAAATCTTCAAAAATCGAGTTTAAGTAATATCGTAGAAGTTAATCAACGAATCGATTCTCTTCACAAAGATCAAAATCTCTTAAATCAAATCTTTGGAGGAGTCATTTGTATACTTTTTGGACTAACGGTATTTTCTTTTAGAAAGAAAAAAAGTAGTTAGATCATTTTTCCAAATATATATCTCCTCTATGAATAAAATCGTTTGAAATTTCCTTAATCATTTGGAAAGCAGAAACATTTAGTTTCTCGCCAACATTGATGCCTAAATGTTTGAAATTTATTTTTAATTCTTTTTCTAAGCTGTCTGAGTTTGGTTCATTAGAAAAAATTTCAATTCCGTAATTATGGGCCAGTCGGATTTCAAAGCTATTTTTTGAGTCTAAGTTAGTCTTAATCTTTTCAAAGCTTAAAGGGATGGCGCCATTAGTGAGAAGATGATTATTGATAGCATCGTCTGAGTAATATTGGCCTTTAAATCCTAAATCTAAAAAAGCCATTTTTGAAATGTTTTTGCTTTTATTTAGACTCTCTGCTGTAGCTAGCGTGACTGACTTTTTTAATTTAGTTAGATGTTTTTTGAGCAGCCCTACATATTCTAGTGATTCATTAAAATGTTGGTCTTCTTTCCATTGCTCGTCCAGAAAATGATTATGGCCGTGAAAAAGTGGATATAATTGTATTTTGCTAAAGCTGCTTGTTAGTTTATTTATTAATTTGTTTCTTAATTTTTCTTCGTCATGTCCTCTTAATAAATCAAATTTAATAATTAATTCTTCAGGGCCAGCTTCTTTAATACTAAAAAGATGGGACTCTATTGTTGGATAGTGCGTATGCACGTAGTAAAGAACACTCTTTCTCCATTTTTTAGGAACAAATTCTTTAAAATTTAAATGAATGATTAAAATACAATTAAGGTCTTTGGGATTACTAAAGCGATTAAAAAAATCGACGATCAAAAATAAACCATCTCTTACGAAGTAAAAAGGTTTAGCCGATAACTGGTTAATAGAATTTACTTCATATAGATGAATAGGATTTATTCTAGAAACATATCGTTTGTTCCATTTCCCGAGAGAGTATCTGGTGTGTTCGTGACTTAAATTGTATGGCACTTGTTCAGGAAAGTGCTTGTAAGGCATATTAAGCTCAAACTCTTCTTTGATGAGATTAATATGCTTATTAAAAGTAGTGGCCATAAATTTCTTGGTAGAGATTATTATATGTATATTCGACTTTTATATCTCCAAAAGGAGGAGCATTTTTGCCAAAACAAGATGTTAGTTTTCTGAATTTTAAGTTAAATCCTTCAAATCGTTTTCTGGGAGTGTTTAATATATTTTGTATGTTCTCAGTTCCAGTTTTTATAGAAAGGTAATCATGCGCTGACCTTGCAAATTCCATTCGTTTTGAGCGTAATATATTAATCTCATCTGACATTTTTAGCATTTCGGTAACGACATCTGTTTTGTCGAAAACTATGCTGGAATCAGTTAGTTGAACATTAATCAGAGAGATTTGAGAACCTATGGTTGCAAAAGAAGAGTATCCTGCCCAATCTGTTAAAATGGCCGGTAAGCCTGTTGATAAGGCTTCAGCTGGAGACATTCCGAAATCTTCATCGTTGTGAACGCTAAGAGAAATAAATATATCTGTGACTAGTTTAAAATTTTTTAACTCATCCTGGGCAAGATTAGATACATAAATGATTTTCGCATGTTCATAAGATTTATTGAAGTTTGAAATGAGCTCAATGCAGTCACATTCATATCTTTCGCACTCATAGATATCACCGATAAATGGTGATCCTATACCATCAAATTTTCCAGCTAACAGTAAGACAGAGTCTTTTTCATTTAAGTTAACATAAGTCTCATAGCAGTTTATTAATTCAATAATTTTCTTTTGACTGCTAAGTCTTCCAGCATATGAGAAAATAATTTTTTCTTTATTAAGATTAATAATTTGTTTTAGGTGCAGTGATACTTTTTTATCAAAGTTAAAGAATTGTGTATCAACTGGAAAAGGCATTGTGAAAACACTTGCGGCATCATTAAGAAAACTTTTAATAAGAAGAGATTGCTTTTCAGAAGCGCAGATTAGTTTTACGTAAGTTTTCTTCAGGATGGTTTGAGCTTTTTCCCATGATGAGGAAAATAAAGTAAAATCCCCGAATACATGAATGATTATTTCTTTTTTTTTATCATCAAAGTATTTAAGTTTATCAAGAGCAATTAAAAGCTTTAGAGGATGAGGAGTATGATCAATTATAATCATTCGTTTAATGTTGGAACTTTTGATAGAGCTCGCGATGTTGAAAATTTGAAAGTCTGACATTTCATAGTTGTAGTCATAGGTAAATAAATCATCTCTATTCAAAAAACTTTTATAAGACTTGAACAAGTTTTTAGAGATTGACTGACAACTCTTCCACGTAGATTCATTAAAATTATATATCAAAGCACTTTTCATTCACGGCAGTTTAATACAAAACAAATGTTTATTTAAATTTTCCATGTCAAGATTCTGTTTTATTTGTAAGTAGTGCTAGCATTACATTCCCATTCAAATTGACATTGGTTTTGAGTGTATTAATATGCATAAAATAGGAAAATAGAATGACTGATAAAGATAAAAACAAAATTCATTTAGAGGCACCAGATATAATACCCGATTTTGATCCAATCTTCGGCACAGTTAGAATCATTACATTAACTTCATTAGTTACTATGTCGAATGCCCAGGCCGTTCCTTGTCCTCCTCCTTGGCAAATGATCGATACTTGCGGTAGCTGGTAATCTTGAATGCTTCTGACACACGATTTAATTATTCAGAGTAATAATCTTTTTGAAAAAGAAGAAATAAGAAACTATAGAACCAGTAATGTATATCTTCGTGACCTGGATACACTGGAACCTTTTTTAGTTCGCACCCCACCTTCTCATGAAGAAGTACCTCCGCTAATGGATAATTTAATAAAAAAAACGAATGAACAATTATCAAGTGGAGTTATTCTTGAAAGTATAACCAAATTTTTTGCAGATTTTTTATACATTCATCCTTTTACAGACAGTAATGGAAAAACTGCACGTTACTTAACCAACTCATTGTTAAACAACTTTGGGTTAAATTTTATTCAATTCAAACAATCATATGAAGCCTATATTTTAAGTTTAGAAATGGTACATCAAAATAGTGATTACTCTTTTCTTCAGTCTTATTTTGAAGGCCTTATTCATTTTGATCAATCAAATCTTGTGATTCATTTTAAGGATCTTTAGTTATGTTAGTTAATAAACAATTTATTTTAAGGAAATCTTATTCTGCGGGTGTGTCTTTATATGACCCTACAAAGGATAAAATCTATCAATTCAAAGGCCCGATTTCTGTTTTTTTATTATCAATTAGAGACCAGCTATTTTTCGACACATTAAATCCGAATGAAGAAGTGGTAGATCAAATTATTATGAGAATGAAAAAAGTCGACTCCAAACTTACTGAAGAAGAGCTGAAGCCTATTCATATTTCAAAAGCATTAAAATACATGGTTGAAATAGGTTTTCTGATTGAGTAATTTTACCTTCAGCGTAGTTGTGCCTTGTTATAACGAAAACGAAAGTATTCACTTCTGCTTAGAATCTTTATTGAATCAGTCTCGATCATTTGATGAAATTATTTTAGTTGATAATAATTCAAAGGTTTCTTTAAAAGAGAGTCTAGGAGAGGCTAATCATAAGCTCAGTGTTATTAAGGAAGCTAGACAGGGGCGTGCATTTGCCAGAAATGCCGGAGCCAGTTATGCAAAAGGAACATATATCGTCTTTGTAGATGCTGATGTTGAGCTATCAATAGACTGGTTGAAAGAACTTGAAGATTACCTCACTCTTTATCCTTTAGACTTAATTGGAACAACAATCTCTCCAAAAAGTTCATCAGAAAATATTTTAGATATTTTTAGAACACTAATTTTTAATTCCAGACAAACAGATGAAAAGAAATTCTTTAATCCTCTTATTGATACGGCAGCATGTGCAGTTAAACGAAGTTGTTTTCTAGAAAACCACGGATTTAGTAGCCAACTTGTTCGAAATGAAGATTATGAATTTTCACTTCGAGTAGCAGTCAGAGGGCATTTGGTCGGTTTATGTTCCAAGGCACATGCTCATGTGTCCTATAAAAGATTGAGCTCACAATACTCTCGAATTATTAGTTACTTGGTAAGAATTTATGAAACGATGAGATATCCTATTATAAAAAAATTTAGTCTTAAGAGTCTTTTTCTAAAAGATTATAGTCAAATAAAAACATTTCGCATGAGGATGTTCTATTTTTCTTATCTCCTCGCAGGTTTTTTAGGAATTATTCTTTCTAAAAAACCTCATGTCTGCACTACTAATTTTTTTTCCCGCAATGATTATTTAAGATCGTTAAGATATACCTATGATTTAGAAGATAAAATTTTAATACCAGATGGTAATTTAGTATTTATTTATAAAGATTTGAGTCTTTTGGTTTATCGAGATTATCAATATATCGACAAAATAGAAAATGAAGAATTGATTATGCTTAATCAACTGTTAATGAGATATGTTGAAATCGAAATTAAAGAAAACGATCTGAAAAAAATCTACTTCATCAATGATTTTGCCTTCTCGATGGCCAAATCAATATCTGAACCAAAAGGCCTTGATAGAATATGAATTAATTCTTCCGCGGCATAAATAGGTTTTCTATTTTCAAATTTGCGGTGACGAATAATTTTCTTTTCCACTAGTTGATTAATAGCATTTGTACTGGCGGGTCCAGAAATATCCAGTTTTTCTCTCAATAATGACGATGAAATAATTGGGTACTGGAGGAGTATTTTTAAAGCTCTTCTTGCAGCTGACTTATCTTTAAACTTTCCTCTTTCTTGCCAAGTTTCTTCGAGTGATTCAATCGCCATTTTGCTTTTTTTTACTTCGAGAGAACTCTCAATAATGGCATTACAAATAAAAGTTATAAGAGGGACATATTTTAATTTTTTTTGAGCGCTCTCTAATGCTTTAATATAATCATCTTTTTTAACTTCTACATAACCTGAAAGATAGAGAGGCATATTTCCAGAAGCAACCATTTGCAATGGCCAGAGAGTACGGCCAGTTCTACCGTTACCGTCTGAGAAAGGGTGGACTGCTTCAAAGTGTGAGTGCGCTATTGCGAGTCTTAATGGAAGTGTCATCCCAACTCCCGCATCGCCTTTTTGAGAAAGGCTTTCATCTGCAAGCCATTTAATAACATCATTCAAACAGCGTTTAACTTCAGAGGGGGGAGCTGGGTTGTAAGTGGATTCTTCTTTACGATTTAGTCCGCCTATCACAACAACGCTTCCAACTTCTCCAGATTTTCTAATTTTTCCAGGAGTGCCATTTGAGTTGGGATCTTTTTCTACGATCTCTTTATGAATTTTACTAATTAAATCGCTCGTAAAAATTTTTTCTTTTTGGACAAATGCTTTCTCAACTAACTCTTCGATTAAATGCGCATAACTTCTTACTGCTTGATGAGTATTTTTTTCATCCATTCTTTCATTGGGATCTCCTGGAGTTAAAACATGATCCATTGTAGACCATGTTCCTTCAAGCCTTGATGATTGAACGACTTCTCTTCTAACAAATAAAAAATTTATTAATTTATCTGTTTCACTCATTTCTTTATAGAGAGGAAGTCCGTTAAGAATTTTGATGGCCTCTGATATTAAATCTAGAGGTAATTTTTCTTTAATAGTAGTTGGTGGGGGAGGTGGGACAACAAAATAAATATTCTCCCATTCAGGCAGATCTAATTTTAAAACCCCACCTAAAGTTTTGTCTTTAAAGTTTTGTCTCAACTGCTCTATTAGGTCTTCCTTACGCAATTTGTATCCTTATTTTTACCTTACTAGAAATAAGGATAGCATATTATCCTTATTTTAAGGAGTCTAGAAATAAGGATAAATATAGATGCTTTGTGCAGTTTCAATAAGTTGGAGATTGGTTAAGCAGATGGATATTGGACTATTTTTCTTTAGATTCTACTAATAACAGCATCTCATGAAGCTTATCAACAGTAGATTTGATCACAGTATCAAGACTTCCTTTAATGATCGCTGCAGCAGAGTGATCATGTCCGCCACCACCAAGAGCGCGCGCCATAATTCCAACATCCACTGTTCCAATTGAGCGAAGTGAAACTTTAATTTCAGGGCCCATTTCTCTGAACATGATGGCCACTTTGATGTTGTCTAAAACGAGAAGGTGATTGATGAAGGCAAGTGTGTCTTCAGAGTCGACATGGAATTTCTCCAGAAGATCTTCAGTAAGAGTTAGCCACGCAATTTTTTCATCTTTTGTGGTGTGAGTTGTTGCTAGTACTTTTCCAAGAAGCTTCATATAAGAGATCTTCTTAGTTCCATAAATCATATTGTAGGCGTGAGGAGGGCGAACTCCCGTATCCATTAAACTTCCGATCAAGCGGTGAGTGTTTCCAGTCACTGTTGGGTATCTGAAGCTTGAAGTATCGATAAGGATTGCAGTGTATAGTGGCAGTGCCATTTCGCGATTAAGTGGCACACCTAATGATTGAATTAATTCACCAGCAAGTTCACCAGTTGCAGCTTTACTTGTATCGATACAATTTTCGGCCATGACTTCTTTCGGGCATGGATGGTGATCGATGAAAAGTAAGCAAGGGGCTTTTTGAGCGATTGCTTTCATTCCTTCACCGATACGCTCAAGTGAGTTTGTATCAACTACGATGAATAAATCAATTTCTGCTTCTGGATAAAATGAAAGGTAATCTGCACGAGAGATAACGACGTCTTCAGGATCGAGGTATTTGTAACGATCAAGTAGAGGCTCTTCGTTTACGCAAATAGCATTTTTACCAAGTGATCTCATCGCAAGACAAAGTGCGATCTGGCTACCAATTCCATCAGCGTCGGGAATGATATGAGTAGAGATGACAATGTTGTCTGCTTTACTTGTATAAAAATGGAATCGTTCAGTAATATTCATAGCAATAATAATTTACACTAAATTTTTTTCAAATGCTGTAATTTTTGTTACGATTTTCACTCGTAAAGGGTCTTTTAACGGTTTTTATTAAATTACAACGTGTGGTCCTATGGAATTAGCGATAGAAATTGAAAAATTGTGCAAGTCATATCCCGGTCGCATGGCCTTGGATAATGTCACATTCAACGTAAAAAAAGGCAGTATTCACGGTTTTCTTGGGCCTAATGGTGCAGGTAAATCAACGACGATGAAAATTTTAAGTGGTCTTATTCCAGAGACAAGCGGTAAATATTCAGTGAATGGAAAAGTAGGATTTCTTCCTGAACATCCTCCAGTTTATCCCAATATGTCAGTCATTGATTATTTGAAGTTTGTTTATGCCATCTATGCTCCTGTTGTGAATCTCGCACATATTGATGAAGTCATGACAAAAACGGGCTTAACTGATGTGAAGGATAGATTAATTGGAAATCTCTCAAAAGGTTACCAGCAAAGAGTAGGGATTGCTCAGGCCATCGTGCACTCACCAGAAATTATTATTTTAGATGAGCCAACAGTGGGACTTGATCCGGTTGCCATCGCTGATATTCGCGCGCTTATTCTTGAATTAAAAAAAGATCACACGATTTTATTTTCTTCTCATCAGCTTCACGATGTAGAGCTTCTTTGTTCTGAAATCACGCTCATCAATCGCGGAGAGATCGTGGTCTCTGGTGCAATTGATACCATTTTAAATAGTCTTAAAACAAATATGATTATTAAAGCTCGAGTGAAGTCATTTACAAGTGAGCACAAGAAAAAGATGATCAGTGAGTTTGGCGTTGATGCTGTAGAAGTCACAGAAGATTTAGAACAAAAAAATACAATGCTTAGAATTTCTACTAAGGGAAAAACTGATATTCGCTCAGAGCTTGCAAGATTTTTAGTTGAGCCATCAATTGGCCTTCTGGAATTTATTGAAGAGCGCGGTGATCTTGAAGACCTGTTTAAAAGGATGCACCAATGATCTACACACAAAAAATTATGATCCTGGCGAAAAAAGAATTAAAAGATGCTTTTTCTTCGCCGCTTATTTATGTTTTAACCGGACTATTTTCTTTGATGATGGGATGGTTATTTTTTAACTATCTACTGCAATCAAGACAGATGACGACGACGACGATGACTCAAGGGGTGATTACACCAATCTTTGGTAACATCAATTTTATTTTTATCTTTTTATGCCCACTCATCACGATGAGATCTTTTGCTGAAGAAAAAAAGCAACACACACTAGATCTACTTCTAAGATCACAGTTAACAGAAATGCAGATCATCCTTGGAAAGTTTATTTCAAATCTTTCTATGGTTCTCTTCATGTTGGCATTAACTCTGCTTTTCCCATTAATCTTAGCCTTTTCAGGCTACAGCGATTGGGGAGTGGTCTGGAGTTCTTATCTGGGAATCGTTTTGTGCTTAATGGCCTACACATCAGTGGGAATTTTTTGTTCAAGCCTGACTGACAACCAAATCGTTGCAAGCCTTTTAACGTTTTGTATTTTACTAGGCTCAATGCTTTTAGTTATCTCAGTCAATGCGACTAATAATTATCTACTGGCCTTGATGGTTCAGTATTTAACCATTCCTTTTCACTACGAAGGATTTACCAGAGGGATTTTGAAATCTTACTCATTAGTTTATTTTGCAACTTACCTGGCCTTCTTCTTTTTACTCACGCTGAAGTCTCTTCAGTCGAGAAAGTGGTAAGGGGATCAGCATGAAAATGAAAAATTGGTACAACATTGTCCTGACTATTATCAACAGCATTCTTTATCTGGTGGTGGTTGCTCTTTGGATTTCGATACCGGAAGAATTGACACTCAATCTTGCTGTCAGTGCCGTCACAATGGGACTCACTGTCTTTTTAATGTATTTAAATAGAGCTGGTCTTGCTGTCTATACTCAAAGCCATCATTTTAAAAAACTTCAGGAAACGCTGATTTTCTTTTTTCTGATGTTTTGTATTTTTGGACTTGGAAACTACTGGGCGTACAAACACCCTAAGCAATTTGATTTTTCTGTCATCAAGATCAATTCATTAAGTGATCAGACTGTTAATGTCTTAAATGAAATGAAAGAGCCTATTGTCTTTAAGATGTTTGCTAGAAAAACAGAATCACTTCCGTGGATGGCCCTTTTAGAGATTTATCGCACAGAAAAAAACTCCATTCAAATTGAAAAGATTGATATCGATGTGAGACCTGACTTGGTCGGTGATTATCAAATCAGCGATGCTGCAACACTAGTCATTGAATACAATGGCAAACGTCAAAAAGTCACAGAAAGAGATGAACTCAACATCACTAATGGTTTGATTAAAATTTCAAGAAACAATGACCCTGTCGTGTATTTCGTTCAAGGCCACGGCGAAGGAAATATCGGCTCTGAAGAAAATGAAGGCCTGAAGTTTATCTATGAAGCAGCAAAAAACTCTGCCCTTGATATTCGCACTATCAATCTACTGACAACTCAGGAAATTCCATTCGATGCAAAAGCATTAGTTCTGTGGGGGCCTAAAACAAAACTTCAGCCTTCTGAAATTGGTGTCGTGAAAAGATTCTTAGAGAGAAAAGGGAATCTGATGGTGGCCCTTGATCCGGACCTCAATGGCGATCTTCATGAAAATGTTCGTGAGCTTTTAAGAAATTATAAAATCATTATCCGCAATGATTTAGTCATGGATAGAAAGAGCTTTGTAAACGGCTCAAATGGATCAATCCCACTAGTGAATCACTTTGATCACGACAATCCGATTACAAAAAGCTTTAAGGGAGAAATCTTTTTTCCACTTGTAGCGTCTCTTGAAGTCATTCCTGATGAGATTCTTCCAGGCGTAAAAGGTGAGGTGAGATCTCTTGCAGACTCATCACCATTTCCGGATTCTTGGGGAGAGACGAGCTTAAAAGAGATGGCCGAGCAGCATATGACTTATACAGCAGGGGCCGATAAGCCGGGGCCACTGAGTATGGCAATGACTTATGATGGGCCGGATAACAGGATTGCAGCCTTTGGTAACTCAACTTTTGTTATCAATGCTTATTCGAAATTTGGAAGTAACTATATTCTCTTTTTAAATACACTTTCATGGGCAGTCGGAGAAGATAGACTCATTTCCTTCAATCTTCCTATTGTTCAAAGTGAGCCAGTCTTTATTTCTGCTCCACAAATGGGAATTATTTTTTACTTCTCGGTCTTATTTTCGCCGCTGGTTTTATTTGGAATGGCGATCTTTATGTACAGAAGAAAAAGGGATAAATAATTTTGAAAGAAAAACTATTAAAACATAAGAACCTTACCCTTTTTGCTATTTTAGCATTGGGACTTTTGATCACCTATATTTTCGAAGAGCGCAGCAACCGCAATTCTGAAATCGCAGAAGCTAAAAGAACTGAGCTTTTGAATACTGAGAAAATGGGAGAGATCAGAGGAATAAAAGGGATTAAGCTCTCTTTTATTAAAAATGGAGAGTTCTTCTTTGACACTGAAAATAACCTGAGACTTTCTCAGGATAGGCTTGGAGAGTTTTTTCAAATTCTCTCAGGCATGAAAGTGAAGACCTTTTTAAATCAGGCCGAAGTTGAAAAAGTTGGTGTGAATTTCTATATTCCAGACCCTTCAATGAAGATGACGTTCCAGTTTGTGAAAGGCGAGATGACTTTTATCCTGGGGAAAAAGCTCGATTACGATCAATCGTTTTACATGCAGGTCATTAAAGACAATACGTCTCAGATCGTGATCGTCAACGATGAATCCCCTGATCCAGGGACTTATGCCAGCGATGAAGAGTATAAAAAATCAGACGCCAAGTATAAGCGTCTTGAAATTCTTTTTCTCCTGACGAATAAATACTTCTACGACAATAGAGTCTTTAAAGGATTTAATTACACCGCTGATAAAATCAATTTCAAAGAAATATCGATTGCGACTTTCAGAAATAGAAAATACTCAGTCTCTTTTGATACAACGACGACTAATCCGGCCCCTCCTAAAGGGATTGGTTATTTTGAAGAAAACTGGGTTTCATTCCATTCTTTTTTATCAAAGCTTGAAGGAAAGAGCCTCTATTATCCGGTTGAACTTAACAAGCTGGATGAAATCCTTTCGCAGTTTAATGTTGTAGATAGAAACGGACAAAAATATACAATGGATGTGTATAAAAAATACGGTCAGGAAAACGGCTATTTTTTAAAGACCTCACTTGAAGATGTCATTTATCAACTAAGACCTGAAGACGCTCAGTACTTTTTTGTGAACGTTCAGGACTTCTGGCAAAAAAGAATTGTTCCAAAAGAAAAAGATTATAACCTTACGGTCACTTTTTTTAATAACGAAACTGAGATGGTAAAAGTTCAGGATAGAGAACTCTTTAAAGTTCTGCCAACGAACTCAAAATACACTGAGACCAATATCCGCGCTCTGGAATTTAAGCGCCTGTTAGAGTTCTTCAAAATGGAAGGCAGCATGGTGAATGAATTGAAAGAAAGCCCAAGTGAATTACTCAAGAAAAATATCATGAGAGTTCAGTTTGATAATAGGAATTTGAGTGTTATTCTTGAAGAGAATGAAGCCATAATCGTCGACCATGATTTAAAGATCATGATCCATCATTATGTGGGAGCGAAGCTTCCTTTCAGTATTAAACACAGTGATTACTTTATAGCAGCGAAAAAATGATTCACTCACTAAATCAATATGTTCAAACCTTTCTTCACCCTACAAGAAAATCTGTAGACGGTGAGAGGATTGATTATTTTGAAGTGATGGGGATTTCGTGGAGCCTGCACCTTATCTACGCGTTCTACTCAGTGTTTGCTCTCTACCTTGGAGTTGCTAGCTACGAGTATCTTTCTAATTCACAAAGTTTTACTCACATGATGTTTCAATCCATCAATGTGACTTTCCAGAAAATCAGTCTCATGATGACTTTATTCCAGGTCATTTTTTATCCTTTTATTTTTCAATTTGGTTTTAAGTTCTGGGCATACGTCCTGCGCTTTTACGCTCAGATTTTTGAATATAAAGGAGAAAGAGAACTAGATACTGAAATCGAAGAAATGCTTAATTCGATCTACACTGCCAATATTTTTCTGATCATTCCGATTTTTGGAAATATCCTAAGCCTTGTGACTCAGGCCTATTATCTTTTTATCGGACTGCGTACAAAATTAGAGTTCACCAGAGCGCAAGCTATTTTAGTGCTCATGACGCCACTTTTTTTAATGTTTTTAATCACCATGCTCGTCGCGTCTTACTTCACGATTCTGATATCCCTGATATAACGACTTAAAATTTATTGATGTTAGTTTTTTTGGGCCATGCTTTATTGAAAGTTTCACGCCCTTCTGACAAGATAAAATTCACACACACACACAAGTTACTTATATTGAGACATTTGAGGGAGAATTTATGACTCTGTTTGCAGGGATGGCGGGTAGTTCCGGAAGTATTGAAGTAGTATGCGGTCCAATGTTTTCTGGAAAAACTGAAGAGCTTATCCGTAGAGTAAAAAGAGCACAAATCGCCCGTCAAAAAGTTCAAATTTTCAAACCGGCCATTGATAACAGATATCATGAAACCGAAGTTGTCTCTCACTCGTCACTTTCTATCGAAGCGACACCTGTGAATACATCAATTGAAATTCTTCAAAGAGTTTATGATTCAACAAGAGTCGTAGGAATTGATGAAGTTCAATTCTTTGATGAAAACATTTCTGTCGTCGTTGAAAAACTGGCAAGAAGAGGTATCCGTGTCATCATGGCAGGCCTTGACCAGGACTTTACTGGTAAGCCTTTTGGCCCGATGGCAAACCTTCTAGCAATCGCTGATAGCGTTGATAAAATTCATGCCATCTGCACAGTTTGTGGATCACAAGCTTCTAAAACATTCAGAAAAAATCCTAAGAATACTGACCAGGTTCTGGTTGGAGAGACTGATTTATACGAAGCGCGCTGCCGTGCTCACGCCGATTTCTTCGGTGAAGACCAGGATCAGTTAGCATTCTTCGTTAATTTGAATGACTCTCGTTCCAAAACTCAAAATATATAGTACAATTTAAGGCAATATCACTCCCTAAGTCATAAGGAATTTAGGATGACGAATGCCAAACCAATTGCAGTACTATACTCAGAAGAACAAATCCAGACGCGCATAAAAGAGCTTGCTGCGATGATCAACCGTGACTACCTTGGACAAGAAGTTATTATCGTCGGAGTTTTGAATGGATCATTCATTTTCTGTGCGGATCTTGTTCGTCACTTAACAGTGCCTACTCAAATTGAGTTCGTCTCACTTAGTTCATACGAAGGAACGGAGAGTTCTGGTGAAGTGAGTTTTAGACTAGATGTAAAACAGTCTCTCGTTGGAAAAAATGTGATCATCGTTGAAGATATTGTCGATACGGGTCTCACGATTACTTTTCTTTTAAAACACATGAAATTAAAAAACCTAAAAAGCGTGAAGCTGTGTTCACTCCTTTTAAAGCGTGCGCGCCTAAAAGTAGAAGTGCCAGTTGATTATTTAGGATTTGATATCGAAGATAAATTTGTTATTGGTTATGGATTGGATTTCGATGGGCGCTTCCGTGAACTTCCATACATTGGAGTTTACGGTGAGTAGAAAAGACGTGCTTGTAGAAGGATCAGTTCGTGTCGATTTATTAGGTGGAACACTTGATCTAGTTCCTATCAATCTTATTTTACCTAACGTTGTAACTCTTAATCTTGCAACATCACTTAAAGCAAAAGTTCATGTCACCTCAATTGACTTTGATGGGGTAGAAATTGTTTCAAAAGATTACAAAACAACTGATAAATTTAAATCTTTGGATTTCACACCAGAAAATCTTCAGAATAATTTTTTTGGAAATTTAACTTTCATTGCTCACATTCTTAATCTTTTTGGATTACATAAAGGTGTAAAGCTTGAACTTGAATCAGGTTCTCCTCCGGGAGCTGGCCTTGGTGGCTCAAGTGCCATGGGTGTGACTTGTTATGCGGCCCTTTCAAAATTTATCGGTGTCGATGACTATGACCGCGTTCAGGCGATTCAAAAAATCAATTCACTTGAGGCCTTAATCATTGATTGTCCGGCAGGATATCAGGATTATTACCCGGCGCTTTTTGGTGGAGTTTTAGGACTTATCCCAGAGCCGGGAAGAGTGCAGGTTGAGCAGCTTTACAGTGAAGAACTTAAAAATGTTCTTGAAGATAATATCACGCTTGTTTACTCAGGTGAGACGAGAAACTCAGGAATCAATAACTGGGAAGTTTATAAAGCATTCTTTAACAAAGAGCCTCACGTAAGAGCAGGTCTTGGAGAAATTGCAAAATTGTCTCATAAAGCGCTAAATGCCATCAAAGAAAAAAACTATGAAGCCCTTATTCCACTTATTGGTCTTGAAGGCGAAGAAAGAAGAAAATTATTCCCGGGAATTTTAACTCCTAATATGAATCAGCTTCATATGGTTTTAAAAGAGCAAGGTCATCACTTCGGAATGAAAATTTGTGGAGCAGGCGGCGGCGGATGTTTCTTAATTACTCATAGAAAAGAAGATAGAGAATACGTAGATCAACTTCTTGGAAAATTTATGATGAAGCGCTTGCCGTTTCATGTGGAGAAACCCCTTTGACTTCAGTTCAAAACATCGGAAGTCTGAGCATGAAAGGTGGAAGAAATGATAACTTCTACTTTTGCCTCATTGAGTATTTTCCAGAATCAAAACGCTGGTTTTTAAAATCATTATTACCAGTCAAAGAAGAAGAAGCAGTGGATACAGATGAAGCGATCAGGTCGTGGATTCATAAGTATGAAGTCAAGCAGCTGGTTGTGGATTTTCCTCTGTCAAAGCCCGCGAGTGAAACAAGTGACTACGATGATGATGGGAAGCTAAACTGCCCTGACGACACTCTTCAAGTGGTTCAGGATAAAATTAAGAATCTTTTAGAAGAAGACCAAAAACTCATCAATCAGAATCCTAAAAAATACGAGCAGGATAGAAATAAGGCCGATGAGATTGTTTATAACAAAGATGTCTTCTCAAAAGAGACTTCTCATCATTTATTAAGCCGATCATTTAAAAGACGTCTGAAAAAAGGCTTTCTTCCTTATTGGAACAGAACGCTGGATTTTTGGGTCTGGAAATACTATTACGATCAGATTCTGGAACTCTTTAATACATCTTTTGATTCGTTCGGAAATGTATCTCTTATGATTTTGTTCAGATTCAATTATATCAAAAGACAATTTCCAAAAGATTTAGAGTTTTTTGAAGCCAATGAACAAATTATTCTGGTGGAATTACTTCGATCAAAAATTATTATGAAAAAAGATATTTCTTTGATCAACGATATTGATATCGGGATTGAAGTCAGGCTTGAGACAATTAAAAAGATCGAAGCAAAACTTGATATTTTTATCTATAATCACGACCTGGAAATTTTGGTTAAAAATCCAAGAGCGTTTGATTCATTCCTGTTGGCCCTTGCTGGTCAAAATGTTCTTCAGGGAAAAAATCGTGAGCTGCCGGATTGGACTAAACCTAAAGACACCAAATTTATTATTCCAAATTTTACTTAAGCGCGCGCTAAAACGCGCGAGCTCACTTCCAGAGTTCCCACAACTCCAATCACAGCTCCAAGAAGCCATAACAGAGAAAACTCTAAGAAGAGGTTAGGGTTCATTATGCTAAAAAATCCGATGGATCCTAAGATAAGAGCAGCAGCACTAAGAGCTTTGTGAAACTTTAGGGCCCTGATTTCATCTCGTCCTAGAATAAATGAAGCGACAGTCACGGAAGTGGCAGTAAAAAAGAGACCACATAAGAAGTAACACGCAGGCATTCCCATAAACATAAATGAGTTCATAAGATTGACTGGCAGTTTGAAGATTTTAAAACCAAATTGAGGACATACGGCCAGGGTAATCACGGCCGTCACTGCATGAGTGGCAAAAAGTTTAGTTATGAGAAGACCTAGGTTTGGTTTAAGCCTTTCATGGATATCAGCATGAATTTTTTCTGTGATAGATTTTGGAATTTCATTCATAGTACAACACCCTGTTTTAAACCCGAGATCATTCTGCTTAATGACTTTCTTAATGAGACTTCACTCTTATTAACCAGCTTTGATATTTCCTGGTATGAGAGGTCATCTATATATTTTAACTCCAGCAATTCTCTTTGAGACTCATCCAATTTATTAAAAATACTAAGGTCTGATTCGATCGAGCCCACTTCTGTGATTTCTACTTTTTTTATGCGCTCATTGTATCTTTTTTGAGCGCGGAAAAAATCCAGAACCTGAGAGCGCGCGATCACAAAAACCCACTGCTCAAATTTAAACTTACTCTTATACTGATGTTTGCTTTCATGAATTTTGATAAACACTTTTTGCATAACATCTTCAGCATCCGCCTGATTTCTAATTTTACTTTGAATAAAATTAAAAACTCTCTGCGAGTACCTATTGTACAGTTCAGTAAAAGCGAAATAGGCCTCATCTGGGTGAGCTGTCTGGTAGACGCTCATTAGATCTTCGGCAGATTGAATTTTCAGATTTGCCAAAGGCCCTCTCTTAAAAGGTATACGTCACAAATAGGAGTTATGTGACGTAATGGTATTAATTGAAACATCTTATCAAGGGGTGAAAGTGTTGATCAAATTTTTTGGGGCAAGTCTGCTCTTTTTATCGGTTATTTTAGGCAGAGCAGAAGCTCATCCTGTTGCTTTTGCTGGGTCTTATTCGATTATGACCTGGAATAGTAAGGATATGAGTGACTGGATGCTGACTCATAGTTTTACTTCAAAATACTCCCTGGCAGCGCGATATCTACGCTTACAGACCGAGGACGGGGAGCGCACTTTTTATGTACCTCAAGTGAACGTCCTGCTTAAAAGATGGAATGAGTTGGACTCGCAGGCCAATGTTTACTTATCCCTTGGGCATGGGGGAGAAAAAGTGAAGTCGTCATTTAAAAATACTTCTAGCGTGGCACTGGAGACGGATTGGGAGTCTAGAAAGTATTATGTTTCGGCAAGAGGAGACGCTTTGCTGTCTCACAAGTCGTCTGATCAAAGTATTTATCAGACAAAGTTGCGCGCCGGATTTGCACCTTATCTGGCAGAATTTGATGAAATGAATGCATGGTTTATACTTGAAGCTTTTAAATCTAATAAAGATGAAAAAGAGTTCAAGCTGACTCCTTTTATCAGACTTTTTTATCATAACGTCCTGACTGAATTTGGTGTTTCAAGTCGCGGAGATGCGCAATTTAATTTTATGGTTCACTTTTAAGGAGATATATATGAAAAAATTATTATTACTAGCTGCTACTTTTTCTGTTCTTTCAAGCTCTGCTTTTGCCGGACAAAAAATGGATATCACTGTAAAGGGAATGGTTTGTTCTTTCTGCTCACAAGGAATTACAAAAAAGTTTAAAGAAGAAGGCGTTAAGTCTGTTGACGTAGATCTAGGAAAACACCTGGTCAGTATTGAGCTTCAAGATAAACAAGAACTGAGCACTGAGAAGATTACAAAAATCCTGACTGACTCAGGTTACGGAGTAGAAAAAATTGAAACCAAATAATGAATTAAAAAAGAATATCTGGATTTCTTTTTTCGGACTATTTACATCAATGAGCACACTTATTTGTTGTGCTCTTCCGGCACTCCTGGTCTCTGTTGGACTGGGAGCGACGATGGTGGGACTTGTTTCAACATATCCCTCACTGATTTGGTTGTCTGAAAATAAGTTACTCGTTTTCTCACTCTCATTCATCATGCTTTGTATAAGCTCTTATGCTCAATACAGGGCCAGATTTCTTCCTTGTCCGATTGATCCCGATGAAGCTCGCGCTTGCACGAGTGCAAGACTATGGTCGAAGAGAATTACGATATTTTCTATTGTGGTGTGGGCGATAGGGGCAACGTTTGCAATTGTGCCGATGTTTCTTTAAATAATCTGGCGAATACATAGTATCCGCCAGCATATATGAGCATAGGTAAAAAAGCGTATGCGCTGATCGAATAAGTTATAAATAAACTAAAAGCAAATCCAAAAACTGCAAAAAACTTCAGATAAAAGTAAGCACTTCTTAATTTTCTCCAAGCGAGAATATAAACAGTTGTTTGTCCGATAATAAAAAGAAGAAGCATGAAAGTCAGGCTTTGAAGAATGACTTTATAAAGTTGAATTTGAAAATCCGGAGAGTCAATTGTATCAGAGACAGTCGAGACATAGCGACTATAGCTGGTGAATATAAAATAAGTCCACGCCACTAACGTAACGTCTGATAAAAAACAAAAAATGAGAGCAAGTGTTTTTTGCTGAGATTTATTCGGCAACGATTCCACCAGCTTCAATGTTGAGTTTTAATTCACGAGTTTTATCTTCCAGAACTTTTGAAACGTAATTAGCATCTTGCATGTCTTTTAATTCTTCAGCATCCATCTGGCCGTGCTCCTGGCCTAGAAGATAGATTTCTCCCATGATGGTTCTATCCAGGTCCGTATTTTTTCCGAGAAGAATAATCTTGTAAGCACAAGTTAAAAGCTTCCAGTTAGGAAGAAGCTCAGACAGCGATCCTTTTTTAATAAAAAGTGAGTACTCATTTGTCGTATTCGCTATTTTTCTAATAATAGTTTGCGGGTAACGAATAGACTCTTTTCTTGATCCCTTGTAATCGAAGTGACAGCTCATGACGGCCTGCCAGTCAGTTAAGTGCAGGTTAGTAGCATTTAAAATAACTTTACCGTTAATCTCAGGTGCTTTGACTCTGACGATGTCAGCATGAGCACTTAAAGACATAAGGGATAGAGTGGCAGCGATTAAAAGGATTTTTGTTTTCATAGACAAAAAGTATAAGAAGAATGCATTTTAATGGATAGTTTTTTGATGTAAAAATTTAAAATAAGGCCATAATTGACTCATGAAGAAAATTATTATTATTCTCCTTGTCACTATTATCGCTACTGCTGTTGGTCTATATTTCAGGCCATCTCTTGCACTTATCGGCCAGCTAGACTGGTGGAACGTCTTAACTAAAGGTTATTTCATAGGCTCAGTTGAAGGCTTCTTCAGCCAGGGCTTTATAGATGACTCTTTCTGGTTTGTGATGAGATTTACCGGAGCAGGGCTTCTGTTGGGAATTTTAGTTTCTTTCATGGCCGGAGGAAAATCATCTGCCCCTGCTAAAAAGAAAAAATAACTACTCGTCGTAGTTTCCACGCTGAAGTTTTCTCTTAACATCTTTTTCTTTATCGGCTTCACGTTTGTCGTGAAGTTTTTTACCTTTTCCAAGCGCGAACTCAAGTTTGACTCGAGAGTCTTTAAAGTAAATTTTTGTGACGATAAGAGAGAGTTGCTGAGTTTTCATCTCTTGATAGATACGAGTGATTTCCTGGCGATTTAAGAGCAGCTTTTTAATCCTGCCTTCTTCATGGTTGTTGATATTTCCGAAGGCGTATTGAGGAATAAGAACGTTGTAGGCCCATACTTCGCCATTGCCATCGATTCCCACATAAGCTTCAGTTAATGAAACTTTTCCTTCTCTTAAAACTTTTAGTTCAGTTCCTTTTAAGACAATACCAGCTTCAAAAGTTTCTTTTAAAGAAAACTCAAAACCTGCACGTTTATTAGAACCAATTATTTTTATACTCATAAATTAAAAATTAAATTTCACTCCGAAAGCTCCTGAGAGAATGTATCCTCCCACATCGTATCCTGGTGCCCCTAGTTTAGGCCCCGCATTTCCATTTTCCTGGCCAGTCGTTTTAGTGACTTTTTTATCCAGTAAGTGATGATACTGAAATGATGCCCCTAAGTGAACATCTTTTGAAAAAATGACCATACGGTACTGAAGACCACCTGTTCCAACGACAGTGTTGGCATCGATCGAGTTCCCCGCACCAGAGAAGTCTCCTTCAAGCGGAGTCATGCGGTACTGAGCACCAAGAGAGGTGCTCCATCTATTAGTCCAATTATATTTTAGACCAAGTCTTGGGTTGATGGTGTCTCTTATCTT
This sequence comes from Bacteriovoracaceae bacterium UBA6153, assembly GCA_002428265.1. Lineage (GTDB taxonomy): Bacteria > Bdellovibrionota > Bacteriovoracia > Bacteriovoracales > Bacteriovoracaceae > Bacteriovorax. The sequence continues at coordinate 390,227 of DIUR01000027.1, forward strand.
CAATTTTTCATAATTGTTACTTGGAACGACAACGCCGGCATTTTTATCAACTGTCATGATAGGAGTTTTATAGTTACTCCACATCATGTACTCGACACCAAAGAATAACTCAGCGTCGCCGAAGTCTGTTGATCCACCTAAACGGAAAGTGTGTGGGTCATAAAAAATCATGCTGGATAAGCTTGAGTTTAAAAGAGCAATAGAAGGATTTGTCACTTCACCATTAACCACAGTCTTCAGGTTAGATTTCATTTCCTGCTGATAAGTTAGATACATCGTCGTGTCTTCAAAACGTTTTGCGATTGAGACTATAGCACCGATTGAAGGATCAACTTTAGACTGAGCTTTTGCCCACGATCCATAATTGGCCCCGTTTAAGCTCAGGTCGGTTTTTACATCGGCCGTTGCTTGAAATCCAAGAATGGCCCCTAGAGAAAATGAGAAATCATCGCTCCATTTTTTTGCAAAGTTTAGATAGGCAGACGTTCTTTGATAGCGAGAGTGAAACATAACATATTCAGGTAAAAATGGATCACCAGAGTTTGTTTCAGTTAAAGTTCCTATTGGTAAAAAGACTGAGAGACCAAGAGTCCCCATGTGTTTCGCACCACCGACGGGAAGGGCCACATGCAAAGCTGAACCGTAGAACTTGGAAAAGTTTGTACGAGCATTGCCAGTTGTTGGAGCATTGTTAGAGTTTGTACTATTCGTAACGACAATGTTGGTCACTTCTTTAAAGTGTGCAGCAGTTGAAGAGGCCTGTAGAAGCACGTTGAATTTATCTGAAAATCCCAATACTGCAGGAGCGTAGTAGTTATTACTAGGATCATTAGAATCCAGATTGGCCTGGTTACCAATTGAGCTGGTTGTAAAACTTGCTCCAAAAAGTTCAGGGTAACTGGCCCAAGCAGATGATGTTGCAAAAAGAGAAAGTAGAATTAACGATTTCATTTTTTTAACATCCTGTAGAGGGAGATGACCTGATCAAGTGTGAGTGCTTCAGATCTGATTGTTAAAGGAACGTTGATAGATGCAAAACTTTCCTGGATGAGTTCAACTGGAAATGAACTTTTTAGTAATCCACCCAGCTGCTTTCTTTTTTGAGAAAATAATAATCTTAAAAACTTTTCATACTTGTGGAACTCTTCCATTGGCACGAGCGGAGTTTCTTTTCTCACCAACGTTAAGACGGCAGAGTCAACTTTGGGAGCTGGAACAAAGGCCCCTGGAGGAACTTTGCAAAGAAGGGCACTGTCAAAGTACGCCATCGTTAAAGCGTGCAATGATCCCATGAAATTTTTAGTCGTTGAAAAAGGAAAAACTTTATCCGCAACTTCTTTTTGAAACATGAGAGTCATGTATTTTATTTCAGTCGCCTGAAGAAAATTAATTAAGAGTGGAGTGCTGATATTGTAAGGAAGGTTAGAGACTAACCAGATTTTTTTATCAGCAATACTTTTTTCTTTGAACCACGCACTCAAGTGAACTGCAAGAGCGTCCGTCATGGTGATTTGGTGAGGCTCGATAAACTGTCTTAAGTATTCCGGGAAGCGGTCATCTTTTTCGATAACAAAAAAAGGAATCTTTTCTTTTTTTGATCTCTCGGCAAGACTCTCTGTTAAAATTCCAGGGCCGGGTCCGATTTCTACGATGGCCTCTGCTCGTCCTTCAAAGTCCGTACAGATGCTGTCGATAACAGTTTTATCTTTTAAAAAATGCTGACCAAGACTTTTATTGGCAAGAGGTAGTTCTAATTTCATTTTAATTTCTCGCCTTGTCTTTGAGACTGTAGTTTTTCTTTTTTAGAAACAAATTGTCCTCTGGCATCCAGGGCCAGGCACTCAGGAAAGCTAATCGCGTGATGATATGTCCTCAGAGCGTAGTTTGCGATCATCGCTCCGTTGTCTGTACAGAATTTTGGTGCAACGAAATTGACGTCTTTGTAATTTCTCTCAAGAGCACGTCTAAGTTCAGAGTTACATGCAACCCCACCACCGACAACAATAGGAAGATTATGAGCAGCACCGATATCCTGAGCTTTTTTTAGTTTGCGAGAGAGAGCTTCCACAATCGCATGCTGATAAGAAGCGCAGACGTCTTCCATTTTAAAGTCGCGATCAGGATGAGCTTCAATAAAATTTCTAAGCGAAGTTTTTACACCTGAAAAGCTTAGTGTCGCATCTCCAGAATCCAGCATCGAGATAGGGAAAGTGTATTTTTTTGGATCGCCGGTTAAAGCGAGGTCATCAATAATTTTTCCAGCAGGGTAGCCTAGTCCCAGAAGTTTTCCGCCTTTATCAAAAGCTTCACCGGCAGCATCGTCGATGGTGTTGCCAAGAATTTCAAATTCAGTGGGAGAGCTGACTTTTAAGTATAAACTATGTCCACCGCTCACCAGTAAACCCATGTACGGATATCCTATGGGCTTTGTTAAGTGGATGGCCTCTAAGTGCGCATATAAATGATTCACTGAAGCGATTGGAAGATTATGTAGTAGAGCGATGGTTTTCGCGCAATTGATTCCGGTTAGAAGCGGGCCTAATAAACCAGGATGAGTTGTCACGGCGACGAGGTCGATATCTGTGATTTTTACCTGCGCTGCTTTAAAGCACGAGTCTAATAAGGGAGTGATTTTTTCTAAATGATTACGTGCGGCGATTTCCGGTACAACTCCCCCCCATTTAGCGAGCATCAATTCTTGTGAGAAGGATTGATGAGCGAGAATAGTAGGCATTTCAGACAAATTGTCCGGGTTGCCCTTGATAAGAGCAAATGATGTGTCGTCGCAGCTGGTCTCGATTCCGAGTATTATTTTTTCTTTCATTTCGTAATTTTTATTGAGTTTTTTGCCATAATACATCATCCTTTTCAGAATGAAAAACATTCATGTCCAAGGAGGACTCTAATGAAATCAATTATCGCACTTATGGCACTTGTAGCAACTTCTTCAGTTTTCGCAGCAGATTCATCTTCAGGATGTGGAATGGGTTACGAAGTAGCTCCAAAACAGTCCCTTGTATCTTCATCAACTAGATCTCTAGTTAACTCTACATTCTCTAGCACTGTAGCAATGACTCTAGGAACTTCTGGATGTGCTAAGCACTCAATCGTAAAAAACGATGCAAAAGGAATCCACTTTGCTGAAGCTAACATGAACGTACTTGCTCTTGAAATGGCACGTGGAAACGGTGAGTTCGTAGCAGGATTTGCTTCTGTTTACGGATGTAGCGATGCTTCTCTTTTCGGATCAATGGTTCAATCAAACTACGAATCAGTTCTTCCAGCTTCAAACACTTCTGGTGTTGAACTTTACAACAACGTAAAAGCTCAAATTAAAAACAACGCTGCACTTTCAGCGTCTTGTTCAATGATCTAATTTTTTAAGAAAATTAAATTATATAAAGAGGTCACTGGAAACAGTGGCCTTTTTTTTTGTCATTGCCTCCCAATAGTTCTATGATTTTCTCCTATGAAATCAAAAATAATTCTCTTCATCCTTCTTGGGATTTTTTCACAAAACTCTTTTGGAAATACAACGTCGTTTGATAAAAAATACTGGTTGAAGCTTCTTCACTACACGAAAGGAGAGTCTCTTGCTGATGGAGAAAAATTCTTTTTATCTCCAGAGGGAAAAACGAATCCGGATGCTGAACTTGCAGCGACGATTGCCGCGTTTAAGAACCCTGATTTAAAAGTTGGTTGGTTTAATTATCCAGCTCAGTGTGTGTTCAGAGAAAGGTATGAATTTTTGAAATCTTCAGGACTCTTAAATGGTGTTCCAGAGATGAGCTGCCCGGTTTTCGATGAATGGATTCAAGGTCTCAATCCAGAGTCGATCTCACTGATTTTTTCTTCTTCTTATCCCAATAATCCGTCATCACTTTTTGGCCATACGTTACTTCGAATTAATCAAAAAGATAAAAAGAATGACCTGCTTGATTACGCTGTGGCCTTTTCAGCGATACCTGAAAAAATTGACCTGGGATTAGTCTTTGCCTTCAAGGGATTTTTTGGTGGATACAAAGGACTCTTTGAAGTCACAAAGTATTACACCAAGGTAAATGAATACAACAACGGAGAGTCGAGAGATCTGATAGAATACAATCTCAACATGACTCCAGCGGAGCTTAGCAGAACCCTTAATCACTTGTGGGAGCTTTATCAAACAACTTATTTTGATTATTACTTTGCCGATGAAAACTGCTCAGCAGTCCTCGCGGATCTTTTAGCAGTCTCTTACAAAGATGACGACAGAGTTAATGAGCACGGACGCTGGTATTATCTTCCAGGAGAGATGGTAAAACATTTTATGTCTTTGGAAGGAAGAGTGAAGTCCACTAACTATCGCCCGAGTTTAAAAAAACAAGTGGGGAAGATGTGGGAGAAGTTATCAAGCGCGGAAATCTCGCAAGTAAAAGACATTGTCGAAATGGACGATATTCCGGCCAATATGACTAATGCGAAAGTTTTAGATGCGGTTATTGCTTATCTGGATTTCACTCACTATAGAACAAAAGAAAAGCTAGGAGACAGAGAGCAAAAACTTTTAAGACGAGCACTGATAAAGAGATCGACACTTCCAAAAGCTGAAATCACTCACGAAACTTATGATAAAAACAACATGCCGGAGTACTCTCATAATCCGCAGAAGTTTACTTTTTTTACCCGCGCAGAAAATCATTCTATCATGAGTGGATTTGAGCTTAAGCAAGGCTATCACGATCTAATGAGTAATGACCGCGGTTATGATGCCTTTTCTCAGTTTGATTTTTTAACGGGGTCTTTTTTATACGATTATAAAAATAAGAAATTTGATTATGATCAACTGACTTTGGTCAATCTGGTTTCACTTCATGAGTACCGCTTCTATGATCCGCAACTGTCATGGAGAGCAAAAGTGAGTAGTGATAGGATTTACGATTTAGACTGCAGTCTTTGCCACAAAGTGAACGCTAATGCTTATGGTGGATTCTCTTTCAAGTTTACAAAAAACTCAGTCTTTAATGTGATGGCCGGAGTTTTTGGTGAAGCGAGTTCGAACCTAAGGAAAGGATTTAGAGCAGGACCCGCCGCTGAGATTTCTTTTTATACTCAGCTGGGAACAAGCTATAAGCTAGGTCTGGTAAACGAAATCAGATTCGATGCCACGAGAAAAATAGCAGATGATTACTACAATCAAATTGGTATTCGCCATTCTCTATTCAATGATAATAAAAGAGATTACCGTTTTGAAAGTAACATCATTTCACGTTTTGGAAGTTTTACAAAAAACACGATTGTTCATCAGGTAACTTATGGCCAGTTTTTTTAGGTTAAGTTTAATTCTTGTCCTTCTTAGCGGCTGCACCTCTTTGGTGTATCAGCCGGATAAATACTTTCATAATCACCCGGATCAGTTTCAGACGAAGTTTGAAGTTTTTTCTTTTAACTCACTGGATGGAACAAAACTCTCTGCATGGAAGCTTCTTGCTAAAAAACCACCTGCAAAGAATTTAGTTGTCTTCTTTCACGGCAATGCTCAAAACCTCACAGCTCACTTTGTGAATCTCGTATGGATGATGGAGCATGACTACGATGTGATCATTTTTGATTACAGAGGGTATGGTTTAAGTGAAGGCAGTCCTGAACCTAAAGGTGTAGCAGAAGACGGTCTGGCCTTTTTGAATTATGGTTATGAGCAGTTTAAAAAGCTAGGTTATAAAAAATTTATCGTTTATACACAAAGCTTAGGTGGGGCCGTGGCCTTAAAATCCCTGGAAGACTTTAAGCATTTAGATGATATCTCTTTGCTCGTTCTAGATTCTACTTTTTTATCTCCGCGCCTAGTTGCCAGGGATAAAACCAATAGAGTTTTGCAGTATCTCATTAGCAATGATTATACGGCCGATCCTAAGCTGGAGCATCTTAAAAATGTTCCCGTATTATCTATCCACTCCAAAGAAGATCCAGTTGTGGCCCACCAGTTGGGAGTCGATGTATTTAATCTACTTCCCGGTGCTAAAAAAGACATGTGGTCGGTGGAAGCAAAAGGCCACGGCAATGTCTATTATGTTGAAAAGCTGAAGTATCAAACGATGTTTATCGACTATGTTAATAAGCTTTAAAACTTAGGACAACTCACTTTCTTATAACTTTCTTCAAATTTTGCGTTCACTTTAATTCCGCTGTCATACCACTCAGGTGATTGATCAGGCGTGTGGCAGCTTAAGCATTTATTCTTGATATTAAACTGTACGTCTTTTTGTGCGAGTTTTGGTGTATCAATTGTTGGGTGAAGTTCATCAGCGTTGTGGCAGCTTAAACACTGAACATTAGCAAAATTACTTTTTACATTAGATTTTTTATCGAGAGCAAACCAGGCAACTGAAACTTTTTTAATATCAGCAGCTGGAGCACCTCTAACAACTTTAATAGGAGCAGCTAATTTTTTTACATCTGCCCAGTAATTGGCAGGAGCTTTGCCTTTAAAGGCCACCATGTTTTTTTGAGTCGTATAACCACGAGGATCGTTTAATCCAAGTGAGTGACAGCCTATACAAGATAGGTTGTTAGCTTCGTTAACTTTTATGAGTGTAGTATAAGCGATAGCGTGAGGAGTTCCTTGCCAGAACTCAGCTTGTTTTTTATGAGAGACCATATAGTTTTGTGCCGTCTCAAATTTCTTAACATTAGCATTGGTTGTTTCATGCAGAGTTTGGCTCATTCCCATGCGGGCCTGCTCTTTAATCTGCAGGTCATTCATTTTCGTTTTATGGTCATCGATAAATGATCTCATCGGGTTTGGAGAGATATTTCTTTCCAGCTCATCTCTAACTTCAAGAAGCTCGTAAGTGTCAGTTTGTTTTTTTGAGTTCACATCAATTTTAATATCACCCATGTAGTGATTCTTTGAAAGGGTTTGAACCATTTTTACATTGCCTTCATCTTTTGAGTAACGAAGAAAGCTTTGTGAGTGAGCGCCGATGATCCAGTCGATAAAAGGAAATTGTTTTGCCATAACTGTATCTGGGTCAATCCCCGCATGAGAGAGGACGACTAAGCGGTGGTAGTCATTTGATTTGTCATAACCGGCCTTTATCACTTCATCGATAATTCCCGGAAGAACAACACTAGGTTTTTCAAAATAATTAGCGTGTGGCCCGTTAAAAACTTCAGGATCAACAAGACCGACTAGAAAAATTTTCGACTTGTTTCGCTCAATTACGACGAATTTTTTATGTTTTAGTAGAGCGGGGTCTTTAAGGTTAGCAATTAAAAAATCAAATTTTCTCGTGTTGGCAATTCCTTGAAGGAACTCAACTCCCATCGCAAAGTCTTGATCTCCAGGAACAAAATACTTAAGGCCTACTTGCTCAAGGCCCACTGCTAAATTAGTGGCAGCAAATGTAAGTGAGTCTTTCATCGAGACCGGCACAACAGAAGAAGGAAAGAAGGTATCTCCGGTATCAACGTAGAGAAGTTCACTGTCTTTTGAAATGTTGGCAAATAATCCAGCGACTTGTGGAAGGCCACCTAATGGAAAGTTTCTGCATCCACAAGGATGAGTTTCTCCACTGATGTTATGAGAAAATATAAGAGATAACTTCTGCTCCACCGCTGCCTTGGCAGGACTCGCTTGATCTACTTTTGCAATGTAGTAAGAACAAGAGGCGAGAACTAGGAGAAGAGGGAGCATTAGTTTTTTCATAACGAGGCCTTTAAAAAGAGTTTTTTATTTCTTAAGCTTAGCGGCTTCAGCTGCCTCTTTGCTTTTTGGAAAGCGCGAGATCAGCTCGTCGTAAGTCATGTTGGCCTCTTCTTTTGACTTAAGTTGTCCAAAAGATTTACCAAGGTTTAAAAGTGTCGCTGGAGCAAAACTTGAATCAGGATTTTCAGAAAATAACTTTGAGAAATAAACTTTAGCACCTTCGTAATTTTTATTTCTGTATTCAATCATTCCCAGGTAGTGAGTGGCACCTTCACGATTTTTCTTCGATGCTTTTTTATTAGCAGCAACTTTCGTGAAGATCTCTTTAGCGGATTCATTTTCTTTTGCCTGATAGAGCTTGTAACCGTTGTCGAAAGTAGGAGCTAGCTCCTCATCGTCCATTTCAACACTATCTGGATTTACTGCTTTTTTTTTTGATGGCTTTTCAGAAGCCTTTTCACTTAGTTTAGCAAGTGAAGCGATAACTTCTTCAATGTATCCACTTTGGTTGTTAACTTTTTCAGTTAATGCCTTAATGAACTCAACTTGCTTCTTATTCGTCTCTTCCAAGGCATTAAGCCTGTCATTGAGTTGTTGGTTATCTTTAATCGATTGAGAGCGGTTGTGATTAGCTTCTTCAACCTGTCCAGTTAAGCGTGAGATTTGCTCTTCGATCGCCATAAAGCGAGAGTTGCCTGATGCCGTTGATTTTTTAGTTTGTTGGATTTCTTCGTTTAGGTTTTGAACCGTTTGCTCACGACGAATATCTTCTTGAGTTTTACAACCTGAGAAAACAACTAAGAGTAGAGCACAAATAAAGATTTGAGTACGTTTCATGATTTTACCTCGTCCGATGAGTCTGAATGCGAAAAATGTTTGTTACTTATAAATTTTCTAACGTCTTCTTCCTGATTGCAACATATTCTGCGCGTTCAGAGTATTTTTTAGATAGCATAGCGTATTGCTGAGCTTTGTTGAAGTACTTGCGTTTGTATGATGATTTGGCCTTTAGATAATAATACTCGGCCTTTCTGTATAAACCAGGCGCCTTTACATCGGCCTGTGCTTCTTTTGCTGCCATGAAAGCAGTCTGTGCCATAGACATTTCAAGCTTCGGGCGTGTGGTCGCTAAACCACACGCTGAAACTATTAGAACAATAAACGATAATGTAAAAAACTTTTTCAAAATTTGTTAATTACTTTTCTGTAACTAGGAAGTTAGCTCTACGGTTTTTTGACCATGATTCTTCATCGTGACCAAATGAAACTGGCTTTTCTTTTCCTAGAGAAATGATTGTGATTCTGTTAGCAGCAATTCCTTGGCCTACTAAATAATCTCTTACAGACTTAGCTCTTCTTTCTCCAAGCGCCAAGTTGAACTGAACACTTCCGCGCTCATCACAGTGACCTTCTACTTGAATTTTTACTGAACCATTTGTCTTTAAAAATTCTGCGTTGCTGTTAAGAGCGTCGCGAGTTCCACCAGCGATAGCAGCTGAACTGTAATCGAAATAAACAGTTTTTAGAGCGCCTGCACGATTTGAATCTGAATCACCGTTAAGCTCAAGTGATACACCAGAATTATTTCCGTTATCCACGTTAGCTGAATCAAGAGAAGTGTTGTCTAGTGAATCAACTGGTTTTTTCTTGTTGCTAGCACAAGAAGTAAGCGTAAGTGTCGCAGCTAGGATAGATAAAATAAGTACTGATCTAAGTTTCATGAAAAAGCTCCTTTATATGTTTAAAAAAAACGCCCGAGTATTTCAAATGGTTTCCAAATGGCCCCAAAGACAGCTATGATTATGCCAACTTTACTGTATATAAGGAAGAAAAAAATGGTCGGATATCGGCTTTCTCTTTTAATGTTTCTTTTATTTTCGATCACATTTTCTCCAATGGGATTTGCCAAAAGTGTGGCACTGAAAACCATTGCAGTTGATCTCGATACGAATTACGGGACGCTAAAAACAGAGATTCACTTCGATGCACGCGATTTAGAAGTGGCCTTAAAAGTTAAAAAAATAGTTAAGACCGACTTGATTAAAGTGGTCAACTACTTCCAGCATGTTCCTAAAAACACAGTGCATTTGAACGTCGATCCTTACCTCAGACTTACAAATGGTAACGCGCGCGTGTTTCCGACTAATATCATCAATCTTTATAATTTTCCGGCCAGCAACTCTGAGCATTTGATCGTGATGGAAGACTGGATGAGAGGTCTCATTTTTCATGAGTTTATTCACATCACTCACTTGGATCAAACCAGTGACTATGTCGATGTCGGAAGACAAATTTTTGGGTCTGTTGCCAAACTTTTACCAGGTGTTGTTCCAAGATGGTTTACTGAAGGAATTGCAACATGGGGAGAGTCGCATCTCATCAATGGAGGAAGACTTCACAATCCACTTTTTAGAAAAGAGCTCTTGATTCAATTTTTAAGAATTGAGTATTGTACAACGATTGACTGTCTTGATGAGCCGGGAGTTTATCCTCATGGGCAACTTGCTTACTGGGCAGGAGCTCACTTCATTGAATACCTAGAAAATCAAAAAGTGGGAACGGTGAAATGTCTGGTCCAGAAAAACTCTGGCGGATTGCCTTTTTTCTTAAACAATGTTTTTGAATACTGTACTGGAAAGACGGCCCAGGATCTTTTTGCAGAATTTCGTAAAAGCTTTATTAGTGATCAGCCAGCAATCACTCCTGAAAATGAAGCTTGGGGTGATAAAATTAGCAACGCTTTTGGAAGCGATGATCTTCAAAAGGGTATTGTCCTTGATGGAAATAAACTTTTTAAAATAGAAAAAAGCAGATATAGCGAGGCCCTTGTCAGTTACGACCTTCAAGACAATGTGAACATGATGGTTTCAAAATTTAGCCATCCTGTTTCAGCTCTTGCGGGCATTACTCATGTGCAAGAGGCGAATAATGAAGACAGTGATGAGGGAAAATTTCTGATTGTCGCTTTTAATGAAGATATGGCCTTCAGAGAAAAAAACCGCGTGTGGCGTTTAGTGAACACCGAAACTCTTTTGATTGAAACTCTACTACCTCTAAAAAATGATCCGAGTTACGTTATTGGCCTTGGCAATAACCGCTACCTGACTGCAAGTTTTTTAAACGGCAGATGGATAATTGAAAGACAAAAAGTTGACCTGACAACAGGAAAGCTGGTGGACTCAGATGTCGTTCATCATTTTGCTAGTGATGTGAATTTGATTTACTTCAAAAAAGAAGGACAAAAAATTTACATTAAGCTCAATAGAGGTGATTTGGGATCAGCCCTTTATGTAACTGACCTGACAATGGAGAAATTCTACAAGATTTATGAATCAAAAGAATACTTCGACATGCCACTAGTTACAGAAAACTTTTTAGTGACGAGAGAAAACGGGAATTTCAATTTATTTGAAATCGGCGAAGGATTCAAATCAATCACCAAAGCTTCGATGTCTAAAGATCTCTTCAATCGAGTGACAAGTGCCGAAATAACGGGAGAGCGTGTTCTCGTTTTAGAAAATAGACTTAAGAGTAAAGAAATGAGCATGACAGAGATCATGGGATTTCTAAAAAGAGGTTTAGGAAAAGTTGAAACAGTCACTAATACCTCTACAACTTTTCAGGATGTAGACCCAGCTATTAATCTGGAAGAACTCAACGTTCAAAGTTTTCCAAAAATGTATCACATGCAACCGTACTACTGGTTTTTAACAAGTGGCTCGGGTGAAAACCTGACAAGCATTGGGGCCACGACAACTCTTTCTGATCCAATGGATTTAAATGTGCTACAAGCATCAGTTCTTTTATATCCAGAAGAAAGCCGCGCAGGTGGAAGCCTGGATTACTTACATAAGTTCTCAAGTGTATCTGACTTATGGAGCATGACTGCGTTTTTTAATCACGAATACTCTCAAACAGAGTTTAGTAATGTGACAAACGTGACAACTGAAGGCTCAATCGGAACTCACTATGCGGTTTTAATGAAGCGTTGGACGTGGATACCTGGACTTAATCTTTCAACAACCACAACTAAAGACTTTATATCTGATCGCACGACAAAGGCGGTTGGAACCACTCAAGCTGTAACTTATAGAGCTTCTGTTTTTGATGATTACTTTCAAAACCTGCTTTTCCAGTTAAAATTTCAAAATAATTTTCCTGATAGCAAGAATGACTATCTAAGTGCCCAGGCCAAAATTTCTGCCGTTGGAAGATTTCACGAGCGAGTCGAAGGCGGAGTAAAAGTTTCTTATGGGAAATTATATAAGTCAGGATTTAGAGATGGGGTTATTTACGGTGGTGGAGCAAACTCTGTAGGTGATAATCGCTGGCATGAGTTTTACGGTCTTCCATATAGCAATGCTTATGGAAATGAGATTGCGACAGCTCGAATCTATCTAGACTGGAATTTCTGGTACATCTATAAAGGACACAACTTTTTTCCAGTGTACTTGAAAGAGGCCCATTTAATTCTTGGTAGAGAAGCGATGACGGCCGATAGAATTATTTTAGATAATCTGGTCTACAGAGAAAAAACTATTCATTCATTTTTCATCGGGCCTAAGCTTACGACAAATATTGCTTATTACATCCCGGTAGATTTTGAGTTTATTTTCTCTGCCATTAAACGCCCAGGCGGAAGTGGTACAGTTAATCAGTTCGAAGTTAATATAGCTGCTGAGTTTTAGAACGGATCTCTGGTGTATTTCCAGAGATTATCTTTAATGATGTTGGGAACTAAGAAAGATAAAAAGCTCGCCACTCTTCGTAGGCGAGCAAAACTCTTCATTCCCCATGGGTAATGTGAAAGTAAAATTGCCTGATCAAGCACGCTGAAAAAATAATCCAAAATAAGTGCTAGAATAATCAAATCATCCAAGAGACCTATGACTGGAATCCAGTCTGGAATAATGTCCAGAGGGGAGATGAGAAGTGCCAGCATGGCCACGAGAACCTTCTTATCTCTTGAAGGGATGCGCTCATCGTTGGCAGTATCAGTTAGAAAGGTCTTTAGTTGGGTGAAAAATTTTTTCATGGAGCTATTCTAGCACTTTTTCCTCGACATAACACCCCTTCAAGGCCTATTTAAGGCTCATGAAAACAACAATAATTGCTCTAGCTCTAATGATGTCTCTTAACTCTTTTGCTGGAATCGTTCCGCGCATGAACTGCGTTGGCTCTATTTACGACAAGAAATTATTAAAAATTCAGGAAGTGCAAGAAGACAAAGTCCTTCTTGAGTACCGCTCTGGCGGCGCTGCTTTCGCGAACGTCTTTTTAGGCGATCTAAAAGATCTTACTTTTATCGTCGTTATTGGAAAAATGTTTCCAATCTCTGATTTGCAAGCAGTTCCTGTTACGATGGGAATTTATGAAGCGAAAGAAGGGAATACTTTAGTAGAAAAGAAAGCGCTGATACTAGCTAATGGTATGAGCACGAAAGTGGAGGTTTCATCAAAAGATAAAGTCCTCACACTAACGTGTTCAAGAATAACGAATCCTTAATTAGTGAAAGAAGCAGTTCTTAGCTGAAACCAGGTGGCCTTTAGACTCTACCCATTGAAGGCCATCGTCACCACGCCCGTGTTTAATTTCAATATCACCATGAACTTTATGAATTGATCTCGCTGGAGCGTAAACTCCTAAGTGTGCTTTTGAAGCAATGACTTCAAAGTCACGATCAACTCCACGTGAGCTGATGATTTCAATGTTGCAAGTGATTGCGCAGTTGAATGGATTTGTTAAAGCAGCTTCATAAGTTGCCGTTGCTCTTCTTGATAGAAGACGGTCGTTAACTCTAATAATGTTTACAGAAACACCGTTGTATCTCATGTACTCTTGTTCTTTTTTAGTCATCATGTTGCAATCAGAGTCGCCTGGAATGAAGATATCATCGTAGTCACCAGCAAGGGCCACGTTCGTTAGACCTAAAACTAAAATTGAACCAAGTAATAATTTTTTCACAGATCCTCCAGTGAGTTAACTTCAAAACACAAAGTTTTCTATAACGGCCACCACGGATGGTCTATCAGTGATATTTAAACCCACTGCGTAGATTAACTTATTTAGCACTCTTAACGCATGACTATTGTCAGAGCCAGAAGAGAATGTTTAAGATTATCTATGAATAATTTAAAACTTCCTCCCATTTTTCTTTTTATTGGCCCACTGCTAGCAGCTGTCTTAGGCGTGTATACAGTCTACACAATGGACATTCCTTATAGCGTTTTTTATCCAAATTTCATCGGCGTCTTAATCGGTGTACCGATGGTCTTTTTTGGTTGGAATTTATTTCATGATAAAAAATTAAAAAGAGTCATGCAGCTCTCTGCTGCGAGTGTTTTTTTATTATTAGTTTGTTTTATTTTTCCAGGGCCTTCTGACGTTCATAGATGGATTACTTTTGGATCAGTAAGTGTAAACGTTTCTCTCGTTTTAGTTCCTGCTGTTTTATATTGTCTTCATCAGTTTTTACATGAAAAACAAATCCTTCACGGAATTATTTTATTTGCAGCAGTCTCAATGATTTTAGGATTTCAACCGGACGCAGGTCAGGCAACAGCGTTTTGCTTAGCAGGCCTTGTGGTTTTTTTCTATAATCATATTGATACAAAAATTAAATTTGCATCGTTTGCCATCGCTGCTGCGGCCATCACGCTGGCATGGTTACGAGTTGATTTGATCGAGCCGGTTGAATACGTTGAAGAGATCATTTATTTAATCTCAGCGTTTGGGCCATTAGGGTATTTGGCGATTGTGGTTGTTTCATTATTTTTATTTTTGCCGTTCATCTTTTTAAGCTTAAAAAGAATTGAGACGGTGAGAGTGCTCTCGATCAGTTTTATCGTCTATCTTGCTACGGCCTTTTTTATTACCGAGTTTGGACATTACCCAGTCCCGGTTATGGGAGCTGGATTTTCGTCGGTAGTTGGCTGGTATATGATGCTGATGTTTGTGTACAGGCCTTACTAAAAATCACACACAATAAGTTTTAATCGTCTGAAGAATCATAAATAGGTCAGCTGGTTTTTTAATAAAGCCAATTGATCCTGTTGTGTTGTCTTTATTGGCAATAGAAGAGTGAATCAACACTGGAATTTCAGAAAGTGCTGAATCCTTTTTCAAGTTATCCATGAACTCGCGTCCACCCATTGCTGGCATTAAGATATCGAGTAAAATAAGACACGGAGCTTTCTCTGAGTCTTTAAGTGCAGCGAGACCTTCAAGGCCATTCTTAGCAGTCTTTACCTGATAGCCTTCAAGCTCGAGAGCATCCTTCATCGATTCGCGTACATCTTTGTCGTCTTCTACAACTAGTACCGTACATTGTTGGTTAGAGTTAATCATAATTGAATCCTTGAATCCTGAGGGATGGTAATTGAAAATGTAGTTCCTTCTGCGGCAGAGCTTTTAACGTTGGCGTGGCCTCCGTGAGCTTCTGCAAATCCTCTAACAAGCGTGAGGCCGATGCCCCATCCTTTTTGAACTCCATTTCTGGCCGAAGCACTTCTATGATAGGCTTCAAAAATCCCTTTTTGATCTTTATCGCTTATTGGATTGCCTTGATTGTGAATATTGATTTCAATAATCTCTTCATTCTTAACCAGGCTAAGAGTTATTGGCCTATCAGGTGAGCCGTATTTTACTGCATTGTTAACTAAGTTTTCAGTCATGCGCTTTATTGCAGTTGCATCCCAATATCCATTAATCTCTTCAGTAGAGTCTTTTAAAATAATTCTATCACCATGAATGTTTATCAAATCTTCAACAGTGTTTTTCATGATGTCGTTGAGTTCACATTTTTCAAAGTCGAGTGATACTTTTTCGCCGGCCTTAATTCTGCTGGCATCTAAAATATCCTGAATCATTTTATCCGCTCTATCCATGTTGCTTGAAATTCTATTAGCAACTTTTACGAGTAATGGTTGATCCGGCATATTTCTAACTAATAACTGTGCACTGATCTTTGCAGCCGCAAGCGGAGTGCGAAGATCGTGAGTAAGTGCGTTTACAAATCTCTCGCGCACATCTCTTTCGAGCTCCAGCATTTCGACAATTAAAGTCTGATCGTGAATATCAGTGCAAGAGCCTGTCCACTTTTCTATTTCACCATATTCATTTTTTATCGAAGCACCTTGAACCATATGCCAGCGGTATTCGCCACTCTTCGCAGACTTGAAGCGAATTTTTTTAGAATATAGCGAGCCTGTGTTTATAGCGGCAATCCAGCTAGACTTAACTTCTTCTGTGTCTTCGGGGTGAATTGCCCGAAGCCAGCTTTGATTTGCGGATTGTAGTCTGCTTGAGCCAGTGTACTTAAACCAGATATCATTAAACCAATCAAAGGTTCCATCAGCAGTTGTGGTCCAAACCATTTGTGGGAGAGTGTTAGCAAGCTGTCTGAATTTTTCTTCGCTTTTTGCCATTAATCTTTTGGCGATCACTCTGTCTGTGACATCCTGAAAGACTGCAAAGATGCCTTTGATTTCTGCTTCGTCATTTTCTCTAAATGGGTGATAGGCGACATCCATCCATTTGTACTGGATATCTCCATCTTCATTGGCAAGATTGAGCTGAATATCTTTTCCGATATAGGGAACACCTGTTTTATAAACAGCGTTCAGGTGCGGAGTCATGTTAATAATTTCTTCGGCCTTAAAAACTTCCAGAAGATTTTTTCCCATCGCTGATCGGCCGATCAAAGTTTCATAAGGAAGATTAGAGAGAGTAAAAAAATACTCAGGACCTTTTAAGATGGCGAGAGGCACAGGTGCCTGCATGAAAAAATCTCTCAATTCTTTGAATGAGGATTTATCTTCGCTGTTAATGTTGTGGAGTTCATCGCTTAAGAGATCAATTGGTAGTTTTATCAGCATGTATAGTTCTAGCACACTAATAACGCTATAACGGTTTATATTAATTTAATAACATATACTGAGTTATAACGTGGCCTTGGAGCTAGAACCATACTGATTATGGGAAAATTAATCTAAAGTAATCTGGTGACCGTTATCTACTAAAATTCCTGAAATGCTATCACCAGCTTCCATTCTGCAGTCATGACCGTTGACTAGACCAACTTCGATACCTTCTGAGTAAAGTTTTCCTTCATCAAGAGGACACACCATGCTTGTCTGGATTCTTGTATCAGCTGATAAAAAAGCACGACAGCTTGTTAGAGTTTTTTTAGTTTCTGCAATTCGACCGATGATCTGAGCTTCACCGATACAGTTAGCTTGAGCTGAGAAAGTTAAAGTTAAAGCGATAAGAGCAATACTTTTAATCATGGGGTTCTCCGGTTGAATTTATGAAGCCTTTCTACACCAGAATTGGATACCTGATTATTAAGATTTTGTTTTTCTTGTAACTTGCTGGATTTGCATGTTTTTAGGCAGGTTAAAATTACCTGGGCGACTGTGGTTACCTCTATGTTACAATTTATGTGGATCAATGATTGATCCTGCCGGAGGTCCTCATGAAGTGGTTTGCATTATCTATTCTTTGTTTTTCTCAATTGGCCTTCGCAAACCCGATAGACAACGTCAGACTGGCAACAACAGCAACTTTTTATAATGAAAATTTTCAAACTGCAGGCGCTCTTGTGAGTTTTGTGACGAGCAAAAATAAAACAAAAGGTGATGAGCTTGCGGCCTATATGTCGGCAAGAAAAATTGAGCTGACTGCAAAGATGCCAAGACTTTTATTAGTTAACGATCATCTTGAAGTTGAAGGATATAAAGGCACACCGTTTTCGATGATTCCTAATGCAAATGGAGGAATGAAACTTAACTTTGAAAATTATTCAAGCAATGTGAACGTCACGATGACTCTTATTGATATTCAAAATGCTTTTATTCAATCTGAGAAATCAAAAAATATCAGAGAGACAATGATCAATATGATTTTCCCGGTTGCCGAAGCTGATGATGCAGGTTCAATGGCAGCGTTAGTTGTGGGAAGCTACGGAGTGGACTTAACTTCTGTGGTGTACGGATCAACGTACGCTGGAGAAGAAGCAGAGTTTTCAATCAGAAAAAAAATCAGAAACTTCCTTCACGGAAGAACGAGAGATAACGCCACAGAGGCCTGTGAAAAAATCCAAGAAGGTAAGACGGTAAAAAACACTGAAAAACTTATCGCAAGTCTTCAGAGCGTGAAAAAAGAAATCGATTGTATCCAGTGGTGGCCTGCCACTTCAGTCGGATCATGTGGATGGTACGACGCCAAGATCACATGCCTTCAAGAGATCCAGGGACCAAAAGGGGATAACTCTTCAAGAGGTGCCAAGAAAGAGTCTACTCCGGTGGAATCAGGATCTAGTAGCTCGAATACTAAGTCTAAACCTACTCGCTCACAGATCAAATAATAGACACCCCCTGATAATTTCTTCATGGGCCAGACTCTAGCGTGCACTTCTAGGGCATAATTTCTTTATATTTATTTAAAGGAGTTTTGTATGAAGAAGGTAGCTTTTATTCTGGCACTTATGACGGTAACAACATCAGCATTCGCGATCTCAGACGCGAATCTCGTGAGTAAGTGTACTGGTAAGGCGTATGAGAAGTTGACTGAAGCTGCTCAAGTGCAGGGATGCAATATGGACTCTGTTGAAGTGACTTTTTCAAGTCTTAGTAATGGAAAATTTAATCCTTCAAAATATGTTTGGTATGAAGCAGAGGCAAATTGCGGCGAAGATACTATGGCCGTGTCTGCACTTGTTCAATACGATTCAATGTCTGGAAAATGTTTTTAGACTTAGCCAATAGGCGAGCAGATCTCAATTAAGAATCCATTGATGTCTCTGACGTAGCTCACTGTCTGTCCCCATGGTTTGGTGACGGGTGAGTTGACTTCGATGGCTCCTGCTTTGATGGCGTGAGCGTGGGCAGCTGTGACGTCTGTGGTGACGAGACCGATTTCCATGTCTGATGATTTAAAATCTAATGCTCTGTCGGTAAATCCAATCTTATTACTTTTGGCCATGTTTAAACTGGCAAATGAAAGTGTCGTTGAGCCTGTATCGAGTTCACCGTATTCGTTTGATTCGTGGAGGAATTTCTTTTTTAGGGAGAAGGCGGCTTCGTAGAAGTTGATTGTTTCACTAACATCTTTGACGTAATAAATGACGTAGCCTAGTTGCATAAAAAGTCTCCTTGGAAGTTTCTCCCATAGTAATTTAGCTTAACGCGAGCAGCTTGCACAACTATTATGGAATCTTCTTCAACTTTATGCTATAGTGACTCATCTCTAAATGGGGGTGCCCCGGTTTCGACAGGGGGAACTGACATTTGGTGGGCGTGTCCAGGTTGATCGGCATGGTCCTGGTAAAAAGTCGATCAAAACATAAATGCAGAATCTAACGATTTTTCATACGCGATGGCTGCTTAATTAATTAAGCCCGTCTGTTGAGGTGGTTACAGCCGATAAAAACAATTGTGACACTCCTGGTGCTAGTGCAGATTAAACATTAGCTGGAGAGTCGCCGGGAAGACTCCATAAAAAATCGCCGGGGTTGTAGGGGTACATTCCTTCTAGTCTTCGCTTTGAGACAATAATTCAAAGCTACACACGTAGTCCGCTTTATTGATGTCCCTTTGGACGTGGGTTCGATTCCCACCACCTCCACCATCGGATTCCGATGGTGGACACTCACTCAAAAAAAGATCAATTAAGACTTTTAAATCACTTAGAAACAGTTTGAAAACAGTCATTTAGTTCTTAGGCTTCCTTCATCACAGAAAATCACCTGACATCACTTGAGTTATGCTACTTAAGTGCTACGTCTGTGCTACTTGTGAAAATTCATTCATATTTTTGGACTACGCTGTGTAGTTTCGATGCATTTTGAGAAAGTAACTTCACAAAATAATTGGACTACTCTGCGTATTTTTTTGGAGAGCATTTTTAATCTAAAACTATTGGAGGAAATGCAAAATGAAAAAAAAGAATCGAAGATGTGACCGAAAGGTAATGACCAGAGAAGCAGAGGTATTAAAATACTTAAGAGAGCTTCGCAAACTTTCAATGCGAGATGTGGGAAAAATTATTAATAAGTCTGGGGCCACAATAAATCACGTAGAGAATGGAAGAGTCGATCTTAGGCCCGAATTTATTATGAAGCTTCTTGATATTTATGGAGTGACCTATTCACATTTTCTAGACCTCTGTAAAGGCAAAATAGAAACCCCTGAGCATGTTCGCTCCGACTGCATTAGTATTATTAAAAGAGTGCCACACGATAAATTAAAGGCAATTAAGACAATATTGGAGAGCTTCCAGCAGATTTGATTTTGAGGGCATGATCCATTCCGGACACATCCTTTACACTTTATACCGGAGACATAGGTTACACTTTTAAAT
Organism: Bacteriovoracaceae bacterium UBA6153; assembly: GCA_002428265.1. Taxonomy (GTDB): domain Bacteria; phylum Bdellovibrionota; class Bacteriovoracia; order Bacteriovoracales; family Bacteriovoracaceae; genus Bacteriovorax. The sequence goes on from DIUR01000027.1 coordinate 410,274, forward strand.
TAACTGTGGAGACCCATAATTTTTCCCCTCCAAAACGCCATCAAAAGTTGTCAAAAGCATTTTGGTCTTGTTCTTGAAGTCGGCAATAAGTTCCTGATTTTTAAAATCCACAATTCTTCCTTAAAATATTATTTAGTTATGAACGATAATAGAAAGGAAGATGTGGAATTGTAAAAATAAAGGTTATGCTATGAAAACGATCTTAGGACGAGTAGCTGGTAAGTTTGGCAAGGTAATTGCACTCACTCACTCACTCACTCACTCACTCACTCACTCACTCACCCCCTATAAGCTATTAAGCTACATCGTAGTTGTCACTGTAGTATCGAGCTGTATAGGTAAAAACGAAGTCGAAGTAAATTTAAAAAATCCGAAAAAATCTACGCCGAAAGAATCTCTAAACATTACCGTTTCAAATATTCAAGTTGTAAATCATCAAGTTGTTATCACGGGGACAAATTTAACCAATGTAAGTGGCTTTCAAATTAAAGAGGGAAGTTCCAATACAAATTTACAAATTGAATCCCTTACTTCTACTACGATCATTGCTAACACAATGTCGAATGTGACTTTTGCTGCTGGGAAAATTTTTGATTTTATTTTTTCAAATGCACAGGCAGCATCGACGTTTACAGTGAATTTTTCTCTATGTGACTCACTTTTAGGCGGAAAAGGTTTTGATTGTACAATTACACCTACAGATAAACAGGTTTTAGCTTACGATGCGGTTACACAAAAATGGAAACCAAAAAATGTTAACGGACTTGATTATAGAGGTTCGTGGGACGCAAACTCAGGTGATCCGGCCGCAACGACAGCAGGAGAATATTGGATTGTTAGTGTCGCAGGCGGAGCTTATCAAGTAGGGGATTGGCACGTTTTTAATGGGACAACCTTTGATCGCATTGATAACTCACAAGCAATTCTTAGTGTCTTTGGAAGAACGGGAGTCATTACAGCAGATTTAAATGATCTTTCAGATGTTGTTATTTCAGCTCCGACAAATGGACAAATTTTAAAATTTAATGGGACAAATTGGGTTAATGCCGCAAACACTTATACTGAAACCGATCCAAACGTCACAGCGTTTGCAAAAACTACACTTCCGACCTGTGGTGCTGGACAAGTATTAAAAGCAGATGGAACAAGTTTAAGTTGTGTAACTGATAGTACTGGCGCAGGAGCGTTTTCAGGAACGGCAGATAGAGCAGTTATCACTGATGGAGCAGGAACACTTGCCACTTCATCAATATCAACGACAATTTTAAATTATTTAGCAAACGTCACAAGTGATATTCAAACTCAGATAAATGCAAAATTAAACTCATCTTCATTTGTAGATTGGTCAACTACTGGTGTGCAGACAGTTGACCCAACAAGATTAAATCTCACAACAGCCAACAGAGTCGTCGTGACAAATGGTTCATCAAATCCAACTGCTTCATCAGTGACTTCAACTGAACTAGGCTATTTGTCAGGAGCGACAAGTAATATTCAAACTCAATTAAATTCAAAACTATCATCTTTTACTGAAACCGATCCCAATGTTACCGCTTTTGCCAAAGCAGCACTTCCTACTTGTAATGCAGGAGAAGTCTTAAAGGCAAACGGTACGAGTTTATCATGTGTAACTGATAACGCTGGGGCAGGAGCTTATTCTGGCACAATTAACAGAGCTGTATTAACTAACGGAACCACAGGAGAACTTACAGTATCAAGTGTAACAAATACTGAACTTGGATATCTCTCAGGCGTAACAAGTTCCATTCAAACCCAATTAAATAATAAACAAATCGCAGGAAAGATTACAACAAATCAACAAGACGCTGGAACAATTAATCCCTTTGGAACAAACGCAGGAGAGACCGGAGAATTTAGATTTTATGAACTCGTAGCTAATGGAACAAATTACACAGGCTTTAAAGCTCCTGATCTTTTAGGCACAAACATTATCTACACACTTCCGGGGACTGCGCCAAATGCCGGAGAAGTTTTATCATCAAACGCTAGTGGGGTTTTGTCTTGGATTGCAATTCCATCAGCACCAGTAACAAGTGTTAACGGTTCAACAGGTGTCGTGACTTTAACCACTACAAACATCAATGAAGGAACAAATCTATATCATACAGATGCAAGAGTTTTAGGAACCCCAATAACGGCTCCAACTCTTACCAATTCAGCGATTGCCACAAGTGATACTGTTCAAGTCTCTCTAGGTAAACTGCAAGCACAGATCAACAACAAAGAAGGAAGCTTAACCGCTGGAACATCGGCACAATATTATCGTGGCGATAAAACTTTTCAGACGCTGGATACCTTAGCAGTTTCTGAAAATACTAATCTTTATTTTACTGATGCCAGAGCAAGAACCGCAACCGTGGCAGATGCCATTGCAGATGCAGTTACAAATATTGCTCCATCTCAAAATGCAGTCTTTGATGCTCTAGCTTTAAAACTAAACTCAGGAAGCTTTATACAATGGGATCAAAGTGGCGTTCAAACGATTGATCCATCAAGATTAAATCTAGGAGCACCAGGTGCGAGTAAAGCACTTGCAACAGATGGAAGTGGATTTATTGTAGCAAGCTCTGTGACAAATACTGAGCTTGGCTATTTGTCAGGAGTAACAAGCTCCATTCAAACTCAATTAAATGCTAAACAAGGAACTCTTGGCACAGGCACTGTTACATCAACTCATATTTTAGATGGCACAATAGCAGATGCTGACCTTGCTGGATCAATCGCACAAAGTAAAATTACAAATCTTACGACTGACCTTGGCAATAAACAAAACACTTCAACACTGGCAAGTGACGTGCGAGCAATTTTGCTTGATGGATTATCAACAGCAACCAATGCTGCCATCACCGCAACGGATTCAATCTTAAGTGCTTTTGGAAAACTTCAAAAACAAATTACTGACCTTGACGGGATAACTTTAAAAACTACTGGCGGCACTTTAACGGTTGGAACCATTGACGGTGTTCCAAATCCATCGACTGCCAACCAAGTAGCAAATAAAGCCTATGTTGATAGTGCTGTATCATCTCCAAGTGTCACTTGTCCCACAAATTATATTTTAGTTCCAGCGAACACAACATATTTCCCTAAGCAATTTTGTGTCGCTAAATATGAAATGAAAAACGACGGATACGGAACAGCAGTATCACAAGCAACTGGCACACCATGGGTAAGTATTCCTCGAACAACAAACACTCCGGCAACTGCTGCAAGCTCTGCTGTTACCGCCTGTCAAGCATTAGGGCAAGGCTATAGCTTAATTTCAAACGATCAATGGCAAACAATCGCAAGAAACATCGCGGGTGTTGCCAGCAATTGGGATTCGGGAACAGTCGCATCAGGACAACTCAACCGTGGTCACTCGGACAACGCTCCTGCAAACTCACTTGCAGCCTCAACAGACGATGTAAATGGAAACTGTTCTGGAACAGGTGAAACGTGCTCAAGTTCAACTTGGAATAGTCAAAGACGAACTCACACACTCTCTAATGGAAACGTTATTTGGGACTTTGCCGGAAACGTCTGGGAATGGGTAACAAACGATTCTAACGTCTCTAACGGAGCCGATGGATATATTTCAACGATGAGTGGCGGAGATATTAGACAAACACGTTACGGAGCCGCTTCAGGCACTATATGTGCAACTCCAGGTTCTTCACCTTATTGTGGAATGGGGCACGGTTGGTTTAACAACACTGCTGGTGCCGTCTTTCGCGGTGGCTACTGGTACTACGGCGTGAACTCGGGCGTGTTTGCGTCGTATTTGTACAACGCTCCTACGTCTACGGGCACGGGCTTCGGCTTCCGCTGTGTGTTCGTCCCGTAGTGGAATGGGGATAGTTTAGAGAGCCCTTGAGGCAAGTTCTTGGAGGGCGTAAGCCCCTTGGAAGCGCGAAGCGCTCTTGGTTCTTGGGGGAATTTTTTTTGAACTAGGAATTGAGATTGAACTGAATAGAAAAAAGTTTGACTAGTTAAACTTTTCGGAAAGTTTCCGAATTAGCATCGAGTCGGTTTCCGAAAATTTCCGAATGATTCGGAAAAGTTCGGAAAAGAACTCGCGAAGTTAAAAATTGAAAAAGATCCATGGATGGAGAAGTTTTGAAAAAATCAGGTAAAGAAATAAGTGTTAAAAAAGCATCTCAACTCCTTAATTTGAGTGAGAGAACGGTCTTAAATTTCATAAAACAAAAAAAGATCGAAGCAATAAAAGTAGGGCGTGATTGGTTTATTGACTATGCTAGTTTTATCTCGTTTTCTGAAAAATATGAGTTTGAGATGGCAAACCTTTCGGAAAGTTTCGGAAACATTCCGAAAGATTCGGAAAAGTTCGGAAATGTTTCGGAAAATGCGGAGACCTTTCCGAAAAGAAACAGCGAAGTTAAGCTAAAAAATCACCTTCCTAGTCTTAGAGTTTATGAGCTAGCAAAAAATATAATACCTCCTGAAACAATAAATTTAAAAAATCCAAATCCAATTGATGAGCGAATTCAGTCACTCATTTTTAATACTCTTGAATCCATAGGCTCAGGTTTTTACGCCTATTCTTGGGATGAAAAAAAGTTTTATTACGGGAAAGCAAGAAGTCATGCAGGTGGAGCGATGGCCTTAATGGTTGTTAACGAAAGCATACTAAATAAATGGAAGAAAACAAATTTCGAGTTAGAAGAAGTTTTAATTCCAGCTCTTGGTGCTTTGATCAAAACAGTGGAGAAAAAATCTTTAAAAGAGAAAACTGAAGGCCGTGAACAGCGAGGAAAAAATGAAAGAACCTAAGGCCTACGTTGATTCTTATCAATTAACGATTCACTTATTTCATCGAACTAAAAATTTCCCAAAACAATTGCGACCAACTCTTGGAAGAAGCATAGAGGAAGAAGCCCTTAAACTCACACAAAATTTAAGAAAAACATTTGTCCTGCCAAACAAAGAAGAAAATAAATTACGAAAAATAAATTATCTGCAAGAAGCTTCATTGTCGCTTGATGATTTAAAAGTGCTCATCCAGATGAGCTACGATTTGAAGGCCATAAATGTGGCGGCATTATCTGAAACGACATCTTTGACTCGTGAAATAGGAAAAGAGATCGGCGGACTTTTAAAGCATTTTAAAAGAGGGGGAGAACTATGACTCTTCTTGAAGATGTATTCAATTTTGAAAACCTTTTGGAATCATATAGAGCTTGTCGTCGTGGAAAAAGGGCAACATATGGTGATCAAAAGTTTTTTACCAACTATCCCGAAAGAATTTTAGAAATCCAAGATGAACTTAGAGAAAATAGATATAAGTGGGGTGAGTATCGGGAGTTTTATGTTGTCGATCCTAAAAAAAGACTTATTATGGCCGCCCCTTTTAGAGATCGAATCGTTCATCATGCTATTCATCGAGTAATTTCTCCTTATGTAGAAAAAAGATTAAGTAATTCTGTATGTGCTTGTCGATGTGGAATGGGAAATCGTTATGCGGTACTAAAACTTAAGGAAAAACTGCAAAATCTTGAATCTCGTTATGTGATTAAACTTGATGTGAAAAAATATTTTCCATCAGTCGATCATAAAATTTTATTCAGTGATTTAAAAGAGATTCTTCCAGATGATTCTCTTGATATTTTATTGTGGTCTTTAATTCAAAATCATAAAGGCTACAAGGTTTTGGGAAGTGGAATACCTATTGGGAATTATACTTCTCAATTGTTTGCCAATTTTTATTTATCAAAAGTTGATGACTATATTGTGAGTGCTCTTAAAGAGCATGATGAAAGGGCATTTTATATTCGCTACATGGATGATCTTGTTCTTGTTGGTGCTAATAAAGATGCAACCTGTGAAATTGCCTCTATTGCTATTACTTTAGCAGCACAAAGAAATCTTGAAATACCAGTTTATAAAAGAGTCCATCTAAATCAGGATGCAATTCCATTTTTAGGTTATCTCGTAGATCGGGATTTCATACGTCCACTATCAAGAAATATTAGAAAAATTAAACGAAAGCTTAAAAAAATTGAAAAAACAAATATCAGAGCGAGCTACAAACAAATGGTGAAGCTTTCTTATGATAATTGGGCGAGTCTAAAATGAATATTAGAAAGGTGAGAAAGACATCCAAGGGCATTGGGATTGACGTAATTTTACGAGTGTGTGCTGGTGCCGTCTTACGCGGTGGCAACTGGAACAACGACGTGAACACGGGCGTGTTTGCGTCGAATTTGAACAACGCTCCTACGAATACGAACACGAACATCGGCTTCCGCTGTGTGTTCGTCCCGGGCTTTTGGGTCGAGACTGGATGGAATTTTTGGCGAGCAAGAAGTGAAAGAGCACGTTCTTTTTCATCTCGCAATTCTTTGCCTCTAGGCAACTTTAGTCTTCCTCTCCTAGGTCACGCAAGTATTGGGCGATCACTCAATACTTGGGATCTAAAAAATTTATTGTTATTGTTATTGTTATTGATATTTTTATTTTTCTCATTTGAAACTTTTGCACGAGAAGTAGATAAAGTTAACAAGGGCGATACTATTGAGACAATCGCAACACGAAATCTTCCTCGTGTTTGGACGACTCATGGAAAAGATATTTCTAGTTATGCTGAAGATATAAAGAAATGGAATCCCAACATTAAAGATTGGGAAAATCCTCCAGTAAATCAATTGATCTATGTGACTTATCCTTACGATGCTTACGCATCAGGAAGTTCATGGGCACCAATACTACCTATGTATAAAGAGCCTAATGAATTTAATCGAAGTCTTCATGTGTCTCTATTTTATGCGACCTCATTTGGTACTTATGCAGAACAAACGACTGATCAAAATGTAAAATCTGGCCAGAACTTTCCAGTGACATTTGGTTTATCGGGAAGTGTCTCCGATGATGAAAAAACAAATTTTATCGTCGGAAGTTTTTATTGGGCACAGCCTTCCAAGGGAAGTGTGAAAGGAAATAGCGAATCACTTACGAGTGAGTTTTCAATTCCTGGCGAAGTCGGGGGAAATCTTTATTATCAAAATTATAATCGCGAAAATGGATTAGGCTTTTATACAGGCTATGATTATGAATCTCTTAATACCTTTAACACCGCTGAAATTGTCGGAGGTGATGCGGTTAAAAATATCAATAATCAATTACACTATGGAACAGTCGGAGTCGTAAGTAATTTTGATGTGTTTAAAATGAATTTTAATGTTCGTGCGTCTTATTCTTATGTGCTTGCATCGAGCAGTGATTCTGGTAAAAAATTATCTGGAAGTAAATATATTTTGGCCTTAACGTATAAGCCAGATGGGAGATTTTCTTTTGGAGCTTTCTACAAACACCATGACTTAGAGGGGACAACAAAACTTAGCATTGATCGGATTGGGTTTAATGTGGGGATTATTGTTTTTTAAAAGTGGAGTAAAACAGGAAAGGGAATGATTATTACTTTTTTTTCGTAGTCTTGGTCTTAATAATCTTCTTATCTTCATCAATCTTTTGTCTAGCTGCTTGAGCAGTAATTTTTAAAAGCTTGTCAAAGTCAGATTCAAATAAATGATCCTGAATGACTCTGTATTTTTCAAATTCACTTTCTGCATGGGCCTTCGCAGCTTTTGCACTGATTTTTCCAGCACTCGTCAATATTTCTCTACGATTAATTTTTAAAATATCATTTAAGTGGTTTGCCCAATCATTCATTGTCATTGGGATTTTTCTTTTGGCCATATCTTCAGCAAAATCAAGATAGCCACTCACTATTTTTCCAAGAGCATCGACTTCTTCTTTATTTAAATAGTTTTTTGCAATGGAGACATCAGATTTTAAAATTTTTCCCTCTGGTGAGTTCTCCCACGTGGTTAATCCCATATAAGGCTTTTCATGGTTCGCACGATCGTAAATAACTTCTGCGGCAGTTTGGCCATGAATAGCATAATGAAGCTTATTTTGAACTTTTTTGAAAAATTCTTGAGTTGTTTCTGATTCAACATTGTAATCAACAGCAGTTGAATAAATATCAGTAATTTTTTGATAAAAGCGACGTTCACTTAGACGAATTTCACGAATTTCTTCAAGTAAATGCTCGTAATAATCTTCACCCAGAAATGCACCGTTCTCTAATCGTTTACGATCTAGGACAAAACCTTTTATAGAAAACTCTTTTAATATGCGAGTGGCCCATTGGCGAAATTCTGTAGCCTTTTTTGAGTTCACGCGATAGCCAACAGAGATAACAGCATCGAGGTTATAGAATTTTAAAGTGCGACTTACTTCTCGTTTTCCTTCTTGTTGAACTTGTAAGAATTCTTTACAAGTTCCATTTTCAGTTAGTTCACCTTCGCTATAAATCGCCTGTAAATGTAGGGTGATATTTTGAGGAGTAACATCGAATAGTGCCGCCATCATTTTTTGGGTAAGCCAAAGATTTTCATCTTCATAACGAACTTCAATGCCTTCTTCTCTTGCTTGAGTTGAAAAGATTAAAAATTCAGCGGTACTATTGCGGATAATTAGATTTTTCGTGGTGCTCTTTTTGTTCATATTAAGTGAAGGAGTTTAACCCCCTCCAGAATTATCACCACCAATACTTATTCTTGCAGCATTTACTTTGATGATTTTAAATAGTCCTTTTTCGACTATTTCAGAAGAACCATTTGCGTGCATAACCTCAACATTCTCTATTTCAGACGATTCGATTATTCTTCCATCAAAAAGGTGAAGTGCGTTTTTTGCAACATAGTTAACATGCTCAGAGGGAGTAAGAATTTCACCAGAGTTTAGTGAGATTAGAGTTACCTCTTTAATGGCAGATTGAGCATTAAAAGAAATAACAATTATTGAAAAGAGCCCAAATTTTAAAATATTTTTCATTGTAATTCCCCTTTATCTTCGGGATCAAAATTAATGTCTGTAAATGTATCACAAAACCCAACAGAAAATGCAGGAATATTTCCTTCAAAAGCAGGGTTACGCATATTGTTTTTTATTGTCTCATGCAAAATTTTATAAGCTTGATGATTTGCTTTTATTCCCTCTGCGTTTAATGATCCAGTAAGAGAAAAGGCATAATTACGTTCTTTTCCTGCATGATGCGGCTTGTAGTATTCGGCATAAGTAGTTAAATGGTGCTTAATGCTTTCAAATGATCGAATAAGAAACGTGGGATTATTAACTTTTAAAAGTCTGCTTTCTTCAATGGCCAATCCACGAGCAATAAGCGTATTCATGGCAGTTTGTGCTTTGTTACCTAATATATGGGCAAGCGTCTTAAAGTTAATTCCCTTGTCGTTTGAGGCCAAAATATAGGCAATAAAAAGTGAACGATCTTCTAAGATAGTTTCAAGTTCTTCTGTTGCAATCGCAGCGTTCTTTTTAGTCGTAGAAACACTTAATACTTCTTTTAAATTATTTGAAAGATTTTCATCGTAAGCAGCAAGAGCTTCAAAAAACATGGCAACATTACCAGATTCTAAGATAACTTTAATGTAATTATCTAGGTTAGGCTTTGTTGCTCCTGCCTTTGAGTTAATGTGATCACTCAAAGTACTTCTTGCGACATTGATTTTAGACGCGAGTTGAGAAATGCTAAGTTTTGCATTTTTCTCTTTTAAGTCCGATAGGCATTTTTTAAATATCCCTGTCCATGGCTCTTGATTACTCATTTCATTCATAAGCTTCTCGATTAAATAAATTCATATGAGCTTCATATCGAAGGCAATAATCTCTTGACAACTAAAAAATGGCCAAAATGACACCAAATCTTCTGTTTTGACATAATTTATAGGGGTTTTACCTACTAAAAAAATCTTACAGCAGGCATTTCATTGAAAACTGCTACCGACCGTCGGCCAAATTAGTGCTTTTGACTGACGGTAGGTAGCAATTATTAGAGCTATTCATTTTTTCATTTATTTTATCAAAAAATTTTAGTTTTCTTTTTTCGCTCAATTTATTTCATCGAAAAAAAAGGAGGAAGAAAAAACGAAATAAATAAGCATCAATTTTTTTATGGAGGAACTGGAATGAGAAAAGGAACTTTGAATTTACTTGAAACACTAAAGCGCATGAAGCTTGAAGTGAATGAGCTTGTCGGAATGCTTTCGATTAAAGAGCTGACAACCAATTTTAGATTTATTGATGAGTACAAACAATTACATCGTGCTTACGCGCGAATTTAAGGAGGGATAATGGAGAAAATGGAAATGCTGATTCAGCACTTAGAAAAAACGATTGAGAGTATTACGCGAAGGGAGTTTAGAAAAAATCCCAAGGCCACGGCAATGGCCTTAAGGATTAAACGAAAAATTAACGAACTTAAGAAAGTGAAAAATGAAAAATCGAGACATCTCGAAAATCAAGGAGTGCTTAAATACTTACACCCTAAATCACTTTTAGAAAACTAGAATTTTAACATTTTAAGGAGATTTAACTATGAAGCTAAAAATAATTTTAGCAAGTGCTTTGCTGTGCCTATTTTCGGCCTGTTCATTTAAAAGTGAAAACGGCGGTGGTGACGGTGGTGGTGGAATGACTGCCACCTCCAATGAATTAAAAATTGATCCAAATGCTGATAGCGATGGAGATAGCGTCTTAGATGGAGAAGAAATAAATAGGGGCCGAAATCCTTTTGTGGCCGAACTTCCAGACTTAAAGGTGCGATTTTTACAAAATTATAAAATTGAAGTCACCTATCATGACAAAAATGCTGATTCAGTTAAAGATCAAAAAACGATTATCATTAATACCGATATCAAAGACACTAATCCCGACTTTAAGTTTAGGGTTGGTAATGTCTTTGCTAGAAATCATGCGAAGAAAACTGCGGCAAGTTTTGGAAGATTTTCAAGCCATTCAAGTGGCACATTTGAAGAACATGATCTTTCATGGGTAAGTTATCCAGAGCTTGATCCAAAGTTTTTTCATGCAAAGGCACTACAGCATCGAGAAGTCTTTAATGATCAAAATATCATAGATAATATTCGGATCACACTTTCAAATCAGGCAAGGCTTAATGAATCGCCCATCTTTAAAGAAATTAAGAATCTAAAACTTAATTTCTATTTTCTAAATCACGAGACAGAAAATTATGAAATCTTAGCATCAACTATCGTTGATCGGCATTTTCAGTCTGGGATTTATGAATTTTTTGATGTGGTCATTGATAATGCTCCGGTTGCTCTACTGAAAGAGAGTTTCTTTAAGCGTGGTGAGTTTATTATTTCAGAGGTGGAAGATTATGAAATTTCTGCGCTGACATTAAACTATAAAACACTTTTGAATTCTGTAAAGGCTAAATCAATTCCTGTTTTATATGAGACTCCACTAGATGAAAAAATCTATTATGTGGCCGCGAGCAAAGGCGTTACATTTCAAAGCATTTTAAAGTCAGTTTTTGATAAAAACTATGTGATTAAGGATGATTCGCTTTTAAAGATCGGGCAATTTGAAAACAATCTCCCAAGCTTTACTCATCTAAAAGAAATTAAGGATAAGGATAAGCTTGGGAAATGGTTTGTGATGACCAATGAGTTTAAAGAAAACTATTTGGATCGAAAATATCTTCCAAGTGATCGCATTGTTTTATCCTATATAACTGGCAATGATTTATCTGGGGAAACAAATGAAAGTATCTATTCTTATGTTGGAGCAATTTCAGGTAACAAGTCAGAATCCGTTTTACCACTCGGTAATATCACACCAAACTCTAAAGTTGAATTTACTCTAAGGCCTATAAATCGCTTCGGTAGAAGTCTAAACAAACAACGAGAAGTTTACAGTCGTGCCGGTGGAAGCTGTGGGAAAAATTGCATCCAGTTACCAATGAATTGTACTTGGGAAGTAAATATTTTTAAAGACTATAATGAAGGGTTTGCTTTTACTCCTGATCTATTAGGAGAAGGAGAAAAGCTAGATCTTTTAATTAACGGAGAAACTTTTAAGCTGAGTGATCTTTTAAAAGAAAAAAAGATAATGCTTTCTAAAACCGAGGCAGGGATTCATCTAACGATTAATGACATTTCAAAAATCTTAGAGATCAAAGATTTTGAGGAAAACACTCTTTCTTTAAAGGTCAAATCTTTTACTGGTAGTGATTTTTTTGGGGTGAAATTAGTTGAAGTTGGCGGTTACTGGCAAGGTATTGGCGGTTGTCCATTTAACACTCCGGCGGTTGCGGAGAAATTTCAGACACAAATTTCAAAAGAAACTCGTGAGCTAGGAGAAATCACTTGGCTTATTAATGATCTTGCTAATAGAGGCTATCACTATAAGTTTCAGCTTTTAGATTCAGGCCCCTATTATCAAGAAATATCTCTTTCAGTGAGTAGTTCAATTGAAAACTATTACAACTAACAAACACAATTAAATAATGAGGTTTTATGACTTTTAAAAGTTTAAAAAAGACAATGATTCTCCCCTTAAAATATTGGTTCTATGTATTTCCATATTTTTTGATGAGTAATCCGGCTAGGGCAAGAGATTTAGAATCCATTGCCACCAATCTTTCAACAAAGACCGGTACTCTGGCCAATTTGTTAGTGCCATTAGGATTTGCGATCTCAGCGATCTTTATGATCGTAGGTCACCCAAGAGGGGCACAGTTCATGTCAACAACTTTGATGGCCGCTTTAATTTCTCTGGGGGGATCATCGGTCTTTAATTGGCTTAAAAGCGTGGTGGGATAAATGAATGAAATAAATGCGACCTATCCAAGTTTTCTAAAAAATGAACCGCTTATCTGGGGAGTAAGTATTTCAGATTTATTTCGCCTAAGTGGCGTCATGGTACTGATGCAAATACTTGGCGCAGGAAGCATCGTGATTCTAGGCTCAACTTTAATTTCCTATCTAGGAATCATAACGGCGAGGAGGGTTTTTCCTCGCCGCTATTTCGAATTTGTATGGAAAAGAAAAAAACTCATTAAAAGGAATGAATTAAATGCAAAAAACAAAATTTTATAAACTAATTCCAAGTGATATGGAGCAAATGAATGTTGATACCATTTCAAACTTTTTAAAAGAAGCAAAATTAGGATTAAATCAAACGCTTTTGAAAGACACTTTTTCTGATTTTCAACAGACTCACTTTTTATCTAAGTTTTTGGGACTTCCCTTAAAAGACTCTGATACCAATTGCTATTTTTATAAATTTTATTCTTTGAATGAAGTGATTTATTTGGAAACAAACTATGAAGAAGAGATTCATCTTCCAAATATAAAGTTTCTTCCTGTTCAAAACGAAGGAGAGATCAATCAAATTATTATTGAAGATGTTGAAGCCAATGGAGATGCCGTTTTAGGTGAAGATTTCGTAAGCATTAATGGTAAGTATTTGCGTCTTATAAATCTTTATGAATTTTCAAAAAACCTTATGCCATCAAGCCTTATGGATTATGGTGATTATTGCGTATTCTTTAAAAAGATTGATCCTGTTGTTTCTAAAAGACGAGTGAATACTCAAAGAAAACTTCACCATTCCAATCTCTATTCTAATCTTAGAAATCTTGAAAGTGAAGCTAGCTTTTGACCAGCCGGGAGTTTTCATAC